>JAGDZS010000004.1:0-459759 GCA_049115595.1 Flavobacteriaceae bacterium
ATAATATTTAGTTATCCTTTATTAATATATTATTATAAAAGTGGTTATATAAAATCACCACAGAATTTAGTGAATAAGCTTAAAAACTTAAACACTCGCTGTTATAATGATAGCAATAGTGAAGTAATACTAAACTGGGAGTAGGCACTTCAGCTTCGGGGACAAAGCTTTGTAATAACAATCAACTCAAATATAGAGAATTAAAATCAAAATGATTTACGGGAAAGCGCAAAAGCCCATTTCGTTAGAAATGAGCTTTGTGATATTGATTAAATATTAGTGTCTAGAATATATAATTCACACCCAATCCAAAGACTTCTTTAAACTGAACTCTGGTAGATGCATTATCATCTACTATCATGTGAAAGTTTAAGTTGGTAGATAAGTACTTGTTAATTTGCATGACAAGGTTTATTTGATAATTAATATCAATATTTTGGGGCTCATCTAAGTAATTAGAATACGCATTAAAAATATTTTCAATGCTTACATTCTCCATCAATTTTGTTTTATAAAATAAAGCAGCGTAAAAACCTAACTCATAACGAGATGTTTTTCCTACCTCTGTTCCGTACTGACCAGAAAATGCTGAACTTACAAAAGTAGTTTTGGTAGTAGCAGGAGATAAATGAATACTTAAATTATCAGATTTTTTGTAAACCATTCCAGGACCTAATGTCACATAACCAGGAGAGAAAAATTCTGATGTAGGTTTTCTAGGAGTTTCAGAATAGTCAAATCCAGTTGTAAATTGAGTTCTCAAGTTAAAAAGAAATGAGTACGACCAATTCTTAGATGCTTTTTTCCCAACTAAAGAATTAAACTCAAAGTGATCATCTGTCTTTCGAGTTCCTTTACCACTCACATTGTTCAGTCCATATTTGGCAATAACTTTATTATCCCAAGTCCAATTTCCTTCTTTGTTTTTGTAATTGAAATCGTAATTAATACTTACGGTTCCAGCTACTGAATTCTCTCCTCCAGCAATCCAGTTAGAAAACGATGCTTGATTAAACAATAAGGAAAAAACTCCTTTCTTTGTCCAGTTAGAAGTTGAATCTACTTTCTTTTCCTGCGCATTGATTGACAACCCTGCCAATACAAAACATACTAAAATGATTTTTCTCATATAAATATAACGGGGGACAAAATTACTATTTTTAAATCTTGTGGAAGGTATAATTTACACCCAAACCAAAAAGTTGCCGAAATTGAACCTTACTTGATGCATTACTATCTGAAATCACGTGAAATGTAACATTCATAGATAAGTATTTATTAACGCTTACATAAAAGTTTGTTTGATAGTTGACATCAACATTTTTAGGCTTGTCCAAATAATCTGCATACAAGGCAATAATGTTTTCCATGGTGAGGTCTTTCACTAATTGGTATTTCAGATAGGCAGATAAGTTAAATCCTAATCCAAAATTTGATGTTTTCCCTGGATCTGTACCAAACTTTCCAGAAAACTCTTTGCTTACAAAGGTAAGTCTAGCGGTAGCAGGTGCAATATTTATTCTGTATCGCTCACTTTTTCGCCATAAAACTCCAGGCCCAAAACTTAGATAAGCAGGAGAAAAAATAGATGAAATAGGCAATGGTGGATCTTTTGAATAATCAAAACCATTTGAGTATTGTGAGATAAAGTTGTTGAAAAATGAGAAATACCAATTCTTACTTGTGTTGTATGCCAAAACCGAGTTGTATTCAAAACGGTCATCCGTTTTTCGATACCCTTTTCCACCACCAACATGACTTGCGCCATAAGAGGTAATAATTTTATTATCCCATTTCCAATTTCCCTTTACGTAATCAAAATCGTAATTAATAACAACATTTCCTGCAACAGTGTTATCTCCCCCAGAAGCCCAGTTGGTAAATGAAGATTGATTGAATATAAACGTAAAACGCCCTTCAACAGACCATGGCTTTATAGAATCTTTTTTCTTTTCCTTTTTAGGCTCTTTGCTGACTATTGAGTCTAGTTTTTTCTGAAGCGAATTGATACGGCTGCTTAAATCTACTTTTAAAATAGAATCTGCCTTTCGGATAGAGTCCGTCTTTACTTGAGCAAAGAAAAAACTCGAAGAGAATAATAAAAATGTGAGGAAAATCCTTCTCATCAGTTGGTTAAAGGCTACAAATTTAAACTCTTCAATGAAAAATAAAAATTATTTTTTCTTTTTATAAAGTGGAACGGTAGAGCAAGCTTCGCCATACATAATAGTTTTTGCGATGGGCCGCAATTTTTGTACCAAAAAAGTAAAAGCTGATGGAGGAATCGGTTTGTCTGCACAACCCTTAATAATAATAGGTTTGTCTTGAAAGTCAACGGTATCTATAGCATTGATAACTTCTTGAAAGACACTTGTTTCTAACAACTCTAAACTTCCAACAACAATTTTTCGTGCATAAGGAGATAATTCAGAAGAAAGAAGTGGATATGCCCAAGAAGGAATTATTGCATCTTCAGAACAAGTTAAGGCAACATAAGAATCTTGGTATTGAGACCAATCATGATTCTTAACATGGTCTCTAAAATCCTTTTCTTTTAGAATGATTCCTTCAAACAACCAATCCTTAATATCAAAAAGTATGCGTTTCCCTTCAGGATAGAATTCTTCCAAATCGATATTGATTAGTTTGCTGTTTGCAATTCTATTGATGATTTCTTCTGCCATATATTATTAATTGAACATTACTAATTGTTCATTTGATTTAAAGCATTCCTAATTCAAGTTTTGCTTCGTCACTCATCATCTCCTGTGTCCAAGTAGGATCGAATGTGATTTCTACTTCTGCATTGTTGATCTCTTTTAAAGATTTTACTTTTTCTTCAATTTCAACAGGAAGTGTTTCAGCAACAGGACAATTTGGAGATGTTAATGTCATTAGTATTTTTGCATCGTTTTCTTCATTTACAAAGACATCGTAAATCAACCCCAATTCATAAATATCTACTGGAATTTCTGGATCGTAAATTGTTTTTAAAACACGTACGATTTTATCTCCTATTTCTTGTATAACTTCTTCAGTCATTAGTTCTAAAATTATGTCGCAAAGATACGACTATTCGCCTAGATTGCTTGTTGTGCAATTGCATATAATTTGATTTGTTTTAACATTGAAACCAACCCATTAGCACGTGTTGGAGATAAATGTTCTTTCAGACCAATTTCATCAATAAAATGAGTGTCGGCCGCTAAAATATCTTGAGGGGTTTGATCTGTAAAAACACGGAGCAATAATGCTACCAAGCCCTTTGTAAGAATAGCATCGCTATCTGCGGTAAAACTAAGTGTAGCGCCATTTAACTCAGAATATAACCAAACTTTAGACTGACATCCTTTAATTAAATTTTCTTCTAGTTTGTATTGCGAATCAATAATTGGAAGAGATTTCCCTAGTTCGATGAGGTACTCATAACGCTCCATCCAATCGTCGAACATTTCAAACTCATCAATAATTTCTTCCTGTATTTCTTTAATTGTCATTTTTAAAACTTATTTTTGCTCCTTCTAATATCGTAGCAGAATATGACTGCAAAATTACGGTAAAAAAACAAGAAATGAGTAAACTATTAGCAGTAGGAACTGTTGCATTTGATGCCATTGAAACTCCGTTTGGCAAGACAGATAAAATTTTAGGAGGTTCAGGGACTTTTGTTGGATTAGCTGCGGCTCAGTTTGGAGTACAAACGGGAGTGGTATCTGTCGTAGGAGGAGATTTTCCAAAATCATATTTGGAAATGATGAACCAAAGAGGAATCAATACAGAAGGTGTTGAAATTATAGAAGATGGTAAAACGTTCTTCTGGAGTGGGAAATATCATAATGATATGAATTCTAGAGATACTTTAATTACAGAATTAAATGTACTAGAAAATTTTGCTCCTGTTGTTCCAGAGTCCTTCAAAAATGCAAGTATTGTAATGTTGGGGAATTTACACCCATTAACTCAAGCTTCAGTTTTAGATCAAATGAATGAACGCCCAAAATTAGTTGTTTTGGATACGATGAACTTTTGGATGGATATTGCTTTAAATGATTTGCATACTGTTTTAAAACGTGTTGATGTAATTACAATCAACGATGAGGAGGCACGTCAATTAAGTGGAGAATACTCTTTGGTAAATGCAGCAAAGAAGATTCATGAAATGGGACCTAAATATGTAGTGATTAAAAAAGGAGAACATGGAGCTTTGTTATTCAATGAAGGAAAAATGTTCTTTGCACCTGCATTGCCATTAGCTGAAGTTTTTGATCCTACAGGAGCAGGAGATACATTTGCTGGAGGTTTTTGTGGATATCTTGCGAAGACAGAAGACATCTCTTTTGAGAATATGAAGAATGCCATTATTTATGGCTCTAATTTAGCTTCCTTCTGCGTAGAGAAATTTGGAACACAACGAATGGAAGAACTCACAGGAGAAGAGATTCAGCAGCGACTAGAATCTTTTAAAGAGTTAACACAATTTGATATAAAATTATCTTAAAAAAAATCCGCGCTTCACTGTGCGGATTTTTTTTATTAAAACAACAATAACAAATACCAACAATGAGCGACGCTTTAAAACACGAATGTGGAATTGCTTTAGTCCGATTAAAAAAACCATTACAATTTTATAAAGACAAATATGGAACCGCTTTTTACGGTTTAAATAAAATGTATTTGTTGATGGAAAAACAGCACAACCGTGGACAAGACGGAGCTGGGTTGGCAAGCGTAAAGTTTAATGCAGAGCCAGGACAAAGATACATCAGTAGAGTACGGTCTAATAAATCGCAACCTATACAACATGTATTTGGAAAGATCAACGATCGATTGAACGCTACTTTTGAAAAGAATCCTGATAAGTTTGATGATGTTGCTTGGCAAGAAAGAAACATGCCATATATCGGGAACTTGTTTTTAGGTCACGTTCGTTACGGTACTTTTGGTAAAAACAGCATGGAAAGCGTGCATCCCTTTTTACGTCAGAGTAATTGGAAACACCAGAATCTTATCGTTGCAGGAAATTTTAACATGACCAACTCTATGCAGTTGTTGGAAGAGTTGATTGAATTAGGTCAACATCCTAAACAATTTACAGACACAGTAACTGTCATGGAAAAAATAGGGCATTTCTTAGAGCAAGAGGTGGCAGATTTATATCTAAAAGCAAAAGAAGAAGGACTTAACAAACAAGAAGCCTCTCCTTATATAGAAGAACATTTAGATCTACAGCGCATTTTACAACGTTCCTCAAAAAATTGGGATGGAGGATATGCAATGGCAGGTTTGTTAGGGCATGGAGATGCCTTTGTGCTTAGAGATCCTAATGGAATTAGACCTACTTATTTTTATGAAAATGATGAAGTAGTTGTTGTAGCTTCTGAAAGACCAGTGATTCAAACAGTGTTTAACGTAAATTTAGAAGACGTTAAAGAATTAGAAAGAGGTCATGCGTTATTGATTAAGAAAAATGGGAAGACCACAGTAGAGCCAATTCTTGATCAACGTGAGAAAAAATCATGTTCTTTTGAAAGGATTTACTTCTCAAGAGGGAGTGACGCTTCCATTTATGAAGAACGTAAAAACTTAGGGAAATATGTATTCCCTGAAGTTTTAAAATCCATAGATAGCGATATATCAAATACTGTTTTTTCATTTATTCCAAACACAGCAGAAACTTCTTTTTATGGAATGACAGAAGCGGCAGAAGATATATTAAACGAACAAAAAACAGCAAAAATTTTATCAGGAGGGAAATCATTATCAGCCCAAAGAGTAACCGAGATTTTATCAGAAAGACCACGTTTTGAAAAGATAGCAATTAAAGATGCAAAGCTGAGAACATTTATTGCTGATGACAATAGTCGTGATGATCTTGTGGCGCATGTATATGATGTTACTTACGGAGTTGTAAAGCCTACAGATAACTTGGTAATTATTGATGATAGTATTGTTAGAGGAACAACACTGAAGAAGAGTATTATCAAAATTTTAGATCGATTAAACCCTAAGAAAATTGTAGTTGTTTCTTCAGCACCTCAAATCCGTTACCCAGATTGTTATGGAATTGATATGGCACGAATTGAAGATTTCATTGCCTTTAGAGCTGCATTAGAGTTGTTGAAAGAAACAAA
Organism: Flavobacteriaceae bacterium; assembly: GCA_049115595.1. GTDB lineage: Bacteria > Bacteroidota > Bacteroidia > Flavobacteriales > Flavobacteriaceae > Polaribacter. The sequence continues at coordinate 6,132 of JAGDZS010000004.1, forward strand.
TCAATATCACATCGTAGACGAAATTTACAAGAAATCAATAGCTCAACGTTCCAGTGATGATGCTGATATTATAAATCATGTAAAAGAAATGTATGCCCCTTTTACAACAGAACAAGTTTCAAACAAGATTGCCGAGATGTTAAAAACTAAAGACATTAAAGCTGAGGTAGAGGTGATTTATCAATCGGTAGAGAATTTACACAAAGCGTGTCCAGAGAACTTAGGAGATTGGTACTTTACAGGAGATTACCCAACAGACGGAGGGCACCGTGTAGTAAATGAGGCCTTTATTAATTTCTACGAAGGGAATAAAAAGAGAGCGTATTAGAAGTAATACAACTTTTACATATTTATGGTATCTAAGTATATAAATGTATATATTTGATATTATCGATTAAAAAATGAAAAAAATCACCCCATATTTTTTAATCACAGTAGTTCTTCTTTTATTAGATAATAATGCTTTATTTGCTCAGACTGGTCCAGGAGGAGTAGGGAATAGTACTTCAAACATCCTGTGGTTAAAATCAGAAGACATTTCATCTTTACTAGATGGAGATGACATCACCTCTTGGATTGATGCATCAGGTAATAGTAATGATGTAAGTCAACCAGCAAGCAGTTTCACGCCAGTTTATAAAACAAGTATTTTGAACGGTTTCCCTGCAGTTCGTTTTGAAAAAACCAACGGAAGACTTCGTAGAAATAGCTTTACTACTTTTCCAACTTCAGCAATTACAGCTATTTATGTAAATAGTAATACCGATAGTAATGATGGTGTGTTATCTTATGCAACAGGAGCTAGTAATAACGATTTTCTATTATTTAGTAGTAATAATTTACGTTTTTACCGAGGAGGCTCTAACATTTCAACAGGAGTGTCTTTTAATGATGGTAGTTTTCATATTACCAATGCAAGTAGAAATAGTGTAGGAGGTAGTGTAGAGATGTGGAAAGACGGTTCAAGAGATTTTACAGGAACCTTATCTTCTGGGACTTCTATAACATCAGGAGGAACATTAGCTATCGCCGGAGAGCAAGATTCTGTTGATGGTAATTATGATGCAGCTCAAGCTCATTTTGGAGATTTTACGGAGGTAATGATTTTTAATACAGTACTAAATGAAGCCCAAAATATTATTGTTGCAAATTATCTAGCAGCAAAATACAATTTGGTTATTTCTAATGATCGATATGCTTACGAAACAACACACTCTAATGATGTGGCTGGGATTGGTAGAGAAGATGTGAGTAATACACATTTAGCTGCGATGTCTGACAATATTTTGCAAATTGAAAATGCGAGCGGAATTAATGCAGACCAAGAATATTTATTGTTTGGACATGATGATGGAGATGTTACTACTTCATGGACCACAACAGAGGCTCCAGAGGCTGGAGTTAACATTCAAAGATTAGCAAGAGAATGGCGTTTGGATGAAACAGGTGATGTTGGAACGATCGATTTTATAGTCGATGTAGCAACGTTTCCTACACTGCCAGTAGATCATACGATGTATGCCTTATTGATAGACAGTGATGGAGATTTTAGCTCTGGAGCGAGTGTGTATGAAATGACGTTGGATTCTGGAACAGAATATACGGTTACCGGAATTGATTTTACAGATGGAGATTATATTGCTATAGCTGCAGTAGATCCAACTATTCAGCACACCTTAACCAGTGGTTCTGGAGCAGAAAGTATAGATGCAACCATAGAGATTAGTATTAATTTTATTCCTAGTACAAGTAGAACTGTTGAGTATACTACGGCAAATGTTTCTGCAACTGCAGGTTCTGATTATACAGCTGCAACTGGAGTTGTTGCAACAATTACTGCAGGAAATACAACAACAAATTACACCATAACGATTACTGATGATCCTGATCCAGAATCGACAGAAACATTCACATCTACATTGAGCAATCCTTCTGCGGGTTTGAATTTAGGTGCTAATACAGTTTTTACTTATAGTATCTCCGATAATGATATCAGTCGGAAAGTTTATTTTGATGTAGAAACGGCTAATGGAAATGAAGATATTTCCCCTGTAACAGTCAATTTAAGTATTGATGTAGCCGATCCTGTAAATCCAACTTCTGTAGATTATGCAGTAACATCTGGAACAGCAACAGGTGGCGGAACAGATTACACTCTAGCTTCAGGGACCGTAACATTTGCTGCAACCACAACGACGGGCTCATTTACATTTACGGTGAATGACGATATGCTAAAAGAGTCTAATGAAACATTTACGGTGACGTTAAGCAATCCTGTTAATTGTAATTTAGACAATACAATGCCTTTCGCAGGAACAGGTTTTACAACCTATACATATACCATTAATGACGATGATGCAAATCCTGAAATTCAGTTTACGAGTACTTCATCATCAGGATTAGAATCTGTAAGCCCAGTAAATTTTGAAGTCAATCTCAGCACAATTTCAGGAATTGATGCTTCAGCCAATTATACGGTTACTGGAACAGCAACAGGAGGAGGGTTTGATTATACGTTAGCTGACGGTACTCTAACAATACCAGCAGGAAGTACCACCGCAAATATTACAGCTGTCATTACAGGAGACAGTGAAGTTGAAATAAGTGAAACCATTATTATTACGTTGTCTTCACCAACTGATGCTACTTTAGGAACAAATACAGTTCATACCTATACTATAAATGACGATGATAGTTTTGGATATACTGGACCTGGCGGCGTAGGAGATAGTGATACCAATATTGTTTGGTTAGATGCAAATGAAATTACTGGAGTTTCCAATGGAGCAGATTTAACTTCTTGGTCTGATGTATCTGGGAATAATAATGATTTTTCTGAGACGGCAACATTTTCTCCAGTATACCAGACAAATGTAGTCAACGGTTTTCCAGTAGCACGGTTTAATAAAACGAACAATCGGATTCGGAATCCAAGTTTTACAGATTTTGCTACAGATGCAATTACATCCATTTTTGTGAATATAAACAATGGAGAATCAACAGATGCTCATTTGTCGTATGCAAGTTCAGCTGGGAATAACGACTTCCTAATTTTCAGTAGTAATAACCTCCAGTTTTTTAGAGGGACTAGCACTACATCAGGAGTTAGTTCAAATGATAATAATTGGCATATTATTAATACAAGTTGGCAAAGTTCTGGAGGGAATTTAGCAATCTGGAAAGATGGACTCGAATCATTTACATCCACATTTCAAGCAGGAACATCTATTACTACAGGAGGAAGTTTAGCAATTGCTGGAGAACAAGATGCTGTTGATGGTAGCTATGATGCAGCACAATCCCATACGGGAGATTACCCTGAAGTTATCGTTTATAATGTGTATTTAAATGATGCGCAACAAATTATTGTTTCAAACTACTTATCTGCTAAATATGATATTTCGATATCGAATGATTTTTATACACAAGATGATGGAGCAAATGGAGATTATGATTTTAACGTAGCGGGAATTGGTCAAGCTTCAGATGGATCTTTTCATTTTGATTCACAAGGAAACGGAATTGTTAGAATGTACAATCCTTCCTCATTGGCAAATAATGATTATTTATTTTGGGGAAGAAACAATACAACAGCTTATTTATTTGCAACAAACAATTCCAATTATCAAGAAAGAATTAACAGCAATTGGAGAGTAAGCAAACAAAATGATGTTGGAACAGTTACAGTAGAAATAGACTTCACAGGAATAGATATTTCAGGAAAACAGTCCTGTGCTGATTTTATGTTAGTGGTTGATAATGATAGTGATTTATTAAGCCCAACGAACTCATATGCCTTAACAAATACTGCAGGAAATATTTATCAAGCAACAGGAGTTTCTTTTACAGATGGAGATTATTTTACGATAGAATTTCAAGACAAAATTGTTGTAGATGGAACTCAGTTTTATAATGGTTCTGGAGCATCGAATGTTCCGAATACAACTGATAGTTGCTATAAATTATTAGTAACAAGTGCTGCAGACGGAACCATACCGTTAACAGAAAATGCTGATGTTAGAGAAGTTGAAGTTGAAAGTGGAGGGAATTTAGTTGTTAATACAGAAATACGCCTACAGGTAACAAATGAAATTAACAATAGTGGAGATATTCGTATGATTGGAACTTCACAATTATTACAAACTCATACTGGCACAGCACAAGTAACAGGAACAGGAGAGTTATATATCGATCAGGAAGGAACTTCAACGACGGTATATCAATCTGGTTTTTGGTCATCTCCTGTAACATCTGATGGAAGTAATTTTACATTAAGTAGTATTTTAAAAGATGGAACTACTGTAACTTCTGCTGTCTCCAATCCTTTAGATATTAATTTTACAAGTGTAGACATTTTAGATGGAGCAAAAACAACACCAATTACAATTAGCGGAAGATGGTTGGCTAATTTAGTAAATGATACAGGGTTTACAACACAGATAAGTCCTACAGGAGAAAGTTTTAGTCCGCCAGAAGCATGGAATATGAAAAGTACTGGTGGAGGAACTCAAAATTTTACTTTCAAAGGGGTTATAAACGACGGAACGTATACAAGTGTAATCGATGAGAATAGATTGAGTTTAATAGGGAATCCATATCCTTCAGCGATAGATGCCGATCAGTTTATTTCTGACAATAGTTCAGTCATTATAGGGACTTTATATTTTTATGATGGAACAAATGATGTCACCCATGCACAAGGTGAATATGCGGGAGGTTATGCTACTAGAGTTAGTGGAGTTGGGACACCATTTGGAGCGGGAGCTACACCAAGTCAATACATTCCAGTTGGTCAAGGGTTCTTTGTTGCCAGAACAGCTTCTGGAAGTGGAACAATTACATTTCAAAATTCACAAAGATTCTTTCAGACCATTGGAGGGACAAATTTTTTTAATAGAACAAGTGAAGAAAGTAACAACATTCAAGTAATCAGAATTGGATTTCAGTTTGAATTGGACAATTCCGATATGTATAAAAGGCAACTTGCCATTGCTTTTCGAGGGTTGACAAATAATTATGAAGAAGGTTTTGATGCACAAATGTTTGACCGCCACGCTTCTGATTTAGCATTAAAACTAGACGATAGAACAGAACCTTTTGTTATCTCTAGTATTGATTACCAAGATGAAGACATGCGAATTCCGTTGGAACTGTTTTTAGATGAAAATAGAGATGTAACGTTTAATTTAGACGCGATTGAAAATATGTCAGCAACCGTTTACTTAGAAGATTCTGTTGATAATGTTCACTATAATTTATCAGACGATGGGGCAGTTACCTTGTCTTTACCTATTGGAGACTATACTGATCGATTCTTTATTTCATTTATTAATAGATCTGTATTAAAAACAGATGATTTTTCTATCTCTTCAGATTTTTCAATTTTTTACAATGGAAATTTAGAAGAGATGAAAGTTCAGAGAAGAAATGACGGACAAGTACTAGGTGTGAAAATTTACAACATCTTAGGTCAAGAAGTAGAAACACAAGAATTTTCGAATACACTACAAAATGAGTTTTCTATAAATGTTTCTCACCTTTCTTCTGCTTTATATATTGTAAAACTATATACAAACAAAGGAGTGTTTTCTAAGAAATTAATTATCACTAAATAAAAAAAGCACCCAACTTAAACTTATGCTGAATTAATTTCAGTATTGGGTGCTTTTTTTATGAAGTAAAATTTAATTATTTATTAGCATCATAACGACTTGCTACTTCATTCCAGTTAATTACATTAAAGAAAGCATTGATGTAATCTGGTCTTCTGTTTTGATAGTTTAAATAGTAAGCATGTTCCCAAACATCAATACCTAAAATAGGAGTTCCTCCACAAGTAACGCCTGGCATTAAAGGATTGTCTTGGTTAGGAGTAGAACAAACTTCTACTTTCCCTCCAGGATGTAGACATAACCAAGCCCATCCTGATCCAAATTGAGTAGCCGCAGCTTTAGAGAAGGCATCTTTAAATCCTTCAAAAGAACCGCAAGCAGCATCAATAGCGTCTTTTAATTCTCCAGATAATTCTCCTTTATTATTTGGGTTCATTACGGACCAAAATAATGAATGATTGTAAAAACCACCACCATTGTTACGAACTGCACCATTACTCATATCTAAGTTTCCTAAGATGTCCTCAATAGATTGTCCTTCTAGGTCAGTTCCTGCAATTGCTCCGTTTAATTTTGTTGTATATCCGTTGTGATGCTTGCTGTGGTGTATTTCCATAGTCCTAGCATCTATATTAGGTTCTAAAGCGTCGTACGCATATCCTAATTCTGGTAATTCAAAAGCCATATTATATGTTTTATAGGTTAATTTCTCTTTTTAAAGTCACACAAATTTAACTATTAATAATTGTGTGTACAAGTCTATAACTTTTTGAAAATTGATATTACTATAAGGATAAGTTATCCAACTTCAAATAGTGCACAAAGTAATTACTTAACCATTCCAAATCATTAATCAATAAACTCTGAGTTTCATCTTCAAATTCAAATAGAGTGTATTCATTTGAATCTTTTGATAAAATGATCAAACGGCCTAGATAAAAATCGTCTTTTAATTCTTCAATTTGAACTGTAATGTTTTCAATAGTATCTGCCCCTAAATTTACTGTATTGTTTTTAGTTTCTATTGTTAGCCTGTTGTTGTATAGTATTTTAAATCCTTTGTTTGATTTATGCTTTAATACCATTCTTTTAAGGTAAAACAAAGATGTTCCAACAAGAAAAATAATTCCAAAGATTATTTTTCCAAAATTTAACCTGACTAACTCGTTATTTCTAGATACTAAATAAACTAAAATAGCAGTAACTATGAAAGGTAAAATAACAAGGCCGAGAAAAGTAGCAGTGTCAATTTTAGCTTTTCCGATAATAACTCTTTGACCTTCAATTTTACATGAAATTTTGTTTCTTTTTAATTTAGATTGCAGGATTTGATAGTCTTTCATAGACTTTAGTTGGTTATCAAATATAAAAAAACCGCTTGATAGCGGTTTTGTATTCTTGTAAAATGTTTTTATTATTTAGCAGCTTCCATAAACTCTTCTGCTTTTTCTACCATATTCTTGCTTCCGCAAATAAAAGGAACACGTTGATGAAGCTCAGTAGGTTCTATATCCATAATACGAGTAAATCCATCGCTAGCTTTTCCATTCGCTTGCTCCGCTAAGAAAGCCATAGGATTGCATTCGTACAATAGTCGAAGTTTACCATTAGAGTTTTTAGAGCTCTTGGGGTACATATAAATACCTCCCTTGATCATATTTCTATGGAAGTCAGAGACCAAAGAACCAATATACCTACTGGTATACGGTCTATTTCCTTCTTCTTCTTGGCAATACTTAATATAGTTTTTAATTCCCTGTGGAAAATGGATGTAATTTCCTTCATTGACAGAATAAATGTTTCCATCTTCTGGAAATTTCATATCTGGATGTGATAAATAATAACTTCCAATCGCAGGGTTTAAAGTAAATCCATTGACACCATGACCGGTTGTGTATACAAGCATAGTTGAAGTACCATAAACAATATAACCAGCAGCTACTTGTTGGTTTCCTTTTTGTAAGAAATCTTCTAGTTGAACAGGAGTTCCTACAGGTGTTACACGTCTGTAGATTGAAAAGATAGTTCCTACAGAAACATTCACATCAATATTTGATGATCCGTCTAAAGGATCGATTAAAACAACATATTTGTTTTGATGATTTTCATCCTGACTATTAATAGAAATAAAGTCATCTTCTTCTTCACTAGCAATACCGCAAACAATATTTCTATTAGTTAACGTTTGAATAAACTTGTCATTAGCGTATACATCTAACTTTTGCTGATCTTCTCCTTGGATATTGGTGTCGCCCGCAGCGCCAATAATATCAACAAGTCCAGCTTTGTTTACCTCATGATTTACTACTTTTGCAGCCAATCGAATGGAGTTGATTAATCTAGATAGTTCGCCTGATGTGTACTTGAAAGAAGACTGGTTTTCAATAATAAATTCGCCTAAGGTTTGGTGCTTGTTGGCCATGAAATATTCCCTTTTAGATTACAAAGATGCACATTTTTTTGTGCAACTACATCGATTTCGGAGAACTTATTTCTTGGATGTCATTCCATTCATTTATCTTTGGTTTTTATATTTTAAAAGATGAGTTTTACTATTAGATTCGCCCAAAAAAAAGACATGACCGCTGTACATCAATTAATTACTGAATTGGCGGTTTATGAGAATGAACCCGATGCCGTAGAAATCTCTGTAAAAGATTTGGAAGTAAATGGGTTTTCAGAGAATACTAAGTTTCAGATATTCGTAGCAGAAGAGGGGAATTCCATTATTGGAATGGCTTTGTTTTATGAGCGATTTTCTACTTGGGTAGGAAAAGCAATTCATCTGGAAGATTTAATCGTTACTCAATCCAAAAGAAAATTAGGTGTAGGAAAAGCATTGTATAGCAAGTTAATGAACTATGCTTTTGAAAATGGATACAAGAGAGTAGCTTGGGAGGTGTTGGATTGGAATAAAAATGCGATCGATTTTTACGAGAGTACAGGAGCTGCTATATTAGAGGGCTGGCAAGTAGTACACATGAAAGACAAGCCTTTGAAAGAATTTGTAAAAAAATAAGCATATTGAAAGTCTATAAGTTTGGAGGAGCATCTATTAAAGATGCTGAAAACATTCGAAATGTTGTTCGTATTCTAGAGCAAGAAGGAACTGAGAATTGTTTGTTGGTGATTTCTGCTATGGGTAAAATGACAAATGCTTTTGAGAAAATTGTAGATGCCTATTGTTATCAAAAGGAAAACCTTAAAACATCTTTAGAATTTGTAGTTGATTTTCATACAAACATCATTAATGATTTATTTGAAAAAGATAATGCGGTTCATTCTGAGATAGATCATCTATTCGATAAGTTAGATGATTTTTTAACTCAGAATATTTCAAAAGAATATGACTTCCTTTACGATCAGATTGTGAGTTTTGGAGAATTAATTTCAACCACCATTGTAAGTAGATACTTCGCTAAAGTTGAAATTGATATCGTTTGGAATGATGTAAGGGAGTTGATAAAAACAAATGACGAGTATAGAGATGCTGAAGTAAATTGGAAATCTACACATAAAAACATCAATCAAAAAATTGATCAATCAAAACTCAATATTGTACAAGGTTTTTTGGGTGGAGATACTAAAGGAAATACAACAACGCTTGGGAGAGAAGGGTCAGATTATACAGCTGGAATTTTTGCCTATTGTTTGGATGCAGACCATGTAACTATATGGAAAGACGTACAAGGTGTTTTAAATGCTGATCCAAGAGTTTTCACCAAGACACAATTGCTAGAGCAAATTTCATATGAAGAAACAATAGAAATGGCTTTTTATGGGGCTTCAGTAATTCATCCAAAAACGATTCAACCTTTGCAAAGCAAAGAAATTCCATTATATGTCCGTTCGTTTGTCGATTTGAATTCAAAAGGAACAAAAGTGAGTAGAGGCGTTGCAATACAACCGTTAACCCCTTGTTTTATTGTGAAGAAAAATCAAATATTGGTTTCTATTTCTACACTCGATTTCTCCTTTATGGTAGAGGATAATATTAGTCATATATTTAAACTACTTCATGACTTTCATTTGAAAGTGAATTTAATTCAAAATTCAGCAATTAGTTTCTCAGTTTGTGTTGATAATAAATTCAACCAATTTGACGAATTTTATGAGAAAATAAAGCCTTCATTTAAGGTGACAATTGCGAAAAATGTTGATTTGTACACCATCAGGCATTTTACAAACGAAGCTTTAGAGAATGTAAATGCCCTAGGAAGCTCACTGTTGACTCAAATAAATAAGGAAACGGCTCAAATAATTATACAGTAAAATAAAAGTTAGACATTTTGTTTTTTTAGCTATGTTTGTATTTACGCGAAGTATTAATAAATGGGGCTAGTAACATCTAAGGAAATTGCGAAAGTAATCGGGGCTAATAAGTTCGGATTTCTCGGAACTTTTATGGGTTGGATTTTGATGAGGTTACTCAGGATTTCTGCAATGAACAGGATCTACAACAAGCACAAAGAGAAAAAAGATCTTCCTTTTTTAAACGGTATCCTAGATGAGTTTCAAATTGAATTTGAAATCCCAGAAGAAGATTTAAAGAGAATTCCTAAAAATGGACCTTTTATTACTATTTCTAATCACCCGTTAGGAGGAATTGATGGGATTCTTTTATTAAAGTTACTGATAGAACACAGGCCTGATTATAAAATCATTGCTAATTTTTTATTGCACAGGATAGAGCCGTTAAAGCCTTATGTGATGCCTGTAAATCCTTTTGAAAATCATAAAGATGCAAAATCCAGCATTGCAGGAATAAAAAACGCTTTGCAACATTTAAAAGAAGGATACCCTCTTGGTATTTTTCCTGCAGGAGAAGTGTCTACCTACAGAGATGGGAAATTAATGGTTGACAAACCTTGGGAAGAAGGAGCCGTTCGATTGATTAAAAAGGCAGAAGTTCCAATCATTCCTATCTATTTTCATGCAAAAAACAGCAAGCTTTTTTACATTTTGTCTAAGATGAGTGATACAATGAGGACGGCTAAATTGCCTTCAGAATTACTGTCACAGAAGAATAGAGTGATTAAAGTAAGAATAGGAAAACCTATTTCTGTAAAGGATCAGTTAGAGTATCCAGATACGAATGATTTTTATGAATACATTCGAAAGAAAACCTATATGTTGGCGAATCCTTTTGAGAAAAAGTCTCAAAAAATTCTTTCGACTCAGAATTTAAAAATTAGTGCACCTCCTAAGAAAATATCTTCTCAGAAAAATGTCAACAGTTTTGTAAAAGAAGTCCAATCTTTAAGAGATAATGATAAAAGACTATTACAAAGTAAAAACTATGAAGTCTTCTTTGCATCTGCTAAAGAAATTCCTAATTTACTTCATGAGATAGGAAGGTTACGAGAGATTACGTTTAGAGATGTAGGAGAAGGGACCAATAAATCGATTGATTTAGATGAGTTTGACAAGTACTATCATCATATGTTTTTATGGGATTCTAGCACCGATAGATTAGCAGGAGCTTATAGAATGGGGCTAGGGAAAGAAATTTACAAAAAGTATGGTATTCAAGGGTTTTATATTCAATCGTTATTCCGTTTTGAGCCAGAACTCTACGGAATGATGGAGCAGACCATAGAAATGGGAAGAGCTTTTATTATTAAAGAGTACCAGCAAAAACCAATGCCCTTGTTCTTGCTTTGGAAAGGGATTGTACATGTTACCTTGCGTTATCCAGAACATAAATATTTATTAGGAGGTGTGAGCATAAGTAATCAATTTTCAGAATTCTCTAAATCGTTGATGATTGAGTTTATGAAATCTCATTATTATGATCCATACGTAGCTCAATACATACATCCCAAAAAAGAGTTCAAGGTTAAATTAAAAGATGCCGATAAAGATTTTGTTTTTGATGCTGCGAAGGCAGATATGCAGAAATTTGATAAGGTAATCGATGAGATTGAACCAGGAGCATTAAGAATTCCCGTACTCATTAAGAAGTACGTCAAGCAGAATGCACGATTAGTTGCCTTTAATGTAGATCCAAAATTTAACAATGCAGTAGATGGTTTGATGTACATTAAAATTGTCGACTTGCCAGATAGTACCGTAAAACCTGTCATGGAAGAATTCCAAGCCGAACTTGAAAGAAAAGCAAGTGAGGGCAGTCAAAATAAATAGTGTTTAAAACTTCTACACGTCTTTCATCTACATTTCTTTGGTAACAAACTCTATTTGACCACTTTCATATTCTTTGACAGTAATAAAATAACTGAAATAGAAGTGTTTAAACCTTGTTAGAATTAATAAAAAGCTGTAATTTTGCACCCAATTTTTTAAGAATTAGAGAGTACAATGAATATTACAAAAGAAAGTGTTGACGCATTAAATGCAGTTGTAAAAGTAGACATCGTAGCAGACGATTACCAAGTAAAAGTAGAAGAGATCTTAAACGATTATCGTAAAAAGGCGAATATTCCTGGATTTAGAAAAGGACATGTTCCTATGGGGATGGTGAAGAAACAGTATGGGAAATCTGTAATGATCGATGAGGTAAATAAACTTTTACAAGAGTCGTTAAACAAGTTTTTAGTAGAAGAAAAATTAGATATTTTAGGGAATCCATTACCTAGAATGCAAGATGATTTCTCTTGGGAATCTGAAACTTTTTCTTTCGAATTCGAATTAGGATTGGCTCCAGAATTTGATGTCAATTTAAAATCAAAAAAGAAAGTTACTCAATATAACATTGTTGCTGATGACGCTTTAATTGATAAAGAAGTTGAAAACTTACAGTCTCGTTATGGGAAAATGTCTTCTGAAGAAGAAGTTGTTGAAGGAGCGAATGTTACTGGAACTTTTGTAAACGAAGAGAAAGAGATTAATAAAAAGTCTACAGTTGCTTTAGGTGATATTAAAGGAAAAGTAAACTTGAAGAAGTTTCTTGGAAAGAAAGTAGGAGATGTAGTAGAATTGAAAACCAAAGGACTTTTCTCTGATGATCATAAATTAACAGGTGCATTAGGTGTTTCTCCTGACGATATCCTCGGATTAGAAATCAAAGTTTCTTTTACTATTGAAGAAATTACAAGTATAGAATTAGCTGAGTTAGATCAAGAATTATTTGATAAGTTATTTACAGACGGAAGTGTAAAGACTGTTACTGAGTTAAGAGCAAGAATCAAAGCAGATGCAGAAGGACAGTTCCAACAACAAGGAGATCAGCAATTATTAAATGCCATTACTGAGCATTTTATTGAAAATACAAAATTCGATTTGCCTGCTGAATTTTTACAAAAATGGTTAGCAACTGCTGGAGAGAAAGCATTGTCTAGTGAAGAAGCAGCAGAAGAGTATAGTAAATCTGAAAAAGGATTGCGTTACCAATTAATTCAAGAGAAGATCATTAAAGATAATGATATCAAATTGGATTATGAAGAGTTAAAAGAGTATGCAAAAGGATTTATTAGAAGTCAAATGGCGCAGTTTGGAAACATGAATCCTGAAGATTCAGAGTTAGAAGACATTGCAAATAGAATTCTAGGAAATCAAGAAGAAGCAAAAAGATTACAAGATCAATTGGTAACTCAAAAATTACTTACATTCTATAAAGAGAACATGACTTTCAAAACGAAAGAAGTGAGCTACGAAGGTTTTATCAAAGAGGTTTATAAATCTGAAGAATAGATTTGGAATAATTTTTATAAAGCTCCTCTTAAAAAGAGGAGTTTTTTTTGCTCTAATAGGCACTAAAATTATTCGTCAATAGTTACTATCTTTACATATATATAATTTTTTAAAAAATACATTGATGGATTACGGAAGAGAATTTGAAAAATACGCAATTAAGCATCAAGGGATCAGCAGTACTTATTATAACCAGTTGATTACCAATATGACTCCAAATATTATTGAAGAACGTCAGTTAAACGCAGTTGCGATGGATGTTTTTTCAAGATTAATGATGGATAGAATTATTTTCTTAGGAACAGGTATTAACGACCAAATAGCAAATATCATTCAAGCTCAATTATTGTTTTTGGAAAGTGTAGATGCTTCAAAAGATATTTCTATTTATATCAATTCTCCAGGAGGAGGTGTGTATGCAGGATTAGGAATTTATGATACAATGCAGTTTATTAAACCAGATGTAGCAACAATTTGTACTGGAATGGCTGCTTCTATGGGAGCTGTTTTAATGTGTGCTGGAGAAAAAGGGAAAAGATCTGCTTTACCTCATTCAAGAATTATGATTCATCAGCCTTTAGGAGGTGCTCAAGGACAAGCGTCAGATATTGAAATTACTGCACGTGAAATCATGAAGTTGAAAAACGAGTTGTATGAAATTATAGCAAAACACTCTGGACAAACTGTAGAGAAGATTCACGATGACTCTGACAGAGATTATTGGATGATCGCTAATGAAGCGAAAGAGTACGGAATGATTGATGAAGTATTAGAAAGAAAATAAGCTGTAAAGAGTTTATAAAAAAGAACACAATGGCAAAAGAAGAAAACTTAGAATGTTCATTTTGTGGACGTAAAAAGTCTGAGACAGATTTGTTAATTGCAGGGATGGATGCCCATATCTGTGATAAATGTATTGAACAAGCTCATGGAATTGTAGAAGAGGAAATTGCCGAAGCAAAAACAGGAAGCCTTTCTAAAGAGCTTATTTTAAAGAAGCCAATAGAGATTAAGACATTTTTAGACCAATATGTTATTGGGCAAGATGAAACAAAAAAAGCAATGTCCGTTGCTGTTTACAACCATTATAAAAGATTGTTGCAATCTAAGGATGAAGACAACGAAGTAGAGATAGAAAAAAGTAATATTGTTTTAGTAGGAGAAACAGGAACTGGAAAAACACTGGTTGCACGTAGTATCGCTAAAATGTTAAATGTGCCGTTTTCTATTGTAGATGCAACTGTATTAACTCAGGCAGGTTATGTTGGAGAAGATGTAGAAAGTATTTTGAGTCGCCTCTTGCAAGCTGCGGATTACGATGTTACTAAAGCCCAGAGAGGAATTGTTTTTATTGATGAAATTGATAAGATTGCAAGAAAAGGAGACAATCCATCGATCACTAGAGATGTTTCTGGAGAAGGAGTGCAGCAAGCCTTGCTAAAGTTATTGGAAGGATCTGTGGTTAATGTTGCTCCAAAAGGAGGTAGAAAACATCCAGAGCAGAAGTTTATAGAAGTAGATACTAAAGATATTTTGTTCATCGCAGGAGGTGCTTTTTCAGGGATTGATAAAATCATTAGTAAGCGTTTAAATATGCAAGCCGTTGGATATAGCGCTTCTTTAAATGAAGACAAAATTGATGAAGAGAATTTACTACAGTATATTATTCCTTCAGATTTAAAATCTTTTGGATTGATTCCAGAAATCATAGGAAGATTGCCTGTTTTAAGCTATATGAATCCTTTAGATGCAGAAACGCTTAGGGCGATTCTAACGGAGCCTAAGAATTCGATTATAAAACAGTATACAAAGTTGTTTTCTATGGATGATGTTTCTTTTGTAATAGATGATGAAGCGTTAGAGTATATTGTAGGAAAAGCAGTTGAGTACAAACTAGGAGCTAGAGGTTTGCGTTCACTCTGTGAAGCTATTCTTACTGATGCAATGTTTGAATTGCCAAGTTCAGATCAAAAAGAGTTTGTTGTTACGAAGGAATATGCTGAAAGTAAATTAACAAAAACGGCCTTGAAAAAATTACGAGCAGCATCGTAATCTATGATTAGTCGAAGTACCATAGACCGCGTTTTTGAAACTGCTCGAGTAGAGGAGGTTATTGGTGAGTTTGTACAATTAAAAAAATCTGGAAGTAACTTCAAAGGATTAAGTCCTTTTACAGATGAAAAGACACCTTCTTTTATGGTGTCTCCTGTAAAGCAAATATGGAAAGACTTTAGTACAGGAAAAGGAGGAAGTGCCGTTTCGTTTTTAATGGAGCATGAGCATTATTCGTATCCTGAAGCCATAAAATACCTAGCGAGAAAGTACAATATAGAGATTGAAGAAACTGTTCAAACTGATGAACAGAAAGAGCAAATGAATGAACGAGAAAGTATGTTCTTGGTTTCTAATTTTGCAAAAGAATATTTTCATGATGTATTGTTAAATTCAGAACAAGGAAAAGCAATAGGGCTCAGCTACTTTAAAGAACGAGGCTTTCGAGAAGAGACCATTAAAAAATTCGATTTAGGATATTGCTTGGATGAATGGGATGCATTTACCAAAGAAGGACTAAAAAAAGGATACGATTTAAAATATTTAGAAAGTACTGGTCTAACAATTGTCAAAGAAAGTCAATCACCTGGAAGACCTAATAAACAATTCGATCGGTTTAAGGGGCGCGTGATGTTTCCTATTCATAGTATGTCTGGTAGGACTCTAGGTTTTGGAGGAAGAACGCTATCGAGTGATAAAAAAACCGCAAAATATGTCAACTCTCCCGAAAGTGATATATACCATAAGAGTAAAATCTTATATGGAATTTACCATGCTAAAAAAGAAATAGCAAAGCAGGACAATTGTTTCTTGGTTGAAGGATATACAGACGTTATTTCATTTTATCAATCAGGAGTAGAGAATGTTGTAGCTTCTTCTGGAACAGCATTGACTTCAGATCAAATTAGATTGGTAAACCGTCTCACGAAAAACATCACGGTGTTATTTGATGGAGATGCTGCTGGTATTAGAGCCTCTATTCGTGGAATCGACTTGATTCTAGAACAAGGAATGAATGTAAAAGTAGTTCAGTTCCCTGATGGTGAAGATCCAGATAGTTTTGCTAAAAAGCATTCAGATGCTGAGTTAAAAGAATATTTAGAAAATTCAGCGCAAGATTTTATCAATTTCAAAGTATCCCTTTTATTAAAAGATTCTAAGAACGATCCTATTAAAAAGGCAGGTGTTATTAGAGATATTGTTATGAGTATTTCTAAAATACCCGATGGGATAAAGCGAGAAGTTTATGTTCAAGAATGTGCTAGGATCATGGAGATATCTGAACGAGTTTTGTTCAGTGAATTGGCACAAATGCTTAGCAAAGGAATCAATGATAAGGCAAAAAAGAATAAAACAAAACCTAGTTTTAATCCAAATATAGATCCAAATCAGCCGCCGCCAGAATACTTTCAACAACAAGAACAGGCGCAAATGGGCTTGGTAAAAGGAGGTCCAATTTCTACTGAGAAAATAGATCAATTATCAATTTTAGAAAAAGAGATTATAAGGATTTTGTTGTTGTATGGGAATAAAGAAACTGAGTTTATTGACTTTGTAGAGGTAGAAGATGAAGAAGGTCGTATCAGTGTAGAAAAAGAAAATTACTCAAATCAAGTTTCCAAAGAGCTGTATTTGAATTTACAAGATGATGAAATCGAGTTTTCAAATCCGATTTTCAAGGCGATTTATTTCGACATGATTAATCAGCTAAACCAAAGCGATAAAATAGAAATTGATGCTTTTACCAATCATCCAGACCAAAGCATTGCTTCGATGGTGACATCTATTTTAATGGATGATGAAAAATACGCTTTGAGCGATTGGGAAAGAAAAAATATTTTTGTCACTGAAGCTGAAGAAATTCTTTCGAAACTCGTTACCGATGCTATTTTAAACTTAAGAAGAGTTTTAATTGATCGAAAAATTCATCAGTTAATAAACCCCAAAGAACCTAGTGAAGGTATGCAGGTTGATTTAGAAATGGTGCAGAATTATACGTATTTAAAGAAGCGATTGTATAGCAAGCTTATGAGAGTTGTTTAACACGCTAGAATTATTACAACTACTTTAAACCCTCAGGTATTTCGCAAACAGGGATTGGATTCATTTTATGCAGATTGGCTTTGTTAAGTCGAAGGTAAATTCGGTAGACTTCCTGATTTCTTCCTGAAAAATTATCAACACTTTTATTTTCCGATTGCATTTTCATTGCCCATTCTAGTTCATCGTAACTAGCACCTAGTTGATCTTCATCTGTTCTGTCATCTCCCCATAATCCATCTGTAGGCGCTGCTGTTTGAATTTCCTGATTCACTCCTAAATATTCCGCAATTTGATAGACTTCAGATTTCATTAAATCAGCAATAGGACTTAAATCTACACCGCCATCTCCATATTTTGTGTAAAAACCAACGCCAAAATCTTCTACTTTATTTCCAGTACCAGCAACCAAATAGCCATGTAAACCTGCAAAGTAATACAAGCTTGTCATTCGTAAACGAGCTCTAGTATTTGCTAAGGCCATAAAGCGATCGTCTTCGTTTTCAACAGGTGGCACTGAGTGAACCAAACTGTCAAATACTGGAGTTAAATTTACTTGTAATGAAGAGATTTCTGTAAAATTATTTTTTAACCATTGTATGTGATTTAAAGCCCTGCTCACTTGATTCTCTTCTTGATGGATAGGCATTTCTAGACATAAGGTAGGAAATCCAGCTTTTGCACATAATGTAGAAGTGACTGCTGAATCGATTCCGCCTGAAATTCCGACAACAAAACCATTTACACCAGCTTTTTCTGCATAAGCCTTTAACCAACTTACAATATGATTCGTGACTTTTTCAACCTCCATGGAAAACTATTTTAGTATTTTTGACGTTCTATATTGATAGCTAATATACAAAGCAAATGCGATATTATTTCTTATTTTTTTTAGTGGCATTTTTTTTGATTTCTTGTGAGAAAGATTCAAAAAACAAAGTAGATGTGTCCATGGTTTCTGTAGATTATGAAGTGCAAAGATTTGACATTGATTTTTATACATCTGCTCCTTCAGAATTAAAAGAAGTCAAAAAAAAATACCCATTTCTTTTCCCTAAAGAGACTCCAGATAGTGTTTGGATTGGGAAAATTAAAAATGTTGACGAGCAAGAGTTATTTCGAGAAACTCAAAAAGTGTATCAAGATTTTTCTAAAACAGAAAAAGAACTGTCTATGCTGTTTCAACACGTAAAATACTATAATGAATCTTTTAAAGAGCCAGATGTAGTCACTGTACTTAGTAATATTGATTATGATTATAGAATCGTTTATTCTAACTCTTTCGTGTTTATTTCTTTGGATGTTTACTTAGGGAAGAACCATGCATTTTATGGTGATTATCCAGATTATATAAAAGAGAATAATGTGCAAGAGAGAATTGTTGTGGATCTAGCGAATAAAATGATTGAAAATCAGGTTTCGGTAAGTCTAGATAGAACTTTTTTAAGTAAGATGATAACAGCAGGAAAGAAGCTGTATCTCTTAGATTTGTATGTGCCTTTTAAATCTGATCAATCTAAAATTGGGTATTCTAAAGAGAAATATGAATGGGCGTTGGCAAATGAAGATCAAATTTGGAGGTACTTTATTGAGAACAGTTTGTTGTACAGCACAGATACAAAACTGAACCAACGATTTTTAGAAACAGCGCCATTTTCTAAGTTCTATTTGTCTGAAGATAATAAGTCTCCAGGAAGAATAGGTGAGTGGATTGGATGGCAAATTGTGCGGTCTTTTATGCAAAAGAATGATGTATCTTTGCAGTCACTTTTGTCGATGAGTGGAGAAGAAATCTTTACAAAGTCGAATTATAAACCAAAAAAATAATGGCAATAAAACATACTTCTGAAATCCAATTTAAAGTTGAATTGGATGAGAATAGAATACCTGAAAATATTTCTTGGTCTGCTGAAGATGGAGGGATTAAAGACGAATCTTCAAAAGCGATCATGTTGGCAGTTTGGGATCATAAAAAGAAAGATACTTTACGTATGGATTTGTGGACCAAAGACATGCCAGTAGATGAGATGAAGCAATTTTTCCATCAAACATTAACTTCAATGGCTAGTACTTTTCAAAGAGCAACAAACGATGAGAAGATGAGCGCAACAATGCGTGATTTCTGTGATTATTTTGCTGAGAAATTAGAATTAAAAAAGAAATAATTTAAAAAAAAAACAGTTTAAAACCTTGTCTCTAAGGTTTTTTTATTACATTTAATTGATTTTAACCCCTAAAGTCCCCCTAAATGAAATCAATTAAAGTACTTTGTGCTATAGGAATTCTTTCCCTATTATTTTCCTGTTCTTACCAAGAAGATACCGCTGCTTTCTTTATCAACGACCAATTAAGAAACAATTTAACAGTAGATGGTCTATCTGAGAATGTAAACTCAAATGTTTATAGTTATGCCGATTTAGACTTAAAGTCTATAGAATCTTATGAAAGATATATACTTCGGTTAACTGATTTAAACATTGTTAAGATTGATTGTGAGTTTACAAACTACGAAGGTTCGATTAACAATGGAAAAATATATTTAGACGGAATTCTGCTCGGAGATTTTAATGCAGGTAGTGGAAGGATGAGTATTTCTGATCCTGATATCTTAACGAGTATCGCTGAGCGTTTTTTAGAAAAAACATCACTTGAAGTTTCTTTTGTAGGAGAATCTGATGTAGCTCACTTCTTATCAGTAGATATTGGAATAGAAATGCAGGCAACATTTGTCCATTAAAAAAAGCCTGCTAATTAGCAGGCTTTTTTTATTAGTTTTTGATTTCTCTAATCACTTTAGTCTTTCTTTCGTAAGGACCAACAGATTTTATTTCTACTCGTCTATTTAGTTGTTTTCCTTGCTCTGTTTTATTATCATACTTAGGGTTAACTTCTCCATAGCCTTTCGCCGAGATTCTATCAGATTCAACCCCTCTGGCAATTAGATATAACCTAGCTTCATTGGCTCTTCTCTCTGAGAGTCTTAAGTTATACGTGTCAGTTCCAACATTATCTGTGTATCCAGAGACACTAAATGAAACGTTAGGGTTTTTCAGCATGATTCCAGCAACTTCATCTAACATGGTATAGTAATTTGCACTTTTTATTTCCTTACTATCCGTATCGAAATAGATGTTTTTAGAGTAATTTAAAACAGTAACAATCTCAGTAATTCTTAAGGATTCTTGGTCTGGGCATCCTTCATAGCGTTCTAAGCCTTTTACATCAATACATTTATCTTTTCTGTCTGGTATGCCATCTTTATCACGATCGCCTATAACTGGACATCCATTATTGTTTTCAGGACCTTTTTCAAAACGACACTCGTCTTTATAATCTGGGATTTTATCGCCATCGCTATCTATAGAAACTCCGTTCGCATAGACCATTACACCTTCAGGTGTATTAGGTTCTTTGTCTAATTGATCCATTACGCCGTCTTTGTCGGCGTCCAAGATTTGAAATGGTTTAGAAAGATCTAATGAATCTTTAACTTCATCTTCTCCCCAAATTGTAAATATTTTTTCCTTTCCTAATTTAATAGCTACTCCAACATGAGTTACAAAGAAAGTTTCCCAATCTTGCTTGTTAGAAATTGCAGCATCTAAATGATCTTCATAATTAAAATACCACGAAGGTCTTACCTCTAGATCTACTCTTTTATTAATTCTATATTTAATTCCCAGCTGAGCAGATAAATATATAGAACTGGCTTCCTTAACACTGTTTCTAGCTGGATTAGTTCCAAAGTCTATTAATAGCGTATTCGATCCATCGGTGTTTCTCTGAAATAATTTAGAGTTATATTGGTGATATCCCATTCCGAAATATCCAGAAACATGCCATTTATCGGATACTTGAGCGTATAGATTGGAGAAACTAAAAATTAAATTTAATTCCGCACCATAAGCTCTCCCGTCAAAAAAGAGATTGTTTGTAATTTGAGTATTGGCAACATAGAGCACATCATAAACATCAGAAAAGTATTGAGCTCCTCCAGAAATCTTGTTGTAATTAACTTTAAACTCTAGCCCTAAAAGAGGGTTAAACATTTTGTCGACATATAGATATCCTCCAAAATTCCAAAAGTTCCCTAAGTTTCCAGTACCAATAGATCTTAAATCACCATGCATGATAAAATTACTGAAACCTCCACCAATGGCCCAAGAATTACTATTCTTCAAATTGATGCTTTTCTGATATGTATATTGATCTGTCGTGAATTGTGCTGATAGGTTGAGATGCACAAAAACAAAAAATAAAACTAGTAATATATCCCTCCTCATACTATTTATCTTAATTATAATCTTTTAACGGGGGAGTTTTTAAGTGACAGCAAAAGTATAAAAAAAGATTAACTTATGTTTATTTTTTTGATAATCTGTTTATAGTCTTCTTTTCTATTGACAAAATCCAACTCCGAAACATCTACAATGAGAGTATTTAAATCTTGTTCTGTCTTGATGAAATTAACATATCCATCATGAATTTTCTGAAGATATGAAGCTTCAATATTTTGTTCGTAATCTCTTCCCCTTTTCTTAATATTTTCTAGTAATCGATCTGTATTTTGATACAAATATATGTACAAATCTGGCTTTGTAATTTCTTTATACATAATGTCAAACATTTTTCTGTACAAAGCATATTCTTCTTTTTGCAAAGTAACCTGAGCAAAAATTAACGACTTAAATATATAGTAATCAGAAACAATAAAGTTTTTAAATAAGTCAAACTGCGCTAAATCATCGCTGAGTTGCTGATATCTGTCGGCTAAAAAACTCATCTCTAAGGGGAATGCAAAACGTTCTTGGTCTTCGTAGAATTTTGGTAAAAAAGGATTATCTGCAAAACGCTCTAAAACTATTTTAGCATTAAACTCATCACTCATCATGTTGGCTAGAGATGTCTTTCCGGCTCCAATGTTTCCTTCTATGGCGATGTAATTGTATTTTTCTGATAAAGGAATGGGCCTGGTTAATGCTTCATTAATTTTTTCAATATCATTACTATCAGAACAATTCGTTAAACAGATGTGCAGTTGTTTTTTTTCTACAGGGTGAATAGCATTCTTTGCTATTTCAACCAAAGGGACTAAGACAAATTTTCGTTCTAGCATTCTCGGATGAGGGATTTTTATCGTTTTTGAAAAGATAATTTCATCATCAAAAAGTAAAATGTCTAGATCTATGATCCGGTCGGTATATTCTCCAGAATCGCTTCTAACCCTCCCTAATGTATTTTCAATCTCTAATAATCTATTCATTAGTACTTCGGGCTGTAAGTAAGTAGAAACTTGAATACAAGTATTGTAGAAATCACTCCCTTCAAAACCCCAAGAACTAGTTTTATAGACAGACGCTATTTTTTTTACAGCACCTACTTTTTCAGCAATAGCATGAATTGCATCTTGCAAGTTTTTTAACTTGTCTCCTTTGTTTGATCCAAGTGATAGATATGTGATTCTTTGAATTTTCATTTTGGGTCTACAAAGAAACTAAAACTTATGTATTAAACTTTATGATGTTTATAAAAAAGAGGATTTTTTCTCAATATCAATTCGTTCTCGTAGCGTATTTATTTTTTGATGCATTCTGTTAAAGAATAAGGTTCGATCTTTTTCTCCTGAATGAGCTTGTAGTTTCGAATTAATCATCTGACGCCTAAAGAAGTCTTCCATAATATCACAGGTTTCTTGATGTTCTACTTTTAGGTATTCTAAAACAGTATAAGGAATGAAAAAAGCTTTTTTAAAGCTCGTCTTTACCATGATAATATTACTCATGGTCAATAAATCACTTTTATACAAGTTGTAAGAAGCATTGTTTTTTGAGTTAATAATGCTTTGATTAATGGTTTGACGTTCTACATGATGAATGATTTCTTCTAAATCATCACAGATTTTTAAAGCCAATTCTTTCGAGAGTAATTGCGATTCATAGAAGTAGATAACTTGCTGAATAGTTCCGTTGATGGTGTTGTCATTCCAAAATTCAGTAATGTTGATGTAGTTATAGGTTCTGCCTAATTCATAGGCTTTCTCTAACAATGAGTTTGGAATTGTCTCTATAAACTTGTCAAAAGAAATTTTATTCTTGGTCATTTCTTTGTTGGTGAGTTTTAACCAAACATAAATTTTATATCGGGTGATAAAAGAATCTTTCAGCGTGTAAAACAAAGGGATGTCTTTTGCTGAATATAGAATTGAAGCACTTTTAAGTTTTGTTAGAGGGGTAAGGTTTTCTATAGATTGAGTGAAATAAGCCTCCAGTTTTTCTTCATTGGTAATGATCGGAGACTTCTCTACTAAAATTGTATTCTGACTTCCTACTTCATATAGTTTATTTAAGGATACCTTAAAGTGTTTCGCTAGTTTAACACCTTCATCTAAGGTTAAGTTTGTTTTTTGATTGATACGCCTGTAAGCAGCATCATAACCGATGTCTAAAGCATTGGCTACTTCATCTACAAAAGAAGTATTGCTGCTATGCATTTCTTTTAAGTGTTGAATAAATTTGTTTTGCATTATTTGCAATTTTATTGGACGGTAATTCTAATTATTTGTAAAAAATAATAAAAATTATTGAATGCCTCCATAAATAATCTTCTTGATTATTAAATATCACAATTAGATTTGATTATGAACAATCATTAAAAACATAATTATGGAAATGGAAACAAAACTAAAAACAACAATTTATTTAGCACTGCTAGTACTTTTTAATGTTCAAGTATACAGTCAAGAGAATGATAAAATGAAAAAAAATGAAATCAGTATAGATATTGGTAATTTAATAAATGCATACCCAGAAGTAAGCTATTATCATCTATTGAGTGATGAATCTTCTATTGGAGTTTCTGCAAAGTTTTCTATAGATAATAAGAATGAATACCAGTTTCTTTTTATTCCTAATTATCGAATATTCTTTGGAAAGAAAAAGGCAGCTGGCTTTTTTATTGAAGGTAATGTCGCTTTCTTCTCTCAGTATGAACAAAAATCAACATTTTTTTTTGGAACTATAAACGCTACTAACAATAAGAAGATTGGAGTAGGGGTTGGATTTGCTATTGGGAGTAAGTTTTTATCAAAAAGTGGGTTTACTGGAGAGATATTTACTGGAACAGGAAGAAATTTTATAAATACAAACAAAATAGATAGATACTACCCTAGAATAGGTATTTCGATAGGGAAACGATTTTAAAGTAGGAGAAATTGACAAATGAGAAAGAGTATAAAAAAAGCCCATCAAATTTTTGATGGGCTTTTAATTTATCTAGTAAGAAAGGTTTAATCTTCTTTCTTTTCTTCTCTAGGTTTGCGATCGTCTCTTCTGTCATCTCTACGATTGTCGCGTCCACGATTGTCTCTATTACCTCTATTGTCACGTCCACCACGGTTATCTCTACCACGGTTATTGTCTCTTGGAGGTCTTTCAACAAAACCTTCTGGTTTTGGTAAAATAGCTTTTCTAGAAACTTTTTCTTTACGTGTTCTTGGATCTAAACCGAAGTATTTTACATCTAAAATATCTCCCATTTTTACCACATCAGATACATTGTTAGTACGTTCCCAAGCTAGTTCACTTACGTGTAATAAAACTTCATTCCCAGGAGCTTCAGTATATTCAACAACAGCACCAAAATCTAACATCTTGATTACTTTTACTTCGTATACAGAACCTTTTTCAGGTTTAAACATCATCGATTCGATTCGAGCTATAACAGCTTCAATTCCTTCAGGTTTTGTTCCTAAAATTTCAATGATACCTTCTTCAGTAACAGCATCTTCTGTAATTACAATTGTAGTTTCAGTTTCTTTCTGTAATTCTTGAATATGTTTACCGCCTGGTCCAATAAATGCACCGATTAATTCATTAGGAATTCTTCTGTTAATCATTTTAGGAGCATGCGCTTTAACTTCTTCGCTTGGTTGTTCAATCGTATCAGTTAATTTTCCTAAGATATGTAAACGTCCATCACGTGCTTGTTTTAGTGCATTTACTAAAATCTCGTAACTTAATCCTTTGATTTTAATATCCATCTGACAAGCAGTAATTCCGTCTGCAGTTCCAGTGACTTTAAAGTCCATATCTCCTAAGTGATCTTCATCTCCTAAAATATCAGACAAAACAGCGTAACGATTACCATCAGAAATTAATCCCATAGCAATACCAGAAACTGGTCTCGTTAATTTAACACCTGCATCCATTAATGCCATTGTACCAGCACAAACTGTTGCCATAGAAGAAGAACCGTTAGATTCTAATACTTCAGATACAACTCTTACAGTATAAGGACAATCATCTGGGATCATACCTTTTAAACCACGTTGTGCTAAATTACCATGTCCAACCTCACGACGAGAAGTTCCTCTTAAAGGACGTGCTTCTCCAGTACAGAAAGGAGGGAAGTTATAGTGTAAATAGAATGTCTCTTCACCTTCGTATGATGGCATGTCTATTTTATTTGCTTCTCTAGAAGTTCCTAAAGTAACAGTTGCTAATGCTTGAGTTTCTCCACGAGTAAAGATAGATGAACCATGTGTAGAAGGTAAATAATCTACCTCACACCAGATTGGTCTAATCTCATCTGTCTTACGTCCGTCTAAACGAATTCCTTCACTTAAAGTTAATTCACGAACAGCTTCTTTTTCAGCTTTGCTGTAGTATTTAGAAATTAATCCTCCAAACTCTTCAGTTTCTTCTTCTGTAAATGAAGCTTTTACTTCTTCTTTTACTTCTGAAAATGCAGCTCCACGCTCAGCCTTTGATGTTCCTTGTTTTGCGATTGCATAACATTTGTCATAAGCTAAATCGTGTATTCTTTTTGCTAACTCTTCGTTTTGTTCAGCAGTTGTGTACTCACGAACTTCTTTCTTTCCGAAAGCTTCAGCCAAACGTACTTGAGCAGCACATTGTACTTTAATAGCCTCATGTGCAAATTTAATAGCGTCTGCCATTTCTTCTTCAGAAATCTCATCCATTTCACCTTCAACCATCATTACAGAATCAGCAGAAGCTCCAATCATCATATCGATGTCAGATTCAGCTAATTGTGCTCTACTTGGGTTGATTACAAATTCTCCATTAACTCTTGCTACACGTGCTTCAGAAATTGGGCATTCGAAAGGGAAATCACTTAATTGAATAGCTGCTGATGCTGCTAAACCTGCTAATGCATCTGGCATTACATCCTCGTCATGAGACATTAATTGAATCATTACCTGAGTTTCTGCGTGATAATCTTTTGGGAACAAAGGGCGTAACACACGGTCTACTAAACGCATGGTTAATACTTCACCGTCACTTGGTCTTGCTTCTCTTTTAAAGAAACCTCCAGGGTAACGACCTGCTGCGGCAAATTTTTCTCTATAGTCTACTGTTAATGGTAAAAAATCAACGTCAGATTGTTTGTAGTTAGATACTACAGTACATAATAACATTGCTTTCCCCATTTGTACAACAACAGAACCGTGAGCTTGTTTTGCTAACTTTCCTGTTTCTAGTGTGATGGTTCTTCCATCTCCAAGGTCTATGACCTCGTTAAATACTTTTGGAATCATAAATTAATTACTTCTAATTGTTTACTTAAATTGTTCTGTGTGTTGTGTTGTTGTGTGTTGTTCCAATGGAAGTAATAATTACTTTTTAAAATAGAAAGAGGCAGCATAAAGCCGCCTCTTTTGTATAGGTATTATTTTCTAATTCCTAATTCTTTGATAATTGCACGATATCTAGTGATATCTTTTTTCTTTAGATAATCTAAAAGACTTCTACGCTTTCCTACCATTTTCACTAATGAACGCTCAGTGTTAAAATCTTTACGATTGTTTTTTAAGTGCCCAGTAAGGTGGTTGATTCTGTGCGTGAATAACGCAATTTGTCCTTCTGAAGTTCCGGTATCATTTTTTCCTTTACCGTGTTTTTCGAAGATACTTTCTTTTACTTCTTTTGTCAAATACATGCCAATATTATTTAAATGATTTTTATGTACTCAATGATTTTTTCATTGAAGTGGCAAATGTACAACTATTTTTATAATTAAATATAACAGTATTATGATACATTTTTTATGTTCAAATTAAACCTTTTTTAATTTTAATAGTCTAATATTGTGATTGGTTACAATGGTAACATTGTAATTGGTGATAAGGTGAAATAAAAAGCCGGCTTTGGCCGGCTTTTTATATGCTCAAAAATTAAAATTTCAGCATTATTTCTTTAATAAAATTTGCATCATTTGTTGTGCAGATGTTTTTCCAATAAGATGAATTCTTGAAAGTGGAGTTTCATCACCAATTTCATACGTAATTCCAGTAGCATTCAAACCATATAAAAACCATCCTTTTGACACAGGTTTGGTACTGTTTCCTGAAGCTTCATTCACTTTGTAATTTGGAATTTCTTTTTCTAAACCGTTAAACCAATCTGTAATAAAGTTAGGAAGAGAAGTTCCTTCTCTTTTTTTATTTGTATAAAAAATATCATACCAAGTAGAATGAAAATCTAATCCTAATATAATCTTAGCATTGTTTGATTTACTTTGTTTGGTGATATGCTGAATCACTTGTTTTATTTCTGGTTGATTGTATTTTGACCAATCTCTATTGGTATCTACGCCTCCAGCATTGTGTCTCCAATGACCTAAGTCTACACCGTCTGGATTTAATAAAGGGAATGCCAATATTCGATATTTGTTCAAAAAGTCTGATGAGATAGGATCTGATATAATAGTCTTTACAAATTCCTGAAAAGCAAAGTAACCAGTAACCTCAGGAGGGTGTTGCCTAGTAAATAATACAATAATTGGTTTGTTTTTCTTGCTTCCTGAATAAATATCTAAAACAGCCAAATCTCTTCCTAATCTTGATTTTCCTATTTTTTTTAGAGTCACTAACGATTTGTTTTCTTTAGCGATTTTAGTATACCACGATTTTACTTTTGAGGAAGAATGTACTTTTTGAGCAGCAACAGTAGTTTTTTTACTATTGATGTTTAGTTTAATTAAATACTCATTTTTTGAAGAAACCACCAAGCTAGAGTCTAAGATACTCCAAGAATTATTTCTTTTAATTTTAGGATGATATCGATGCGAAAATCCACTAGGATATTCAAACTTTATATAGATAGACCTACTATTAGAAGACCAAATGTCGAATGCAAAGTATGCACTATTGTTTATGGGCGTGTTTTCTGGCTCTATATAGGCAACAACCGTGCTGTCGTTTAGTTTTGTGAAGTTGTTTAATCGAGCTCCATCAAATTCGTTACTGGCAAACACATCGAGTTGTTCTATCGCAAACACCTTCTTTGTTTGAAGTTTTATTGGTTTTGTTGTGGTGTCAACATAGTCTTTGAATGTCACTTCTTTTAATGAAGTGCAACTGCTTATCAATAAAAATATGAGGCAGTAAAAAGGTAAAGTGGTTAGTTTTGTCTTCATAATACCGTAAATCTACATAAAAAAAGCCAGCTAACTAGCTGGCTTTTTTTATGCTCTTACAGGTTGATTCTGAATCAAGTCTATATATAAGTTGATTTGCTGTTTCAAATCTTTTCTTTCATAAATTCCATCTAAGAAACCATGCTCTAGAACAAACTCTGATCGTTGAAACCCTTCAGGTAAATCTTTTCCTGTAGTGTCTCTTACTACTCTAGGTCCTGCAAATGCAATTAAAGCATTTGGTTCAGCAATATTAATATCTCCTAACATTGCGAAAGAAGCTGTTGTTCCTCCAGTAGTTGGATCTGTACATAAAGAGATGTATGGAATTTTAGCTTCAGCTAATTGAGCTAATTTTGCAGAAGTTTTCACCAATTGCATTAAAGATAATGAAGCTTCCATCATTCTTGCTCCACCAGATTTAGAAATCATTAAGAATGGAAGTTTCTTTTGGATGGCATAATCGATAGCTCTTGCAATTTTCTCTCCTACAACACTTCCCATTGAGCCACCAATAAAAGAAAAGTCCATTGCAGCAACTACAATATCTTTTCCAAGTGATTTTCCAACGGCAGTTCTTACAGCATCCTTTAATTTTGTTTTATCCTGTGCTGCTTTTAAACGGTCTGGATACTTTTTAGTGTCTTCAAATTTTAAAGGGTCTTTCGATGTTAGCTTTGTATTAAGCTCTTTAAATTTATTGTCGTCAAAAAGCAATTCGAAATATTCTTTACTTCCAATTCTTACGTGGTATCCATCTTCTGGACTTACATATAAGTTTCTTTTTAATTCCTCGGTGTCTATAATTTTTCCACTAGGAGTTTTATACCACAATCCTTTTGGAGTATCTTTCTTTGCTTCGGTAGGAGTATGAATTCCTTTGTCTTTTCTTTTAAACCAAGCCATAGGTTTCGTAATTAGTTGTCTGTTTTATACATAACGACATTTGTAATTATTTATGTCGTGCTAGCAGGCAAATTTAGTTTATTAATTTTTAAGTTACCAACTTAAAAAAGAAAGTCTGGCAAATTGACAAAAATGTCGCTTAGCCAGACTGAATATATGGTTGTGTAATTTTATTACAATGTGTTTACATTGTTTAAATCTTCAAAAGCCTTTTTTAGACGTGCTTTAAAAGTCAATTCTCCTTCTCTAAGCCATTTTCTAGGATCATAAAACTTTTTATTTGGTTGCTCAGCTCCGTCAGGATTTCCTATTTGAGTTTTTAAATAGTCAATTTTTCCAGTAATGTAATCACGAATACCTTCTGTAAAAGCAAATTGCAAGTCGGTATCGATGTTCATTTTAATAACACCATACCCAATAGCTTCTCTAATTTCTTCTAAAGTAGAACCAGATCCTCCGTGGAAAACGAAGTCTATTGTGTTGTGAGGAACATTGTATTTGCTTGAAATATGCTCTTGAGAGTTTTTCAAAATCTTTGGAGTCAATTTTACATTCCCAGGCTTGTATACTCCGTGAACATTTCCAAAAGCAGCAGCAATTGTAAATTGAGAGCTTACTTTCATCAATTCTTCATAAGCATAAGCTACTTCTTCAGGTTGCGTATATAGTTTAGAGACATCTACATCAGAATTATCTACACCATCTTCTTCTCCTCCAGTAATTCCCAATTCTATTTCCAATGTCATGCCCATTTTACTCATTCGAGCTAGGTATGTCTTGCAAATTTCAATATTTTCTTCGATAGGTTCTTCAGATAAATCAATCATATGAGAACTATACAATGGTTTTCCTGTTGCTGCAAAATGCTCTTCACTAGCGTCTAACAATCCATCAATCCAAGGCAATAATTTTTTTGCTGCATGGTCTGTATGTAAAATCACAGGGATTCCATATGCTTCAGCTAATAAGTGAACATGTTTAGCTCCAGCGATTCCTCCAGCAATTGCAGATTTTTGATCTTCATTCGATAGACCTTTTCCTGCATTAAATTGTGCTCCTCCATTAGAGAATTGAATAATAACAGGAGAGTTTAAATCTTTTGCAGTTTCTAATACGGCATTTACTGTATTTGAGCCAACAACATTTACAGCAGGGAGTGCAAAGCCTTTTTCTTTGGCTAATTTGAAAATGGCTTGTACTTCTTTACCAGTGGCAACACCTGGTTTAATATTATGACTCATTGTTTAAATTTTAATAGTTGTGATTAAAGTACCAAAAATAATAAAAAAGGCTGTTTTTACCCTTTGTAAGTGTAAAAAAAAGCGAAATCGATATAGAGAAAAAGAAATTAAAAAGGGTAGTTGATCCCTATATTGTATACGGCATTTGAGAAATTATAATTTTGAAACCACTTTTTGCCATTCAAATAAGGTTCTCTAGTTTTAAAACCTAAGTCGAGCCTGAATACTAAAAAGCTAAAATCATATCGTAATCCAAAACCAGAGCCAACGGCAATATCGTTTAATGATTTTAGGCCGTCAAATTTAGCTTCGTCTTCTGCAAAAATTGAGTTTGTAATATCCCAGATATTACCAGCATCAACAAAAAAAGCACCCTTTAAACTACCAAACAAATCAAAACGGTATTCAGCACTGGTTAAGAACTTTAAACTACCAATATTATATTCCAATCCTGAGTTTCTTGTTCCTGGTCCTAAATCATAGGTTTGCCAAGCTCTAATATCATTTGACCCTCCAGCAAAATAACTTTTTGTAAATGGGATATCAGAATTATTATAAGGAATAATAGCTCCTAAGAAACTTCGAATTCCAAATACAGAGTTATCGTCTACTTCCCAGAATTTTTTATACTCAATATCTGCTTTGAAGTATTGAGCTAGTGGGATTCCAAAAACGGTTTTCCTATCGTTGCTATTTCGTTTTTGAGAAACAAGTCCAAGGATATTTCCTGAATTGGCAACTCTAAATTTAAAGAAGGAAAAATTATTATCTCTAAAATTTAATTGATCATTATAGGTATAAGAATAAGCAATTGTAGGAATTAAAAAGTCAGAGGTGATGATATTATAACGATCTAAAATATTCAAATTGTCTTGGTAAGCTTGGGGGTTGTCAGTTTGAAAATTAGAATCGGTAAAAACAGTATTCATGAAATTTATCGCAGTTGCTGCCTGAGTATTGTCTTCTGGGAGAGGGAAGAAGGAGCCGCTGTCATAGGCTTGAGCAACATTATTTAATTTTACAAATTCAGAATTATAAATATCAAAATAGTTTCCTATTTGAAGGTTTCTTACATATTGCGTATTGAAAACTTCTAATTGTATTGTCTTCTTAGGTGTGTACTGCCATTTATAATCAATCAATCCAGTGATTGTTTGTCTATCCAACCCAATATTTTTTTGAATACTGGTACCCAATGTCAATGTAGTTCTTGGAGACATTTCTTTTGGAACTAATTTATTCAATCCAAAAGGAGCTAGAAATCTGGGTATTTCTAATGAGAGATCAGCTCCAATTTCCCATGAATTAAATAAATTTCCAGCTTTATTGGCATCTTGAGAAGCATTAAAAAAAGATCCTAGGAACGAGAGTTTAAAAATTTCTGCCCCTTTAAATGTATTTCTATTGATAATTGAAAATTTACCAGAAACACCTAAGTCTCTAATGTTAGAATGAGTTAATTCAGTTTCTAATCCAAGTGTATACTTCTCTATGGGTGTTAAAAAAATAGTGACGTCTAGCTGATCTTTAGCACCTTTTATAGTATCATAATAATTAATGTTTACAGTTTTGAAGTTTCGAAGCGATTTTAAATGCTTTCGAGTTAAATTCCGTAAAGTATCGGTATATACTTGTCCAGGTTTTAAGAAAATAGATTCTGATAAGATTTTAGGATTGTATTGAACTTTTTCTTTCGCATAGAAATCTAAACCATTATGAGAAACAAAATTATAGTAAGGAGGGTTCTCTTTGCTAAAAGCATAATCTGTAACTACGTTGATGTTTCGCAACGTATGAATTTTATAAGGGTCTGAAATTGGCTCTCCATTTTTCTGTACTATATTATCTCCATCTTTAACAAGAGTTTCTACATTTACCTTATACTCGTTGTTAAGAGAATCAGTAATGACATCAAAATTCATCCCTCGCTCTGTAAAATTATAAACACCATGGTTTCTGAAAAGTTTTATAATTCTTCTAGCTTCTTTTATGAAGTTTTCATCCTTATATTGATCGCCAGTTTTTAGAAAAGAAAGTTCTTCTTCTGTTTTATATAAAGAATCTAATACAGGAGAGTTAATTTTTGCTATGATCGTATCTAAAAATGTTGGGTTTCCAGTATTAATAGAATAAGTAACTGCTCCTTTTTTATGTCCAACACTGTCTTTTTTAGTAGAGGCTTGTACTTTAAAATACCCATGGTTTTTGTAGTAAGCTATCAGGTTTTTAAGTGTTCTGTTTGTTTTTTTATCATCTATAATGACTGGAGCCTGACCATTTTTTAAAAACCAGTTATTAAATCCAATCATAGAGTTTGCATAAGAAATACTCTGTTTTTCAGAAAAAATATTTTTAATGAAATTATATGTTTTAGGCTTTTTCTTCCCCCATTCCGAAGGCGTTTTTGGTTTATCTTTATTTCCTAGGTTATAAAAGTAAAGGGATAATGGAATTCCTAATGCTTTGCTATTTGGTTTTTGAGTAACCAAATCATTCAATTCTGAAATGGTATTCTTTTTCCCATTAACAATAATCGTATTCTTTGTTAGCAATTGTTCACTCTCTTTTACCCTTTTTACGGAATTACATCCTATAAAAAGAAAGGCAATTAAAAGATAAGGAAAGAGTTTTTTCATGTAACGAATTCGCAATACAAAATCAAAAATACTATTTTTGAAGGCTTTATGCAGATAAAAACCTTCAAGAGATATTTTAAAAAATAATTTATGTTGGTTTTTAGAAGTTAAACAGCTGATTATAAATTAATTATCAACTAGCTTAAAAAGTTAATGACACTATCTAAAAATCACCTTAAACTTATAACAAGTTTACATCAAAAAAAGTATAGACAGAAGCATAAAATGTTTGTTGTAGAAGGGGTGAAAGTTGTACGTGAATTTTTGAATTCTTCATGTGAGCTTGTTTCTCTTTTTGCAACCGAAAATATTTTTAATGAAGTTGCCAATTCGATAGAGGTTACGGAGGCTGAATTAAAAAAAATAAGTCGGTTGGTGACACCAAATAAAGTGGTAGCTATTTTTCGAATACCCAAGGAAAATACAATAGAACCGAAAGGATTAGTTCTAGCCTTAGATGCTTTGAATGATCCAGGGAATTTAGGGACTATAATTCGCCTTTGTGATTGGTTTGGTGTCTCACAAATTATTTGTTCTAAGGATACAGTTGATTGTTATAATTCGAAAGTAGTACAAGCGAGCATGGGTTCTTTAACTAGAGTTTCGATAAAGTATTTGAATTTAGAAAGTTTTTTAGCTGAAGCAAATTTGCCCGCTTTTATAGCTGATATGGAAGGGGAAAATGTGTATGCTACACAATTACCAAAAGAAGACGCTATTTTGATTATGGGTAATGAAGCAAATGGTATTTCTGAAGCAGTGAAAAATACCGTAAAAAATAAAATATCTATTCCTAGGTTTGGAGATGTTCAACAAACTGAAAGTTTAAATGTAGCAACAGCAACAGCTATTTTACTAAGTGAATTTAGAAGATAGGAGAAAGCTAATTAAAAGCCTCCTTCAAAAGAAAAATTAAGAAAAACACCTCGTGTGGAAAAGACATTGATAGGCGAGGTCCAAGGACTATTTGGGTCGTTGTCATCTACCAATTCACGATTCATTGCAAAAACACCACGAATAGAAGGTGAAAATTTGAAATAGTAGAGATAAATATCAATTCCTACACCCACTTCATACATGAAATTTGTTTTTTTCATTCTGAATTCCCCGCTAAGGTTGTCATCTGAATTATCTTGGTTGCTAGAGAAATTATGATCATAAGAAACTCCTGCTAATACATAAGGTCTTACATTATTCAAGCGATCTGTGCTAAATTTTAAAACAAGAGGCAGGTGTAAATAAGTAGATCCAATTTCCCGAACACTATCTCTTGCGTTCGATAAATGATTGAAATAGATAGTTTTAGAATTGCTTACCAAACCCGGTTCAAAACGTAGGCTTATGTTTTTGTGAAGGCGATAATCGGCAATCATACCTACATTAAAACCTGCTGTTGGTTTCACTTCTATGCTCGCATTAGGAAAGTTACTTGGCTTTAAGTTTACCTTAAAGTCATTTCTGTTCAAGCCTAAATAAAAACCATAATGTAGTTTAGGTTCGTCAAAAGTTGGTAAATTATCGACATTTCTTCTGTCCCTCTTTTTAAAAATCTGAGATGATGCCGGAATGACGTACAGTAATGCAATAAGTATGATAAGTATTTTCTTCATGCTATTTTGTGGCAGAGTAAATCGTTGCAACTCCAAATGTAACAGGTTTATGTTCAGTATTGATAAACCCATTTTTTTGTAAAATATTGTCGAGA
This sequence comes from Flavobacteriaceae bacterium, assembly GCA_049115595.1. Lineage (GTDB taxonomy): Bacteria > Bacteroidota > Bacteroidia > Flavobacteriales > Flavobacteriaceae > Polaribacter. The sequence goes on from JAGDZS010000004.1 coordinate 41,413, forward strand.
GCTTCACCAAAAGGGAAAGAATTTGCAGATTCACTTAAATAAGAATAAGCTACTTTGTCTTTTGAAAAAATCTTTCCGATTATCGGTAAGATAAAAGAAGTGTAAAATTTGTACCCTTGTTTGAATGGAAACTTTGTAGGATTTGAAGTCTCTAAAATTACAAATGTCCCATTAGGTTTTAAGACTCTTCTAATTTCAGTTAACCCTTTATCTAAGTTCGCAAAATTACGAACCCCAAAAGAAACTGTAATAGCGTCAAAAGTATTGTCTTCAAACGGCATATTCTCAGAGTCTCCTACCACCATTTCAATTTTTTCGCTCAAATTAACTTTGGCAATTTTTTTTCGACCAACTTCTAACATCCCTTCAGAAATGTCTAGACCAGTAATTTTAGTTGGATTTAACTTCGCCATCATCAATGCTAAATCACCTGTACCAGTTGCAATGTCTAAAATTTGCTTCGGATTATTTTTTGAAACAATTTTCACCACTTTTTTCCTCCAGCTAACATCAATACCAAAAGAGATAACTCTATTTAAGCCGTCATAATCTTTAGAGATGTTATTAAACATTGTGGCTACTTGCTCTTTCTTTCCTAGATCTGAATCTTTGTATGGTTTGATAACTTTAGACATGATGTATCTTATCCGTTAATGGCTACAACTTCACTAATTTGATTTGGAAGCATTTCTTTTAACATGGTTTCAATTCCGTTCTTTAAAGTAGCCGTTGAAGATGGACATCCACTACAGGCTCCTTGTAAAATAACACTCACTACTTTGCTTTCTTCATTGTATTCTTTAAAAGCAATATTTCCACCATCAGATGCTACCGCAGGACGAATATATTCATCCAAAATATCTACAATTTTAGCAGGAATTCCTTCTAAACTGATCGGTTCAGTTTCCTCTTGAGCCTCTTCTTTTATGGCTTTAGGTAGCTCTTTAATAATGGTTTTATTTTCTTGTAAATAAGAACGAATAAATGTTCTTACTTCTGGATAAACCTCATTCCATTCTACAACATCATACTTAGTTACTGATACATAATTGGAAGAGATAAAAACACCTTTAACAAAAGGGAATCCAAATAAAGCTTGAGCTAATGGAGAAGACTTGCTTGCTTCTTCAATGTTTGTATATTCAACATCTGTAGAGGTTAACGCTTTATTTGTGCCAAACTTCATTACAGATGGATTGGGTGTTACTTCAGCATAAACTTCAATTGCTTCTTTCTTTGAAGTTTTCTCAGTTTCGTTTACAACAGCATTTCCTTGATCAATATATGCTTGAATTTGCTCTTTAACTTCTTCTTGAACATCTATCCATTCAACAATATCAAACCGTTGAATAGCGATAAAGTTTGCAGTAATAAATACCTTTTTAACAAAAGGGAGGTAAAATAATTGCTGTGCTAAAGGTGAATTTTTGGCTTCATCTATATTGTTAAACTCATAACTTCCGCCATTGATTAAAATCTGATTGCTAACAAATTTTAATATACTATCATTATTAGTATTCTGAATTGTAATGCTTTCTGAACTCATTTTCTTGTATTCACAAATGAATTGCAAAATTAGGGCAAAAAAGTCAATGCATCATGATAAATAGGAACATAAAAAAAGATTCTCAAAACTTGAGAATCTTTTTGTTAATGGAGTTAGTTTTCTATAAACTAATAGTGATTCCAGCGGTTATGATACTGTTGTCGATTTTTATATCTGCAGCATTAACTTGACTACTATATTGTGGATAGAAGTTATAAATTCCTGTTCTGTTGTTATCACTCATAGCAAGGTCAATTTTAAAGCTCCCAAAATTGTACCCTATACCTAAAGAATAGCCTTCTACATTGTCAGTGTTTAATGCATTTACATCTGGGCTTTCTTCAAATTTAAGTCCTCCTCGAATACTTAAACGGTTTAAACGCCATTCAGTACCAATATTTAAAGAAGTGGTAGTTCTTAGTTGGTTATTGAAGAATGCATTTTCTGAAGAAAAATCATCACCAGAAAGATTTAACCCTTTAAAGTTTCTTCTTGAATAGTCTAAACTTATTAATCCGAGTTTGCCAAAAACTACGGCAGCACTTGCAGTAAGTTTACTTGGTGTTTTTAATTTGTAAATAAAACTTTGGAACGGTAAATTTCCTCCAGCAGTATTGTCATAAATAACGTTGTCGTTACTCACTTCAATTTCAGTATCTCCAAAGAAACCGTCGTTATTAACAATATTTGATTCTTCTATGATTTCCGTAAACCAAGTAGGTGATTGGTAACTAACGCCAAATCTGAAAAAATTTGAAGGCTTGTAAATAAAACCAGCGCTTAAAGAAAATCCAGTTCCAGTATTAAAATTCTCTTGATAAAATCGGGCATCTAAGGTATTACCATTACCATCATTATTAGTTTCGAATAAAGTTCCCCTTTGACTAAAGTCAAGATTATAAAAATTAATCCCTGCACCTACATGTAATTTTCCTTGATAAACTCCAGAAACAGCAAGATTTAACTCAGTGATTTCTCCACTATAAACATTTGTAAATTGTTGATTTTCAGCAATATTGTACACAATTGGAGTTGAGCCATTGTCTAGAGGGAAATTATCAAAAGATGCAAAACCACTATTACCACTTGCGATAAAGGTATTGTTAAAATCCACTAGAGTTCTATAGTTTACTCCGATAGCAGTTTTAGTCCAATCATTATGTCCAGTATCATGAAAGGAGAAGATGGCTCCAGCATTAGAAATTCTAAAATACTCTTCACTAGTTAAGATAGAACTTCCATAATAATTTGTTAGATAATCTGTGCTTCTTGATTGAAATGCTACTGATGCTTGACTTTCTCCATTAAATACTGAAAGCCCAGCAGGGTTAATAGTCATTGAACTTACGTCGCCACCAAGTGCTCCAAAGGCCCCGCTCATTGCGTTAAATCTTGCACTACCATTTCCGTCATTTCCTGAAAATAAAATGGCTAAATCTCCGTACCCTAATGCTTGAGATTGGGCTGTAAAACTCACTGCGGCTAATGCCACAAAAAGAATAATTTTTTTCATGTTGATGTTGTATGATTAAATGTTAACCTTTTCTTCTTGATGAAGAACTTCTTGATGATCCACTACTTCTTGATGAAGAGCTTCTAGATGAACTCCTTGCCGAGGACCCTCTAGATCTTGACGATGAGCTTCTTGCTGAGGACCTAGATCTACTGGATGAAGATCTATTTGTACGAGAACTACCTCTAGAGTTTCTTGACCTAGTACTAGTATTTCTTCTGGTACTACTCGTACGGTTATTCCCTCTAGTGATCGTTGGTCTAGTTCTACTAGTTGGCGTCGTTCTGCTAGTTGGTCTTGTTGTAGAACTACTTCTACCTCTAGCTGTTTGGTTACCTCTTCGGTAGACACTTGAAACTCTTGAGTTTGTAGATGAAGCCCTTCTGGATCTTGAATAAACAGAGTTGGTGTTGGCAGCAACACGGCTGCTGTATGCACCTCTTCTACCATAATGACCATTTCTGTAATACCTATAACGATTGCCTACTCTAAAGGCGTAATATTCATAAGCTGCGGCACCTCCAGTAACCCAATATCCTCCGTAACCTCCATAGAAATAAGGTCTAAAACGATGTCTATTATAAAACCACCCCCAGTAATTTCTTTGACCAAACCAAGGATTGTAAAAACCGTATCCGAAATAAGGATCGCAGTAATTCCAAAAACCACCACCCCAGCGGTAACCATTATTTAGATTTATGTTAACAACAATATCATCATCATCTCCATATCCCCAAGATTGAGGTGTGTAATTAACAGTAACTTCAGAAATACTATCATTTACTGAGCTATAATTATCGATATCTGTTAAAACATCAGAGTCATCAATACCTTCTAAACTCTCTAATTCTTTAGTGAAATAATTCTTTTCATATTCTCTATGCTCATCACTGTTCTCTTCAATCACTCTAGTTTTTTTCTCTCCAGAAGAGAAGCTAGCATCACTATCAGAATAAATACCATCATCGTTTGGAACATTTTGATAAATTGTACATGAAGAAGTTAAGACAAGTACAAAAACAGAGAGTAGGTAAGTCGAAAAGCTTCTTTTAGAGTAATTTAGTTTCATAATTATTTTCTTTAGAGATTATTTGATAACAAAAAATTGATAGCTAAAAATTTAAAAACTTTCTTTGTCTCTGCTCAAAATGCCTTAGTTTTGCTCTGGTTTTATGAGTGTAAACAAATTTACTACAAAATTTTATAACAAATAATTAACAATATCTGTGCCAAAGTTTAGGATATGAGTAAGAAGTTAACGAAGAGAGAGGAAGATTATTCAAAATGGTATAACGAAATTATACTAAAAGCTGATTTAGCAGAAAACTCTGCTGTAAGAGGTTGTATGGTGATTAAGCCTTATGGTTTTGCTATTTGGGAAAAAATGCAAGCAGAACTAGATAGAATGTTTAAAGAGACTGGACATCAAAATGCATACTTTCCTTTATTTGTCCCGAAAAGTTTGTTTGAGGCTGAAGAGAAAAATGCTGAAGGTTTTGCTAAGGAATGTGCCGTAGTAACTCATTATAGATTAGAGAATGATCCAGATAGTGAAGGGAAACTAAGAGTAGATCCTAAAGCTAAGTTAGAAGAAGAGCTAATTGTTAGACCGACATCGGAAGCTATTATTTGGAGTACTTATAAAGGATGGATTCAATCTTATAGAGATTTACCATTATTAATTAATCAATGGGCTAATGTAGTTCGTTGGGAAATGAGAACTCGCTTATTTTTAAGAACTGCTGAATTTTTATGGCAAGAAGGACATACTGCTCATGCAACTAAAAAAGAAGCATTAGCTGAGGCAAAACAAATGCAAGAAGTGTATGCTGAATTTGCTGAGAGTTTTATGGCGATGCCAGTTGTTAAAGGTTCTAAATCTGAAAGTGAGCGTTTTGCTGGTGCAGATGAAACCTATACTATTGAAGCATTAATGCAAGATGGAAAAGCTTTGCAAGCCGGAACATCTCACTTTCTAGGACAAAATTTTGCGAAGGCATTTGATGTGAAGTATACATCTAAAGAAGGAAAGCAAGAACATGTGTGGGCTACTTCTTGGGGAGTTTCTACACGTTTAATTGGTGGATTAATCATGACACACTCAGATGATTTCGGTTTGGTGTTACCACCAAGGTTAGCGCCAATTCAAGTAGCAATAGTTCCTATATATAAAGGAGAAGAGCAATTGCAAGTAATTTCTGAACGAGTACAAGGAATTGTAAAGTCATTAAGAGCAAAAGGTATTTCAGTAAAGTTTGATAATAGAGATACTTATAGACCTGGAGCGAAGTTTGCTGAATACGAATTAAAAGGTGTTCCTGTAAGAATTGCAATAGGAAATCGTGACTTGGAAAATAATACTGTTGAGGTGGCAAGAAGAGATACTTTAGAAAAACAAACGGTTTCTCAAGATGAAGTGGTTGACTATGTTGCTGATTTGATGGAAAAAATTCAAGAGAATTTATTTGACAAAGCAGTGTCGTATAGAAATGATCATATTACTGAAGTAAATTCTTTTGAAGAATTTAAAGAAGTTATCGAAAATAAAGGAGGATTTGTCTCAGCGCATTGGGACGGAACAATAGAAACAGAAGATAAGATCAAAGAATTAACAAAAGCAACGATTCGTTGTATCCCAAATGATGCTAAAAACGAACTTGGTAAATGTGTCTTAACAGGCAAGGAATCAGGTAGGAGAGTGTTATTTGCAAAAGCATATTAATTTTTTTAAAAAATTATTGCAGGATTTTAAAAACGTTGTATATTTGCATCCGCAATCAGAGGATTATTTCTGTAAGATTGTTAATGGTCCGTTCGTCTAGGGGTTAGGACGCCAGGTTTTCATCCTGGTAACACGGGTTCGATTCCCGTACGGACTACAAGTTTTTTAAACAAAAATTAAATTATGGCAAATCATAAGTCAGCATTAAAGAGAATTAGAAGTAACGAGTCAAAAAGACTTCGTAACAAGTACCAACACAAAACTACGCGTAACGCTGTAAGAGATTTACGTGCATCTACTGATAAGAAAGAAGCAGAAGGAATGTTGGTAAATGTAATTTCTATGCTAGATAAACTAGCAAAAAACAACATTATTCATAAGAATAAAGCTGCTAACTTAAAATCTAAGTTAACAAAGCAAGTTGCTACTTTATAGTAACAAATTAAACGTACACTAAAAAACGCTCTGAATTTTCAGAGCGTTTTTTTTATATTTATATTTTTGAAGTTACCAGTCATAACTCTTTTGTGCGTCTAGTTTAATAAAGATAAAAAGGAGTAGTGTAAACCCCCAAAGAGAAGACCCTCCGTAACTAATAAAAGGTAAAGGGATTCCAACGGTAGGCAATAAGCCTATAACCATTCCTACATTTACAACAAGGTGGAAAAATAAGATAGAGGCTACACCATAACCATAAATTCGACCAAATTTATTTGTATGTTTTTCAGCTCTATTAATAATTCGAAAGAGAAGTATTATAAAAACAATAATGACAGAAGCACTGCCTACAAACCCCCATTCTTCGCCTACGGTACTAAAAATATAATCTGTATGCTGCTCTGGCACAAATTTTCCTTGTGTTCTATCTCCTTTTAAATATCCTTTACCAGAAAATCCTCCTGAACTAATTGTTTGAATGGATTGATTAGAGTTGTATCCGATATTCTTTGTGTCTGATGTTTTTCCTAGAAGTACTTCAAAGCGATCTTTTTGATGTTTAAGTAATAGATTATTATAGGTGTAATCTACACCAAAAATAAAAAGACCACAGATTAAATAAGTTGCAACAACTTTAAACCAGTTGAATCTTAGAAATCGCTTGTTAAAATAAATTCGGTAAAGTGTGTAAAGAGTAATGATACCAAATAGACTAATAAATACGGGAGATACACCAAAGTAAATAGTAAAGATAAATAATAGGATAGAGGTAACTCCTAAAACAATGTATACTGGAGTTAATCCTTCTCTATTCAATACAAAAAAGAATGAGAGATATATAAGGGCAGAACCTGCATCATGAACGGCGATAAGTAGTGCTGGCAAGAAGATGATGATAAACGCTTTTATTTGATTCTTAATCAAGCTTAAGTTGTATTTACGATCACTTATCAATTTAGCAAGAGCCAAAGCTGTTAGCGCTTTAGCAAACTCGGAAGGTTGTAAACTCATTCCTCCAAAGTTGTACCAAGATTTAGCTCCTTTAATTTCTTTTCCAAAAATGAAAAGACCTACAAGTGATAGTATCGATATTAGATAAAATATGCTAGAGAAACGTTCGTAAAACTTACTGTTAATAAATAGGATTAGTATGATTATTGGAACACTAAGTATAATCCATATTAACTGCTTTCCGTACTTTGTAGAAAAATTAATTAATTCAGTGTTCTCTTCCGACAACGAAGCTGCACGAATGTTAAACCAACCAAACCCAACCAACATCAGATAGAGTAGTACCATCACCCAATCGACTCCTAAGAAAATATTATTCCGTTCCTGTCTCAAGATTTTCTGGCTTTAATACTTGTAAATAGTATGGATATAAATCTTTCTCTATCATCAATTTCTCAATCCACTTTCTCTCTACTTTTCCCTTTAGATATTTTTCGATTAGTAAACTGGTAATTGGAGCTGCTATTGTAGATCCATATCCACCATTTTCAATAAATACAGCAATGGCAATTTTAGGATTATCTTTAGGGGCGAAAGCAACTAAAATTGAATGATCTTCCAATTGTTTTCTTTTGCCATCAACAATGATAAAGTTCTCTACGGTTCCTGTTTTCCCAGCTATCTCAATTCCTTTTAAAGGGTAATATTTTGCGGTACCATCTTTAAAAACTTGATGCATCCCTTCAATAACAGGTTCAAAATGTTTTTTGTCAATAGTCGTTTGTTTTTTGACAGTATAGGTAGAATCTTGAATCGGATTGTTGTTAATACTTTTAACAATATGAGGTGTGTGAAAATAACCTCTATTGGCAATTGCAGCTGTTACATTGGCTAACTGAATCGGAGTAACTAACACCTCTCCTTGTCCAATGGCATTGGAAATATTTGTAGAGGCACTCCATCTGAATTTGTGTATTTTATTATAGTATTTTCCGTCAGGAATTAACCCTGGATCTCCTTCAGGCATATCATACCCTAAATAACCTCCCAAACCAAAACTTCTTACGTGAGTGCTCCAATTATCCATTCCTTCAGGAGCTTTCCCATTTTTTTCTACAATTCTTTTATAGGTATTAGAGAAGTAACTGTTGCATGATTTTGCAATGGCTGTGTTCAAACGAATAGGCCTTCCAACAATATCACAATGACATTTCATAAATTCTTTTGGGCGATTACCATAACGATATCCTTTATTACAATAGAAATGTGTCTGTTGGTCTATAACACCCTCTTGTAGACCTATCAAGGCGTTAATTAATTTAAAAGGAGAACCAGGCGCATAGGTTCCCTTTAACCCTCTGTCATACATGGGTCTGTTAATGGAGTCTCCAAAAAATTTCACAGAATTACTAGAGCGGACTCTTCCTACCATGTCATTTGGATTGTAACTAGGTGCAGTAATCAATGCTAGTATTTCACCAGAAGATGGCTCTATTGCTACAATACCTCCTCTTTTTCCTTTCATTAAATATTCGCCATACTGTTGTAATTCAGTATCGATAGTTAATGCAATATCTTGACCATTGATAGCAAGAGAGTCTCTTTCTCCTTTTTTATAAGACCCTGTTATTTTATTACGATGATTTTTTGTGAAGAATTTTTTCCCTTTTTTCCCCCTTAGTACTTTTTCATATTGCTTTTCAATTCCAGCTCTACCAATTAATTCTCCTTGCTGATAATAGTTGTCTTTTTTGACAATTTCCTCATTAACCTCATTGATATACCCTAAAATGTTAGCGGCAGAATTAATTGGGTAGTCCCTAATGACTCTTTTTTGAATAAAAAAACCTTCAAACTTGTGTAACTTTTCCTGTAGAAAAGCAAAATCCTCTTTTGCCAATTGTTTTAAAAATACAGAAGGTAACCATGATGCCCAGTTTTTTGCTCTTTGAAACTTTTTTTTAAAATCATCCTTATCAATTTTCAATAAGGAGCAAAACTCTAAAGTGTCTAATTCTTTTACTTCATTAGGTACAATCATCACATCATAAGAAAGTTGATTGGCAACTAATAGTTTTCCATTTCGGTCATAAACATATCCTCTTTCTGGGTAATCGAAAACAGTTTTTACGGCAGCGGTTTTCGTAGGGTCGGACTCAGCTCCTTCTACGATTTGAAGTTGAAACAACCGAACTATAAAAATGAGCCCGACGGAAGTAATAAAAAAATAAAGTAAGAAACTACGCTTCATGTTAACTCGTCTGCTTTTTTCTGAAAATATAGGAACCTAGAAAATAAATGATTAAAGTGAAAATACTTGAATAAAGCGTATTTAAAAATACTCCACCTAAATTATTGAAGCTAAAGTTATCTAAAGAAATTAAAATAAAGTGATGGATAAGTGTTAAAGTTACTACATAATTAAAAACTTGTCCAAATTGTTCTGAGTGTAGATTAAATAGGAGATAGTCAATTTCGGTTTTCTTGAAAAATAGTCGAATGAAAAACAATCTTAAATAGGCTACAGATAAAAGTGAAAAAGCATGAATTCCTCCAGTGTCGGAAAAGAAATCAATAGATAGCCCGTATAGAAAAGCAAAGAATAAAAATGCAAATCTGTTTTTATTCAATGGATATATAAATATAAACGTAATGTATAGATAGGGATTGATATATCCTGAGAAATTGATATTATTTAAGACAAATACTTGTAGTAAAAGAATTAAAATGGCCCATATGAAAACAGCAACTTTATTCATTCGAACTGTTTTCTAATGATTCAATTTCCTCTTTGTCAAAGTTTTTGACCACATAGATATTACGAATATTGCTCATGTCGTTAAACAATTTAATATTCACAACTTTGGTGATGCTTGTTCCTTCTTCTTTAATATCGATAACAGTTCCTATTGGAATCCCTTCAGGAAAAATAGCAGACCTTCCTCCTGTTATAATGGTATCTCCTTTTTGTAGAATTGCTTGCCTAGGAATGTCTAACAATTGAACAATATTATAGTCGTCTCCATTCCAGATAAGCGTCCCAAAATAAGCGCTGTTTTTTAAGCGAGCATTAATTTTACTGTCCTTATTTAAAATAGATTGGACTCTAGCATAACTGTTCGTAACATTTTCAGTGATACCAATAATCCCTTTACTGTTAATTACAGCCATTTCTTTTTTAATGCTGTCTTTAGCACCTAAGTTGATCGTGAGAAAATTGTAATTGCTGGCATAGCTATTCTTGTAAACGATACCATTTATGTATTGATATTTTTGAAAGTATTTAGTGCTATCAATCACTTGAACTTCAATAGTGCTGTATGATGCTTGTTTGAGCAGCTCATTTTCATTTTTTAAAAGAGTATTCTCTTGAACTAGCTTTTTATTTTCGCTTGCTAATTGGAAGTAATCACTTAAAGAGCTTACTTTATTGTAAAATCCTCCTGTAACGGAATTTGCAGAATTAACAAACTTGCTTTTGTGAAAACTATGATTGTTTATTGTAAGCACTAATGCAATAGATTGAAGTAGTAAAAAGAATAAGAAATATCGATACTTCTGAAAAAAATAGATAAGTTGTTGCATACGAAGTAAAGATGTCTTTTATTATTTCATTAAGACACTTTTGTACTTGTCTAACTCTTTTAAAGCAATACCAGTTCCTCTTACAACAGCTCTTAAAGGATCTTCAGCAACATAAACAGGTAGGTCTGTTTTTCTAGAAAGCCTTTTATCTAATCCTCTTAACATAGATCCACCACCAGCTAAATAAATACCTGTATTGTAAATGTCCGCTGCTAATTCTGGAGGAGTCTTTGATAAGGTTTCCATCACAGCATCTTCAATACGAAGAATCGATTTGTCTAATGCTTTTGCAATTTCCCTGAATGATACCTGTACCTGCTTAGGTTTACCACTTAGTAAGTCTCTACCTTGCACCAACATATCTTCTGGCGGATTGTCTAAATCTTCAGTAGCAGCTCCAATTTGGATTTTTACTTTTTCTGAAGTAGTTTCTCCAATGTAGAGGTTGTGTTGTGTTCTCATGTAGTACATGATATCATTGGTAAATAAATCACCAGCCACTTTTACAGATTGATCACAAACAATTCCAGCTAACGCAATTACTGCGATTTCAGTTGTTCCTCCACCGATATCAATAATCATGTTTCCTTTTGGCTCCATGATGTCAATTCCTACACCAATAGCAGCTGCCATTGGTTCGTATATTAAGTAGATATCTTTAGCATTCATATGCCTAGCTGAATCCTGAACGGCTCTTTTTTCAACTTCAGTAATTCCTGAAGGAATACAGATAACCATTCGTAAAGCAGGAGGGAATAATTTTTTCTTAATGGCAGGAATCTTTTTTACAAATTCCTTGATCATTTCTTCGGAAGCTTGAAAATCTGCAATAACTCCATCCTTTAAAGGACGAATAGTTTTGATATTCTCATGCGTTTTTCCTTGCATCAAATTGGCTTCTTGTCCAGTAGCAATAATTTTACCACTTACTCGATTTCTTGCAACTATGGAAGGACTGTCTATTACCACTTTACCATTGTGGATAATCAACGTGTTTGCCGTACCTAAGTCGATGGCAATATCTTCCGTCATGAAATCGAAAAAGCCCATAAATGTGAATTATATATGTTGTTATGATGTGTTCTTACAAAGCTAGCAAAAATTAGCTAGCTAGCAAGGTGAATATTAATGTTTAAAATGCCTAGTTCCTGTAAACACCATTGACAGGTTATTTGCATTACAATAATCAATACTTAATTGATCTTTTATAGAGCCTCCAGGTTGAATAACACTCTTAATTCCTGCATTATCAGCAATTTCCACACAATCTGGAAAAGGGAAAAAAGCATCACTTGCCATTGCAGAACCATTTAAATCGAATCCAAAATTAGTTGCTTTTTCGATCGCTTGCCTTAATGCGTCGACTCTACTTGTTTGTCCAGTACCACTAGCACACAATTGTTTGTTTTTTACCAAAACAATGGTATTTGATTTTGTGTGTTTGCAAATTTTGGAAGCGAATAATAAATCTTCTAACTCGCTATTTTCTGGTTTATTGTTAGTTGCATATGATAAATCTTCTAAACGATCCGTTTTGTTGTCTTTATCTTGAACTAACAAACCATTCAATGAAGTTCTTACAATTTGGTTTGGTAATTCAACATCTTTTTGAATTAAAATAACTCTATTCTTTTTACCTTTCAAAACCTCAAGAGCATCGTTATCATATGAAGGAGCAATAACTACTTCACAGAATAGTTTGTGAATTTCTTCAGCTGTTGCTTTATCTATTGTTGTGTTAGCGATTAATATTCCACCAAAAGCAGAAACAGGATCTCCAGCCAAAGCATCTACATAAGCTTTAGAGATCGTTTTTCTTTGTGCAAAACCACAAGCATTATTATGCTTTAAGATGGCAAACGTTGGGTCTTCTCCAACAAATTCATTCATTAAATTTACAGCAGCATCTACATCCAACAAATTGTTATAACTCAATTCTTTTCCATGTAGCTTATCGAACATGGCATCTAAATCACCAAAGAAATATCCTTTTTGATGCGGGTTTTCACCATAACGCAAGGTCTTCGAAATAGTTTCACTTGCTTTGAATGCAACTTCATCTTCATTAAAGTAATTAAAGATAGCTGTATCGTAATGTGAAGAGATATTAAAAGCTTTTGCAGCAAATTTCTTACGGTCCTTTAAAGAAGGAGATCCATTGTTCTCAGAGTATAAAGTTAAGAACTCTTCATATTGATCCATAGAAGAAATAATGAACGTGTCTTTAAAGTTTTTAGCAGCTGCTCTTATTAATGAAATACCTCCAATGTCAATTTTTTCAACAATGTCTTGTTCTGAAGCTCCAGAAGCGACAGTTTTTTCAAAAGGATATAAATCAACAATAACCAAGTCAATTTGAGGAATGTTGTATTCTGTCATTTCAGCAACATCGCCATCGTGATTTTGTCTGTTTAAAATTCCACCAAAAACCTTAGGATGTAGTGTCTTAACTCTTCCTCCAAGAATAGAAGGGTAAGATGTTACGTCTTCTACAGGAACTACAGGAATCTCTAAATCCTTAATGAACTTTTCTGTTCCTCCAGTTGAATAAATAGTTACACCTTTATTGTGTAATTCTTTAACAATCGGTTCTAAACCGTCTTTGTGGAATACAGAAATTAGTGCAGATTTAATGGTTTTTGCGTCGCTCATGATGTTGTGTTGTTAAGCGCACAAAACTACTAAATGTCAAGTGTTAAAACAATAGAAACTGTGGAATAAAATATGCAGATTGTTATTGAGAGTAAACTTTTTTTCGAAACGAATCTACTTGGATACTATAATTTCTGATTTCTTTTTCTTTTTTACGTTTCTTGAGGCCAACTTTACAAAGCAGCGAATCAAGAACAGAAGTGTTCTTTTTATTCATAATTGGGGGATTATTATGTTAATATAATTAAGTAACTAAAGTAGTAAAAGTATGAGAAAACAAAATACGTGTCAATACCTAAAATAAGGGATTTTGTATTCTCCCCATTTTTAGGGAGGCGATATTGTAAAGAATAGTTTCTTAGAAAAGTGAGGCTACCTTGTCACAAACAAACTCCAAAAGTTCTTCATCTTCTTTGGTGAAAGGGTTCACAGTGTGTGAGTCAATATCAATCTGACCGATATTCTCGTTATTAACAAAAATAGGAATCACAATTTCTGATTTAACCTTCCATCCACAAGAAATATAATTGTCTTGCTCTGAAATATCTGGAACAACAAAGTTTTCATTACTAACTGCTACCTGTCCACAAATCCCTTTTCCGAAAGGAATAATAGTGTGTTCTGTAGGTTCTCCGGTATATTCAGCGAGTTTTAACTCTTCTTTGTCTCCATTCTTAAAGTAGAATCCAACCCAGTCATAATAGGATATTTGACTTTCTAAATAGTCGCAAATAGCCTGTTGTATCTCACTTCTTGATTTTTCAGATGAAACAATTTCTTGAATTGTGTTCTTTAGCAAATTGATGTTCACGTTTTTTCTATATTTGTATGATTGCAAATTGAAGTAGCAAAAATAAACTAAATACCTGAATGAAAAAGCAACGAAATATTGTTCTTTTCCTAGTAAAATTTTTTGCTACCTATTTTATATTGTTCGTATTATACTCTCTATACTTACAAAAAACTCAAGAAAAAGGAGATGTGTTTTCATGTTCTCCTATAACAACTACGGTGGCAGAACAAACAGAAAGTGTTTTAAGTTTCTTTGGATATGATGCAGCACACATGCAACATGAAGAAGAAATGTCTGTGAAAATGCTCATCAATGGAAATTATACAGCTAGAGTCATAGAAGGTTGTAATTCATTAAGTATCATCATCTTATTTTTATCATTCATTTTTGCATTTCCAGGGTCGTTGAAATCGACAATTTTGTTTGGACTTGTTGGAGGCCTCATTATTTATGGAGTTAATATTTTAAGGATAGCCTTTTTAACAGTAATGCTCTATAAGTATCCCAATCAACAAGAGTTTTTACATAATCTAGTTTTTCCGGCTATTATTTATGGGATTACCTTTTTATTATGGGTGCTTTGGGTACACAAATTTTCTAACTATAAGAAATGAGCAAGCAGTTAAGAATCATAAGTATCATTTTCCTATTTGGACTCTTATTTATTGTAAGAGCTTTTGAGGCTGAGTTGTTTTATGACCCATTGATTGCGTATTTTCAAAACGATTATTTATACAAGCCAATCCCAGAATTGAATAGCTGGCATTTGGTAGTAGATATGTTGTTTCGATATTCACTAAATACTTTAATCTCTTTGGGGATCATTTACATGGTTTTTTTAAATAAGAAATATGTAAAGTTTTCAGGATTCCTGTGCATGTTTGCCTTTATGGTTATGATTGTAATTTTTGCATCATTACTGAGGTCTAATTTTGAGTCAGGGTACCTTTTTCCTTTTTACATTCGAAGGTTTATAGTACATCCACTATTTTTAATCATCTTGTTGCCAGCATTCTATTACCATCAAAAACTTCAAAAGAAATAATTTAACACAACATTTTATTTTTTTGGTTGTAAATTTGCAATTGAAATGAAATCACCTTTTGTTAAAATAAAATCCATACTTCTAGCACTAGTAATTCTTCTAGCGTCTAATTCGTATGCAATTACATCTCATTTTTGCGGACAAGAATTGGTTGCTGTTTCCTATTTTGGAAATGATTTGAATTGCGGAATGGAAATAGCAGGAGACGATTGTGATGAAATCCCTAAAGTGACAAAAGACTGTTGTTCGACCCTGCTAACTTTAGTAGAGTCTGAAGATTTTAATACTACAACTGAAATAGAAAAATACCAGCAACAAGTGGTGTTTGTTACATCTTTTGTTCTGTCTTATATTAATCTTTTTCAAGAGCCTTTACTTCTAGAAAAAGAAATCTTAAAAGATTTTTCACCTCCCGATGTCGAACAAGATATTCAGGTTTTATATCAGACTTTCTTAATTTGATTTAATTTTTTAATTCGTAAAATCATCTTTTATGATGATCGCTAGTCTAGTTATTAAATAAAAAATCAAAACAATAAAAATGAAAAAATACATTCTCAGTATATTATTACTGATACCTCTTTTATCTTTTTCTCAACAAACTTTTAAGGGAATGATTATGGATAAAAGTAATCCAAAGGATGCTTTAGGAGTCTTTGGAGCTAATGTTTATTGGTTGAATACTTCGGTAGGAGCAACAACTAATGAAAAAGGATGGTTTACCATTCCGTATAAATCGAGTTATAAAAAGTTAGTAGTCAGTTTTGTTGGTTACAAAACAGATACGCTTACCATTACTAGTTTAGAACCCATTCATCATTTTATAACACCAGAAAATGAATTGGAAGAAGTAAAAATCACTAGTAAAAAGAAAGCAACTCAAAAATCTTTTTTACAAACCCAAAATGTGTTTACTGTCAATAGCGATGAGTTATTAAAAGCCGCCTGTTGTAATCTAGCAGAAAGTTTTGAAACCAATCCATCCATTGATGTAAATTTTTCGGATGCATTAACGGGAACTCGTCAAATTCAAATGTTGGGATTGAAAAGCCCATACTTATTAATATCTCAAGAGAATATTCCGTCAATTAGAGGGGCGGCTCAGGTTTTCGGATTAACATTTACTCCTGGAACTTGGGTAGAAAGTATTCAGATCACCAAAGGAGCTGGTAGTGTTATAAATGGTTATGAAAGTATTTCCGGACAGATTAATGCTGAGCTAGTAAAACCACTAACGGATAAGAAGTTCTTTTTGAATGCTTATGGTTCTTTAGGAGGAAGACTTGAATTGAATACTCATTTTAATCAAAAGATTACTGAAAAATGGCAAACGGGATTGTACATTCACGGAAACCATAGAAGTCAAAAATTTGATAGAAACAATGATGGATTTTTAGACAATCCGTTAATGAGTCAAGTGAATGTAATGAACCGTTGGCAGTATATTGATGCAGAAAAAGGATGGGTGAGTTTTATCAATTTTCGATATATGAATGATGAAAAACAAACAGGGCAAATAGATTTTAATCCAAGTTTAGATCAAGGAACTACCAATGCTTGGGGAGGCGAGATTGATACAAGAAGGTTTGATGTTTCAGCGAAACTAGGATATGTTTTTCCAGAGTTGCCTTTTCAGAGTTTTGGATTTCAATTGGCCTATAGTAATCACGAACAAGATTCTTACTTTGGTTTAAAGGCATATGATATACAACATCAAAGTGTCTACTCTAATTTACTGTTTAACTCCATTATTGGAGATACGAGAAATAAATTTTCAACAGGAATTAGTTTTACTTATGACGCATATGATGAGTTAGTAAATTTAACTTCTTATAAGAGGAATGAAAATTCTTTTGGAGCTTTTTTTGAATATGCTTACGATGATCTAGAGGATTTTAGTTTTACTGCTGGATTGCGAATAGACTCTCACAATCTATTAGGAGCATTTGTTACTCCAAGACTGCACGTTAGGTATGTTCCTTGGGAGAAAGGAGTTTTTAGAGCCTCAGTAGGTCAGGGGAGAAGGAGTGCAAATATTTTTGCTGAAAATCAACAACTATTTGCAAGTTCTAGGCAAATTAATGTGCAATCAAGCGGTGGTAATATTTACGGATTGAACCCGGAAATTGCATGGAATTATGGAGTGTCGTATTTACAAGGGTTTACGCTATTTGGAAAGAAAGGAGATATTACATTTGACTTTTATCGAACAAATTTTCAAAATCAAGTCGTTGTAGATTGGGAAAATCCTCAGGAAATTTCTTTTTATAATTTACAAGGAGAGAGTTATGCAAATAGTTTTCAGACGGAGGTTAATTATAACTTTAAAGCGTATTTTAATTTACGTTTAGCATATAAGTATTATGATATACAAACAGATTATACTTCTGGGAAGTTTATAAAGCCTCTAACACCTAATCACCGTTTCTTTGCAAATGTTTCCTATGAGACTAACGAAAAAGAGGATGCCGCACAATGGAAATTTGATGTTACTTATAATTTTATAGGAGAACAACGTTTGCCAAATACTTCTAGTAACCCAATTCAATATCAATTAGCGGAGTACTCAAATAACTATAGTTTACTGAATACTCAGGTAACAAAGGTATTCTCTAAAAAGTTTGAGGTTTACCTAGGAGTAGAGAATTTAACAAATTTAAAACAGAAAAACCCTATTTTAGCAAGTGATAATCCATTTGGCAATAGTTTTGATAGTACAATCATATATGCGCCAATTTTTGGACGAATGTTTTATAGTGGATTACGATTTAAAATCGATTAAAAATGAAAAAAGTTTTAGTAATAGTATGCTTATTGTTGGTGGGATTATCAGCTGAAGCACAAAAGAAAAATGCAAAAGTTTCCATTGAAGTAGATGGTGTTTGTATGATGTGTAAGAAGCGTATCGAAAAAGCAGCACTGAATACAAAAGGAGTAAAATTTGCTGTCTGGAATTTGAAAACTCATATGCTTTCTTTAATTATAGACGAACGTAAAACGAATACAAAAACTATTCAGCAGAAAATTGCAGCTGTTGGTCATGATACAAAGGGAATAAAAGCAACAGAGCATGCTTATAATTCTGTAGATCCATGTTGTAAATACAGAGATAAAGAAGTTGTAAAAGCACATGATAAAGGAGGGAATTAAAATAGTATTTCGCTCTATCATCCTGTTTTCACTCGTTTTCTTTTCATGTACTTCTGATAAAAAAGAAGTTTCAAAACAAGAAACCTTTGAAGGAAAACAAGAGCATGAAATTTTTATTTGCCCTATGGAATGTAAGAATGGAATGAATTACTACATAGAAGGGAAGTGTGATATCTGTCATATCAACCTTGTAAAGCAACAATAAATTAAAAGCCTCGAGAATTTCTCGAGGCTTTTTTTATTTAATTGTAAATCCTTTGTTTAGCTGTATCAATTTTCCTCCGCTTGTAATACCTTCTAGAAAGATATTCATTGAGTTTTGATAATGAACAGGCACTTTGATCTGAAAACTATTCGCATTTTCTGTCAAGCGAATTTTTGGTTCCCAGTAAAGAGCTCCATATTTTTTAAATATGTTTGATAGGTAAGAAGAATAATTAGGACTGTAATATTCCTTTTCTGTAGCAAACCCATAAGGAACTAAGTAATTGGTTGTTGTTTGTCGAATGCTACTTAGGTCTACTTTATTTTTAGTGTATACGAATATTGTTCCACTCTGAGTTCTATTAAAGAAAACTTCATCTATATTATCTGCTTTAATATATAAGAGTTGTCTAGCTGAGGAAGTGATTTCTAAATCGTCTAAAAATATTCTTGCTGGAACTGGCCGAGGCCCTCCAGATCTCACTAATGCATTTCTAATATTGTAATGTTGTCTTTCATAAATTATCAAATTATCATTCGTATTATCCATTGGAACAGAAATACCATCAACTAAAAAACCATTCCCATTGATGATGTCTAATAGATTCACATAGTCACTATAGTAATCGGAAACTTTAATTCCTTTTACGTAACCAAGAGTGCTTAAAGGTTTGTTGTTAAAGGTTACTTGTGCTTTCAATTTTACTTCGTTAAGGAGTTCACGTTTAGTGAGAAAGTTATCGATATTTATGCTAGTTGTATCTTCTATCTGTTCCGTTTCTTTATACTTGGTTATTTGTGCGGTTTCTTTTACTAATGATGGGATAAAACGTATAGCTCCTTTCGGTTTTATTTCTCGATGCTTTTTTTTGTAACTAAAAACTACTATCGAATTTTCTTTGAGGAGTAAATGTTTAAATTGATAATCAGGGTTATAGATTTTCTTACTTTCATAGAGATTGTTTTTTGGAGACGCCAAACTTAATCTTCCTTTTAATTTTTTCTCTGAAAGGTTCAGTTTTCCTTTTAATGTAACTCCTCTATTATTTTCGTGAACAGGTTTTGGAGAATTGTTGAAAATGTTATCCCATTTATACTTGCTCCAACCTTGATTTACAAGTAATAAATCTAACTCTTTTAATTTTTCAGGGGTTGTATTTTTAAAATAGTACGAGGCATTTTGAATACGACCACGGACATAGGGCTTCAGTAAAAAGGATGAGTAAATATTTTGATCTGGGTTATATGCTTTAGTACTTTCTGGCAGAAAAGAAGCGCTCAAATAATATGCACTCTTTTTAAGGCCCTTCTTTTGAATTGTAAATGTAATTGAATCATTCTTTATTGCAGATTTTTCAACGGAAACTGTCTCGAATAAATTGCGACTATAATTAAAAAATATTCGTTCTGAAACAGGTCTGTCTAGGTGGTCAAACAGCGTTATCATATTCATTCCATTTTTAAGAGAATCTCTTTTGATAAATAGATTGTATTCTCTAAAGTTGGGCTTCAATTGTATTTTTTCTGACAGATAGAAACGTGTATTATGAACAAGTACTTTTAAAACTTTTCCTTGTGTTTTTGTGAGTGTTAGATAGTTGGTTTTTACTAAAACTCGAACATGTTCTTTGTTGCTATTACTAATGTTTAAAGTATATCCTTTAGTTTCAGCTAAAGGAATATCCTTTGATATTTTTTCTTCGTTCTGATTAAATTCAATTCGGTATTTTTCACCATTCCTGTAGTTTAAATCAAATTTACCATGCCCGAAAATATTAGTTTTAAAATCGCCGACTTTTTCCCCTGTACTATTTAAAACAATACCATCTTCAATTTTTATTCCCTCATTATTATTGTTTTTTATATGGAGTCCTACCTTGCTTTTAACTCCCTCAACTAAATGTCCTCCTTCAGGAAGTATTTGAATGTCATACTCGACTTTTATCTTTTTTGCTTTTTTGTTAAAGCTTCTGACAATTTTTATTTTCTGCATGAAAGAATGATCCTCTTTGAAGTTTTTCATCCAATTCGTCGAAGCTTTTAAGTAGTAGTTTTTTTTATCAAAAATGCTATCCAAAAGAAAACTCCCATGCCCAATGCCTTTATTGACAAAAACTAACTTTCGCGCCACCTCATTACCGTTTTCATCATGAAGAGTACAGATTAAATTTGAGGTAATGCCGTCTAGCTTCGTACTGTTTTGATCAATAACATACGCTTTAAACCAAACTTCTTCTCCTTGAAGGAAAGTGGTTTTGTTTACGTGTAAGTGAGGAATTATGCGGGTAAGATTAAAATACTTTTGATAAAGGGAGTCAATACTTTGTTTGTTTTGTGAGATAGATTTTAACGAAAGAAGCACTAGAAAGAATAAGAGTAGTTTTCGTAGCATTTTGTTGTTGGTTAGTTTTGCTAACAAGTTTAGAATAAAACACGAATAAAACA
The DNA here is from genome assembly GCA_049115595.1 of Flavobacteriaceae bacterium. Lineage (GTDB taxonomy): Bacteria > Bacteroidota > Bacteroidia > Flavobacteriales > Flavobacteriaceae > Polaribacter. The sequence continues at coordinate 62,457 of JAGDZS010000004.1, forward strand.
AAGTTTAAATGAGTGAACGAGTCATTACGGTGAGTAAACAGGTGTGATTATTTCTATAAAAGTAAAAACCCTTATTGAAATTTCAATAAGGGTTTTTAAATATTTCTTTGAGTATAGATATTACATCATGCCTGGCATTCCACCACCCATAGGAGGCATTCCGCCTGCTGGTTCATCTTCTTTAATGTCTACCAAAGCACACTCTGTAGTTAGAATCATTCCAGCTACTGAAGCAGCATTTTCTAAAGCAACTCTAGTTACTTTTTTAGGATCAATAATTCCTGCTTCTAGCATATCTACATAGGTTTCTGATTTTGCATCATATCCAAAATCTTTCTTCCCTTCTAATACTTTATTAATGACAACAGAACCTTCACCTCCAGCATTTTCAACAATTGTACGTAAAGGAGATTCAATAGCTCTGTTTACAATTTGCACACCAGTTACTTCGTCTAAATTCTCAGTTGTAATCTTTTCTAAAGTCTTCTTAGCTCTCACTAAAGCAACTCCACCTCCAGCAACGATTCCTTCTTCTACAGCGGCTCTTGTAGCATGTAAAGCATCGTCAACTCGATCTTTCTTTTCTTTCATTTCTACTTCAGAAGCAGCTCCTACATACAAAACAGCAACTCCACCAGCCAATTTAGCTAAACGTTCTTGTAACTTTTCTTTATCGTAATCTGAGGTCGTAGTTTCTATTTGAGCTTTAATCTGACTTACTCTTGCTTTAATAGTATCTGCATCTCCAGTACCATTAACAATTGTAGTATTGTCTTTGTCTATTGTAACAGTTTCTGCTGTTCCTAATAAGTCTAATGTTGCATTTTCTAGAGAGAAACCTCTTTCTTCAGAGATTACTGTACCACCAGTTAAGATAGCGATGTCTTCTAACATTGCTTTTCTTCTATCTCCAAAACCAGGAGCTTTTACAGCAGCAATCTTTAATCCACCTCTTAGCTTGTTAACTACCAATGTAGCTAATGCTTGACCGTCTACATCTTCAGCAATAATTAATAATGGTCGGCCAGCTTGAGCTACAGGCTCTAAGATTGGAAGGATTTCTTGAAGATTTGAAATCTTTTTATCAAACAATAAAATGTATGGGTTTTCTAAATCAGCAATCATTTTATCTGCATCCGTTACAAAGTAAGGAGATAAATACCCTCTGTCGAATTGCATTCCTTCAACAACGTCTACGTATGTTTCCATTCCTTTAGCTTCTTCAACAGTAATCACTCCTTCTTTTCCTACTTTACTAAAAGCAGTAGCAATTAAGTCTCCAATATTGTTGTCATTGTTTGCAGAAATGGCAGCAACTTGCTTTATCTTTTCTGAGGAATTTCCTACTTTTTTTGCTTGCTTTTCTAAGTCGGCAGTAATTGAAATTACAGCTTTGTCGATTCCCCTTTTTAAATCCATTGGGTTGGCTCCGGCTGCAACATTCTTTAATCCTTCTTTTACAATTGCTTGTGCTAATACAGTTGCAGTTGTAGTTCCATCTCCAGCTAAATCATTGGTTTTAGAAGCTACTTCTTTCACCATTTGAGCTCCCATGTTTTCTAATTCATCATCTAGCTCTACTTCTTTTGCTACAGAAACTCCATCTTTGGTCACTGTTGGAGCTCCAAAAGACTTAGAAATAATTACATTACGTCCTTTAGGTCCTAAAGTTACTTTTACTGCATTTGCTAAAGCATCTACTCCTCGCTTTAAACCATCTCTTGCTTCTACATCAAATTTTATATCTTTTGCCATCGTTAAAGTTTTAATTTTATCGTTTCCGCAAAAAGCGGAAATATGTTAGTTTTAATTTAAATTAATGAGATCCCTGCATCCGAGGAATAACAATTAAACAATTGCTAAAATGTCGCTTTCACGCATCATTAAATAGTCTTTTCCTTCTAGTTTAAGTTCTGTACCTCCATACTTTCCATACAAAACAGTATCTCCAACTTTTACAGTTAAAGGTTCGTCTTTTTTGCCATTCCCCACAGCAACAACAGTTCCTTTTTGAGGTTTCTCTTTAGCATTGTCTGGAATAATAAGACCTGAAGCGGTTGTCGTCTCTGCTGCAGCTGGTTCTACTAGAACTCTATCTGCCAAAGGTTGAATGTTCAATCCCATGTTTATTTATAATTTTTCACCTGTTTAAAACAGGAAGGTTAATTTAATTGTATGTTTTGTAATTAGTCAGAAATTATGCCAATAAATACAAACTGACATATTTTCTAAATGCAAATTAGAAATGCAAATTTTAGGGTAAAAAAAATGCCAACGTGTCATTATCGTTGGCATTTTTTTATCAACTCGATTGAGTTTATTTTACTGTATCATTAGCTACAGGTGCAGTAGTATTTGCAGGAACTGTAGTATTTACATCTTCTAAAGTGTTCTGTAAATTGATACCACCATTTCCTTCTCTTGGAATTGCGAAATTTGCTAATAAAATAAGTGCAAACATTGCGATAGCTAATGTCCAAGTTGTTCTGTCTAAAAAGTTGTTGGTACTTTGAACACCTCCTAAAGATTGTGCTCCACCACCTCCAAACGAAGAAGATAATCCCCCACCTTTAGGGTTTTGTACCATTACAATTAATATTAATGCAATTGCAATAATTAAGATTAATATTAAGAAAGCTGTATAACTCATGATTTATTTTTTTGTAAAATTTTGATTCTTTTAATTTGGTCTGCAAAGAAACCACTTTTTTCTGGATATTTCAAACTTAAAATTTCATAGGCTTTAATAGCTTTAGAGAACTTTTTTTGTTCTAGATAAACCTTTGCTAGTGTTTGGGTCATCAGAAATTTATCTGCTTTATTTTTCGGAATTGAAACCTCAATTTTTTCTTCTTTTTTTACTGGAGTAATCTTTGGGTTATTTTTTATAAAACGATCAATTAAAAGCTCCTTATTGATTTCTTTTTCTACTGACTTTGGTTGTTCTCTAACAATCGGTTTTTTTGCAGATAATTGAAGCCATTCTTGAAACGAATACGTTTCTTTTTTTGAGAAGTTTAGAGGTTTTCCTATGTCTAACTTTTCCTCTACAATGGGTGTTATTTCCTTTAAATCAATAACTTCTTCTTGTGATATCTTCTCCGTTATTTGTTGATGAATATCTACCTGTTTTTCAAATGTTTTGGAAGTAATGAAGTCAAAAAGAACAGATCTGTCAGTAGTATAGGCTGCGGCAACTTTTAATTCATTGTTATAGCGAAAGCTTTCCTGGTCTTTTAATCCTTTAAGATGTAGTACTCTAGCTGATTGAAAAAAAGGATATTCTTTAATGATCGATTTTAACTCAGAAATTTGCTCATTTTTAAGCACTTCTGGTTGGTTTAATAGATTGGCATATACTTCTAAATTCATTACCACTTAGCTATAGATGAATTAAAAATATCTTGAATGACCCGTTCTAAAATTTCATCTAAGGCTGTCTCTAAAACACCTCCAGTTAATTGTGAGTTTGCATCAAAATCAGAATAAAAAGAAAACTGTTTTTCAAAATCATCTTCCTCTTTTAATCGATTAAAAAAACGAACATTTACAGTAATAGTTAACCTGTTTTGTGCTGCAGTTTGTTGTGCAGTTGCACTCATAGGATTTACTCTATATCCAATAATTTCTCCCTCATAACGTAAGTCTCCTCCATTGTTAACTAAGGTTAAGTTTGTTTGACGCAAAAAAAGATCTTGCATGTCTTGCGTAAACTTTTGACTTAATGTTGGCTCAACTAAAGGAGCTTGGTTTGGGAAAAAATTTACCTGCAATGTTTTTGCATCACCAACATCTCCAGTGTTAAATTTATAGATGCCACAACCTACAAAAATAGATGTGGTCATTAAAAAGAGTAGAAAGTATATTGACTTTTTCATCAGTGATTCAAATGTACAATTTAATTATAAATCGTATTGTTTAATTTTTCTATACAAAGTTCGTTCCGAAATGCCCAACTCTTGTGCAGCTAACTTTCTTTTTCCTTTATTCTTTTCTAAAGAACGTCTAATCATTTCAACCTCTTTTTCTTGCAATGATAGGTTCTCATCTTCTTCAATGGTCTCCACAAAATCATAATTGTTTTGAACATTAGATTGAGGTATTTGTACCACTTCTACAGGATAATGATCAACCTGCTTTTCTTGGTATATTTTTTCAATTAACTGATGGTTTTCTGCCTGTACTTTTTCGGAATTCCCCTCTTGCATTAAATCTAAGGTTAGTTTCTTTAGATCGTTAATGTCATTCCTCATATCAAAGAGGATTTTATACATGATATCTCTTTCAGTGGAGAAGTCGTTTTTATCAGATCCACCTCCAATAACAGCAGGTAAGTTCCCACGATGATTTGGCAAATATTGACTTATTTTTTCGGGAGTGATTAACCTGTTTTCTTCAACAACAGAGATTTGTTCTGCAATATTTCGCAGTTGTCTAATGTTTCCAGGGAATCGATAGTTCAATAATAAATTTGTTGCATTTTCATCCAAACGTATGGTTGGCATTCTGTACTTCTGAGCAAAATCTGAAGCGAATTTTCGAAACAATAAATGAATGTCTTCATTGCGCTCACGTAAGGCGGGCAAATGAATTTCTATGGTGCTTAAACGATAGTACAGATCTTCTCTAAACTTTTCTTTAGCAATAGCATCCTGCATATTCACATTTGTTGCAGCAACAATACGAACATTTGTTTTTTGTACTTGAGAAGAGCCTACTTTTATGAACTCTCCATTTTCTAGAACACGTAACAAACGTACTTGCGTGGTTAGAGGTAGCTCACCAACTTCATCTAAGAAAATTGTCCCTCCATCGGCAACTTCAAAATAGCCTTTCCTAGCACCTGTAGCTCCAGTAAATGCTCCTTTTTCATGACCAAACAATTCACTATCAATAGTTCCTTCAGGAATAGCTCCGCAGTTCACAGCAATATACTTTGCGTGTTTTCTGTGTGATAATTGATGAATGATTTTAGGAATATTTTCTTTACCAACTCCACTTTCACCAGTGACTAAAACAGAAATATCAGTAGGAGAAACTCGAACAGCTTTCTCTAAAGCACGGTGGAGTTGCATATCGTTTCCGATAATTCCAAATCGTTGTTTTATTGCTTGTAAGTTTTCCATATTTTATATTATTGATAGTTAAATACTGCTGTAGAAAGAACTGTATTTATACCAACTTGTCTCACCGTTGCTTCAACAGGATAGTTGTTGCTATTATATGTATATTGAATAAATTGAGAATCCGTTCTTATGACATTGTTTTTTCCAAAATTCCTGATCAAAACACTTAAATCATTTCCTATAATTAAAGCTTGTCCATATAATAAAAGAAGAGGAACGTAATTTGTTTTTTTGTGTGTGTAAAATGGATTTACGCGATTGTCATAAATATAATTATACGCTTGTTCTATAGTAGTTCCTCCTAGAAGACGTGTGATGTTTACTCTTGTGCAATTCTCATTTTCATCATAAACGAAATTATAGATAGCTTCTGTATTGTTTGTAAATGAATTAGATTGTTTGAGTTCTTCAATTAATCCATCTGCATTAAATGTTAATTCAATTTGAAATACTTCGCCCAAGAAAAAGGCTTGTGGAATTTCGTAGCTAATAACATTACCATTATAATTAATAACTCTGTTGTAGTTGCTATTATTACTTAAGGCACTGTATACATTCACTTCATCCATAGAAATTACATTTCCACTTGTGTCATAATTATAAGTTCGAGAATCCTTTATAGTTTGATCTTGATTGTATTCTGTAATCGAGGTCAATTGATCTTGATTGTAAATCAGTTCACTTTTCCTAATACTATTTAAGAGTACTTCAGTCTCTAGGTTATTTTGAAGAGAATGAAACTCTATTTCTCCTGAATTAAATGTTACCTCATAATTTAATAAGGTTAATTCTTCGCCAGCAGTAAGTTGATCATCAGCGCCTGAAAATGATAATTCGGCATTTGAACATGCGGCTAATGTTAGCAAAAAAATGAGATAAATGATGTTTGACTTTTTCATAGAGCATTATTAATTATTGTCAGAATAACCGACAGCCGTTCCGATAAGAGTGGCTGAAGTACAGTTTTCTACTTTTACATTGACAAAATCACCCAATTTATAATGTTCCTTAGGGAAAACAATTACTGTGTTTTGTGTATTTCTTCCTTTCCATTGATTTGGATCTTTTTTAGAAGTCCCTTCAATTAACACTTCTTCAACTTTTCCTAAATGTTGTTGAGTTCTGTATAAACTATGTTCTTGTTGTAGGTCTATAATTTCTTGTAAACGCCTTTTCTTGATTTCATGAGGCACATCGTCTGGCATTTTTTTAGCAGCTAAAGTTCCAGGTCTTTCAGAGTAAGCAAACATAAAACCGAAATCGTATTTTACATATCTCATTAGATCTAATGTATCTTGATGATCTTGTTCTGTTTCGCCACAGAAACCAGAAATCATATCTTGACTTAAAGACATTTCTGGAATAATTCTAAAAATATCATCAACTAGTTGCATATACTCTTCTCGAGTGTGTTGACGATTCATGGCTTTCAACATATTATTACTTCCGCTTTGCACTGGTAAATGAATGTACTTACAAATATTTCTATGCTTAGCCATTGTGTGAATTACATCTAAACTCATGTCTTGAGGGTTAGAGGTCGCAAAACGGAATCTCATTTTAGGGAATTCTGTAGCACACATGTCTAGTAATTGAGCAAAATCTACAGCAGTTGCTTGTGCTATTTCAGAAGCCTTTTTGAAATCTTTTTTCAAACCACCACCATACCATAGGTAGCTATCTACATTTTGACCTAATAAGGTAATCTCTTTGAAATTTTGATTACTCATCGATTCAATTTCTTTTAAAACACTTTTAGGATCTCTACTTCTCTCTCGTCCTCTAGTAAAAGGAACCACACAGAATGTGCACATGTTATCGCATCCACGAGTAATGGAAACAAATGCGGAAACTCCATTAGAGTTTAATCGCACAGGAGCAACATCTCCATAGGTTTCTTCTTTAGATAGAATTACGTTTATAGCATCTCTACCAGCATCAATCTCTTCTAATAAGTTAGGTAAATCTCTATAAGCATCTGGTCCTACAACTAGATCGACTATTTTTTCTTCGTCTAAAAATTTTTCTTTTAGACGTTCTGCCATACAACCAAGCACTCCAACTTTCATCGTTGGATTTACTTTTTTAACAGCATTGTATTTTTGTAATCGCTTACGTATAGTGACTTCAGCTTTTTCACGAATAGAACAAGTATTGACCAAAACTAAATCTGCATCTTCTAAGTTTTGAGTTGTGTTAAATCCTTGCTCTGAAAGTATTGAAGCAACAATTTCACTATCGTTCATATTCATTTGACACCCATAACTTTCAATAAATAGTTTCTTGGTGTTCTCTTTTTTATCTGTAGTAGCTAAAGCTTGACCTTGAACTTTCTCGTCAATTACTTTTTCAATTTGTTCCATATTCATACTCAAAATAGATAGGCAAAGATACAACCAAAATAGAATATTTATGACAAATTGGCAGAAAAATATGTATTAAAAAATGCATAAAAAGCTTCAGGAAACAGCAATAAAGATTCTCAATAAAAAAAAACTATATACTTTTGCAATCCTAAATCACTTCGACAAAAGAGATGATTTTAGAAATAATTGATTGATTATATGGCAAAGAATTTAGTAATTGTAGAGTCACCAGCAAAGGCAAAAACTATTGAGAAATTTTTAGGAAAAGATTTTCAAGTAGAGTCCAGTTATGGGCATATTGCAGATCTTCCTTCTAAGGAGTTAGGTGTAAATGTTGATGGAGATTTTAAACCAAAATACATAGTTTCTACTGATAAGAAAGCGGTAGTAAAAAAACTGAAAGACTTAGCAAAGAAAGCTGAAACTGTTTGGTTAGCTAGTGATGAAGATCGAGAAGGAGAAGCAATTGCATGGCATTTAGCAGAGCAATTAAAATTAAAAGAAGAAAATACAAAGCGTATTGTTTTTCATGAGATTACTAAAAAAGCAATCTTAAAAGCTGTAGAAAACCCAAGAGATATTAATTATAATCTAGTGAATGCTCAACAAGCTCGTAGAGTATTAGATAGATTGGTAGGGTATGAACTTTCTCCAGTTTTATGGAGAAAAGTAAAAGGAGGTTTGTCTGCAGGAAGAGTTCAGTCGGTTTCTGTTCGATTGATCGTAGAAAGAGAAAGAGAGATTGAGAATTTTAAGCCTGAAGCGTCTTATAGAGTTGATGCTGAATTTGTGAATTCTAATGGGAAAAAATTTAAAGCGAAATTAGCTAGAAACTTCACATCAGAATCTGAGGCAAATGAATTTTTAAATTCTTGTGTTGGAGCTGTTCATAAAGTTTCAGACTTACAAAAAAAGCCAGCTAAGAAATCACCAGCAGCGCCATTTACCACATCAACATTACAACAAGAAGCTTCTAGAAAATTAGGTTTTCCAGTGGCGAAAACAATGATGATGGCGCAACGTTTATATGAAGCAGGACTCATTACATATATGAGAACCGATAGCGTTAACTTATCTGATGATGCTAAGAATGCAGCGCAAGAAGAAATTATAGCTTCTTATGGAGAATCATATAGTAAGCCAAGAAATTTTTCAAACAAAGCGAAAGGAGCTCAAGAAGCTCACGAGGCGATTCGCCCAACCAATATGACAATACATACTGTTTCTGTTGATTATGATCAGGATAGATTGTACGCTTTAATTTGGAAGAGAACTATTGCATCTCAAATGAGTGAAGCTCAATTAGAGAGGACAGTAGTTAAGATAGAGAATGATAAGAATGCTAAGCAGTTTGTTGCTAACGGAGAGGTAATTACTTTTGAAGGGTTTTTGAAAGTATACTTAGAAGGAACAGATCATGATGAAGAAGAGCAAGCAGGAATGTTGCCGAAATTGACTGTTACTGAAGAGTTAGAGAATAATCTTATTACTGCAACAGAAAGATATACAAAAGCACCGTATAGATTTACCGAAGCTTCTTTAGTGAAAAGATTGGAAGAGTTAGGGATAGGAAGACCTTCTACATATGCTCCAACAATTTCTACCATTCAGAGAAGACAGTATGTTGAAAAAGGAACTGTAGAAGGGAAAGAAAGAACATATTTGCAGATGTCGTTGTCAAACGGACAAGTTACTTCTAAGAATCTAACCGAAAAGGTAGGGTCTGATAAAGGTAAATTAGTTCCTACAGATATAGGGAATATTGTGAATGATTTTCTAGTAACAAACTTTTCAAGCATCTTAGATTTTGGTTTTACAGCAAAAGTAGAAAGCGATTTTGATGAGATTGCTGATGGGAAAGAAGATTGGACTTCAATGATTAAGGAGTTTTATCAAGATTTCCATCCAACAGTAGAAGATGTTGCGGCGAATGCAGAAAGAGCTAAAGGAGAACGATTGCTAGGTATTGATCCGGATTCGGGAAAGAATGTTTATGTTCGTTTGGGAAGATATGGAGCGATGGTGCAAATAGGAGAAGCTACCGATGAAGAGAAGCCAAAATTTGCCAGCCTTCAAGGAGAACAAACCATGAATAGCTTAACCTACGAAGAGGCGATGGATTTATTTCAATTGCCAAAAACTGTAGGAGAATATGAAGGAATTGAAGTAATTGTTGCTAATGGTAGGTTTGGCCCTTATATCCGTTTCGATAAGATGTTTGTTTCTTTAGATAAAGGAGAAAACCCAATGTCTGTAGATGTCGATAGAGCTATTGAACTGATTGAAAAGAAAAGAGAAGCAGATGCTCCAGTAGGTCATTATCAAGAATTACCAATTCAAAAAGGAGTAGGAAGATTTGGCCCATTTATCAAATGGAATTCGATGTTTATCAATGTCAATAAGAAATATGATTTCGATAACCTTTCTCAGTCAGATATGGAGCAATTAATTGAAGATAAGATTCAGAAAGAGAAAGATAAATTAATCCATCATTGGGAAGATGTTGGTATCCGAGTTGAAAAAGCACGTTGGGGTAGATTCAATGTGTTAAAAGGAAAAATAAAAGTAGAACTTCCTAAGACAACAGATATCGATAAAATCACAAAAGAAGAGGCTGTAAAGATGATTGAGGCTAAAACGCCAAAAAAGAAAGCAGCGAAAAAGAAAACAGCGAAAAAGAAATAAGAAATCATTATCTTGCACAAGGTATTTTAAAATTTAAATGAACTTAGACTTTTTATCCCCTATTAAAGACTCTGTAGTTGCACACTCCGTATTGTTGCCTGAAAATGCCTTAGGTACAAGTTTGCTAGTACATACTCAAACAAATGGATTCCCAGATTTATCGGGAGTGCATCTTGCTATTTTAGGTGTTCAAGAAGATAGAAATACAGAAGATAATTTCGGAAGTGGGAAAGATTTACACCACATAAGGAGGCATTTATACCAGCTGTTTCCCGGTAACTGGAATACTAAAATCGCAGACTTAGGAAATATTAAAAAAGGGAATGCTACAACAGATACGCACTATGCGGTTACTGAAGTGGTTACCGATTTGCTAAAGAAAAATATTATTCCCATCATCATAGGTGGAGGTCAGGATGTAACCTTCTCTAATTACAGAGCGTATAACAATTTAGAGCAGACTGTGAATTTAGTTGCTGTAGATAGTATGTTTGATTTGGGTACTCTTGAAGATGAACTATCCTCTAAGTCGTACTTAAGTAAGATTATTATGCAAGAGCCTAATAACTTATTTAACTACAGTAATATAGGGTATCAAACCTATTTCAACTCTCAAGAAGAAATTAATTTGATTCACAGTTTAAACTTTGATGCATTCCGATTAGGGGAGGCTAAAAATTTAGAAATTGTAGAACCCGTTTTTAGAGATGCAGATATTGTCAGTATAGATATTGGTGCCGTTAGACAAAGCGATGCACCTGCAAATAATAATGTTTCTCCAAATGGTTTTTATGGAGAAGAGATTTGCGCAATTGCAAGATATGCGGGAATTAGTGATAAAGTTTCCTCTTTTGGAATTTATGAATACAATTCTAAATACGATTCTAATTATCAGACAGCTCATTTGATTGCTCAAATGATTTGGTATTTTATTGAGGGAGTTAATTTTAGGGCAAAGGATTACCCTTTTAGTACTAAAGAAAGCTATCAAAAGTTCACTGTTTTGTTAGAAGATGATGATCCGATCAATTTCTATAAGAGTGATAAGACTGGAAGATGGTGGATGGAGATTAATTTAATAAAAGATAATAAATATAAAAGACATGCGTTAATACCTTGTACCTATCAAGATTATATAGAAACAACCAAAGAAACAATTCCAGATAGGTGGTTTAAGGCACAAAGAAAAATGGTTTAAATAGTGACTTTTAAAAGTTTACGTTAAAAAGCAATGAATCCATTGTATTTCTACGAAAAAAACTTTAGGTTTACGAACTTTTTTAGGAAAGACATAAAATATGAAGAAAGCAGCATTATATGCGTTTGTAATAGCCATCATGTATGGATGTGGGTCTAATGACAGAGGAGAGCTTGTTGGAGTAAGATCTAATAGTAAGTGGTTTGCAGAAAGACCTTTTGGAATGGTACCTATTCCTGGAGGATCTTTTACAATGGGTAAACAAGACGAAGATATCGTTGGAACTATGAGCGCACCAGCAAGAACAGTTACTGTGAGACCATTTTATATGGATGAAACAGAAATAACAAATTCTGAATACAAACAATTTGTACATTGGGTTCGCGATTCTATCGTAAGGACAAAACTAGGATATATGGCAGACTTTGCCTCAGGAGGTGTTTTTCTCGATTCTACAGGAACAGCTTCTAAAGGAGGTATTTATGATTTTGCATTCAAAGTAATAGATACTGCGAATGCGACTGCTTATGATAAATACATGTTTGAGAACTATTATGATATAGGAACTGGTTTAGACTCTTTGAAGCCTTTAAATTGGGAGAATGATATTATTTGGGATACAAGCGAATACCCAGATGAGTACTATACAGAAGTAATGGATAGCTTATACATAAAAAAGGATGAAGCTACTAATGGAATAAGAACATTTAATCCTGAGTATTTAGAATATACATATTCTTGGTTTGATGGAAATGCTTCAGCTAAAGGTATTGGAAGTAGAAAAGATTTCTTAAAAAAAGAAACAGTAAATGTTTATCCTGATACTACAGTATGGGTGAAAGATTTCAATTATTCATATAATGATCCAATGCATCAAGATTACTTTTACCACCCAGCTTATGATGATTATCCAGTAGTTGGTGTTAATTGGTATCAAGCATCAGCTTTTTGTAACTGGAGAACAAAAAATAAGAATGATAGAATAAGAGGTAAGAAAAATTCGATATCTGTACCTAGCTTTAGATTGCCTACAGAAGCAGAATGGGAATATGCAGCGAGAGGAGGACTGGAATTTGGAAAGTACCCATGGGGAGGCCCAACTACGACAAGTGATAGAGGATGTTTCTTAGCAAATTTTAAACCAGTGAGAGGGAATTATGCAGTAGATGGAGCTTTATACACGGTTGAAGCTAAGTCATTTAATGCAAACGATTATGGTTTGTATAATATGGCTGGAAATGTTGCAGAATGGACAAATACCTCATACAATTTAGCATCCTATTACATGGGGTCTACTATGAATCCTAATGTAGAAGATAGAAACAACAAACGAAAGATTACAAGAGGAGGTTCTTGGAAGGACGTAGCATATTTCTTGGAAGTTAGTACAAGAGATTATGAATATGGAGATACAGCTAGAAGCTATATTGGTTTTAGAACCGTACAAAACTCTTTAGGTAAATTAAGAACACAAACAAATAATTAATAATTAACACAAATCCCCAAAACATTTTTTATTATGTCAAAATCATCATTAAGAAAAAAGAAAATTACTAACATGGTCTACGGACTTGGAGCAGCAATCGTAATTATTGGAGCTTTATTTAAAATACAACATATTACCTTCATGGGTATCTCTGGAGGTCTAATGTTAACGATTGGTCTTTTAGTTGAAGCCGCAGTATTTGCATACTCTGCTTTTGAAGGAGTAGAAGCCGATTTAGATTGGTCTAGAGTATATCCAGAGTTAGGAGAAGAAGATGGAGAAGCTTCTGGAGCACAAGGTATGTTGTCTCAAAAACTAGATAACTTACTAAAAGAGGCTCAAGTAGATACAGAATTAATGAATAGCTTAGGAGAAAGTATTAAAGGTTTTCAAACTGCTGCTGAAGGTTTAAATGTAGCTTCAGAATCAATTTCTTCTACATCAAAATACAATGAGCAAGTAGAATTAGCTGCTACTCAAATGGAATCATTAAACGGTTTGTACCAAGTTCAAATGGAAAATGCAAACAAACAATCGGAATTAAATAATTCTATGATTGAGAATTCTGAAAAGTTAAAAGAACAAATGGAATCATTAGCTAGCAATTTATCATCTCTTAATGGAGTATATGGTGGAATGTTATCAGCAATGTCTAAGTAATTAGTTATATTAATTTAATTTAAAAGCTAATTAATATGGCATCAGGTAAAGAATCTGCAAGGCAGAAAATGATAAATCTAATGTATCTTGTATTTATTGCAATGTTAGCAATGAATATGAGTAAGGAAGTACTTTCTGCATTTGGATTTATGAACGAAGAATTGACGTCTAATAATGCGTCAACAGCAAGTAAAAATTCAGCTTCTTATGCAGGTCTAGCTCAAAAAGCGACAGATCAAGCAGAAAAGTTTAAGCCTTTAAATGACAAGGCGGTTCAAATAAAATCAATATCATCTTCTTTTTATACATATTTGGAAGATTTAAAGACAAAAATGACCGCTACTGTTGAAGATAAAACTGCATATGAATCTATGGATAAAACAAATTTCTTAGATGAGTATTTCTTTAAAGGAGATGGTTTTACAAAAGAAGGAAAAGAATTTGTAGACAGAATTAATGGATATAGAACTAGCGTAACTACTGCTCTAGGATCTGACTACCCGACTTTAACAAGTTCAGTAACTAAGAGATTTAATACAGAAGATAAGACCAATAAAGATGGGATTAAAATCAAATGGTTAGATTACCGCTATAAAGGATTTCCTTTGGTTGCTTCAATGACAAATATTACTCAGATTCAAGCAAATATTAAAAATACAGAGAGTGATATCCTAACAACCCTTTTAGGAGGTCAGTTAGAAAGTGATGCAAAGTTAACAACCAATAACTATAAAGGAATTGTTAGACTTGATAAAACAGCTTATTTCTCTGGAGAAAGAGTAACAGGTCAAGTAGTTTTAGGTAGATACGATGATCAACTAGTACCAAGTAAGGTTACTTTAGGAAGCCAGGATATCACTAAGAATGTTCAAAACGGACAAGTTCTTTTAGATATGCCAGCTGGAAATGTTGGTGAGAAAAATATTAAAGGAGTTATTACATTTATGCAAGATGGTAAAGCTGAGAACATTCCTTTTGAAAGTTCTTATTCAGTAATTGCTGAACCTAGCGAAGCAGTTATTTCTGCAGATAAAATGAATGTAGTGTATCGTGGATTAGATAATCCTATCTCTATTTCTGTTCCAGGAGTAGGAGATAAAGACATCAGTCCTAGTGTTGGTGGCGGAAGCAAATTAACAAAGACAGGTAATGGGAAATTTATTTTAAATCCTGGTGCTGGTAAGGAAGTAAAGATTAATGTTTCTGCGAAATTAAGTAGTGGTAAAACCATTAATACACCAAAGACATTTAGAATTAAAGATATTCCAGCAGCTGCAGGAACAGTTCGTAATGAGTTTGGAATTGTTTCTATGCCAAAATCTAGTTTAAATAACACACCAATTGGTGCAGCATTACCAGATTTTGTATTTGATTTAGAGCTAGTGGTTCAAGGATTCACTGTAAAAGTTCCAGGTCAGTTAGCTGTAAAATGTACAGGTACTAAATTAAATGCTCGTGCTAAGAAAGCATTGGCAAAATCAAGAAGAGGTGATGTAATTACTATTTTTGATATCAAAGCAGTTGAAAAGACTAAAGGGACTAAGATTAACAAAGTATTACCTGTTAGTATACGAATTGCAAACTAGAAGTTAAAATAATAATATAAGTAGTATGATTAGGAAGCGTTTTTATATAGTTGTTATCGCATTAGTAGCTACAAGCTACATGAGTGCCCAAGCCAATCTATTAAATGCTACTAAGGTAGATGAGATAGGGAAGCTAACAAAAGAGAAAATAGCTGCAGACAATGATGGTCCGTTGGCCTATGGTTACATAGACGACAGGGATATTCTTTGGTCTAAGGTTGTTTGGGAATTTGTTGATTTAACTCAAAAAATTAATTTACCTTATTATTTCCCAATAGATACTGCAAACATTTCTATTGATAGACGTTCTCTTTTTGATACCTTATTAAAAGGTGTGAAAAAAGGAGATATCAAGAATGTATATTCTGATTCTTTCTTTACATCTAAGGTTACTCAAGCAGAGATTGATGAAAAACTATTCAATATTCGTGAATCAGCAGGTTTCTCTGATACGTTTAATATTCAGACGAGAGATATTGAAGGATACATGATTAAAGGTATGTGGTATTTTGACAAGCGTCAAGGTGAATTAAAATACAGGTTGCTAGCATTGGCTCCTATGGGAAAAGATGTGTTAACTCTTGGGTTAGATATTGCTGATAATGAATTGTACGAACTCTTTTGGATTTTTTACCCGTCGGCAAGGCAAGTATTGCATGAAGCCAAAGTGTTTAATCCCAAAAATGTTTCGCAACCAATTTCTTTTGATCACCTTTTAAATGCTAGAAGATTCAGCTCTGTTATCATCAGAGAAGAAAACATCTACGGTAATAGAAGTATCGCCGATTATATTAGAGGAAATGCATTATTTCAACTAATAGAAGCTGATAGGATTAAAGAAGATATCAGAGACAGAGAAATAGATATGTGGAATTACTAATCCACAGATAAATAAAATTAAAAAAGCGTTTCGAATTTCGAAACGCTTTTTTGTTGTAAAAGAGTATTTTTGAAAGGTGAAAGTAGATTACATCATAGTAGGTTTAGGATTAGCAGGATTAGCTTTTGCTGAAAAACTGATTCAAGCAAACAAATCATTTGTTGTTTTTGAAGATAACTCTCAAACATCTTCATTGGTCGCTGGAGGAGTTTACAATCCAGTTATATTGAAACGCTTTACTCCAGTATGGAATGCAAAAAGCCAATTAGAAAAGGCATTGCCATTCTACAAGTCATTGGAACAAAAATTATCTATTCAATTGGATTATCAATTTTCGACAAGAAAAATATTTAAAAGTATTGAGGATCAAAACAACTGGTTTATTGCTTCAGACAAGCCTGTATTAGTCGATTTCATGAATCCAAACATCTCTCATAAGGAAATACATGGGATCAAAGGAGATTATGGTTCAGGAGAGGTTTTAAGGACTGGAAGGATAGATACATTAGCATTGGTAAATGCATATCGAGAATATTTAAAGAGTTTCAAATGCATTCAATTTGAAAAGTTTGAACATGAAAAGATTGTATTTTTAAATGAAGGAGGGATTCATTACAAAAATATTCAAACGAAAAAAATTGTTTTTTGTGAAGGATATGGAATTAAACAGAATCCATTTTTTAACGAACTTCCCTTGCAAGAAGCCAAAGGGGAGTTGCTAATTATACACGCTCCAGAACTTAATATTGATTTTTTAGTAAAATCTACATTATTCATTCTACCACTGGGTGACGACTTATACAAGGTAGGAGCAACCTTTAATTGGAAAGACAAAACATCAATTCCATCAGAAGAAGGGAAAAAAGAGTTGATTGAAAAATTAGAAAAAGTTCTATCAGTTCCTTATACAGTTATCGATCAATCTGCAGGAATAAGACCCACAGTAAAAGATAGAAGACCATTGGTAGGTGTGCATCCAAAACATAAAGAATTACTTGTTTTAAATGGTTTAGGAACAAGAGGTGTAATGATTGCCCCAAGTATGGCTGAAGAATTATATCAGCACACAGAATTTGGAAATGTCTTAGATACGGAAATTAATAGCAATAGGTTTTTATAAAAAAACTCATTTTTAAAATGAGGTCATGTGTAACAGTATTTTTACTCTTTAGAAAGCACTGCTACTTTTTTTATGATACCTCGTTTTATGAAGATAATAATGCATTCTTCGTGAACTATTAGCTTCTTTCATTTGCTTTTTTTTCCTTATTACTTCTTGTATTTGTTTTATAAACTTAATCATAAAATGGATGGTTAGATTTAAAATAAGGCACTTGATTTATAGTTAAATATGATCAACATAAAAATCACTTATCAAATGAACAAAAAAATAAGGAGTTGAGTATAAGTATTAATACCCAATTAATTAAAGAGGTGTTTGTTTTTTTGAACCCAAATACCTAACGATCCAGTTCTGTGCTCTAAACTTAGTTTATTGATGATATTACTTCTGTGTTTTTCAACAGTTCTAGGAGAAATGAATAAAAGATGACCAATTTCTTTATTTGATTTATGTTGAGAAATCAATTTAACAATTCGCCTTTCAGTTAATGTTAACTCTTTTAGAATTTTTTTCGATTCTTCAGTGTATCCTAACTTCCCTTTTATTTTCTCACTAAAATATGGAGTGTTAGAAGATACAGATTGAATACACTTGTCAATTTCTTCAAGAGCAAACTCTTTTAATAAATACCCGTAAATATTTAACTTTTTAGCCTGTAAATACAATTCAACTTCTTTGTGCAAGGTGATGAGAATAACCCTTGTTTTAAGGTTGTTTTTTAAGCACTCTTTTGCAACTTCTATTCCAGTTAAGAAAGGCATTTCTACATCTAAAATAGCAATGTCTGGTTCATTTTTAAGAATGAAATTAAATGCAGCTTGACCATTGGTAGCGGATCCTACGATTTTAAATCCTTTTTCAACAAGAAGATCTTCTAACCCTTTGATTAGAATAGGGTGATCATCTGCAATAAAAATTGAGGGATTTAATTTCATGTGGTTTGTATTGTAATTTTAAATGTAGAACCTTTTCCTTGAAAAGACTCTACGTTTAAGATGCCATTTAGAAACTTTACTCGATCTTTAATCGTTTTCAATCCAAGACTTTTTAGGTTATTGAAGTTTTTAGAAAAATCAAAACCAACCCCATTATCTTGAAGTGTCATAATAATTTCATGCTGTTTTTTCTCCAGTTGAATCTTAGCAGATTGTGCATTGGCATGTTTTATAATATTAGATAAACATTCTTGAATGATCCTAAAAAGATTCAGTTCCTCTTCCATGGTTAAGATACCGTCAATGTTTTCAATATCTCCAAAGATATAAGTGTCAGGCGAATTTTCATCCAATTGTTCTATTAAGTTATTGATGGTAGATGTAATACCAATTTCTTTTAACTGAAAAGGATAGAGGATTCTAGAAATGTTTCTCATTTCTTCAATAGCATCATTTAAAAGATCCTTAGCGGTATTGTCCTTAGAAGGAGTCAGTTTGTTTTTAACAAGTAATAAATGCTGACCTAAACTATCATGTAAATCTTTTGAAATTCTTTTCCTTTCCTCCTCTTGGGAAAGCAATAAGTTTTGAGAGTAATGTTGACTAAGTTGATGCTTCTTTTTTAAGTAGCTCCTATTTCTATACAAAAGAATGATTAAGAAAATTAAGACTAATCCAATGCCCCCAAATAAAATAAGATTCTGTTTTCTTCTATTTTCATTTGCTAAACTGATAATGTCATTTTGTTGCTGATTAATTTCTAACTCTTTTCTTTCTGTTTCATACAGCGTTTGATAATAAGCTAAAGCATTTGTTTTTGTTCGGTTGAATATAGAATCTTTAATGAATGTATATCTCTTATAGTGTTCTGAGAATTTTTTGTAATCACCTTTTGCTTCATAAATAGTAGCAATGTTCTCGTTAATTTTTAAAATAGTATGAGAATTTTTAGATTTTACTGCATCTTTTAAACTTCTCAAATAGAGAGTTAAAGCACTATCCAAGCGATTGGTTTTGAATAAATAATTAGCCTTCGCCCTTCTGTATTTTTGATAGTTGTTATTGGTTTTATCTTCTGTGCCTAATAATTCGAAGGCTTTGTCTAGGTACTCTTTTGATTTTTTTAAATCGCTGTCAGAATAAAATTCTGAAAGAGTACTGTATATCAAACAGCTATTATTATAAAGGTCTTTCTCTTTTATGGAGTGCTCAATAGATTTGAGGATATATTCTTCTTGTTTTTCTCTATTTTCGGTTTTTCCATAAGAAGAAAATTGATTGTAGTAATCAACAGATAGTCCATTTAAAAAATTAATTTTCAACTTCTTTTTGATGAGCTGATCTCTCTCTGAAATGGCTTTTTCGGTAAATCCATTAATTCCGTTTACACTAATGGCACTTGCCATGGTGTAAAACATGTAATCTTTATCACCTAGGTTTTCGTAATACTTAGAAGCTAATTTGTAATCATTAATAGATTCTAAAAAATTCCCCAATTCAAAGTTAGCCTGACCTCTAAAGAAAATAGCATCAGCAGTATAAATTGAATCACTAGTTCCATAACTATTAATAGCCTTATTATAACTGTTAATAGCCTCTTGATAATTATTTTGATTAAAATAGCCTCCGCCTTTTTTTAGATGTATTCCTCCTGTAAGATAAGTATCTGTAGTATTGCTAAGAAGTTTTTCTGCTTTTTTAGCAAGTTTCATTGCTCTTTCTGTCTGTCCTAATTGGATGTTAATTTTATAGAAAATAGTAATTGTACGTTCTATAGCCTTTTCATACTCCTGCATTTTAATTGCTAAATTGATGAAGTGCTCACCATATAAAACAGCTTTCTCCACATTTGTGTTCTTGTAAAAATTGAATAAACTATCAATGTTATTCAGTTTTATAGATCTGTTGGATGTAGTATCTATAATGGAGAGAAAGTGATCAGCTTTGTTTTGACCTTTCGAGAAATTGAAACATAGTAATAAGAGTGCAACGAATAGGTAATGTCTTGCTTTCATGGATGGATCTTATAAGGTGAATCAAATATTATTAAAAATTAGTAGTAATACGTACGTGTAAGTACTAATTTTTTGAGCCTACAATATGCAAACCCTTAAAGATAAATCATTTACTTGGATTTATGATTAGGATCGAACTTTACAAACATATTTATCCATATAACTCTTGATACCCTAAGGTTAAAAGGAGCTAATAAAAGAAGCACAAGAAAAATAGCAGCAAAAGATTGTAAAAGAGAGAATGCAAAAACTAGTTTGGCGAGTAAAAAAGTTATGATAGACAATGCAACAGTAATTCCATAATTGACATACATCGCTCCATAGAAAAAAGAAGGTTCTATCATGTATTTTAAATTACAACTTGGGCAATTTTTATGAAGCTTGGTGATTTTTTTCGGATGAAAGGTAAAAGGGAATTCAAAAAAATCTCCTTCATGACAACGTGGGCATTTTCCCATGAGAACACTATATAACTTATTTCCTTTTTTAAGCATTATATATGACTTATATTATAATTAATACTTTTACGTAGAGAAAAAGTATGTTACTACAAAAATAAAGAAAATGAAATCCAAGTACTACGTAACGATCCTATTTTTATCAATATTGTTTTCAGCTAATGCGCAATTTCAATGGCAACCATTTCCTAGTTTAGCAAATTCCGATGCGAGTTTACAACGTTATGACGATGTTTTCTTTTTAGATGAGAACACTGGATGGGCAGCCAATGGCTTTTTTGCAGCCATTTATAAAACAACAGATGGAGGATTAAACTGGACACAGCAAACTGATGGGAATACATTAATACCTGGCGGAGGACTGTATTTTAGAAATGTTGAGTTCTTAAATGCCAATATTGGTTTTATAGGAACATTTCAAGGAAAGTTCTTTAAGACCATAGATGGAGGAAATAACTGGTCTGAAGTCACAAATATAAGCCCTAACCCTTCGGGAATTTGCGGGATAGATGCAGTAGGTTCTTCAACGGTTTATGGAGTTGGAGTATTCTCTGAGCCAGCAAGACTAATAAAGTCTACAGATAGTGGAGACACATGGGTTTCTACAGATATGTCTGCGCATGCAACAGCTTTAGTTGAAGTGAAGTTTGTTGATGAAAATTTAGGATATGCAGCTGGGAAAAGCGCTACAGGAGGAATTATTATTAAGACTACCGATGGAGGTGCTAACTGGACAGAAATTTATAATTCTGGAACAGCAGGTGAATATGTTTGGAAGTTGCAAATATTAGAAGGATCTAGCAATAATGTGATTTTTGGAGCCATACAACAAGCAGCAGCGAACCCAGGGAGGCTAATAAAAACAAACGATGCAGGTGCAACATGGACAGAGAAAAATGTTCCAGGAGCAGATATTCAAGCAGTTGGATTTATTTCTGAAACACATGGATGGATGGGAGGCTCCGAAGTAGGAATTATGGAAACTACCGATGGGGGAGACAGTTGGACAAATATAGGTGTAGGAGGAAACCTAAATAGAATATTTGTAATTAATAATACCTATGCTTTTGCTGCGGGTACTACTATCTATAAGTATACGGATCAAACATTGTCTACTGAAGAGTTGGGTTCTGCTAGATTACCATTAGAAGTAAAGTTGTCTGAAAACCCAGTTGAAGATCAATTAGAATTTTCAATACAGTATCGTGGTTCAGACAATATGGTTATTGAGTTATATGACGTAACAGGGAAGCTTTTAAAACAATTAACGAGAGATAAAATAGTAGACGCTTCAGGAATATTAAAAGAATATTCATTCAATGTAGAAGGATTGTCTACAGGAATTTACATCCTTAATTTTCATAACAATACAGGAAGACAATCTTTAAAAATTATAAAGAAATAACTCAAATATTTCTTTTCAAAGATTGAGTATTTAAAACAAACTCTGCAAACTCTTTTAATTCTTCTCCTGAAGTTCTAATAGCGTCTTTAGGTTTTATCCCTTGTTTGTTTCCAGTAAATTTGAAATAGATATGGTTGAAGTCTTGATGTGTCATGTTATTAACGTGAAATATGCCCATATATTCAAGCACATTTAATTTCTGTAAAATTATTTTGTTTTTAAGTTTTTGCAACAGGTGTTTTCCTCCTTTTTTAATAAGAAAATCACGAGAAAGAGTTCAGTAATCTTTAAGGGAATTTTGTGTGTTTTTTTACCTAGTTTTGCACAAGTAAAATTTATAGAACTTCATGCTTAACGTACATAATTTAACAGTCTCCTTTATGGGGTCAGATTTGTTTTCTGGAATCACCTTCAAATTGAATAAAGGAGATAGAGTTGGGTTGATAGGAAAAAATGGTGCAGGGAAATCAACGTTGTTAAAAGTACTGTCGAAGGATATAGAAAGCAGTGGTGGAACCATGGCTTTTGACAAGGATGTGCAAATCGGATTTCTACGTCAAGATATCGATTTTGTTGAAGGAAGAACAATCTTAGAAGAAGCGTATCAAGCATTTGAAGAAATTAAAGAGATTGAGTTAAAACTCGATCAGATTAATGAGCAGTTAGCTACGAGAACCGATTATGAAAGTGAAGCGTATAGTCAACTAATTGTCGATTTGACAGAGTTTACTGAGCGTTATGAATTGTTAGGAGGATATAACTATCAAGGAGATACAGAGAAAATTTTACAAGGGCTAGGTTTTCAAAGAGAAGATTTCGATAAACTAACAGATACATTTTCTGGAGGTTGGAGAATGCGTATTGAATTGGCAAAATTGCTGTTGCAAAACAATGATATTCTTTTACTGGATGAGCCAACAAATCACTTAGATATTGAATCGATTATTTGGTTAGAGAACTTTTTAAAATCCTATGCAGGAGCGATTGTATTGGTTTCGCACGATAAAATGTTTTTAGATAATGTAACCAATAGAACGATAGAGATTTCTTTAGGTCAGATTTACGATTATAAAAAACCATACTCTC
This sequence comes from Flavobacteriaceae bacterium, assembly GCA_049115595.1. GTDB lineage: Bacteria > Bacteroidota > Bacteroidia > Flavobacteriales > Flavobacteriaceae > Polaribacter. The sequence continues at coordinate 85,466 of JAGDZS010000004.1, forward strand.
AATTCTTATTATTAAGAGCAGAAATTAAAGAGAAGCAATTACAAGCTCAGAAAAATCAAGAAAAAGAAATCAAACAAAAGCAACATTTAATCAATAAGTTTAAAGCAAAAGCAAGCAAAGCTTCCATGGCTCAATCCTTAATGAAGCAATTGGATAAGGTAGAACTTATTGAAGTGGATCAAGATGATAATGCTACGATGAATGTTCGCTTTGCAATTTCAAAAGACCCTGGTAAAATTGTTGTTGAGGCAGAAAACATGAGTAAGAGTTACGGTGATAAACACGTGCTTGAGAATGTAGATTTGTTAATAGAACGCAATAGTAAAATTGCTTTTGTTGGGCAAAATGGACAAGGGAAATCAACACTTGCAAAAATGATGGTTGGTGAGATTCCTTTTGAAGGGCATTTAAAACTGGGACATAATGTAGAAATTGGATATTTTGCTCAAAATCAATCAGAGCATTTACCGCCAGAAAAGACAGTTTTAGAGATCATGGAAGATGCAGCAACAGATTCTAATAGAATGCGCGTTAGAGATATGTTGGGAGCTTTCTTATTTGGAGGAGAAGCAGTGGATAAAAAAGCCAAAGTACTGTCTGGAGGAGAAAGAAACAGATTGGCTTTGTGTAAACTGTTGTTGTCGCCGTTCAATGTATTGATCATGGATGAGCCAACAAACCACTTAGATATTGCTTCTAAAAACGTATTGAAAGAAGCCTTAAAACAGTTTAATGGAACGTTGATTGTAGTTTCTCACGATAGAGATTTCTTACAAGGATTAACAACAACCGTATATGGTTTTAAAGACAAAGTGATTAAAGAATACTTGGGAGATATTGATTATTTCTTAGAGCAGCATAAAATGGAGAATCTGCGTGAAGCAGAAAAAAGAACCGTTGTAAAAGTAGAAAAAGATAATTCGAAGAAAGAACAGCATCAACTATCAAGAGATCAAGAGAAGGCGTTAAGGAAGTTAAAAAACAAGCTGTCCAATATTGAAACAGAGATTTCAAATTTAGAAACAGAGATTTCGAAAATTGATATTGAACTAGCTGAAAATTATGATGAAGTCTCAGCAAGACCTAATTTCTTTGAAAACTATAAAGCTAAAAAAGCCAAAGTAGATTCTTTAATGGAACAATGGGAGGCAGTAGAAGAAGAGGTAACGAATTTTTCATAACATGTTTTCTGAGAATATTCATACAGAAAATCAAGAAGTATTTCTCCCAGAATTACAAGAAAAAAACATTCAACTTTTCATAAAAAGAGAAGATACAATAAACGCTGAAGTATCTGGAAACAAATTCCGAAAGTTAAAGTACAATCTTCAAAAAGCTAAAGATCAAAAGAAAACGACCCTACTAACATTTGGAGGCGCTTTTTCTAATCATATTTTAGCCACTGCATCAGCAGGAAGTTCCTCTGGCTTTAAAACGATAGGAGTCATTAGAGGTGAAGAACTGGGAATAGATATTTCTAAAACGCTGGAAACAAATTCTACATTAAAAAGAGCCGATAGTTATGGGATGCATCTCGATTTTGTTTCACGTGAGCAGTATCGAAATAAAACGGAAGCTGAATTTTTAAAAAGTCTTGAAGAGAGATATGGCGATTTTTATTTAATTCCTGAAGGAGGAACGAATGAATTGGCAGTGAAAGGTTGCGAGGAAATTTTAACAACTGAAGACCAACAGTTTGATTATATTTGTTCTTGTGTGGGTACAGGAGGAACAATTTCTGGAATCATTAATAGCGCTCATTCTCATCAAAAAATACTAGGTTTTCCAGCATTGAAAGGAAGTTTTTTGAAAGAAGAAATAAAACCATTTGTAAAAAACGAGAATAGTTGGGAGTTAACATCGATGTATCATTTTAATGGGTACGGAAAGTATACTAAAGAACTAATTGAGTTTATCAATCGGTTTAAAAGAGATACGAAGATTCCTTTAGATCCTGTTTATACTGGGAAAATGGTGTATGGTATCCTAGATATGGTACGAAAAGATCAATTTCTTTCAGGAAGCAAAATTTTAGCAATACACACAGGAGGTTTGCAAGGCATAGCCGGATTTAATCAAAGATTACAAAAGAAACAGAAAGATTTAAAAATAGATTCATGAGGATCAGAGTAATTTTATCACTAGTCGGAATTTTGTTTTTAGCAAGTTGTAGCTCTAGTAGAAGAGTAACAACGAGAAAGACAAAAAAAGTTACGATATCTGAACCCAAACCTGAAAAACTACCTTCTGTAAAGCAAGTTCAACACATTAGAAAGTTAGAGCGTGGTAATAAATCTTTAAATAAACATACGCTTCAATACATTCGAAAGTATGCTCCATTAGCAGTGCTAGAAATGCATGAGTATAAGATTCCAGCGAGTATTACTTTAGCACAAGGAATTTTAGAATCTGGAAATGGTAGAAGTCAGTTAGCCTCAAAATCAAATAACCATTTCGGAATTAAATGCCATAGAGGCTGGACAGGAGGACGTGTGTACCATGATGATGATGAAAAAGGAGAATGTTTTCGGAAATACAGATATGTGCAAACTTCTTACAAAGATCATTCTAAATTTTTAACGAGTAGAAGAAGGTATGAGAATCTTTTCAAACTCCGCAAGTCAGATTATAAAGGCTGGGCAAGAGGACTAAAAAAGGCGGGATATGCTACAGATAAGAAGTACCCTAAAAAACTGATTAAAATTATTCAAACCTATAAACTCTATGAGTTTGATAAGTTCACAAAGAAAGATTTAAAAAGAGGGAGAAGATCGACTAAAAAGGAAAAACCTATTGTAGCAAAGAAGAAAGGAGCTTATAAAACTTATGAGGTGAAGAAAGGTGATACTTTGTATTCTATTTCTGTAAAGTTTAAAATGACTGTTGAAGAACTTAAAAAGATCAATAGCTTAAAAAGCAATGCACTATCCATTGGTCAAAAACTACAAGTACAATAAAAAAATCCGCGAAGACACATAGCACATCTCCGCGAATTTATCAACCAAACTAACTTTCATTGCTCCTTTACCAGGAATAGTTTTTTTTCATAGCCTGTTTTTTAATGGCCTTAATCATAACACTTTCTAACTCATTCTTTTTCATTGATTCTTGTTGTTTTTTAGAAACATAAGCTCTTCGTTTTTTATTTAAGTCATTAATTTCTGCTTTGATTTTTAAACGCTTTTCTTTCTGAGTTTCTACATATTTTTTTAATTCACTATCTGACAATTTTTGTAAGTTTTTAGACAGTTTTTTGCGATCTATTTTTGAGTAATCAATAGTTTCCTTTTCCGATTTGTCTACCAAATCCCAACTAGCATTATTGTACAATCGATTGCTTTTACTTACAGCTCTTTTTACAGCAACGACTTCATCTAATTCTTCAGCTTTACCGTCTTGAACAGCTTGGACTGCAAATTTGCGAGAACCACTTCTTCCAAAATAGATATACGTTTTGTTCAACTTTTTGTTTAAGATGATAATTTGACTATCATACGGAGTTACAATATGTACGACTTTTTTATTATGATTAATTGTCATGTAATCTCCACCTCCTAATTTTGCTCCATCTTGCCACATTCCTGAAATTCCTTGATTGTAGTCGCCACAAAAAATAGTATTAATGAGAATGCCTTTTTCTTTCGCATCAGCAATTGCTTCCTTATAGTCAACCTTTCCCTGTGTAAAAGGCTCATTTCCTGCAATAAATAGTAATCGCAAATCATTCTTATTACCTCCCCATTTCAAACCTTTTAAAGAAGAGCTTATTACTTGTCCGCAATATTCGCTTCCTCCATTGGTGGTTAGCGAAAATAATTTTTCAGAAATTTCATCTAAATCGCTACTAAAGGATAGTACTTGTCTAATAAAACCATCTGCTGATTCTAATCCTGAATTTCCATATTCATACAAGGCAATTTCTAAGTCGGGTTTCTGAATTCCATACTTTGCATAGGACAACTCATTTACAATTTCCCATAATTGTGCTTTTGCTTGATTAATTAACCCGTCCATGCTATTACTTGTGTCTAATAACAGTGCTACTTTGATCGTTTCTTTTTTCTTTTTCCCCTCTATAGGATCCGTTGCATAGGATGCTACTGAGAATCCTAGGAAAAAGAGTGTGATTACTTTTAACATTCGTGCTTTCATAATTTTGTTTTTTAGTGAATATTGAAAAGTTTAGGTTATAGCTTGATTTCTTGTGTTAGACAAGTCAATATTAGTGCCAACCTTTTTTTAAAAAAACTGAGAATGAGTAAACAGGTCATTTTAGTGAGTAAACAAGCACACTTATTTAGTTACCTTGGTTTTTTAGGATTTAAAGCCATTGTTGACAGCACTTTGCCGTTTTTTTAGTTGAGTTTTTGTCTGTATGTTTACAGTAAGAAATGAAATATGAACCGAGTTCTTAAAGCCATATTATTAACAGGACTTCTTTTTAATACTGTAGTTGGGTATGGCCAATATAACGGTTGGTCAAGAACTAGTCCGACTTTTGAAGTAAGAGTTAGCGTCATTGAAAAAGGGACCAATATTTTTATTAAAACTGCAGAAGTGTCTGTGCATGGAAAAAAATTTCCATATGACTCTAGGGGTTACTATTATGTGAACGCACGTATTGGAGATGAATTAGTTGTCTCTAATCCTAGTTTTGAGGTTGTTTACCATAGAATTAAATCCAGAGAAGATATAAGAATATTTGTTGATGGATTTACAAACTCTAACGAAAGTATATCAAAAATAAGAACAAAAAGAAAGAATTTAATATCCGATATTAAGGTTCATATTATAAACAAGGAAACTAAAAAACCTATAAAAACAGCCTATGCTTCCGTAAATGGAAAGGCATATGAATATAATCATATTAAAGGTTATTACCCGGTTAGAGGTAAGCTTGGAGATAAGTTGTTAATTTCTTATGACGGTAGAGAAACAACATCATACACTATTGAGTCATATACAATAGATTTACAAGTAACTATTGTTTCTGAGAAAACATTAAGTATTTTTAGTCAACATAGTTATCGACCTAGTTCTGTAAAGAGAAAACTAAATACGAGTGCTATTAGTTATCGTATGAATTTAGATTCGGCTCATTTTTACAAGAAAAAAGATATTGAAAAGAGCCTTTCATTCATTGAAAACATCCTAAAAGAGAACTATTCTAAAAGAAGAAACGGAGCTACCTACAGACTATTGGGGGATATTTATTATGAATGGAAGCAATACGATTTGGCACTTTCTAGCTATAAAAATTCATTGCAGTATGTAAATAATGAACGAACCAAACTACAAGCTTCTAAAGCAGCAATACAATCTAAGAATTTTGATGAGGCATTAAGCCTTTTAGTAGATATTTCAACAGATAAATTGGGCTTATTTGAAAAAATATTAACATATGAGAGTTTAGGGGATATCTATTTAGAGAAAAAGGAGTTTTCAAAAGCAGATATCAATTATAAAAAAGCCTTAAAGATTTCGGAAGAAAATAAGGTGCCTTCTAAAGTAACAGATTTAAACTCGAAATTAGGAGATATTTCTGCAGCCCAAGGTAAGATCTCCGTAGCTAATTTAAGGTTTAACAATTCTATAAGCTTAGCAAATAAGGAAAATTCAATTCGATCAATTGAAGAAAAAGAAAAAGTTGCCGATTTTTACAATTCAACTCAACAGTTTGACAAAGAAATAGAATTACGTAAACAAACATTATTACAAACGAAGCAAGTAAATGATTCTATTTTAACAATACAAGATGATGAAGTAGATGACAAAACTTCAACAGGTACAGTGTCTAGTAATCTTGATGAAAAAGATCTTGGAAAATATGAGAGCTTATACAATACAATTAATTCTCAATCCATCAATTATAAAATTGGGAGGGCTTTAATACAAAAGGAAGATTATAAAGAAGCCATTCCTTTCTTAAAGAAAAGTATTGAAGATGCAGATAAAGAGAAAGATCTTGTAGTTAAAAAAGATGCCACTAGAAAACTATCCGAGGTTTATGACAATGTAGGAGAATATGACAAGGCTCTTAAAGCATATAGGGATTATGTAGCCTTGGTAGATACTTTGTACATAAGAAAAGGTCAAGAGATTGCCAGAGCCAAGCGTTTTGAGAAGAAGATATCTGATTCTGAACACATTATTGAAGGGCTCGTAAAAAATAGAGATTTATACGATAGTAAGATAAGTCTTGCCATCAAAGATCAGCAAATCGTTGAAGAGCAGAATAAAAATCAACGATTTGTTATTTATTCACTAGGAATCGGAATTTTAGCATTAGTTGTTTTTACATATTTATTGTTTAAAAGCAATCGCCAACAAAAAACAGCAAATAATTTACTGGCACTTAAATCGATGCGTTCACAAATGAATCCTCATTTTATTTTCAATGCCTTGAATTCTGTGAACAGTTTTATTGCCGTAAATGATGAGAGAAATGCAAACCGATATCTATCTGAGTTTTCTGTTTTAATGCGTTCAGTATTGGAGAATTCAGATGAAGATTTTATTCCATTTACCAAAGAAATTGAATTACTAGAATTGTATGTGAAATTAGAGCACAACCGATTTAAAGATAAATTTGATTATAATATTTCTGTAGATAAATCTATTCGTTTAGAAGAATTTTCAATTCCTCCAATGCTATTACAACCTTATATTGAGAATGCAATTTGGCACGGACTGCGTTACAAAGAAGAAAAAGGGAATCTAGAGATTTCAATCAATAAGATCAATGATGAGTCTATTTCAATTGTAATTCAAGATGATGGTGTGGGAAGAAAAAAATCTAAGGAATTGAAAACAAAAAATCAATTGAAACGAAAATCAAAAGGGATGAATACTATTCAGAACAGAATTGCCATTCTAAACAATATGTATCAAGGTAGAGTAGAAGTGGAAGTGTCTGATGCTTTCAATGATGGTACAGGAACTAAAGTAAAACTGATTTTAAAAAAAGCATAAAACTGAAAACCAACTATGAAAATTAAAGCCATCCTTGTAGAAGACGAAGCTATAAGCAGAGAAATACTTCGTAATTACGTTCATAAATATTGCCCAAATGTAGAACTGATGGGAGAAGCAAGTAATATTAATGAAGCCTATAACCTTATCGAGAAACACGAATTAGATTTAGTTTTTTTAGATGTAGAAATGCCTTTCGGAAATGCCTTCGACCTTTTAGAAAAAATAGAGGATAGAAGATTTGAAACAGTTTTTGTCACTGCTTATGATCATTATGCGGTAGAAGCATTAAATAGTCATGCATCTTATTATTTATTAAAACCCATCTCTATTGATGAATTAATTAAAGCAGTAAACCACGTAACTGAAATTAAGGAAAAAGAAAACGAGCTACAAAACAAAGTATTATCTCCTAAAGCATCTACTGCCTCAGGAAAAATCACCATTCCTCAGCAAGACGGATTTGAAGTGTTAGATGTAAATGACATTGTATTTTGCAAAGCAGATGATAACTATACCGAAATCCATTTAGCCAATTCTAAAAAACTAGTGAGTAAAACATTGAAGTATTTTGAAGAAGCATTATCTGGATATGATTTTGCAAGAATTCACAAATCATATTTGGTAAACATTAATGCTGTTGTAAAATATAAAAAAGGTAAGGGAGGTAGTGTTATTGTTTCTAATGGTAAAGAAATCTTGGTATCTTCTTCAAAGAAAGGTGCTTTGCTATCTTATTTTAAGTAGGAAAGAAACTATAAAATTGACTGATGAAAAAACACATAAGTTTATCGATAATTCTTTTATTGGCAACTCTCTCTAGTGCTCAAAACGAAAAGCCAGAGCGAACCTCATTTACTCTTAATGTAGCAGTTGATAGCCTTAATTATTATAACCAAGAAATCCCAAAATCACCTTATTTTGTAAGTAGTAAGGTGTTGCAAATTTATCCTTCAGAAAAACTATTTGTAGAGGTTGAAATCAATAAGGATAGCATATATTCTATGAAAGTGGTAAAACAGAATTTGCATCCTGAAAAGACAATCATTATAGATTTTAATCAAGAAGTTAAAGGAAGAAAGAGTGAGAGAATGATGCTCTTAAAGTTAAAAACCCTTTTGATAAAGTTTTAAATTACAAGGCATTGATGTTTATAAATGGACATAACGACTGGATTCCCACAAGTATAATACCTATTCAACCAAAACTAGTTAACTTTGAAATGTGGAATGACATTATTCTATCTTTAGTCCTTTTAGAATGGGAGATTAAAAAGTAATAGCCTTTTGAAGGGTAAGTACTATGTCACTTTCATTAAAAGCTCATCAACTATAAATAATGCACAATGAAAGTTATCAAACCAGTTAATGGAAAGTACCCTCAGATATCAGAAGACTGTTATATTGCAGAAAATGCAACCATCGTTGGAGAAGTTGTTATCGGTAAACAATGCAGTGTTTGGTTTAATGCTGTAATTCGTGGTGATGTACATTACATTCACATAGGAAATAAGGTAAATATTCAAGATGGTGCTGTTATTCATGCGACGTATCAAAAATCACCTACAACAATAGGAAACAATGTTTCTGTTGGACACAATGCTATTGTACATGGTTGTACTATTCATGATAATGTATTGGTTGGAATGGGAAGTATTATTATGGACGATTGTGTAGTAGAAAGTAATTCGATTGTAGCTGCAGGAGCTGTGGTGACTAAAAATACTCGAATAGAAAGTGGAAGTATTTATGCGGGAGTACCAGCAAGGAAAGTGAAAGATATTTCTAAAGAATTAATTTCTGGAGAAATCAATCGGATTGCAGATAATTACGTAGAGTATTCTAGTTGGTTTAAAGAATAAAAAAAGCCCGGTCAACCAAAACCGAGCCTTTAACTAATCAACTCAAAATATTAATTATCATCATCTTCGTGCTTCTTCTCTTTCTTTTCTTTTAAATATTTCTTTTTTTTCATCATAGCCATCTTCTTCTTTTTGATAGCCATACGCTTTTTCATCCCCATTTCTCTTCTCTTACTTGCTTTTTTGAATTTTTCGTATTGTTCAGCATTTAAGATAGATTTCATCTCTTTTTGAAAAGCTAATTTCTTGTCAAGCATTGCATTCGCTCTTTCGTATCTTTTATCAGCTTCAATTTTTCTCTTAGCCTTTTTAGCTTTCACCATTTTTTCATACTGAGCTCTTTTTTCTTTAATTTGTTTTGTTACTAAAGGCTTCAACTTACGTTGTTGGGCATCAGTTAAATCTAATTGAAGAGCCATTTTTTTAACAGCCAACGTAGTTTGTTGTTCTACAGTTAGCTTTTCTTTAGCCATTCTCTTACGTTTCTTTTGCGCTTGTGTAGTTAATGTAAAAGCAAAAACTAAAATTAAAACGCTTGCTATTTTTTTCATAATATCTATTTGTTATGTTTTTATTTATGCTTTTTTGACCTCTTAAATTAGAAAAGGTTTAAATTTGGGGTCTCATTTAACAGATGGTTAACAAGTTACTTATGAAGAAAATTCTGTTTTTATTATTGATTTTTCCTTGGATTTCTTTGGCGCAGGAAGCACCAAAAGTAGATTTATCAAATCCAAGAGCAACAGTATATACACATATTTATTTTTTACAAAATGATTCGTATAAACCTGCAAATGCAGCTAGAACTATTTATGGTAAGGAAGAAAAAGAAGCGATTAAAATTGCGATTAAAATTAAAAGAGTTTTAGACGGAAAAGGGTTGGAAATTAATTTTAATAAAATTTCTAATGATTCAATATTGAACAATGCTATAGGATATGGTGTTGAAAATAAATTTGTGCTTTTCCCGGAGCGAATGCCTTTAATTTCTCTAGAGAAAAAAGGAAATTCATGGTACTATTCATCTGAAACGGTTAATAATATAGACATATTATATGCTGATGTTTTTCCTTGGTACATCGATAAGATTCAAGAAATCATCCCAGATTTTGGGCATAAAAAAATATTTTCCATTGAAGTTTGGCAATACATTACCTTTATTCTATTACTTATTGTTGCTTACTTAATTTTCCTCGTAGCAAAGAGGCTGGCATTTTTTATCTTAAGAAGAATTCTATATAGATATACGAAAGATAGAAATGCTGAAGTGAGTCAGTCATTAAAAAAATTAGCGCACCCAATTAGCTTATTAGTTTCTTTATGGATTATTGGGAAGGTGTTTCCTTCACTACAATTTGGATTGGAGATTAATAAGTGGATTTTCTTAATGGTGAATATCGCATCAACAATTTTCTGGATTTATGTATTTTTAAAATTAGCGCAAGTACTCATTAGCTTGTATCATGAATATGCTGAAAAAACAGAAGGAAAGTTAGACGATCAGTTAATCCCTATTCTAAGAAATTTTGCAACTGTCATTATTGTTATCGTTGGAATTTTTAGACTACTCGTTTTATTTGGCGTAGACCCAATGACTATTTTAGCAGGAGCTTCTATTGGAGGTTTGGCCATTGCCTTTGCTTCTCAAGACACGGTGAAAAATTTAATTGGAACCGTAATGATTTTTATTGATAAACCTTTCCATATTGGAGATTGGATTGCAGCAGGAGAAGTGGTAGGAACTGTAGAAGAAGTAGGATTTCGCTCTACTAGAGTACGTGCTGCTGATACATCTATTTATCAAATACCAAATAGCCGATTGTCTGAATTGGTAATTAACAATAGTGGATTACGATTGTATAGAAGATACAACACCAATTTAGGGTTACGTTATGATACGCCACCAGAATTAATCGAAGCTTTTGTAAAAGGAGTTCGGGAAATTATTTTAGCACATCCAGATACAAAATCTGATTCGTACAATGTTGAATTTACTGGTTTTGGAGATTCGGCCTTATTAATTCTAGTTAATATGTACTTAAAAGATTTGGCATGGGCAACAGAACAAAAATCAAAACATCAAATCCATATCGCAATTATTAAATTATCGAAAGAGTTGGGTGTAGATTTTGCTTTCCCTTCAACTACTGTAATGATTGAGCAATTTCCTGAAAAGAAATCAGAAACTCCAGGTTATAATGGAGATGAAAAAAGAATCAATTCAGCTATTGAAAAAATAGTGAAAGATTTTAAAGAAGGTCTCGATTCAGAAGAGAAATAAACGTACAAAGAGTTTATTTCTTTTTTGGAGGCATTGGCCCTCGTAGATGGATGATCAATCCGTTTAGAAAGTTTCTTAGTATTTGATCGCCACATTCCATGTACTTTGGATGGTCTTCCTTTCTAAAGAAAGCACCAAGCTCGCTTTTTGAAACTTTAAAGTCGACTAAAGAACAGATCTTTACGATATCGTCATCACGAAGTTTGTGAGCAACACGTAGTTTTTTGAAAATATCATTGTTTGTTAATCCCATAGAAGGTAAAGATACTAGTTTTATTAGTGAAACTAAATTTTAAGGAGATTTATAGCAAACTTAAAATTGCAAGCTGAACTAATCCTGTTTTTACAACAGAATCTCATTTTCTGTTGTTACTTTACCACACTAAATATTGCCCATGCATACAGTGCGAAACGAGCAAAACGGAAAAGACCAAAAAGGACCACACCTTTTAGAGGGTACTTAATCATTCCAGCTGTTAAACAGGTAATTGAAAAAGGGACAGGCAGTAATGCTCCAATAAGAATTAAAAAACCTCCCCATTTACTGGTGTTCTTTAAGTGCTTTGCCATTTTTACTTCCAAGTAATTTTTTACAGAACGAATTCTAAGAGTAGCTTTTCCTATAAAGAACGTAATAATTCCACCAATGTAAGATAGCGTTGCTAAAATAGATAGGTTCAAAATTGGGTCTGCTGTCTTTTTAGACCATCCAATAAAAATTTCAGGAGGAATTAATCCAAGGATTGTTTCAGAAATAAAGAAAGTTACTAAAACTCCTGTTCTTGAAAAAGATTCATTTAATAATTGCAAACCATCATCTATGGTAAAAACATACTTATTTACAATAATAAGTGCCGCTACAATAAGAATGATTGGCAATGCCGCTTTCTTTAAACTTCTTCCAATAAAACTATAAAAACCAGTATACGAATAGTATTGGTGTAATAATTTAGCTCTTGATTTTTTTCTCTTCTTTGTCTTCATAACGTTAAAAACGAATACAAAAATAAGGCATGATTTCCTCTTTTTAACATAAAACCTGAATAATTAACTTTTCTTTTTACATTAGCTCTACAAATCATTACTCAATGAACATCACAAAGGCAATAGAAACTATCTTTAAGAAGTACTTACCATCTCCTTTTACGATTGCCATTCTATTAACCTTAATCACAATCCTTTTAGCAATCATTTTTACCAGACCTGAAGGTGTTGGGCTCTTCTCTTATACTACTGAGGTACTTACTTTTTGGGAAGGCGGAATCTGGACAAATGGGCTGTTGATTTTTGCATATCAGATGATGTTGATATTAGTTCTAGGACATGTGTTAGTATTAAGTAAGCCAGTTAGCAATGCGATCTTAAAAGTTACACAATTTTGTAAAGACACGGCAACAAGTGCAACTATAGTAGCTTCTACAACTATGATTGTTGCTTTTTTTAATTGGGGATTAGGATTAATATTTGGCGCTTTATTGGCGCGTAAAGTTGCAGAACACGCCCAACGAAATAATATCAAACTTAACTATCCAATTATTGGAGCGGCGGGTTATACAGGTTTAATGGTTTGGCATGGAGGAATTTCGGGATCAGCTCCTATCAAGATTAACGAAGATGGACATATCGCTAGTATCATGAAAGAAGTTTCTTCTCCAGAGATATTATCCCAAATTCCAGATACGATTAACTATAGTCAAACGATATTTAGTACTTCAAACCTGTTGATTTTTGTAACGGTGGTTATTGTCATTTCTAGTTTGTTCTATTGGCTAGGGAAAAAATCAAAGGCAACTGAGATAAACTTACCAGAATATCAAATGAATGTAGATGAAAAACCAGAAACTAAGGCGGAAAAATTAGACAGTTCCAAAGTTTTAGCTATTGCATTTGGACTCATTATTATGTTAGCATTTTCTTACAGGTACTTTGAAGATATAAAAGCATTAAAAATAACCCCAAACCTCATTAATTTTCTGATGTTAGGATTAGGAATTATTTTACATGGAAGCTTTAAAAGATTTACAAATGCAGTAGGAGAATCTATTTCTGATGTTTCAGGAATTCTGATTCAATTTCCATTGTATTTTGGAATTATGGGAATTATGAGTAGTTCGGGAATGGTGACTCAAATTTCTGACTTCTTTATTTCTGTCTCTACAGAAACTACCTTACCTATTTTCACGTTTTTTAGCGCAGGACTTGTGAATGTTTTTGTCCCTAGCGGAGGAGGACAATGGGTGGTTCAAGGGCCTATTGTGGTTGAGTCTGCTTTGCAATTAGGGGTTCCGCTAAACAAAGCAATTATGGCATTGGCCTATGGAGATCAAATTACCAATATGCTGCAACCTTTTTGGGCATTACCATTGTTGGGCATCACCAAATTAAAAGCAAAAGAAATCTTGCCTTATACATTAATAGCAATGGTTGTAGGAAGCGTTATTTATATTGGTGGGTTATTGTTATTCTAGTTTTTTGAAACTTGCCCTTCCAGTTGATTTAGAATTCCAGCCACAAAGCTTTCAGAGTACCCAGCCATAAAACACCAAATAAACAGTTTTGCAGTATTCTGGATGTCTACAGGTTTTATGATTATAAATTGCTCAAATAAACTAAGATCACTACCAATATCTCTCATGAAATTTGGGAATAAATTTGTGGTAATCATTCCATTACCTCCATCACCAGATAAAATTCCAGACATAAACAAGAGATATGTAATTCCTGCGAGTATCGTACCGTAAAGAATAGGCATAAGAACCGTAAAAACTTTTAACTTTTCATATTCCTTATCAAAGAAGCTTCTATTAGAACGAGCCCTTTTTAAGAGAGAAACGCTAGCACCTAAAGCTCCTAATAGTGTTATGAAAAAAAAGGAACCTACATTAGAAACAATATTTTTAAAACCTATAATAGATAGAATAGTTATAAGGAATAAAAGCCCAATCTGAATAAAAAAGATAAGTCTAATGAGTTTTGCTGTAGCTTGTTTGTTATTTTCCATAATCGAAAAGTCTGAATTTTACTAAGTTAGCTAAAATAAATTAGGAAGATGCCATTAGATAATCCTGAAGTTAAAAAACACGATTAAGAATATTACATTTGTGATATGATTTGGCTTTCAGAAAAAATAGAATTCCCTCCCTATGAATTGGCTACAAAAGAAGGTATTCTTGCTTTGGGAGGTGATTTATCTCCTGAACGATTATTGTATGCCTATCATCATGGGGTCTTTCCATGGTATTCAGAAGGAGACCCAATTGTTTGGTACGCCCCACCCAAGCGAATGGTATTGTTTCCTGAGGAATTAAAAATTTCTAAATCGATGAAGCAAGTTCTTAGAAAAGGAGATTTTATAATTACAGAAAATCAAGCTTTCGAGCAGGTCATATCTTATTGCAAGAATATTGATAGGAGGGATGGTTTTGGGACTTGGATTACTGATGAAATGCTACAAGCTTACTTAAAGCTTCATGAGTTAGGGTATGCAAAATCAATAGAAGTATGGAGGTATAACTCGCATCAACAAAAAGAGGAGTTGATAGGGGGATTGTATGGAATAAAAATAGGCTCAGTTTTTTGTGGAGAGAGTATGTTTTCTAAAGTATCCAACACTTCTAAGATTGCTTTTGTTCATTTGGTAATGACTAAAAATTATCGATTAATAGACTGCCAAATACACAACTCGCATTTAGAAAGTTTAGGAGCGAGAGAAATTAAAAGAGAAGAGTTTTTAAAATTCTTGAAATGATGTCAGTCAGCTTTCAAAAACATAGGTAAGAACACTCTGTTTACTATTGCGAAAGGAAGCTTGTCTTCTTGAGAATTATAAGCACCTCCAGTAAATACCGCAACCAGCTCTAACTCAGGGTACACAAATATATATTGACCTCCATTACCAGTAGCTACTTTAGGAATAATTGTTTTTCCATTGATAGTCGCTGGAATATTCCACCATGAATAGCCATAATCAATATTCGTGATTTTTGTTTTTGGAGTTGTAGATGCTTCAATCCATTTTTCTGAAATAACTTGTTCTTCCTTCCATTTTCCTTTTTGGAGAACCAATACACCAATTTTTGCCATATCTCTCGAAGTCATATACAATCGTTTTCCAGAAGCAATTACTTTCTTTTTTGAAGTATGGCCCCAGCTAACATTTGTGATTTTTAAAGGCTGAAATAGATACTTGTTTGCAAATGCATCAATAGACATTCCTGAAGCTTTACTAATGATCTCAGCTACTAGAATTTGTCCCACGGAGCAATATGTAGAAACAGTTCCTGGGTCATTGATCATTGGCAAATTTATAAAATACTGTAACCAGTCTTTCTTTTTGTAAACTCGGTCTTCTTGACCTTTTGATTTTTGATCCCAGTCATTGCAATCAAGTCCCGAGGACATCGTTATTAAATGTTTGATAGTGATTTTCTCCTTGCGAGGATCTAGATTTGTTTTTGGCGAAAGACCCTTCATATATTTTGAAATGGGATCATTTATATTTTCAATAAAACCTTTGTCAATAGCAATTCCAAGTAAGAGAGAGCGAAGACTTTTTGATACCGAACGAAGATCGTGCTGAGTAGTGGTGGAATACTCTCCGAAATATTCTTCAAGAATGAGCTCGTTTTTATGAATTAATAAAACACTATGAATTTTATGTTTCCCTCCTTTTAACTGACTAAATAACTTCTGAAGTCTAGTAGTATCAATGCTTCGTGATTGTAGCGTATTTGTTTTCCAACCATCATTTGTAATTTTCGGTTTTTGGTATTGATATCGTTCTTGACTCGATCCAATAAAACACACAAACATTGCTAAAATAGAAAGCTTTAATTTTATGAGGGCTATTTTTTTATTCATGATTGACAAGATATAAAATATCATTACATTTATCCCGTTCCCAGTTTAGTATTTATAATTATGAGAATTCTATTAATCCTACTTTTTTGTTTTACTATTGGTTCTTCCAATGCGCAATCGACGACTCCAAAAATTGATTTTAACCAAGACAAAAGTACATGGGGGAATTTTAAATATGATCTTGGAAACATTTTTGGCGGAGTTGGACATGCTTACTCAAGACCATTACATTGGAAAGGAAAGCAATGGAGTAATTTTGGATATGTAGCAGCAGGAACAGCAAGTTTGTTTTTAGTAGATGATGAGTTTAACAGTTTTGCTGATGGTTTTCGAGGAGATGTGCCGCGTTGGTTAGCCAACTATGGGAATGATGTAGCTGCACCCGGAAATAATTATATGCTAACAAGTGCTGTCTATTTAACTGGACTTTTTACAGACAATGAAAAACTCCGAAGAACAGGAGTTTTGTTAATTTCTTCCGCGACAGCTTCTGGTTTTTTTCAACAAGTAGTGAAACGAATTATTGGACGTGCTAGACCAAGAAGTGGAGATCGATCTAATGTGTTTGACCCGTTTCATTTGAAACGAGTAAAAGATTATGATTCTTTTCCGTCAGGGCATGCAATGTTAGCATTTACCAATGCCTATGCGATTGCAAAACAATTTAAAAACCCTTGGGTAAAAGCAGGAATTTATGCAGTAGGATCTATTCCAGGAATTATACGAATTGTAGATCGTTTTCACTGGATCTCCGATATAGCTTTTAGTACGGTATTCAGTATTTTCATTGTAGAAGCAATCGACAAGTACTTAGATAATAAGTATGATAGAAAATACAACGACCAAAGAGTAGAACAAAAATTGTCTTGGGATCTTCAAGTTTCTCCAAGAGGTGTTGGCGTTGTAATGCGATTCTGATTTCAATTGCTATAATTATGTCTGTAGTCTCTTAATGTTGAATGAAACCAATGTATCTTTGTTACTCTAAAAAGGACACATGAAATCTTATCAAGCTACTTCTTCAAAGCAACCGAAAACAAAATCAAAAGTTACTATAGGTTCTGCATTTAAAACTATTATTTGGCCGAGGCGTGGTTTGGTATTGATAGGCTTAGTTTTAATTGTGCTAAGTCGTTTAGCAGGAATCGTGATGCCTTGGAAAACGAAAGAGTTAATAGACGAAATAGTTCCTCAAAAAGATTTTGATCGATTATATGGTTTGCTATTTCTTGTCGGAGGTGCCATTTTAATGCAAGCAGTTACTTCTTTTTTATTGACGAAGATTTTAAGTGTGCAAGCACAATTTTTAATTTCAGAATTAAGAGTTCAAGTTCAAAAGAAAGTACTGTCTTTACCTATTAGTTTTTTTGACAATACAAAGTCAGGTGCTTTAGTATCAAGAATTATGAGTGATGTAGAAGGAGTTCGGAATCTTATTGGAACTGGATTGGTGCAATTGGTAGGAGGAACAATTACCGCAATAGTTTCTATGGTGTTATTAATAAGGATTAGTCCATCGATGACATTTTTTGTGTTAGTGCCAATTGCAATTTTTGGAGTTATAGCGTTGAAAGCTTTTGGATATATTCGCCCAATTTTTAGAAAAAGAGGTTCAATTAACGCAGATGTAAAAGGGAGGTTGACTGAAACTCTTGCTGGTGTCCGTGTCATCAAAGCTTTTAATGCCGAGAATCAAGAAAGCGAAGCCTTTGAAAAAGGAGTAGGTTTATTATTTCAGAATGTGAAAAAAAGTTTAACAGCAACAGCGTTAATGACCAGTTCCTCTACTTTTTTATTAGGGATTGCTTCTGTTGGAGTTATGGGAATTGGTGGATACAAAATGATAGCAGGAGAGATAGAACCAGGAGCATTTATGTCATTTATAGCCTTGATAGCGTTCATGGTTGCGCCGATTGTACAGATGAGTAATATAGGAAGTCAGTTAACAGAGGCTTTAGCAGGATTGGATAGAACGGAGGAGTTAATGAACATGGAAGCAGAAGATGATGATCCTAATAGAACGGTTGAATTACAAGAGCTCAAAGGAGACTTAGAATTCAATGATGTATCGTTCTCCTATGAAGAAGACAAAGAAGTTTTACATAATATTTCGTTTAATGCCCCGTCAGGATCTGTGATTGCCTTGGTAGGAAGTTCTGGTTCTGGAAAGTCAACGATTGCTGGATTATCCGCCACGTTCTTGAATCCACAGTCAGGTATGATTACCATAGATCAACAAGACATTTCAAAAGTGAAATTGAGCAGCTATCGAAAGTATTTGGGGGTTGTTTTGCAAGATGAATTTTTATTTGAAGGAACCATCAGAGAGAATATTTCATTTCCAAGACCTAATGCAACAGAAGCACAAATAACTGAAGCAGTAGAAGCAGCTTATGTAAACGAATTTACGGATCGTTTTGAAGATGGTTTAGAGACTTTAATTGGAGAAAGAGGGGTGAAGTTATCTGGAGGACAGCGACAACGAATTGCAATTGCACGTGCGATACTAGCAGATCCCAAAATTATTATTTTAGATGAAGCTACCTCAAACTTAGATACTGAAAGTGAAGCACTAATTCAGAAAAGTTTGGCTGAATTAACAAAGAATAGAACCACTATTGTGATTGCTCACAGGTTGAGTACCATTCGTAAAGCCAATCAGATTTTAGTGATAGAATCTGGTAGCATTGCAGAACGAGGAACCCATGATGAATTAATAGCAGAAGAAGGAAGGTATTACGACTTGTATACCTATCAAGCTAAGATATAAGGAGCTTCTTGGATTAATTTTTAAATTCATAAAATAATATTATTCAGCTTTCGAAAGTGACGATAAAAATGCATCTAAAAATCTGCTAAGCGTAAATGTTCTATCAACATAAGAATTACTGTTATTGTGTACTATAACAAGATCTAATTCAGGGTAGATACTAATACTTTCCCCACTCATTAAATCCAAAACCATTTTTATGATGATTTCTTCTCTATTATGTGTGTTTGATATATTCCACCATGAATAACCATAATCGAGACCTATGATATTTGTCTTTGGCGTTGTAGATTCTTGAATCCATTTTTCTGAAACAATTTGTTGTTCTTTCCATTTTCCTTTATGCAAAACTAATAGACCAATTTTTGCCATGTCTCTTGATGTCATATAAAGTTGTTTTCCAGAGGTGAATGCTTCTTTTTTTGAAGGAGATCTCCAACTAAAATTTGTTATTCTTAGAGGGGCGAAAAGATACTTTTCTGCAAACTCATTAATAGGCATTCCAGACGCTCTACTAATAATTTCAATAGCCAAAACCTGCCCAATAGAACAACGAGAAGAAACAGTGCCAGGTTTGTTTAACATTGGTAAATTAAAAAAATACTGTAACCAATCTTTCTCTTTATAAGCCCTTTCTTTTCTTCCTTTTGATTTTTTATTCGAATCATCACAATCAAGCCCTGAGGACATCATTAAGAGATGTTCGATAGTAATTTTTCCTTTTCTTGGGTCTAGCTTCTTTTTTGGAAAAGGGTTTTTAATGTATTTTGAAACAAGGTCGTTTACATTATCAATGAAGCCTTTATCAATAGCTATTCCCGTTAAGATAGACCCAATACTTTCTGTAACTGCATGAAAATCGTGTTGAGAGTTTATTGAATATTCTCCAAAATACTCTTCGAAAATAAGTTCTCCTTTATGAACTAATAAAAAACTGTGTGTGGTATGTTCTTTATTTATAAACTCACTGAATAAATTATAAGTTTTGGAAGTGTCAGTAGTATGAGATAATAAGCTATTTGTTTTTAAGTCATCGTTGAGCTGCTTTGGTTCTTTATATTGATAACGCTCCTGTCCAAAACTAACGAAGCATACCAGTAAAGTAAAAACAAAAAGTGTTGTCTTTTTCATAATTGAAAGGGATGAAATTTGATCAAACTAAAATATAAGGTACTGTTTAAACCTTATAAGTATTTGTCAAAAAAAGCAATGGTTCTTTCCCAAGATAAATCTGCCGCCGCTTTGTCATACCTTGGTGTGGTATTGTTGTGGAAACCATGATTTGCATTTGGATAGAAATGAGCGGTATGCGCTATTTTTTTATCTTTTAATACTTTTTCAAAAGCTGGCCAACCTGCATTTACTCTTTTGTCTAATTCTCCATACTGTAATAATAAAGGAGATTGTATTTTAGCAGCATCTTCATCATTCGGTTGCCTTCCGTAATAAGGAACAGCAGCTTTTAAATCAGCAACTTTTACAGCCATCATGTTCGAAATCCATCCTCCAAAACAAAATCCAACAACCCCTACTTTTCCATTACAGTCTTTATGAGATTTTAGATATTCAAAGGCAGCAATAAAATCCTCTAACATTTCATTTCGATCTCTTTTACGCTGCATCTTTCTTCCATCATCATCATTTCCTGGATATCCGCCTAAGGGAGATAATGCGTCAGGAGCTAAGGAGATGTAACCTTCTAAAGCAGCTCTTCTTCCTACATCTTCAATATATGGATTAAGTCCACGGTTTTCATGAACCACTATAATCCCTGGTAACTTACCTTTAGCCTTATTGGGTTTAGATAAAAGCCCTTTAATACTTCCTCCGCCTTTTGGAGAATCATAATTGATAAACTTAGATTGTAGTCGATCATCGTCTGGTTGTACTAAAATCGAATCAATATAATTAGGAGAAATAAAACTTAACAAAGCTGGAAGTGTAATAGCCCCAACAGCATACAGAGATAGTTTTTTTAAGAACTCTTTTCTATCCATTTTGTTATGAGCATAATCGTCATACAAATCAAATACTTCTTGACTAATGTCTTCTTTTTTTAGTTCTTTCATGGTTGGAGAGTTTTGAAATTTAGATGCTTACTAAGTTAATAGAAATGTTAATTAGAGCCAAATAAGATAATGGGTAGTAGATTATAATTTTTAAGCATTAAAATTCCCTTACAGAAGTTGTTGTGATAATGAGGTTTTTATAAACTATTATTTACAAAAAATCATTCAATTTTTTTAGCTTTATATCCCACGACCTCCACACCAGTGATAGAAGATTCATTAGAATTAAAACTAAAGTAGAGTCCAGTTTTCTTACTGAAGAATTTAGTATCACTTTCTGGTAGTAAGAATATAGGTGACGACGCTGGACCTCCTGTAAATTCAAGGCCATTCTCTTTAATTGTAATAGTTGCCATGTTGTTGTCAAATTGATACTTACCAATGTATTTCATTAAATTTTGATGAGATAGTTCTTTGAATTTTCGAGTTCTAGAATAGATTCCGGGTAAGTTGTATTCCTTAGCGATACTTAAAAATAATTCTTGAATGATGGTGTTGGCATTGTCAGAGTTAACCATAATAGCAACAGAAATGGGATGCTCTTTCCAAGACCTTAGATCTGAAACAAATCCTTCATCAGATCCACCATGACCAAAAATATGCTCAACAACATAAGGTCCTAACCCTTGATTATTTCCATAGTCTTTAAGCATTTCGTTCACCGTTTCAGTGTTTAGAAATCCGTTTTTTTGTGTTTGTAAAGTTTGTTGAATTTCATGAACCCATAACAAAAGTTGAGAGGGAGTTGTCCAAAGTCCAGCAGCAGCCATTTCAGGATATGTATGCCATTTCCCTATGACTTCAGTTCCATCAGAATGATAACCTGCTGATGCATCATTATGGTATTTTTTAGGCAATGGATTTTCAAAAGTACTAGAAGTCATTTTTAAAGGATTCAATATTTTTTCTTGCATTATTTCAGGAAAACTTCTTTGATCAATATCCACAATCATTTGCTGCATTACAGTATAACCTCCGCCTGAGTAACCAACTTTTTCTCCAGGTTTTCTGAATACACGAATAGGCTCAGTATTTCCTTTCCCATTTAAAACACCTATGACATTAGGAACAGTATCATGAATAGAATAACCAGGGAAACCACGAACAGTGAGTCCAGCAGAATGATTTAATAACCTTCGAGGAGTCACCTTTTCTTCTGCTGTAAATTCATTATCTGGTACTTTCCAACTAGTTAAATAATCATTTACATCTGTATCTAAATTGATGACATCTTCTTCAGCCAATTGATGTACTCTAGTAGCTGCAATTGGTTTACTAATAGAACCTGCTTGAAATAAGGTAGTTGTAGTTACTTCTCGATTTTGAAAAATATCAGCCATTCCATACCCTTTTGCCCATTCAATTTTTCCTTCATAGAGAACGGCAATACTCAATCCGGGAATATCTAGCTCTTTCATCCGCTTTTCAATATTGTAATACTGAACACTTATAGTATCTCCATACTGAATTTGTAAATTGCTTCGAAGTCCATTTTCAATTCTAGAGATTTTCTCGTTGAGAAGTTTACTCTTTTGTTCAGTAGGGTTAGAACAATTGGTTAAGGCAAATAAACATAGAATAGAAAACAGGAGTATAGATGATCGATTTCTCATGGCAGTTAGCTTTAAATAGTTAACTTGAAGACCATGAAAAATTAAATTGGTTACATTGATTTTAAATTATTAATAACTTTACCGATCTAGGGAATCATATTAGAAATGTATCTTTGATGAAAATTAGAATACTAGACTAAATGAACATACAAAACGCGCAACAACAGGTAGACGAGTGGATTCAGAATCATGGCGTTCGTTATTTTAACGAGCTTACCAATATGGCGCAACTGACTGAAGAAGTAGGCGAGGTGGCACGGATTATAGCACGCCGTTATGGAGAACAAAGTGAAAAAGAATCTGACAAAGGAAAAGACCTAGGAGAAGAACTAGCCGATGTATTGTTTGTAGTGTTATGTTTGGCAAACCAAACGGGAGTTGACTTACAAGAATCTTTTGAAAAGAAATTAGATATTAAAACCAAACGTGATCACGACCGTCATCATAACAATGAAAAACTAAAATAAGTATGAGTATTGTAAGGAAAATGAAGCAATCTGGCTTCTGGAGTAATTTTGCAAAAATTGCAATTCCGTTTTTTATCATCTTTTCTATTCTGATGCTTTTGATTAATAGTTGGCGCGATATTTTTGCTGGCGACTTTGCAAAAGTGAATGAAACTAATTTTGCAGACGGGCAATGGATTTCATTTTTCGGAATGAAGATATTCATTACCTTTTTTTATGCACTGTGGATGACACTTAAAAACACAAAATAAAAAAGCGACCACTCGGGTCGCTTTTTTATTTTATAATTCAGATGAGTTTATCTAAAAAATATTTTTGTATGTCAGTTCGAGCGCAGTCGAGAACTAATAACTAGTTGATTATTAAAAAAACATCTCGACTGCGCTCGATGGGACATTTTTTGTCTGCTCTATTTTTCAGAAAGCCTCTTGGGTCAATCCAATTGAATTAAATCGATCTGACTGTCTTTTACTTTCTGATTCAATGTTTTTACTCTGTTATTAAACATTGAATATAGTTTCGATAATTCCTTGTCAATCTCTTTATTAATTTCATTTTTAAAATCAATAGCTTGTTGTGTAGGAGCATAACTTCCGATACGTGTTAACGAATTTAAATGCGCCAATTTGTTATTCAAACGGATTGGGAAATTCAAAGGATCTTGATTACTTCTACTTTTCGTTTGGTACAAAGTTTCTTCTACCTTGGTCATATCTTTCAGAAGAGCATCTGCATAATCTAATAGTTCTTTGTGTTTCTTTTTGTCTTTGATAGACTTCTTTAACGCTTTTACCTGAGCTCTAACCTTCTTAACATTCTTTAATGCTTTGTGAATTTCAGTCACTTTGGTATTGATGTCATTGATGAAATCAAACTGAGCTTTTACGTCAGCCAATGTAGCTTCTGAAACAGGATTTTTAAGAATGGTAAAATTTTGAGAAGTAGAATTGTTTCCAACATTTAAAGTTACTTTGTAGTTCCCAGGCAAAGCCATCGGTCCACCTAAAGAAGCCCACCATAAGATCATTCCTTGCACACGCTCAGCTCCAGGATACATCATGTCCCAATAGAAGATGTTGTTTCCGTCTTTCACAGTTAGTTTCGCTTCTTTCTTTTCCTTATTAGGTTTGGTGCTGTAAGTCTTAATGAGTTTATCACTGCTATCGTAAATATGCATTGATACAACATCTTTTTTGCCTTTCTCTTTGATATAATAGTTAATGGCAACACCACCAGGATGATTGGTTCCTGCTGTTTTTGAAGTAGCGCTTCTTCCGCCACCCATTCTATAACTATCTTGAGGTTTGAATAAAATCACATCCTCTTTCATTGCATTCGTTGTTAACTGATGTATCGGTGTTAAATCATCAATAATCCAGAAAGAACGCCCTTGCGTTGCAGCAATTAGATTGTCATTTTTAATAGCTAAATCAGTGATAGGAACAATAGGTAAGTTCAATTGGAATTTTTGCCAGTTTTTACCATCATTAAAAGAAATATACATTCCTCTTTCAGTTCCAGCATACAACAATCCTTTTCTTTTTGGATCAGCTCTCATGGCGCGGGTAAAGTCTTCAGAACCAATTCCAGTTGTAATTTGTTTCCAAGATTTTCCGTAGTTCTCAGTTTTGTAGATATACGGTTGATAATCTCCTGTTTTATATTTTGTTCCAACAATATAAGCTCCACCTTTATTAAAAGGATCAATTTCAATACAATTAATCATCATCCATTCTGGCATTTTCTTAGGAGTAACATTCGTCCAGTTCTTCCCGCCATCTTTGGTCACATGCACCAATCCGTCGTCAGAACCTGTCCAGATTAATCCACTTTCATATTTCGATTCGTTCACTGCGAAAATAGTTCCGTAGTATTCAACACCTGTATTATCTTTTGTAATTGGGCCTCCAGAAGGACCTAATGTTTTAGGATCATTTCTTGTTAAATCAGGACTGATTAATTCCCAAGACTGACCTTCATTTGTTGTTGCATGTAAATGATTAGAAGCAGCATACAACTTGTTTTTCTGATGTGGTGAAAAAAGAATCGGGAAGTTCCATTGGAAACGATATTTAAAATCTTCAGCACCATGCCCCATTGGATCATCTGGCCAAACATTAATAGCTCTTCGATCACCAGTTTTGTGATTTACACGTGTTAAATATCCACCATAGCTACCTCCGTAAACAATATCATTGTTGTTTGGATCTATCGCAATATGAGCACTTTCTCCTCCAGCCGTTGATTCCCAATCAGATTCTCCAATGTAACGTCCTTGAGTTCTATGTGAAATTCTAACGGTTGAATTGTCTTGTTGTGCTCCATAAATTCGATATGGAAAATGATTATCAGTCGTTACGCGATAAAATTGCGAAGTCGGCTGATTCATATAAGTCGTCCAATTAATTCCTGCATCAAAAGACACTTGAGCACCACCATCATCTCCAATAATCATTCGTTGATTGTCTTCAGGAGCAATCCATAAATCGTGATGATCACCATGAGGAGCATTGTATGTTTTATAGGTCTTCCCACCATCGGTAGATTTGTGATAACGTACATTTAATACATAAAGAATATCTTCATCTTGTGTATCAGCATACAAACGAGTATAGTACCAAGCACGCTGACGTAATTTACGTTCGCTATTAATTAACCTCCATGTTTTTCCTGCATCAGTAGATTTATAAACTCCACCTTTTTTATTTTCAATTAATGCATAAACAATATCAGAATTTACTGGAGAAACAGTCACGCCGCTAATTCCCCAAAGTCCGCTAGGAAGCCCTTTATTGGTAGAAATATTTGTCCATGTTTCACCTTCGTCAGTACTTTTCCATAAAGCAGAACCTTCTCCACCACTAGATAAACTATAAGGAGTTCTTCTGATATTCCATGTAGTCGCATATAAAACTCTTGGGTTGTTTGGATCGATAATTAAATCGACAACTCCAGCATCTTTGTTTGCAAATAATTTTTTATTCCATGTTTTTCCTCCATCAGTTGACTTGTAAACACCTCTGTCATCAGAAGATTTATACAAATCGCCCATCACTCCTGCATAAACGATATCTGGATTTTTAGGGTGAATGCGTACTCTAGGAATATGGCGTGCATTTTTAAGCCCCATATGTTCCCATGTTTTTCCTGCATTTACAGATTTCCAAATTCCATCACCAGAAGAAACGTTTCCACGTACTGTTTTTTCTCCATTTCCAACATACATTACATTGTTATCCCATTCGCTGACTGCAACAGCACCAACAGAACCTCCAAAGAATCCATCAGAAATGTTCGCCCAAGTATTCCCAGCATCTGTAGTTCTCCAAACTCCACCACCGGTAGACCCCATATAGAAAAGATTTGCTTTTCCTGGAACACCAGTTACAGCGGCACTTCGTCCTCCTCGAAAGGGTCCAATATTTCGCCATTTTGTTGCGCTATAATATTCCTCAGAATATTTGGTAGAATTCTTTTGTGCGTTAACTTTGTAGCTTTCTGAAAATAGAAGGCATACGATTACAAAAAGTATTTTTTTAATCATGGTTAGCTAGTTTTTAGAAGCCTAAATTTAAGAAATTATAATCAGAGTGAAATAATTATGAATATTCGTATTGAAGGTATTGAAAACAAGTTGATTACAAAAAATGTAATTATCTCTGGTTCTAAGAGCGAATCAAATAGATTGTTAATTCTTCAGAAGTTGTTTCCTGAAATTTCTATTGAGAACTTATCAGATTCAGATGATACACATCATTTACAACATGCATTAACAACAAACGATGCTGAAATAAACATTGGACATGCTGGAACCGCAATGCGGTTTTTAACTTCTTTTTTTGCTACGCAAAATAACAGAACAGTGGTTTTGTCAGGTTCTGATCGAATGCACAATCGTCCAATTCAAATTTTGGTAGATGCATTACGAAGTTTAGGAGCAGACATTTCTTATGTAGAAAAAGAAGGCTATCCTCCGTTAAAAATTTCAGGGAAAAAACTAGAGAAGGATACTGTACAAATTGATGGAAATGTTAGTAGTCAGTATATTTCTTCTTTGTTGCTAATTGCACCAAGTTTACCAAATGGTTTAGCGATTGAATTGATTGGAGAAATCACATCGATTCCTTATATAAAAATGACGTTGTCCTTATTAAATCAATTGGGAGTTAAAACACATTTTGAAGGTCAAAAGATTCAAATTCAGTCATTAGATGCAATCAAAGAACAAACGTTGGTCGTAGAATCAGACTGGAGTTCAGCGTCCTATTTTTATTCTATTCTAGCGTTAAGCGACATTGGTTCAGAGATCAAACTATCTGCTTATAAAGGAGAAAGTTTACAAGGAGACTCTGTACTTGCATCAATATACGAACACTTTGGAGTACAAACCACTTTTGAACAAAATACAATAGCACTAAAAAAAGTTACGGATGCAAATAAAGCATTGTTAGAACTCGATTTAAACAAAGCTCCAGATATTGCTCAGACGATAGCTGTAACATGTTTCGCTTTGGGGATTGAATGTGATTTGGCAGGACTTCACACGTTAAAAATAAAGGAGACAGACCGTTTAGAAGCCTTAAAAGAAGAGTTAACGAAATTGGGAGCTGATATTACAGTAACGGATCACAGTTTACATCTAAAAAGCACTGATAAAATCAATTCGAACATCGCAATCGAAACCTATAAAGACCATAGAATGGCGATGGCATTTGCACCCTTAGGAATGAGGGCTCCTATCGAAATTTTAGAATCTGATGTGGTTACAAAATCGTTTCGAAACTTTTGGTCAGACCTTCAGCAAATTGGCTTTCAATTGAATAAAGCATAAATTAATCGGCGAAACACTTGACAACGCCTATTCGCAAATCGTATATTTGCCGCCATTAGAACAAAAACCAAATATGAAATTATCCCACTTTAGCTTTGAATTGCCAGAAGAACTATTGGCAGAATATCCAGCAGAACACAGAGATGAATCACGTTTAATGGTGTTGAATCGTAAAGAACAGACTATTGAACATAAAATGTTTAAAGACGTTATTAATTACTTCGATGAAGGTGATGTAATGATGTTAAACAACACAAAAGTGTTCCCTGCAAGAATGTTTGGAAACAAAGAAAAGACGGGAGCGAGAATTGAAGTTTTCTTACTAAGAGAATTAAATGCTGAAAATAGATTGTGGGATGTTTTGGTAGATCCAGCAAGAAAAATTAGAATTGGAAACAAATTATTTTTTGGAGAAGACGATAGTTTAGTAGCAGAAGTAATTGACAATACTACATCTAGAGGGCGTACATTACGTTTCCTATTTGATGGAGGTTATGAAGAGTTTAGAGCTAAATTATTAGAATTAGGTCAAACTCCATTACCAAAATATATTAAGAGGGGAGTAGAACCTTCTGATGAAGAAAGATTTCAGACAATCTTCGCAAAACATGAAGGAGCTGTGGCTGCACCAACTGCAGGATTGCATTTTTCTAAACATTTAATGAAGCGTTTAGAGATTAAAGGAGTTGATTTTGCTGAAATGACATTGCATGTTGGGTTAGGAACATTCAGCCCAGTTGAAGTAGAGGATTTATCGAAACATAAGATGGATTCAGAAAAGATCAAGATTCCTGCAAATACAGCAACGATGATCAACAATGCAATTGAAGAGAAAAGAAGAATATGTGCAGTAGGAACGACAGTAATGCGTACTATTGAATCTTCTGTTTCTGCAAGTCAACGATTGAATGCATATGAAGGGTGGACAAATAAATTTATTTTTCCTCCTTATGAATTTAGCATTGCAAACTCAATGATTACAAATTTCCATTTACCAAAATCGACATTAATGATGCAAACCGCTGCATTTGCAGGGTATGACTTCTTAATGGAAGCGTATAAAGTAGCAGTAGAAGAGAAATACAAATTCTACGCTTACGGAGATGCAATGTTGATTATATAATATATTCAAGAATTGAAAAATTTAAGATTAAAAACTGGTACTTATATTAAGTGCCAGTTTTTTTATAGATACTTTTGTATTGAATTTTACTTTTAATCATTAAATATTTGAATCTTTTAATAGTTTTATTTTGAATAAAAAGAAAGACATTCGCGCTTTAACCAAAGAACAACTAAGAGACTTTTTTGTAGAACATGGCGATAAAGCATTTCGTGGAAATCAAGTGTATGAATGGTTGTGGAGTAAGTCATTGCACACCTTTGAAGACATGACGAATATTTCGAAGGAAACGAGAGAGATGTTGAAGGAGAACTTTGTGATTAATCATATCGAAGTTGATTCAATGCAGCGAAGCAAAGATGGAACCATTAAAAATGGAATCCGATTGCATGATGGTTTGATTGTAGAATCTGTTTTAATTCCTACAGACACAAGAACTACGGCATGTGTATCTAGTCAGGTTGGATGTAGTTTGGATTGTCGCTTCTGTGCCACTTCAAGATTGAAAAGAATGCGAAATTTAAATCCTGATGAAATTTATGATCAGGTAGTTGCTATAGATAAGCAAAGTAGATTGTATCACAATCATAAACTTTCGAACATTGTTTTTATGGGGATGGGAGAACCTTTGATGAATTATAACAATGTGATTAAATCGATTGATAAAATTACATCTCCAGAAGGTTTAGGAATGTCTTCAAAACGAATCACGGTTTCTACTTCGGGAGTTCCGAAAATGATTAAGAAAATGGCTGATGAAGAAGTGAAATTTAATCTAGCAGTTTCTTTGCATTCAGCGATTGATGAGATACGAACTTCGATCATGCCTTTTAACAAAATGTTTCCTTTGCAAGATTTAGCGGACTCGTTGAAGTACTGGTACGAAAAAACCCAACGTCATGTTACCTATGAGTATGTAGTTTGGGACGGAATTAACGATCGAAAAGAAGATATCAAAGCATTGATTAATTTCTGTAAACACATTCCGTGTAAAGTGAATTTAATTGAATACAATCCTATTGATGATGGTGAGTTTCAACAAGCAAGTTCGAGAGCCATAGATAACTATATTTCTAATTTAGAAATGCATGATATTGTTGTTAATGTTCGTCGCTCTCGTGGTAAAGATATTGATGCTGCTTGCGGGCAATTGGCGAATAAATCATAATTTAGTTATTAGTTATCTTTGCGAGCAGAGCGAAGCAATCTCATCATTGTTATTCACTATACTTGAATAGATTACTTCAGTTTTCTTTCAAAAAACTTCGTAAAGACAAGTAGTAAATAAGCTTTTGAGCTTATTCAATATTCAGAATTACTCCACTTTCTTCAATACAGCTTTTTGAACAACAGAAATTGGAAATCCATGCACTTTGGGAATCTCTTTTGAAATGCCTCCTGTGGTAGTTTTATTTTTTGTGACGCTAAATAAAATTTCAAACAACATTTTATTTTTAGAAAAATCAAATCGAGAGGAAAGAAAGTTTCCTTGTACTTCAAAAAAACTATACAAGGTATTGCCAGAAAATCGAGAAGGAAGAATAATACCATTATTTTCATCTACTTCACAAATCCCTTTTTCTTTGTCTTTAATGATCAATGTATAATTTCTAGGTTGTCCGTTGTAAATTAATGTGTAATCGTATTTATGAATTGAGTCAGTTTTTTTTAAATGAAATTCCATCGGTACTTCTTGAGTACCTCTAGGAGAATCAATAATCAGCATGCCTTTATATTCTCCTGTGAAATCGTCAGGAAACACACCTTTCTTTTTTTGAGAAAAAATAGAGGAACAGATAAAGAATAGTACAAAAAGGAAACAGTATTTCTTCATAATGATAAACTATGTCTTCAAAGATACTGATTAGAATTTTTCCAATAATTATTTCGTAATTTTGCAGTCACCTATGAAACCCGTTGAGGAAATTAAACAACCTATTAAACATGAGATGGAACTCTTTGAGCAGAAATTCAAAGATTCTATGCTTTCCAAAGTTCCGTTACTCAACAGAATTACATATTACATCGTTCGAAGAAAAGGAAAACAAATGCGACCCATGTTTGTTTTTTTGGTGGCAAAAATGGTTTCTAATGGAGGGTTTGATCAGCGAACGTATCGTGGAGCATCTGTCGTAGAATTGATACATACAGCAACCCTAGTTCATGACGATATCGTAGACGATAGTAATCGAAGAAGAGGTTTCTTCTCAATCAATGCCCTTTGGAAAAATAAGATTGCCGTTTTGGTAGGGGATTACCTATTATCTAAAGGACTCTTACTATCTATTGATAATGAAGATTTCGATTTGTTAAAGCTGATTTCAATTGCAGTTCGTGAAATGAGCGAAGGAGAACTGTTACAAATAGAGAAAGCTCGAAAACTCGACATCACTGAAAGCGTTTACTTTGAAATTATCCGTCAAAAAACAGCAACGTTAATTGCAGCTTGTTGTGGGATTGGAGCAGCTTCTGTAGGAGCCAATCAAGATACTGTTCAGCAGATGCGAAAATTTGGTCAATATATTGGAATGGCTTTCCAAATAAAAGACGATTTATTCGATTACTCCGATGAAAAAATTGGAAAACCTACTGGGATTGATATCAAAGAACAAAA
Source organism: Flavobacteriaceae bacterium (assembly GCA_049115595.1). Lineage (GTDB taxonomy): Bacteria > Bacteroidota > Bacteroidia > Flavobacteriales > Flavobacteriaceae > Polaribacter. Next base: position 116,927 of record JAGDZS010000004.1, read on the forward strand.
AATGACCTTGCCCTTGATTTATACCTTGAATCATTGTTCTCCAAAAGAAAAAGCATGGATTATCAACTCTATTAAGAAGCACAATAAGAATAAAAAACGTGTGAAAGAAGTCATCGCTTTTGTGAAACAAAATGGTGGTATCGAATATACGACCGAAAAGATGCACGACTACAAAAACAAAGCGTTAGCAATCTTAGAAAACTACCAAGATTCAGAATATAAATCATCTTTATTAAAGATGATCGATTATGTTGTAGAACGCAAAATCTAAATCATTCACTGTTATATTTTTTTGATTGACTCGTTTATTAGGTAAGTAAACTAATAAAACACATTATGAATCAATTAATTGTAGAAACTAAGGGTCTCGATTTTTCTTATGCCAAGACAAGAAAAGACATCGAGAGCCTGGAACTTCACGTTCCCAAAGGTAGTATTTACGGATTTTTAGGACCCAATGGTTCTGGAAAGAGTACTACCATTCGTTTAATTTTAGGGCTCCTAAAAAAACACTCAGGTAGAGTCGCTCTCTTTGGAGATACTTTTAACGGGAAAAGCCGAATTAAAAGCTTAGATAAGATTGGTGCTTTGATAGAGAACCCTTCTTTGTATGCGCATTTAAATGCTGTTGAGAATTTAAAAATAGCAGCCAATTACCGACAAAACATTTCCAGAGAAAGAATTGACGAAGTATTAGAAATCGTAAAGTTAACTCATGCTAAAAAGAAAAAAGTAAAAGCGTATTCTTTGGGGATGAAACAACGATTAGGATTAGCAATTTCTTTATTAAGCAACCCAGAATTAATCATTTTAGATGAACCTACAAATGGACTCGATCCTAAAGGAATCATTGAAATGAGGGAGTTAATTAAAGAGTTGAATGAAAAATATGGAACAACAGTTTTTATATCAAGTCACTTGCTAAGTGAGATAGAAAAAACATGTACCCATGTTGGGATTATCAGAGAAGGTAAGATGCTGTATCAAGATACAGTGAAGGCTTTGAAGCAATCTCAAGGTCAAAAAATAGTAATTAATATAGAGGTAGATAAGTTCATTGAAGCAATGACTGTTCTTGAAGGATTGAATAAAGAAAATACTTCGGTGGCAGATGATTTTTTACAAATAGAAGTCAGTAATAAAGAAGAAATAACAACTGTTATTGATGCACTTCGTAAAAAGGATGTAATGATTTTTCAAGTAAGCATTCAAAATAACTTAGAAGAATTATTCTTATCACTAACCGAAAATTAATTATCATGACAGCAATTACATATTATATATCAAGTGTTAAAAACGAACTATTTAAATTAAAACGAACTTTTGCTTTTTGGTTAACTCTTTTAGCATCTTTTTTTGTGCCAGGGTTACTTTTTGTTGTAACACTGTTTAAGCATAAAAACTTTATCCCAAAAGACGATTCAAACCCTTGGGATTTAATCATGCAAATAGAAACCTCAATCATTATTACAGTTTTAATTCCTTTCTTTATTCTTTTAGTCACTAGTTTAATCATGCAATTAGAACATCGATCGGGAGCATTAAAAGATTTGTTTTCATTACCAGTTCCCAAATGGAGCATATACTACGGAAAGTTAACAATTGTGCTAGCTACAGTTTTTATAACCTATCTGCTTTTCTCCATTTTTTTATTGACAGGAGGGTATATTTCTGGATTACTATTTCCAGATCTAAATTACACGTCATTTAGCCCAGACTTTTTAAAACTTTTTAAAACCTTAGGCGTATCTTTTGTTGCTTCATTGGGAGTCGTAGGATTGCAATTCTGGTTGAGTTTTCGAATTAAGAACTTTATTATTCCATTAGGGATAGGAATGGTTTTAGTAATCGCCGGACTGATCATAGGGAACTATCCTAGTGACGCTGTTTATTATCCATATTCATATAATATGGTCACAGGCGCTTACTTAAAAGGAGAAGTGAATAACATGTTTTTATGGTATAGCTTAGGCTTTTTTGCGATAACAACCACAATAGGTTATATAGACATCAGTCGGAAGAATATTGTATAAATATCCTATTAAAAAAGCCTCACAATTACTGAAATGAATTCAGCATAAATTGTGAGGTTTTTTGTTATTTATATTTTAATCGATCGATATCCTGATTCCTTTATAAATGGAAAGTTAAAACTTTCTTGTTCAAAGACAGATTATAATACTAGAAAACCTATTAAGACCAATAAAGGAAATAGAGATATAACAATACTCACAAAACACCAAAAGAGAAATGAGATCCAATTAAACTTGACCGATTTCTTTTTTTTAAGACGATTTTTTAACTCAGATATAGAGAGGTTCAATAATTCTTCTTTTGGAATTTTTGAATCAATTAAAGATTCGGATTGTAACCCTTCTTTAAACCCATCAGATACTTCTTTTGGATGCAAAAATAAACCAACAAATAGACCGCTAATACTGAATAATCCAATAGGTAAATGCTTCCACATTCCAGTAGCTATTTCCCAGCCAGAGATAAAAGATTCTCCTCTCCAAGAGGTGTCGCAATCATACAGAACATGTTGTATGTCATGGATGTGAATGACCTTCCTTCTAAATTTCGGATTAGGTAGCTTGAAAGTAAAAGGTTTAAATTGGATGTAAAAGAAATTGTCATTTTCTCCTCCGTCTTTAGGTAAGTTGTTTGCTTGATGAAAGTCTTTTAATGCGGCAGAAATTATCATGGTAACTTATTTGGTTCTTCAAAGTTACTTTGTGAAAAGCAGAATATTCTTGATAAATATCAAGAAAGCTATTTCCCTCGAATTCTACTAAAAGTTTCAGGTGTCATTCCTAAAAAAGAAGCAATGTGCTTTGCAGAAACACGTTGAAATAATTCAGGTTTTTTAGACATCAAAATATCATAGCGCTCTTGAGCGGTATGCAATTGAATGTAGTCAATTCTTTCTACTAACTCTATATAAGCTTGCTGTAAGAATAACCGGCCGAAATGTTCATATTTTGGATGAGATTGAAATAAACCCTCTAAGTCGGAATGAGAAATGGCAAACAACTCAGTGTCTTCCATTAACTCGATATTGTATTTACTTTTTTTACGTTGAATAAAGCTGTCAATAGCAGTTATTGTTTCTTGTTCAGCAGCAAAATGACAAGAGATGTCTTTGTCCTCTTTATAGTAAAAGACACGTGCTATCCCAGAAATAATGATGTAGAAATGATTACAGATACTGCCAGATTCATGTAAAATATGGTGCTTAGGGTATTTCTGATACGTCATTATACCTTCAAAAGCTTCTGCTAATTCAGGATTCTGAAGTAAAAAAGTAGCATTTTGATCAAAGAAAGAATCCATAATTACTAATTGTTCATTGTTTATTGTCAATTGATAACTGTAAAAGCTCTTCTACAAAATCACGTTTGTTAGATAATCTAGGCACTTTATGTTGCCCACCTAATTTACCTTTCTTTTTTAACCAAGAGTAAAATAAGCCTTCTTTTGCCTGATGAATTGTAGGCATTGCCAAAGTCATATTGTTATATCGTTTGGCTTCATAATCTGAGTTGATAGATTTGAGAGCATTGTCCAACAGTTCTGTAAAATATTGAATGCTTTGAGGTGGTTTTGCAAATTCAATAATCCATTCATGACCACCTTCTTTTTTACCATCCATAAAAATCGGACCTACAGTATAATCGGTGATGGTCGCTCCTGTTTTTTCGCAGGCTGATTTCAAAGCTTCTTCAGCATTTTCAATAATCAATTCTTCACCAAAAACATTGATATGATGTTTTGTTCTTCCTGTAATTCGAATACGATAAGGATCGAGAGAGGTAAACTTTACTGTGTCTCCAATTAAGTATCTCCACAAACCTCCGTTGGTGGAAATTATAACAGCGTAATTCACTCCTTTTTTAACTTTAGATAAAGGAATTGCTGTTGAGTTTTCCCCATCGTATTCATCCATGGGAATGAATTCATAAAAAATTCCGTAATCCAACATTAATAATAAATCTAACGACCCATTCTTATCTTGTAAAGCAAAGAATCCCTCTGACGCATTGTAGGTTTCGTAGTATTTAAAATCTTTTTTAGGAATTAATTTTTTATACTGCTCACGATATGGGTTGAAGTTTACTCCTCCATGGAAATAGACTTCCAAATTAGGCCAAACTTCTAAGATGTTGTCTTTTCCTGTTTTTTCTAGAACCTTGTTTAATAAAACCAGCATCCAAGAAGGGACACCAACCAAACTAGTAATGTTCTCATGAATGGTTTCATTAATAATCGCTTCCATCTTCGTTTCCCATTCACTCATCAATGCAGTTTCTTGTTTTGGTGCCGAACTAAAATCAGCCCAAAAAGGCATGTTTTCAATAATGATGGCAGACAAATCTCCGAAGTACGAATTGTTGTCTTCATAAACGGCAGAACTTCCTCCCAAGCGCATTCCTTTTCCATTGAAGAGTTCAGCATTCTGATTGTTGTTAATATACAAACACAACATATCTTTTCCTGCTTTTAAATGACAATATTCAATCGCTTCGTCACTAACAGGAATAAATTTGCTTTTGGCATTGGTAGTACCGCTCGATTTTGCAAACCATTTAATTTTGGTAGGCCAAAAAAGATTCTGTTCCCCTTTTCGACAACGTTCAATTAAAGGCTCCATACTTTCGTATTGTTGAATAGGAACTTTAGCAGCAAAATCTTCATAATTATTGATGGAAGAAAAGTCATGCTCATTTCCAAATTCAGTTCCTTTCGCAAACTGAACTAAACGAATTAGTAGCTCATCCTGAACATCTATTGGATACTTGATAAACAATTCCATTTGATGCTTTCTCTTTTTGAGAAACCAAGAAATGATAGAGTTAACAAACGGAATTGCCATGGGTAAATTCTTAGTTTAGTAAGTTGTTTTTTTGCCGTAAGTTTCTTCTGAATAAACTCAATTTTATTTAAAAAAATAATACAAAATTGAGTTTTACTTCAGGAACCACTTTCGTTAGTCCATAGATTTTTTTCATTTAGTTTATTTAAATTTTCCAATGAAAAAATTCATGTACTTTTGTTTAGTACTTCATAGACGGAGTTAAAAATAGAAAAATATTTTCGATGCAATACCAAGGAGTTTTAAAAAAAATGCCAACTGAAATCAGTGATAAAATTCAATATTATTTGGAATTGGAAACTGATTTCGTGAATGTTAATCAATTATTAAACAGAGAGTTAGAAATATCTTTTGTGAAATACGAATGTTTGAATTGTCATTTAGAACGACCTATTTACCGCCAAGGATTTTGTAAATCGTGTTTTTTTGAAACTCCAAGAGCGGGAGATTGGATTATGAGACCCGAATTAAGTACTGCACATTTAGGGAAGGAAGACCGTGATTTAGAATATGAAAAGGCAGTGCAATTACAACCACATATCGTGTATTTAGCAAATTCTAGTAATGTAAAAGTAGGAGTGACTAGAAAACAACAAGTGCCTACTCGATGGATAGACCAAGGAGCACATGAAGCTATTGAAATTGTTGAAGTTCCAAACAGGTATTTAGCAGGGATTACTGAAGTTGCTTTGAAGGAGCATGTTGCAGATAAAACAAATTGGAGAAAGATGTTAAAGAATGATATAGAAGATGCGGATTTGCAAGAATGGCAGCAAAAATTACGAACTTACATCCCAGAAGAAGCTCAAGAATATTATATAGAAAATAACAAAGAGACTGAGCTTCATTTTCCAGTATATCAATACCCAGAAAAACCTAAAAGTTTAAACATCGTAAAAGAACAAAACTATAAAGGGAAGTTGGTTGGAATTAAAGGTCAGTATTTGATTTTTGAAGACCAAAGAGTTTTTAATGTGAGAGCAAATGAGGGAATTGTTGTGAATGTGAAAATCCATTAATGAAATAATGATTTAATAAATGAAAGATTCTAATTTTTTAAAAGTCGCTTTGGCGCAAATAGCACCTGTATGGTTGAACAAAGAACTCACCATTCAAAAAATTGAGAACTCAATTAAGGAAGCTGCAAAAGAAAATGCAGAACTCGTCATTTTTGGAGAAGCTTTGTTGCCAGGATACCCTTTCTGGGTAGAGTTAACAAACGGAGCTGAATTTAATTCAACTGTGCAGAAAGAAATTCATGCGCATTACGTGAAGAATTCAATTACGGTTGAAAAAGGAGAATTAGATTCTATTTGTCAACTAGCGAAGGAAAATAACATCGCTGTTTATTTAGGAATTATGGAGCGTGCCGCTAATAGAGGCGGACATAGTATTTATGCTTCTTTGGTGTATATCGATCAAGATGGAATTGTACAATCAGTGCATCGTAAATTACAACCAACCTATGAAGAACGTTTAACTTGGGCTCCTGGTGATGGAAACGGATTGCAAGTACATCCACTAAAAGATTTTACAGTAGGCGGATTGAACTGTTGGGAAAACTGGATGCCATTACCGAGAACTGCTCTATATGGATTGGGAGAAAACCTACACATTGCAGTGTGGCCTGGAAGTGATTTCAATACAAAAGATATTACACGATTTATAGCTAGAGAATCACGTTCGTATGTGATTTCTGTATCGAGTATGATGGCGAAAACTGACTTCCCTTCTGACACTCCGCATTTAGATAAAATTTTAGAAAAAGCAAAAGATACCTTGGCTAACGGAGGATCTTGTATCGCAGGACCTGATGGTGAATGGTTGGTAGAACCTGTGATTAACAAAGAAGGACTGATTTATCATACATTGGATTTCTCGAGAGTCTTACAAGAGCGTCAGAACTTCGATCCTGTTGGACATTACTCAAGACCTGACGTAACAAAATTACATGTCAATAGAGAAAGACAAAGTACTGTTTCTTTCGAATAAACTTTTATCAATGCTAACAAAAAGAATAAAAATTGCAGGAATGTTCCTGTTGTCAACACTTGTATTCACAGGTTGTAAAGAAGAATCCAGTTTTAAAAAAATAGATTTTACTCCTACGTATAAATTCAGTTCAGAAATAGAAGATAAAGTGGCTAAGGATACCGTGCCTTGGAAGTATCAAATTTCGGCTTCTGATTATGCTGCAAAAGGAGATTATAAAAATGCATTGAAGCATTGGGATTTAGCCATGGGTGCTAGAGAACGTACGTATTCTGAAAGTGAGGTAGACTCCATTCGTAAGAAATACAAAGTTGTAGATGCTAGACAATATATTGTAGAGCAAGCGAAGAAGACCAATGTGGTTATCATTAACGAAGCACATCATAATTCGTCTCATCGTTATTTTACGAAGACATTACTACAAGATTTATACGATCAAGGATATCGAAACTTAGGATTAGAAGCAATGGACAATGAGAAGATAGACTCGTTATTATCGAAGCGGAAATATCCAATTAAAGAAACGGGATACTATATCAAAGATCCTCAATTTGGTGACATGATAAGAACGGCTTTAGAGATTGGATACAAGGTTTTTCCATACGAGCAAACCACAGGTGTAAATGGGAAATTAAGAGAGATTGAACAAGCAAAAAATATTCAAAAAGTAATCGAACAAAGACCTAATGAGAAGTTCCTAATTCATTGTGGATTCGCTCATGTTTTAAAAGGAGAGTATAGAGGCTGGGAGAAGACCATGACAGGTAGATTGATTGAATATTTAGATATAAATCCTTTAACCATTCATCAAACAATGTATAGTGAGAAAAGCGATGCTAAAAATAACCATCCATTGATGAAAGCCATGGATGTAAAATCGCCGTCTGTTTTATTAGATGAAGAGAATCATCCTCTTCAATATAAGAGAGGAAAAACGTGGGCAGATATTGCTGTTTTACACCCTAAGACAGATTATTTGAATGGAAGACCAAGTTGGTTGTTTAGCGATAAGAATAGTCTATTGCACTCAAACTTTAAAAAATTAAAAATGAGTTTCCCTATTATGGTATTGGCGTATAAAAAAGGAGAAGATATTCATACTTCGGTTCCTGTAGATATTATGGAAGTAGAAACAAAAGAAGAAATAAAAAATTTAATACTTTCAGAAGGAGCATATACCATAGTTTACACGAACAAAGAAGGAGATAGTTGGAAACAGGATATTAAGATTTGATGAAAAATAAGCTTATCATATTCTTTGTTGTCATTAGTTTTATTTCTTGTTCAAGTAAAAATGAGAGATTTGATTCAGAGACATGGATTACTGTTGATGGTTTACATAAAGGTCATCGAATAGCTATGTTGAATGACCTAATCAATAATTACCTAATTTTTGACATGAAGTATGAAGAGGTGGTAAAGCTAATAGGTAAACCTGATCGATTAGATAAAGAGACTTCTAATAAAGTATATTTAGTTGAAGAAAAGTTTGGAATAATTGATCCCAATGGTCATGTATATCTTGAATTAAAGTTTAATAAAGAAAATGCATTAGAAAAATGGCAAATAGTAGAAACTTGGTTTAAAGAATAACCTAATTGTCTTTTTGATGAATTCTAATTAAGAAAGTTGTAATTTCAAAGAATGAAACAAAAGCAGTTTTACTTACTAATTTTCTTTGTGAGCTATGTGTTTGTTTTCAATTCAATTGCTCAAACTACAGTGCAAAAAAATGAGCAAGGCTGGGACTTGTTCGTTGATGGAAAACCTTTTGAAGTAAAGGGAGCTACGTTTGGATATGACGATGTAGCTAACTACGATACTCATTTTAAAGAATTACAGTTTTTAGGAGTCAACACTATCAGAACTTGGGCTACTGGAGAGAATACCAAAAAATTATTGGATGCTGCGCATCAACATGGAATTAAAGTGATGGTGGGTATTTGGATGCGACATGGTCGTCCAGGAATGGAAGATGATGATACTTTTGATTACTTGAAAGATACCGAAGGAATGGAGGCGATGCATGCAAATGCAATTAAAGTCGTCACACAATACAAAGATCATCCTGCGGTACTTACTTGGGGAATTGGAAACGAAGTATATCTCAACATTGCTACAGATCCAGAGAAATTAGCCTATTCAAAACTATTAGAAAAAATATGTAATGAAATCAAAACGCTTGATTCTAACCATCCGATTACTTCTGTTGAAGCTTGGACGTTTGGATTGGATTGGTGGCAAAAATATGTTCCTTCGATTGATATATACGGATTGAATAGTTATGGGCCTGGAGCTTCATACTTGCAAGGTGAGTTGAAAAAAAGAAACATAGATAAGCCTTATATCATCACAGAATTTGGAGCAACAGGTGAATGGGATATTAAACAAGAAAAGAACGGTGTAAAAGTAGAACCTACTGATCAACAAAAATACGATGCAATCTCTAAAGGATATACCGATTGGATTAAAAGCAAATCGATGTGTTTAGGTGTGTATGTGTTTCACTATAGTAGTGGAAATGATTTTGCTTCTCCTTGGTTGTTCATGAAACATAGAGACTTTTATAGACCTCAGTATTGGGCAACACGGAAAGCTTTTACGGGTAAGGATCCTGTGAATACTATTCCAGCAATCGAAACATTCGAACTTTCAAAATCAGAAGCAAAAAGTAAAACTTGGATTCCAGTTTCTTTGACAACTTCAGACATTGAAAATGAGGCGCTAGAGATTTCTTTTTATTATAATCAGCGAACTGGTAGTAGAAAACGCAGAAATCAATTATTGAAACTTAATTATAAGGGGAATGCAAAGGATGGATTTCAAATTCAACTCCCTCAAGAAAATGGAGCAATAAAAGTATATGTCAATGTAAAAGATACCTATAACAATGTTGGAGTTGCTTCCACTGGAATTATAGTAAAAGATAAAAAGGCGAAGAAAAAGAAGTACTTGGTTCCCAAGGCAACACTTCCATTTTATGTATACAAAGACAATAAGGACATACCATATGCTGCTTCAGGATACATGGGGAATTACAAAGAAATGTCTGTAGATCTTAATTATAAAGATGATGTGCACTCAGGTAAAAAGGCTATAAAGATTGGTTATAACTCAAAGGGAGGATGGTATGGTCTTGCCTTTCAGGATCCTGCGAATGATTGGGGAGATATTTTAGGCGGTTACAACATAGAAGGAGCTAAGACTTTTAGTTTTTGGGCGAAGTCCAATAGTTGGGACGCAAAAGTAAAGTTCGGATTTGGATTGATTGATATAGACAAACCTTTTCCAGATACAGCCAAAAAATCGATAGAAGTATCGCTTTCAAAACAATGGGAAAAGTATACGATTAAACTAAAAAGAGAAGATCTAAGTTGTATTAGAACTGGATTTGTATTATTCTCTGGTGGGAACGGTGCTCCCTATGAAATCTATATTGATGATGTTGTTTTTGAGTAATTTTTTTTCAAAGAAAAAGAAATTAGAACTCTTTACCAAAGAGAGTTTTTTTAAACTGTCTCAAGAGCAGAAAAGCGAAGCTTGTCAAAAACTTAACCCTTATGATGCAACTGAGAGAGAAATATTCAAAGAAGTAGAAGAGAAATTTATTGAAGAGTATGGCAATCATGAAGCAATAGAGTCGGTGTTTTGTGGTTTAGCTCCAATGATGGGGTATTATAATTCAATAAATATTACGGTAGGAAAAGGAAAAAAACGATTGTTTTTACCAAAAAAATATCATGGCTTTCCTATCCTTAAATCTTATGCGAGTAAGAATAATGTTTCTTAGTTTTCAGTTTGAAAACCTCCCAAAATAAGACTCCAAATACAATTACATATTCCAGCCCAACAAACCATAAGTTTTCTTGCCAAGGATTGTTTGCATAGGCTTGATAGCTTAAGATAATGACAATGCTCCAAACAATTGCATATCTGTATTTAGTAAAGACACTCAGTAATACCAAAGTAGATAAATACCAAGGATGCATCGTGGTAGTGGTGAAGTAGTAAAATGACAAACCGATTAACAATGCTGTGATTAACTGCTGAGGTGATTTGTTCTTTCTGAAGAAAGTGATGATCATCAGAAAAGCGACTGCAATTGCAGGTAATATTTTTCCAATAATGGCGATTTCATTCCACCCTCTGAATAGATATCCTATTTCCCTAGCGATATAATAGATACTGGCATTAAACTCGAAATTACGGAACCATAACCCTACAGAATCTGTATAACTGCTAATTAATTCCGAAGAAAGGAAAGGGAGAAACAGGATAACGTTTGTGAGAATTACGATAAAACTAAAAAGTAGTAGTCTTGTCATTCCCTTAAAAAAGGGAATCCATTTTTTACTACTTTCATGAGATAGCTTCATTTCTCCTTCGGTAGACTCAGGGTGAAAATTCGCAATAACACTTTGATTTTTAAACCATTGAAAAAACAGCGGTAAAAAGAGAAGTGGAATCAACTTTACAGAAACTGACATTCCTAAAATAACAGCAGCCCAACCCCACTTTTTTTGTAGTAGTAAATACAAACTCCATACTAAGAAAAATAACATTACGGATTCGAAATGCAAGTTCCCAGTCAGTTCAATAATAATGAATGGATTTAAGGCATATAAAAAGATGTTGTGAATTGGTAAATTCAATCTTTCTAAGATTTTTTTTCCAAAATAAATGATTCCAATATCAGCAAGAATGATCAGAATTCGCATTACAATGGCAGAACCTAAAATGCTTGACTTCGCAAAAATAGCAGCGATTACAAAGCATAGTTGATTTATTGGTGGGTAGTTGGTGTAGTGACTCCCATTCATAGCACCCATTCCATTGTATAAATCAGGAGCTTGCTCTATTGGGAAAATACGTTGTTCAATGAATGTTTGAGGTAGTGATATATAAGGATTCAACCCTTCTAGAATCATTCGCCCATCCCAAATAAAGCGATAAAAATCTTGTGATAAATTAGGGATAGCAAATAAAAAAACCAATCGAAATAAAATGGCAATTCCTACCAATAATGGGAAATTATTTTTCTCTTTTTTAAGAAAGTAGAAAAATGGAATAAACAATGCGATATAAAGTGATGATAGCTGTGCAAAATTCTCTCTATCTAAAAAATAAGCAAACAAAAAATACAATCCGATGCTAACAGCAATTGCTAGAGTTGATTGGTTTTTTTGCGATAGTAACATTATGCTTTTGAAAAAATTGATTTAAAGAACACGTATCCAAAACCAATAAACAACATTAAATGGAAAGGAAAGAGTCCAAAATCACCTCCTTGATCACCTACCACAAAAGCACTGTACATTCCGAATCCGAAATACAAAGCTAACAATCCTTCAATAATCACATTCAAAGAAAGTTTTTTACGGATGTACTTATTGTTTTTCCAACTGTCTTTTAAATTCTTGATATTGAATTTCGGCGTTCTAACAAACTCACTTTTCTTTCCGAAATGTCCTTCTAGAACAGCAATTGTATTATGCAAGGAGAATCCCATCGCAATAGAAAAGAATGTAAAGAAAGTTCCTGTGTATTTTATGAAGTTTTTAAAACCGCCTCCATAGCTCTTCTTGAACATAAACCAATAACAAATAAAGAAGATAATGGTACTAATAACGAAGAAGCTCATCATATAGAAATATGATTTTAAATGAGCGTATTCATTTTTGATGTACAACATTGGAATGCTTAAAATAGCTACCAAAAAGATCATCATAAACATAGAGCTATTCAGCAAATGCAATAAACTATGAATTTTTGTTTTTGCAGAAATCCCTTTTGTTGTTAGAACTCTTCTTGCCATTTTTTGAAAATTCTCAGCTCCGCCTTTGTTCCAACGAAATTGTTGAGATCTAGCAGCGCTAATAATTACTGGCAGTTCAGCAGGAGTTTCTACATTTTCTAAGTATTTAAACTTCCATTTTCTTAATTGTGCTCTATAACTTAAGTCTAAATCTTCTGTGAGTGTATCTCCTTCCCAGTTTCCAGCATCTAGAATACATTCTTTACGCCAAAGACCTGCGGTTCCATTAAAGTTGATGAAATGACCTTTACTATTCCTTCCTACTTGTTCTAATGTAAAATGTGCATCTAATGCAAATGCTTGTACTTTAGTTAGAGTTGAATAATTTCTATTTATATGGCCCCAACGAGTTTGCACAACTCCTACTTCTTTATCTTTGAAGTAAGGCACGGTTCTTAAAAGCCAATCAGATTCAGGTAGAAAATCTGCATCAAATATGGCAATGAACTCACCTTTTGCAACCTCTAAACCTTCTTTTAAAGCACCCGCTTTAAATCCCTGTCGGTTTGTTCTGCGAATATGCTGAATGTCAATTCCTGTTTTTTGAAGTCTTTTTATTTGAGAAGCAGTTCCGCTAACTGATTCGTCAGTAGAATCATCTAAAACCTGGATTTCTAATTTTTCTCTAGGATAGTCTAATTTTACAATATTATCTAACAAACGCTCCATAACATAGAGCTCATTATAGACTGGAAGCTGAATGGTAACTAGCGGAATTTCTTCAGCATTTGTAAAATCGAACTTAGAACAAGTGTCTTCTAGTTTTTGAGCACTAACGTAATTAAATAATAAGTTCAGTTGTGCAAGCGCATATAAGAATATAAGAATGAGCGCTAAGGAATAAATCGATATAATTAAATACTCTAAAATCATTATTTGAAACTGTACTTAAAGATCCAACTTAAAATTTTAACACCAGCAAAGATAGTTCCTTTTACTGTTCCAGAAACTTTTGAAACACCAATTCTATTTCGGTATTTCACGGGAATTTCTACGTAAGAAAACTTCTGTTTGATGGCTTTTAATTGCATTTCTACTGTCCATCCGTAGGTTTTGTCTCCCATCTCTAATTGGAGTAATTTATTGTATTTGATAGCCCTAAATGGACCTAGATCTGTATACTTCGCTCCAAAAAACAATTTCATTAGAAAGGTTGCTAGCCAATTTCCAAAAACTTGCTGTGGAGTCATAGAACCAGATTCTCTTAGTCTCTTAACTCTTGATCCAATTACAAAATCGATGTCATCATTTACAATTGGAGCAATAATTTCAGTTAATTGTTCAGGATAATCGGAGTAATCACCATCTAAGAAAACAATAATATCTGTTTGTTTAGATTGATCTGCAATGTATTCCATTCCTTTTAAACACGCATATCCATATCCGCGTCTTGGTTCCTGTAAAACAGTTGCTCCAGCTTTTACAGCATTCTCTCCAGTGTTATCTGTAGAGTTATTGCTAACAACAATAATTTCATCAACGATACTAGGAATATCGTTTACAACGTTGGCTATGGAATCTTCCTCGTTATATGCAGGAATGATTACCTTAATATTTTTCTTCATTATCTCAAATCAAACAGACTATTCTCTTTTTTAAAAGATTTTAAATCTGTCCACTCTTTTATTTTTTTCCCTTTTTGATACTTTGAGGCTTTGATTAATTTTTCTTTTTTGTAAATCAAACAATACCCATTTTTCTGATTGTTTTTTAATTGACATTTATGATTTACATATCCCATATCATCATAAAACAACCACCATTTATTTTGCTTTCCTTCTAGATAATGTCCTTCTTTCTTTTTTGAGTTGTCTTTATTGTAAAAATACCAATACTTAGTTTCTAAGTCATTTTTAAAACGGCCTTCACTCTTCAAGTTTCCATTTCTATAATAGAATTTCCAATAGCCGTTTTTTTGATTTTTTTTAACCCAACCTTCTTCTTTTAACTTACCATTTTTATAGTAAGTTTTGTGATATGTTTTCTTCTGGCAAAACGCCTGCAAAGAAAGAAAACAAATACTAATAAAGAGAAGTTTTTTAAAAGGCATTACATTTTGTTTACAAATTTCATTAAGTCAACGTCGTTTCCTAATAATACATCAGTAGGGTTAATTCTTCCTGCTTCTGGACCGTTTTCTAATTTTAAAACTCCTCTTGGACATACAGCTGAACAGATTCCACATCCTACACAACTAGAACGTACAATGTTTTCACCTTTTTGTGCATATGCTCTTACATCAATTCCTTGCTCACAATAGGTAGAACAGTTTCCACAAGAAATACATTGACCTCCGTTGGTTGTAATTCTAAATCTTGATTTGAATCGTTGTACTAATCCTAAATAAGCTGCTAATGGACATCCGAAACGACACCAAACTCTGTTTCCGAAGATTGGATAGAATCCAGTTCCAATCACTCCAGCAAACCATGCTCCAATTAAGAAACTGTAGGTGTCTTTAATCCATTGCGATCCAATACCTAAAAAGGTTTGAGCTCCTGAAAAATAACAATAGAGTGTTACGATGGTCATTACTAAAGAGAAGACCAATACAGAATGAATTAACCATCGCTCTAACTTCCATGCGTTTAAACTTTTGTCTGAATGTTGTCTATAAGGATCTCCTAAAGTTTCAGCCAATCCTCCACAACCACAAACCCATGAACAGTACCATCTTTTCCCGAAGAAATACACCATTATTGGAACAATAATAACAGTTAATACAACTCCCCATACGAGAATAAATAAACCGATTCCTCCGCTATTTTTTAAACTTTCTAGATTCCATTCAAAGAAGAAATCATAATCCAAAGGAAAAGCATTTTTAAAGTCATACCCAGGCATGTTTAAACTTGCCATGATTTCTGGAATTAAGAATGCGAATACTATTTGAAAGAATAATACAGAAGTTGTTCTAATTACTTGGTACTTGTTGTGTCTGTATTTGATATACATACGTGCAGCCATGACTAGCATAATAACACAGTATAAAAAACCGTAGACAAACCATTGACTAGCATCACCTCCATTTAAAGATCTACTAATAGGGTCTAAAATGTAGGTCCAATTCACAATATAATCGGGCATGAAATATAATACTAGGTAAAATGAAACCAAGTATACAAGTACCAGCCAAGCAATTCCTCCTCGATTTGTGCTAGATTCTAAATAGATTCCATTATTCTTTATTCCTGGTTTCCCTAATAAAATTAAATTTGGGAGTATAAATAGTAAAGCTCCTATAATGGCTAAACCGAATGTAAGGAACCATAACAAGCCAGCATTTTCTTTTACATATCCGCTTCCTGCTTTCTTAGCCAGTTCGTAGCTTAATGTATGGGCTTTTCCATAAATTTTGTATTGATATTGTTTTCCTTTCTCGTCCCAGTTTTTCTCGGCATCATATTTTGTAATTAATGCATCATAATAATCATTAGATGCTTGGTATGCTCCGCGAACACGACTAGAGAATTCAAAAATGCTCAACTCTTCTTCAGTAACTACTGCTCTAGAAAGTTTCTCTTTTATGACTTCACTTTTATACCCTTTTTCAGTGATAAAAGTATCTAACTCTGATGAGGTTAAGCTAAATGAACCTGTAAAAATTGTTGCTGTGAAAATGGAGAGTCCTATTAAAAATATGACGAATCCTGTTTGTTTTATTGCTTTCATATTTCTTTAGACTCTAGTAAAAATTCGTTTCCAGCTTTTCTTTCTTGATTGAATAGAAGTACCGTTTTCTTGATTAAACTTTGCGATGATTTCTTTTTCATAGAGTGAATAAAATTCAGGATCAAAATTGGCGTCAGCCAAATACTCTAATACATAATTCACGTCTCTTTGTTCTGTAAGCCATTTATCGAAGATTTCATGACGCATACGAATTCCAAAAGTGTTAATTCCTAAGAATAAATTAGAATCTTTATGATAAGCCACGGTAATACATTTTGTATTGTCTTTGTGCTTCCAATGAAAGTGAATTTCTGTATCTTTTTTACTACGCTCGCTAAATACCCATCCATACGTTTGATATTCGATATCTAAAAACTTAGCCGAATTAAACCAGTGTCCCGGTTTGTATTCAATTTGATTTCCACAAATGGTTTGCGCTAAGGTTTCCCCCATCATCCTTCCAGTATACCAAACAGCTTCAATTGGTCTTCTATTTCCAATAGCTTCTCTTTGTTCGGCACAATCTCCAATAGCATATACATCTTTTATGCTTGTTTCTAAAAAACGATTGACCAAAATACCACGATTGGTTTCTACACCAGAACTTTTTACAAATTCGATATTCGGAGAAACTCCAGCAGTTAAACCAACTACAGTACATGGAATTTCTTCTCCTGTTTCTTCTAGGACAACAGATTTTACGTGTCCGTTTTCGTCGGACTTAATTTCTTTTAAGTTGGTACTTAATCGTAAGTCAATATGATTTTCTAAAATATGATCATTAATCATCTTACTTTCTCCAGAAGGCAGTACACCATTCCAAAAACTAGTTTCTCGTACTAAAAATGTAACAGGAATATTTCTAGAATGTAGCATTTCAGCCAATTCAATACCAATTAATCCACCGCCTACAATAACTGCTCTCTCACAAACTTTGTTGTTAGGAGCATGTTTTTCTAAATTATCAAGATCTTGCTTGTGGTACATTCCCATAACACCTTTTAAATCTTGACCAGGCCATCCGAACTTATTAGGTTTAGAACCTGTAGCCAGAACTAACTTGTCATAGGATAGCGTTTCGCCATTAGAAAAGTTTAGCTGCTTTTTGTTGGTATCGATATCATTAACATACCCCTTTTTTAAATTGATTCTGTTCTTTTTCCAAAACCAAGGTTCATAAGGCTGTGTATGCTCAAACTTCATGTGTCCCATGTAGATATACATAAGAGCTGTTCGTGAGAAAAAATAATCTGTTTCGGCAGAAACAATAGTAATTTCTTTATCGGAGTTCTTGCGAATGTGCCTTGCAAGTGTTACTCCAGAAATTCCATTTCCGATGATAACGATGTGTTCCATAGTTTTATATAGTTGAGGTATCTGTCGAAGTTAATAAGAATTTCTTAAAGCGATTTCTTAGTTTAGAATGAATATAAATAATATTCTTTTGAAAGTAATTAAATATATCCTCGACGGATAACACGATTAAATATTAAATATTTCGCCAATATTCACATTATGAAACAAATTTTATTAGTTGCTTTATTATTAGTAGGTTATCAAGGGTTTTCTCAAGAAGAAGAAAACGAGGGTAAAAACAATTTACAAATATTCACCCCTTCTAAGTTATTAAATAAAGGACAGTGGGACATTAAATTTTTTAATGGCTTATATACTCAAACTAGACAAACAGGTGACAATAACAGTACAGGAGTAGATATTCCAAGGCAAACCTTTTTTACTTCTACTTTAGAAGTCTTTACTGGGGTTTCTGAAAATAATAGGGTTAATTTAGGTGTTATTTTAGAGTATCGTTCAAATACACTTGGAGGACAAAGTACATTTTCCGTATTCAATTTTGAAGATTCAAGTACTTCAAGAAATGGACTTTCTACAATTGCACCAGCGATTAAAATTCAACCTTTTAAAAGTATAAGTAACTTATCTGTTCAAACGGCACTTCATATTCCTACATTTAAAGGGAGTGATAATACAGGAGTTTTTCTAGATCAATCTTCTTGGGTTTTTCAAAATAGATATTTCTATGATTATACATTCCCAAGCGGAAAATGGCAGTTGTTTACCGAATTGAATACTGAGTATAGTTTTGGAGATAAGGACAGCTTTGCAAACAAATCATTATTACTAGCACCAGGAGTTTTCATGAGTTACTTTCCAACCCAAGAAGCAACAATTTTAGGATTTGTTCAACACTCAGAAAGAGTTGGAGGAAACTTCCAGCAAAATAGTTCATCTGTAGGTTTTGGAGGGAAATACCAACTGACAAAAGTTTTAAATATAGAAACCTTGTATAGTAAAATTGTTAGAGGGAATAATTTTCAAGGTTTAGGAAATACTTTTAGCATAGGTTTAAGAGCATTATTTTAAAAATTGTGAATTATTTAAATATATTTGAGTCTAATTATGAAAACAATTAGACTCTTTTTTTTATCCTTTTTTTTATTGAGTTTCTCTTTTGTAGGGAAGACTCAAAAAATTAATGGAGTTAGTTTTGTCTCTTCCAGAGATAGTATAACCAATACACATGTAAACCCAATAATAAAAGTCAATGCTAATTATGCAGCATTGATGCCTTTTGGTTTTATTAGAGAATTATCTTCACCAGAAATTCGATTTAATACTCGAGGACAATGGTATGGAGAACGAGAAAGAGGTGTTAAGCAGTATGCAAAAGAGCTACAGAAGAGAGGGATTAAAATAATGATGAAACCTCAAATATGGGTTCAGAGAGGTCAGTATACAGGTTTTATTACTATGGATACTGAAGAGAAATGGAAAATTTTAGAAAATTCTTATGAGGAGTTTATTTTGATGTATGCCAAAGTAGCTCAAGAGATGAAAGCAGATATCTTGTGCATTGGAACTGAGCTTGAGAAATTTGTAGCCAATAGACCTAAGTATTGGAGAGGCTTAATTCGAAAAATAAAAAAAACGTACAAAGGAAAACTAACGTATGCCGCCAATTGGGATGAGTTTAAACGAGTTCCTTTTTGGAACCAATTAGACTATATAGGAGTGGATGCGTATTTCCCTTTGACTGATAAAAAAACACCTACTGTCCAAGAATTTGAAGAAGGATGGAAACCCCATAAAAAAGAAATTCAAAAGATTCAATCGAAGTTTAAAAAACGAGTATTGTTTACTGAATTCGGTTATCGAAGTTTAGACTTTACTGGAAAAGAACCTTGGGATTCTAAAAGAGTTTCAGGGGCGATTAACTTAGAGGCACAAGCTAATGGATTACAAGCTATTTACAATCAGTTTTGGAATGAAGATTGGTTTGCTGGAGGTTTTGTGTGGAAATGGTTTCATAGACATGATCGAGTAGGAGGGGAAAATAATAACCGATTTACACCTCAGAATAAACCAGCTGAAACTTTGCTTAGAAAGTTGTATAAAATAAAATAAGTATACAACAAAGATTTTTCTTAAAACATGATAAATGTCTTAAAATAGGTCAAGACATAGATTTAATTTTATGGTATAAATAAAAGTAAATCTCATGAAAACAATTATTGTACCCGTCGATTTTTCTAAATACTCTGAATATGCTTTAAAGACAGCAGCAAACCTGTCAAAAAAGAACGATGTAGAAATTTTAGCGCTACACATGCTAGATATTCATTCGAACTCTGTAGGTGAAAGCGCAAGTTACTTTCAAGAAAAATCAGCTTTCCTATATCAAATAGCCAAAAAAAGGTTTCAAGAATTTTTAAAAAAAGACTACCTAAAAGGAGTTAAGGTAAAGCCAATCATTAAGCATTTTAAAGTGTTTAGTGAAGTGAATGAAGTTGCAAAAGAAGAGAACGCAGATTTAATTATTATGGGATCTCATGGAGCAACTGGATTAAAAGAGTTGTTTGTAGGTTCTAATACAGAAAAGGTCATTCGTTTTTCAGAAACCCCAGTATTGGTGATTAAAAATGAGATAAGTGACTTTAGCTTTGACGAAGTAGTTTTTGCTACTGATTTTTCTAAAGAGTCAGTTGGATCGTATATAAGAGCTAAAAGTATTGTGAATGACTTTCAGGGGAAGCTACATGTTTTATATGTAAATACACCGTATACAGACTTTAAGACTACGTATGAAATGGAAAATCTAGCGGCAGATTTTTTTGCGATTGCTGAAGGAAATACGGAAAGAATGAAAGAAGTCACATTTATTTGCGACAAAGACGTTGAAAATGGAATTTTAAATTTCGCTAATTCATTGGGAGCAGATCTAATAGCATTAAGTACGCATGCGAGAAAAGGGCTTTCCCATTTTTTAGAAGGAAGTATTTCTGAAGACATTGCGAACCATGCTTCGCTACCAATTTTAACATTAAAGTTATAAGTATCTATGATAAAAAGAAAATGGACTCATGAATCGATACAACGTGTTGTTTTATTTGATAAAGACATTCGACTCAAAAGTTTCATTTTCTTTTTTCTAGCATGCACATTCTTTTCCTGTACAAAAGAAGAAATCAATTCACCTACGAATTTAGCAGAGCTGATCGCTTCGAAATCGGCATTAGAGTTAGATGAGGTCATTGCGTGCGCCGCTAGTAAAAATCAGGATAATAGTAGTACCTATATTTATTACTATCCGATTCCTGGAGCTCGAAACATTCAATATTTTGAAACAAACTCGGTAAACGTAGATCCCAATGATTTTGCGAATTATCACCTAGCCGAGCTTCCTGTTGAAGATGTCTTTGGAGGCTATTTACAATTATTTGTTCGATCAGGTTTAGATGAAGTCTACTCCATAGTGACTTTCGAATCTGAAGGGAAATTTCATAAATCGAATCCAATCCGATTAAAAAACGTGTCAAAACCTACAGAATATAATGCATTAGTTGCTGTAGATGCTTCTCAAACATTGATGCCATTGTTTTCATGGAACGATGGAGTGTTCCCAGAGAATGTAATTTATTTTCAAGTGATTTCAGATGAAAACCGAGAGTTTATTTCAGGAACTTATACCACGGATAAATGGTTTCAGTATTACAAGTTATCTAATGTTGTACTGGATATCAATAGAGATGTTCCAGAGTCTTTAATTTTGAATAATCAATATAATTTCTCAATGTTAGCAGTAAGTTTAGATAATTGGGTTAATTTGGTTGTTGAAAATTCTTTTGTTGCTCAGTAATGAAATTAAAACTCTCGATATTCTATTTTTTCCTTTGCATTGCATTGCAATCGTATGGTCAAGAAAATACCATATATGATATAAAAATACGTGGAGCAAAAAAGACAAATGCTTCTTTTGTTAAAAGTATTTTAGAATCTAAAGTGGGGCAAGCATTAGACTCTACTCTTTTAAAAAAGGACATAGCCAGATTAAGAAGGTTGCCCGCTATTTCCCATGCGTATTTCCAGATTTTTCATTCTCATGAGAACCTGTATAATGTTTTTATCAATATAGAAGAGAACTTTACCATCATTCCGTTTGCAAATTTTTATACAACAAATGATAATGAGTTTGCCTATAGACTAGGAGTACACGAATTTAATTTTTTAGGCAGAAGCATAACTATTGGAGGTTTTTACCAGCGTGATATTTATGATTCACATGCATTTAATTTTAGAGCTCCTTTTTTGTTTAGTAGAAAATTCGGACTGTCTTTTAATTATCAAAAGTTAACAACGCAAGAACCTGTGTTTTTTGATGGTACAACAGCAGATTATAAATACAAGAATACTTCCTATGAGTTGTTGGGCTTGTATCAATTTAATTTCAATAACAGAATTGAATTAGGACTCAACCTTTTTACAGAAGATTACCAATACAAATCTGGTGCTACCAATCCGAATGTTCCTCAACAATTGGTGGTAGATAAGTCGCTAATTAAATTTATATACGAATACAATGCGTTGGATTATTACTATGAAAGTGTGTCGGGATTTCGTAGCCTTTTTAATTTTCAATATGTACAAGCACAAGGGAATCAGTTACCCAATTTTTCTATTTGGTGGAATGACTTTTTCTATTACAAACGTGTTGGCGAAAAAGGGAATTGGGCGAACCGTTTGAGAGTGGGTTTTGCAACCAATGATGAGTCTCCTTTCGCTCCCTTTTCGGTAGATAATAACATTAATATTCGTGGAGTAGGAAATGTGATTGATCGCGGAACGGGTGTGATTGTTTTAAATACTGAATACAGGCAGATTCTTTACAAGAAAAATAACTTAACAGTCCAAGGAAACGCATTTATAGATGCAGGTACTTGGAGAAATCCTGGAGGTGATTTTGGCGATTTTAGTAATGAAGATAATATTCGTGTGTATCCGGGTTTAGGACTGCGATTTATTCATAAGAAAATTTACAACGCTGTTTTTCGTATCGACTACGGATACGGAATAACCAAAAACGGAACCCAAGGATTTGTTTTTGGGATTGGTCAGTATTTTTAACCTTTGTTCTTTCCTTCTTTTCTGTTAAAACAGATACAATACAACTTTGATAGTGTAACTAAACAATTTTTCAAATGATTTTATTTAACGGATACTATGTATATGAACCTGAACTCTTTCAAGAACGGAAAGAACAACAACCTTATTATTTTATAAAGGCAATTACATTTAATAGTAAAAATAAGTTCTCATTTGCTTCAAAATATTCTAAAAATTTAAAAGATATTTTTTTTAAGAAAAGTGAATTTAAGTTTGAAAACCAAAATAATTCTGAATATTTATTCACAGATAAAGAAATATGTTTGCATCAAGATATAGGAGAAGCTTGGGAGGGGAAGTTTTATTATGATAAAATTTCAGATGAAAAATTTGTAAGTCGACAAACAGGAAAAATGATAAAATTTATATCATGGGAATAGAGTTTATGAAGAGTAAACTTTATTGAATCTTAATTTATAAACTAGAGTGTAAAACACCCTAGTTTTAACTAAATATATTATGAGAAGTAATTTTTTTAGCCTCTTATTTTTAATTTTAACCAGTTTTTGTTTCTCGCAACAGAAAGATATAAAACTTCCTAAAAGTGAGGGGTTTGAAATAAAATACCCTAAGAATACTATCACTCCTATTTTAAGTGTTTATATAAATAAAAAAGAAGAGGTATTTTTAGAAGACATAAAAATAGATAGCTTACCTGAACTAGGGAATTATATTATAGAGCATAGAAGTAAATTAGATCCTTCACTAGTTCCTTTTGTACTAATGTTTTTACATGCAGATAGTGAACTGAAGTATTCAATAATAGATAAGATTAAATCAGAATTAAGTAGTGCTTATGTTTGGAGGGTGTTTTATCGCACAAATCATATTGAAGATATCACACAAGGAGTGGGGCTTAGAAATCAAGCTGCTTTATCATATAGAAAGTCAGCTATCAAAATAGATACCTTAGATAGTAATGTCGAGTTTATTGAGGTGATTGATTTGATAAAGAAACATCCCATAGAAGAATTGAGAGATGACCTTTATGCGCTGAACTTTGAATTGGTCAAAACTAAACTTTCAAAGTATAAATATAAAAAGATGGAATTCTTTTCTGAAAATGAATTAAAAATAGGCGATAAATTAATAAAGCTTTCAAACGAAGAAGAAATATTTAACGAATTGAAAGATTTAGATGTCTATTTTATTAGTTCAAATAAGGAATTAAAATATGGAGACTATTTAAAAACCATTTCTACAATTACTAAATTATATAGAGCCAAAAAAAGGAGTATTCCTTACATAGAATTGTCTTTTGAATTAATTAGAATTCTTAAAAAGAAAGGAATTACCTTATAATAAAACGACATCATTTATGAGCATTGTGTATGCAAACATAGCTTACTATATTTACAAAAAATAACTGCTATACTTACTAATAACAGAATTGCTAAAACGCTTTTACTAAACAAGTATGCTATGAATAACAATACATCAAATTTAAAAATGAAGCTATTTAAAAACCTATTACTCGTATTTGTACTTACTTTTTCTACATTCAGTAGTGCACAAGAAATCAAAGGAATTTTGTTTCCAAGATCTAATCAAGAAAGAAATCAAAGATGTAATTCTTTTATGCAGGTATATCGACAAATGCCCAAGGAGGTTAGGATATCTGTGAAGCAAGAAGGGAATAAACTATTCCTAGAAACCAATGATAAGCAATGGTTTGATCGTGTGTTTAAAAGTACGGGAGATGGAATTGCTATAGATATTGTGTCAAAATCAAGATACACATGTGATGGTAATGTTGAAAAAACGCCAATACGAGGTGAGTTATTGAATGCAGTGTATGCACAAAAACTAAGGCGAGGATTGAAAAAAACTGGTGGTAATCGCTATCGTGTATCAGTGGGAGTTGTTCCAGAAAGTATGAAAGGTCAAGAACTCGAATTCAATATACTTTTGTTGTCTAATAAAACCTTTTGTCAGTACAATACATCATTCAACTTAGAATCATATCCTTGGGAGCTTTTAGATATGGGGATTTACCTTGATTCGCTTACTTATAAGGATAAGAAAATTGTCTCAAAAAAGGAAGGATATGTTACTAAGTATAAAACGTTAAAATTTACGATTCCTTTTGAAAAGAATAAGTCGGAGTATTCACCTGCAGACATCAAACCTGTGTATGATTCACTTCGATTGACTGATTTTAACATTAAAAAAATAAACATTAACGCATACTCTTCTGTAGAGGGAAGCCTAGAAAGAAATATAAAATTACAAGAGCAAAGAGCGTCTAGTATTGCACTATCACTCCAATCTTTTCAGAAACCAAATATTAAAACAGAAGTTACTTCTTCTGAAAACTGGGTTGAGTTTTTAGATGATATTGAAAAGACAGATTTTAGTAATTTCAAATCACTTTCTAAAGAACAAATAAAGCAGAAGCTCACTGGTGACGTTGCCAAAAAATTAGAACCCTATCTTAAGCATCATCGAAAGGCAATTATAACATTAGAGCTAGATAAAATTGACAAGTATAAAGACAAGAGCTTAGATGAATTGGTGTCTTTGTTTAACAAATCAATAAGTGAAGATAATCTTGACAAAGCAAAAGTTATTCAAAATTCCATTTTTGATAAAGTGAAAGTATTGGCATCTCCTGATGCTTTAAAAGGAATGAATATTCCAAAGCAGAAAAAGTACGTGACTTTGCTCACAAAAAACAGTATGCTTAAGTACTTAATAAGCGTTAGTTATACATTAATTGTAAAAAATGAATTAAAGCAGTTGGCCAAACTCGACCCAAAGAATAAGAGAATAGAGTACAACCTTGCTGTGCTAGAATTAGTGCTTTGGAGAAATAACGCTAGTAAAATAGGAGAAAAGGAATTGAAATTGCAGATAATATCTCTCAAAAAGTTAGGAGTTGCTCAAAATTTGATCGACCGAATGCTCGTAAACTTTCATATTGTTAAAGCACAAAAAAACATGAGAGCTCGACAATATGAAGCAAAGGATGAATCGGTTGAGTTCATTCTAGAAATGTATGAAAACTTCTCTATGGCTAATTATGACTATTTAAGTTTGGCTCAGTTTTTAACCTACTATTCAAATATTTACGATGCAATTGATTTGCTGGAAGAGAAAGTACAAGACCTTACGATTGATGAAGATCTACTCTTTTACTACTTAAACTTAACTTTGGTAAAGAAAGAAATCACCAAACAGGATGCTTATAGGAGAACTATGCTAAACGCCATAAATCTTAATAAGGATAGATTTTGTAAACTTTTTAATGCATCTAATAAAAAAGGAATCACTTTTCAGTTATTAGAAGATGACTATCTAAGAAAAACATATTGCGAAAATTGTAGCAATTAATTGCTACTTTTAGAAAGTCATGAGAAAAGTAATCATCATCTTGCTCCTTGTTAACCTGTATGCCTGTGCAAAAAAAGAGACCGCCAATAAATCGCTAAAAGAAATTGCTAGAGAAGTAATTTTAGCTTCTAAAAACTGTGCGCTCATCACAGTAGATTCTTTAGGAGTTGCCAATGCAAGAGCTATGGATCCTTTTCAACCTGAAGACGATTTTACGATATGGATGGGGACCAATTCCAAAAGCAAAAAAGTAATAGACATTCAGAATAATGATAAAGTAACACTCTACTATTTTGATAAAACTGATCCAGGGTATGTAACCATTAAAGGAACAGCAACACTTGTAGATTCTAAAGAAGCAAAAGAAAAGTATTGGAAGGAGGAATGGAAAAACTTCTATAAAGACAGAGAAACGAATTATTTACTGATTAAGTTTATACCCTCTCAATTAAATGTTATTAGTGAAAAGCATGGCATTTTAGGCGATTCTATAACTTGGGAATCGCCCCTAGTAAAATTTCAATAACACGTGTATAATATAGTATATTTCAATGAGGTTTTACTCTCATTGAACTATGTTTTTATTGGAACAAGAACTCTCCTTTCAAACTAAATTTGTCAGCAATGGCATTCTCTTTCATCTTTTTAAAGAAACTCGGAGAGTTGAACTTTACACCATATTTTGTTCGGTCTAGTTTTGTGTCAAAAGTGATTGTATAAGCGTTGTTTTCTTTTGAAATTCGTGCAATAATTGTTTCTTCTCGGGTCGTTTTTTTAATCTTCATAGTTCCTGTTAGCGTCACATTACCTTCGATGATTTCAATAGGTTTTGTTAATGTAAAAGTTGCAGTTGGATACTTCTTCACTTCAAAGAAATCTTTGCTCCTCAAATGCTTTTTTAAATCACCAATAGAATGGTCTAAAGATTTCATGTCAATGAGTACAGTAAGCTGTTTTATTTGATTGTCTTCAATGATAAGTACTCCTTTTTCTAAACTCAATTTGCCATTTAATTTATAAGCATTAAAAGCAGCTTTGCCAGTCCAATTGAGTTTGCTTTGTTTTTTATCAACATTATATTCTTGTGCAGAGATAGTCGTTGAGATTAGTAAAACGATAAAGATTGTAAGTGTTTTCATGAGTGTTATTTTATTAAATTAGTTGTTGTGTTTATTTTTTCATAGCCACATATTTTCTCTCCTTTTTCATTGATGCCGATGAAGTACCACATCGCCCAACCACCAAAAAGTTGATTGCCAATTCTCCAGTTATCATTCCATGTATAGGGTTGTGCTTGCAAGAGAATTCCCTTTTTAGTACCAAAGTTTTTATTGAATTCTTTTACAGGATATGATTTCCGAAGATTCCATTTCCCATTATAGAATAGGTAAGCGCCATATTCTATAATTTCAACCTGACTGTTTCTACTGAAGACCATTGTATTATGTTTCCAGTAATACGAATCTTTAATTTTAATAGGGTCGATTTCTTTAGGGAAGTTTTGTACTACAATTTTTCTCTTTAACTGTTGAAGTTTTTTAGGAAGTGGTTCATTGGTAGGAGTGCCGTAATTTGTTTGAGCTACAAGAACTTGTGCAAAACAAATAATGATGAATGTGAATATTGTTTTCATGATGTATGGTTTTAAATTCTGTGGCAAATGTGAGGCAGAAACCATATACCAGTCGTCTCGATTCTGAAAATGAGACGTATTTAAAGGTTGGTGAAGGTGTCAATTGTAAAATTGATCCTAGTTAAATAATTGATTTTAAGTGGGAAGGGGGTTTTCCAGTGAGTTTCTTTACAGCCCTATTAAAAGAAGCTTTCGAATTGAATCCGACTTCAAAAGCCAAGCTCAGCAAGGTGAATTTTTGATTTTTCGGATCTTGGAGCAGTGTTTTTAGTTCTTCAATACGGAGTCCATTGATGTAGTCGTTGAATTTCTTTTCAAAGATTAAGTTCAAACATCGAGTTGTTTGATATGATTTCACCCCCAATTCTTTCGACAACGAAAGAAGGCTTAAATCTGGATCTTTGAATAGTTTTTTCTCATTCATTAAGTGTTTTAAATCTTCCGAAATCTTTTGTAATAAGTCTTTATCTTTATCAGAAAGGATAAGCTTTTCCTTAATAACTTCAATATTTCTCTTTTGAAAACCTTCAATTCCCAACCAATAGGTAACTAATGCCATTCCAATAAATAAAGGATAATCGTAGAAACGATCAAAGGCATAATCGAAGAACAATAAATCAATAAAAACAATAAGAATTAACAATGTTGAATAGATTCGAAGAACTAATAGCACTCTTTTTATCCAACCTGTTTTATCTAATAAAAGGTAGGTATTGGTTTCGTTTGAGACTAGTAACTTTTGAGCTTTGTACGAATAAAAGATAATGAGCAAACCGCAAATAACAAACATGGTAGGGTAATGCATCCAAACGACATACCCCCAATATCCTAACCATGATAGACTGTCGCGAGTTCCATCCCAAAAGAAATTTTGAGACTTGATGTAGTTACTCCATGCAAACTCTATGATGACTGGGAGAAAGTGAATCCAATCCCTTCTCAAACGTAGTTTGAATTTAGGTGTAACATATGCTTTTACAAAGAAGTAAATCAATGCTCCATATATCCAGTTAAATTCCACGAAAAGATGATACCAGATGTCATAGCCTCCAAGACCAAATAGTTTTAAAAGCTCAACAATTAATCGATAGGAAAAGAAAAGTAGTATAGCTGCTAAGAACCTATTTGCAGCTGTGTTTACCTTAGATTTTTTGAGTAAAATAGAACCATAAACAAGACCTTGAACTGCTCCAATACTTAATAAGATAGCTAAGAAAATTTCTAATGGTTTCATTTGCTTAAAGATACAGAAGTTTAGAAATTAAAATGTAAAGACTTTATATTTAAGGGATGAATTTTGAATTATCTGGATTATTGACTTCAAATTGAATAAGGATAGAGTCTTTTTTA
The DNA here is from genome assembly GCA_049115595.1 of Flavobacteriaceae bacterium. GTDB lineage: Bacteria > Bacteroidota > Bacteroidia > Flavobacteriales > Flavobacteriaceae > Polaribacter. The sequence goes on from JAGDZS010000004.1 coordinate 146,057, forward strand.
TATGGCATTCTCGTAAACCTATTAGCTGTGAAGTAATTAGTATATTTTTTATTATTGAATGTAAATTCATAGGTCACTCTTTTATAATGACCGCCACTTCTTACCCTTATTAACCCAATATTGGTAATTACTCCTTTTTTCACTTCAGTTTTTCTTCCAATAAAACGTAAATCATCATCCCAAATTAATTTACCTAAAAAGAATAAAATTATGATGATAGCGAATGCAATACCAATTCGTTTAACATTCGTTTTTTTATCCTCTTTGCTAGTAATAGTATATTGTTTTTTCCATTTTTCATATTTTTCTTTTTCTCTAGCTTTTATCGCTTCTTCCTCTTTTTTGAAATCGGTTTCTATGACTTTACTTCCATTTTTATTTAAATAAAGACCAATAGTGTCTATCATTGTTTCATAAGGATTGATATTTGTTCCTCCATGATAAGTCTTTTCCTTATAATTGAAAGCAGAGATAAGAATATGTTCACTTAATGAAAAATATAAAGAATCATTAATGTTTTTATAAATTTCAACTTGATAGATTTTCCCTTTCATAACCAAATTCAAGTCGTTTAGAATTTCTTCTTTTGAAGAAGACTCTAATTCATGAATGTCAGATCTTAAAGGTTGGTTTTTGTCATCAAAAGGAAGTATTAATAATCTCATAGCATAAAAAAAGAAAACGTTTATTTCAAAGTTAATGAAATAAACGTTTTAGTTGATACAAGATTTCTAGACTAAGCCTGTCTGCCGATCAGGCAGGCTCTAAATGGCTTAGTCTTAACAGCACCCACCACCATCGTAGTGGAAGGTGGATTCTGAAAAATAAATATCATCTCTACCTAAAGCTTGTAATGCTGCGGCGGTTTTGTCGCAAATAGCTAAAGGTTGATTTTTTAATAAAGTATGTCCTTCACCATCATCAAAATAATCTTCATCACCATAGTAAATGGCAGCTTTTCCAGTAAAGATACAAGGACCATCTGCTGGCATTGGATCTTTAATTGCGGCAACTTCAATAGATTCGATATAGATTAATTCGTCTGTTGGATAGTTCTTTGGATCTAAGATTCTATAAGGCTTACGAGCTCTAATTTCAATGGTTCCAAAACCAGCATCTGTCAGCGCTTTCACATAATCAGCGATTGATAAACTTCCACTTAAACACAAAGCACGTAGACGTTCGTCGTTACGTAATTCATCATTCATAGGTTGTTCACAGGTAGGATCACTCATTACCAAACGTCCATGCGGTTTTAAGACACGATACATTTCAGCAATAGCTTTTTGTAAATCATCTTCCTTAAAGATATTAAACAAGCAATTTTGAGCTGCGACATCAATAGAATTATCTTCAACAGGTAAATCCATTGCATCTCCTTTTCTTAGATCTACAAAATCACTTTGAAACCAAGGATTCATTTCTTCAGCTTCTTCAAAGTTTTTACGTGAAGCTTCTAACATTTCATCAACGACATCCAACCCAATGACACCGCCTTTAGTACGATTGAAATACGCGAATTGCAATAATTCCATTCCGCCTCCAACACCTACATACAACATTTTAGGATTGTTGGTTAAATCACGAGCATGTACTGTAGAACCACATCCGTAGTTCATCTCTTGCATGATTCTTGGGATTTTTAATCCGGGTAATTCCCAAATAGGATTTGTTGTGCAGCATAAACCTACATCTGGCGTTAAGGCTGCTTCTTTATATACGTTATGTGTAGTTTCTAAATAACTCATTCTTGCGTCTTTGTTTTTTTATTGATGAGACTATCAATTGAAAATATATCCAAACTCTTTGGTAAGAGTAGTAAGCTTAGTAGTAAAATAGCTCGATACATTACATGAGATAGATCCCAAATAGGTTCTTTTAATCCGTGTCCAAAAGTGACAATGATTAAAACGGATGCTAAGAAGTATAATGTAATGTCTCTTTTGAATCCAATAATGAGAAGGAATCCTCCAATTAATTCAATTAAAGAGGTATAATATGCCGAGAATAATAAGATGAAATCAGGAAGTAACTCAGAATAACTCGCTTTAAAAAAGTTGTTGTAAACGGCGTCTAAACCAAACTTAAAAACTTTTCCAAACCCTTGAAAAAAGACAATAAACCCGAGTAGTAATCGGATGGTTAAAACAGCTACTTGTTGATTTCTTAGCATTAGATTCTCGTTATTAACTCTTTGAATAATAAAATCATTTTTGGTTCTGCCTCTCCTGCGATGGCAATAATATCTCCAATATCTACAGGTTTTAAATTCTTTGGATCACATTCGTCTGTTAAAACAGAAACTGCTGCACAAGGTAAATTCAAATGTTTTGCAACAATGACCTCAGGTACAGTACTCATCCCAACAGCATCGACCTCTAGAATCTGCAACATTCTGTATTCTGCTCTAGTTTCTAATTGCGGGCCAAAAACTCCAGCGTAAACTCCTTCTTGGAGTGTTATGTCGTTTTCTTTTGCAATTGATTTCAATAAATCATTTATTTTTTTTGAATACGGCTCTAGCATGTCTGCAAAACGCTCCCCAAATTCTCCTACTTCAGCAAAAGCTAAAGGCGAACCACCTTGTAAATTCAAATGATCATCAATGACCATAAGGTCTCCTTTCTTATACGAAAGATTGATAGCGCCTGCTGCATTTGAAATCAATAAGTTTTTAATTCCCAATTGATGCATAGTTCTAATTCCGTAGGTCACTTCCCATTGATTATATCCTTCGTATAAGTGGAATCGACCCGACATTACAACTACTTTTTTCCCAGAAAGTGTTCCGTATATCAACCGCCCAGAATGAAATTCAACAGTAGCTTGAGGAAAATGAGGAATGTCTGCGTACGCAATCTCATGCTCGATATTGATTTCATCAATTAACTTACCCAGACCTGTTCCTAAGACAATTCCGATTTCTGGGTTTTGAAACCCTTTAGCGATTAAAAAATCAGTGGTTTCTTGCAGTTGCTGTTTCATTCTTTGAAGGATTTAGATGCTTTACAATATCTTGTATGTGTTTGTTCTTTTTGTAAAAATCAGAAGCAACTAGGTCTTCAAAAGTATCAATATCGTTTAAAGGATTCAATAAAGAAACAGAAGATTGCTGTTCTGATAATTGCTGTAAAGTTACATCTAATAATGTGGATTGACTCCACGGTTTGTCTTCAAAAATAGAAGTATTCATTTTAGATAAACCAATTAAATAATATCCTCCGTCTAGAGCAGGTCCAAAAGTAGCATCACTGTTCTTTAATGCGTCAAATCCAGATTCGATAACTTCTTTAGAAATAGTAGGTAAATCAGAACCAATTAAAATGATATTCTGATAACCTTTATCAAAACCATGTTGAAATGCGTTCTTCATTTTGTCTCCTAAATTTTCTCCTTCCTGAACAAACTTTAAATCGCCTTCCCATTTAGAAGGGATGATCACATCTGAAAAATAAATATTCTTATCGACGTCTACTTTTTGAGATTCCCGTTCAGTAATAGCAAAAAGCTCGCTATAAATATTAAAAGCCCCTTCATCTCCAATTGTCTTTGCCAATCGGGTTTTTACCTTACCAAGAATGATGTTCTTTACAAAAACAATTAATAAACTCTTACTCATTTGATGCTGGATTTATTTCAGTATACTTTTTCACCTTTTAGAAGCCATTTGCTCCATTCTTTTGTACATGTATGTACTTTATTGGTCTCTCTGTTCTTATAATCAAAAACTCGATAGCCATTATTTTTCCACTCAAAAATTCCACCATATAGATTTAGAACATTACTATAACCAGCGTTCTTTAATTTTTCAGCGATGTCTTCAGACCGGACACCTAATGAACAATAGACTACAATTTTAGCATCTTTATTGGGTAGTTTTTTGAGTGTTTTTTTCAAATTGAAGCGATCATAACCAACATACATAGCATTTTTAAGATGGCTAACTGTAAATTCTCTTTTTTCTCTAGCATCTAACAAAATAACATCATTAGAGACCTTTCTCAGACTGTCAATAGTAATGTAAGGAATACTCTCTGTATTGTACTTCTTTAAAAGCCCTTTCAAATCTTCTTGAGCAAAAGAACTGATTGAGATGAGTAATAGAATACTTAAGGTGAAATTTTTCATTTTTTTGAATTCATAATTCAACACTCGTAATTCATAATTAATTAAGCAACAACACCCTGACAACTGCTTCCAGCTCCAGCAGTACACCCATAACAATGTTGGTTGATAATGATGTTTCTATTTTGCAACAACTCTTCGTTGTATTCAGAAATGTGCTTTACTTTGCTGTTTACTTTTAAGTTTAGCATTTGATTAAAGTCGCAATCATACAACCAACCATCCCAACTAATTGATAAAGTATTGGTACACATTACATTTTCTACAGCAGTTGGATTGTATGCTTCTACCAATGAATACATATAGTCTTCATAATTTTCTGAAGCAATTAGATAATCTAAAAACCGACTAATTGGTAAATTTGTAATTGCGAAGAGACTATGGAAATCGATATCAAAATCTTCTTTTAAAGCCTTTTTGAAGTCATTCTCTAAAGCCATTTGATCTCCAGGAAGAAATGCTCCTGAAGGATTGTAAACCAAATCCAAACGCAAACTACTATCAGGCATTCCGTAACCAACGGCATTTAATTCTTGCAATGCTTTAATTGATTTATCAAAAACACCATCTCCACGTTGTTTGTCTGTTTTTCCTCTTGTCCAGTGTGGCATCGAACTCACCACATGCACATTATGTTTCTTAAAGAACTCAGGCAGGTCGTAATACTTTTTGTTGGCTCTAATGATTGTTAAATTAGAACGAACAATAAAATCTTTGATTCCTACTTTTGCAGCCTCTTCAACAAACCATCTAAAATTAGGATTCATTTCTGGAGCACCTCCTGTTAAATCTAATGTGTGTGCCCCAGTTTTCTTGATCACATCCAAACATTGTTGCATGGTATCTCGAGTCATAATTTCTTTACGATCTGGACCTGCATCAACATGACAATGTGAGCATACTTGATTACACATATATCCTACATTGATTTGTAGAATTTCTAGTTTTTTTGGACGTAGTGGAAACTGACTTGTTTCTTTTATTTTTTTTGCAAACGTAGGCAATTCACCATTAGCAAAAATACCATTGGATAAAATTTCTAATTGACGTTCTGTATTTGCTAGATCATTATTTCTAGCTAAGAGTGATTTTTTTGACATTCTAATATCTTACTTCATTTGTCAGGTCGAGCGCAGTCGAGACCTATCTAAAACTCTCGACTGCGCTCGAGGTGACATGGAAAGTTAATTTTTATCTTATTTGATTCCAACTTTCGTTGGAATAAGTGTTCGTTCAATTAGAGATCTTTCGACTTCGCTCAAGATAAGCGACCTCTAAAAATTTTACTAAAAGTAAAATTAGAGTCTGCTTACATTTCTAATTTGTTCACTTTGTTCATCATTTGAACTCCATGAACCAATGTTGCTCCACTTTTGATGGCCGCTCCTACATGAACCGCTTCCATCATTTCTTCTTTTGTAATTCCTCTTTGTAAACCATCCTTTGTATAAGCATCAATGCAATAAGGGCATTGCTCTGTATGAGCAACAGCTAAGGCAATTAATGATTTTTCTCTAGCTGTTAAAGCCCCTTCTTCAAAGACTTTTCCATAATAGTCAAAGAACTTGTTTCCAAGTTCTTCGTTCCATTCTGTAATCTTGCCAAACTTGCGCAAATCGGCAGGATCGTAATATGTTTTTGACATAAAATTTTATTTTCCGTTCAAACTCCAGTCGTAAGGTAAGTATTTTATTTTCGCTTTTTTGTTAACTTTTACATCAGCGTATTTATTGATGTAATCGATTACAGAACCATTAGCGGTAAAATCACCTTTAAACCAATTGAAGATTTCTGAGATTTCTACTTTCTTCTTGCTTAATTTATTTCTTGTAGTGTCGTTAATAAATTCCTTCATTAATCGCTCTAATTCAGTATCGACATTACTTTCTGTAAATGCCATATTTCCTAATTTAGGACAAGACCCTGAGGCACAGTTAACCCCTACGTGAATTCTAGGGTCTTTAAATTTCTTCCGTAAGATCTCATGTTCTATATGATCCAATGTATAGGTCTTTCCAGCTACTTTAGCAAAAGGAGTTTTCCAAGCTGTTTTTCCTTTGTTTTTAATTCCTGTAATACTCTTTAAAGGATAATTGTCAAGGATTATTCTGATAGTATACGCGTTGTATGCATTGATCCAAAAAGCTTTTTCTTTGTCTGCAGACCAATCTTTACTAGGAGTGGTTTTTGCTAAATAGGCTAAATACCCATCCAGTTTCGTTTCATTTGCTTTTAAAGATTTGTAATTTACATTTCCTTTTGCATCAACATTTTCTTGTAGTAAGGTATTGAAAGTAGAAGTCTGAGCTTGCGTTACTACAAAACTTAAAATAAGTATACCTGTGATAAATTTTTTCATCAGTTCTAAAATTGTTATGTGGGTTTAGACGTAACGACTTTTAATTGATTACAGAGAAACACAAATTTGATTTATTGACCAATACTATTCGCCTCATTCTCCGACTCAACCGCTATTTTTTGATGAATCTCTTCACCTTTCTTTAGTCCAAAGTATTTTCTGAATCCATAAACGACTAGGTATAAAATAGGCGTATCTAAAGCAGCAATCATCATTTTAAAGATAACTCCACTGATTAATAAGCCTACGAAGTTATCCCAAGCGATAATCCCAAAAGAACACAGCAATAACAATACCGTTAATGTATCTACAATTTGAGAAGAAAATGTAGAGAAGTTATTTCGTAACCATAAATGATTTCCATTGGTTAAATTTTTCCAAAAATGATAAATCCTGATGTCTATGAATTGTGCAAATAGGTATGCCATCATTGAAGCCAATACAGCTAGTGGGGCTGCTCCAAAAACTTCTACAAAAGTATTGTCGTTTACAGGTGACCACGATGTAGCAGGAACTTCTATAGAAACATAGATAATAGCTAATGAAAAGAAGGATGCAAAAATACCTGCAATCACAACTTGATTGGCTTTTTTCTGTCCATAGATTTCTGACAAAATATCGGTAATTAGGAAGGTAATCGGGTAAGGAAGTAATCCTACTGAAACTTCAAACAGTTTCGAGCCAAAAATTTCCATATCAAAAGGATACCAATAAAAGAACTTTTGAAAAATTAAATTCGATGTTACCAGTGAAGCAATGAAAAGAGCAGCTAAAATTAAATAGACAATCTCTGCATGCGATTTTTTTTGTTCAGTCATATAACGAAAATACTAATTATTTAGACAGATATTGAAACTAGTTCAGTATGAAGAGATAAATTCCTATTTTTGCCCCGAGAAAAACGAAATCAAATTTAGATGAAAGCATATATTTTTCCAGGTCAAGGAGCACAGTTTACAGGAATGGGTTTAGACTTGTATGAGAATTCAGAATTAGCTCAAGAACTTTTTGAGCAAGCCAATGAGATTTTAGGCTTTAGTATAACAGATGTTATGTTTGAAGGTTCTGCTGAAGAGTTAAAGCAAACAAAAGTAACACAACCTGCAATCTTTTTACATTCAGTAATCTTAGCAAAAGTATTAGGCGATGCTTTTCAACCAGAAATGGTAGCAGGACATTCTTTAGGAGAACTGTCTGCTTTAGTAGCTGCGGGAGTATTGTCTTTTGAAGATGGATTAAAATTAGTTTCACAACGTGCTTTAGCCATGCAAAAAGCATGTGAAATTCAGGCTTCTACCATGGCAGCTGTTTTAGGATTGGATGATGAAGTGGTAGAGCAAGTTTGTAATGATGTAGATGGAGTCGTAGTAGCTGCAAATTACAATTGCCCAGGTCAATTGGTAATTTCAGGAGAAGTTTCTGCGATTGAAAAGGCTTGTGAGGTATTAACTGAAAAAGGAGCAAGAAGAGCTTTGGTTTTACCAGTAGGAGGAGCATTTCACTCACCAATGATGGAACCAGCAAGAGAAGAATTAGCTGCGGCTATTGAAGGAACTCAGTTTAATGAGCCAGCTTGTCCAGTATATCAGAATGTACCAGCAAAAGCTGTTAATACGGCTGCTGAAATAAAAGAAAACTTAATGGCACAATTAACTGCTCCAGTAAAATGGACGCAATGTATCCAATCGATGGTTGCTGACGGAGGAACTGAATTTATTGAAGTTGGCCCAGGAAAAGTATTGCAAGGATTAATGCGTAAAATAGACAGAAGTGTGGCTGCTAGTGGAGCCAGTTTTGAAGCATAAGACGAAATTAAATAACATAAAAAAAGCCTGCTCCGATACTGAAACAAGTTCAGCACAAGGAGCGGGCTTTTTTGTTTTAACAAATGAAACTATTTCTAGTTACGTAAATCTACCTATTTCTAGAAATGAGAACTTGTACTCTTCTGTGAATTAATTATTTAAGGTAAATTGATTGAAATTGTATAAATCATATAAAAAACAAAAAAAATGGGAGAAAATAAAGATAGTATGGCTATAGAGATTTTAAAAACAGGAAATCAAAGTTTTGTTGAAAATATAGCATCAGATAGAGTATTACAAACTCAGGTAAAAAAAACTTCACTAGGGCAAACACCATTTGCAGCTGTGCTAAGCTGTATTGATTCCAGAGTACCCGTAGAAACTGTTTTCGGATTAGGTGTTGGAGATATATTTAGTTTTCGTGCGGCTGGTAATTTTGTAGACAAAAAACCTATAGAAAACAATAACATTCTTGGAAGTTTAGAATTTGCAACAGATTCAGGAGTACAATTAATTCTCGTTTTAGGTCATACAGGTTGTGGAGCTATTAAGGCAGCAATAGGGGAGCCAAACCCTAAATGGCCCCTTTCTCTAGGGATAATGGTTAAAAGGCTTCGAAGTAACATTACAAAAAGTAGTAAAGTTATAACAGATTCAGATAAAGCCATAAAAGAAAATGTCGTCAATACGATTAAATATATTAGTAAACATAGCGCCTTTATAAAAGAGAAGGAAAAAGAAAATAAAATTGAAATTAGAGGAGGCGTCTATAATATAGCTACAGGAGAAGTAAAGTTTATATAGTAACATAAAAAAGCCCGCTCCGATACTGAAACAAGTTCAGCACAAGGAGCGGGCTTTTTTATTTTTAGTCTTTAATTGGAATTTCTGTTTTGTTTAATAACACAGGTTTTCCAAATCCTAATTTTTCCATTCGTTTGAGTTGCGTTTTTGCATCACCTACTACCAGCCAAATCATCTTATTCGGATCTAAATATTTACCTGTTAGTTCTTGAATGCGATCGATGGTCATCCCATTTACAATCTTCTCACGATCTTTTACGTAATCTGGATTTAAACCGTAGTTACTAATGTTTTCTAACATTCTTAATTTAGCGCCCATGGTTTCAAAAGCTCTGGCATTACTTTTAATTAAGAACCCTTTAGTTGTTTTTAAATCTTTCTCATTATAGTTCTTACCATAGTTCTCTAAGATTTGTTTTACCAGTTGAGAGGCTTCTAAAGTTACATTGCTACGTACACCACTAGAAATAGTAAACGCTCCTTTGTCTTTAGATCCTGAGAATCCAGAACGAACTCCATATGTGTATCCTTTCCCTTCACGTAACTGTTGTGTTAATTGAGAGGCAAATCCACCACCACCGAGGATATAGTTCATTACATTGGCAGCATAATAATCTTTGTCTGTATATGCTAATGCAGGTGCTCCAAATCGTAACTGTGATTGTTTTGCATTCGGAATATCATAAAAATAAACCGTCGATTTTTTAGGTGCATCAGGAGTTTTGTAAGTAGGAATGGTTACCTCTTTCGCAGCCCAATCAGATGCTAAGCCTTGTAAAGAGGCAATCACATCTGTCTGATTAATATCTCCTACAACATGCATTTTAGCAATAGAAGGTGAGATATAATTATTGTAGTATGCTTTTAAATCATCAAGAGTAATTGCATTTACAGATTCCATCGTACCTAAAGTGTTTTTAGAACGAATATTGTCTTTTCCGTAAATCAATTCATTGTATGCATTTGCAGCTACTGCTCCAGGGCTTGCTTTTTGACCTCTTAACCTATTTACTGCACTTTTCTTTAGTAATTCAAATTCTGTTGCATCCCATCGAGGATCTAACAGCATTTCTTTTGCTAAAGCTAAGGTTTCCGTATAGTTCTTTTTTAAGGTCGTACCACTTATTCGAATACTTTCTCTTCCTGCAAATATATTTACAGAAGCACCTAACTGCTCTAAAGCAGTTTCTAATTCGCTAACTGTTTTACTTTTGGTTCCTCTATTCATTAAGCTAGCTGTTAAATTAGCAACCCCTAATTTATCCATGCTCTCCAATAACTGGCCACCGTCAATTACTAAATTGAATTGCACTAAAGGAACTTCATCGCTTTGAACTCCGTATACTTTTAATCCATTCTCTAATGTTCCTTCCCATACTTTAGGGACTTTAACTTCAGGAGCTTTCCCATAAGGAGGCTCTATAGAACGATCAAAAGTAGAAGGTGTTTTTTCATATTTGGCAGCAATAGAAGCATCGAAAGATTCTTCAGCTCCAATCACAATTTTCTCTTCTTGTATAATTGCTTCAGTAGCTCCTGTTAAGGCTAACTCCTTTCCGTTTCTAGGAACAAAACTTGTAGCAATGTAATTTTTACCTTTAATGTACTTGTTGTAGGCATTCATTACGTCTTCTCTGGTTACAGATAACGTATTTTTAATGTCTTGTGTTACATATCCAGGATCGTTAGCGTAGGTATTGTAAGATGCTAAGTTGGTTCCTTTTCCTAACACACTAGAAAGGCTTCTATAGAAACTAGTTTCTAGTCCTGCTTTAATTCTATCTAAGTCTTTTTGAGGAATTCCATTGGTTTCAAAATCAGCAAAAGCTTGTTCAATTCCCTTTTTTACATCATCCAGTTTTGTGTTGTTAAACGCTCTAATAGATAGTTGCACTTGACCTGCTAACTCTGAAGTATAAGTTCCCATTGATGTAAATGATGTCAATTTTAAATCATCAACCAATACTTTGTTCAAAGGAGCTTCTTTTCCACTAGTTAAGTATTCTGTTAAGATGTCTATCGCATACGAATCTTTATGATACAATTCTACTGCTGGCCATGCCATAGATAATTGTGGTAAGCGTGCAAAGTTATCTTCAAAATATAAGGATTTTGATTCAGTAAGGACTCCTGGAGTTTTTTCTATTGCTGGAATGTCTTCTTTACCTCTTGGGATTTCATCAAAGTATTTATGTACCCATTTTTTAGCTTGTTCAACATCTATGTCTCCAGATAAAACTAAAGTGGAGTTATTTGGAACATACCATTTCTTAAAGAAGTTTTTTACATCTTGTAATGTGGCATTTTGTAAATGTTCCAAAGAACCAATTACTTGCCAATTGTATGGGTGATTTTTTGGATATAAATTACGATCAATAATTTGTTGATTGAATCCATAAGGAGCATTGTCTACACGTTGCCTTTTTTCATTTTTAACTACTTGTTTTTCTTTCGCTAAAACGGGGTCGGTTACGGTATTAATAAACCATCCTAGTTTATCGGCTTCTGCCCAAATCATCTTCTCTAACGCATCACTAGGAACTGTTTGTAAATAATTGGTTCTATCACGAGAAGTGGAACCATTAGCTCCAGATCCTCCAATACGAGCGCTCATTTTATCGAGTCCTCCTTTTCCAAGGTTTTCTGATTCTAAAAATAGTAAGTGTTCAAACAAGTGTGCAAATCCTGTTCTACCTTCAATCTCTCTTGCTGATCCTACATGCACCATTAATTCTACAGCAACAACAGGATCGGAGCGGTCTACATGAAAAATGACATCTAGACCATTGTCTAGTGTGATTTTTTCGTAGTCAATTGAAAGTTCAGGGGTTTTCTCTTCGGTTGGATTACATGCGATAAAACAAGTAATCATCAAACCTAAAATAATTCTTTTAGTCATGATTGAAAATTTGGTGTGTGAAATTACTAAAATTAGAACGAGAAAAAGCTTAACAGATTGTTAAAGAAATAGACTTAGTTTACTACAGTAAAAGCAATTGGAGTTAAAGTTAATCTCACAAGAATTTTTAGGATTGCCTTTCCTGCCATTCCCAAGCAGCTAATAAAGCTTCTTCTAAAGTTTTTTCTGTTTTCCAACCGAGTTCTTGGTTAGCGAATGTAGTATCTGCATATGCAGAAGTAATATCACCTTCTCTTCTATCTACAATTTTATACTTGAGTTTGGTTTCAGAAACTTTTTCAAAAGCCTTAATGACTTCCAATACAGAACTTCCTTTTCCTGTTCCAACGTTAAAAACTTCAAAGTTAGATTTGTTGTTATTTTTCAGCAATCGTTCTAAAGCCGAAATATGAGCTTTTGCTAAGTCAACAACGTGAATATAATCACGAACAGCAGTTCCGTCTATAGTGTCATAATCACCTCCAAAAACAGAAAGTTCTTCGCGAATACCGGCAGCAGTTTGTGTAACGTATGGAATCAAATTTTGAGGAACTCCAATAGGTAATTCACCAATCTTTGCAGTTTCATGTGCGCCAATTGGATTGAAGTATCGAAGTGCAATAGCTTTTAATCCATCGGCTTTACAGCTTTCTGAAATAATTTCTTCTCCAATCTGCTTGGTGTTCCCGTAAGGAGATTCTGCAGGTTTTATTGGAGCATTTTCTGTAATTGGTAATTCATCGGCTTGTCCATATACTGTACAGGAAGAGCTGAAAATGAAATTAGAAAGTTGATGCTCTTTCATTTCTTGTAAGAGGTAGACTAGTGTGCTAATATTGTTTTCATAATACAAAAGAGGTTTCTCGACACTCTCTCCAACAGCTTTTGAAGCTGCAAAATGAATGATGCCGTCAACTTTATTGTTTTGAAAAAAAATTTGAACTGCAGTTTTGTTCCGAAGGTCAATATTATAATATTCAGGTTTACTACCAGTTATAGAAACAATGCTGTCTAAAACTTCAATTCTCGAGTTGGAAAGGTTGTCTATAATAACAACTTCATAACCTACATTTTGTAGTTCCACAACAGTATGTGAACCAATAAACCCTAATCCGCCAGTAACAAGAATTTTTTTCATCAGAAACTATCCTACAAAATCGTTTACCGTTTTAGTAATAAATGTCAATTGCTCATCATCTAACTCTGTATGCATTGGAAGTGATATTACATTTTCAATTAACTCGTTGGTTACTTTAAAATCATCTTCGTTATAACGTTCATCTTTATATGCTTTTTGAGCATGTAATGGAACAGGGTAGTAAATTGCATTAGGGATTCCATTGTCTAACAAGTGTTGATGCAGAGCATTTCGTTTTCCATTGGTGATCTTTAAGGTGTATTGATGGAATACATGACAATTACAAGTGTCACAAACATTTCCGCAAGATTTTGTAGTTGGGGTAACAATATTAGGGTTGTTAGCAAAAGAATTGTTATAATACCTAGCGGCATTTCTTCTAGCATCACAATATTCATCTAACTTTGGAAGTTTAGTTTTTAAGACAGCAGCTTGGATACTATCTAGTCTAGAGTTTACACCAATAACATCATGGTAGTAACGTTTGTACATTCCGTGATTTACCATTCCTCTAATTATATGTGCTAAATCATCATCATTGGTAAAAATAGCTCCACCATCTCCGTAACATCCTAAATTTTTAGAAGGGAAGAATGATGTAGTTCCAACATTCCCCATGGTTCCTGCTTTCTTTTTTGTTCCATCAGAAAAAGTATAATCGGCTCCAATTGCTTGAGCGTTATCTTCAATTACATATAAATCGTGTGCTTTGGCAACTTCCATTACAGCTTCCATATTTGCACACTGTCCAAATAAATGTACAGGCACAATTGCTTTCGTTTTTGGAGTAATGGCTTTTTTCAAAGCTTCAATATCTATATTGAATGTATCTGGTTCTACATCTACTAAAACTGGAGTCAGCTTTAATAATGCAATAACTTCTACTGTAGCAGCAAATGTAAAATCGGCAGTAATAACTTCATCCCCTTGTTCTAACCCTAAGCCCATCATTGCAATTTGCAAAGCATCTGTTCCATTTGCACAAGGAATCACATGTTTTACATCTAAATAAGCTTCTAAATCGGCTTGAAATTCTTTAACGTAAGGACCATTAATATAGGCTGCAGAATTTAATACTTCTTGTATAGAAGTATCAACTGTATCTTTAATTTTTTCGTACTGACCAGGAAGGTCTACCATCTGGATTTTTTTCATCGAAAGCTAAATTTTGAGACTTCAAAAATACAATTTAAATCTGTTATCTTTGATAAAAATCAAACTTATCAGAATGAAGCGTTTCAAAAAAATCTTAAAGATAATTGTCATAATTATTGCGTTGCTTGTTGTAGCTGTCTGGTTATTTGCCAGAACTCTTTATCCAACATACAGCGGAGAATTGGAATTAGCCAATCTTACAGAGGAAGTAACTGTTTATTATGATGAGGTTGGTATTCCGCACATTAATGCACAAAATCAAAAAGATGCTTACAGAACTTTAGGATATGTACATGCGCAAGATCGATTATGGCAAATGGAGTTAATCCGTAGAATAGCACCGGGTAGATTGTCGGAGATTTTTGGTGAAAAATTAATTGAAACCGATGTGTTTTTCTCTGGTTTAGGAATTGTAGAAAACACCAATGAATCGATTGCTAAGTTAGATAAGAGTTCTGAAGCTTATCAGCTAACCATGGCTTACTTAGATGGGGTCAATCAATTTATAGAAGAAGGCCCCACACCTATAGAATATATGCTTGTGGGAGTAGAGAAGAAGCCGTTTATTATTAATGATGTATACCATGTATTTGGTTATATGTCATTTAGTTTTGCCATGGCTCAAAAAACGGATCCTTTACTACAAGAAATTAAGGAGAAGTTAGGGAATGATCATTTAGCTGAATTAGGAATTCCAATCAATAACAATACTGCAATTTTAAAAAATGAAAAGAATCCTGAAATGCAAACAGGTTTCTCAAAAGCGATCAATACAATTTATGAGCAGTTGCCAGTATCTCCTTTTATTGGTAGTAATTCTTGGGTGATTGGAGCTGATAAAACGAAAAACGGAAAAGTAATTTTTGCAAATGATCCCCATATTGGTTTTTCACAGCCTTCAGTATGGTACCAATCACATATTAAAACTCCCGATTATGAAATGTACGGGTACAATTTGGCATTAACACCTTTTGCATTATTAGGGCACAATCGTAATTACGCTTATGGATTAACCATGTTTGAAAATGATGATATCGATTTTTATTTTGAACAAAACAATCCGAACAACCCAAATGAGTACAAAACTCCTAATGGGTATAAGGCCTACAAAACTCTTAAAAAGACAATAAAGATTAAAGATTTACCAGATTCAACATTTACAGTAAAAGTAAGTGATCACGGACCTGTTATGAATAATTTAATGAAAACAGTTACTGATGAGAGACCGATGGCAATGCAGTGGATTTATACAAAATTGGAAAATCAAATTTTAGATGTTGGTTATAAAATTTCGCATGCGAATTCTTTGTCAGAATTTAAAGAAGGAACAAAGTTATTACATGCGCCAGGATTGAACATTATGTATGGAGACGCAAAAAATAATATTGCTTGGTTTGCTTCAGGAAAACTTTACAAGTATCGTGATTCTTTAGATACAAAATTAGTGTTGGATGGAGCAAGTGGAAAAGACGAAATACAAGAATATCTTGATTTTGAGCAAAATCCGCAGGCAATCAATCCAGGGAGCAATTATGTGTATTCAGCTAACAACCAACCAGACACAATTGCAGGAGGTTTATATCCAGGGTACTATTTGCCTGAAGATAGGGGCGCGCGAATAGAGCAGTTGTTAGAAGCAAAAAATGATTGGACTGCTAAAGAGGTGCAGAAAATGATTTTTGATGTTACCTCACCAATTGTTCCTGTAACCATTGAAAATTTAGTTAGAAGTTTAGAGACTGCAGATTTCACAGAAAATGAACAGAAAGCTTTAGAAGCTTTAAATGAATGGAGTGGAGAATATGCTAAAGAGAAAAATGGACCTACCATCTACAATCGCTTCTTATATGAATTTTTAACAAATACATTTAAAGACGAGTTAGGGAATGTTTTTCCTGAATTTATGTCGACGCATTTGATGAAGAAAGTTATTGCTGTTCAAGCAGCAAGGCAAACATCTGTTTGGTGGGATAATGTAAATACCGAGTCGAAAGAGACTAAAAAAGAGATTGTTCAAACGTCGTTTAAAAATGCTGTCTCCTTTTTAGAAAATCAATTAGGAAAAGATGTTAGTGAGTGGTCTTGGAATAAGGTGGCTTCTGTAGAACACGGTCATGCATTAGGTCAGGTTGCAACTTTACGTGGATATTTTAATGTGGGTCCTTTTCACATGGATGGAGGAAATGAAGTGATCAATAACCAACTTTTTAAATTAGATAGTACAGGTTATTATAAAGTGCATGGAGGACCTTCTACAAGGAGAGTAATTGATTTCTCTGATATAGAAAATGGGATGAGTATTTTACCTACAGGTCAGTCTGGAAATGTATTTAGCAAACATTATGACGATCAAGCGCAGAAATACTTAAATGGAGAGTTTGTAAAGATGCTGTTAAATCAGGAAGAGATTGAAAAGTCTAAAAATGTATTAGTATTCAAGAAAAAGTAATTAAAAAAGGTTAGAGAATTTAAAATTCTCTAACCTTAATTTCATTTTATTGCTAGAATGGAGAAATATCCATTACCTCTTGGCATAATAAAAAATTATTGATCTCCGCCACCGCCACTACTGTGACATGATAGCGTCCAGTGCAAACAAACAAAAGACCCAGGACTTGCTGGATCTTCACAACAGAAATAGTTTCTACCACAAGGTTGTCCATCATAGCTGCAGCTTCCACCACCACTACCATTGATTGATTTTTGTTCAGTTCTGTTTAAGGCTTTACCGATGTTTAAAATTGATTTTTTCATTATTTAAAAATTAAAATTTTCGAAATTTCTTGATCATTTAAAGACACTCAAGGTTTGTGTCTATTCTTCGCGAAAGAATATTTCTTTTAGCTCCTTAAATCAGAATGCAATAACCATTTGGAAGACATTGACCTAATCCACAGGCTGCTGTTCTACACCAGTCTGCAATTTCCCATCCACTCCAATCACACATGTCTTGACAAGGTCTTCCTCCTCCATTGATTGTTTTTTGTTCAGCTTTGTTTAGAGCTTTACCAATGTTTAAAATTTGTTTTTTCATTACAAATAAATTTGAGGGTTATATAAGCCTTGAACATTTAGAGACACTCAAGGTTTGTGTCTACTCTTCGCAAGAGAATGCTTTTAAGTTGATAAAAGTTTATCTTTTCAATTGCAAACATTTTATATAATGTTTTTGAATGCCTTGATTACGTATTTCTAAGATTTGATTATTCTTTAGCTAGGCATTCTTTGAATAAAATAGTTGTTAGATTTTAATACCTGTTAACAATCTTCAATACAAGCCCAGACTCCGTTTACTTGACCGCAAGTTTCTGGAAAGTAGCATGTTAATGGTCCGCAAGGATATCCTGTCCCTCCGTTAATTTGTTTTTGTTCTGCTTTGTCTAAAGCTTTTCCGGTGTTTAAAATTGATTTTTTCATAATAAATAGATATTAATAATTATGTAATTCCTTGATCATTTAAAGACACTCAAGGTTTGTGTCTATTCTTTATGTATTAGTTCTATAAAAAAACTAAGTGAGTTGCCTCACTTAGTTAAAATTACTTAGGCCCAGATGGCATAGCAAGTACCTACCGATTGTCCGATAGGGCATAGGCAATCGTATGCAGAAGGGCACGTTAATGATCCCATAACCGTTGGTCCACAGTCAGATCCATTTAAATTTGGATTACACTGATTCCCTGTATTGTCTGGACACCCTTTTGGTTTAA
Organism: Flavobacteriaceae bacterium; assembly: GCA_049115595.1. Lineage (GTDB taxonomy): Bacteria > Bacteroidota > Bacteroidia > Flavobacteriales > Flavobacteriaceae > Polaribacter. The sequence goes on from JAGDZS010000004.1 coordinate 164,051, forward strand.
GACCTCCTCCATGTACTTCTTTTTGTTCAGCCTTATTTAAAGCTTCTCCAATGGTTAAAATTGATTTTTTCATAATTAAAAAATTTAAAATTGGTTAGTTTTCCTTGATCATTTAAAGACACTCAAGGGGTATGTCTATTCTTTACAACAGAATATTTTTATCCTTCTACGTGATTAGTATGCATATAAGCAACAACCAAAGTCACACATATAAGGAGCTCCTGGTATTGGGTTTGGAGGACAATCTGCTATGCTAGAACAGGTAGTGTTTGAATGACCGCTACCTGTAGCAATATTAGGATAAGATGGGAAGCCGCTGCAATTTCCTGGAGGGATAGGGCCTCCTCCATTAACTGTTTTTTGTTCTGATTTACTTAAAGCTTTGCCGATGTATAAAATTGATTTTTTCATAATTAAAAAATTTAAAATTGGTTAGTTTTCCTCGGTCATTTAAAGAATCTTAAGGAGTATGTATATTCTTTACAGGAGAATATTGACATACTATTTTTTAGAAATTAAAAATCTGAAAAGACACTTTTTTGATGAAGTGTTATTGGCTTTGGAGATTCATGTCTTCTATATAGTTTCTGTGAAATATTAGTAACTATTTAGTACGTAGGTCATTAGATGTTTTAATCTTATGTTCCCGTATGATGTAGAGTATACTAGAATGTTATTTGTATTTATATAGCTTTTTTTAAAGCTATCTTGAAGCTTATAACCTGCCCTTTCATAATTAAAAATTAAAAATTACTTTTGCAGTGAACATTTTGAGACACTCACTGTTTGTGTCTATTCTTCGCGAGAGAATATTGTTCAAAACGCAAAACCCATTTTAAATGGGTTTTGCTCGTTTAGGAAATAACCTAAACCGTTTCTTGTATTTTTAAATCGACATTACATTCTTCATGTAATTCCTCTATGAAATAAACCAAATCTGGCCTGTCATACTCTTTAGGAAATGACCTGCCATTGATTAAAATTTCAGGAGTAAAATTGATTTTATTTTCTGTACACCAATCTTTTTGTTTGGTTAATGAGTCTAAAAATGCTCCCATATCAACATCTTTATCCCATTTTTGTAACCATTTTTTTGGAGAAAGACCTTCATAAATTTCTCCCATGGCTAAAAGGCAAGTTTCTTCACCTTCAGTAATGTAAAGGCGTACCAGGTTACTTGTGATTTTCACAAGATCACTTTCTGTATCCTTCACTGGAACATTAAACCTGATAATTATTTTCACTTCGTTCTTATATTGATGTAAAAGGTCTTCAATAACTTTATGAACGGGTTTACAATGACCGCAAAAAGGATTGGTGATGACAACAATTTCTACATTAGAATTTTTGTTCCCGAAAACTATTTCGTCAATAGTATTTGCTTTTGTATCAATGAGGTCGTTATTTTTTATAAGAGTAGAGAAAAGACTAAACTTTCTTTTAAACTTATAGTATTCGATTTTAGAATCTTTGTTTTTTTGGAGTTCATCATATTTCGGCTTTAGAGCATTCCAAAGAGTGAAAATTGATAGGAAGCTTAATGCGATAGTTAAGATGTTTTGCAATTCAAATGTGAATGAAAAAGTTTCTAAGAAGAAGAAAACAGCAGTTTGCACCCAGAGGACTCCTACGAGGCTTAAGCATAAAAAACACCACTTTTTTACAACGAACCCTTGGTAGTATAAGGAGTATATGGTCATAGGGATACTTAAGATACTCATTAGGAATATTTCTTGCAATCCTAAGCCTTGGAAAGATAGTAGTAGTATACTAAGGCCAAGTCCAGCAAAATAGATGAAGCTTAAATCACTTAGTTTATAATCTTTTATAATAGTTGCTCCCTTCGAAGAAAGTACTGCGTCACAATCTTTTTTTTCATCTGTAGAAGAACAGAAAGCATCTCCGATAGTATTCTTAATTCCGAGCTCCTGTTTTACAATGGAAACACTAATAAAAATACCCGCAAAAGAAAGTAAAAGAGATGCGTACGAAACAATCTCAGAAGTTGTATTGAAATAGAGTGCAAATAAACAGCCAATTAATAATAACAACGAGATTTTGTTTAAAAGACCTTTGGTTGATTTTTGATCTTTCTGATCTTCATCTTTTTCGACAGCCAATATAATTCCTGTGAAAACATTTAAGAATGCTTCTTTAGAAACTACCTTCTTTTTTTTCTCTGAATTGTAGATTTGATATTTTTCATTTGATTTTTTAATCAATACTAAATCTAGTCCGGCTTCATCATCATTTATTTGAGCTAAAAAGCTAGCGGGAAGTTCATCAAGAGTTTCACTATTCACAGGAACCTTTGCGGCAACATTTTCAATATTAAAATGATCTAAAACACCAGTTATCGAATGTAGACTTGGATAGGAGGGGTGACTCTGAATTTGAAACGAAAATTCTTCTTTATCAAAGCCAATAGAGTTGTTCTGCAAGAGTAAACTAGCAATTTTCAACATTTTTCTTTTCTTTTTTGGACAATAAAGCTAAAGAATAAATATCTCTTTGTCAATACCTGAAAATGGTGAATTTTACTGTTCCCCTTTTTTGGGGGTGTTAGACTTTAATGCCTCTTAATCAAGAGGGTAGTTTTACTTAAGGATGTTTCTAAGTTGATAAAAGAAGCGCTCTATCAATCTAAGATCTTCGGTAATAATATTAGCATTTCCCTTCATCTCTTGACGGAAATCAATTTCTCTATCGTAAGTTGTGGTGAGTTTCTCAGGGAGTGCAACACCTATTAAATAATTCCCTTCTTGGTTAGGAGCTAAAGATATCGAACTTACTGTTCCGTTGAGTTCACCATATTCATCTGAAGGATAATTAGCCAGTTGAATTAGAACTTTCTGTCCTTTCTTAATCTTTCCAGAATTAGCGGCAGGAGCAATAATTTGCCCAATAAAAGATTTTTTTTCGGACGGAACCACGGTGAAAATTTGTTCTCCGGTTTTTACAGTTTGATTCTTGTCCCAATAAGATAAAAAAGAGACTTGTCCGTCAATTGATGATTTGAAAACATACATTCGTTCCCAATCTTTTAAAGCCTTCTTTAATTGATAAAAAGACTGAATTGTTTTTTTAAATAACCTTATTTCTTTTTGAATGTTTTCAATGTTTCCACCTTTGATATTTTTCTGTGAATTAGCAATAAGCTCTCTAGTTTGTGAGATAGTAGACTCTAATGCTTTGTAAGCTTTCTTAGCATCAAGTAGTTCAACCTCTTTTTGCTCATATGCTTTTTGCGCAATAGCGCCAACTTTAATTAAGCGCTTTTGCCTTGTGTTAAAATCATTTTCTTTAACCTTCAACTGCCTTAAGCTGTGGTCTTTTTGTATTAATAAGTTGTTGAGCCTTCCTTTGGCTTGCGCTAAAGAGTATTGATTTGTGAAAGATTCATTTTCATAAGGGTTATATTTCTTATTGATCTGATAGTCTGTGTAATCATTGTCAAATGCAGCAAAACTTGTATTCAAATCCCCTAAATTTAGTGGAGGAATGCTTTCCATTGGGAAGAAGAATTCAGATCCATTTACATTAATTGTATCTACTATTCTTTTTAATTGAAGGACATCCGAATAAGAAGCAGTGTTTTCTATAACAGCCAATGTTTGGCCATTGCTTACAGAGTCAGAATCACTAACAAAAATCAACTCAAACTTCCCTCCAGTATTTGCGTAAATTTTTTCTGGTGGATTACTAGTAGTAACCATTACCTGAGCAGCAATTTCATCGGGATATTTTACAAACCAAGTGATGGCTAATAGCATAACAATTAGAAATAATAACAAGGTGTTCCCCCAACGAATCATCCAGTTAGGGACTTTTGTTAGAATCTCTTGTACTTCTTCACTCCGTATCTGTATGTCTTGATTGTTTGGCATTAGTTTCCTAGTTCTAATTGGTTCTTAACTAAGTTGTAATAACTTCCTTTGAGTTTAATTAACTCTTTATGGTTTCCTTGCTCTATAACCTTCCCATGTTCTAATACAATAATTTGATCTGCATTTTTCACTGTGCTTAATCGATGAGCAATGACTACAGCAGTTCTGTTTTCGAAAAATTCTTTTAAATTTTCCATAATCACCTTCTCATTATTAGCATCTAAGGCTGAGGTAGCTTCATCGAAGAATAAATACTTTGGGTTTTTGTAAACAGCTCTGGCAATTAACAATCGTTGTTTTTGCCCTGTACTTAATCCGCTTCCTTCAGTTCCTATCTTTGTGTTAAACCCAAGAGGTAAACCGTCAATGTAGTCAGAGATATTGGCAACGTGAATTGCATGTGCTAACTTATCTTGATCTACATAATCTTCTCCAACAGCAATATTTTTTGCAATGGTATCATTAAAGATGTACCCTTCTTGCATAACCACTCCGCAATGATCTCTCCAGACTTTTTGAGAGACATTTTTTAAATTGAAATTTTCAATCATGATTTCACCTGAATCAACATGATAAAAACCAAGAAGTAATTTCATTAAGGTAGTTTTTCCGCTCCCGCTAACTCCAACAATCGCTGTAGTTTTATTGGCCGGAATTTGTAATGTTAAATCTTTTAAAACTGGTTCTAAACCACCAACATATCGAAAAGAAATTTTCTTCAGTAGAATGTCTGCATTTTCAGGAATGTTCGTCGCTTTATTATCTCCAGGTTTTTCTTCGTCTTCCATGGAGTGTATTTCTCCCAATCTGTCAATAGAGATTTGTGCATCTTGCACATCTCTCATAAAACTAATTAATTGTGTGATTGGAGCATTTAATTGACCCACAATGTAACTAATGGCCATCATCATACCTAAAGTAATGTCTCCCTCTATTACAAGTGCTGCTGATAGAATGGTAATGAACATGTTCTTTAGTTCGTTAATAAAATTAGAACCAACACTTTGAGTTTGCTCCAGAGCCAAACTTTTGGTAGCTACCTTAAAGAGTCGAGCTTGAACATATTCCCAGTTCCAACGCATTCTTCTTTCAGCATTGTGAAGTTTAATTTCCTGCATCCCATTAATCAATTCAATCACTTTACTTTGTTCTTGACTGACCTCTGAGAATCGTTTGTAATCTAACTCCTTACGTTTTTTGAAGAAGAATAATACCCATGCAAAATACAAGACACTTCCTATGACAAAGACACCAAATATTTGAAGACTATAGTATCCTAAAACTATACTGAAAATAACTAAATTGAATAAAGAAAATAGAACGGTCAATGAAGACGTGGTCAATATTCTTTCTATCCTTTTGTGATCGTTGATTCGTTGTAGTAAATCTCCTGTCATTCGTACATCAAAATAGGAAATAGGGAGCTTCATTAATTTGATAAAGAAATCTGAAATTAAAGAGATGTTAATCCGTGTACTTAAATGTAATAAGATCCAACTCCGAATAATGTCTAACAATGCTCTTCCAATAAACAGAAAAAGTTGTGCAATTAAAATTAAATAAACAAAATTGAGATCTTGATTTTTAATCCCAACGTCTACTACACTTTGTGTTAAAAAAGGAAGAACGAGTTGCAGTAAACTACCTGCAAGCAATCCTATAATTAATTGAACTAAAAACTTTTTGTACTTAAATAGGTATTTAAAAATAAATCCAAAACCAAATTTCTGTTCTTCATCAAAGGTGCTGTCGTAGAATTTTGGTGTAGGTTCTACAAGTAATGCAATCCCTTCTTCTGTCTTTTCATCAGCATTGTTCCCAATCCAATTTTTGATAAACTCTTTTTTAGTAAATGTAATTAGTCCGTGAGCTGGGTCTGATATGTAAACTGTGTCTTTTTTAATTTTATAGAGAACTACATAATGATTCTTATTCCAGTGAACCACACATGGAAGAGGTGCCTCCAAGAGTTTTTCATATGAAAGTTTTACCCCTAGAGATTTAAACCCCATAGATTCTACAGCATCACTTAAGCCTAATAAACTACTTCCTTCTCGAGTAGTTTCACTCAAATCACGTAATTGTTGTGTGTTGATTGTTTTTCCATAGTGCTTGGCAATAATTTTCACACAAGTAGGGCCACAATCTTTAGCTTCAGTTTGTTTGTAACTGGGGAATTTTGACATGCAAATTTTTTATTAAAGGTATAAATATAACGTTATTTAAGTTCTTTTTTTAAACAAAACAAACGTATACTTTTGAGTTAAGTATACGTTTATAATTCAATTACTTGTTTTATTGGTGGTTATTTGTGTCTACACAAGCCCAGCAAGGTGGCTCTCTATGCCAGTTTACTGTCCAGACACATTCGTATTGACATGAACTCATACATTCAGATAGTGATCCACAGCCAAAAAAACCTCCGTTAATTTGTCTTTGCTCAGATTTTGAAAGAGCATTTCCGATGTTTAAAATTTGTTTTTTCATTATTAAAATTTTGAAAATTATTTTAAGCCTTGAACAATTTAAAGACACTCAAGGTTTGTGTCTATTCTTCGCGAGAGAAATATTTTAAAACAAGCATAAAACATGTTCATTTTTTAATTAAGTATTTGTAAATCAGTTTTTTTTGACTTGGGTGTTTGCTTAGCTAGTAGGCTTTGTTTTCATGAGCAATATTTAGGAAGTTTATATGCTTTTCTTTTTTTCGAAATAAATTTAAGTAAAAAAGCAAAAGTGTACAATCCCCGAAAATGGTGAAATATTCTTACCCCTTTTTTGGGGACTGTTCTACTTACTTAATTCAAAACAAATGAAACATAACAATGATGCATTATATTTTTAAATAACCTAATTCATGAGTCTATAAAAGTTCTCTGAGAAAATATCATTCAACATCGTAATTAGGGGTGTAATTAGAAACGAATCGAGGGAAGGTACCTTCCCTTGATTCAGTTTTTTTGAACCAAATGAATTAATTGTTAACTTTCATACTCTTGATGAGCATAACTTGCAATTTCTTCAAATTTAGAAATAGGTTTTCTTTATAGGAGTATGCCTTGTATAAAATCTGACTTACGAACCACAGTTCATTTAGTTTTGACAGCTTTAATAATCTAACTACATTGCCAACCGCCTGCATAACAAAGTGTGCAGAATGTAAAACAAGCATTGTAACATTCAGTAGAAGTTGCATAGCCGCATTCTCTTTCGTCACCGCTTCCGTATCCTCCAGAAATCTGTTTCTGTTCGGTTTTGCTAATAGTTTTCCCTAAGCTTAAAATTATCTTTTTCATTTTTAAAAGATTTAAAATGTTGTAAATCCTTGACCATTTAAAGACATTCAAGGTGTCTGTCTATACGTAAGGTGTTTCTTGAAGTTGTAGTGCTAATTATTAATTTTTGAAGAGAGTGTTTAAAAAACACCCTCTTCTTAATCTTAGCTTAATACCATGGGGCAGAGCTACATGAGCTACAGCAGTAACTACCTCCAAAGTTACCTGCAGCAAGTGCTTGCTGAGCAGTTGCACTACTTATATTTCTGTGGATTGTAGGTGTAAACCCAGGTGCACTATAAATAATTACAGCGCAGCTACCACCTGGACCAATACCAACAGTTGTATAACCTCCTGTAATTTCTTTTTGCTCAGATTTTTCTAGAGCTTTTCCTAAATTCAAAATTGATTTTTTCATAATAAATATTAAAAATGATATTAAATCCTTGAACATTTATAGACACTCAAGGTTTGTGTCTGACCTTCGCGAAAAGTTTTTTATTTAAATATGCTCTACCACTAGAGCTTTTCTGTAGACTAGTCTTTTTATTGTTTTTAGGATTAAATTTTTATAATCTTCATAATTATTTTTGATCTCGACTTTGTCAAAGTAATTTTCAATTTTCAACAACAATTTTTGAAATGTAACTTGGTGTGAGCCAGATTTTTCTAGAATAATTTTATCTAGTTCACTCAAAATAATTTCATTGTAATAAGGGGCTTGTGCTGAAGGGATAATAAGTCTCGAAAATTCTTGATGAAGATTTTCACCATTAAAATCAGATGATACATCTCCTATGAGATGACCCCATTTAAATATTCTTTTAATGCTGTTTGTTCTAATGAAATAGGAATTTATATCCATAGAAAAAGCAATATATTTTTTTGATTGAATGTATTCTTCTTTGGAGAACTCATGAAAATTTAATGTGTGTATGTTCGATAAATAATCTTTGATTTTTTGTTCATACTCAAAGACACTTTTTAAATTTGGTCTCTTGCTATAAAGTACTTTTTCTTTAATGTGATTTTCTGTGATAAGAACGTTTTTTATGTTTTTATCAAGAGATGAAAAGTGTCTTAATAGTAAGCGATGAGTTCTGTGAAATTTACTTGTCTCAGGAATTGCTTTGTAATATGTAGAGAAAGATTTTTTGATTTCTACATTATTTAACTCTAAATTGGTGTTAAGTTGATTTTTAAACACCAAATAATCATTTGGGTGATAGATTTCTAGGATTTTCAAGTATTGTTCAGGAAACTCTACTGAGAGCTGTCTCGACATTTTTTTGCAGACTTCCTCTTTTTTCTTGAAATCACCTAGTAAATGCAGATAGTTTTTAGAAAGAGTTACTTCCTCAAAGTTTGCAAATCCTTTATATTGATCTGCGATAAAATCTTCTTCAAAATAAGTTGTTATACTTTGTTGTTGCGCCATGCAATAGAACAAGTATTGTTCAAAGTAGATGTTAAAATTAAATCCATTGATTGATTTTAATCGTTCTAGGTTTTTATCAACGAATTCAAAAGCTTTTTTAGAATACTCTTTGATAAATCCTAGGTCTTGCCCTCCAAATATCCCAAAATTATAAACATTTACAGAATGCTTTTTTTGTCTATGACGGAGAATGTCGTTTGGTATGAATTTCAGATTATTCTCTATAGCATTCCATGAACTATTGATGTATTTATTTCCAATTTCTCGATTTTGTACAAGAAGTTTTGAAGTTGAAAGCCTTTCATCAAATTTTTTCCAAAGGAAAACGTCTCCATCTATATGAATAAAAGGAGACTCTTGTAAAGAGTAGGTTCGAATCTTTGAAAGAGCCCAAACTGAACTAGGGTAGTGATTTAATTCATCAAGTACAATATGAACTCTGGTGTATGGAAGTTTCAATTTTTTAATGAGAAGATCGTGGCCAGCTCTATCTGTATAAAGCTCAACATTGGAATATAACCTTCTTAAAAGCTGACAAGAAAGCGCCCAGCTTTGCACATGATAAGTAGAGTTATGCCAACCAAAAGAATCTTGTAATAGATGCTTTTTATTTCCTGACCAAAATGTTTGAACGATTTTCAATTTTTTTTAGTTTTAAATACTAACTCGATGTAAATGAAAGAGGAAAAAAATTGTTAACTCAGTTCATTAGCAATGTGATAAAGCTATTTATGGAATCTTGGAAAAAAAAACAATGCTCTTCAAAATTTATAAATTTCAATATCTAGTTTACTTAGATATTCCCTGAATAACACTGGGCTGTAGAGATTTTGAAAGGAAACTGTTTTTCAATTTTTGAAAAGATTCTGAACTAGAGTCCAAAAAGAAGAAAAAAGTGAAAATTTATAAATATTCACTTTTCCATCAATTTTAAAGATGCTATTCTTCACTTTTCCTTTTATTTTAGTGGCAGTCTAATTATTAAAATTTGAAAACTATGAATTACAATTTAAAGAAATTAAGTGAGGTGAATGTGTTAACCAAAGTAGAGTTACAAAAAGTATTGGCAGGTACGCAACCAGATTGTGAAGATGGATTCGCAATAGATGAAGATGGTGTTTGTCGTGCTAAGGTTGAGCAAGGCGGCGGTTATGACAATAGTACTGGACGCTGTGATAGAGCCTAGACTCTAAACCTAAAAACAATTAACCTTACTTTGTTTATATTATAACTTCACATGTAGCTATTTGAAGAATAAATCGATGCGTAATAAATGTTGGATAACAACTTAAATGTCATATTGATCTTGTTGCAAATAATACTACTTAAGTTCAAACGCTCTTTATAGATATTATGTTTATAAAGAGTGTTATTTTTCTGAATGAATCTTTAAATAGTTTAGGTATTGTTTTGGGGTGATGCCAGCAATGTTTTTAAAATGTTTATTAAAGGAACTTAAACTTTTATAACCTATACTTTCTGCTACAGCAAGTAGTGTAAATTTTTGATAGATTTTATCCTCTTTAAGTTTTTTCAAAATATAGTTTATTCTGAGTTCATTGGTGTACTCAACAAAAGATTTGTTCCAATATGTGTTAATAATTTGCGAAACATATGATGAGTTACTATCAATTTTTTTCGCCACCATATTCAGTGAGTAATTTTTGTTTAAGAATAATTCTTGTTCTTCGATTTTAGTTAATTTCAAGAGTAATTTCTTTGCTTTTGTCTCCTTAACTTTTATTGTAGAGATGTTTTTCTGTTTTTTATCATTTTCTATATGTTCCAATAGCGTATTCATTTTCTTTCTGAATTTTTTTCGCTGATTTCTTACATAGAATAGCAATGCAATAGAGAACATGAAAATGAATGAAAGAAGAAATGTTAGATAACTATTTGTTTTTTCTTTTTCTGCCAGATCATTTAATATTCTTTTTTTATTGTTGAGTTCGTTTTGAGTAAAAACATCAACTTTTGCTGAACTTACTGTCTTATAAAAATCTTCAATCTGAATGTTAAAAGTATCAGCATACTTTAAGGCTTTCTCTACATTGCCGAGTTTTGCATAAATCTGAGCATAGTAAAACTTGATGCTAACCGCATTCTTCAGTAATATGTATTGTTTTAAATCTACCGATGAGAGCTTATCAAACAATGCTTTTGCTTTTGCATATCTGCCTAAATGGAAATAGCATTCTGCTAATCTGAATTTCAATTGGTAGACTCTTTTTTTTAAGCCTAGAGATTCGGATATTTCCAATGTTTGATGATAATATTTGACAGCTTGATGATAGTCTTTTTTGTTGTATAATATATCCGATTGTAAGCTCAGTAATTGCCTTTGACGTATTTCACTAGGGATAAATTTTTCCTCTTTAATAAAAGATTGAGCTAAGTTTAAATAAGATGCTGTTGAATCTAAGTAAGAAGCATTCTTTAATGTGTCTTGAGTGAAAAAATTTAAAGTTCTATACCCCGTATTTAAATACGTTTTTAAGAGTTCATCTTTATAATAGCTGGGCGATAATTCTGATTTTAAAGATCTTATACTATTAATAGTCTCCAGGCCATTTGCAATGGCTTCCTTGCCAAAATTAGATAGAGAATAACTTCTGCCAATCAGATTTTTTAACTTAATCTGCAACTTAGCATTCTTTAACTTTATCGAAAGTTCTAGACCTTCATTTATTTTTTTATTCGCTTTGATCATTTCATGTTTCACTACAAGAAAGAGCGAATAGTAATATAAAGCATGCAATTTTTCAGTTAATCGAGCCTCTTCATTTCTAATTTTGTCAATTTCTAAAAATCCGAAGTCAAACAATTCTTTGGCCTTGTCATAGTTTCCTTCTTTTGTTAGGACATAGCCTTTTGAGATAAAACCGAAAGCTTTAGTTCCTAAATCATTAGATTGTATAAGGTTGTTGCTATATACTTTGGCTGAATCTTTGGAGAAACTATACTTTTCACTAAATGTATCTCTGTAATTTTGAGAATGAGCTACCTGGATGTTGAAAAACATACAGGTAAGTATAATGCAGAAAAAATAATACGATTTTTTAGGGCTTCTCATAGATTCATTTTTTTACTTTTAAACAGTATATTTTGTTAATCAAATTTTATGATATACTTCTTCAAAAGGAATTCGAAATCGTTCTCCGTACACACCTTCTGGTTTTCTAATTCCACAAGAAACGATCATGTTAATCTCAGCTCCCAAAGGCAACCCTAACAATCGCTTCACACGCCAAGTGTCTGAGCCTTCCATTGGACACGTATCGTATCCTATAGCTGCCATACTCAACATAAAATTTTCAGCAGCAAGTGCACAGGTTTTATGAGCTACTATTCTCATGTCACTTCTTCTCACCTCTCTGTATATTGGTTTAAAAAGACCAATCACTAAAACCATTAAATATTTCAAGAAACCAAGAATCCCGAAAAAATCAGCATAGGCAAAAGGAATCAATTTCCCATAATAATTCCGACTTACCTTTTCTCTATTGCTTTGTTCTGATTTTGGTTTTGGAGGAAAAATACGATTCACCATTTCTAAATTTGATTTTGCTCTTTTTTTCCACAAATCTTTACGTGTAACAAAAACAATCAATTCTTGTGCCGTTCTTGCAGCATTTTGATTGAAGCAAAAGGGAGCTATTTTTTGAATAGTCTCTTTTGAAGTAACGTGATAAAACTCCCATAATTGCATGTTACTACTGTTCGGAGCTAAAATAGCTTGCTCAATACATTTTTTTACAAGAGCTGTGTCGATTGGTTTCTTTGCATCGTAAATTCTTACAGAACGACGATATTGAATCGCTTCTGAGACGGTTTTTTCATTTGACATAGAGTCTTTCTTAAGAGTTAATTTGTTGTAGTTTTTTGTGCATTAGTCCAAACCATAAAGGCGGAAAAAGAGAAAGTAACATCATGCCAGGATAGCCAGTTGGCATTTGAGGACTTTCGGGTAGTGATTTTAATAATTGGTAATGCTTGCTTCCGCTATAATGGTGATCGGAATGCCTAGAAAGATTGAAAAGCATCATTTTTCCAATCACATGATCTGAATTCCATGAATGTGTTCTTTTTACTTTCTCATAACGACCATGATCATTTAATTTTCTCAATAAACCGTAATGTTCTATGTAGTTCACAGTTTCTAATAATAAGATGCCGATAATAGCAGCAGAAGCAAAAGCAATAAGTCCAAGCCAATTAAAGAAGAAAAAAACAGTTCCTAATAATAGAATATTTGCCATTGAATAAACAATCATCCGATTTTGAATATTTAGCCAATTGCGACCGTCGCCTTTTAGACGTTTGTTTTCTATTTGCCAAGCCTGAGCATAACTCGTAAAGTGTGAGCGAAACCAGAAGACATATAAGAGTTCATTTTTTCTAGCAGTAGCTGCATCCTTTGGAGTTGCTACATTATAGTGATGTCCTCCGTTGTGGTAGGGAAGGAAATGTGTGTTTAAAGAAGTTAATAGTAAAACCTCACCTAGAAATTCATCGATTCTATTGTTTCGATGTCCCAACTCATGACCGATGTTAATTCCAATAATACCACACATTAATCCCATCGCAGAAATTCTTCCAGCGAGTTCAAGGTTAGTTAATCCTACATCTTGAATGATCAACAAAAAGTAGATTAACCCAATTGCTTGTAGTGGAATCATTAAGTATAAAAGGAAGGAATAAAATCTTTTCTGTTTTTCTATTTTCTCTTCTTCTTTTGTGAAATTCTTTTTATCAGCTTTAAAGAGTAATTCTAAGGCGGGGACAAACCCAAAAAATACAATTAAAGGTAAAAAAGTAAGCCAACCTGTTGATGTAAATGAGATGTAAACTGTAATGGGTAAAAGTAAAATAGAAAGATATTTCAAACGTTTCATCAATGAGCCAAATTTGACTCAATATACGAAAATTTAGAGGCAAGCATTCCAGACAACTTCTTTTGGAGTAGAGGCTGTAATTAGAATTTCTTCTTTTGTGACTGGATGGAAAAACTTTATTTTTCTTGCATGTAGGTGAATGCTCCCATCTTTATTGCTTCTAGCTGAACCATATTTGAGATCTCCTTTTATTGGATGTCCTATAGCAGAAATTTGCGCTCTAATTTGATGATGTCTTCCCGTTTCTAAATCAATTTCTAACAATGAATAATTGTCTAGCTTTTTGATTACTTCGTAGTGCAAAATGGCTTTTTTGCTACCTTCCGTTTCTTGCCTGTAAACAGTTGATTTGTTGTTCTTAGGGTTCTTTTTTAAATAATTGATGAGTGTGTCCTTTTGCTTCTTGGGAACTTCTTTTACAATGGCCCAATATGTTTTCTGGATTGTTTTTTCTCGTAACATTTTGTTTAAACGTTCTAATGCTTTTGAAGTTCTAGCAAAAATGACAATACCTGATGTAGGTCTGTCTAGTCTGTGAACAACACCTAAAAAGACATTTCCAGGCTTTTGATATTTCTCTTTGATGTATTCTTTTACGACATTGCTCAGAGGCTTGTCGCCAGTTTTATCTCCTTGTACAATATCTCCAGCTCTTTTGTTGACGATAACCATGTGATTATCTTCAAAAAGAACTTGTAGATTGTCTTTGGTAGAATGCATAATTATTTAAAATTGTCAGCAACATCTTCATTAACAGTATTGATGAAGTTTAAAAACTCATCACGGCCCAATCCACTAGAAGAGGAGGTAACGAAAGAAGTAGGGAGAGTCTCCCAAGTATTTAATAATTTCTTTTTATAAGAAACAATTTGTTTGTTCAATTTAGAACTACCTAATTTATCTGCCTTGGTGAAAACAATGCAAAATGGAATTTGATTCTCGCCTAAAAATCTCATGAACTCTAAATCAATTTTTTGAGGATCATGTCTAGAATCTATCAAAACAAAAGTACACACCAGCTGTTCTCTTTCCTTAAAATAGTTTTCAATAAAGTATTGAAAAATAGTTCTCTTTTTTTTAGAAACTTTAGCGTAACCATATCCTGGTAAATCAACTAAAAACCATTCATCATTGATTTTGAAATGATTAATGAGTTGTGTTTTACCTGGCTTTCCAGAAATTTTAGCCAAGTCTTTACGCTGCATTAACATATTAATTAATGAAGACTTCCCTACATTAGAACGTCCTATAAAAGCGTATTCTGGAATCCTGTCTTTTGGAGCTTTAGTAACATTACTATTGCTCATTACAAAATCTGCGGATTTAATTTTCACTTGATTAAATATTTCTTGACTTGAACCAGCCTTCTAAAAGTTCATTGAATTCTTCAGGAGTTTCCATCATGGCAGCATGCCCACATTTATCGATCCAGAATAAATCCGAATCAGGTAGTAGTTTGTGGAAGTCTTCCGCAACTTCAGGAGGAGTTACATTATCTTGTTTCCCCCAAATTAAGCAAGTAGGTTGCTTCATGTTTGGTAAATCTCCTGCCATATTGTGACGAATTGCACTTTTGGCAATAGCTAAAGTTTTAAGAACAGAATTACGGTTATTAACAATGCCATAAACTTCGTCGATTAATTCTTTAGTGGCAATTTTAGGATCGTAAAAAACATCTTTGGTTTTTTGTTCGATATATTCATAATTACCTCTTTTAGGATAGCTATCTCCCATAGATTTCTCATACAATCCAGAGCTTCCTGTTAAAACTAATGATTGAACATCTTCTGGGTAATGTTTTGTATAATAAAGTGCAATATGACCTCCTAATGAATTTCCTAAAAGAGTTACCTTTTTTAAACCTTTATGAACGATAAACTCATGTATAAATTTCGCTAGATTTTTAACGTTTGTCTTGATTAAAGGTAGCGTGTATAAAGGGAGTTCAGGAATTAGGACATGATATCCCTTTTCTGAAAAATGCTGAAATGTTTTATCAAAATTACTCAAAGCACCCATCAGTCCATGTAGGATGATTATTGGGCTTCCTTCTCCAGCTTCTGCATAAGTAAATTTCCCTTCGGTTTTTAAGTTTTCAGTCATTATTGTTCAGTTAGACTCAGCGGCAAATGTAGTTCTTTTTTATGAGATATGCATCTGATTCAGATCTGACTCATCTTCAAAATTTTAAGAATGAAATGGTTAGAAGTGGGAGGCGAAAGTTAAATTTTATTAACAAAGTGGTAAAAAGTGGTAAAAAGTGGTAAAAGTTTTTTATTTTTGGCTTCAATACAAACTGTAAATTCTTGATCAACTTAACCGGAACATACGAGTGTAAGGCGGATGCAAAGGGAAGACTGATGATGTCATCAGCTTTCAAAAAGCAGCTGTCTTCTGTGTTACAAGAAGGTTTTGTGGTGAAAAGAGCTGTTTTTCAGCCTTGTTTGGAATTGTATCCGATGCAAGAATGGAATGAGATGATGGGGAAGATAAATAAGTTAAACAGGTTTGTAAAGAAGAACAATGATTTCATTAGAAGGTTTACTGCTGGTGTAAAAATTGTTGAGTTGGATGCTTCTGGGAGATTGTTGGTTCCTAAGGATTTATGTCAGTTTGCTGGAATTCAAAAGCAGGTAGTAATGTCTGCATCAGTAAGCATTATAGAAATATGGGATAAGGATAAGTATGAAGAAGTGATTGATGATGCCGCAATGGATTTTGCTTCGTTGGCAGAAGAAGTGATGGGTAATTCGGAGGTGGATGAATTATCATAGCCCAGTATTGCTTGCTGAAAGTATTGACGGTTTGGCAATTAAAGAGGATGGAGTTTATGTAGATGTGACGTTTGGGGGAGGAGGTCATTCTAGGGAGATTTTAAATCGATTAGGAGGTAAAGGAAGATTGTTTGCTTTTGATCAAGATATGGATGCTGTTAAGAATGCAATTGATGATGAGCGATTTGTGTTGATTAAAGAAAATTTCAGGTACATCAGTAGATTTTTGAAATTTTACGGAATACAAAAAGTTGATGGTGTTCTAGCGGATTTGGGTGTTTCATCGCATCAATTTAATGAGGGAGAAAGAGGGTTTTCAATTCGCTTTGATGGAGAGTTGGATATGAGAATGAATCAAAATTCAAAAATATCTGCAAAGAAAATTGTAAACGAGTATTCGGAAGAGCGATTGGCAGATGTGTTGTTTTTATATGGCGAATTGAGAAATGCTAGGTCGATTGCAAAAACAATAGTAGAAGAAAGAGAAAACGAAAAAATAGAAACAAGTTTTCAGCTTAGACAAGTATTGAAAAGGTATTTACCAAAAGCAAAAGAACATAAAATATTAGCTCAAATATTTCAAGCTATTCGAATAGAAGTAAACGAAGAGTTAGAAGTTTTGAAAGAGTTTTTAAATCAGATACCAGGTATTTTAAAGCCTGACGGGAGGTTGAGTGTTATCTCTTATCATTCTTTAGAAGACAGATTGGCAAAACGATTTATTAGAACAGGATTATTTAGCGGCGAGCCTGAGAAGGATTTTTTTGGAAACATTAGTGTCCCTTTAATGAAAGTAGGAAAGTTAATAGTGCCTACCCCACAGGAAATTAACAACAATAACAGGGCTCGCAGCGCTAAATTAAGAGTGGCTACATTAAAGAATGTACATGTCAAAAGTTAAAAAAAATGTTTACGATGTTTTAAAAGGAGGTTTTCTTACGAATGAATATGCTTTCAAAAATTGGAGAATGATCATTTTTATTGTAGTCCTCTTATTAATAATGATATCAAGTGCGCATAGTGCCGATAAGAAAGTGATTAAGATTTCGGAACTAAACAAGTTGAAACGGGAGTTGAAAGCAGAGCATATAGATACTCAAACAACGCTGATGCAAATGACAATGGAGTCCAATATTCGTCAGCGAGCAAAAAAAATGGGATTAGAACCCACAAAGACTCCGCCTAAAAGAATAAAAATAATTAATAAGGAATAAAAAAGCATCATTTTGAATACTCATAAAAAAAGCATACTCAAAAAATTCTACATAGTAGCTGCTTTTATGACGCTCCTCCTTTTTTTAATTATATCCAGAGTTGTCAATATTCAATACTTTCAAGGAGATAAATACCGTGAAATTTCCAAAGAACTCACTAGAAAACCATTTACTATTTATGCAAATAAGGGAAATGTCTATGCGTCTGATGGAAGTTTGCTAGCAACTTCTATGTCGAAATTCACCATTCGTATGGATGTGATGTCGGTAGAAGGAAAAACTTTTGAGAAAGAAGTAAAAGCATTATCAAAATCATTGTCAAAATTCTTAGGAAAGTCAAGTAGCTTTTATGAGAAAAAATTACGTAATGCAAGAAAATTCAATAATAGATACTTGCTCATTGCAAGAAATGTTGGATACAACGATTATGTAAAAATGAAGCAGTTTCCCATCTTTGAATTGGGGGTTTTTAAAGGTGGGTTTATTGCTGAACAAAAAACAGTACGGGCACATCCTATTGGAAAAATTGCAGAACGTACCATTGGCTATCACGATTATAGAGGTGAGGCGGGAATTGAAGGTGCCTATGCAGATAAATTGGAAGGGACAAATGGGTCTAGATTGAAGCAAAAAATTGGAAAAGGACAATGGAAGCCTGTTAATGATGTTAATGAGGTAGAGCCTGAAGATGGACATGATGTTATAACTACAATAGATATCAATATTCAAGATATCACACATCATGCTTTGTTGAAACAATTGGAATACTTTGAAGCTGAACATGGTTGTGCTGTGGTGATGGAAACTGCAACAGGAGAGATTAAAGCCATTTCTAATTTAGGGCGAACTTCTAATGGGAAATACTACGAGAAAAGAAATTATGCAGTTTGGGAAGCGCATGAGCCTGGATCTACATTTAAGTTGGCGAGTTTAATGGCGCTATTGGATGATAAAGTAATAGATACTTCTACAGTTGTTGATACAGAAAAAGGAAGAATCTTTCTTCATGGAAGCAAAGTAGAAGACTCTCAAAGAGGAGGTTATGGAGAAATATCTGCAGCTAGAGTTTTTGAAGTGTCATCTAATGTTGGAATTGTGAAATTAGTACGCAAACACTATGATAATAATCCAGAGAAATTTTTAAAACATCTTGAGAATTATGGGCTTACCAAAAAAATAGGTTTGCCAATAAAAGGAGAGGGGAAGCCAAAAGTCCTTTATCCCGGAAAGCGAGGTTGGAATAAAATTAGTTTAGAATGGATGTCTTGGGGGTATAGTATTGATATTACTCCACTACAAACATTAACACTTTACAATGCAGTTGCCAATAATGGTGAGATGGTAAAGCCACGATTCATTAAAGAGTTAAAGAGAGAAGACAGAACTGTAAAAGTGTATGAAAAAGAAATCATGAATTCGCAAATAGCTTCTCCAGAAACTATTAAGAAATTAAAAAAGATCATGGAGGATGTTGTTATAAAAGGAACAGCAAACAATATTTATTCTCCTGATTTTTCAATGGCAGGAAAAACAGGAACAGCTAAGAAGCTTGTAAGAAAACACGTGAATGAAAAAGGAGATACTATAGCAGGAGGGTATTCAAATAAAAGGTATGTGGCATCCTTTGCAGGGTTCTTTCCAGCAGATCAGCCAAAATACACATGCATTGTTGTTATTCATGATCCTGATAAAAAGAAAGGATACTATGGAGCTACTGTAGCCGCTCCCGTTTTTAAAGAAATTGCTCAAAAAACATACACAAGCACACCTATTGAGAGTGAGGTTGTAAAAGAGATTTTTTCCTCAGATAAGATTCAGAAACAATATGCAAGTTTCGATAAAGTAATCAATGGAGACGATAAAAAAGTCCCTAATGTAAAAGGAATGCCAGCGATGGATGCAATAGCAATCTTAGAAAATTTTGGATTAAAGGTGAAGGTTGAAGGTGTTGGGAAAGTAAAAAAACAATCAATTAGAAAAGGAACTCCAATTAAAAAAGGAGCAACCATTATTTTAAACCTGTCTTAATTGAAGTATTTAAAAGACATACTATATAAAGTTCCTGTAAATGCTGTTTACGGGAATACAAGCATTGAAGTTTCTAATGTCATCTTTGACTCTAGGAAAGTTGAGGAAGGAGCTCTTTTTGTAGCTCAAAAAGGAGTAACGGTAGATGGTCACTTATACATTCAAAAAGCAATTGAACAAGGTGCGGGGTCTATTTTATGCGAAGAATTGCCGAAAGAGAAAAAAGACGATGTTACCTACATACAAGTGGAAGATTCTAACGCAAGCTTAGCGATTGTTGCTTCTAATTTTTATGACAACCCTTCTCAAAAACTAAAACTAGTTGGCGTTACAGGAACTAATGGTAAAACGACTATTGCATCACTCTTATATCAATTGTTTCAAAAAGCAGGATATAAGACAGGATTGCTTTCTACAGTGAAAGTTGTCGTTGATAAAGTAGAATACTCGGCTACGCATACAACGCCAGATTCAGTAAGTATCAACCGGTATTTAAATCAAATGGTAGATGCTGGTGTAGACTATTGTTTTATGGAAGTGAGTTCTCATGGAATACACCAAAAAAGAACGGAAGGTTTGGATTTCTGCGGTGGAATTTTCACCAATTTATCTCACGATCATTTAGATTATCACGACACGTTTGCCGAGTATAGAGATGTGAAAAAAGCATTTTTCGACTCTTTGTCAAAAACAGCTTTTGCCTTGGTAAATGTTGATGATAGGAATGGAAATGTAATGCTTCAAAATACCAAAGCGAAGAAAAGAACGTACGCATTAAAAACATTAGCAGATTATAAAGCAAAAATCATTGAAAAGAGTTTTTCTGGAACCTTATTGTCGGTTAATAATGTTGAAGTGTGGACGAAGTTAATAGGGAATTTTAACGCTTATAATTTATTAGCAATTATTGGAGCTGCAGATGAATTAGGTCTAGAGAATTTTGAAGTGCTAACCATCGTGAGTGAATTAGAAAGTGTTAGCGGAAGGTTTGAATACATTGTTTCAGAAAATGGAGTCACTGCGATTGTAGATTATGCACATACACCTGATGCACTAAAGAATGTACTCGAAACAATTAATGATATAAGAACTGACAACGAGAAACTAATTACAGTTGTTGGATGTGGAGGAGACAGAGATAAAACAAAAAGACCAAAAATGGCTCACATTGCTTCCGAATTAAGCAATCAGGCAATTTTTACATCAGACAATCCAAGGACTGAAAAGCCAGAGACTATTTTAGAAGAGATGGAAGCTGGTGTTTCTCCAGAAAATTATAAAAAGACTTTAACTGTTTCGGATAGAAGACAGGCAATTAAGACCGCTTGTAAATTTTCTGAAAGAGGAGATATTTTATTGATAGCAGGCAAAGGTCATGAAGCCTATCAAGAAATTAATGGAGAACGATTCCATTTCGATGATTTAGAAGAAGTAACACAATGCTTTAACCTTTTAAGAAAATAGAATGCTGTATTATTTATTTGAATATTTAGAATCTCAATTTGCTTTCCCAGGAGCTGGACTCTTTCAGTATATTACTTTTAGGGCAGCGGCAGCATTTATTCTAGCATTATTGGTTTCTTCTATCTACGGGAAAAGAATTATCAATTTTTTAAGAAAGCAACAAGTAGGAGAGACGATCAGAGATTTAGGATTGGAAGGACAATCTCAAAAGGCAGGTACGCCAACTATGGGAGGTTTGATCATTATTTTTTCAACATTAATTCCCGTGCTGCTCTTAACAAAACTTGATAATATTTATGTCATCATCTTATTGATTACAACCGTATGGATGGGATTAATAGGGTTCTTGGATGACTACATTAAAGTATTTAAAAAGAACAAAGCAGGATTAAAAGGAAAGTTCAAAATTCTAGGGCAAGTTGGTCTTGGACTAATCGTTGGGTCTATCCTATATTTCAGTGATGATGTAACGATTAAAGAACAGCTGCCAGTTGAGCAACAAATTGTTCAGGAGGACGGTAGACGTGTCATTTTTGACAAGGCACATAAATCAACCAAAACAACCGTTCCGTTCTTAAAAGACAACGAATTAGACTATAGTAATTTCCTTAGTTTCCTTGGAGATGGTTATGAGAAGTATGGTTGGTTGGTGTTCATTTTTGTGACCATATTTATTGTAACTGGAATCTCTAACGGCGCCAATCTTACAGACGGTATTGACGGTCTTGCCACGGGCTCGTCCGCTATAATAGTCATTGTGTTAGCACTGTTTGCTTGGATTTCAGGGAACATTGTTTTTGCGGATTATTTAGATGTCATGTACATTCCAAATTCAGGAGAAATGACGGTGTACATCCTTGCCTTTGCGGGAGCTCTGATTGGATTTTTATGGTACAATACATATCCAGCACAGGTTTTTATGGGTGATACAGGTAGTCTAACAATCGGAGGAATTATTGCTGTCATCGCAATCTCAATTCGTAAAGAATTGCTACTCCCAATTCTAGCTGGAATTTTTGTAGTAGAGAATTTATCTGTAATGCTACAGGTTTCCTATTTCAAATACACAAGAAAAAAATATGGTGAAGGAAGACGAATTTTTAAGATGTCTCCTCTTCATCATCACTATCAAAAATCAGGATATCACGAAAGTAAAATTGTTGTCAGATTCTGGATTGTAGGAATTCTGTTAGCGGTATTTACTATTGTGACGCTTAAGTTAAGATAGATGAAACGATTGGTCATTTTAGGTGGAGGAGAAAGTGGAGTAGGGACCGCCATATTAGGAAAGAAAAAAGGATATGAGGTCTTTGTGTCAGACAAAGGAATCATTCAAAATAAGTACAAAAAAGTTCTTTTACATCATGAAATAAATTTTGAAGAACAACAGCATACAGAATCATTGATTTTAAATGCTGATGTGGTCATGAAGAGTCCTGGAATTCCAGAGAAAGTAGTCATTGTTCAAAAATTAATAGACAAAAAAATCCCTGTGATTTCAGAGATTGAATTTGTCTCGCAATTTACAGACGCAACAATTATCGCTATTACTGGATCTAATGGAAAAACTACAACAACGATGCTAGCTCATCATTTGATGAAAGAGTCTCAGATGAATGTAGGGATGGCAGGAAACATTGGAGATAGTTTTGCATTGCAAGTAGCAGAGCAAAGCCATCAAAACTATGTATTAGAGTTGAGCAGTTTTCAGTTAGACGGAATCCATAGCTTCAAACCACATGTTGCAATACTAACCAATATTACACCCGATCATTTAGATCGGTATGAGTATGACTTTGATCAATATATAGCTTCAAAATTTAGAATTACTATGAATCAAACGACTGAAGATTTTTTGATTTATGATGCAGATGATGTAGTAATTCAACAATGGATAAAAGAACATCAAATAGATGCAAAACTAGTTCCATTTTCTTTAGAGAGAGAATTGGATTACGGAGCGTTTTTAAGAAAAGATAAAATTATAACGAAATTAAATACAGAAGAATTTAGCATGAGCATTTCTAAACTAACCTTACAAGGGAAACACAATGTAAAAAACACAATGGCTGCAACAATGGCTGCGCAGTTATTAAATGTCAGAAGCCAGTCTATTAAAGAGAGTTTGGCAAACTTTGAAGGCGCAGAGCACCGTTTAGAGAACGTGCAGAAAGTTAATGGAGTTCAGTTTATTAATGATTCCAAAGCTACCAACGTAAATGCTACTTTTTATGCATTAGAATGTATGGAAGTGCCTACAGTTTGGATTGTTGGAGGTGTAGATAAAGGAAATGACTATCATGATTTATTGCCTTTGGTCAGAGAAAAGGTAAAAGCAATCGTTTGCTTAGGTGAAGATAATGAGAAGTTAAAAGAAGTCTTTTCAAACGTAGTTGAGATGATGATTGAAACGGCTGGTGCAGAAGAGGCGGTGAAAGTAGCATATAAGTTATCGCAAAAAGGAGATGCAGTTTTATTATCCCCAGCTTGTGCAAGTTTTGATCTATTTGAGAATTACGAAGACAGAGGTCGCCAATTTAAAAATGCAGTAAGAAGTTTGTAAAAGTTGAAAGAGATTCTAAAACATATCAAAGGAGATAAGACCATTTGGGCGTTAGTTGCAATATTAGCGGTCTTTTCTTTTATGCCAGTATATAGCGCAAGTGCTAATTTGGTAAATGTTTCAGGAGGTTCTACAATAGGGTATTTGGTAAAGCACGTAGTTCTTCTAATTATGGGATTTGCCATCATTTATGGAGTGCATAGAATACCTTATCGCTATTTCAGCGGAGGATCCGTATTAATGCTACCCATTGTGTTTTTCTTATTGATTTACACGCTTGCTCAAGGAACTACTATTGGTGGTGCGAATGCAAGTAGATGGATTCGGATTCCATTTGTAGGAATAGGATTTCAGACGTCTACATTAGCAGGGCTAGTTTTGATGGTGTATGTAGCAAGATATTTGGCAAAAAATAAAGATTTAAAAATCAAATTTAAAGAGAGTCTTTGGCAATTATGGTTGCCAGTTGGATTGATTTTGATATTAATACTTCCAGCGAATTTTTCAACTACAGCGATTATCTTTAGTATGATTCTAATAGTCGCTTTTGTTGGAGGTTATCCATTAAAATACATTGGTTACATTTTGGGTGTAGGAATCTTAGGGTTGACCTTGTTTATTTTAACAGCCAAAGCATTTCCAGATTTAATGCCTAATAGGGTGAATACTTGGGGGAATAGAATAGAAAATTTTTCGAATTCTAATGGAGCTGAAGCATATCAAGTAGAGAAAGCAAAAATAGCAATAGCTACTGGAGGTGCTGTGGGTAAAGGGCCTGGAAAAAGCATTCAGAAAAATTTTTTACCACAATCATCTTCTGATTTTATTTATGCAATCATTGTTGAAGAGTATGGCTTATTAGGCGCAATTCTAATTGTATTTGTCTACTTTCTATTGCTCTTTAGAATTTTTATAACAGTTCGAAAGGCAACTACCATATTTGGAACATTATTGGTTATTGGAGTTGGGCTTCCAATTATATTTCAAGCGGTGATTAATATGGCAGTAGCGACCAATTTATTCCCAGTGACTGGACAAACGTTGCCACTTATTAGTAGTGGAGGAACATCCATTTGGATGACCTGTTTTGCCTTAGGAATGATCTTAAGTGTAAGTGCTTCCAAAAAAGAAACAGAAGAAACAATTTTAGATGATAACCCTTTAGATATTCTGCATGAAACGATCGATTAACATACTGATTAGTGGAGGCGGAACAGGAGGTCATATTTACCCTGCTGTAGCGATAGCAAATGAGTTAAAAGCTCGATATCCTGATGCGAACTTTTTATTTGTTGGAGCGAAAGATAAAATGGAAATGGAAAAAGTTCCGCAAGCTGGATATGAAATTAAAGGATTATGGATTTCTGGAATTCAAAGAAAACTAACATTAAAGAACTTAATGTTTCCAGTGAAACTAATTGATAGTTTGCTAAAAGCAGGCCGTATTATAAGAAAGTTTAAACCCGATGTTGCAATTGGAACAGGTGGCTTTGCTAGTGGTCCTACTTTAATGGCAGCCAATAGAAAAAAGATTCCAACATTAATTCAAGAACAAAATTCATATCCAGGAATTACAAATAAATACCTTAGTAAGAAATCAAATAAAATCTGTGTAGCATATGACGGCTTGGAGCGTTTCTTTCCTGCTAGTAAGATTGTTAAAACAGGGAATCCTGTTAGAGCTAGTTTGTTGTCTATTCATGTGAAGGATAAAATAGATCAAGCTAGAGAGTTGTTTAACCTTAAGACAAAAAGGAAAACAGTATTGGTTTTAGGAGGAAGTTTAGGTGCGCGAAAGATAAACGACTTGATAGCGAAAAACCTTCCCTTCTTTAAAGAGCAGGAAGTCCAGCTTATCTGGCAATGTGGGAAGTTGTATGCTGAGGAATATCAAAAGCATAACGAGCATGAAAATGTTCAAGTACATGCATTCATCAATCAAATGGATTTAGCATATGCAGCTGCGGATGTCATTATATCTAGAGCAGGAGCCAGCTCAGTGTCAGAACTATGTATTGTAGGAAAGCCAACAATTTTTATTCCATCACCTAATGTTGCTGAAGATCATCAAACAAAGAATGCAAAATCAATTGTTGATAAACATGCCGCTATTTTATTAAGAGAATCGGAGTTAGAGACATTTCCTATTGTTTTCGAAACCTTATTAAAAGATGAAGGAAAGCAGGAGAGTTTGAGTGAAAATATAAAAGAATTAGCATTGCCAAATGCAACAAGTCAAATTGTAAACGAAGTAGAAAAGTTATTAAATCTGTGAATTTAAAAGAGATACATACTGTTTATTTTATTGGTATCGGCGGTATCGGGATGAGTGCTTTAGCGAGGTATTTTCATGCTATAGGTAAAAAAGTAGCTGGGTATGATAAAGTGTCTACCAAAATTACTGAAAGTTTACAGGACCTTGGAATATCAATTCATTTTGATGATCACCTTGAAAGTATTCCGTCAGATCATAAAAATAAACAAGAAACACTGGTTGTTTATACGCCAGCGATTCCTGTAACACATTTAGGGCTCAGTTTCTTTACAGATGAAGGTTTTCATCTTTTAAAAAGAGCTGAAGTTTTAGGTTTAATAACTAAGAACACATTTTGTTTTGGGGTTGCTGGGACCCATGGGAAAACGACTACGTCAAGTATCTTAGGGCACATCATGCAACCTTTTAATGCAACAAGTTTTCTTGGAGGTATTTCTGAGAACTATCACTCGAATTTAATTTTAGGAGGTGATGAAATATCGGTTGTAGAAGCTGATGAATTTGATCGCTCCTTTTTAAAATTATCGCCCAATATAGCCTGCATTACTTCTATGGATGCCGATCATTTAGATATCTATGGAGAACACGCTGCTTTAGAAAATTCGTTTCAAGAATTTGCTAATTTGGTTACAGATACAACAATTGTAGCGAAAGGTTTAAAGATAGATGGACTTACGTATGCGATTGATGAAAATGCAGATTATCAAGTAAGCAATATTGTTATTGAAAAAGGGAACTATATTTTTGATGTTGATACTCCAAAAGAGACAATAAGAGGGATTGAATTTTCATTACCAGGAAAACACAATGTAATGAATGCTTTGGCCGCATTGGCTATGGCAGATAGTTATGGCATTCCTTTAGACAGTATTAAAAAATCATTAGAGACATTCAAAGGAGTAGAAAGACGGTTTTCATACCGAATTAAAACGGAAGACTTAGTTGTAATTGATGATTATGCACATCATCCTACAGAAATAAATGCGGTGCATGAGTCAATTCATGAAATGTATCCAGAAGAAAAAAACATGGTGATATTTCAGCCTCATTTATTTTCGAGAACACGAGATTTTATAGATGATTTCGCTGAGGCTTTGTCAAAATTTGATGAAGTGAGAGTATTGGATATTTATCCTGCTAGAGAATTGCCAATTGAAGGAGTTACTTCTTCTTGGTTGTTGAGTAAAATGAACAATGAGAACAAAAAGTTAACAAACAAAGAAGATTTAGTACAAGAAATTAAAAATTCTGATGCGAAAATCATTGCAATGTTAGGAGCAGGAGATATAGGAATGGAGATAGATTCAGTAATTAATCAATTAATTCCTATAGAGAAGTGAAGAGATTAAAGAAAGCTTTAAAATACCTTACACTATTAATCCTATTAGGATTTTTAGGTTTCCTGTATAGTTTTTCTAATGTCAAAAATGGTCAGAAAAAAATAGGGAAACCAGATATTGAATTTCTGTCAAAGACGAATAATTTTCTTACTCGAGCTATGGTTAATAAATTGTTAATACAAAACAATAAGACAGTTGAAAATCAAGCAAAATCTGTAATAGATTTATACCAGTTGGAAGAAGAGGTATTGAAAAACCCTTATGTAGAAAAAGCATCGCTTTTTATTACGATAGACGGAACGTTAAATACCCACATTCAACAAAGGCAACCAATTGCGAGAATAATTACCAATAAAGAAGTTTACTACCTTGATTCACAAGGTGTAAAAGTACCTCTTTCAAAAAATTATTCCGCTAGAGTTCCGCTGATTACTGGGGTGAAAAAAGACAAGGATTTAGTAGGAGTCATGCAACTATTACGAAAAATAATAGATGATAGCCTTTTGAAAAAAGAAGTCATAGGAATCCATATGGATCGTTCCAATGAACTTTTATTTACGGTGCGAAGTGGTAATTATAAAATTGCATTTGGAAAATTGAAAGAAGTGAATCAGAAATTGAAGAAGTTAAAAGGGTTTTATAGCAAAGCACTTTCTGATAGTACGATATATAAATACAAGACCATAAACATTAAATATCACAACCAAGTTGTTGGTGTAAAATAATAACGATGGAAAATAATAAAATAGCTGTTGGTTTAGATATTGGAACAACTAAGATTGTTGCCATGATCGGACGTAAAAACGAATACGGGAAACTGGAAGTTTTAGGCATCGGTAAAGCAAAAAGTTTAGGAGTTAAGCGAGGTGTTGTAAGTAACATTACACAAACCATACAATCCATTCAGCAAGCAGTTGAAGAATCTGAAAGTGTTTCTGGACAGAAGATTGAAAACGTTGTTGTGGGTATTGCGGGTCAGCATATTCGTAGTTTGCATCACAGTGATTATATCACCAGAGCAAATGCAGATGAGGTAATTGATGAAACTGATATTGATAATTTGGTGAATCAAGTTCATAAGTTAGTAATGCTTCCTGGAGAAGAAATTATCCATGTGTTGCCACAAGAATTTAAGGTGGATAGTCAGGCAGACATTAAGGAGCCAATCGGAATGTATGGAGGGAGATTGGAAGCAAACTTTCATGTAGTAGTTGGACAAGTTTCATCGATTAGAAACATAGGACGTTGTGTAAAGAGCGCTGGATTAGATTTATCGGACATTACTTTAGAGCCTTTAGCATCAGCATCAGCTGTATTAAGTCAAGAAGAAAAGGAAGCAGGAGTTGCTTTAATTGATATAGGAGGTGGTACAACAGACTTAGCCATTTTTAAAGATGGTATTATTCGGCATACAGCTGTGATTCCTTTTGGAGGGAATGTAATTACTGAAGATATTAAGGAAGGTTGTTCAATTATTGAAAAACAAGCGGAATTATTAAAAATAAAATTTGGTTCAGCATGGCCAGGAGAAAATAAAGAAACAGAGATTGTTTCTATTCCGGGATTGCGAGGAAGGGAACCTAAAGAGATTACATTAAAAAACCTTTCTAAAATTATTCATGCTAGAGTGCAAGAGATTATAGAGCATGTTTATTTAGAGATAAAAAACTATGGTCACGAGACCCAAAAAGGGAAATTAATTGCAGGAATTGTATTAACAGGAGGAGGTTCTCAGTTAAAGCACTTACGTCAATTGGTAGAGTATATTACAGGAATGGATGCCCGAATAGGATTCCCTAATGAACATTTAGCTGGAGATTCTGATGAAGGATTATCGAGTCCGTCTTATGCAACAGCAGTTGGATTGCTAATGGAAGGTTTAGAGAATCATGCCAGAGAAGAGAGACAAGAAGAAGAGGAAGTAATAGTAACTGAAAATGAGAATGGAGCTGAAGATACTGCTACAGAAGAAGCTGTAGTAGAAGAAAAAGTAAAGAAACCAAAAAAGAAATCTTTCTTTGAGAAATTCACTGACGGATTAAAAGAGTTTTTAGACAACGCAGAATAAAAAATTAATTAAGAATAAAACATAAACTAGAAAAGTTATTATGAGCGCAGAATTTGATAACATTTCATTTGATATGCCAAAGTCACAGTCCAATACAATTAAAGTAATTGGAGTTGGGGGCGGTGGTAGCAATGCAGTAAACCACATGTTTCAGCAGAACATCAAAGGAGTAGATTTCGTCATCTGTAATACAGATGCACAAGCATTAGAAAATAGTCCAATTCCAAACAAAATTCAGTTAGGTGCCGATCTAACATCTGGTTTAGGAGCTGGAGCGAATCCTGACGTAGGTGAGGAGGCTGCCAAAGAAAGTATGAAAGAGATTCAGCAAATGTTAAATACCCAGACAAAAATGGTGTTTATTACTGCTGGAATGGGAGGCGGTACTGGAACTGGAGCTGCTCCAATTATAGCCAAGATCGCCAAAGACATGGAGATTCTTACGGTAGGTATTGTAACAATGCCATTTCAGTTTGAAGGAAGAATGCGCTCAAAACAAGCTCAAACAGGAATTAATGAATTGAGAAGTAATGTAGATTCATTAATTGTTATCAATAACAACAAGCTAAGAGAAGTTTATGGAAACCTAGGATTTAAAGCTGGATTCTCTAAAGCAGATGAAGTGTTGTCTACTGCAGCTAGAGGAATTGCAGAGGTAATTACCCACCACTATAAGCAAAATATTGATTTGCACGATGCTAAAACTGTATTGTCTAATAGCGGTACTGCAATTATGGGGTCTGCTAAAGAGTCAGGTAATGATAGAGCTAAAAGTGCCATTGTAAAGGCATTAGATTCTCCATTGTTAAATGATAACAAAATTACAGGCGCTAAGAACGTATTGTTATTAATTGTTTCTGGTGCAGACGAGGTTACTTTAGATGAAATCGGAGAGATTAATGATTATATTCAAACTGAAGCAGGATATGATGCGAATATCATCATGGGTATAGGAGAAGATCCTGAATTGGGAGATGCTATTTCTGTAACTATTGTAGCAACAGGTTTTGCGGCAGATCAACAAAGTAACATTACCAATACAGAGGCTAAAAAGATCATTCACACGCTAGAAGAAGATCAAAAAGCAACATATGACTTTTCTGAAAACACAATTTCAAAAACACCATTAATTGATGAACCAATTGCTAAAGTTGAAGAAAAGATTATACATGTTTTAGAAGAGGATGTAGAACCTGCCTTGTCGGCAGACAGGGAAGATGTAAAGATGAATTTAATTCCGACTTCTCAATTAATCAAAGACATTGAAGTAGTATATGAAGAAATTGAAATAGAGAACATCTCTGAAGACGATTTTATCATTACCAATATGACTCCTGAAAAGGAAGAAGTTGTTGAAGAACCACAAGAAGTAATTCAAGCTGATTTATTATTTGACTTGCCACTGAATAGCTACGAAGAGATAAAACCAGAGGTAGAAACTCGTTTTGAGTTGACGGATGATATTTTAGAAATAAATGTAGTTGATGCTGTTGAAATAGTAGCTGAAAAAGAGGATGTAGTTGAAAAACGATATGTTTTAGATGATTTTGATATTGAACCTACTATTGGTAAAAGTTCTTCTATAGGAAAAGTAGAAGAAGTTGCTGAGGAAGGTTTACAATTCGAATTGAAATCTACGGCACCTCAAGCAGAAATTAATGAAATAGAGACAGAAAGTGAAGAGGTTTCTCCGTTAAGCCTAACAATTTCTGAACTACAGAAAAGAGCAGAAGAGAGACGTCAAACGATGAAAGGGTTTAATTACAAGTTCACGGATCAAATGAGTAAAAACATTGATGAGATAGAGCGTCAGCCAGCTTATAAAAGATTGGGAGTTGATTTAGATCAAACGGATGCAACAATCAGTAAATCGAAGACTTCGTTGTCTACTGATGATAATGATGACATTCAATTAAAATCAAATAACTCTTTTCTACATGATAATGTAGATTAGCAGGAACGACCCCTAGATTAAAAAAAAACCGTACTCAATTTATTTGAGTGCGGTTTTGTTTTTAAGAAATATTTTCTTCAATTGAACCTTCACCTATAGCCTTATGCAAACTGATTAATAAAGGTTTTGTAGCTGTAAAATGAAAGCGCTAACAAAATTTTAAAGTATATGAAATGTAACAAACCATTTTAATTGTCGTCTATATAGTGTAATTAATCATAAACTTTAAAACAAATAAAAATGAAATCAACAGCCCATCCACGAGTCATCGAAAGAGGAATTTTAACGTCTGCATACAAACAAGAAATCAGACAAAGTGTACGTGATATGAAGTCTAATTCTATATCACGAATAAAATCTTCTTTTCTAAGTCAACACGAAAAATTACGCAGCCAAACAGCAGCAGTTCTTCAAGTTTCAATCTTTACGTTGGCTTTGGTATTTATCTTACTCTAAGACTTAACGAACAGCTTTTTTAATTCTATCTATAGCTTCTCTAAGTTGATCTTCAGAAGCAGCATAGGATAGTCGGATACAATTAGGTGCTCCGAAGGCATCTCCTGTAACTGTAGCTACGTTGGCTTCTTCTAATAAAAATAAAGAGAAATCGTTAGCATTTTGAATCGTTTTTCCTTTCAAGGTCTTTCCAAAGAAAGAAGAAATGTCAGGGAAAACATAGAAAGCACCATTAGGAATGTTTAGCTTAAATCCGTTTACTTGACCTAAAAGTTCTAATACCATGTCTCTACGAGATTTAAACTCGTTAACCATGTATTGAACTTTTTCAACAGGAGCAGAAACGGCTGTGATAGCTGCACGCTGAGCAATGCAATTTGTTCCAGAAGTAATTTGTCCTTGCATTTTAGTACATGCTTTTGCAATCCATTGAGGCGCTCCAATGTAACCAATTCTCCAACCAGTCATGGCAAAAGCTTTTGCTAAACCATTCACGGTAATTGTACGGTCATACATACTCTCTATGGCAGCAAAGCTAAAAGGCTTTATTCCATAGTTGATATGTTCGTAGATTTCATCTGAAAGAATAAAAATCTGAGGATGGTTTTCTAAAACTTTAGCGAGAGCTTTGTACTCTGTTTCAGTGTATATAGTTCCACTTGGGTTGTTAGGAGAATTGAAAAACACCATTTTTGTTTTTGGTGTAATTGCAGCTTCTAACTGTTCTGGTGTAATTTTAAAATCAGTGTCAATAGAAGAAGGAATCTCTACAAAAGTTGCTTCACATAAAGTAGCAATAGCAGAATAACTTACCCAGTATGGTGCAGGAAGTAATACTTCATCACCAGGGTTTAGTAATACTTGTGCAATATTAGCAATCGATTGTTTCGCTCCAGTAGAAACTACAATTTGATTTGGTGTATAGCTTAGATTATTATCTCGCTTAAACTTCGCACAAATAGCTTCTTTTAATTCAACATATCCATCTACAGGTGTATACGAATTGTAATCTTGATTAATTGCTTCTATTGCTGCATCCTTAATAAAGTCAGGTGTGTTAAAGTCAGGTTCTCCTAAACTTAAACTGATAATGTCTTTTCCTGCAGCTTTTAATTCTCTTGCTTTTGCAGCCATTGCCAATGTTTGAGAAATTGGAAGGCTGTTAATTCTGTCAGATAATGGATGTGCCATTTCTTTATGCCATTTGAGGTTTTTTACCTAGAATACCTAATTGTCTGAAGTGCTCAATAACTGCTCTTCTTGTTGTCTTGTATTCGTTGTATGGAAGATTAAATTCCTTTGTAGTTTCTTTTACGATTTTTGCCAATTTCTTATAGTGTACATGAGAAATGTGTGGGAAAATATGATGTTCTACTTGATGGTTTAATCCACCAGTGTAAAAGTTTACAAGCCAGTTGTTTCTTGCAAAATTTGAAGTTGTATACAGTTGATGTACCGCCCAAGTGTGTTTTAAATTTCCATCTTTATCTGGTACTGGCATTTCTGTATTAGGAACAATATGTGCCAATTGGAATACCAAACTTAAAATCATTCCAGCAGTATAGTGCATCACGAAAAATCCTAATAAGACTTTCCACCAAGCAACATCTAAGACCAATAAAGGTAATAGAATCCATAATGCATAATAAGCTACTTTAGAGATCACTAATTTTGTCCATTCTACTTTTGGGTTTGGGAACTTGCCGTAAGATAATTTACGTTTCAAATAGCTATGCATTTGTTTGAAATCTGTAGTAATTGCCCAATTGATTGTTAACAATCCATATAAGAAAACAGAATAATACTTTTGAAGCTTGTGAATTTTAAACCATTTAGCATGTTGTGAAAAACGGATGATTCTTCCTGCATCGATATCTTCATCATGATCCTTAACATTCGTGTAAGTATGGTGCAATACATTGTGTTGTACTTTCCAGTTATATACATTACCAGCTAGGATATATATACTGCTTCCCATTAATTTATTTACCCACTTTCTGCTAGAAAAAGATTCGTGGTTACTATCATGCATTACATTCATACCAACTCCTGCCATTCCAATTCCAGTAATAGCCATAAAGACGATCATTAACCATTGTGGCATGCTCACTGTTAAAATCAAAATAAAAGGAACTAGAAAAAGCGAAAACATAATTACTGCTTTGGAATATAATTTCCAGTTTCCAGTACGCTTAATACCATTTTCTTTAAAATAAGTGTTTACTCTTTTATTAAGAGTTCTAAAGAATTTGGCTTTATCTATTCGAGAAAAATTAACTGTTTTCATCTATGGGGAAAAAATTAAGGTACAAAAGTAACGTTTTATGTGATTGATATGATGATTAACGATTGTTTTTTCATGTAATTGTTCACATGAAACGTTACTTTTGTGATTTCTTTTTGACTATGGACTTAATTTTAAAATACTTTCCAAACTTATCGGAGGAACAAATAACACAATTTTCTAAGTTACAGGAGCTTTATCAAGATTGGAATTTGAAAATTAATGTTGTTTCTAGAAAGGATATTGATGAGCTGTATTTACGACATGTTTTACACTCTTTAGCAATTGCCAAAGTGATGGAGTTTCAGCCTAATGCCAAGGTAATGGATGTAGGTACTGGAGGAGGATTTCCTGGAATTCCTTTAGCTATTTTATTTCCGGAAACCAAGTTTCATTTGGTAGATAGTATCGGAAAGAAGATTAAAGTAGTTAATGAGGTTGCTGAAGGATTGAAACTAAAAAACGTTAAAACTACTCACGGAAGGGTAGAGGAGGTAAATGATACGTACGATTTTATTGTGAGTAGAGCAGTAGCGCAAATGGAAACTTTCGTTCGTTGGAACAAAGGAAAGATTCGCAAGCAACAAAATCATCCCTTAAAGAATGGAATCTTGTATTTAAAAGGAGGTGATTTGACAGAAGAATTACAAAAGTATACGTCGGCTACATTGTATGATTTACCGAATTACTTTTCAGAAGATTTTTTTGAAACCAAAAAAATGGTGCATTTACCATTAAAATTTGCAAGTAGCTCTAAAAAATAAATTAATAACATCTCAATTTTCACAACATCATGTCTTTGACACCCTCAAATAATTTCCCTAAAGGTACAATTGCTCCAGATTTTACATTGTTTGACACAGTATCAGAAAAAGCATTGCCTTTACAAGAATTAAAAGGAGATCGAGGAACTGTGATTTTCTTTATCTGTAATCATTGCCCTTTTGTAATACATGTAAATAGAGAATTAGTACAATTAGCAAAAGACTATCAATCTAGAGGCTTTAGTTTTGTCGCTATTAGTAGTAATGATGTAGAGAAATATCCAATGGATAGCCCAGATTTAATGAAGCAACAGGCGAGAAAAGAACATTATCCTTTCCCGTATTTGTATGATGAAACTCAAGAAGTAGCGAAAGCATACAACGCAGCTTGTACGCCAGATATCTATGTCTTTGATAAAGATTTAAAATCCATATATCATGGACAATTAGATGATTCGAGACCCGGAAATGGAATCCCATTAACAGGAAAAGACATACGTGCTGTACTAGAAACAATGCTCAGTAACAGGATGTATAAAGGAGTTGCTAAGCCAAGTATTGGCTGTAATATCAAGTGGAAATAAGTTTATTCTCTTAGTATTTTGAATACTTCAGATGTAGTATCTGAGACTACTTTAAGCAAATAAACTCCAGAAGAAAGAGTATGAAGGTCAATCGTTTTTTGAGAAGGACTCAGTTCTCCATAGGCAAGTTTTTTTCCTTGTAAGTTAAAAACAGTGTAGGTGAAATTTTGTTGAAGATTGTTAATTGTAAACCTACCATCATCACTTGGGTTAGGAAATACAGTATGAGAAATTTTTTCTTCTTGTTGAGTATTTAAAACTCCATTTCCTTCCTGAATTATAATCGTTTGATTGGGTGTTATATTATGAATGGTTTCTACGACACCAGTTCTGTTCCATGTAACTTTAATATAGTCAATAAGAGTAGCGTCTTTGAGTCCAATAAATTCACTATCGGAATTTTGCCCTAAATACCCTTCTCCGCAAACGGTATATCGGTATTGCGATTTTCCACCTGCAAATACTTCAATCTTATTTCCAATACCATCTTTATTACTAGTAGTCCCTTCTAACTTAACTTTAATCCAATTGTTGGCCGTTGTAGTTTTATTTTCCCATAAAAAATTATTCTCGTTGCTATTGTTCATCACAACAATATCTGCTAGTCCATCATTATTAAAATCGCCAATAGCATTTCCAAAACTAGATCGGGTATCATTTAGGAAACCAATATTAGTTGGGATTACAAAAGTGCCTCCTTGATTGTGGTAAAAAGCAGAAGGAAGTTTGTTTGGATCAGAACCATCTAACATTCCACTCACATATAAATCTAATTCAGTATCATTATCGGCATCTAAAAATGCTGCTCCCCATGCAATGCTATCGAAAGAAGTACCCGTACTAACTGCTACATTTGTAAACGTACCATCGCCATTGTTCTTTAAGAGGTTGTTTCCTGCGGTATGCGTAACATAGACATCAAACCAACCATCGGCATTATAATCTCCTATGCTAGTAGACATTGCATCAATAGCTATTCCCGCTCCACTACTTACAGAAACATCTGTAAATGTAGCATCTCCATTATTTTGGTACAGGCGGTTGATAAATGTCATTTTATCATTGGCTATATATAAATCTTGGTCGCCATCGTTATCATAATCGAAAAAAGAAGCACAAAAAGAAAGTTCGCTGGCTAAATTAATTCCAGCACTGGAGGTGATGTCGACAAAAGTGCCGTTATCATTTCTATATAAATAATTATGTTGAGTAAAAGAAGCATCGTCTCTATTGGCAATAAAAACATCTAAATCACCATCATTATCAAGATCACCAAATGTGGCTCCGTAAGTTAGTTGGTTGTTAGTGAAAAGACCACAAGTACTTGTGATGTCTGTAAACGAGAGGTTCCCATCATTCCTGTAGAATTTATTAAAGCCGGTAATACTGGTTGCCAGAAAGTCTTTATCGCCATCATTATCATAGTCAACCCAAATTACTTGTTTAACCCGATACATATCATTGATGCCTAGGTCAACCAAGTTAAATGTCCCGTTATTGTTTTGAAAAAAGAGAACTTCTTTAGTTTCATCGGTTGCATAAGTAAGGTCATCCCATCCATCGTTGTTAAAATCTGCAAAAGAAACTCCGCCCCCATAAACTGCACTTCCATAAGCATATCCTACTCCTTTAGCAGAAGCACTTTCTTCAAAGAGCAGTTGACTCCAAGAAACACTCGTAGATAAGAATAAAAAAAGAAGTATTAGTTTTTTGATAATCACGTGTTGATGTTTGGCAGATAAATATAGTAGAAAAAATGATTAGAAGATTGAAAAATAAAAAGGGATTATCAATTGATAATCCCTTTTTTAATATGAATACGAGTTGTTTATAGAACATCTACAAACAAACCGTCATCAGTTTTACTTACCGAAGCTAGTTTATTTTTTGTTAATCCTTTAATGGTTTTATCCCATTTTTTGTTACTCAGTCCAGACTGGGTTTTTAGTTCATTTAAGTCTATCCTCTCTGCTTTCTGAATGATTGCAAAAACAGCTTTTTCATCATCGTTCAATTCAACAGCTGGCGTTTTCTTCTCTGGTCTCATTTGAGGAAAGAACAATACTTCCTGAATAGATTGGTTGTTAGTTAAGAACATAATCAATCGGTCCATTCCAATTCCCATTCCTGATGTAGGAGGCATTCCGTACTCTAAAGCACGTAAGAAATCGTGATCTATAAACTCAGTAGCTTCATCGTCTCCTTTGGCAGCTAATTTTAATTGAGCTTCAAAACGTTCTCTTTGATCAATTGGGTCATTTAGTTCAGAATAAGCGTTCGCAATTTCTTTACCACAGACCATCAATTCAAAACGCTCAGTCAATTCAGGGTTATCTCTATGCTCTTTACATAAAGGACTCATTTCTTTTGGATAGTCAGTAATAAATGTAGGTTGGATGTAATTCCCTTCACATTTTTCACCAAAAATTTCATCAATTAACTTTCCTTTACCCATGGTATCGTTTACTTCGATATTCATAGATTTTGCAGCTTCTCTGATTTCATCTTCCGATTTGCCATTGATATCAAAACCAGTAAAATGTTTGATAGAATCTGCCATTGTAACTCTAGCATATGGAGCTTTAAAATCGATTTTATGTTCTCCAAAAGTAGCTTCAGAAGTTCCGTTTACAGCAATAGCACAGTATTCTAATAATTTCTCAGCAAAGTTCATCATCCAGTTGTAATCTTTATAAGCAACATAGATTTCCATGGCAGTAAACTCAGGATTATGAGTTCTGTCCATCCCTTCGTTACGGAAGTTTTTAGAAAACTCATAAACACCATCAAATCCACCAACGATTAATCTTTTTAGATATAATTCGTTCGCAATTCTCATATATAGAGGAATGTCTAACGAATTGTGATGTGTTATGAAAGGTCTTGCAGCTGCACCTCCAGCAATAGGTTGTAGTATTGGTGTTTCTACTTCAAAATAACCAGCATCGTTAAAAAAGCTACGCATAGCATTGAATAATTTTGTTCTTTTTACAAAAACATCCTTTACATGTGGATTTACCACTAAATCAACATATCGTTGACGGTAACGTAATTCAGGATCTGTAAAAGCGTCAAAAACAACTCCATCTTTTTCTTTTGGTAATGGTAACGGTTTTAATACTTTACTTAATAGCGTGAAATTCTTTACACGTACCGTCTTCTCACCAACTTTTGTTAAGAATAAATCCCCTTCAATACCTACAAAATCACCTAAATCAATTAGTTTTTTGAAAACATCATTGTACAAGGTTTTATCTTCTCCAGCACAAATTTCATCCCTGTTAAAATACACTTGTACTCTACCTTCTGAATCTTGCAACTGAGCAAATGAAGCTTTTCCTTGAATATTAATAGACATTAGTCTACCTGCTATTACCACCTTTTTACCTTCTTCAAAAGTTTCCTTAATCTGTTTGGAATTTGTGTCTAATGGATATAAATCCGCTGGATAAGGGTTGATGCCTAAAGCTCTTAGCTTACTTAGTTTTTCTCGTCTTACAATTTCTTGTTCTGATAATTGCATTCTATTATGTTGTTTTCGTAATGATTTGAAGGCGCAAAGATAATCAATTGATAAAAAGGAGAGAATCTTAAAAAAAGAAAAAATACTTGTTGTGATTCAAAAAACCAGTATATTTGTGGGCTGTTTTGTTAGAACAGCATTTAGTTGTGTTGTTTTGGCACTTTCGTAAAAAGTGTCTTGGTTTTGTTAACCAATGGAAAGCTTCCCTGAAATGGGTTGCTTTTTTTTTGTTTTTTTTTAAAAGAAGGTAGCTTTATGTTCCCAAAATTTTGAAATGAACAACCCTGCAAATATGAGACTTACAATAAATTTAAGTCCTGTTGAAAACAGAAACCCAATAAAAGCACCATAGGCAGCTCTAAAAGCTCTCTTGGAATCTTTACCATCATAGATTAGCTCCCCAATTAAAGCACCACCAAAAGGGCCAATGATAATTCCTAAAGGCCCCAAAAATAAGAGCCCAATAATTAAACCTAAAGTGGTTCCATACATTCCGTATTTGCTCCCGCCAAATCGTTTAGTTCCCCAAGCGGGAATGATAAAATCTAGGATGTAAATTACAATTGAAATCCCTAATGTAATTCCTAGGAAAGTCCAATCTTGTGGTATCACGGTTGTTAGGTGAAGTAGAAGAAGTCCTACCCACCCGGTAATAGGGCCAGGGAGTATTGGAAGGAAAGAACCTATAATTCCAAGAATAATAAAAATAAATCCTAGAAAAAGTATAAGGATGTCCATAAAACGTTGTCAGTTGTATTTATTACAACGAAGAAAAATATTTTTTGTTACAAATGTTAAAATCAACTAAAAAGTTAGTTTAAACTAAAAAGTTAGTTATATTTGAAATCTATAACTAAATAATTAGTTGAAAAAATGAGTAAGCAATTAACAAAAGCAGAGGAGCAGATTATGCAAGTTCTATGGAAACTAGAAGAGGCTTCTGTAAAAGAGATTATTGAAGAGTTGTCTAGTCCTAAGCCCGCATATAATACTGTTTCAACCATCATTAGGATTCTGGAAACCAAAGAGTTTGTAGGGCATAAAGCGATTGGGAGGGGGTATGTGTATTTTCCCTTAATTCTAAAACCTGAATATACAAATCAAAGCCTTCATAAATTAATGAACGGCTATTTTGGAGGTTCTTTTGAGAACATGGTTTCATTTTTTGTAAAGAAAAATAAAGTAGATATTTCAGAATTGGAAGACATTCTTAAAGAGGTAAACAAAAAGAAATGATGAAGAAATACAATCTCTATTTTTTATTAGCCTTATTCGTCATCTCTGGTTGTCAAAAAGCTGTAAATAAAGAAAATGAAGAAAAGGTTCTAGTTTTTAATGTTGCAAATCAAGTTGAACTATCAGAATTTGGAAAATTAAAATTAGATGAAAGCCATCTGAATTTATTAAACCCGAAGATTAGTAAAGATAGTTTTGAAGTGGTTTATAAATCATGGACTGATTTACATCAGAACTTACATGGTTATTTGGTTGAGAATAACTTTGATTGGGGAGTAGCCGATGAAAAAATTAAAATATTAAATAGAATTTATTTTAAGAAAAATGGAAAAGTGAAAACATACGTTTATCGTGTCTATAATAAAATAACAGATGAGAAAGCAAAAGAGTATGGAGAACTAATGAAAGGTTTTTTAAGAGAAGAACAAATTTCATTAACTCGAGGTATGGATTTTGCACAGTGTGGTAAAATGTCGTTGCCAAATATTAAAAAACAAAAGTTATGATTAATTACATAATACAAGTAATACTATTTCAAACATTATTTTTAGCGGTATATGACTTCTTTTTAGCAAAAGAAACATTCTTTACTAAAAATAGATGGTATTTATTAGTAACAGCAATTGGATCTTTTTTAATCCCTTTTATCAATTTGCCAACGTTTCAGCAAGCCATTCCCAAAGAAATTAGCATTGTGTTGCCAGAGATTGTATTGTCTCCACAATCAGTTATAGAACAAACATCAGTTTACCAAAGTTTTGATTATGGGATACTTGTTTTCTGGATAGGATTAACTTTTTTCTCACTGATTTTTGGTTACAAACTATATAGAATTATTCACCTAATTGTTAAGAACTCTAGAGAAAGAAAAGAAAGTTATTATTTAATAACGCTTCCTAATTCGAAAAAAGCATTTTCATTTTTTAACTATGTCTTTTTAGGGGCAAACGTAGATGAACAAGAAAAAGATAAAATTATTTCACATGAGCTCATCCATTGCAAACAAAAACATTCTATAGACTTACTCGTATTTGAGAGTTTAAAGATTGTGATGTGGTTTAACCCATTAGTATATATATATCAAAAAAGAATATCTACAGTCCACGAATATATTTCTGATGATATTGTTGTAAAGTCAACAGAAAAGAAGCAATACATTAACAAACTAGTGAGTCAGTTATTTGACGTGGAGTATATATCATTTGTGAACCAATTCTATAAATCTTCTTTAGTAAAAAAGAGAATAAAAATGATTATGAGGGAGAAATCAAAACAAATAAAACAAGTAAAATACTTGTTGTTAATACCTGTATTAGCAAGTATGTTGTTTTATGTTTCATGTAGTGAAAACAGCTTACTCCAAGATGATGTTGTGGCACAAAAACAAGAAACTACTTTTTATGGTTTGCCTAAGTTTAATTACGAAGGAAGAGCAAAAGAGTCGTATTTAGATATTTATTTTGGGATTAAGAAACCACAAATTGGGAAGAGAATTTCTGAAGATGAATTGCTAACGAAAGAAAGGTTAGAGTATGAAGAATTCAAAGGTAGATTTGTAAAACCAACATATTCAGACAAGGTGTCTTTGGAACTCTATAAGTTAGAGAATGGTAGAAAAATGATATCCTTAGTGCTTCTTTCTTCAGAAGGTCAGGAAATTTCTGATAAAACTGAAGTTGAAAAAATAAATGAAGACGTCCCTTTTACAATTATAGAAAAAATTCCAACTTTCCCTGGTTGTGATGAAAATGATAGAAAGTGTTTTAATAAAAATATGCAGATGCATTTTGCTAGAAATTTTAATCCAAATCTTCCAAATAAAATAGGATTAAAACCAGGAAAAAAACGAATTGTTATGCAATTTAAAATCGATAAAAAAGGAAATATTGCTGGTGTAAAAGTGAAAGCACCTCACGAAAAATTAAAAGAAGAAAGTATCCGTATTATCAATATGCTGCCTAAAATGATTCCAGGAGAGCAAGACGGAAAACCAGTAGATGTAAAATACACTTTACCAATGCGAATTGATGTTAAGTAAGCAGTATTAATTAAACCAAATAAATAAGAAAATGATGACACTATTGAAGCGATAGTGGTAGAATACTTATGCAAAATTTTAAAAACATTAAGAGATGAAAATTATGAAAAATCTAAAATCAAACGTAAAAAACTATAGTAAATTATTTATGCAATTAGGGCTAATTTTAGCACTTTTTATGACCTATGTTGCTATTGAGAAAAAAACATTTGATCGCCAATTTGGAGATTTAGGAAATGTAACAATGAATGCGAACTTAGAAAAAGAACCATCTATTACAGAACGTATTGAATTTGGGATTCTAAAAACGTTAGTACCACCAACTCCTGAGAAAAATGAA
Source organism: Flavobacteriaceae bacterium (assembly GCA_049115595.1). GTDB lineage: Bacteria > Bacteroidota > Bacteroidia > Flavobacteriales > Flavobacteriaceae > Polaribacter. The sequence continues at coordinate 206,451 of JAGDZS010000004.1, forward strand.
ATCGATAGAGTACCAGTATTCCCAGGGTGTAAAGGAACTAAAGCAGAGTTGAAGGCTTGCTTTAATATAAATGTGCAGAAGCATTTTGTGAAAAATTTCAATTCGAATTTGCCGAATAAATTAGTGTCATCTCCTGGTAAAAAGGAAATAATAGTGCTTTTTAAAGTTGATAAAAAAGGGAATGTTACCGATGTTGAAGCAAAAGCTCCAAACTCAAGTCTACGAAAAGAAGCCATTAGAATTATCAAAATGTTACCGAAAATGATTCCTGGAGAAAAAGATGGTAAAGTAGTGTCAGTAAAATATACACTGCCTATGCTATTAGATGTTAAAGGAGAGAAAAAAGAAAAACTAGGTTAGAACAATTTTGTCTATATCTGTATAGGCGTTTCATATTAAGTAGGAATAGTATATAGTTCATTATCAGTGCTATAAAAAGCGATGAAGGGAGCGTTTATGCGAAATTTTAAAAACATTTAGAAATGGAAATTAAGAAAGACCCAAAATCAAACTTAGAAAACTACAGCAAATTGTTTATGCAGTTAGGATTAGTCTTAGCACTTTTTATAACCTATGTTGCTATTGAAAAGAAAACATTTGATCGTCAATTTGGAGACTTGGGCGATGTGAGTATGAATGCTGACTTAGAAGAAGAGACACCTATTACAGAACGTATCGAGCCAGAAATCCCAAAAACTCCACCTCCGCCAACTCCTGAAAAAATTGAAGTAGTTGAAGATGAAGAAGAAATAGAAGAAACGATTATTGAATCTACTGAAACAGATGAGACAGAAGCTGTTGAAGTTGAGGAAATAGAAGAGGTTGAAGAAGCAGAAGAAGTAGTTGAAGATGTGCCTTTTACTATTATTGAAGATGTACCAGTTTTTCCTGGGTGTAAAGGAACAAAAGCGGAATTGAAAGCATGTTTTAATAAAAAAATGCAAAAACATTTTAATAAAAAGTTTGACGCTGAATTACCAGCTGAACTAGGTTTGTCTCCAGGGAGAAAAAGATTAACGATGCAATTCCGAGTTGATCAAAACGGAGATGTTGTAGATATTAAAGCTTTGGCTCCACACCCAAGACTTAAAAAAGAAGTAATGAGAGTGGTAAGTAAGTTGCCGAAAATGAAGCCAGGAAAGCAACGCGGAAAACCTGTGCCTGTAAAATATACTTTGAGCATTCGAATTAATGTAGAGTAAATAAAAGGATTTTTGGTAAATTCACGTACTAATCGTTTTCATATTAGTACGTGTTTTTATGTGTAATGAGGGCTATTATAATTTTAGTGATAAAGAGTTAAAGATGAAAAAGATTATTTTATTAGTAGTATTGATTCACACGTTTTCCCTTGAATCTCAAAACCAAGAAACTTTTGAAAGTATAGACAGCCTTATTTTGAGAGGAAGGTATAAAGTTGCATTGACCAAACTAAATTCGTTTGAAGATTCATTTCGAAAACAGAACACCATAGCTTCTATTTATTATCAATTAGATAAAACGAAAGAGGCTGTAAAATACTATCGAAAAGCACTTGATATCAAGGATGATTACAAAGCAAAAGTTCAGCTGGGGAAGTCATATCAAAAATTAAGAATCCATAGTAAGACCATAGATATTTATGAGAGTATTCTTAAAACGGACCCTCAAAACCTATTAATTAAATACCAACTAGGCAAGCTATACTTAACAAAAAGAAGAGCTAACGTAGCGATTAAAACTTTTGAAGAACTATGTGGAATAGATAAAACCAACCCTAATTATGCATATCAAAAAGGAGTTGCTTATGCCATGAAAAAAGATCGAAATGCGATGATCGATAGCTTTTTGGAAGCCTATGCAATAGACTCTACACATATTAAGTCAATATATCAATTAGCAAACAGCTACTACAAGTTAAAAGATAAAGATTCAACAAGTCTGTTTTTAGAAAAAGGATTGCAGTTAGAACCTTATCATATCAATTTAAATAGATTAAAGGTTAATGAAACCTACCGTCACAAAAAATACAAAGTGACTCTTCAGCTTTTAGAGAAGTTAGATACGTTAACCCCTGGGCAATTGTTTGTGATAAATATGTTTGGAAGAACTCATTATAATTTGGGGAATTATGAGGAGTCAAAAGAATATTTTGACACTTCTAAAAGTATGGATAGAACTGATTTTAAAATATTGACTTATCTAGGGCATATAGAAATGAAATTAGAAAACTATCAAAGAGCAATGATGAATTATAGTTTTGCAACTTTTTTAGGAAAAGAAAAAAGAGATGAGGAGTATTATGGAATGGGGCATGCGCATTTAAAATTGAAGCAACCTAAAAGAGCCATTGCAATGTTTGATAAAGCCTATAAAGAAAATAGAAGTAATCATAAAGCCCTATATCAGTTGGCTAAAACTTCAGATGATTATTTTAAAGACAAAAAGTTAGTTTATAAGCATTATGATCAATATGTCATGCAATTTGAATTTATGGATAAGGACTTAGCGGCTTATGCTAAAAGAAGAATGAAAGAGATAAAGAAAGATTATTTCTTACGAGGCGAAAAAATAGGAGATTGACAGAAGGATTTTTAGTAAATTCACACAGTATTAATTTTTACGAGTGAAAAGGCTAATCATTTTATCAATTTTAGTGTGTTTCTGTTCTTGCGACTATTTTTCTTTTCAGAAAAATAAGCCTCAGGAGAAGCTAGATACGAATGTGGATTATAAAGCTGTTGACACACCTCCTTCTTTTGAAGCTTGTAAAAACCTTATCGATCAGGAGAAAATAGATTGCTTTCGAAAAATGATGCATCAGGAAATTGCAAAAAGCTTGAGTAGTCAGGACATCAAAGTAAAAAGACCAGTAGACGAAACAATTCATGTTATTATTACCATTTCTTCTGAAGGAAAAGCAACATTGAAATCCATCAAAGCTTCAGATAATCTGTATCAAGAAATTCCTAAGTTGAAGCAAATGCTTGAAAAATCGATAGTTGGTCTGCCTATAATTTACCCAGCAATTAAAAGAGGAATTACTGTTACTTCAGAATATACAATGCCTATAAAGATTAAGCTAGAAAACTAGTCTTCGTCTTCATACTTCTTTTTAAAATTATTGTGAGAGCGAATCATAATCAAACTATATACTAGAGCACCGATGTAAACCAATCTGATGAAGATGCCATCTAGAAACATTTCTGGGTTTACTAGTAAAAGAAGTAGGTTGATTAGGATTAAAATTAGTAGTGGAATTAATACTTTGATAAAAGAATGTTTTTCGATGGTCAAAGCACAGTAAATAAAAGTAACAATAATAAGTCCAGTAAATATAATGCTAGGCGTATCTATTATTCTATAGTTGATTACTAGAAAAATAAGATTGAAGGCAGCAATAACGCCAAGAATTAATTTACTTCTCTTTAAAGAATCGTCTTTATCGTAAGAAACTCCTTTTTTGGAAATGAACTTTCCAATATGAACTGCTTTTTCTTTTTCTGTTCCTTCAAAGGGGAAGTTACACCTTTCACAAAAAATAGCAATTTCAGCATTTTCTTTTTTACAAGCAGGACAATTTCTCATAGCGTTTGTTTTTTAATTAAGCATTTTCCACAATTTATCTTTTAATTCTTGCAACCCAATTTGGGCAACAGAAGAGATAAATAAATGTGGAATTCCTTTTGGAAGCTCATTTGTGATTTCTTGTTTTAACTCATCATCCAGCATGTCTGTTTTTGAAATGGCCAATAAACGTTGTTTGTCTAATAACTCTGGATTATGTTTTTTAAGCTCGTTTAATAAGATTTCATACTCTTTATTAATGTCGTCGCTATCAGCTGGAATTAAAAAGAGTAGGGTAGAGTTACGCTCTATATGACGTAAAAAACGATGCCCTAAACCTTTTCCTTCTGCTGCTCCTTCAATAATTCCCGGGATATCAGCCATTACAAAACTTTGAAAATCGCGGTACTGTACAATACCAAGATTTGGTTTTAGTGTTGTAAAAGCATAATCAGCTATCTTGGGTTTTGCAGCAGTAATAACAGAAAGCAATGTAGATTTTCCAGCATTAGGAAAACCAACCAAACCAACATCTGCAAGTAATTTAAGTTCTATTTGATACCAACCTTCAAGCCCATCCATTCCAGGTTGTGCATAACGAGGTGTTTGATTGGTTGAAGATTTAAAGTTCCAGTTACCAAGACCTCCTTTACCTCCTTCTAAGAGAATTCGTTCTTCTCCGTCTTCAGTAATTTCAAAAAGAATATTGCTTGTTTCACTATCTCTTATAATAGTACCTAAAGGAACATCGATATAAATATCTTCACCATCCTTACCGGTGCTTCTACTTTTACTTCCATCACCTCCTTGAACAGCTCTAAAGTGTTTCTTGAATTTTAAATGAAATAATGTCCACATGTTTTTAGTACCTCGTATGATGATATGGCCACCACGACCACCATCACCACCATCGGGACCTCCTTTGGTAATGTATTTTTCTCTGTGCAAGTGAGCAGAACCTCTACCTCCTTTACCCGAAGAAGCGTACACTTTTATATAATCGACAAAATTTCCTTCAGTCATTTTTTTAGCTATTTGGTTAAAAGAAGAAAGGTGAAGAAAGTAATCTTTTACTTAGACCTTTTGTCTTTTATCCTATTTTATAATGTATCAAAAACTTCTGATAAACGTTCAGTAATATCTTCAATAGATCCTACTCCGTTTACACCATAATAATTCCCTTTAGATTGATAAAAGTCTTTTAAAATGGCTGTTTTTGTATTGTACTCGTTGAAACGATTTCTAATTTTTACTTCATCAGTATCATCAGATCTACCGCTGGTTTTTCCTCTCTCTAAAAGTCGTCCAACTAATAAGTCTTCAGGAACTTCCAAGGCAACCATCCCATTAATTTTTTCTCCTTTGCTTTCTAAAAATGCCTCCAAAGCTTCTGCTTGCGATTCTGTTCTAGGGAATCCATCGAATATAAATCCATTTGCATCAGCATTCTTGTTTACTTCTGCCTCTAGCATGTGAATGGTTACTTCATCAGGAACTAAGTCACCTTTGTCCATAAATGTTTTTGCTAGTAAGCCTAATTCGGTTTCATTTTTAATATTGTACCTAAAAACGTCTCCAGTGGAGATGTGAACTAATTGATACTTTTCTTTTAAAATATCTGCTTGAGTTCCTTTTCCAGCACCAGGAGGGCCAAATAATACGATGTTCTTCATTTCGTTATTTTGTTAATTGATAAATGGCAGGTAAATTTCTACCCAATCCGTCATAGTCTAAACCATAACCTACCACAAACTTGTCTTCAATACTTTTTCCAATATAGGTAATAGGTAACTCTTTTTTATACACGTCTGGTTTAAATAATAGAGTTGCTATTTTTAATTGCTTCACATTCTTATATCTAAAGATATCATAGATTTTATGTAATGTATTACCCGTATCGATAATATCTTCTAAGATAATAACTGTTCGTCCAGTTAGATCTTCATTAACACCAATAAGTTCGTTTACTGTTTTGGTAGAAGAAGTTCCTTCATAAGAACTTAACTTCACAAACGAAACCTCACAGTTTCCTTTGAAATGGCGAATGAAATCTGAAGCAAATAAGAAAGATCCGTTTAGAATCCCTATAAAAAGAGGGACTTCACCTTCCTCTAAATCATTTGATACTTGATGTACTAGTGTCTTTACAATCTCTGAAATTTCTTCCTCGGAAATAAAAGGTTTGAATGTTAAATCATGAAGTTTTATAAAATCCATTATGCAAAGATAACTAGGTGTTTATGAAAGAAAAAAACCGTTTTGTGTTACTGAAATGAATTCAGTATAATCAAAACGGTTTTATATACGTTTTCTAAAAATTATTGTTTTTTAGCTTCCTTCTTTTTAGAAGTATCATACATAATTGGTGTTGCCACAAATAATGAAGAGTATGTTCCTACTATTACACCTATAATTAATGCGAACATAAATCCTTTAATAGAGTCTCCTCCAAATAAGAAGATTGCTAGCATTACTAATAAGGTAGTTAAAGAAGTATTAATGGTTCTTCCTAATGTACTACTTAAAGCTTTATCAACTACTTCGCTATACGCCCATTTTGTATGAATTCCAGCGAATTCTCTAATTCTATCAAAGATAACCACCGTATCATTCAGTGAGTATCCTACTACGGTAAGAATTGCCGCAATAAAAGATTGTCCGATTTCCATATCAAAAGGCATGAACTTGTAAAGAATTGAGAAAATCCCCAATACAATTAATACATCATGGAAAACAGCAATTACAGCACCCAAACTAAAGGATACTTTTCTAAATCGTAATAAGATATATAAGAATACCACTAATAAAGATCCAAATACTGCATAGATTGCCGATGTTTTAATGTCATCTGCAATAGTAGGTTCTACTTTTCTAGAACTCATAATTACATTTCCAGATTTCTCAAAACCTGGTTTAAAGTCTTCATAAGTAGTTCCTTCTGATAAATAAGATTTTAATCCAGTATACAATGCATTTTGTACCTCATCATCTACGTCTTTTCCTTCTTCATCAATCTTATAGGTTGTCGTAATTTTTAATTGATTGCTTTGACCATATGTTTTAACTTCTGGAGCACCACCAAAGACACCTGCTAAAGTAGTCTTAACATCTGTTGGGTTCGTTGGTTTGTCAAAACGAACAGTATAAGAACGACCTCCTTTAAAATCTACACCTTGTTTTAATCCAATAGATACAATAGAAGCAATACCTCCTATAATAATAGCACCAGAAATCACATATGCAATCTTACGCTTACGTAAGAATTCGATATTAATATTTTGGAACCATCCTTTAGATAAGTTCGTGTTAAAGGTTAAGTTTTTACCTTTCTCAGTAGCATTGTCAATTAATAATCTCGTGATAAATACTGCTGTAAATAAAGAAGTAGCAATACCAATCATTAATGTTAATGCAAATCCTTTAATTGGTCCAGTACCAAAAACATATAAGATAACACCCGTTAATAAACTCGTAATATTTGCATCAATAATTGCAGATAAGGCTCCCTTGATACTAAAACCATCATCTACAGATTGCTTTAATCCTTTCTTCTTGAATAACCCTTCCTTAATTCTTTCGAAAATAATTACATTGGCATCTACAGACATACCTATGGTTAAGATAATACCAGCAATACCAGGTAATGTTAATACAGCATTAAACGAAGCTAAAACTCCAAAAAGGAATAAGATGTTTACGGTTAACGCAACGTTAGCATAAGCACCAGCTCTTCCATAATAAACAATCATCCAAACCAATACTAATGCAATTGCAAGTAAGAAAGAGTTTAAAGATCTGTCGATAGATTCTTGACCTAAAGAAGGTCCAACTACAGCTTTCTCAATGATTCTAGCAGCAGCAGGAAGTTTACCCGCTTTTAATACGGTTGCAATATCTTGTGCATCTTCAATTGTCATACTTCCTCCAGAAATTGAGGTTCTTCCACCCGTAATACTTCCTGGTACATTTGGAGCTGTATAAACATAATTATCTAGAACAACAGCAACTTGCTTATTTGTATATTCAGCAGTAAGTTTAGCCCATAATTTAGAACCATTTGGGTTCATAGACATACTTACTTCAGGTTTGTTCAATTGATCAAAAACTTGAGAAGCATCTGTGATGACATCTCCTTGAATAGGTGGTGTATCCGTTCTATTTGATACGATAGCGTATAAGCCTATTAATGCTTCACCATTAACAACAGAAGTAGGTTTGTAGTCCCATAAGAATTTAGCGTACTTAAGTTCATTTGGTCTTAGATTTACCACTTCTTTCATAGCTAATAACTTATTAACCATGGCAGTGTCCTTTAGCATAGCTCTTCCGACTAAAGAAGAAGGGTTCTCGCCTTGACGAGGTTGAGTAGGGATCAAATATGTAAATAAAGATTTTTGAGCTACTTGTGTAGAATCTTTAGATTCATCTAATATGTCTTCAATATTATCAGTTGAAACACTGTCTTTCTCTTGTTCTAAACTATCATCTTTTAAAAGTTCTGCAACTTTAGCATCGGCAGTAATAAAATAGTTGATTGTCTCGGCATTTGAGAAAACTCCCCAAAATTGTAATTCTGCTTTACTAGTGATTAATTTCTCAACACGATCAATATCTTTTGCTCCAGGCAATTCAATTTGAATTCTTCCTGAAGTTCCAATACGTTGAATGTTAGGTTGAGTTACTCCAAACTTATCAATTCTACTTCTTAGTACTTCAAAGGCAGTATTAATAGAGCTGTTAATCTCTTTTTGTAATTCTACTTTAACTTCATCATTGGTTTTGCTAAAGTTGATTTTTTCACTAAGAGCTTTTGTCCCAAAAATCTTTGGGTCACTTAATTTAATTGTTCCATTTGAGATTCTTTCAAATTCTGTAAAAAATAAATCTAAATAGTTGTCTCCACTGTCTTTTTGCGCTTCATCGGCAGCTACTAAGGCTTGGTTAAAAACGACACTTTTAGATTCGTTAGAAAGAGAAATTAATACTTCTTTTACAGAAACTTGTAGGATGGCATTGATACCACCTTTTAAATCAAGACCCAAGTTCATTTCTTTGTCCTTGATGTCATTGTACGTGTAACTTGTAATTCCTAAGTTGATTACTTCTTTGTTAGCTACACTGTCTAAGTATTTCTTCTCTAAGGCAGCTTGCTCTTTTCCATTTTTTACATCGCCTTGAGATTCTGCATATTCTTGAGCGGCATTTTCAACTTTCGTAGTAAAGAAAGTGAAAGATAATTGGTATAAACTCACTAATCCAAATAGGATTGCGAATAATTTTATGAGTCCTTTATTTTGCATTTTTGGGTATTTAGTTGTCAAATTTTATAAAAGCGAGCAAATATAGCCCTTCTTGTAAAATTTGACAATTATTTTTATTGTTGTTTTTTAATAATGAGTTTGATACTCATTAGTTTAAAGTAGTTTAGTGAATATATAAACTAGTACATTTTTAGATAGTGTGGAAAGAAGGTCCAGCTCTAACTTCTGGTTCTTTACATGAAGTGTAATCCTTTGTGAATGGATTGTTTTTGTATGTTCTGTAAGCTGTTTTAAAAAGCCGATTAGCTTTTGAGGTGTTTGAATTTTTTACAAAAGCAGAGTTATAACTAGTAGCATGACTATCTGAGTTGTACTTAATTTCAAATACAAGCTTGTCATTTTTCTTAGAAATATCAGTCTCGTTAGTTAACTCATAGACATCTATTTTATAATCTAAGGAAGTATTGTCATTGTTTTTATTCTCTGATTTTTGACTTAAAACTAGTTGATTCTCTTTTAAGAGAGCTTCTTTGATATTGTCAATATGAGTAACACTAAAATAAGAGATTTTTAAAGTGCCACTTTTTGTTTCGTGAATTTTAATGTTTGAAACACCAAATGTTAAAAGCTTTTCTTTAACATCAGTAATGGTATTTTTAAGATCTTTTTGATCGATTTTAGCATCGACGAATTCTAGAACAATTTCTTGATTAGGTATAGAAATTGGCTCATGGAATGCTCCAAAGTAAATAAATATTAAAAATAAAGTACTAATGTACCATTTTGCGTTCATGCGCCAAATATATAAAAAAGATTGCTTTCAACTTCTTAAATAACCCTTATTTAAATAGATATTAGGCATCTTGCCTTGAGTAATTTGTAACTTTATAGTGAAATAAGATTAGCCTAATGAAATTATGTATATTTACTCGCTTTTCTGAGTAAAAAGCAACAAACAAACTAAAACTAAAACTGAATTCATGGCCCATTTATCAGATATAGAAATTGCTCAAGCAAAAAAGCTACAACACATTGTAGAAATCGCAAAAAAAATTGAAATAAAAGAAGATGATTTAGAAATGTACGGAAAGTACAAAGCAAAACTTCCTTTAGATTTAATTGACGAAGAAAGAATAAAACAAAATAATCTAGTCTTAGTTACTGCATTAACACCAACTCCAGCTGGAGAAGGAAAAACAACTGTTTCTATTGGTTTAACTGAAGGGTTAAATAAAATTGGGAAACAAGGAACGGTAGTATTAAGAGAGCCATCCTTAGGACCAGTTTTTGGAATTAAAGGAGGAGCCGCTGGAGGTGGTTATTCTCAAGTAGTTCCAATGGAAGATATCAATCTTCATTTTACAGGAGATTTTAATGCCGTTGAAAAAGCCAACAACCTATTGTCTGCTTTAATAGATAATAATTTACAAAGCAAAGTGAATAATTTAAATATCGATCCAAGAACCATTTTATGGAAACGTGTTATTGATATGAACGATAGAGCATTACGTCAAATCACAATCGGATTAGGAGGGACAGCAAATGGAATTCCTAGGGAAGATGGATTTAATATTACCCCAGCATCAGAAGTAATGGCAATATTATGTATGGCTACTAGTTTCGATAACCTAAAGAAGCGTTTAGGGGATATTTTTATAGGATTTACGTTTGATAAAAAACCAATTTTTGCTCGCGATTTAAATGCTCAAGATGCAATGGCAATTTTATTAAAAGATGCTATTAAGCCCAACTTGGTGCAAACCTTAGAAGAGAATCCAGCGATCATCCATGGAGGGCCGTTTGCAAATATTGCACAAGGGACAAATACAGTTTTAGCAACTAAAATGGGACTTTCATTATCAAACTATGTAGTAACTGAAGCTGGATTTGGAGCAGATTTAGGAGCTGAGAAATTTTTAAATATTAAATCTGCTTTTGCAGGGCTGAATCCGAAGTGTGTTGTGTTGGTAGCAACTATTAGAGCTTTACGTCATCATGGTGGTGCTAAAAAAGAAGAGTATAATACACCAAGTGTTGAGCGTGTTAAAGAAGGGTTTAAGAACTTGGAAAAGCATATCGAGAACATTCGAAAGTTTAATATTGAACCAGTAGTTGCCATTAATTCTTTTATTTCTGATTCAGATGAAGAAGTGAGCTTTATTAAAGAAGCTTGTTCAAAATTAGGAGTGCATGCAGTACTTTCTGAAGGATGGGCTAAAGGAGGTGAAGGAACTAAGGAGTTAGCTACGGCAGTTGTTGATGTTGTGGAAAATAAAGCAACTCAGTTTAAGCCTTTATATGATTGGAAAAGTCCAATGAAAGAAAAAATAGCAACCATTGCGAAAGAGATTTATGGAGCAGATGATGTGATTTATGATAAAAAAGCTGAATTAAACCTACGAAGAATAGATCGACTCGGATTCAATGATTTTGCTGTTTGTATGGCGAAAACTCAAAAATCATTTTCTGATGATGATAAATTAATTGGTAGACCTACAGGGTTTTCTGTAACCGTTCGAGAGATTGAAATTGCAGCAGGAGCACAATTTGTAATTCCAATCTTAGGGAAAATGATGCGTATGCCTGGGTTGCCTGGTAGACCAGCTTCTGAAGGAATGACGATTGATAATGATGGAGTAATTTCTGGTTTATCGTAAAGACTAAATAATAAATAAAAAAACCAGCCTTTTCGGCTGGTTTTTTTATTTATACAATATATGAATCTTATAATTCTAATAGACCGTTAGTTTTAGAAACACCAGCAGCAGATTCTTGCATGTGTGCCTTTTCTGCGTCACTTAAATTAATCTCTACGATTTTTTCAATTCCGTTGCTACCTAAAACAACAGGAACTCCAATACATAAATCATTCAAACCATATTCTCCTTCTAATAAAGTAGAGCAAGGATAGATTTTCTTTTGGTCACAAGCAATGGCTTGTACCAAACCAGAAACGGCTGCACCTGGTGCATACCAAGCAGAAGTTCCTAACAATCCAGTTAGTGTAGCTCCTCCAACTTTGGTGTCTTGTAATACTTGTTCTAATCTTTCTTCAGAAATAAATTCTGAAACAGGAACAGAGTTTCTTGTTGCTAATCTAGTTAAAGGAACCATTCCTTTATCTGAATGACCTCCAATAACCATTCCGTCAACATCAGAAATAGGAGCTTCTAACGCTTCCGCTAATCTGTATTTGAAACGAGCAGAATCTAAAGCTCCACCCATTCCAATGATTCTATTCTTAGCTAATCCAGTTGTTTTGTGAACTAAATATGTCATTGTGTCCATTGGATTCGATACAACAATGATGATTGTATTAGGAGAGTGTTCAATTAAACTTGATGAAACTGTCTTTACAATTCCAGCATTGATTCCGATTAACTCTTCACGAGTCATTCCAGGTTTTCTTGGAATTCCAGAAGTAATCACGCAGATATCAGAATCAGCAGTTTTTGAGTAATCGCTTGTACTTCCTGTAATTTTTGTATCAAAACCATTTAGAGAAGCTGTTTGCATTAAATCCATCGCTTTTCCTTCAGCATATCCTTCTTTAATGTCTAATAATACAACTTCAGAGGCAAAGTTTTTAATGGCAATATATTCAGCGCAACTTGCACCTACTGCACCTGCTCCTACAACTGTAACTTTCATATGTTTGTGTTTTTTAATTGTGTTAAATAAAGTCATGCAAAAATAGGACTATAAAAATAAAAAAGACACCTAAAAGGTGTCTTTTTTATTTGATTTTTGAGAGAATTATTATCTAATACTCAAAGCAATACCTGCATTGATTGTGTTGTACTCTTGTAGCGTATAACTCCCAAAGATTTTAAAGAAACCTAAACTGATTCTAGCTCCTATTGTGCTTTTAAACCCTTTGGCATCAAAATCTAGTTGCAATGGATCTGTTACCGATTCTGTAATGGTTCCTCCACCTGCTACATCATAATCTAAGTTATATGTTCCAAGCATATTTAATTCTGAATTACCACTATTGTATCCAAATCCTCCAAAAATATTGATAAATGGAAAATTTAAAGAAGCAATAGCTTCAACAGTATATGAGTTTAATTTGAATTCTGCTTTCTGTCCAGATCCTGAAATAGAACTACCATTTTGAATATCGTAATCAACTTTCATTGTAGTGAAAGCAGCTAATAAAGAAACATGTAACGGAGTTTTCTCCAAAGGTCCAAACCAACTTGTAATTTCTTTTTTAAGTCCTAATCCCAATAGGTTTCCTTTAACATCATCAGAACCTACTTTAGGAACCAAACGAAGCATTGCATCCATTTTCCAAGGTAGCCCTAGGCTAAATTGTACTGCAGGAGTTGGAATGGCATTTAAAGGGAGGTCGTCTTTTGCACCCCCAGGCATGTTAAAAGTTGCTGTAACATTTTGTCCCTGTACTGTTCCTGAAAAAGTAACAGGAGCTTGAAGGTTGTTAGCTCCAGCAACAGTTGCTGCTAATGCTGAAGTAGATGTTGTGTTTGTTAGCCCTAAATCGGCAAACCTAAAAACTTCATCTGCGCTAGGTACTGTTGAAGCATTTAATCCAATAGAGATATCAAAACCTAATAGTTTGTGAGTTTTAGCTGTATGATACCAGCCATTATTCATTCCAAAAATGAGTCCCTTCATTGCTGGATTGATGTATGCCTCTGTTAATTTTTCGGCATCGCCAGAAGCTAATAAGATTGATTCAATTCCGTCTGTTTGAGCTTTTACAGTTGTTGTAGTTAATGTGAGAGTCCCCACAAAAACAAGAAGAAGCTTTTTCATGTTTATAAAGTTTAGTTATTGTTCAACATTTTGGGGCACTACTGCGAATATAAAAAAAAAAGCACAATCGATGTCGATTGTGCTTTAAGGAAAAACCCTGTTTTTATTGATTAAGCGTCTATATTCGCATATTTAGCATTCCTTTCTATAAAGTCTCTACGTGGTGGAACTTCGTCTCCCATTAGCATAGAGAAAACTCTATCTGCTTCAGTCATACTATCAATAGTAATCTGACGTAATGTTCTGAATTCAGGATTCATGGTTGTGTCCCATAATTGATCTGCATTCATCTCTCCAAGACCTTTATATCTTTGGATATTTACGCTTCCACCCATTTGTTGAGCGATTAAATCACGCTGATTGTCATCCCAAGCATATTCTCTTTTCTGTCCTTTCTTCACTAAATATAAAGGAGGTGTAGCAATGTAAATATATCCTTGCTCAACCATTTCTCTCATGTATCTGAAGAAGAAAGTTAGAATTAATGTTGCAATGTGAGAGCCATCTACATCGGCATCACACATAATAACTATTTTATGATATCTTAATTTTGATAAGTTTAAAGCTCTTGGATCTTCTTCTGTACCAATACTTACTCCCAATGCTGTAAACATGTTTTTGATCTCTTCGTTTTCAAAAACTTTGTGCTGCATTGCTTTCTCAACATTCAATATTTTTCCCCTTAAAGGTAAAATTGCTTGAAAATTACGATCACGCCCTTGTTTTGCTGTTCCGCCTGCCGAATCTCCCTCAACTAAGAAAATCTCACAGATAGCAGGATCAGTCTCGGAACAGTCTGATAATTTACCAGGCAACCCTCCAATACTCATCACAGTTTTACGTTGCACCATTTCTCGTGCTTTACGTGCAGCATGACGTGCTTGAGCGGCTAAAATTACTTTCTGAACAATGGTTTTTGCATCGTTAGGATTCTCTTCTAAGTAATTGGTTAGCATCTCCGACACTGCTTGAGATACCGCAGAAGTAACTTCTCTGTTTCCTAATTTTGTTTTGGTTTGTCCTTCGAACTGAGGTTCTGCTACTTTAACCGAAACTATCGCTGTTAATCCTTCACGGAAATCATCACCAGCAATTTCAAACTTTACATTTTTTAATAAACCTGAATTATCAGCATACTTCTTTAAAGTTCCTGTTAACCCACGTCTAAATCCAGATAAGTGTGTTCCTCCTTCATGTGTGTTGATGTTATTTACATAAGAATGTAAATTTTCAGAATAAGAAGTGTTATACACCAAAGCGACTTCTACAGGAATTCCATTCTTTTCACCTTCCATAGAAATAACCCCAGCGGTTAATTGCTCACGAGTACTGTCTAGGTAACGAATAAATTCAGGAAGTCCTTCATCACTGTAAAATTTTTCATGAATATCATTCCCTTCATCATCTTTATTACGCTTGTCTGTAAGTGTGATGGTAATTCCTTTATTTAGAAATGACAATTCACGCAAACGAGTTGCTAGCGTATCATAGTTGTATTCTATCGTTTGTGTGAAAATAGTTGTATCTGGAGAAAAAGTAACAATGGTACCAGTAAAATCGGTTTCACCAATTGTTTTTACCGGATATAAAGTTTTACCTCTTTCGTATTCTTGTTGCCATATTTTTCCTTCCTTATGAACGGTAGCAGTTAAGTGTTGAGATAGTGCATTTACACAAGAAACTCCAACACCGTGAAGCCCCCCAGATACTTTATAAGAATCTTTGTCAAATTTACCACCGGCACCAATCTTGGTCATTACTACCTGTAATGCAGAAACACCTTCTTTTTTGTGAATTCCTACTGGAATTCCACGTCCGTTATCTTTAGTGGTAACAGAGTTATCTTCATTAATAGTAACGTCAATAGTATCGCAATGTCCTGCTAATGCTTCATCTATAGAGTTATCTACAACCTCGTATACTAAGTGATGCAACCCTCTTACTCCAACATCTCCAATATACATGGATGGACGCATTCTTACATGCTCCATTCCTTCTAATGCCTGAATACTGGAGGCGTCATAATTATTTTTGTTCTCTTCGCTCATGTTTTATTTTATATAAAATTCATAAAAAAATCACCATTAAGAAATGATGAAATCATGTACTACAAATTTACGAAAAAAGACACTTTTATAAAAGCATTTCAATGCTGTAAGATTGTAATTATTAACATTTGTTGATTACCTAGAAAGTGTCTTAAATCGCTTCTAAATGGCTTTATTTTTGATTTTAAGTTTTAATTTTTTAGAAGAATTATTATAAAAAAATAAAACCCCGCAAAAGCGAAGTTTTATCGTTCTGTTTGATGAAAAAAATAGCTGAATTATTCTTTTTTTAATCGATGAAAGAAAGGGAAATCATTCCATTTCCAAATGATGAAAGTTGCAAGAAGGAATACGGCATTGAAAATAAGAATGGATCCTATAAAAGAAGGCCAAGTGTTGAATGTAGCATTGTTTACTGTGTACAAAATGCTTTCACTGCTTTCACTACTAATTATTAAATGTCGTGTTGCCCAATTATTCCCTAAATGAAGTCCAATTGGAAAAAAAAGTGTTTTAGATTTTAATAAAGCAGTAGCAAATAATAAATGCCCAACAGGAATACTTATCATAAGTAGAATCATCAATCCTTTATTCTTAAGTACGCTTTCGTCTAAAACGTGAATCAACATGAATAATATGGAAAAGAGAATGTTCGCTTTCATAACAGAGCTTTTCTCGATTGTTTTTTTAAATAAGTACCCTCTAAATAAAAACTCTTCTACAGCTACAGTTGGCAAAATGAAATAGAACGCATATAAGATACTTGAGTAGTTAATAGATTCACTAATTGCAAAAGATTCTCCTGCATACAAAGCTCTTGCATACTTAGCTCCTAATAAAGCGATGGCACCAATTATCACACCAAGAGGCAAAAATAAAAGATTTCTTATCCTTAAATCTAAACCAATGTCATGCAACGATTTTTTGTCCGTCTTCAATAAAATCCAAGTTGCAATGGTTAAGAATAGTACTGCTGTAAAAGGAAAGTATTGTTTTACAACACCTTTATTGATGAGTGCGCTTAAGAATAAAGCACAACCAAAAAGTAGAATAGCTAAAGTGAACCTGTAGAATGTTGGGTATTTTTGAATGAAATTTCTCATTTTATACGGTTTTTTTATCTGAAGTCCCCAGTTCTTTTGATTTAGTGCTATAACGTAGATAGAGTTTAACAAAAATCAAGGTGAGGATAGTTGGAAATAAGCCTTTGAAAATTAAGAAGTATAGGTTGTTCCACCCCGAAAGATCGATGCCAGAGACTTTCGTGAAGATTAACTCACCATAGGGGTTTGATTCGAAAAAGAATGTATTGATAAGGTTCGTTGCTATATGAATACCTAACGCCATTAAAATCGACCTTGTTTTGTGAAAAGTATAGGCCCATACATATCCTACAAATCCAGTAATAACAATTACGTATGTAATAAGTATAATTCCTCCTTCTGTAATACCGTATGAGAATACATGATATATTCCAAAGCATAAAGCAGAAAGTAACATTGCTTTTTTTGCCCCTATTCTTTGTATAAGAATGTATAAAATAGCACCTCTAAAAACTAAGTCTTCAGTTAAAGCAGATTTAAAGTGATAAATAACTGCATTAAAGATTTCTTTGTAATTAATACTACTATTTAATTTCCAGTCTATTTTTAAGACTAGGCTTTCTATACCGATAGTAGAAAGGCTGATGAAAATCATAACTAAAAAGCCTATTAAAAACTGTTTTGCTCGTTTACCATTTGGAACAATGCCTAAAGCATCTAAATTTGTTCTCTGGATGAAACGTAAGAGCACCCAAGAGACTATTATTATTACTAATAATCCTAACATTGTAATATGAATTAAGTTAATATGTTTTTTGTTCTAGTATAATTGACGCAATGACGTCATTAATACTGTTTAGTGATTAGATTTTGTTTATAGATAACCATAATAGATCATTGTAATAACGATTGTATTATAGATGCCGTGACTTAATATAGAATACCACAAATTCCTTTTAAAATGTAAAAACAAAGCAAGATATACTGTGCCAACTAGTAGTGCATTAATAAGTCCATCTACACCTAATTGAAAATGATAGATACCAAAAAGTACAGCAGTTAGAGTAAAGCTAATTTGCGTAGCATATCTTCCTTTGAATATTTTTTCTAAGCTTGAAAACATAAAGCCGTGAAAAACGATTTCTTCATATAAGCCACCTATTAACCAGCTCATGATGATTGTGAAAATATATTGCCATTGATTTTCTCTTAGAAAATTGTATAGATCTACATCTACTTCCTTGAAAGTTATGAAATGATTCAAAATTGGAAAGAAGACTAATTGCATAAAACTCAATGTTAAAATAGCAACAATGCTTCCTACTATAATTGACTTAGGTTTAAATCGCTTAAAACTGAAGCCAATGTCTGAAAAAGTTTTGTTAGTACGTTTTAAAACGAACCATACAAGAAGTAAAATAGGGATGCTATATGCGAAATTGGGAATAAGTTCCGTGTGTGGTAAAATGACAATGACACATATAACAATAATATTGATTATTGATTCTTTTAAATTCATAATTAATGGATTAAACTAGTTTTTTAAAAAAGAAATTGAAAGAGGATAATAATACTCTCCCGTACTTAAAGCAGACATGATATTCCTAATGGTAAAAACAATACCAAATAGTACTACCAATCCTGTTAGAAAGAAATTATAACCAGGGAAAGGAAAAAATAGTAGCAACGAAATAATAAAGTACAATGTAATTGAACAATGAAAATTCACAACTGCTCTACCATGATGGTCATAAGTTTTGTTGTCATTGGCTTTGTGAATCCATAGAAACAAAGGAAATAGAATACTTCCAAAAGGAATGATTAAACCTAGAAAAGGAATACCATGTAATAGTAGCATCCATTTTCTTTGAATATCTTCTTCATTCGGATTGTCGATAGGAAGTAAATCATTTACTTCTACATTCAATCCCGCTGCTAATAACTTTACCGTTTGAAGATGAGGTTGAGTATCTCCTTTTTCAATACGCTGAATTGTTCTAACACCTACAGTAGTTTGTTCTGAAAGATCTTCTTGAGTATAACCTTTTAGCTTCCTTTGATAAATTAGATTTTCGCTTAACGACGAGTTTTTCATTTTATAATATTTGATACTACAAAAGTACACCTCAATGTATGGTTTTTGTAACGTCACTTGCGTGTCACCTATCTGTCATTTTCAGTGTTTACGGTAGATGAACTGCTAATATATAATAAAAAATCTCGTTTCGAAAACGAGATGTATCCTCTTCAGTATTTTAAGATAGAGTTAGTCGTTTAAGTATTTATTCCGTTTAAATTTCTTATTTTTTCTAATAAGATAGGCATGATATGCACTTGGAATATCGTGTGTCCATTTTGGAAGTATAAGTATGATTAAGATAACATCAATATGAGAGATTAACCCAAAGACAATTGCTAAGTAAAAAGGAATTCCTGCATGATTGAATCCAATGAGAGAAGTAAATGCAACAAGTAATGTTAGTCCCCAAATTTTAGATAAAAAAGCATGGGTGCATGTCTCTTTTTTAAATTTTAAAAGACTAATGGCATAACAAGCGATTTCCATTCCAAGAATTGTCCAAATTGCATATGAGTTACTTTTGATAAGGTTAGGATATAAAATCCATGTACTAATTCCTAAAGACAACCAAAAAATCATATCAACTTGACTGTCTAGTCTTCTTAGTTTTTCTGATGAAATGTTTTTTCTTCTAGCAATGATACCATCTAAAATATCTGAAATCAAACCCAAATACATTAAAATGAGGATAGTGAGCTTTGCATTATGTCTTACGAAGTAAGCTAAGCATAAAATGACAGGTGCTAATAAAAATCGAAATAAGATTAATTTTTGAGGCCAATTTAATTTAGATATTTTCATAGCAACTACTTTTTAAAATTCCAGTTAATGAATGGTAGAATACGTTTGTCATTTTTGTTCCATAGCCCTAATTGAATTCCTTTAAAGTTTGTTGCTTCATTGTAAATCCCTATTTGAATTCCTGTTCCTTTTGTTTTTATAAAGTTTTGTGCAGACACTTGAACTCCGTTAAAATATTGAGAACTGTTTGCGACGAGAGAAACAGCCATTCCATTTGTTTTAAAACTGTCATTTTCAAGGCCACTAATAGTAATGCCATTATACCTTTCAGTTATGTTTCCTAAACCAGCAATTGTAATTCCATTTATTTTATGGATATACTGTCCTATTAGAGCTAATGAAACTCCGTGAATTTCAGTTTGATAATTAGAGCCAGAAGAAATGTTAATTCCATAAACAATTTCATTAGGTGTGTTATTCATTGCATTTTCATAAGCTTCTAAGCTTCGTGAAATAGGTGATCTTGGTATCAAAGGGAAAAATAGCCCTAAACCAGGAGCTTCTATTCTAACTCCGAAAGTTCTAGTGAGTGTTGTGTCTCTAAAAATTTCTTTAGGAAATATTCCTACAGATACTCCTACGATATCTGTATTTTGACTATGTGTTGTCCAAAGTATAGGCCTAAGTTTTTGATCTTGACTGCTTACTGAGAGTGAAATTGTAAAAAGAATGAGTGCTATAATAAGTTTTTTCATGACTATTGAGTTTAAATTCAATTCAAAACTATTGTGTTATTCACATTTATTAATTAAATTTTCACAGTAGATATAAAATATATTTGCGATATTCACAAAAAATAAAAATTCATTCATGTTGCAAAAAGCTTTTGTTGATCGTGTTAAAAAAGAACTT
Organism: Flavobacteriaceae bacterium; assembly: GCA_049115595.1. GTDB lineage: Bacteria > Bacteroidota > Bacteroidia > Flavobacteriales > Flavobacteriaceae > Polaribacter. The sequence continues at coordinate 226,864 of JAGDZS010000004.1, forward strand.
CCAAAAGGAAAATCTTTGAATGAGGTCGTTTCTAGAATATTAGACATTAGCTATGATGCAGCTCACAGAAGAACAAGTTTAAAAAGTAAATTTTCTTTGGAAGAAAGTATTTTGTTAGCTAGACATTTTAGTATATCTATTGATGGCTTGTTTGGATCTGTTGAAGATCAGTTTGTATCTGTTCAGAAAACAAAACAAATTACAAATGAAGATGAATTACAAAGCTATTTTGAAAACTCCTACCAATCGTTGGTTCCTTTATTGGATATGAAAGATGGCGTGCTATATTACTCAGCGAAAGACATTCCGTTATTTTATACATTGATTGACGATCGGTTGAGTCATTTTAAAATGTATGTTTGGTTAAAATTATTAGATAGAACTTATAGAGATAAAAGTTTCGAACAGTTTTTTCCGAAACTATCGACTATGCAATCAGCTAAAAAGTTAGGGGAGCTATATTACAATCTGCCAACAGTAGAGATTTGGGACATTACTACAATTAACAGCACATTAAAACAAATTCATTTTTATTATAAAGCAGGTCAAATGTCTGCAGCAACAGCAAAAGAGCTGTGTCAATTATTAAAAGATTTATTGAATCAAATTTCTAGAAAAGTAATCTCAAGGAAGCACCAATTTCAACTGTATTATAATGAGTTGTTGTTAATGAATAATAATGTATTGATTACTACCAAACATCAACAATCATTATTTGTGCCTTATACGATGTTGTCATATTATGTGACCAGTGATCAAAGAACTTGTAAGGAAGCGAAGGAATATTTTGAAAAGCAATTAAAACATTCTAAACTTTTAAACGCATCTGGAGAAAAAGAGCAGAATTCATTTTATAACAAAATGATGGGTAAAGTAGAAGCACTGTTGCAATTAATTCAAGCAGAAAACATTTTAGATTTTGAATAGCAAAAATCCCGCTAGATACTAAATCGAGTTTAGTATTAAGACGGGATTTTTTAATTAAGGAAAAATCTTAGTATGCATCATCATGCACAGTTTTGATTGCCCTCCCACTAGGTTCATTCATGTTTTGAAAACTCTTATCCCAGGCTAAAGCGGTAGGTGTGCTACATGCTATGGATGGAACAGAGGGAACTGTTAAGGCAGCTGTTTCTGAAGGAAAATGTTGTTCAAAAACAGAGCGGTAATAATATTCTTCTTTGGTTCTTGGTGTTTGAATTGGAAAACGATGTTTTGCATTGTGCATTTTTTCATCAGAAACAGAAGTGTCTACCAAAGCTTTTAAAGTATCTATCCAGTTGTAACCAACTCCGTCAGAGAACTGCTCTTTTTGTCGCCAAGCAACACTTTCTGGTAAATAGCTTTCAAAAGCTTTACGCAATACCCATTTCTCCATTCGCTCTCCGTTAATCATTTTATCTTCTGGATTGATGCGCATTGCTACATCCATAAATTCTTTATCTAAGAAAGGAACACGACCTTCAATTCCCCAAGCAGCCAAACTTTTGTTTGCTCTTAAGCAATCGTATTGGTATAACTTATCTAGTTTTCTAACGGTCTCTTTGTGTAACTCTTCAGCATTAGGAGCCTTATGGAAATACAGATAACCTCCAAAAATTTCATCAGCACCTTCTCCAGATAAGACCATTTTAATCCCCATAGATTTAATAACTCTTGCTAGTAAATACATAGGGGTTGAGGCTCTAATGGTAGTAATATCATAGGTTTCTAAATGATAAATTACATCTCTAATAGCATCCAATCCTTCTTGAATAGTGAAAGTCACTTCATGATGTATGGTTCCAATGTGATCAGAAACTACTTGTGCAGCGGCTAAATCAGGAGAACCTTCTAATCCAATTGAAAACGAATGGAGTTGTGGCCACCATGCTTCTTTCGTATCCCCAGATTCAATTCTCTTTTGTGCATACTTTTTTGCAATAGCAGAAGTGATGGAAGAATCCAATCCACCTGAAAGTAAAACTCCATAAGGAACATCAGACATCAACTGACGATGAACAGCATCCTCTAAAGCATCTCTCAATTCATCGATGCTTGTTTGGTTCTCTTTCACAGCATCATACTCCATCCAATCTCTTTGATACCATTTTGTGAGTTCTCCATCTTTACTTGACAGAAAATGACCTGGAGGAAATACTTCAATTTTATTACACACTCCTTCAAGAGCTTTTAATTCAGAAGCAACATAAAAAGTTCCGTTCTTATCCCATCCTATATATAAAGGAATAATTCCCATATGATCTCTTGCAACTAAATACTCATCTTTTTCAGCATCATAAAGAGCGAAACCAAAGATTCCATTCAAATCATCTAAGAATCGAGTTCCTTTTTCACGGTACAAAGCTAAAATGACTTCACAATCTGATTGTGTTTGAAATTCATAAGAGCCTTCAAAAGGTTTTCTTAGTTCTCGGTGATTGTAAATTTCACCATTAGCAGCCAAAATTAATTTCTTGTCTTCACTGAACAAAGGTTGTTTTCCAGAAGCTGGGTCAACAATAGCCAATCGTTCATGAGCTAAAATCGCTTTCTCATCACTATGAATACCACTCCAGTCTGGCCCACGATGCCTAATTAATTTAGACATTTCTAATAGTTGAGGTCTTAGTTTTTCAGAACTTTCTTTTAAATCAAACGCACATACAATCCCACACATAATCTAATTTTTTTATATTTTCTTTTAATTATGATACAAAATAGAGGATAAAGTTTCATTTTGTAAATTAAAAATCATTTATTGATTTCAATATGAAACATTAAATTAGTTTTATGTTGTTAAGTGTAATTTTTTTGTAATAATAATGAATGGTTGACTTACAGATTGTAAATAGTGATAAAAAAATGAGTTGAAAACTTGTCATATTAAAAAGGACTCTATAAATTTGCTTCATCATGCAAAGACAACAAAATACTTGGTGGTGGAACTCTCTTATCTAAATAAGTGGGAACCTAATCTTGTATATAACATATAAAAAAAGGCTTATCTCACGATAAGCCTTTTTTTTATGCTGAATTCATTTCAGCATCGTACAAATAGCAAAAAATAGAAACTGAAATAAATTCAGCTCAAGTGAAAAAAATAAAATTTAAAACTCAAAGCTCAAAAAGAATATCAGATACAGTAACGCCTGTAGGTTTGTATTTGCGATTTAGAGATCGGTATGCAAATACATTGTTGTTAGAGAGTTCTGATTACCATAGCAAGGAAGAAAGTTACTCCTTTATCTGTATAGAACCTTTGATTTCTATGAAGGTAGAGAATCACGAGTTTACTGCAGATCAAAAAGGAACAACAATATTCAGCCAAAAGATTCAAGGAGATTTCTACGAACTCTTTACAAAGTTTAGTGAAAGTATAGACCTGAATTGTGAAGCTTCATTGAAATCATTTAATGGATTGTATGGGTATACGACCTATGATAGCGTGCAGTATTTTGAGAACATCAAGTTTCAAACGAAACAAGCACCGTCTGCAATTCCCTTTATGCAATACAGTTTCTATCGATTCATTATAGCTATTAATCATTTTAATGATGAAATGATATTGATTGAAAACATAGAAGAAGGTGGTGAAGCTAGAATTTCTGAAATTGAAACCATTATTGATTCTCAGGTTTTTAACACACAAGATTTCGAAATTGATGGAGAGGAACTATCGAATTGCACCGATGATGATTTTAGAGGTTATGTAACCAAAGCAAAATCGCATTGTAAGAGGGGAGATGTTTTTCAATTGGTGTTATCTCGTCAGTTTCAACAACAATTTAAAGGAGACGAATTCAATGTATATAGAGCCTTACGTTCTATAAATCCATCACCCTATTTGTTTTATTTCGATTATGGAAGCTTCAAGTTAATGGGTTCGTCACCAGAAGCACAAATTAAAATCGAAGCAGGAAAAGCAACGATTAATCCTATTGCTGGAACCTTCCGAAGAACGGGAGATATGGCAGAGGATATTAAATTAGGGAAAGTTCTTTCAGAAGATAAAAAGGAAACTGCTGAGCATGTAATGTTAGTTGATTTGGCTAGAAACGACCTAAGCAAACACGCCGACAATGTAAATGTAGAAGTGTTTAAAGAAGTACAGTTTTTTAGTCATGTCATTCACTTGGTGTCTACTGTACAAGGAAAAATTAAGGGAGAGCCTATTAAGATTGTTGGAGATACATTTCCAGCAGGAACGTTAAGTGGAGCGCCAAAATATAAGGCGATGGAGTTGATCGATCGATATGAAAATCAGTCTAGAGGTTTTTACGGAGGAGCCGTTGGAATTATTGGTTTGGATGGTTCTGTAAATTTAGCGATTGCTATTCGTTCGTTTGTAAGCAAACAGAATACACTGTACTATCAAGCTGGAGCGGGAATCGTTATTCATTCCGATGAAGAAAAAGAATTACAAGAAGTAAATAATAAGTTGGCAGCCTTGAAGAAAGCGTTGATTTTAGCAGAGAAGATATAAGTATTAAATGATTGAAAAATTTAAGGATTCAAAACTTTTAATTTTTTAATTATTCAATTTTTGAATAAATTATGAAAATATTAATTATAGACAATTACGATTCGTTTACCTACAACCTTGTACACATGGTTGAGAAGATTACTGGGGAATTTCCAACAGTATTTAGAAATGATGAAATTGATTTGGAAGATATCAATCATTATGATTTAATTATGTTGTCACCAGGACCTGGAATTCCAGAGGAAGCAGGAATCTTAAAAGATACGATTCGAATGTATGCTGGGAAGAAGCCCATCTTTGGAGTGTGTTTAGGGTTGCAAGCGATTACAGAGGTTTTTGGAGGAAGTATCATTAATATGGATGAGGTGTTTCATGGCGTTGCTACTCAAATGAAAGTAACTAAAAACGATACAATTGTATTTAAGGGAATTCCTTCTGAATTTCCTGCTGCTCGTTATCATTCTTGGATTGCGTCAAAAGAAAATTTCCCTCAAGATTTAGAGATTACTGCTGAAGATGAAGAAGGCGGAATTATGGCAATTAGACATAGAGAGTTTCCAATTAGTGCAGTACAGTTTCATCCCGAGTCAATATTGACAGAAGTAGGAGAGCAGTTGGTAAGAAATTTTATAGAGGCATATAGAATTAAATAAAAAAATGATGTCACCTCGAGCGCAGTCGAGAGGTTTTTAAATAGGCCTCGACTGCGCTCGACCAGACATAGAAATAATAATGAAACAAATTTTAAACGATTTATATCAGCACAAACGATTGTCAAAATCGGAAGCAAAACAAATCTTGATAGATATTGCTGCTGAGAAATACAATGATGCCCATTTGGCTTCTTTTATGACAGTTTTCATGATGCGTCCAATAACAGCAAATGAGTTGTCAGGGTTTAGAGATGCATTAAAAGAATTAGCCATTAAAGTCGATTTGTCCGATTACAATACAATTGATATTGTTGGAACTGGAGGGGATGGAAAAGACACTTTCAATATATCAACATTAACGTCTTTTGTCGTTGCAGGAACAGGTCAAAAAGTAGCCAAACATGGTAATTATAGTGTGTCTTCAAAATCAGGATCTTCGGATATGTTGGAGAGTTTCGGATATGAGTTTACGAATGACGAAAGCACATTAAAACAACATTTAGAGAAAGCTAATATTTGCTTTTTGCATGCGCCTAAATTTCATCCAGCTATGAAGGCTGTTGGACCTACAAGAAAAGCCTTGGCGTTGAAAACATTTTTCAACATATTGGGACCATTGGTAAATCCAAGTTCTCCACAAAATTCAATGTTAGGAACATTCAATTTAGAAATTGCAAGGTTGTACAATTATATTCTACAAGAAGAGAATAGTAATTACGGTATCGTTCACGCTTTGGATGGTTATGATGAAATTTCATTGACAAGTGGATTTAAATTATTTACCAAATCAGGAGAGCAAATCATCAAGCCAGAAGATGTTGGTCAGAAAAGAATTTTGCAATCCGATATTTATGGAGGAAACTCTGTAGAAGACGCAGCAAAAATTTTCAAAACCATCCTAGATGGAAATGGTACAGAAGCGCAAAACAATGTGGTTTTAACCAATGCCGCTTTTGCATTAAAAATTATAGATTCAAATACATCATTTGAAACTGCTTTTTCAACAGCAAAGGATTCTTTATTTGGAGGAAAAGCAAAACAATGTTTAAATAAATTAGTAAATTAAATGTCACCTCGAGCGCAGTCGAGAGGTCTTAATAAGGTCTCGACTGCGCTCGACCAGACAACAGAATAATATGACAATACTTGATAAAATAATAGCTTTTAAGAAAAAGGAAATTGCCAAGATAAAGGCTGATGTTCCAGTAAAAAGATTGGTAGAAAGTCCATTATTTCAAAGAGAGCCTTTGTCGCTTAGAAAATCATTGATGGAAGCAAACTCAACAGGAGTAATTGCAGAGTTTAAAAGGCAATCACCTTCCAAAGGAATCATCAACGATAAAGCAACGATTGAAGAGGTGACAAATGGTTATTTAGATGCCAATGTTGCTGCGCAATCGATCTTAACAGATACTTCGTTTTTTGGAGGAACTATGGTCGATTTAATGAAAGCAAGAAGTATCAATTCAACGAAGCCAATTCTAAGAAAAGATTTCATTGTAGATGGATTTCAAATTGTAGAAGCTAAGGCGATTGGAGCAGATGTGATTTTATTGATTGCAGCATATTTAACAAAGCAAGAATTAAAAAATTACGGAAAGCTTGCTGAAGATTTAGGAATGGAAGTCTTGTATGAAGTACATACACAAGAAGATTTAGATAAGATAGAATTGAGCAACAAGATTATTGGAATCAATAATAGAAACCTCAAAACTTTTGAAGTGGATTTAGAACATTCAATTGCTTTGGCAAATCAAATCCCAGTTGACTGTGTTCGAGTTTCAGAAAGCGGATTAAGCGATCCAAGAATTGTAACAGGTTTGAAAGAGTACGGATTCAAAGGATTTTTAATTGGTGAGAACTTCATGAAAACTGAGAACCCCGGAGAAGCTTGTGCAACATTTATTAGTCAGATTAGATAAATAATATGTCTTAACGAGGAAGATATGACGAAGTAATCTGTTCAATATAAAGATTGCTTCACTATGTTCGCAAAGACAATAATAGAAAAATATGAAGCTGAAAGTTTGTGGAATGAAAAACATAGATAATATCAAATCAATTGGTGATTTGAACCCTGATTATATGGGCTTTATTTTCTATGAGCGTTCCAAAAGAAATTTTGAAGGGATCATTCCAGAGCTCCCAAAATCGATTAAGAAAACTGGAGTTTTTGTCAATGAGTATATAGAAATTATCGTTTCTCTTGTTGAAGAATATAAATTGGGAGCGCTTCAATTACATGGTGATGAATCTGTGGAGTATATCCAACTTTTAAAGGAAGGTTTACGACAAGCTGAACTAGATTCAGTTTCTCATAAAAAGAACCAGAAGCCAGCTCAGGTTGAAATCATTAAAGTATTTGGAATCAAAGACGATTTTGATTTTGATGTTTTGAAGCCCTATGAAGATGAGGTAGATTATTTCTTGTTTGATACCAATGGGAAAGAACGAGGAGGAAACGGCGTGAAGTTTGATTGGAGTGTATTAAAAGATTACCCTTATTCAAAACCATTTTTTTTAAGTGGAGGTATTGGTCCAAATGATATAACAGAAGTAAAGAAAATACAACAATTAGGTTTGCCAATATATGCTGTTGATGTGAATAGCAAGTTTGAGAGCAATCCAGGATTGAAGAATATAAAAGAAGTAAAAAGATTTAAGAATCAATTGTAATATGAAATCAAAATTTCATCCAGATAAGAATGGATATTACGGGCAATTCGGAGGAGCGTTCATTCCAGAGTTATTGCATCCCAATGTGAAAGAATTAGAAGATAATTATATTCAAATTATAGAATCTGATGAATTTCAAGAGGAGTACAAAAGCTTGTTGAAAGACTATGTAGGAAGACCAAGTCCGTTGTATTTAGCGAAGCGTTTATCAGAAAAATATGGAGCTCATATTTATTTAAAGCGTGAAGATTTAAATCATACTGGAGCTCATAAAGTAAACAATACCATTGGTCAGATTCTAATTGCTCAAAAATTAGGGAAGACTAAAATCATCGCTGAAACAGGAGCGGGGCAGCATGGAGTTGCTACGGCTACAGTTTGTGCATTGATGGGATTAGAGTGTACTGTTTTTATGGGAGAAGTAGACATCGCTCGTCAAGCTCCCAATGTAGCTCGTATGAAAATGCTAGGAGCAAAAGTAATTCCAGCTACAAGCGGAAGTAAAACCTTAAAAGACGCTACCAATGAAGCTATTCGTTATTGGATTCAGAATCCAGAGACATTCTATTTGATTGGTTCTGTAGTTGGTCCACATCCATATCCAGATATGGTGGCGAGATTACAAGCAGTGATTTCCGAAGAAATAAAATGGCAATTAAAAGAGAAAACTGGGAAAGAAAATCCAGATACTATCATTGCTTGTGTTGGAGGAGGAAGTAATGCAGCAGGTGCTTTTTATCATTATATGGATGATTTAGATGTGAAGTTAATTGCTGTAGAAGCTGCTGGGTTAGGAGTAGATTCTGGCGTAAGTGCAGCAACTTCTCAGTTAGGAGAAGTGGGAGTTATTCATGGAAGTAAAACTATTTTGATGCAAGATGAATATGGTCAGATTGTTGAGCCTTATTCTATTTCAGCAGGATTAGATTATCCGGGAGTAGGGCCCTTGCATGCATTCTTGTTTGAAAGTAAGCGAGCAAAATTTATGAATGCAACCGATAAAGAAGCATTAACAGCTGCTTATGAGTTGACCGAAATAGAAGGAATCATTCCTGCATTAGAAACCGCTCATGCCTTGGCAGTTTTGCCAAAATTAGAGCTAAATGAAAATCAAGTCATAGTGATTAATTTATCAGGAAGAGGAGACAAAGATTTGGAAACATTTATCAAACATTTAGAAGAATAAGCTATGAATTCAGTTGCACAATTATTGGAGAGAAAATCATCAAATGTTTTATCGATCTATTTTACTTCAGGATTTCCAAAGCTAGATGATACAACAAAAGTCATTCAGGGGTTAAGCGAAAGTGGTGTCGATTTTATTGAGGTAGGATTGCCATACTCTGATCCTTTGGCAGATGGACCAACGATTCAAAGTAGTAGTCAAAAAGCTTTGGAGAATGGAATCAATTTAGATATAGTTTTTAATCAATTAAAAGAAATCAAAGAGGACAATAAAACACCTTTGGTGTTGATGGGATACTTAAATCAAGTACTGAGGTATGGAGAAGAGAGGTTTTGTCAGAAGGTCGTAGATAGTGGAATTGACACTGTAATCTTGCCAGACTTACCAATCATAGAATACGAAAGTCATTACAAAGCATTGTTTGATAAGTTCGGAATTAACAATGTATTCTTAATCACTCCACATACAGCAGAAGAACGTATTCGGAAAATTGACTCATATACCAATAGCTTTATTTATATGGTAGCTTCTAGCGCTATTACTGGAGCAAAAGGGCAAATTTCAGAACAGCAAATAGCTTATTTTGAACGTATCAAAGCGATGAATTTAAAAAGTAAATTAATTATCGGTTTTGGAATTTCAGATCACAGCACATTTTCAAAAGCTTGCGAGTATGGAAATGGCGCTATTATTGGATCGGCCTTCATCAACGAGTTAGAAGAAAAAGGAATAGAAGGAATTGATGGATTCGTCAATAAGGTATTGAAATCATAGGTTGTTAAGGAAATCTTAAAAAAATGTATTTGAAGATTTAAAGGGCTAAATTGCTTGCTCTTAAAAATTAAACAAATATGTCATCAACTAAATTCTTATCCATTTTAACATTATTTGCTACTGGGATTTTATCAGCACAGTCGTCTTTGATAAGAACTCCAAGTATTAGCCCAGATGCTACTGAACTGGCGTTTTCATACCAAGGAGATATCTGGACGTATAACTTAAATAGTAAACAATCAAAAAGATTAACGGTTCATGAAGCTTATGAAAGTGCTCCTGTATGGAACACCAACGGGAGTCAGTTAGCTTTTGCATCCAATAGAAAAGGAGCAGGAAATATTTTTACTGTTTCTAAAAATGGAGGGACTCCAAAACAAATTACATACTATCCAACTGGAGACACCCCTTCTGATTGGACAAAAGAAAATGAAATTGTATTTACAACCAATCGTGTTTTTAAAGGTCCAGAATGGGATGCCCAAACATATCAGGTAAATGCAAACGGAGGCACTCCTGAGCGCTTGATTACTGCTTTAGGAAGTATGGCGACAGTTTCTCCTGACGGAAAGTTTATTGCTTATGTAAAAGGAGCATGTCGTATTGCACGTGAAGATTATTCAGGTTCAGCACAAAGAGATATCTGGATATACAATACTCAGACAAAACAATACATTCAAATTACAGATACTCCAAAGAATGATCATTCTCCATTATGGGATGCAGCAGGAAACTTATACTATGTTGGAGCAGAAAGTGGTCGTTATAATATATACAAACAAGTAATTTCTTCTGGCGGATCTGCTCAAGGTTCTCCTAAGAAGTTAACAAACCAAAGGAAAGACGGAATTCTTTCATATTCAGTAAGTAATAATGCAACTATTGTTTACTCTACTGGATTTAATGTCTACCAAATGAAGAATGGTTCTTCGAAGAAGCTTTCGTTGAATTTAACAACAGATTACCGTTTTGAACAGGATAGAACCACCACTACTACAGGTGGAATCTCTACGATGGATGTTTCTCCAAATGGAAAATTGGTAGCGATGGAAATTAGTGGAGAAATCTTTGTAAAAGAAAATAACAAAGACAAAACACGTTCTAATAATGTGAGCAATGATTCTTTTAGAGATAGAGAGCCACAATGGATTAGTGATAAAGAGGTGATTTATATCTCTGACAGAGATGGACATAATGAAATTTATATTTCAACCTCTAAAGATACTTTGGTTGGATTGGAAAGAAGCTTGAGTATCGAAACAAAGAAACTAACTAAGAGCAAGGAAGACGTATATGATTTGTTAGTTTCTCCAGATCATAAAAAGATAGCCTATAGAGTTGGTCGTGGAGATTTAATGGTAGCAGATATTAAAGATGGTGAAATTGTAAAACCAAAAGCATACTCGGAAGGTTGGGCTGCTGCTAATGGAGTTAGTTGGAGTCCAGATAGTAAGTATCTTGCCTATTCTCAACAAGATTTAGATTTTGACAGTGAAATATTTGTTCAATCAGTAGACAATCCGAAAGATAAGTTTAACGTTTCGATGCACCCAAGAAGTGATGTGAATCCAGTTTGGAGTCCAGATGGAAAGAAAATAACATTCTCTTCAAACAGAAGTGGAAATAGAGGAGGTATTGATTTTGATGTTTGGATGGTTTGGTTGAAAAAAGAAGATTGGGAAAGATCTAGAAGAGATCGTCAAGATGGAGATTATTATAAAGAGAAAAAAGCAAAAAAAGGAAAATCAAAAAAGAAAGTAAAAGTAAGTATTGATAGAGATAAGATCTATGACAGACTTGTAAGACTTACACGCTTGCCAGATGATGAGTTTGGGGGAATGTTTAGCCCGGATAGTAAATCTATTTACTACTCGGCAACCGATCCAGCTACTAATAGTAGAAGTTTCTACAAAGTAAAAATTGACGGCGGAAGACCAAAAGTAATTAAAGGAACCTCAAGAGTAGGAGGTTTTGCAGAGGTTAATGGAAAGTTTTATTTTACTTCGGGAGGAAGACTAAAAGAGTTAAACCCGAAGTCTGATAGAGTAACTTCATTACCACACTCAGCAAAATATACGCAGGATTTTAAAGCAATGAACGAGCAAATGTTCAATGAAGGAACACGTGTGTTGACTGCAGGATTCTATGACCCTAATTTCCATGGGTATGATTGGAAAGGGCTGATAAAGAAATACAGACCGTTGGCTTTAAGAGCAAGTACAACTCAAGATTATAGTTTTGTATTTAATACTTTGTTAGGGCAGTTAAATGCGAGTCACATGGGTTTCAGTTCAGGAACTCCTGAGAGAAGAAATAATGATAATATTGGTTTATTAGGGTTAGAAGTTAAAAACACATCAAAAGGAGCAAGAGTTTCTTATGTGTTAGAAAACTCAGTAGCTGATAAATCAAAAGTGAACTTAAAAGTAGGAGATGTTATTACTGCTGTTAATGGAGTCAAAGTAGGAGAGAGTACAAACTTTTATAGTGTTTTAAAAAATACTAGAGGAGATGAAATACTCTTGACACTTTCCACTGGAAAAGATGTGGTCGCAAGAACATCTGGAAGCTTAAGAACCTTGCAATATGAAGCATGGGTAGCTTCAAGAAAGAAGTTAGTCGATAAGTTCTCGAATGGACAATTAGGGTATATCCATATTCAAGGGATGAATGCTCCAAGTTTTGAACGTTTTGAACGTGAGTTAAAAGCAAGTGGTTATGGCAAGAAAGGAATTGTAATTGATGTCCGTTATAACGGAGGAGGTTGGACCACAGATCGTTTGATGGCAGTATTAAATGTATATCAACATGCTTATACAGTGCCAAGAGGAGCAGCGAGTAACCTTCAAAAAGAGAACAAGAAGTTTGCAGGAAACTATCCATTTAATGAAAGAGCCATTTTATCGGTAAATATCAAGCCAAGTATTGCTTTGTGTAATGAGAATAGTTATTCAAATGCAGAGATATTTTCTCATGCCTACAAGAATTTAGGATTAGGGAAGCTTGTTGGACAACCTACATTTGGAGCTGTAATTTCTACAGGAGGTTATGGATTAACTAACGGATTTGTCCGTATGCCTTTTAGAGCTTGGTATGTGAAGAAATCAGGAAAGAATATGGAGAATGAAGCTCCAGCCATTCCAGATTACTTGGTGAAGAATGCTCCAGGTTGGGGTGCAAGAGGAGAAGACGATCAATTGAAGAAAGCTGTAGAAGTTTTATTGAAAGAAGTGAAGTAAAGAAATATTTACAATTAACTAAAAGCGAGGCTAATGTCTCGCTTTTTTTGTTCTTAGTTAGGGTGTTTAAGAAGTTAATTGTTCTTTAAATAGAGAAAGATTCTTTACTTTTACGAAATTTCACTAACCTAAATAATTCATAATGAAAAAAATAGTACTCCTTATCGCACTTTTTTCAGGCTTTTCTATGTATTCTCAAGAGTACAAACAGATGATGGAATCTGGAAATTTTACAGTTTCACAAGTTCAGCAAAAAGCTGAAGAATACTTTAATGGAAGAGATAAAGGTAGAGGCTCTGGTTATAACCAATATAAACGCTGGGAATATTTTGCTTTAAAACAACAAGATGAAAATGGTTTTTTGAAAGACCCTACATATTTATTCTCAGAATGGAATAGATATTCTCGAATTCAAAATAATAGGAATCAGAATAGAACTACAAGTTTAAATGATGATTGGTCCGAAGTAGGTCCAACTTATTGGAATGGAACAAGTGGTTGGAACCCAGGTGTTGGAAGAATATCTGGATTTGCAGTTGATAAATCAGATCAAAATCACATTATAGTCGGTTCTATTGGTGGAGGAATATGGAAAACTACGAATGGAGGAACAAATTGGCAACCGCTTACAGATAATCACGGAAACATGTATGCGTATTCATTAGCTGTTGATCCAAACAATACTTCAACATATTATTGGGGGTCAAGTGGAGGACGAATTTATAAGTCAACTAATTCAGGAACTATATGGAATGCAATTACTAATGTTGGAGGAGGAAATGTTTTAAAAATATTAATTCACCCTACTAATTCAAATGTTTTATTCGCGACAGTACAAAATACTGGTGGAGGAAATGGAGGGCTTTATAAATCTACAGATGCAGGGGTTAATTGGACTAGAGTTATTACTCAGTCTATGTATGATGTTGAGTTTGATCCAAATGATAGTTCTATTATTTTTGCCTCTGGATTCAGTTTTTATAGGTCTACTGATACAGGTGATAACTTTACTCAAATTAATGGAGTTGGTTCTGGTGTCAAAATGATTGGTGTTTCAAAAGATGATTCTAATAGAGTTTATCTAGTTGAAGAAAAGTCAGGAAACAGCGGAGCTTTTGAAGCTTTTTATAGATCGACAGATAATGGTTTGAATTTTGGTAAAGTTGATCATGGAAATACAAATTTTTTCGGATATGAATCTGATGGATCTGATGCTCTAGGTCAAGCACCGAGAGATATGGGAATTACAGTTTCTCCAACCGATGCTGATGAAGTACATATTGCAGGAATAAATTCTTGGAGATCTACAAATGGGGGATTTGATTTTAGTATTACTTCTCAATGGGTGCCTGGAAATGCAGAAGCTCAAGACATAGGTTATTGTCATGCAGATATAGATGATATTGAATTTGTTGGAGGAAACCTTTATGTAATTTCTGATGGAGGTATTTTTATTTGTGAAAATAGTACTATTGTTAGTAAAGATTATTATCGAGACTTAACATCTGGATTAGGAATTAGGCAATTTTATTTAATGGGAGTTTCTCAAACAGACCCTGTAGTTATATCTGCTGGAGCTCAAGACAATGGTGCGTCAGTTTTAAGGAATGATGGTACTTGGGCAGATTGGTTAGGAGCAGATGGTTTTGAGTGCATTGTTGATGTAAATAATTCAGATATTCTTTATGGAACTATCTATAATGGTAATTTATATAAATCTACAAATCAAGGAACTTCAGTTTTTACAATACCTCGCCCAGAATCAACAGGATGGGTAACTCCCTTAGAGCAAGATGCGACTGGAAATTTATATTTTGGAGGTAGTGAAGTTTATAAATCTGAAGATGGAGGAAATACTTGGGTTTCCAAATCTCAAAATTTTGGAAATTGGACAGATCAGGTTAAGATAGCTCCGTCTGATAATGTTGTTATATATGCTTCTGTGGGATCAAATTTATATAAAGCCTCGCGTGGGGGAGAAAATGGTGAATTATGGGATCAGCTAACTGGTTTTTCAGGAAGTATTAATAGTATAGCTGTTCACCCAACCGATCCAGATAAAGTTGCTATTGCAGTAACAGGAAGTTCAGAAAAAGTTTATGTTACATCGAATGGAGGAACATCATGGGATGGATATAGTGCCAACTTACCTAATTTTACAGCCTTTGCTTTAGTATGGGATAACAATGGAAAAGATGGTCTGTATTTAGGAATGAATTATGGTGTATACTACATTGATAACGATTTAACGGAATGGAATTTATTTAATAATAACTTACCTAATGTTAGAATTACCGAATTGGAAATAAATTATGCAGACAACAATTTGTATGCTTCTAGCTACGGTAGAGGAATTTGGAAATCTCCAAGATCTAGTGGAGTGTTAAGTGTTGAAAATCACATCTTGGAATCACTGAAAATATATCCTAATCCAACTGATAATGAATTAAAAATTGTCTGGGATAGAGCAGATAATGTTTCTGTAAGAATGTTTAATATCTCAGGTCAATTGATTTATTATAACAGAGAGACAAGTTTAGTAACCCCTTTAGAAATTAATACATCTAAATTAGCTAGTGGAGTTTACTTTTTAAAAGTGAGTTCTTCTAGTGGAAGTTATACTAAAAAAGTAATTGTGAATTAACTTTGACAAAAAGAGATTAAAACAAAAAAAGCGAGGCATTAGCCTCGCTTTTTTGTTTTAATAAACCTTCTCACCATTCAGATAGGTAGCAACAGCTTTTGTTTTTGGAATTTTAGAACCTTCTACTTCCATGATGTTCTGATTGAGAATTGTAAAATCAGCAAACTTGCCAATTTCAATACTTCCTTTTTCATGTTCTTCGAAATTAGAATAGGCAGCCCAAATAGTCATTCCTTTTAACGTTTCTTCTCGAGATAAAGCATTCTCCATTTGATAACCACCTTCTGGATATCCTTTGGTGTCTTTTCTCTCCACAGCAGCGTAGAAGGTTAGAAATGGATTTACTTGTTCCACAGGATAATCAGTTCCTAAAGCAACCATTCCATAGGTGTTTAATAATTTTTTATAAGCATATCCTCCTTTGATTCTTTTTTCTCCAACTCTATCTCCAGCCCAATACATATCAGAAGTAGCGTGTGTAGGTTGAATGGATGGAATCACATTTTTAAATAATTCGAAATCATTTTCATCAACGATTTGAGAATGTTCGTTTCTCCAACGTCTGTCTTTAGCTCCTTTTAAAGCCTCTTGATATACTTTCAATACCCAGTAATTAGCAGAGTCACCAATAGCGTGTGTGTTCATTTGATAGTCTGAAGCTGCTATCTGTTTTGCGATTTCTTGGTAACGCTCAGGACTATAAATTAAGGCACCAAAGTGATTGTCTCGATCGCTATATGATTTTTTCATAGCTGCACCTCTTGATCCTAAAGCACCATCGCCATATACTTTAAAAGAACGTATATTTAAACGATCTGTTTTTATAATTCCTTTCTTAATATAGTAATCTAAATACTCTTGTGTGGCTGAGACCATGGCATACACTCTCATCTTTAAATCTCCAGATTGTTGTAAACTATCAATGAGTTCAATGGTCTCTCTAGACAATCCAGCATCATCAACTGTGGTTAAACCATAGCTGAAATTTACTCTCTGTGAATCCATTAATCCTTGTATTGCTTCTTTTTTTGTGGTGTTTGGGATTTTGATGTAATCCATAGCACGGTCAATTAAAACTCCCGTCAATTTTCCATTTTTGGTAATAAATTCTCCTCCAGTAACACTCTTTGGGAAATTTGTACTAGACAAACCTGAATATGCGAGAGCAGCATCATTAACAAGCAATGCATGGCCGTCAACTCTTCTAACGGCAACAGGAATATTTGGAAATAATTTATTTAACTTTTCTTTGGTAGGAAACTCTTTTACATCCCAATCATTTTGATCCCAGCCTCGACCTGTAATGTATGCTGGGTTTTTCTCATCTTTGAAATCAGATATTTTTTGCAATACTTCATCATAACTTTTTGTTCCTTCCAATGAAACTTTTTGTTGCTGTAATCCAAATCTAAAAAAGTGACAATGTGCATCTATTAATCCAGGGACTAAGGTTTGCCCTTGCGCATCTAATGTTTCTTTTGCTGTATATTTTTTTGTAATTTCAGAAGTAGATCCAACGGCAACAAATTTCCCGTCTTTAATAGCAAAAGCTTCAGCTTTACTAAAATCGGAATCGACTGTGTATACATTCGCATTGGTAACGATTAAATCGACTTGCTCTTGCTTACAAGACATTAACAAAGCAATAATACTGAGTGAATAAATAAATTTTTTCATGTTTAAGAGTTTAGATAGATGAGATAGGCACAATACATTAAAACAAATTGAAATGGTATACGAATGATTGCTGTTCTTTTTGACCCGATAGCAGGTCTTTCTTTGGTGACATCCCAGATATGAATAGGGAGAAATAAAACCATCAGAATAAAAATCCCGATGGCCGCATTTTCAACAGTTTGCGGAAAAAACAAACCGATTCCTAGACCAAATTCAATTGCGCCAACAACATAATTGACGAGTTTTTTTGGAAATCCATTAGGGATAAAATGTTTAAACATCTCAGGTTTTATAATATGCATAATCCCAGCGAACATAAAAAAAGCGCCGAAAATACTTTTCAAAACCAGCATGAACATCACCATAAATTAAGGTTTTACAGGTGTGTTGTTGTAGAGGTATTTATCCATTAAATATAAGATGCTTGCCATAGAAGCACTTCCTAATTCAAGTTCACGTTTGTTTACCTTGTCGAAGGTATCTATAGTTGTGTGATGATAGTCAAAATAACGCTGACTGTCTGGTCTGTAACCAACCAAAGTCACAGTTTCTCCTTTTAATGGTGAAATATCTGCGCCGCTTCCACCTTTGTCTATATCGTGTAATCCATAAGGAGATAGCAACTTTTTCCAGCTTTGTAATAATTCAGTATTAGAATCATTGGCATCAATAGAGAACCCACGAGGAGTATGTCCTCCTGCATCAGATTCTAATCCACCGATATGATTTTCTTTATTCGCTTTTGCCAAGCGAGCATATTCTTTAGCGCCACGAGTTCCATTTTCTTCATTCATAAAGAAAACAACACGTAATGTGTTTTTAGGTTTGATGTTGTTCTTTTTAAACAAGTAAGCAACTTCTAACGATTGCACAATCCCTGTTCCATCATCATGAGCACCATCAGCCAAATCCCAAGAATCTAAATGTCCTCCCACGACCATAATGTTTTCTGGAGTTTCTGAACCTTTGATTTCTCCAACGACATTAAAAGAAGGAGCATCAGGCAGTGTTTCACAACTTTGTTTGAAATAGAATTTTAAATTTGGATTACTTTTTAAATCATCGCTTAAAATATTGGCAGCCCTTGTACTGATGGCAGCTGTTGGAATGTGTTGTTCTTCAGGTAAATCACCATAAAACATGGTTCCAGTATGTGGGTAATCGTCAACTCCATTGGTCATAGAACGAACAATAACTCCTTTTGCTCCGAACTTTCCACAAACAGCAGCTCCTTGAACACGCTGTCCTACACAGCCTCCATATGCTTGAAATGTATTGATCAAACTATTATCGAAAGGGCGATTGAAAAATACTATTTTCCCTCTCATTTTTTCACCCAACTCTTCAGCTTCTTTTAAGCTCTGTACTTCAATTACTTCCGCAGTAACTCCATTTTTAGGCGTAGCTATAGAAAACCCTAAGGCACAAATAGGAACGTTTTTCTTTTTTCCATTAACTTTATAATTGGCAACTTCTTTTTCTCCACGAACCCAGTGAGGAACCATTACAGGCTGTAACCAAACTGAATCTAAACCAACTTCTTTCATCAATGCTTCTCCCCATTCAACAGCTTTTTGAGCTTCTGGAGATCCAGACAATCTACCTCCAATGTTAGAAGTTAAATCTCTTAGCCACTCATAAGACTGACCTTGAGTCAATGCTGAATTAAAAAGGTGTTTGATATTGGTAGAATCTATTTTTTCTTCGCTTGATAGACTTAATGATTCTGGTGTTGTAACTTTTTTTGAATTACAAGCTGCTAAAATGCAGACTGCAAATAACAATAATAGTTTTTTCATGTGTTGATTTTGTATAGTTGACAATAATTAAGAAGCTAAATTTACACAAACTTTTTGAAGTCTGTCTCACTGAGCTTGTCGAAGTGTGATTTTAACGGAATTGATTGAAATGTTAGATTCTTATTTTGTGATTTTTTCCTGAATAACCGATTTGTATCGTTGTAATTCTTTGATCACTTTTGGAGCCAATAAAATCAATCCAATCATGTTTGGAACCATCATTGCAAAGACCATTGCATCAGAGAAGTCTATAACAGCGTTTAAAGTAGCTGCTGCTCCAATAACAGTGAAAATACAGAAGATGATTTTGTAGATATTTCCAGTTCTTTTTTCTCTTCCGAAGAGGTATGACCATGATTGATATCCGTAATACGACCATGAAATCATTGATGAGAAAGCAAAAAGTATCACAGCAACAGTTAATACATATGGAAACCAAGAGATGCCACTTTCCAATGCTTTGGAAGTTAAGATAGCTCCTTGTTCAAAAGAAACAGGATTCCCAGCTGTAATTTGCCCCGTAATAATCAACGCTAGAGCTGTCATGGTACAAACAACCACAGTATCAATAAAAGGTTCTAATAACGCAACTAAACCTTCACTGGCAGCGTAATTTGTTTTTACTGCGGAATGCGCTATGGATGAAGAACCAATTCCAGCTTCGTTGGAAAAAGCTCCTCTTCGAAAGCCTTGAATCATCACACCAATAATTCCTCCAGCAATTCCTTGTGGATTGAATGCACCGCTGATGATTTCATTAAATGCATGTGGAATTTGCGTATAGTTCATCACTAGAATAGTGATCACTGCTAGTACATAAACTAGTACCATAACAGGAACTACTTTGTCAGTTACCTTGGCAATTTTTTTGATCCCACCGATAATGACAATCCCCGCAAAAATGGCCATCACCAAGCCGAAAATCCAACCTTGACCGTAAATAAAACTTTCTTCACCACCCGTTACGTATTCAAATAATTTAAAAGCTTGATTAACTTGAAACATGTTTCCTCCTCCAAAAGAACCTCCAACACACATGATGGCAAAAAGTATGGATAACACTTTTCCGATTTTACCAAATCCTAGTTCTCTCAATCCTTTTTTTAAGTAATACATCGGTCCGCCAAAAACAGTTCCGTTTTCGTCAATCTCTCGATACTTTACACCCAAAGTACATTCCACAAATTTTGAAGCCATTCCTAAGAGTCCGACAACAATCATCCAGAAAGTAGCTCCAGGTCCTCCAATAGAAAGCGCAATGGCTACTCCTGCGATATTCCCCAAGCCAACAGTAGCAGACAAAGCAGCAGTCAAGGCTTGAAAATGAGAAACTTCTCCATTTTCTTTTCCTTGATTAGCTTCAGTGGTTTCTATTTTGTCTACGTGATCATGCTTTCCTCTTACTACATTGATGGCTGTAAAAAAACCACTAAAATTAATACCCTTAAAGTAGAAGGAGAAATACAAAGCACCACCAACTAAGATGATTAACACCCAGGGAATGGCAATGGATTCTGTAATAGGGATTTCATATAAAATGATTTCTGTAAACCAACTAGTTGCATTGTGAAATGATTGATTGATTCTTTGATCTAAAGATTGAGTATTGTCTTGTGCGAATGCAAAGAGCGGACTTAAAAGGAGTGTCAATAATATGCCGAATTTTTTCATCGTGTGATGTTTTAAATTGATTTCGGCTAAATTGGGCAGAGTTCAAGAAACTGAAAAGGTTACGCAGTGATGAAATTTGAATGAAAAATGCTTACGCATGTGCTTAAGCACGATAGTTAATCACAGGTAATAGTAGCATGCGGTAATAAATTGTTTTCAATCGCATATTCAATCAATTGTTCTTTACCACCAGCACCAGAGATATTCAGTGCTTTTTTAATTTGATAGATGTGTGTTTGGAAGCCATCGAGACTAATGTTCATGGCTTCTGCGATTTCTGGATATGATTTTTGTGACCCGCAAACTCCGAGGTTTGCCAAGACTTCTTTTTGTCGGTCGGACAATTCGACAGTAGAATCTTTTTTAAGTTGCTTGTATAGTCTCTTCTGTTCTAAAACTTCAGATTTCAAATGCTTAATGGTATCTAAATGACTTTCATTGGCAAGCAATAAGCTTTCTTGCGATTTTTCTAGTTGGTCATTTTTATCTTTCAATTTTACAAATTCAGATTGTTGTTCTTCATTTTCTGAAAGTAACTTCCAACTATAAAGCAAAATAGTAAACAGTAGAATAAATAAAAACTTGAAGGACAATCCAGTAATAACTCCGAGTAAATTCCAAGTTTCAGTATGCATCAATTCTGAAACTTTCTCTATAGGAACAATGCGATGGGTAACCGCAATAACAATCAAAACAAATAAGGCAAATGTTGGTAAGTACATGAAACGCATCCCACGATTTCTAAACGCTTTATTCAATTCTTGTAGTAAGGCAAAAGCAACAACTAAGGAAATTGGAACATCAATCAACCAAATGACATTATTGCTTGAGTTTTCTTGAGGATTGCTATAATACGAAATCAGGAAAACAGAGGCAATCATGAATAGGATTCCTCCAAAAATGAGAAAAACTTCTTTGTTGGTGAATCGTTCTATGATTCGAATCACAAGATTCCTTTTTCCATGATGTTCAATAGACGGAATCGACATTAGAATAAACAATGAATTGATCAATGAAAAGAAAACTCCTAAACTAACAATGATTTTGTCTTCACTAGCGATGTCGAAAAAAGAAATGAGAACAATATTAAGCAAAGCTCCTAAACCCCAGGAAAATATTGCTAGGGCAAACCATTTGATTCCTTGAATGGAAGTAGAAGTTTCATCACGTTGTTTTTCCTTAAAATAAACACGTTGTATCACGAAAGCTGTAATAAGGCAGACAATAGCGGTGATATAATAAGAGAGTATTGTTAGCATGGTTCAATTCCTAATGAGGATTCTAATTTAATGATTTTAATTCACCTGCAAATGAATATGATCGTCATGTCTTACAGCTCCGCATCCATGAAACCTAATTTTTGAGTTGGTAAGTTTCAAACGAGTTTTCAGATGAGGCTCTATAAAAACCTTTTGAACATCTAAATTTTTAATAATGAATTGAACCAAATCTTTAGTCGCTTCTTCATTAAATTGAATGCCTTTATTTGTTTTTCCAAGCGTTAAATACTTGGAGTAATCATATTGCCAATACCCGTTTTCTTTACAAATTTCTGCTTGATTAACTTCTCCTTTTTTGGCACCTTCAAAAATTCCATAACCAGAACGAGAAGGTTTTAAGTTAGAGATATTACCATCTTTATTATTATAAATAAAGGAAAGATCAATCTTCTTTCCATCATTATGACTTAGATGTGGTAGTAAGGGAAATCCATCAAAAAAAGGGAAATTTGCATCCAAGTATGTAAGCTTAACCTCTGGATAGACTTTATTCATTCGTAAAGAAACATCTATTAAAACAGCATGTAATTTGGGAGAGACATAATTCCGATTGCAGAGTTTGGTGAAAAAAGAATGACTTTGGACTTGGTTGTTATCTTTAATTTTTTCTCTTCCGAAAAATGGAGCAATATTGGGAATGATTAAAAATGTACTGATCGTATAAAGAAGTATAAAGACACCAAATCTTTTGAATTTGAAGTGTTTCTTTTTCTTCTTGATTGTAATTAGTGATAGTAAATAAACAACTCCGCCAATCTGTGTAATAACTGTTAAAAAAACAAAGATTAAAAAATGAAAAAGATAGCTGAGAAAATTAGATTTCATTGAAAAGAGATTGTGCTTTTTCAAAAGTATTTCTGTATTTCCTTTTATTAGGAGCGGTCATATTTTTAGATTCAGAAATCATTTGATGCAATACTTCTTTTGCCTTTTCACTTTTATTCCTTCTCACTAGAAATCCTGCAAAAAACAAACGCTCTTCATAGTTGGAATAGCTTGAATTTGTTTTTTGAAATTCTATTTCAGCAGCATCAAACAAACCTTTGTTTTCTAGTGCAGTTCCATAAAAGAATTGTGATTTCTTAAACTCAGAGTTTGATTTTATTTTTTCTGAATATTCAATGACTTTGTCAAAGTCATCGACATTGTAATATGCTTTTATCAATTGATTGATCGTATATACATCATTTTGAAAATTACTATCCAACGCTGTTTCATAATTTTTGATAGCATTTGGATAATCTCCAATATCCAAATAAGCATCGGCTAAATCCACTCGATTTTGAAAGGTGTCGGAAAACTCTAATTTCTTTTCTAAATCAAGAATCTTCTTTGTCGGATTGATCAAGTTTACAACTTCATCTTTAATTATAGTGACATCGTTAGTGTTTATTGCCTGTGTGACAATGTAGATAATACTACCTATCACAGGAATGAGTAGAATGATGAAAAGCCAATAGAATTGATTTTTGTTTTTAAACAAATGATAAATACAAAAAATTTGAAGTCCAAGGATTAAATAGTAATGCATTGTTATAAATATGCTAAACTTTAATAATTGTTAGAATATGATAGATTGTAACAATTTTTCAGATTAAAGATAAGAAAAGAAACTAGATAGAAAAATAAGCACTGTTTTTAAAAATCAAACTTATAAGTAATTCCTCCTAGCACTTGAAATCCTTGTACATTAAAATTTGCATAACGTTGGTAGTCAGTACCTAATACATTGTTCAGTTTTACAAAAGCAGAAAAGAAATCATTAAAGTGATACCCTCCGTTTAAGTTTACATCGACAAAAGCATCTAGGTTTTGTATTCCATTTGCTGTAGATGGAAATGTGCTGCTATAAAGTAAATCTTGACGTTCTCCAACAAAGAACACATTAGCACTTGCATACCATTTGTCGTTCTTATATTTTCCAAAAACTGTTCCTTCTAATTTAGGTAAATTCCAAGCTTCTTGCTGACTAGTCGTTGTATATGTATTGGACTGTACGCTCCCTCCAATAACCAATCGCTTGGTTACATCTACTTCTAGTTCTGCAAAAATTGAAAGTGTGGTAATATCATCATAAAACACACTAAATGAATTTCCATATTCATACCCTAATAGGGCAGGAGCTGTTGCGCTAAAAATACCATTGGATTTTGAGTTATTTCTAACAAATAACGCATGGTCTTCATCATTCTTATAACTAGCTTTGATGTTAAAGCTTACATCGGAAGAGAATTTTCCGTTCACACCTCCAAACACATTGTATTGTTCATTGGTTTGCGTTAAAAACAATGTAGGAGAAACATAAGGGTTTTCTTCTGAAAACCCTCTAAAGGAATTCATGTGAAGATCTCCTCCAGCTCCAACGTAAAGGTTTACGAGGTTAGAAACAAGAGGGTAAGTAACCTGAACGTCTGGATAGATTAAGAAATCAGTTAACTTGTTTTCTAGATCCATCATTAGATACGTTTTTGCTCCTAACTTGATATTTAAACTCTTCCAATCTAATCGATAGATCGGATTTAATCCAACATTTAAAAATCCATATTTAACGTTATCGCTATTCAAGTAGTTTTGCTCAAACTCTCCTTGAAGATAGCTGATTTCAGTGTTTAGTTCTAAATCTTTCCACCTTCTATTGAAACCATCCAAAGGAAGTTTGAAATTAGGATTTAATTGAAACAGAATTTCTTTGCTTCCAAAGTTGTCATCAAATAAACTTAAAGAGGCTTTAATATCGTCAAAATATGAGTCTTCAAAAGAGATTTCTCCTTCTACTTCATAGAACCCATATGTTTGTTCTTCTTGAATGGAACTGATGGTCTGAGCATCAAAATTAATGGCGGGTAACCCATACCAATTGTATTTTTTAAATTCAGCATTTCCACCGATTTTCCATGTGAAATAACGTTCTTCCTGAAGGTAATAAGCCCCAAGAGTAAGATTTGTATATCCATTATCTAGAGGAGTGCTTTCAACACCATCTTCAGAAGAAATATACTTTAGGTAAACTCCGTAATCGTTTTCAAATTTTGTGTTTTGATGTAGAAAAGCTTCAACAAAAGGAGTGGTGTAGTTTCCAAACCCTACAGCAAGGTAATTATCGAATAAACGTTCTTTTTTACCGACATCAATTCCTTTGACAACTCCACTTTTAGGAACAAAAGTAGAAGCTACAGGAGCGGAAAAAATACTATAGGTAAGTTTTCTTTTTTCTGTGTTCTTCCCTAAAACAATTCTAGGACTTTTCTTTATTTTAAAAGCGTCGGCTATTGTAGGAGTGTAAGAAGTAATTACATTTACTACAGTAGTAATAGTATCTTTCTTTGTTTCTTTTTTTGGTTTGTCTTGAGCGTAAACTTGATAGGAACCAAAAACAATTAGTACGAATAAAAAACTCTTTTTCATCAATTTTAATTTTTAGGAGTTGTTACAGAATTATTGGTTTTGGCTTCGTTGAGTTTAATTTTTTTCAATTCATTTGTCGCATCATTAATGACGTCTTGGAATTGAGTAAAATTCTTGATGATATTTTCTAAAATATAGGTGGCTTGATACGGGTCTGAGTTCTCTAGAGCATAATAATTTTTAGCCATAATAATAAAACTCTTAGCTCCCCAATATTTGTACGCAGAATAATCGGATGTGATGGTTTGAATCACTTTGTTAGATTCTGCATATTGTTTGTTTTTATTCCTAAAATAAGCGCCATAATATAAAGCTTCAGCTTTCAATTCTCCTGTTGCGTTTCTTTCTACTTCTGTGTAAAACTCTTCTGCCTTTGGAAAGTCTTCTGTCTGAAAAGCAGAACGAGCAATGATAATTTTAGCATCGTACTCTACGGCATTTTCCAAATTGTCTTGTAATAAAATTTTCTCGGCATACTCCACAGCTTTTACAAATTGTTGAGCTTGATAATATCCTTTCATTAAATTACTTTGTGCATACAAAATATTTTGAGGGTAATTTGCTTCTTGCTCTAATCTTTCTAAAAGGGGGATCGCATTTGCCCATTCTTCTTTTTCAAGATAAATTTGAGATAACTTATTCAATGCTTCCTCGCTAAATTCACTTTGAGGTTGATTTATCACGTAAAGATAGCTAGGCATTGCAGCTTCTTGATTATTAATCTTCACGAGCAATTGCGCTAAATAAAAGTTAGCTTTTAAAGCATGAAGCCCGTTAGGGAATGCTTTCACATATTTACCAAATCCCTCAATAGCTTTTTCTACATCGTTCTCTAAGAATTTATTTTCAGCAGATTCATAGGTGTCATTGTCTAATTGTGCATCAGTTACATTAGCCCAGATAATTCCTTTTACCCACGTAGCATACTCATCAACACTACCAATGTCTACGTATACATTTCTTGCATTGGAAACAGCCTCTCTAGCTTCGTTCGAGTTTGGAAATTTTGCAACAATTTGCTTGTAATTCGTTAACGCTTTTTCGTTTTCATTATCGTTGTAATACAACAATCCGTTTCTTAATAAAGCTCTAGGATTGTAAGAACTTCTAGGGAAGTTGTTAAATAATCTTTTGTAAGCATCATGAGCTTTTTCGTTCTCTTTTTGAGCAGCATATGTATTTCCTAACTGAAATAGTGCGTCATCTCTGAAATTTGATAATTCAAAATTTGTGATTAAATTTTCCATTTGAACAACCTTGTCTTCATTCTGATCAATAAAACCATAACTCATGGCCATTTGATATTGCGCATAATCGGCACCAGTGCCATATTCGTCCACCACTTTTTTGTAGGTCGCAATTGCTTGACGGTAATTTTTGATGGCATAATAGCTATCTCCAAACCGGATAGTAGCATCATCTTTTAATGAAGGATCTAGGTTTTCATTTTGGATGAAATTACCAAAACTTTCAGCTGCTGCCTCATAGTTTTTTAATTTGAAATTAGCATAACCAATGTTGTAATCTAATAATGCAAATTCTTCATCATTTGTTGAACTGTTGCTTTTCTTAAAGGCAACGAATTTTGTTAAAGCTTCTTGGAAATCGCCTAATCGATAATGGGTTTCTGCTTCCCAGTATTGAGATTTGGATTGAACAACGTTATCTTTAGATTGGATTCCTGCTACAAAAAATGGCAGCGATTCTTGAAGCTTATTTTCGTTGAACAACTGAATTCCTCTGTATAGCGATACTTCAGCAGTTAAAGCACTATTTTCTTTAGATCTCTTTTTTGCAAGATAATCCAATGCTCCTTGATAATCTTGTTGGTATAAATAAGAGGTAACAACCAATCCATTAATCTCAGCATAACTTGGTGATTTAGGATAGGCTTTTAAAAAGTCTTGCAATACTTCCGCAACACTTTTATATGGATTCCCTTCTTCATAACTCAGTTTTGCATAATTTAAAGCAGCGTCTTCTTTAACTTTTAAGTCAAAAGCCATTTCACTAGCACTTTTAAATGCGTTTAGCGCTTCCGGTTTTTTCTCTAAATATATATAGCATTCACCTAAGTTATAGTATGCTTTCTGTGAGACATTATTTTTTTGATCGATAATTCTATTGAAATTCCTTACGGCATTTTCAAAGTCGTTTTGTTTGAAATAAGCATACCCCAATTGATAATAATCGGTATTATTCCACTTTCCTTTTTTCCCTCTGTATTCTTTTAAATAAGGAATAGATTCTTCGTATTGCTTTAAGTTAAAATAACTTTCACCAACAATTTTAGAAATCTCAGATTTCTCTTTTGGTTTTGCTTTTTCTAATAATTGCTTTCCTACTTCGATACATTTTTCAAATCGACCTGCTTTAAAACTAATATCTAGTAAGTAATAGGTAACCTCACTTTTATAGGCTTTATCATCCGCAATTTCCTGCAATGTTTTTTCAGCGATTACATAGTCTTCTTGTTTGTAAGAAATATACCCAAAGTAATAACGAGAATCGTTTCCGTATTTAGGATCGTTAATTAATGTGACAAATTTATTTTTTGCTAAATCTAAATTTCTAGTTGATAGGAATGCATATCCCATTTTAAAATTTAATTCTTTTCTATTCCCATCAGAAAGCGCGTCTAAATTTACTTTCGAATACCATTTTAATGCGTAAGATGCTTTTTTGTTCGCAAAATAATAATTCCCAACATTAAAATAAGCTTTGTCTTTTTTATTGCTGTTTGGGTGGTTCTCAACAAATTTTAATACCTTTTTGTCTGCATTCGTTTGATTCAAACGAATAGAGCACATCGCATCAAAGTAATCTGCATCTGCTTTTAAGCGAAGTCTACCATCTGCATTTTCGGATACTTCCGTAAATGTCTTTTGAGCAGCAGCATACGCTTTACTATTAAATAACTTTACTGCATGGTTATAATCTGCCAAAAGATTAATATCTATCTCGGATTGTTGCGCATAAAGCTGAAATGATAGTATAGAAAAAAACAGGAGGGTTAGTTTTCTATGAAAAGAGTTGTATTTCATTGAGTGGTTTTTTGCTATTTGAATCTATAACGCACTTTTTTAATTTTTGTTGGATTTTTAATCTAAAAAATCATAAAAATGCATATATCAAAAATACTAAAAGCAATGGTATTTGGTTAAATTTCAGCACAATCTTGTCAACTATTTTTAGTAAAAAATTATGTAGGTTTGTAAAAACTTCATTTATGTCCGATTCAATTTTACATTTAGAAAACGCAGACATCTATCAGCGAGATAACTTAGTGCTTTCTAAAGTGAATTTAACGATTAATAAAGGAGAGTTCTTTTATTTAATAGGGAAAACTGGAAGTGGGAAAAGTAGTTTGATGAAAACCTTGTATGGAGATTTAACTCTGCAAAGAGGTCTTGGAAGTATTGTTGGATTCGATTTAAAAAAGTTAAAGGAAAAAGAGATTCCCTTTTTAAGAAGAAAAATCGGAATTGTTTTTCAGGATTTTAAGTTGTTGAATGATCGTACTGTTTTTGATAACTTGTCTTTTGTATTGAGGGCTACGGGCTGGAAAGATCAAAATGAAATCAAAGAAAAAATAGAAGAGGTGTTAGATAGTGTAGGGATGAAAACTCAATATTATAAAAAACCTTTTGAATTGTCTGGTGGAGAACAACAGAGAGTTGCAATTGCAAGAGCATTATTAAATGATCCTGAATTGATTTTAGCGGATGAGCCTACAGGAAACTTAGATCCTAAGACTTCGCTGGAAGTAATGGAACTATTGAATCAAATTCATCAAAGCGGAAAAAGTATTTTAATGGCAACTCATGATTATGCATTGATTGTAAAGTTTAAGCAAAAAACAATCAAGTGTGAAGGTGGTGAATTGTTTGAGATGGCAACTACTACGACCTAAAGATCGTATCTATTATTTTCTGAGCTCCCACTTCTGGACTTAGTTCCTTCAAAGTATTCAATCTGTTTTCTATCATACTCTTAGTGAAACTTTGATCGAGCAACTCTTTCGTCTTTGCTAAAAATTCTTTTTTAGTATTTGCTAATTCACATAGGGATTCTAATCCCGTATTTTTAACCATGAAATCATTTGCAATGACAAACTTTCCTTGATATAAAGTATTTAGTAACTTGAGTTTAATTCCTGTATTCTGAAATGTAGGTAATACATTGACATGTGCATTTTCAAAAAGTCTATTTAAGTCAGTTTCTTTTTCTAAACTATGGAAAGCGATATTGTCATATTTTAAAACTTCTTTGGTCACTTCATCATTAATGTAACTACTAGCAATTACAAGTTGGAAATCAGAATTTTTATAAGTGTCAATCAGAAATAAAGCAGCTTTTACATTTTCAGAAACTAAGATATTCCCGTGATATAAAATATAATTCCCTTTAGGAGTGTGTTTTGTGTGTCTTTTTGTATCATGAAAAGCAGGAATATAGATACACTTCTGCCCATATTTTTTTTTGAAGTATTCTTGTTCTTTAGGTGATATAGAGAAAACTCCGTTCAAGCTTTTTAAAATTTTCTCATAACGCTTCAATTTCTTTGTTTCTTGTTTAAAAAAGTTGCGTTTAAAAATATTTGATTCACTTTCAGCTAAGCCTTTGTAAAAATGGTGCTCGACATTATGAGCTCTCAAAAACATTTTCCTACCATTAAAATTATAAAGATTCATAATATAAGTAGTGTGGAGTCCATCAAAAAGAATTGGATCGTTGTCTTTGTTTAGAGTGTTGATGAGGTCTTCATTCCCTCTGCTTTTTACAATAAAAGGAATGTCATTGGATAGTAAACTAGTAAAGAAAGAGTTTCTTTTGTAATAATGAACCTCTTCGCAATATTTGTTTAATGCAGGTTGAACAACAGATTTTCCGTACTGAAAACAATGTAATACGATTTTTATATCTAAAGCGTGTAGTGCCTTAATTTTATAAAAAACATCAATAATTCCACCATAATTTGGAGGGTAAGGAATGTCAAAAGAAATTAGGTGAATTCTTTTTCCCATAGGGAACAAAAATAGAGCTTAAAAAATGAATACTTTTATACATTAGTATATTTATAGTATCGATGCGTACAAGAAAACAAATAGGAGACCTTATTTTAACATCACTTTTACAGAGCAGGCAAAGCCTGCAAGAACAATTTGAGAGTTCTAAAGGAACCATAGGTTATTTTGTTTTAGACGATCTTCTTCCAGAAGAATTGCTCTCAGAAATCTATAAAGCGTTTCCAAAACCTGAAGAAACAACAAAGAAAAAGAACTTACGAGAACAAAAATTTGTAGGATATCAAATGGATCAATACGATCCTATCTTAGAAGAAATTATTTATGCCTTTCAAGAAGATAGTGTTACGTCTATAATTTCAGAAATTTGTGGAATTGAAAATTTGTTGCCAGATGAATTCTTATATGCTGGAGGTATTTCTTTAATGAATCAAGGAGGGTTTTTGAATCCACATTTAGATAATTCACATGATAAAGATCGAAATTTATGGAGAGCTTTAAACTTATTGTACTATGTAAGTCCAGATTGGAAGTTAGAAGATGGAGGGAATTTAGAAATATGGACGGAAGGAGTTAAGGAAAAACAAACAGTTATTGAAAGTAAGTACAATAGATTGGTTGTGATGGCTACGCATCAAAAATCTTGGCATTCTGTGAGTAAAGTTGTATCAAACAAAGCTAGGTGCTGTGTATCTAATTATTATTTTACGGAAACTCCTTTAGAAGTTTCAGATACATTTCATGTAACTACTTTTAGAGGCAGACCTTCTGAGAAGGTAAAAGATTTTATTTTGCAATTAGATAATAAACTTCGATCTACAGTTCGGAAGATTTTTAGAAAGGGAGTGAGGAAAAATTCACATCAATACAAAAAGTAATTAATTGAAAGTTTTAAAAACTTGAATCAGCTGCTCTTTTTCATTCCCCCAATTCAGTTCTTTTTTTGCCAAATTTAATTGAGAAGTATATGTTTTTTTGGAAATACTTTTGATTAATGAAGCAAGCTCCTCAGGTGTTCTTTTTGTGAGTATTTCACCTACTTCATATTTTTCAACAATAGCTTTCATTTCAGGGAGGTCTGAAGTGATTATGGGCACGTTTGCTTGTATATAATCAAATACTTTATTAGGTAAAGCATACCTATAATTCAATCCTAGGTCTTCTTCTAAGCTTATTCCTATAGAAGCATTAGGTGTGAGAGAACTTAACTCTCTGGGTGTTTTTTTACCTAGAAAGATTACTTTTTTTTCTAAAGAATGAGTAGAAACGTATTCTTTTAAATTCTGTGAAATATCACCATCGCCAATAATGTATAAGAGATATTTATCTAAAAGAAACATGGTGTCAATCATCAAATCCAATCCTCGCCCAATATTTACTGATCCTTGATATAGAATGATTTTTTTATCTGTGATTGGTTGCTTAAAAGGAACTGCTTGTGTTTCTTTAGAAATAGGAAGGTTTCTAATTACAGTCGCAGTAATTCCATAATGAGCATGGTAATGATGTTTAATAGAATCACTAACAGTAATTACATATTTCAATTTAGGGATGATTCGTTTTTCAAGGCTCAACCAGATTTTTTTCACTTTTGGTCTATTGGATAATTCAGGAATTTCAGAAAATAACTCATGACTATCAAAAACGATTCTTTTACGTTGTAGTTTGCTGATAAGATAATTGGGAAGTAACGTATCTAAGTCGTTTGAGTACAAAATACTTTTTTTTGATAGCATCAAAAAGAAAAACAAACGAATGTTGTACTCGGCATAGAATAAAACTCCTTTGTTAAACAATAAACGAAATCTCTTTGTTTTATAGCTCCTTTGAATAGGTAAGCTAGTTTTTAACCTTCTCCCAATCAAAAGAATATCGTATCCCATATCAGAGAGTGCACTGCATGTTTTAGAAACACGTTGGTCAGTCACTAAATCGTTTGTAACAGAAACTATAACTCTTTTCAAAAGGAAAATATTAGCGGAAGCAAGATATAAAAAACCCACTCAATTTATTGAGTGGGAAAAATTGCTATGAAAAAGAATGATAAGAGGATTCTTATCTATAGGTAAGACGACTTATTTTAAATTCCATTACAAGAGCCTTTCAGTTTAACATTTTTTTAAGAATATTAACTGTTTTAGAAGGTGTTGATAGCGTTCTTAAGCATCTATTTATATAAATTAGCAGATGTATCAATTTAATTTAAGAGTTACCATGAAAAAAATAGTATTTAAAAGCGCTTTGTTTCTACTTTTAGTAAGCGTCGTGATATCTTGTAAGCAAGAAGAAAAAGTACCTAAAGATTCTTTTACTGTTTCAGGAACCATTGAAGGACTTGATATCGACTTTATGAGTAGTGGATATAGAAATGAAGAAGGGAAGAGGGTATACGATTCTATTTTTGTAAAAGACAATCATTTCTCGTACACTCGAAAAATTAGCAAACCAGAATTTGTTGTTATTTGGCCACGTGTAGAAGGTACAGTGAAAAGAACAAAAGGCGGAGGCTACTACCCTGTTAAGTCTTCACAATTTGCTTTTATAGCCGAGCCAGGTGCACACATAAAATTTGAAGGTGATGTTTCAGATTTTATTAATGCATACCCTACTGGTACACCTACAAATATTGATTTGGCAAAAATTAATAGAAGTGTTTTTCCTCTGATGAACAAATCGGTGAACATACTTCTTAGGCAAGAAGGGATGGAAAAGGGATCATCACTTTATAAAGCGATGACAGATTCAATCAAGGTATTGGATGAAGAAGTGATTGCTCTAAAAAAGAAATTTGTGACAGCTAATACAAGTTCAAAAGCTGCGGTTTGGTATTTGTCAGATATGATGTTAAGGAGTCAGGTTTCAGATGAAGAAGCAATTAAAAGCTTTAAAGCTATTGATGTAAGCTTAAATGAGTATTCTTTTTATAAAGAAGTTGCTGCTCGTGTAAAAGGAATAGAAAGCACATTAATTGGTAAAACGATTCCAAATTTTACAACAAACAGAACCCTTGATGGCAAAGAATTTACTTTTAACTCCTTAATAGGGAAATACGTTTTGATCGATTTTTGGGGGACTTGGTGTGGTCCATGTGTTGCTGAAATGCCAACAGTAAAAGAGTATCAGGATAAATACAAAGATAAATTAGTCGTTCTAGGAATTAATAGTGGAGAATCAAAAGATAAAATTGAAAAATTTATAACTCCAAAAGAATATGATTGGCAACAGTTAATATCAGGAGACGATAGTGAAAATTTTGTTTTAAATTTCAATGTGCAAGGGTTTCCAACAAAGTTTATTATAGATCCAGAAGGTAAAATCTTACATCGTTTTGTGGGTAATGGAGAAGAGTCTTTTAAAGTTCTAGATGAACTGCTTAAATAAGAAATTTCTAAATATTGATTAAAAAATAAAACCTCAACATATATATGTTGAGGTTTTATTTTGTGGAGACGCCGAGAATCGAACTCGGGTCCAAACAAGCAGCCAAAAGGCTTTCTACATACTTAGTTTTTGTTTAATTTTCGACAAGTAGCTGATCAAAAACAACCCACTACACGCTTATCTTCTTTAGTTTCGAAATACTATCGAAGTGCTAGTATTTCTATGTTTATTTTTACGATGCCCAAAAGTGAAACGCCATAAACCAAGGCTGTTCGTGGACATAAAGCTTGCACACCTTGTGTGCCGAGGCTAGTCTTACTGAAATTCAGACTAAGCAGCTAAAGCGTAGTTATCTTCGCCGTTTAAAAAGTTGAAATAAAGTTTTACGAGTAGTGATTTCATTCCTCGGTATGCTTACATTTTAACTGACCTTGCTGTCAAAACCAGTCGTCCCCTTCATGAAATAGCAAAATTTATTTTGTGTGATTGAATGAATCCCAAACTTTTACACTGAGCTTGTCGAAGTGTGATTTGGGATCTAATTTTGATATTCCATTTTTATTTCAATGAACAAGACGACAAAAGTATGAAAATGAAACCGATTAATCATTTGCTAATACTACCAAAATCAACTAATTTCGAAGCAAAATTAATATCACCTCGATTTATGAAATTTGGAATCATCAAGGAACGTAAAAACCCACCCGATAGAAGAGTTGTTTTCTCTCCTCAGAAGTTACAAGAATTTCAACAACTATTTCCAGAAGCAAATCTACAAGTAGAAGCTTCAGATATTAGAGTATTTGCGGATGAGTTGTATACACAAGCTGGAGTAGAGGTAGCTAGAGATATTTCTGACTGTGATGTGATGATTGGTGTAAAAGAAGTTCCAATCGATTCATTAATTCCAAATAAAAAATACTTCTTTTTTAGTCATACGATTAAAAAGCAGCCTTATAATAGAGACTTATTACGAGCTATTTTAGAGAAGAATATCGAGTTATATGACCATGAGGTAATTGTTAAAGAAAATGGGGCAAGACTTATTGGGTTTGGACGTTACGCAGGAATTGTAGGTGCTTACAATGGATTTAGAGCTATGGGGCTGAAACAAGAAACGTTTCAATTACCAAAAGCAGAAAACTTGCCAGATCAACAAGCATTAATTGATGAATTAAATAAGATCGAGATAGGGAATATTAAAATTCTTTTAACTGGAAGTGGGAAGGTTGCCCATGGTTCGAAAGAAATGTTAGATGCGATGAACTTAAAATCGGTTTCAGTAGATGACTATTTGAACAAGGATTTTAATGAGCCAGTGTATTGCATGATTGATGTGTTGGATTATAACAAGCGAAAAGACGGGAGAGTACTTACTAATAGAGATCTATACAACAACCCGCAAGATTATGAATCAGACTTTATGCGCTTTGCAAAAGTAACCGATTACTTTATCGCTGGACATTTTTATGGAGATGGTGCTCCTTTTTTATTTACAAGAAAGGATGCAAAATCTAAAGATTTTAAAATCCGTTTGGTTGCTGATGTTTCTTGTGATATAGATGGTCCGGTGGCATCAACAATAAAGCCTTCTACGATTGCAGACCCTATCTATGGGTATGATGCTCAAACAGAATCGGAAGTAGATTATAAAAGCGAGAATGCTATTACCGTAATGGCGGTAGATAACTTGCCTTGTGAATTACCGAAAGATGCTAGTGAAGGCTTTGGTGAATTGTTTTTAGAACATGTAATTCCTGCATTTTTTAATGATGATAAAGATGGGGTTTTGGCGAGAGCTAAAATGACTGAAAACGGTCAGTTGACTCAACGATATAGTTACTTACAAGATTTTGTAGACGGTAAAGAATAGCTAACAAATTAATTGTGATTCACAATCAATTTTTTAGTTATAGAACCTTTGTTGTTTTCTATTTTAATAAAATAAACTCCATTTACAATTTTAGAAATATCAATTTCTGGGTCAAGATTATTTCTTGAGAACTGTTTTTTAAGAACTGTTTTTCCTTGAATTGTGTAAACATGTATCGTTAAATTGCTTTCAGAATAATTGGTTAGTTGAATCTTTATAAATTCATTTGATGGATTTGGGTAAACTAAAAAGTTAAAACTTTCTACCTCAGTATTTCCTAATGTAACGGCACTGTCTAAATAATCAGGAATATTATTCATGTTAATATCATCGTCTGTTGGATCTCCATTATTATTATAATCTTCATCAATAGTTAATACTCCATCTCCATCATCATCATCATCAAGATAGTTTGGAACGGTGTTATTATCAGTGTCATCATCACTAAGATTTCCATTTCCATTAACATCTTCAGCTGAATCAGGAACATTATCAGAATCCATGTCTGCACAGTCTTCAATGATAATACTAAAGGAGAAATCATCATTTACGCATCCACTATCATTATTGAGCACTCTTACATAAATAGTTTGCTGATTAGCTATTGTATTTTCGTATGGGCTGGAAAGTTGATTCGTACCTGAAGTAGCATCAGCTTGTGATTGGTGAAAGGTGACGGTAAAGTCATCTTCATCTTGAATAGAAGGATCGCCTAGAATAGGTTGAATCATACTATCTAAGTCAATGTTTTGTACGATTCCATTTGTGTCATCACCATCAGCATCATTATCACAATACACTAAGTTTGAGATGTTTTGAGTAGTCGGTTGAGGGTTCACAATAACATTGAAATTAGATGTTGTATTAACACAATTAGTTAAAAAATTAGTCACACGCACATAAATAGTTTGAGAAAACGGTACTGTATTAGAAAAAGGGCTTCCTAAAGAGTTGATTCCAGCTTGAGCATTTGCAAGTGACAAGTGATAGGTTACAGAGAACGAAGCTGGACTTTGCGTTCCTAATATAGCAGCAGTCTGTGATTCAAGATTAAAGCTTTGAGAGAATCCATTTTGAGCAGATCCATCTGAGTTGTCATCACAGACTTCGAGATCAGTTGTAAAATTAGCAGTTGGTAAAGATGTTACAATGATGTTAAACGAAGTATGACTTGTAAAACAGCTTGTTGTATTGTTAGTAACACGCACAAAAATTGTTTGTGTATTTGGAGTAATATTTGTGTATGCTGAAGTGCTTGTAATGGCGTTACTTCCAGTTAGGGCATCTAAAGCTGATGTATGATAAGTAACTGTGTAATCTGTAGGGTTTTGAGATCCTAAAATAAGTGCAGTTTGCATCTCAAGATTTATGTTTTGTATAATTCCATTATTTCCATCGCCATCTGAAGCATTATCACAATATGCTAGATTTGGACTAGTGCCAGCTAAAGGAACAGGGCCAACATTTAATGTAATGTGAGTTCCAATACCAAGGCAATTATTATCAAGGTCACTATTTACTCGAACATATATCTGTTGTGTATTAGGAGATCCTATATTACGATAATTGCTAGGGTCATTAATAGCATTTACTTCAGCAATTGCATCCGATTGATTTCTATAATACGCAATTGTTAACTGTTGAGAAACAGGGAAGAGAGCAAGAATCTCAGAAGTTACAGAGCTAAAATTGAATGTGCTAATTCCATCGGTATCATCATTGTTTGCCGTATCATTTCCATCGTTATCTAAGAAATCATCACACTCTGTAAATGATCGTTGAAAAGATGAGGGAATAGCAGTCGTAGAAACAGTAAGAGTTACTTCTGAAATACGAAAACACCCATCGAGAGATATTGTTCTTGCCCATACCTTATCTGTTGTTACAGTTGTATTGGTAAAAGTTGTTGAATTTGCAATTGAGTTTGTGTCTGCTTGAGCATCCGTTAAAGTAGGATAGAAGACAAAGGTTTCATTGGCAAAGTTGGCAGAAATGTCTGAAGTAGCATCATTTAGATTAAAAGTAGCAAATCCATCAGTGTCATCATCGCATTGCTTTAACTCTACAGAACTTGTAACTACAGGAAGTGGATTGATAATAATGTTAAAAGAAGTGGTATCAAAATTACTGGTATTTGCATTGTCTGTAACTCTAGCATAAATAGTTTGTGCATTAGCAATAATGTTAGTGTAGGGGTTGGAAGAATCAATAGGATTAATGCCATTAGTAGCATCTGAAGCCGAAGTATGATAGGTGACTGTATAATCAGTTGGGTCTTGGGAACCTAATATAATAGATGTTTGAACATTTAGAACAATGTCTTGAACGAAACCATTTGTATCATCTCCATCAGAATCATTATCGCATATTTCAAGATCATTTACTGGATTTGCTGTTTGAGAGATCGCAGTATTTATAAATAAAAATGAAAAAAAAAGAGTTAATAATATTGTTTTCATAATCAATTTAATTTTGAAGACAAGATAGTTATTTTTTGCCATTAGGAAGTTCTCTATAAATAAAACAAAAGCGATTCCTAAAGAATAAGCGACAAGATCAGTCCATTGAAAAGTGGTTCCAAAGATTAATTTTAGAAATGGAAATTTGTTGAAAATTTCTAACTCAGAGATATTAGTTAGCTGAATGATTTCAATGAAATAGGCAATTAATAAGACTAGGGCTGCTGCTTTTAGTTTTGAAATATTAATAAAGCTTTTGATAAGGCAGTATAATAAGATAACAACCAAAAAGTCACCAAAAGTATGCCGTATGAAACCGCTTGTAAAAGTAATTGCAACTTCGATGAAAAGTAGCGTTATAAATAAAATAAAATATATTTTTCTCATGTTTTTGTAAAAAAAATAAAAGAGCAAAACCGCAAAATATGCAGCGATTTTGCTCTAACCAACTAACAATTTTTCCCTATAATTTTTCTTTTTCTTTTTTAGTAGTTGGGGTTTTATATATCCATATCCAGGATTGCATGAGTGTGAAAAATGCTGTAATGAAAAAGATGCACACAAAGCTTTCAAAGTTTAAGCTAACAATACAATAGGAGCAAATTCCAAATATGGAAATTGAATAATAAGGAAAGTACTTTTTAAAAATTTTACGATTGCTCATATAGTTTTCCTCTATATAATAAAAAGGAACAATAGTAATCATAATCGTTAGTGAGCATATAATTGAAATTGGAATTATGGATGCAATAATGAATGGAATGACTTCAATATTAAATCCCTCAGCAATGATTAGCCCCCAAAATATAAGCGTAGCTAGTAATGATGATTTAAGTAGTGTTGAAGGAATGTTACTGGAAGGATTCATTTTTAATTTTTAAGTTATCAAACAACATTTCTTGCCAAGAATTATTACGTAGTGTATATAAATACTCACGATGTTTACTGTTTATTTTGGCTTTTAACCTGTAACCTATTTCATTTTTTTCAACATACTCTTTTAACAAAAAAGTATTATTATTTGATAGATCTATCAGATAATTTAAGTCTATTTGTTCTGCATTATTAATATTGTAATAGGTAATTATTTTATCCCAATTGACCGTGGATGCAATAATTAATATTGCAAATGCAACTTGGGTGTTTTTTCGAAGGAGGTACCATAAGTTTTTAATTTTAGATACTTTAATGAACGTTGTAATCAATCCAATAGATGTCACGATTAAAAAGAACAGTACGCCAATTCTTTTGTAAGTAAAACCAAAAGACATAATATATTCTGCATTTTTTATTCCTGTAATTATGACAACACATACGTTTAAAAATATCCAAACATAAGCCAAGCTTTTTAAATTTTTATTTTTTTCAAAAAAGTTAAGATTTCCTCTGAAAAAGTAAAGGATAATTAAGATTGCTAAGACATTGGAAAAGATCAAAGCGTTGACACCATTATGAACTTGTGAAGAGAGTTGCCATGCAACCATATGATGAATTTCTGATAGATGTAGTATATCAGTAATTAAAAATAGAATAATAAGAGAGTTGAGTAAAAACATCAATACAGTACCTAGCTGTTTTTCATTTTTAAGTTCTTTTGAGGCAACATCAGTTAAAGTAATTTTCTCTAAATCATTTTCAGTATTAATATCATTAGATGTTATAGGTTCAATTTGAATTGGGTTTGTGATATTATAAAATAAATAGTATCCTAATCCAGTAAAAATAATCCATTGAAAATTGATGAAACTAAAATCTATTTTAGAAATTAACTCTTCAAATTTAGGATTTCCTTTTCTATATAAACTGATGAATATGATTATAATGATTGTTGGAATTCCGATTATTTTTAACCAATACACATAGTTTATTTTTTCCTTTTTGACATTTTTAACTTCACAGTTTAATGCATCATAGTATATGGAGAAGTAAGAAACAATAGTTGTGTAGATACCATTAATCCAATTTACATAAATAGAAGATTTATGTTCAGAGAAGCTTCCTACTAGTGTGAAAAATGCTAGAATATTAGCGATTATTGATAAGTTAGATTTGTAAAAGAAAATTGTGACGCCAGTAATAATGTAAGCAACAGTTTTAAAAATTGTGACCTTATTTTTGAATAATTGATGATTCTTAGTTGCTAACACTATAATAGTTAATAATGTAAATA
The DNA here is from genome assembly GCA_049115595.1 of Flavobacteriaceae bacterium. GTDB lineage: Bacteria > Bacteroidota > Bacteroidia > Flavobacteriales > Flavobacteriaceae > Polaribacter. The sequence continues at coordinate 267,243 of JAGDZS010000004.1, forward strand.
AAGATAGGTTCAAGCCTATGTTTTGCTTGTAAAATAGAGTGCTGAAAAGCAATGCTCCAATTAATACTATTAATTTTTTCATTTTATTGTATTTTAAAGAACTTTGAAATTCAAAGTTAGTTTATAAAAAAATAGATCTATTTGTTTTTAATTAATTTTTCTAAAGCATTGATGTGTTTTTTAAATGCTGCTTTTCCCAATTCTGTTGCATAATATTTTGTATTAGGTTTTCGACCAATAAATTGTTTCTCTACTCGAATAAACTCAACTTTTTCCAATGCTTTTGTATGACTTGCCAAATTACCATCTGTTGCTCCAAGTAATTCCTTTAGTGTATTAAAATCTGCATATTCATTCACCATTAGAATTGACATAATTCCTAATCGAATTCTATGATCAAAAGCCTTGTTAATATTTAAAATGATATTCTTCACAAAGAGAATTATTTAAAGTCGCAAATCTATTACTTCTCATACTTATAATACATCAAACTTCCATAAATGATATGCATAATACCAAACCCAGCAACCCAGAACCAAAATCCATATTGAGGGAAGTACGCACATATTAGACCTAATACAATTTCAGAATATCCTAAATATTTAATATCTCCAAAGGTGTATTTTGAAGCGTTTACAAGAGCTAATCCATAAAATAATAACATTAACGCACCAGTCTGACCATACTTATGTTGCATTAAGAGTATTAAAGTATAAATGCCTCCTGCTACTAAAGGTATCAGGAAATTAATAAGAACCCTTTTTGATTTAGCATCCCAAATACTTTCTCCATTTTTTTTTGCTCTTCTTGTAGTGAGAAATATAGCAGTTGATATGCTTAAAAATGTAATTAAAAATAAGTCGACAATAATATATCGAAAGATTCTCCCATCTAATCCTAGGTTTGCACTGTTATCACTGCTTGTAACTAACCAATACGCATAGCCTGCTCCAATTAATGCATAAATACCTGCTAAAATTCCAGATAACCCGCTTAATGAAATAAATCGTGATGACTTATTCATTAAGTTTTTAATCTCTGAAATATCTTTTAAATAATCTTCTGAACTCATCTTTAAAGAACTTTGAAATACAAAGTAAAAGCTTATTTTTTAAATACACAAAGATTTGATGAAATTTTATTTTCTATTCATAAGTCCGTATACGATGTGACTTGCTCCTATAATTAAAATAGCAGAATACCAGTAAGTAGGGATGACGTAAACTAGTGGAGCTAGAAGGAAACTAATTCCAGAAATTAGGTATAAGTTCCTTTTCTTTTTAGAGTTTAATAGAACTAGAAATACACCGTAATAAATTAAGAAAGTAGGTGCTAAAAGGATAATGTTTCCTGAATTTGCAACTAGATTGAGGACGAATAAACCAGCTATAATTGCAATAAGAAAGATCCAAAAATAACGTTTGGTTTTTACATTCCATAATTTGTATTGAAACTTTCTAGCCTGTCTTTTTGCTGAAAAAAATAATGCAAAAGCAGAAAATATAGCAACTAAAACAACAATCCCAATTTGTAAGATTTCAATAATCTCTATGGATAACATACCCATAGGATTTTCATCAGCAATAAAATTTTGGAGTGAAGATTTTAGTAAATAAGCACCCATCAAAAAATAGAGTCCAATTTGAACGCTATTAAAACTTCTCAACACGAAATTTAAAGAAAAGTTATCGTGTAAACTCTTGTTTTTAAACATAAAATACGATAGTGTAGCTAATATACAAAAATCATTATATTTGGTATGTTTTTTGCACAAAATGAGATATAACTATTAAAAAATATATATGAAAAAAATTACTTTACTAAGACTTTTATCTACAGTCACTTTTTTGTTAATTTCTATTTCTTCTTATTCACAAGATAAGGATGTTGTGAATTTAAGAGGAGAGCATATACAAATGATAAAAAACATAAATGATTTTCAATGGAATGCTGTTTCTAACAAAATAAGCTTTGAAAATGGATTTTATGGATGCCTAAGATTTTCTAAAATACCTAGTCAAGATATTCAAGACGATTTAAAGAAGAAGAATTTAAACTTGACGGATTACATGGGAGATAAAACTTACCTTTTTTATTTTCCGGAACAAGTTAGTGTCGATTACTTAAAGAGTATAGGAGTAATTTCAATAATCTCGGTACCTAATAGTGTGAAAAAGTCATTAAAAATTAAAAGCAATGCAATTGGTGCTTGGGCTAAAGAAGGAGATAAGATTCTAATAAATGCACAATACTACAAGAATGTTGCTCCTAGTAAATTTGTCAATGAAATTTCTAAAATACATGGTGTTTCAGTAAAGGAACATTATAAAGGCAGTAATATTATTACGTTACTTATAGATGAAAATAGAATAGATGATTTGGTAGACTTACCAATTATAAAATGGGTAGAATTAATACCAGAGCCAAGTGTCAAAGAAGATTTAAGAGGAAAGTCTATTCATAGATCAAGCAACTTAGATACTCAAACTATTTCTGGGAGAAATTATACAGGAGAAGATATAGGAGTTCTTGTTAGAGATGATGGAATTGTTGGACCTCACATAGATTTTGAAGGAAGAATTAATAATTCATCTGCCTCAGGAACTGGTCAGACTCATGGTGATGGTGTGGCAGGGATTTTAACAGGAGCAGGTAATTTAGATCCAACAAAAAGGGGAATGGCTGCTGGAGCTAATCTTTTTGTTGTTAATTATGTGTCTTCTTTTTTAGATGCTTCTACGACTAGTCTTATTGGAAATGGTGACGTACAAATTACAAATTCATCCTATGGAAATGGGTGTAATGCAGGTTACACAACAATTGCTCAAACTGTAGATACTCAAACTACAGATACTCCTTCTTTATTACATGTTTTTTCAGCAGGAAACTCAAATGGAAATGATTGTGGATATGGAGCAGGAGATCAGTGGGGTAATATCACAGGGGGGCATAAACAAGGGAAAAACGTTATTGCTACTGCGAATGTTTTTTATAACGGAGTTTTGGCTAATTCAAGCAGTCATGGTCCTGCACAGGATGGGAGAATTAAACCTGATATTACAGCACATGGACAAGGTCAGCTCTCTACAGATGAGAATAATGAGTATCTTTCTTTTGGGGGGACTTCAGGAGCAGCTCCAGGAATCGCAGGAGTTTCTGCTCAATTATATCAAGCATACAAAGATTTAAATAGTAATCAATTACCAGAGTCAGCTTTAATAAAAGCGACTCTTTTAAACACGGCAAATGATTATGGGAATGTTGGGCCAGATTTTAAATTTGGCTGGGGTCTTGTTAATGGATTAAGAGCAGCTATGCTATTAGAAGATGGTAGGTATTTAGATGATCAAATTACACAAGGATCAGCTAACAATCATACAATTTCTGTTCCTGTAAATACAAAAGAAGTTAGATTTATGTTGTATTGGAGTGATCCAGCAGCAACACCGGGAGCTGTGAAAGCTTTGGTTAATGATTTAGATATAAAAGTAACATCACCTTCAGCAGTAGAAACACTACCATGGACTTTGAGTACCATTGCAGACCCTACTTTTTTAGATCGTCCAGCTACTAGAGGAGTTGATAGGTTAAATAATATGGAGCAAGTTTTAATTGACAATCCTGAAGCTGGGGATTATACAATTAATGTTGCTGGTTTTGAGGTTCCTGTAGGTCCACAAAAATATTACATCGTGTACGAAATTATCACTGAGGAATTAACAATAACATACCCTAATGGAAATGAGAAGTTAGTGCCTGGAGAAAATGAAGCAATTCATTGGGATGCGATTAATACAACAGAAGATTTCATATTAGAATATACAACCGACGATGGATCCAATTGGAATAACATTGCTACAGTAAGTTCTACGAGTACAAATTACACGTGGGCAGTTCCTCAAACTGTTTCTGGAGAATATAAAATAAGAATTACCAGTGGTTCTTTTTCTGATACAAGTGATGAAACTTTTTCAATAGCTAAATTGGTTACTGGAGTTGATATTTCTCAAAAATGCCTTAGTAATATCAGTGTTGTTTGGGATGAAGTTCCTGGCGCTACTAGCTACGATGTATATATGTTAGGAGACAAATTTATGGAGAAAATGGGGACAACTTCGGGAACTTCGTTTTCTATCTCTATTCCTTCTCCAGCAAATACTTCTTGGGTAGCTGTCTCTGCTAAAGGAGGAAATGGATGGGAATCTAGAAGAAGCATAGCTATTAATAGAGAAGGAATCTCGTATAATTGTAGTTTAAGTAATGACTTAACGGCATTCTCAATAAATAATGATTTTTCTGCCCTTGACCTCTTATGTACAGGATCTAACTCTATCAATGTTTCAGCAAAGTTTAGAAACATTGGAACGGCTAGTCAGACAAATTTCACAGTTTCTTATCAATTAAACTCTGAAGCAATAGTTCAAGAAACTTTCACAGGAACAATAGATCCTGGCGGACAAGAAATATTTACATTCTCAACACCGCTTGATTTAACAGCAGATGGAATGCATACCTTAAAAGCATGGGTGTCTTTAGCTGGTGATGAAATGACTGCTAATGATGAAACACAAACTGATTTTTATGCACAAATATTATCTGTTGGATTAAATGAAGTTGAAGATTTCGAAACTTCAGGATATGTACCGATAGGGTGGAATACAGTTAACCCTGATAATGCAGCAACTTGGACTTCAAACAGTGTTACAGCATCGAATTCTACAACGACAACAGCCCCAGGAATTGATAATTTTAATTATAACGCTGCAGGACAAGAAGATGCTTTTGAAACATTGGTATATGATTTGTCAGGAAGTGGTTTGGCATTAAGTTTTGATTTGGCCAAGGCCCAATATTCAGCTGCTTTAAGTGATGGGTTAAGAGTAGAGATTTCTACTGATTGTGGTCAAAGTTACACAGCAATTTACGATAAAGACGGACTAGATTTATCTACAATAAATATTTACTCTACCTCTATTTGGACACCATCGGCATCAGATTGGAGAACAGAAGTCATAGATTTAAGTGCTTACCAAAATCAAAAAGCAAAGTTCAGATTTGTGAATGTTAATGGATATGGTAATACTACAATTATAGATAATATTGTAGTAACTGGTACCTTATCTACTAAAGAAGACGATTTCGATATAAATTTCTCTCTTTTCCCTAACCCTGTAAAAGATGAATTTACAGTCAGATCTAAACAAGTAAGGATTAATAAAGTTAGCATTTACAATATGTTAGGAGCTGTTTTATTAACTGAAGAAATAAAAACCGAAAGACATTCGATAGCTATTAATACAGCAAGTTTATCTAGAGGAGTGTATTTAGTTCGATTAGAATCGGAACTTGGAGCTCACTTTAAAAAAATAGTAAAAAATTAAAGGGTAATTGAGACCTTATGATGAATATATATTAAGTAAATCGGAACCTTTCAAGTCTATCTTATTACAGTTACAGATAATTATTGAATCTACAATTTCTGAATTGGAACTAAAATACAAATGGAAGGTTCCCTTTTATTATTACAAAGGGAAACCTTTTTGTTACTTAAACGTCACTAATGGGTATGTAGATGTAGGATTTTGGAGTGGAGCTTATCTAGATCAATACAATGCTTATCTTATTTCTGAAAACCGTAAAGTGATGAAATCACTACGATATTTTTCTATAGAAGAAATAGATCAAGAAATTTTAATTTCTGTTTTGAAAGCACTTGAAAAGAGAGGGACTAAAGGCTTTTCTAAAAAATAGTTAGTCTCTAGAAACTAACAAGTATTCTAGGGCTAGTTCATTGTTAAAGTAAATTTTCAAGTTAGATTTCTTTCTAGATTTTCGAAATCTTAAAATAGAAATTGAATCGTTGTGTTTAATCAATGGAGATCTTAATCTCCCATTTTTCCCAAAACGATACTGTATTTTTATTGTATGATCAATTCCTCTTATTTTTAGTTCTAAGTCAGATCTTTTTTTGTCAATTCGTATTTTTCCACTTCTTGGTGATAAAACTTCAAATGTTTTACTGAAAGCTGCATTTGAATATAAAGGCTGTGTACAAAACTCCCTCAAGGTGGGCTGATTTACATGCTTTTGCCAAAAAGGTTCTTTAGCATAATGTGTATTTTTAATTACCTCTTTATCGATGTTGAAATAATTTGAATTAAACTTTTGACGCCAAACATTGTTGGTTGCGTAACCTGCCCCATAAGTAACATCTATAAAGATCCATTGATCATTTATTTTTACAGCATTCCATGCATGATTTTTTTGCTTAGGAATGAAATCAATTTGATTGGGCGAATTTTTTATATACCCTAAAATAATCTCGTTTTCAATTTTTAATAAATCACAGAGTTCTTTAAATAGTAAGGCATAACCCTTGCAAACAGCTCTTTTACTATTAAAAACTTTTGAAATGATTTTTCTATCCTCTTCTTGCAGTCGCCTCTTTAAATCATTTTCATCTGTAACTACATAAACTTTAGGAGAAGTTATTTCATAAGGGTTCTTCGTTTTATAACGAACATTTGAAGCAACCCAACTAAATACAGCTCGGGTCTTTTCGATATCACTTTTAAAATCGTGATCAATTTTCTTAGCCAATGCTTCAATAGAAGTAGTTTTGGAATATGAATCGATAATCTTGTCAACTTCCTTAAGCTTTTTACTCTGTGATGTTGCATTCAACGATAGCAGAATCAGTAATAGTGTAATTTTTTTCATATTTTTTCTTTTAGATAATCAACAAATAACTACTCAACAAATACATTGTACTCTAAGGCAATATTTCTATCTAGGAAAAGATACAATTCAGTATCACTGCCTGGATTTTCAATAGTAACTGTAGCAATATTATTATTGTAAACAATTTTTGGTTTTTCTGAATAACGCTGACCTCTATAATTATAATACAAACGACTTGAAGGCGTTAAGTTTTTAATTTTCAAAACAACATCCTCAGTTTTAGAGATTGAGATATTCCCTGAACTTGGCGAAATAACTTCCATATTAGATCTTAGGAAATCTTGTGCATAGATTGGTTGGTTATAAAAATCGGTAAGGGAATTCTGATTTAAAACAATTTGCCATTTTCGATCATCGGGGTAATGAGTTCTCCCAATTTTTTTAGGATCAACAGCAAAATAATATTCGTTAAAGTTTTTTCTCCAAGCACCATTGTATAAATAACCAGCTGCCCAAGTTGCATCTAATAAGATCCATCTATTATTAATTTTCACTGAATTCCAAGCATGATTTGTTCTTCTTGGTGGCTTGCCAATCTCTTGAGCAGAATTTCGCACATATCCTTTAATTACTTCTGATTCTAAACCTAATAAATCAGCTACTTTTTTAAATGATTGCGCATATTCTTCGCAAACTCCCATTTTTGTTAAAAAAGCATCTTTAACTATTTTGTCTTTGATAGCTTGTAGCTTACTGAGTCTTTCTTCTTCTGTTGTATATCGAAAACTGATGGTTCTCTTCGGTTGATAATATTCTTCTAAATCGTACCGAATGTTATTCGTAAGCCATTTAAAAGCAGCTCTAGCTTTACTAGCATCATCTTTAAAATCTTTGGCTATTTTGCTTGCCAGCTGTTCAGGAGAAGTATATCTCGGATAGCTGTTTACGATGTTGTCTACTGGAGCAAAAACTTGCCCATACCCAACAAAACTGGTAAAAAAAAGTAAAAATAAAAGTTGTTTCATTTAGAAATAATAACAACTATTCTCAACAAAAATTGTGCCTATAAATTATTGACTGTTTGTCTAATGGCAACAAGATTAGAAAGTAAACCTTCCAGATAGTCAAGATGTAACATGTTTGCTCCATCACTTTTTGCATTTGCTGGATCAAAGTGTGTTTCTATAAATAGACCATCCACGTTATTTACAATACCAGCTCTAGCAATCGTTTCAATCATATCAGGTCTACCACCTGTAACTCCAGACGTTTGATTGGGTTGTTGTAATGAGTGGGTAACATCTAAAACTGTTGTTGAGAATTCTCTCATTTCAGGAATTCCTCTAAAATCAACAATCATGTCTTGATACCCAAACATCGTTCCTCTGTCTGTAGTCATAACCTGTTGATTTCCTGAATCGATTACTTTTTGAACAGCGTGCTTCATTGATGAAGGACTCATAAATTGTCCTTTTTTAAGATTGACAACTTTTCCTGTTTTTGCTGCAGCAACGACTAAATCTGTTTGACGAACTAAAAAAGCAGGAATTTGTAATACATCTACATATTCAGCAGCCTTTTCAGCATCAGAAGCTTCATGGATATCAGTTACTGTTGGTACATGAAAAGTATCAGATACTTTTTTGAGGATTTTTAATGCTTTTTCATCACCAATGCCTGTAAAACTATCAATTCTACTTCTATTGGCTTTTCTAAAGCTTCCTTTAAAAACATAAGGGATCTTTAAATCGTCAGTAATTTTAATTACTTTTTCGGCAATTCGTAAAGCCATTTCTTCACTTTCAATCGCACAAGGCCCCGCTAATAAAAAGAAGTTATTAGAATCTAAGTTTTTTAAGTTTGGTACTAATGATAAATCCATCAAAAAATTTTTAACAAAAGTACAAAATAAATGTTGTTGATGTTTGGTATCTTTAAGGCTTAAAATATTAAAAAAATGAAAAAAATACTAGCCATTTTAGTACTATCAATTGTCTTTGTTTCCTGTAAAAATGAAACTAAAAAAGATGAAGCACCTAAGAAAGTAGAAATTGATTCTACATTAGTGAGAACACATCTCTATACACTAGCATCAGATGAAATGCAAGGTAGAAAGGCAGGAACTGAAGGGATAGAAAAAGCGGCACGATATATTGAGGGTGAATTTAAGCGTATTGGCTTGAAAACCTATGGAGATTTAGATTCATACCGTCAAACATTTACATTTAAAACAAGAAGATCAGAAGATAGTATTACAAGTAGTAATATCATTGGCGTACTTGAAGGTAAAAGTAAAAAAGAAGAAATGGTCATTGTTTCTGCACATTATGATCACTTAGGAATGAAAAAAGAGGGAAAAGGAGATTTAATTTTTAATGGAGCAAATGATGATGCTTCAGGGGTTACTGGAGTTTTAGCATTAGCGGAATATTTCAAAAATAAAGACAATAACGAACGTACAATTGTTTTTGTCGCTTTTACTGCTGAAGAAATGGGATTGATTGGATCTACTCATTTTGGAAAAGGGATTGACGCTAGTAAGTTTGTTGCCGGAATTAATTTAGAAATGATGGGGAAAGAACCAGCAACTGGACCAAAAACTGCTTGGTTGACTGGTTTTGATCGATCTGATTTTGGAAAAATAATTCAAAAAAACTTAGAAGGGACAGGGTATAAACTATTTCCAGATCCTTACCCAAAATTTGGCTTGTTTTTTAGATCAGACAATGCTTCATTAGCAAGATTAGGGGTTCCTTCTCATACATTTTCTACAACTCAAATAGATAAAGATCCAGATTATCATCAACTAAGTGATGAGGCAGAAGGTTTAGATATTGGTATTATTACCGAAACGATTAAGGCTGTTGCTAAAGGGACAGAAAGTATTATAAGTGGGAAAGACACTCCTACAAGGGTTGTTATTGAGGAAAAGAAATAAAAAATAATATCAGTGAAGCATCTTAAATATCTTTTTGTATTTCTATTCATGAGCTGTTCTACATCGAAAGTAGTTTACGACTATGATGTAAAAACAGATTTCTCACAGTTTAAAACCTATTCATTTTTTGAAGACGTTGGTGCTGGATTAAATGAGATCGATGCAAAGAGATTTACAAGATCTATAGAAAGGTATTTAGATTCTTTAGGCTTGAAAAAAGTAGAAAAACCAGATTTTTATATCAATGTGATTTCTGAAAAAAGAGATGCTCCAAGAAATAACAATGTTGGAATTGGTGTTGGAGGTGGAAGGAATGTAGGTTTTGGAATTTCTACAGGAATCTCTATTGGAGGGAAAAAAATTAATGAAAAAATTGCAATTGACTTTGTTGCATCTAATAATAACGAACTTTTCTGGCAAGGGGTTATCGATGCGAAAGTAAAAGAAAAAATTAAACCAAAAGCAAGAGAGATTCTTGTAGATGATTTCGTAAAGAAGATTTTAAGTAAATATCCACCTTCTAAATAATCACTGATGCATGCCTTACAATGAATTTCTTGGAGATCGCGTGTCTCAGTTTTTTGTAGAAAAAAGCATTCCATTTGAAACTCGTAAGATGATGGGCGGTCTTTGTTTTATGGTCGATGGAAAAATGTGTGTTGGTGTTGTTAGAGATGAGATCATGGCGAGAATTGATCCCGAGATTTACGAAGAGTCACTTTTAAAAGAGGGCTGTAAAGAAATGAACTTTACAGGAAGACCTATGAAAGGATATGTATTTCTTACTGATGATGCAATAGACTTAGAAAAAGATTTGTACTACTGGTTACAACTTGCCTTAGACTTTAATCCAAAAGCAAAAGCAAGTAAAAAGAGAAAGAAGAAATAGTATAATCTTCTTTTGTTTTTTACCTTCGTTTTTAAATATGATTTAAAGTATGAACATTCATTTTATTGCTATCGGTGGAAGTGCTATGCACAACTTAGCTATTGCCTTACATAATAAAGGGTATCATGTTACAGGTAGCGATGACACCATCCACGATCCATCGAAAACTCGTTTAGAAAAGAGAGGTTTACTTCCTGAAGAATTTGGTTGGTTTCCAGAAAAAATTAATGAATCTTTAGATGTGATTATCCTAGGAATGCATGCAAAGAAGGATAACCCTGAGTTATTGAAAGCTCAGGAAATGGGACTCAAAATTTACTCTTATCCTGAGTTTTTATACGAACAATCAAAAGATAAAACGAGAGTAGTGATTGGCGGTTCTCACGGAAAAACAACCATTACTTCAATGATTCTTCATGTATTAAATTATCACGATAGAGAAGTTGATTATATGGTAGGTGCTCAATTGGAAGGATTTGAAACCATGGTTCATTTAACAGAAGAAAATGAATTTATAGTTTTAGAAGGAGATGAGTACTTAAGCTCTCCAATAGACATGAGACCAAAGTTTCATTTATACAAGCCTAATATTGCATTATTAAGCGGAATTGCTTGGGATCATATCAATGTCTTTCCAACATTTGAAAATTATGTTGAGCAGTTTAAAATCTTCACTGATTCATTGACTAATGGAGGAATCATGGTATACAATGAAGAGGATGATTATGTGAAAAATGTAGTAGAAGATTCCAATCATCCAATAAAAAGATATCCTTATACCACACCAATTCATACCATAGAAAACGGAACTACATTTATAGAGACTCCTGAAGGTGATATGCCTTTAGAAATTTTTGGTGAGCACAACCTACAAAACTTAGCAGGGGCAAAATGGATATGTCAACACATGGGAATTGACGAAGATGATTTCTATGAAGCGATTGCTACGTTTAAAGGAGCTAGTAAGCGTTTGGAGAAAATAGCAGAGAACAATAAAACAGTTGTTTTTAAAGATTTCGCTCATAGTCCAAGCAAAGTAAAGGCAACCACTGAGGCCGTAAAGAAACAATACAGCGAACGAGAAGTTTTAGCTTGTTTTGAATTGCATACCTATAGCAGTTTGAATGCAGAATTTTTAGAAGAATATCAAGGGGCTTTGGACAAAGCTGATAAAGCAGTTGTCTTTTATTCACCGCATGCAGTAAAGATTAAGCAGCTAGAGGAAGTTAGTAAAGATCAAATTGCAAACGCTTTTCAAAGAGATGATTTAATTATTTATACAAATCCATCTGATTTTAAAGAGTTTTTATTCTCAGAAAATTTAGAAAATAAAGTAGTTTTATTAATGAGCTCAGGAAATTATGGAGGATTAGATTTTGATGAGGTCAAGAACTTAGTAGCTTCTTAATGTAAAACTTTCTGAATTCTCTATTTGATGAAAATCGAATTAAGCCAAGAAACTTTAGACGTGTATAAAGAACTCTTTTCCAAAAAGACTTGTGTAGTCTACCATAAAAGGGATACTTAATTTGAGTTAGTAGAAGTTTAGAAGAGAATCTAGCCTTTCGCTTATTTTTAAAATCGATAATTAGCGTATTTAAAAAAAGAGATGAATAAGCTAAGTAAGAATTTAAAATATTGAAGAATTTCTTATAATTTGAGATTGAATGCAAACTGTTTACTTGGTGAGATAGCAAATAAAGGTCGTACGAGTTTCTTAAATTAATTGTTTTATAAAATCGACCATCATCATTGTATTGCTTTGCTAAAATAGTTAAGACAAGTTGATCTTGTAGCCCTAAAAAAGCAACTCCGTTTTTACAGATAATAGATTTTGAAACCTGGACATAATTAAAATAAGATGTCCCTTTCCCTTTAAGCATTTCCTTATGAATTTCTACAGCAGCAATTTCACTTTCTTTCATTAGTCGAGGATAGTGTTTTGCAATTATTGGGTTAGATAACTTGTCAGTTGTTTTTTTGTAATCATTCCCTTCAATAAGGTTTACTGTTTTAAAAAAATCTTTGTTTGAGACTAAAAAATCAATATCACCAACCATTCTTTCTGCGACATCTGTATAGGCGCCTTGAAGTAAAAAACCTGTCCCTTTTAAGAAAATTGGAGTAATCCCATTGTCTGTTAAAAACTGATTAATTCCTTTTGCTTGTTCTATGATTTGAAGATTACGTTCTCTATTTAAATCTGTGATGTGTTTCATATAAGAAACCAAATCTTCAGGTAAGAAAGATAAAAGGTTGACTCTTTTTAAATTACAGTACAATGCAGGGAAAACATAATGAGAAGTACTAACTTTTACAACTGCTTCCCAATCAACGAGGCCTGATTTTATTTGCTTGGATATTGATTTAAGATTGTTTTCTTCATGTGAAATAGTTAAGCATTTTCCAATAAAAAACAGTGCTTCTTTATGCGTCATGTTCAAATATTTTTTCAACAGCGCTAATCATTTTTTCATTATTTGAATATGTCAATTGATAGCAAGGCAAAGAAGAAAACCAATCTAGGAAAAGAGTTACATTTTCAGGAATAGAAGAAATCCAAGAATCGGGAACTAGGCCTTCAAAAGCAATTGAATTAGAAATAGGATTTAAAGTAAACTCTAGATCTTTGTTATATTTAATAAAGATTAGGGCTTTACAAGGAAATGACTTTGTATAATCAATGTCTTTGGGTGGAAGATATCTAACAATTTTATTGAATCGTTTATAGTGAAATTCGGCAGAGTTTTTTAATTCAGGATAGAAGGGTGATAAAACATCCAAAGAGTTTCTCTTAATAGAAATTCCTGCAGGGAAAGAGTGAACACTTGCCTTATTGTCTACAGGAACAAAATCATCAGCAATACAATGAAAACCATTTGCTTGTAGCAAGGCTAAAGAGGTGCTTTTTCCGTTCCCTGAATCTCCGAGAATCAAAATGGAATTTTCTTTGTGATTGATTGCAGACGCATGAAAAACTCCCATCCAATCATCTTCAGTTTTTTGATAAATAGATTCTACGATCTTCATTGAAAACTTTCCTTGAAAATAATGAATTACTTCCCTGCTCCAAGAATCAATTAATTTATTGTCTACTACTAAGAAGGTTTTTTCGTTGTTAGTGAAAACTTGAAAATGAAAATCAATTTTAGACGAATCATTAATTTCTAAATGAGCAAACTTTGGATGAATAAGAGATAATTCAAATTCGTTTGTAAACTCTACTTTAAAAATGATGCTGTTTATTTTATAAAATTTAACATACGGGAATGATTCTGGTTTTTTGAACGTTTTTTTATGAGGAGAACTTTCTTTTTTCTTTTGATTTGGATTTACAATGTTTTTTTGAATATCCATTACAAGCTCTTTTGCTTTTTCAAATGGAATCTCTAATTCTTTTTTTAATTCTCGTGTAATGTTTTCAACACTTGCGCCATTTGATAAACGAATTGTAATTTTCGCCGTAATTTTTTCAACAACAATATATTGATTGGCATTCTGAAGCCAAACGATAGATTTACTCTCTATTTCTTTAGTAATCAATGAACCTAGGTTTAATAACTAACTTTTTTAAAACCCGTCACCTACATTTGTAGGAGGGCTAGAAGCTTGAGCTTTTTTAGGATTCAAAAAGATATAAGTGCTTAAAGCAGTTAATGCTGCATATTTTCCATAGTGTCCCATTTTTTGTAAGGCATCCTTACGAGAAATTTCTTTTTCTTTTTTCATAGCTGTAAGTTTTTATTGATTGAGAATTAGTTTTTTATTTAACCTCCCTCGATTTGTATTCAATTGGATACTATAAATACCCGGCCTAAGCTTGGGTAATAGAAAATCATTCACTCCATTACCTTCAAAAGAAGAAAGCATTATTTGTTTCCCAAGGATGTCGAAGACTTTCACTTCTGCTGCTTCCTTTTGGATTCCTACTATACGTAAATACCTTTTGTCGTAAGTGTAAATTTTAATTGGGTCTATGGTGAAATTGATTGAGTCTGTAGTTAAAGTACTGGTAGTTGTATGGAGGTAAAAACGACCAGCTCCACTTATGTCATTATTGAAAATTGTTGTGAAATTAGAAGAGCCATTTAATAACGTAAATGAATTATTTTGTCTGTCTTCCAAATAGATATTAATTCCAGTTGGGAGATTTGTTGCTGAAGCGGATAATGTAATTTCTGTTCCAGAAGTAGCGTCAATTCCAATGGGTATGATCATGTTTTCAAAATTGTTGTTTGGTAAAGATTGAATTGCCAAATTTCTTCCTTGATCATTAACAATTGAATTGGTGTATATTGAAAATGTGCTAGCTGCTCCTCCAAATATGGGTCCATCATAGCCATTATCGAAACCAGTAGTTGTACCATCGATGTAATAAATTTTTGTTTTCACTTCATTTGTTTGTTCAGTTAATGTTAAATAGATTTCAGGTCTATTTGTTGTGCTTTTAATGAAAGTATCAGTTGATTGATGGTTTTGAAAAGATTCATTTATGAATACATTTCCTAAGGCTCCATTAGATTGAACAAAGAATCCTTGACCAGGGGCTAACTGAAAGTTGTCGATAGCTACTTTTGTGGTGTAATTACCAGTAGATTGATCCCAAATCCATAGTGTTTCAGTCAATAAAGAAGTTGTGTTTTCTGTCAACAGAGAAGCACTATTAACATAAGAAGGATATGGGTTTCCCAATAGGTTGAACCCATTGCCAGTTGTTGAAAGGGATATTGATGCGTCTGAAGTATTTAAAGTGCCTGTAAATGAAATATCTCCAGAGCTACCATCTAGGTTTATTGAGTGCCCTTGACCAGAGTTAAAAGTATCAGAATTAGAGGTTCCATTTTGATAATATGACCAAGTATCATCTACTGTATTATATGTTCCAAGGGCGATATTAGGTAAGTTTTGTTGTAAGGATTCTGCGGTTACAAAATCATCTACATCTTGATCAATTACAGGAGAAGATACTAAATACCAATTGCTTGTTTCTAAATTTCGATGATATGTAATGTTTCCTGTTGATGTCCCTTTTGTAATTAATGAACTCCCTGAATTCATAATGAATGATCCAGAAATAGTAAGCTGTCCACTAACTGTTAACGAATTTGAATTGTTAATAGTAAGAACTTCTCCAGAAGAAATTGTCACATTTCCTGCTTTAGCTTCCGTTCCAGAACTTATGATGGGAGAATTTGCAACATCAGGAATTAAGACGGAAGAAGAATGTGAGGGAACTCCATTATCCCAATTAGTAGCTAAATTCCAAATGTTATTAGTACTTCCTGTCCAAGTAGTTGTGTTAATTGTAAACGCTTCTTGGGAGAAAGGAAGTAATGTCTCTCCATCTCCATTGACAATGTTTGTCCAATTTGTAGCGTCGTCTACTAGCAAAGTATAATAGTTGTCAAAGGAAGTTTCACTTGAGCGAGAAGCGTGGTATGTAGCACCGTCTGGAGAAGCCGAGCTGTCTATAACTATAATTGACGTTCCAATCACTAAACTAGTATTGGTTAATGTGATTCCATCTCCATCAAAAGGACCAAGAGTAGAAGCGTCATTACCAATTTGTAATGCGGCAATAAAAGTAGTAGGACTAGAACTATCAACTCCTGTGTAAGTAATTAATCCGTCTTTAGAAGAAGGAGAAATATTAAAACTTCCAGAGCTGGATAAAGAACCAATGGAGACTCCAAAACTAGGATTACTTTCATTATCAACATCAGTAAATGTAATTACAGTTCCGGCATTAATAATCTGAGAACCGCTAACCCAAGTGAGAATACCTTCTCCTGAAGTAATACCTCCTAAACCATCAGACTCGTTATCTGTAATGAACAGCGTTGAGTTTGCTGAAATGTCAGCCAAAGCAACAATAGAGAAATCATCATCGCCATCTGCATTAAAACTTATGAATGCAATGTCGCCTTGTGTTTGTGAATTGATTGAAGTTGAATTAAGAATACTTACAAAGAGTATTGAAAGTAACTTTAAAAAGTAAGTTTGTTTCATAGCAAAAGTAAATTGAAGTTTTAAGTAGGTTAAACTTTTGAAGAAAAGTTACCCAGATACTTCGATTAAATCTTTTGTTAATGAATGAAGAAATTTAGTTTTTTCTCCAAAAGAAAGGTGTGAAGAGGATCAAAACGGTAAAGAGTTCCAATCTCCCGATAAGCATTAAGAAAGAACAAAACCACTTCGCGCCGTCAGATAAATGAACAAAATTATCTACAGGACTCACAGATCCAATTGCTGGTCCAATATTCCCTAAACTAGAAGCAGCTGCTCCTAGTGCAGAAACAAAATCCAATCCTAAAAAAGTTAATACTACAGAGGAAATGATAAAGATTAACATATAGATGACGAAAAATGATAGAATGTTAAATACAATCGTTTGTTTAACAGACTTTCCATCATACCTTACAGGAATAATAGCATTTGGATGCAATGTTTTTTTGAACTCTAAGAAGCTGTTTTTAAGCATTACAATATGGCGAACTATTTTAATTCCACCACTAGTAGAACCTGCAGAACCTCCAACAAAAAATAGGGCGAAGAAAATTCCAGTTGCAAAGAAACTCCACATGGTAAAATCGGCACTAACAAAACCTGTGGTTGTAATAATGGAAGTTACTTGAAATAAGGCATGTCTAAAAGCACTTTCAGCTTGTCCTAAAACCTCGGGATGATTAACAGTTGTTTGTAATGAAGGATCTTGAAAGAATAAAATAATACTAGCAACAATACATGTAATACTTAAGATTCCCAATATATAATATCGGAACTCTTCACTCTGTATCACTTTTCTAATTTTTCCTTTCAATGCAAAATACGTAAGAACAAAGTTGGTTCCAGCTACGATCATAAAAAAGATAACAATGTATTGTATTAAAGGCATATGATTCCAAAAGGAAAGGCTATCGTTTTTTGTTGAAAAACCACCTGTACTTACAGTTGCCATTGCGTGATTAATGGCATCAAACCATGTCATTCCAGCTACTTTCAGTAATAGAAATTCAGCAAAAGTTAAGATCACATAAATCAACCAAAGACGTTTAGCAGTATCGGTAATTCTAGGGTGCAGTTTGTCGGCAGATGGACCTGGAGCTTCGGCCATAAAAAGTTGCATTCCTCCAATTCCTAGTAATGGTAAAATAGCGATGGTTAATACAATGATTCCCATTCCACCTATCCAATGTGTAGCGCTTCTCCAGAAAAGAATTCCTCTAGGCATAGACTCAATGTCAATCAAAATTGAAGATCCTGTAGTAGAATATCCTGAGAGGGTTTCAAAGAAAGCATTGGTTACATTGGGTATGGCCCCAGAAAATAAATAGGGTAACATTCCTGTAAAGGATAGTGTAAGCCAACCCAAAGTTACAATTAAGTACCCTTCTTTTTTTTGAATATTGGTGTTGGTAGGTTTATTAAAAAAGTAAAGAATTAACCCTAGAAAAACAGTAACGACACCAGCATTTAAAATCCCCATGATCTCGGGTTCATTATGATACATACTGAAAGGTACCGCTATGAACATGAAAACCCCATTCAGAACTGCTGTCAGCCCTAAAAATCGATAGATTATTTTAAAGTTTAGGTTTCCCATTTCTAACGAAATAAGTCTTCAACGGTACTAATTGATTCTGGTAAACAAAAAACAATAGCTTTATCACCTGTTCTAATCTGAAAATCTCCAAATGACATGAGTGCTTTTCCGTCTCTAATAATTCCTCCAAAGACAGCGTCTCTTGGAAATTTTAATTCTCTAATTGGTTTTTTAGTCACTTTTGCGTTTGGTAATACTTCAAACTCAAAAACTTCCGCATCTATATTATGAAGATTTGCCAGTGCCAAGATTTCACCTTTTCGAATGTGTCTAAAAATACTACTAGCAGCAATTAACTTCTTATTAATTAGTGTATTAATTCCGATGGTTTGAGAGATGTTAATGTAATCCATATTCTCAACCAAGGCAATTGTCTTTTTAACACCTTTAGATTTGGCAACTAAACAAGACATGATATTTGTCTCAGAATCTCCTGTTACAGCAACAAAAGCATCCATTTCTCTTATGTTCTCTTCTTCGAGTAACTCGATATCTCTACCATCTCCATTGATAAGTAAAGCGTTGTTTAATTCTTCAGCAAGTATTTCAGATTTATCTCGACTCTTTTCGATCAATTTTACTTTGAAATTTTCTTTACAAAGATTTCTAGCTGTTTTAGAACCTATAGAACTCCCTCCAAGAATCATTACATTTTTAATATTCAAATGTTCTTTTCCAACAATAGGATAGATGCTATCAAGGCTATAATGAGGTACTGAAAAATATACTTGATCGTTTAGCTTGTAGGTTGTATCTCCTCTAGGAATAATTGTTTGAGAAATCCCCTCTCTTTTGATAGCAATGGTTATAAAATCAACATTGGTAAATGTTTCTTTCGCTTCTTTTACAGTCATGTCTAAAAGCTGAGACTTATAACCTAACGTGGTTCCCATGACATTAAATAGGCCATTCTCAAAAGTAACAGTATCGTTAAAAGAAGATTGATTTAGTAGCATTTTAATCTCATCAGCAGCCAATTCCTCAGGAGAAATCATAAAATCTACACCAAAAGATTTAAAATCTATTTGATCGTTTTTTAAAAACTCAGGATTGTTTATTCTGGCAATCGTCTTTTTTGCACCTAGAGATTTTCCAATAACAGAGATGGTAAAATTTGTGTTTTGAGATTCTGTAACTGCCAATAACAAATCGGCACTATCTACACCAATATCTTTTAATAAATTTATAGAGGTGGCATCACCTTTTTTAGTAATAACATCTAGATGATTATTGATATAATCTAATTTCTCACCATCAAAATCTATGATATAAGTATCTTGAGATTCGTATGATAATAATTTTGCCAAATGAAATCCAACATCCCCAGCACCCGCTATAATAATCTTCATAAGATTTAATCAAAGTATTCTGCAAAGATATAAACTTGTGAAGGACTGACAAAAAACCTATGAATATGCTTCTGTAAATCGATCTTTAGTATCTTTATAAAAAAAATGCAAAAATGAAAAAGATGACCATTAAATCGTGGGCACTAGATGATAGACCACGGGAAAAATTAATTGCTAAAGGCAAAGCTGTGCTCAGCTCTGCAGAACTCATTGCCATACTTATAGGTTCGGGAAACAAACAAGAAAGCGCTGTAGATGTATCAAAGAGAATTTTAGAATCGGTAGATCATAATATTAATGACTTGGCCAAACTTCCTCTTGAAAAATTAATCGAGTTCAAAGGAATAGGTTACGTTGCCCATTTGTTTCCAATTCGGAAAAATGCCGTTGAGGCATTAAACGATAGAGTTTGATATGTATTTGGTCGTCTTTCCCTATGGTGATACGTTCAGTTATCATCTCAACCAATCGTCGCTTCTCATCTCTGTTAAAGTTATTCCAGTTAGCGTATAAACTCACAGCATCATCAATGACGAGGTTTACTGATTCTTGTTGAATTGTTCTGCTCTTTATCTCACTTTCTAAGGCAACAACCTCTTGCTTTACCAGTGTTAGTTCACCGTAAAGAGGGTCATGATATTCCTTAAACGCTTCTTTGGTTATTTTATCATCAACGTGAAGAGCAATAATCTTATCTATCTTCTTTTTTAGTTCATCTCGCTTAGTGATGTTTGTGTTTAAGAGTTGTTGCTTTTCTCCAATTCCTGATTCTGATAGTTTTAAATATTCTCGTACCTTATCTTCTGAACTCACGTAGTTGGTTAACTGTTCTCTGAAAATATCTTCAAGGATTTCTCGCTCTATCTTATTCTTACACGAAGTACAACGATAGAACTTGTTACCAGAACGGACTGTCATGCGTGAGTCACATTCACAAAAGATATACTTAGTGAAGATGTGGAGTTTTTTGTTTAATGGTTGTCCTCGTTGTTTTTCTTGTTCATCGAGAATATCATTTGCTTTTTGCCATACCTCTTCTGATACAATGGCAGGAGCTTCGTGGAAGAACCACTCTTCTTTTGGCTTAGGTTCAGCATGGGTTTTTCCATCTACATGAGTTTTTTTAGTGTGGTTGGAACGGCGTAACCCCTTTGACAGTGGATCACGAATCCACCGTTTAATATTGGTGTCGTAGAAGTGTTTACCATTCCTTGGTTTATATCCACGTTCGTTGAGAATGCGAGCTACTGTCTTTTTTCTCTTTTCTTTCAAAAAGAGTTCAAAGACCAACTTTCGTACTACAGCTTCCTCTTTGTTAATCGTGAGTATATGTCCATCCCAGTTATATCCATAGGGCACTTTTCCTCCTAAGCGTTTTCCTTTCTTTGCACGTATTTTGATAGATGAATTTACCCTATCAACTATCTCTTCTCGCTCCCACTCAGCCATAGAAGCAAGGTGACGGAAGAAAAGCCTTCCTGATGGTGTTGAGGTATCAATTGATTCTTGAATCGAAACCATGTCAGCATCATGCTTTTTGAAAAAATCGGCAAAATCCATTAACTCTCTGGTGTTTCTTGCAAAACGGGCAATCTTTGAGAAAACTAGAGCCTTGATGTGTCCACGCTGAATATCATATTGCATTCGTTGTGCTTCAGGATGATTTACTACCGACTTACCTGATATCCCTGACAGATTGTATACCTCTTTAACATTCCATCCCTGAAACTCGGCATAACTTTGTGCTCGTTCCTTATGTGTGATTGGTGATTCTCCTTTTGCTGAATCGGCAGTACTAACCCTTATCCAAATACCAATATCTTTTTTCATGATTACTCTTTTTGTTCTAATAAAGATACAAAAATAGAGGCAACTAAGCTATTAATAGTTGCTTTTAATCATGTGATTTATAGTAGTAAAAAGTATTAATTCATACTTTTAAACAAACCAGATCTAATACATAGATTAACTCATTAAAAGGTATCTTAATCAGTAATATAAAAATGGGTAACTCCAAGTGAGACAGAACAAAATAGTGAATCAATATTGACTTCTCTATCAGGATATTTGGGTTTGTTATAAATATACTGTTGTAGTTCAGAGATATTCCTAGAAAGCACCAAAGCAATATCATATTTTGTAGTTGCGTTCCATCTCTCAAACAAATTCCGAATATCATCTCGTGAATACTGACATACAGTAATTTCCTCTTTTTTTGCCCACTTAAAGATACTCTTGATAAGGTTCTTAGTACGCTTCCCTTTTCGACAGTACTTACTTTCACAATCTTCTAAAACTAGAGTAACAGGCTTATGAGAATTGATTACTCTTTTCATTTGGTCAAGCAATTTTTCTTTATCAAACTTCTTTGGAGAGATAAGGTTAAACTCAATAAGTTTCAAAGGATTTTCCATAACAGCATAGCTAAAACCTCTTGTACATGGATATATAGCCAAAACCTTTGTTGGCTCAACTTTAGTCAAGCTCGTCATAATGATCCTTGTTTAACAATTTGACAATCTTAGAAAAAGCTTGTATTATCCGTTGGCTCTTTGTTGATTGTGAACTTTCGAGTTCTGCAATGAGCATTTCGCCTCTTTCGTTGAGATAGGTATGCATGTCCGCATAAAGGTTTGCAAACACTGAATCAAAGGAAGCATCAAAGAGCAAGTGGTATATAGCAATAACAGAAAGTGATGGAGTCTGTTTACCAGATTCCATTTGAACTAAAGTTACAGGACTCATGTTTAATAACATGGCTAAATCCTGGACACGAATATTAGCTTTGGCTCGAACCTTAGCTAATTCGTTCTTCTTGTTGTGTATCATAATGTAAAGGACGTCAGGGTTACACTGACGTCTTTTGCATTATATGAATACACAAATACTGAGATACTACCGCTCTGTGGTTGATATGTGGATAATCAATGTATGATGTGAAATTAAAGTATGTTGGTGTATATGAATGTGGTCGTTGACTTTTTACTTTATCTATTTTCTCTTACTTTTTTATCTTTGAATTACAGCCTACTTATCAAGCTGAATAATAAAAATATCTTTTCCTAATTCAGTGTGTTTTTCGTAGGTGTATTGTTTAAAATCTTTCTCTTCTATTTTAAATTTTTTGATTGTTTTTTTGTTTAGAACAATAAACATGGAGCGTACCTTTCGTTGTTTTTGAATTTTATAGCTCCCCTTTTCTTTATCAGGAAATATAAAAGCAATTCTTCTGTTTTGGCTATCAAAAAAAACATCAACAGATTTTTGCAAGCTCAAACAGTTTCTTTTAACAAATCCAAAAAGAAAATTAAGCTTTGATGGAGTAATTGATATTTTATCAATATGTTTCCAGTTCTCTTCTGGTTTGAAGTCTTTTAGAATACTCATGTATTTATTATATCATATTAAAAATGAATAACAGGTTAAGTAAATTACCAAAGAGTATGAATATATGCTGATAGAGTTGAGGTTTAAAATAACTTCTGGATATTTAAGTTCAATGGTTACTACCTTCATTCATTAATTTTTTTGTTTTAATCTAAAGGACGAATGGAGAGATAATACTGCTGTTCGCAAGAATACGCAGCGGTATTATCTTGGAATTTGGCATTGGCGTAAGCTATCTCCATGCCAGACTATTTCGAAATACCACAACTAAATAAAGAGAATGAACTCGATGCTATTTTTAAAATCTATCTATCTGAAGGAAAACACGTCAGAAGGTTAAGTGAGCATACTATCAAAGGATATTCAGAAGTCTATCTTACCTTTAAAAAAATTGTTCCAGAGGCAACTTGTGTCGAAGATATACATCCTCAACTTATACAAGAGTTTTTTAAGCGATTAGGAACAAGAGTAAGAAAAGTTGGGTCTAAAACCAAAGTTGGCATAAAGCCATCTACTACAAGTACCTATTACAATAAGCTTATGGCTTTTTTTCGGTGGTTAGAAGAAAAAGGATATATCACCGAAGGTTACCTCTCTAAGTCAATTAGGCGACCTCCAACACCTATATATAATGATGAACGAGCTTTGACAGACGATGAAGTGTCAAAGATTATTGCCTCAATAAGTATTAATACTGTTGATAATACTTTTTTGCATAAACGAGACATAGCTATGGTTAGCAGTTTACTTTATACAGGAGTTCGAAAAGGTGAACTATTAGGCCTACGAGTGCATGATATTGATTTTAAACAGCAACAAATATTCGTTAATCATGCCACCTCAAAATCAAAAGCAGATAGATTGATCCCTCTACATCCAACACTCAGTTATCATCTAAAAGAATATCTCAAAGAACTTCGTAAACACAAACGGGCATCGTCGTATCTTTTTGTTTCAAGTAAGTCGGATAATGCTCTCACAAAAAACGGTTTAAAACACTGGGTAAAAAGATATCGAGCATTGTCAAAAGTTCCTTTCCACCTTCATCGTTTCCGTCATACTTTTGCATGTACCTTGGCTAAGAATGGAGCTGATCTCACAAGCATTATGAAGCTTCTAGGTCATACTTCTTCTCGGATGACTGAAAGGTATCTCAGGTCTATATCTACAAAAGATGCGAGAGTATATGTTGATAAATTGAATTTTTAAATCAGAAAAGAAAACCTTTATTCAATCCATTCTTTTTTAGGAATACCGGATTGAGTAATAATTGAATTCATAGTCCTTGGTAAAATGGCTTTCTTTCCATGAAAAGGAACTGTTACTGCCCGAATAGATTTATTGCAAAAACCCGAATAGTAATGATGACTTCCTTTTATTCTTGATAGTAAAAACCCCTTCTTTAAAAGGATTTTTTTTACGTCTTTGTATGTCCAATTGTTAATGCCATTAGGCATGAATTTCCTTTAGACCATGGAATTCTACCTGATATGGAGAGGGTACACTTTTCCCTTTTATAAGAAGTGACCATAGTTCTTCATACTCTTTAATTCCCTTTTGATTAAGGCACGAATAATCTTTAACTCCTTTAAAAGAAGCAACGGTCTCAATGTAACCATCCATTGCTTCATAGAGTTCATGTAATACGGCTACATGATTCTGTGCAGATACTACAATATTAAAATCAAGAGCAACACCGTACCAATTCATATCTTGTTTGTCTTGGAAAACAATGATTCTAACTGAACCTTTTTGTGGAGTATTTTTTTTGATGCTGTTCATAGGTATAGTATATCTAATTGGTCTAAGATGGCAACACCTGTTTAGCATTAATTATGCTATCGTGTTTTAGATATTTCAGATAAAGAGCGATGATTCCACATCTTTAGATTGGGTGATCGAAGAATATATCACACATATAATCTATTAATTCTCCAGACCTAATTTTTTGAATCATTATGCGTGCTTTAATCCAGTAATTCTAAACGTTCAAGAATAAACTTAGCTACTTCATCTTCCTTAAATTTTAAAGCATCTATGTATCCGTCAGTTGAAAATAGTCCATCTATTTCAGCTTGGTCAAATTTCACCAACATTATCTTTTTCTCTTGCTTTGATTTTATTAGATCTTTAATACTTCTCCATTCTAAACCACACCATTCCTTTTCATTATATTCTTTACAAAGAAATACGACTATTAAATCAGACTGCTTATGATAAATATTTTGTAAGAGTAAGTCTGCATTAGGGCGTGCAATTTGCGATTGATAATCGAAATCATAGAAAACCTTGTCTTTGCCTAGTTCGTTTCGTAAGACATCTACAATGTTAGAAACATAATCCCTTTTTTCACCAGGAAATGATACTGATACACTAAAGTTTATTTTAGATATATCTTTAATAGATTTATCCGGTTTTTCGGTTATTAATTCTTTGGATAATCGTTCTAAAGCTAATAGAGATAAAGTAAATACGTCAGGTTCAATTCTAGTTGAATGCTCTCTATGAGGATAAGTTTTAGATATATAAAATAGTAAATAATTTAACCATATTGCTAAAGGATTACTATTAGCCCCAATAGTCGGCATACTTTTAGGATTTTTCTTAAGTTCTTCGTCTCTAATTTTATTTACAACTCTAGTGTTAAATTTTAAAGCGTCTTCTTCATTAAATAAAGCCCCAGCTCTTTTTGCCATTCTGACAAATTTTTTAGTTGCTTTGCCTTCAATTACACCGAACTTAGTTACTTCTGCTCCTCTAACTCCCCATTTTAAATTACTATCATTAACATTACTGGCAAATTTCTCAATTTCACCTTTCCCACTTAATTTACCTATATATTGCCATAGCATTATTAGATGATTATGTTCTTTAAATTTCTTGTTTTCTGTAGCTTGACCTTGCTCATGTAGATAAGTGTGAAACTCTATATTATGGAATTTTCTAGCTTGGTTTTCAAAAGCTCTAATTAAACGCTTAATTTCTAGCTTTTTTTGAATTAAAGAGACATTGTCTTCCAATTGATGTTTAGTTTATTTAAAATACTTTTTCTAATTACTTATAACAGTCTTGTATATGAAACTTAGTATACAAATAGATACTAACTTTTCGAATTATACACGAACTGATTTTTTTGATTTTCCATAAGAATATTCATTCTCACAGTCAAAACATAGGCTCTCTATCATATCATCTATGTCAAATTCACCCCCACACTTACTGCAATTACTTGTGGATTTTGGGATTATATATTCAATTTCTTCAACACCATCTCTGTCATGTTTTCTTAATATCAGATATTCTAATCCACAACCTTCACATTCCTTTGCTTTGTTAAATTCATTTTCCCAAACTGCATTTGTATTTCCGCAATCTGCACATTTAAAATGTTCGCAATTACACCATTCGCAATTACCTGCTTCTATAGATAAATTTTGCCCTCTTGATTTTGATTTTGGAAGTTCTTTAGCAAAATCTAGTTCAATTTGATTTGGATCATGAATCTGTTCTGGCTGTCTTTCATCTAATAATTCTTTATCATAAAAAAGTATTACGTTTGTTTTGTCATTTGTTTCTTGGCATATTTCACAAAATTCAATTTCTTCATTCCAATTACTTTCGTTTTGTAATTCTTCTATTAGGGCTAATTCTTCTTTTGAAACAATGTCTTTTTCAATTGTATTTAAAGCCTCTCCAACAATTTTATAAAACCTACTATTTGCTTGAGTAAATTCATTTCTCAAATCAGTATGAAGAGATTTTTTTCCATCTTTTTTTTCGCAAAAATCATCTGTATTGTAAGATATAAAAATAGAATTCTCAATCGAATTACTTTCGACATATTCTAGAAAACTGAATAAAATTAAGGCGTCTGCAAAACTATTTTTTAATTTAAAAGGTGCTTTTTTTTCCAAAGCAAACTGACCTGACTTTTTATAAATATCATCTTTTATTTCAATAATTATTGCCTTGTTCTTAAATAAATCATCAATCAATTTTATATTATCAGTAACAGCATTTTCAATTTCTTTTTTTCTTTTATTAAAATTTTCGATAAAATCTTTGAAATAATCTTTTTCATCTTCTTCTTCAAGTAAAAAATTAATGATTTCTTTTTCTCCTTTATCTCCAAGTAGCTTTAATATTTTATCAAGAGCTATTTTAATTTCATTAAAATGTTTGATGCTACCTTGTCGAACAGTTTTGTCTTTTTGATTTTCCCATTCGTCAATTACAATTCTCGGTAACAAAACAGTTATATTTCCTTTGTCAACTTCTTTGACTATGTAGTTTAATAATCGAACAGGTTCAGTTCCGTTTGCTAGATAAATCCAAGTATTTGTGTCAAGTGTAATATAATGCATTGATTACGTTCTGTTCAAATTTCTACCAACGTATTTGTGCAAGACTAGTTGGTTAGAACTAAGTTAATAAAAGAAAACGAGTCAGAAGAAAATCCTACGGATTTTCCGAGTTAGCACAGGTAAAGCAATCAATTATATATCTTATTGCATCGTGACATTTGTTATTTTCTAATAAATAGAACTACTTTACAGTATAAGTTTATCTATAAATGTTTTACATTTAATGTTTTATTTCCATTTGTTTAATTTTTAGGAAAATCATTTAATGCAATAGTAAATAATTATGGATGTCAATATTTCCAGAGCCGCAGACCTTTTCTTTCCAAATCCGTCATTAGAACTAGTTTATTTTGAGGCTATTGCTAATGCTATTGATGCAGGAAGCACTAAAGTAGATGTGAAAATAAAGGCTAAAAACCTGCAGGATACGGGAGCTTTTTCAATTGAAATTAAAGACAATGGTGAAGGATTTAAGGACGAGAATTTTAATAAGTTTAAAGAGTTACTTAAGACCGAAGAAAAAGATCATAAAGGAGTAGGTAGATTAGTTTTTCTAAAATATTTTAAAACTGTTGATATTGAAAGTTATTATGATGATAAAAAGAGAACTTTCGAATTTGACCGTTCGTTTGATGGTCAATCTCTGGTCGAGAAGCATGAGGAGAAGAAAACAGGAACAGTCTTGAAATTTTCAGGTTACAGCAAGGGTAAAATCAAGGCATACAATTACTTAAGACCACTTGCATTAAAGAGATCAATATTGCTTCATTTTTTTCCATTGCTTTATCAAAAGAAACTTGCTAAGGAGGAACTGTTAATAACCATTTCACTTGAAACTACTGAACCTAATTCAGATTACGAATTTGCTTCAGATTATCAAGAAATAAAACTTGATGATTTACCTACACTCGAAATGAGCTCTTTTCATGACGACACTATTTCTTTAATTGATGAGTTTCATCTCTATTATTCAATACAGAAGAAGGAACAGATAGCTGAAGAGAGTATGAGTATTATAGCCGTTTGTGTTGACAATAGGACAGTAGAAATGAAAATGCCTGGTGGTGAATCTTTGCCCGATGGTTATGAACTTATTTTTCTTTTGATCTCAGACTATCTAACAGGTAAAGTTGATACATCTCGTCAAGAACTTGACCTTCCAGATGCAACTATTAAACAGTTAAAAAGAGTATTTAAAAAACATGTGAGTGAATTACTCAAAGAGAATATTCCTGAAATTTCAGAGAAAAATAAAGAACTCAAAAATTCTCTTGAAAATACTTATCCGCACCTGTATGGATATTTTAAAGACGAGTCAATAGGAATAGCTGATAGAGCTGTAACTCTTGAAGCTGCACAAATGCGTTTTTTTCAAGATCAGAAAAAATTGCTCGAAGCAACTCACTTGGATGATGACCAATATGACAAGGCTTTGGAGGTTTCTTCAAGACTGTTAATGGAGTACATCCTTTACCGTGAGTTTTCATTAAAACGTTTGAAAAAAGCTACTTCAGAAGGAAATGAAGATGATATACATGATGTTATCATACCTAAAACGACTTATGACCACAATGATGGAGACATTGACACATATTTTAAGAATAACGTTTGGATATTTGATGACAAATTCATGACTTATTCTTCAGTATTGAGTGAGCGTAGAATGGATGAGTTATTGAAAGAGTTGGCAGGAGAAGATGTTAAAGTTGACTCTGATGGAACACGACCAGATATAGCAATAATTTTTTCCGATAATCCTGAAAACGCAGATAAGGTTGACGTTGTGATTATTGAGCTTAAGCAACAAGGGATTAAATTAGCAAAGCAAGAAGAAGTTGTGAGTCAACTGAAACAACGTGCAAGGGTATTGAATAATAAGTACGCTGATAAAATTCAGCGGGTTTGGTATTATGGAGTGGCTGAAATAGATGTTGAGTTCGAAAGATCATTACTAGAAGATAATTACATACCGTTATATTCAAAGGGGAAAATGTTATATGGTGAGGAGTTCATAATTCCAGACATGAGTGATAGGTTTAGTAAAATTCCAATTAAATTATTTGTGCTCAATTATGATGCACTTATTAGTGATGCAGAAGCGAGAAATTCTTCTTTCATGCAATTGCTGAAAAAAAGTATTGCTGGTGAAACGCGATAATTTGTAATTAGCTTTATGTAATTTTAAAGTCTTATTTGTTCTTCGCTTGCGCACAAAAAATAAAGTTCCTGTTTATAAGAGGTTAACTCTGGATAAAAGGTTTATTAAGTATTAGACCTGACTAATAATTGATTTTGTATTATAGGAGAGATATGCTACAATATATAAGTCGATTAATCGTCAATAATTTAACCTATCGACACATTAATTTTCTCTTTAAAACCTATCAAAATAGTGCAGGGATGGGGTCGTCGACTTCGGGGTCGCCGCAATTATCCTCAATCCTAAATAACCCTTGTAAAATAAGGCTCAAATGCAAATTTGACACCTAAAGAAACACGGGTTCAGACCTTGCACTGAGGAGGTGGCAGGTTCGAGTCCTGTCGGGTCCACTAAAACCTTTACGTCATAACGAATTAGACGAATTGAAGGAGCTTCAAGCGACACCCAAACGCACGAGTGAGGTCGTTGTGAGGCGGTCAAAAGAGAAAATTGATGTGTTGTCCGACACTATGCACATTGAAAATCTAGTAACTGAATTTTTACATTACAACCAATTTATCCGAGGGCGTTCACCCGCAAGTATTAAACGATACAAAGAAAACCTATCGTATTTTTTGCGTTATACCAAGATATCTGAACTATCCGAAATTACTCACTCTTTAGTCTTATCGTTTTTTATTAATGGTCGAGCAGAACGAAACTGGTCGCCTGCAACCTTCCATACTTACCTTATGAGCTTACATGTCTTCTTCAGATGGTGCGTTGCTAAAAACTATATGGAGAAGGATTTTACCGAAGAAATTGAGAAACCAAGAATACTGAAATCACTTCCAAAAGCACTCTCAAAAGAAGATGCCGAAAAGCTTCTTGAAATGGTATACAATTATCCATACCCAAATCCTTTTTTGAGATACCGCAACCATGCAATTTTTGCGACGTTTATATTTACTGGTTTACGAAGAAATGAATTACTCAATCTCAAGTTTACAGATGTAGATATTGTGAACAACACATTATTCGTAAACTATGGAAAAGGAGGGAAAGACCGCATCGTACCCTTAAGCAGTACCTTAGTATTTATTCTCCAAAAGTACCTAGATATGCGAAAGAAGAATTTGTATACCTGTGCTGAGTTCTTTGTTTCTTCAAAAGCAAATAAAGGATTTACTGAGCATGGATTGAAGCACTTTGTTAAGCATCTAAAAAAGATTTCTCCTGTTCACTTCACACTTCATGCTCTACGACACACTTTTGCTACCTTAATGCTAGAAGGTGGTTGTGATATTTATAGCCTGTCAAAGATGTTAGGTCATAGCGATATTAAAACAACTACGGTTTACCTTTCAGCAAGTGCAAAGCATTTACGTTCTCAGGTGGTTAAACACCCTCTTAATAACGATTATCATAACGCTGCGGTATTATCTTGCAACTTTACTTCTTGATACCTTGTATGGGTGCTATATCAAGATTCATCAATTAAATACTTCGCTAAAGCTAATTGGAGAAACGAAAATAAACGTTTTGGTATTAGAAGTGATGATATGCAATACCATATGGCAATCATTGGGAAAACTGGGTCAGGAAAGAGTAACCTTCTTTTGAACTTAATGAAGAGCGATATATCTTCAAAACGAGGGTTTTGTTTACTTGACCCTCATGGAGACTTAATTGAAACCTTATACAATAATATCCCTGAATCACGAAAAAGTGATGTGGTGTATGTAAACCTCATTGATCCAAACTTAGAAATTGGTTACAACCCATTGAAAAAGGTGTCGTATGAAAAGCGAAGTCTCGTTGCAAGTTCAATTCTTGAAACCTTTGAAAACCTCAATGATGCTCGCTCTTGGGGTGCAAAACTTAGTCATATTCTAAGGAACTGTTTATTGTCTCTCTTAGATCAGCCACAACAACAAAATTTTTCAGACATTTTAAGAATTCTCAGAGACAAAGAGTTTAGAAAAGAATGCATGGATCATATACAAAACGAGGAGGTAAAGACCTTTTTTGAACATGAGTTTAAGCAGTACAATCCTAAGTTTGATTTTGTGCCTATCTATAACAAAATAGGAGGGTTTCTTTCTCATGCTCCAATTAAGCGATTGTTGGTAGACAACAAAGATTCGTTGTCATTAAGAAAAGTCATGGATGAAGGTAAGATACTTTTGATAAATGTATCAAAAGGGACTATTGGAAGTGATACAGCTCGACTTATAGGTTCTTTGTTCTTATCTTCTTTTACCTCAGCAGGTCTGAGTCGTATTGATATGTCTAGCTCTCAACGACCTCCATTCACACTCTATATTGATGAAGCTCATGTGTATGCGAACAATTCAAGTGTATATAGTATGCTCGAAGAGTTACGGAAAATGAATGTACATGTGTGTTTAGCTTTTCAACATCTTTCTCAACTTAATGATCGCTTAAAAGACAGTTTGTTTGCTAATATTGGAAATATTATCTGTTTTCGGGTTTCAGCTAAAGATGCTCAATACGTCGTTCATGAGATGCACCAACATCTTCATCCTTTTAAAGTTGAAAATTTTGTCTCTCTACCTCAATTTCATATCATTCTCAAAATGATGATTGAAGGAAAGCCTAGCAAAGCGTTTACAGCTACTACTTTTCGTCATGATATGTATGGATAGTGCGGTACTATCATGCACATTACTCTTGGTTAATACTGAGTGTCAGATAACTTTTAAAAGAATAGATCATGACACAAAAAACAACAAAAATTAATACCATGCACGAGGTAGGTATCATCTACAAGCGACCACTCTTTAAATCTATGCCACATATAAAATCTCAGTTTGATGCATATGAGTTAATAATGAAGATTATAGACAAGAAAACGATTGACCACAAAGAATTCTTTTGGATATTGCTGCTGAATCAATCAAGTAGACTTCTTGGATATGCAGAAATTGGTAAGGGAGATACCAAAGGAGTAATAGTGAATGTCAAAGAAATATTTCAGTTAGCTATTAAACTTAATGCTAGTAGTATTATTCTTTGTCACAATCACCCTAGTGGAAACCTTGAAGCCTCTAAATCTGATATTGAACTCACTAAAAAAGTGAAGAAAGCAGGAGAGCTCTTTTCAATTTCCTTGATAGACCACTTAATTATTACAAGTGAATACTTTACCTCGTTTTCAGAAGAAGGATTGGTATAGAAAAATAAATGCACTCTTGAGAGTGCATTTTACTACATTCACGAACTTTTCTGCCGTTTCTTATACTTTTTTCAACTAGTTATTCTTTTATAACTTTAAAATGATACTCTTTGTTATCTTTTGTTTTGACCAGCAGAATGTAGATGCCTTTTGGAACTTTCGTCATATTTATTCTATTATCATCTACATCTACCGTTATATTCTTTCCTAATAAGGAAAAGATGTTAATGATATCTATACTGCTATTTGTTGATATCTCAACAAAGTCAGTTGTAGGATTAGGGTAGAGTTTTATACTTTGATTATTTGCTAAAAAACCATCCGTTGTTAGCGTTGCAAAGTCTATCGCTATTACAGAATTTCTTATGCCTAATTGACCTCTAAAATTATTTCCCCAAGACCAAACCTCATTGTTGATTTTAATTCCTACAACATGAGTTGTTCCGGCTGAAACATTTTGCCAGTTATTATCAGTACCTATTTGCATTGGTACTGTTCTGTTGGCAAATGTTCCATCTCCGAGTTGACCGAAGGTGTTTTCACCCCAAGACCATAGTGTACTCTCGTTTTTTATACCTAAACTAAACAATCCCTTTCCAGCATCTATTTTTTGCCAATCAGTATCAACCCCCACTTGTTTAGGAGTGGTAGAACGAGTACCAGAGTATCCAAGTTGACCTCTTGAATTAAGTCCCCATGACCATAGTGTTCCATCGTTTTTAATAGCTAATGAATGAACTTTTCCTGCTGAAACACTATTCCAATCACTATCAGTCCCAATCTTTGTTGGAGTCAGTAGTTCTCCAAACATTTGACCATTTCCAAGTGTTCCATTGTTATTAACACCCCATGCCCAAAGTGTCCCATCTGATTTGATAGCGAGCGTATGCTCATTACCACGCGATATATGTGTCCAATTCGTGTCATTTCCAATTTGGATAGGAACTAAACTTCCATCAGTTGTTCCATCCCCTAAATGTCCACCTCCCCATGCCCAAAGCGTTCCATTGGTTTTAATCGCCATCGTAGGTGAGCCTGAACTTGTTTTTTGCCAATCAGTATCGTTACCAATTTGCGAAGGAGTAGTTTCTATACTACTAATAGTGCCACCTTGCCCATTACCTATCTGACCATCATTATTATTCCCCCAGCCCCACAATGTTCCATCATCTTTGATAGCAATGGTAAATCCAACTCCTGCTGATGTTGTTTTCCAATTATTATCCTGAGTAATTGTAGTTGGAATATTACTGCTGTGGTAAATATCGGTAAAGAAGTAAAGCGAGAAATTGTTAAATCCCCAA
The DNA here is from genome assembly GCA_049115595.1 of Flavobacteriaceae bacterium. Classification (GTDB taxonomy): domain Bacteria; phylum Bacteroidota; class Bacteroidia; order Flavobacteriales; family Flavobacteriaceae; genus Polaribacter. The sequence goes on from JAGDZS010000004.1 coordinate 301,097, forward strand.
TACCAGGCTTTTCCATTAGTAGTAACAGCTGATGACTGATTACCTCCAGCACTTATGTGTTCAAATTGATTTGAGGGATTTATGAGAGTAGGAGTGGGTATATTCCAAATATATGTACCACCACCTAATTGACTATTGTAATTATTCCCCCACGTTCGTAAGGTATTGTCAGTCTTTTTTGAAATGCTATGAGTTTCCCCACCAGATACTGTTAGCCAATTTGTATCTGAGTTGAAAAGTTGAGGAGTATTACTATTATCTGTGTTATCAGGATTTGATTGTCCGTAGGCATTATTCCCCCAATCCCAAAGAGTTCCGTCATTTTTTATAGCAAATGAATGCATGTACCCACACCTCACTTTATTCCAATCTGTATCAGTACCAATTTGAATTGGTAGTTTTTGATATGTGTAGGTGCTATTTCCAATTTGCCCAAATGAATTTCTTCCCCATGCCCAGAGCGTTCCATTGGTTTTAATAGCTAAAGCGTGGGTAAATCCAGCTTCAATGTGTTTCCAATCATTTTCATTTCCAACTTGTTGAGGATTGTTTACTACATCAGAGCCAGATGAATACCCCAATACACCATTATCAAAACTATTTCTTCCCCAAGACCATAATGTTCCATCTGTTTTGATAGCAAATGAAGATTCGGAACTTGTAGTAATAGAAACCCAATCGGTATCATTTCCTAGCTGGTCAGGAGAGTTTATATTAGTTGTGTTTCCTAAGCCAAGTTGCCCCCAATTATTACGACCCCATGTCCAGAGTGTACCATCTGTCTTTGTGGCTATAGTGTGATGTTCTCCACATGATACTGATTTCCAGTTATTGTCACTTCCAATTTGTATTGGTGTATCCTTGCTACTATTCGTTCCATCACCTAATTCTCCAAAATCATTGCTCCCCATTGCCCAGAGCGTTCCATCAGTTTTGATGATTAATGTATAATTGGCTCCTGTAGAAACTAAAGACCAATTGTTTTCTGTACCAACTTGTGATGGATTATCACTACTTATTATACTTCCTAGACCAAGTTGTCCTTCTTCATTGCTTCCCCACCCCCAAAGTGTCCCGTCAGTATGTATCGAAAGACTATGATATTGCCCTGTTGATATAATATCTGAGGATTGAGGCATTATATTAGTGCCAAAAAGGATAATTGTTAGAAATATAAAAAGCCTAAGGCATTTCTTAGTGTTTGAGTCCTTTAAGTGTATGGTTTTTCTCATTACTCTATTTGATTATAAATATTTGTTTAAGTCATGCCTTTAAGGCTGAAACAGAACAAATATAATCTATTTTTCAAACTATAGAACATTTATGTTCTGAATTTATAATCACTATTCCCATAGCTTACAAGTTCAAATATGAGTTTGTTTATATGAATTTATCGAAGAAAGAAGAGGAGTTTATCAAAAACCTTGGGAAACATATTGTTGTTTTGAGAAAAGAAAAAAAGCTAAAACAAATTGATTTAGCTACAAAGATAAATATTGAAGATTCTGCTCTGAGGAGAATTGAAAGTGGGCGTACCAATCCGACCATAAAAACTTTATTGCGTATAGCGCAAGGAGTTGAAGTTGAATTTACCGAATTGTTTAATTTTCCCACTAATAATGGATAACCAGGTAGTTTTTTGAGAAAAGAGTTTGATTGATGTTATTGCTTGAATCAATCAAACCATAAAAATTATATTAGAAAATGATAAAGAAAAAGTTAAGCCTATTGTTAGGGCTATGTTTATTGGTAGCATTATTTACCTATTCTACTTCTTCTAGTCAGAATAAAAAAATTGATAGTTTAAATAATGAATTCTATAAAGCAGATATTGATTCAATTAAGTCAAGAGTCTTATTAGAAATCAGCATAGCTTACTACAGAATAGATTTTGAAAAATCAAAGTTTATAACTGATAGTCTTATAGGGTTTGCAAAAAATAGGAGTCCAAAATATTATGGATTAGCCTATAGAATGAGAGGTACGTTAAACCTCTTGGACGGTAATTACTCTTTATCTGAAGAGGATTACCTTAAGGCTCTTGATATTTTCAAAAATATAAATGCGTCAAAATTCATCGTCTTAATTTATGAAAACTTAGGTTCATTAGATGGTCGTAGAGAAAAATTGAATGAGTCAAATAATTATTATCTCAAAGCGATAAAATTATCAGACAGTATAGGTAATAAAAAATTCAAATTTAATTCTTACCTAAATCTAGGAATTAACTATTTCAAGTTACATCTATATGAGGATTCTAATGATTATTACATAAAAGCATTAGAGATAGCTGAAGAGAACAATGATAAGCAAAACATTGTACATGTCCTTTTTACTCTTGGAAATAATTACTTGTCACTCAAACAATACTCATTAGGAGAAGTAAGGCTGACAAAAGCTTTACATGTAGCTGAAGAAATAGAAAGTAATTTTAGTCTTGCAAAAATAAATAATTCCTTAGGTTACCTTTATGAACATAGAGATCGTGATTTTTATAAAGCATTAAATTTTTATAAAAACTCTGTTTACTACAACGAAAAAGTTAATAATAAAAGCTCACTAAAAACAAGCTATTACAATGTTGCTCTACAATATATTTATTTAAAGAAGTATAAACAAGCAGAAATATATATTAATAAAGGGCTAACAATTTCTGACAACCTTAATTCGTATGATGGCAAGGTGAAAGGAAAACTTCATAGTGCATTATTAAGTATTAAAAAGGGTGAAATTCCTAAATCTCAAAAAGCACTGAATCAAGTTGACGACTTACTAAGAAATAGAAGTAAGCTTAGTTATAAAAATAACTTCTTCGATATTGCAGCTGCTTACGAAGAGAAAGGAGATTTTATGAGAGCCTATAGCTATCATAAGTTATATACTCAATTAACTGATTCAGTTAACCAAAGGAATGATATTGAAAAGATTGCAGATGTTGAAGCGAAGTATGAAAATCAAAAAAAGGAAAATAAAATACTTCAGTTAGAGAAAAACGAAATTGCAAGTGAATTAAAAATAGAAAAGCAACAAAAACGAAATTGGTTATTACTATTGAGCTTATTCATTCTTTGCTTTGTTGCATACTTCATTTGGAGAAGATTTATTGTGGAAAGAAAAACGCGTGAACTAATCTCAGATCAAAAGAGGAATATAGAGAAGCAAAATAAAATGATCATTGATTTTCAAAATACTTTTAATCATGATATTTTCAATAATCTAAGGAAAATAAATCTTTTTGTGAATTTATCAAGAAGCAAAATAAAAACGAAAGAATCAGAAAAAATCCTCGATGTTTTAGATACAAGAATATCATCCATTAATGAAATCCATAGTCAGTTATTAGGAAGGTGGGGTGATGCTTCAATTTCCTTCTCTAAGTTAGTGGATAATTTACTTAGTCGCATAGCCAGTTTGTCTGATAATAAGAAAGTGAAAATTCAAATCAAGATTGATGAAGCATTGAATATTAGTTATGAAAAATCACGGTGCTTATCACATATAATAAATGAATTTGTAACTAATTCTTTTAAACATGCATTTAATGAGGGAGGTGAAGGAAATATAATTATTACCATGGAGGAACTAGATTCTAAATATGTTCTTACACTCAGTGACAATGGTAAAGGTTTGGATGAAGAGATTGACTTTAATAAACCTCAATCTTTTGGGCTTAAAAGCACCTATGCAATGATTCAGCAGCTAGGCGGAACGTGTAGTTTTAAAAATCAAAATGGACTTATTTTAACTATTTATTTTTCTGATAATGAACCACCAAAATAAGCACATATTAATTGTTGAAGATGAGTCAATTTTATTTCTTGGTCTAAGAGAAGTTTTAATATCTCATGATTTCTTTGTTGATGAATACACTCCTAGTTTTGAGTTAGCGATAAATAGAATTGAAAAAAAGGCGCCAGATTTAGTAATTATAGATATAGAACTTCAGGGAAATTTAAACGGATTTGATTTAGGAGAGGAACTCTCAAAGAAGCATGGAATTCCCTTTATATATTTAACTGATTTTGATAGCGATGATAATTATGAAAGAGGTTTGCAGACTGGTCATGAGTTTTTCTTCAGCAAAAAAAAATTAACTGACGAAAAGTTATTCATTCAGACTATAAAAACGATGGTTAATAAATTTGTTGATTTTAAAGGAGTTTTAGGTCTTATTGAATATAGAAGTAAAATTAGAGAAATGGGTATGGGGATTATAGGCTATGTGCCTATTGACTTCAAAAATATAGCTTTCTTTACAACAGAGCCCTTTGTTAATAATCATGGAGAGTTAGAGAATTTAGTTGATAACTATATTTGGTTTCAAGACTATGAAGGAGAAACATACTTTCTATATACATCGTTAAAAAGTATTCTAAATGAATTGCCTTACTACTTTATTCGAGTCAGTGGAAAATATATAGTAAACATACTTAACAAAAGAAAAGAAATATTATTTGGAGTATCGCATGTCACCATAATGAGTAGAGATATTGAAATAAAAGAGAATAGAAGAAGGGACTTTAAAGATTTAGTCAGTAAAATATATCGTTCTGATAAAAATCATTAAAATAAAGGGCTTTTTCATTAAAGTTTTATAGAGGAGATTAACATATTTAATTTAGATAAATTTTAATACTTATGAAACATGAAAAAGTTTTTTTTGGTTATCTTGTTAGTATCTATCTACCCTATTTTCTCACAGAACACCTTTGTTGGAGATGTTGTTCTTATAAGTCAAACAGATGTTGATGATTTTGCATCTAACAATTATGATTCCATTGACGGAAACTTAGCAGTTCCTTTTTTTAGTGATGTAAGTGATCTTTCAGGACTCATATCCATCAAATCAGTAACAGGATCAGTTGTTATATGGAATGAACCGCAAATTACAAGCCTTCAAGGATTAAACAATTTAGAAACTATTGGAGGAGAATTTAAAATTTCTGATTTGTCAATAGTTGATTTTGATGAACTTTCTAGTCTTAAAGAGATCGGAGGAAACCTAACGATATCGAATAATTCTGTATTATCTCATATAGATGGTCTGAAAAATCTTGACAGAATAAATGGATATTTAGAGATTAATAAAAATGCTTTATTAGTATCAATAAATGGGTTGGAATCTCTTGACCATATTGGGATTGGAGATGGAGCAACAGCGGATTGTGGAGGACCCAATAATCAAGTGTCTAATGCAAGTATAATAATTACATGTAATCCTGCACTTCAGGAATGCTGCCTATTGAATAGAGTAATTAATTCTGTAACAGGGGTTGTTGAAATAGCTAATAACTCAACAAATTGCAATTCCATAGATGAAGTGGAGAGTTTAGTTAGTAATTGTGCAGTAAACATTGATTATCCCAGAGGACAGGATGTTTATGTTGACGGAGATGACATTAGAATACAGTTCCATTCCATACCAATATTTTCAGATACAGAGTTTTCACTAGAATTTTCAATTGACAATGGTTCTACATGGGAAATGTCATCGTCAACAAATATAGTTGCGAGCAATGAAAACAATGATTATGTAGGTTTTTATTGGAAATCTAGTCTTCAGTTAACCGAACCAATATCTATTAGAGTAAGAGTTTCAGCGAACCTAGGATCTTACTCTATTTTAGAAGAAACAAGTAATTTTACTATTCAACCGTCTAATTATTATGAAAGCTTAGGATTTAGAGATGTAGGAGTTTCACAAATAGAATTTCCGTTTAACGGTACATGGGGGGAGATTATTTCATCGGGTTCTCTTCTTGATGATATTTTGTCAGCTCCAAACTTTACCCATAACTGTCTAGATAAAAACAGTAAGGATTATTATGATAGTGATAGCTGGCATTCTAATAGCTGTAATAGAGTTTTTAATAGTCCCATAGATGGGACTGTAATATTTGTTGACCGATCATATTCAGCCACTTGTAGTTACGAAACTGCTGATGGGGCTACTAATGGTTATGGTAATCAAATAATTATCCAGTCTTCTGTAGATAGTACTTTTGCTTTTAGAATAGCTCACCTTAACTCTATTACTTCTACGATACAAATCGGTAGTAATGTGACAGTTGGTCAAGAAATTGGAACAACTGGAGCCACTTCCAATAAGGTTTATGCACACGCCCATTGTAGTTTATATAAGAATATCTATACTTGGCTGACTGATGATGTCGATAGTCCCAACAGCATAATTGACCTATTATCAATTGGAGGATCTCTTGTAAATATTAGTGACCAAAGTACATGTGATTTTATTGAAGAAAGAAATTCAGCTGAGTTTTCATTTGTAAACGGTAATATTGATAATAATAGTTATACGGGTTCACTAGTAATTGAAAGCTTAGATAATTTACAAGATTTTCTAACTAATGCTTATACAGATATAATAGGCGTTTTGACTATAGGTAGTTCAGATTCAAATAGAAGTATTAATTCTTCTAATATAATTTCTTTAGAGGAATTAAGTTCATTACGTGTAGTTAACGGGGATCTCATTATTCAAAATGTAGATATCACCTCTTTGGGAGGGTTAGAAAATTTAGTTTTTATTACTGGTGACTTAACTATTGAAGATAATCTAAATCTTGATGATTTTTGTGCTTTGAAAGTATTACTGGAAAATAATGGTATTGGTGGAAACATTATTATTAATGGAAATCTACAGAATCCTCAAAATTTTGATGAAGTATTAGCTCTTTCTAACTGTAATAATACTCTTAGCACTGTACAGGTTGAAAAAGAACCTTTTTACTATCCAAACCCTACAAGTAGTATATTGACTATAGAAGGATTAAAAGATTCTCTTGAGATAGAAATCTATAATTCAAACCATCAAAAAATATATTATCAGAATATTTTTTTTGATAACAAAATTGATATGTCCAGTTTAAGTTCAGGACTTTACTATATTATCTTAAAAGATAAGAATAGAGAAAAAAGAATTGTAAAGGCTATCAAAATATAATAAGGATAGGTATACTATGGAGTATGAAGAAATATTTACTAATTATATTTATACTCTTTAATTTAATAGGTTATTTTGTTTTTAAGGTTGATTTTTATGACTGTACAATTTTAGGAATTAACTTTAAATGGGTTTCCTTAGGTTTTCTATTGTATTTGATACTATCTTTTATCATTAATATAATTGAATACATAAAAAATAAAAAACTAAAACTATTTTCTTTTTTAAAGGCATCAGTATTAATAACAATACTTACTGTTTTGATAATGTTGTCATCATTATATTTTTTAGACAGTCCGTCGAATAAAAATTTATATTCTTTATATATAACATTTCCTTTAAGTGTATTATCGGTTTTACATGTTTATAGAAGTTTAAAGAAAAAACCTTTATTAAACTTCTATATTTCATTTAAGGTTGTTTTGGATGTAATATTGATTTTTATTGTAAGTTGGTCGATATTTCTATACCTACAAAACAAATCTATAAAAACTTTTTCCTCCCCTCAGCCGTGTGAAGAGGAAGTGGGCACCATAACAGGAATTGACTTTTCTACACTTCAATAAAAAATCATTAAAAAACAGCTGAATTTCACTTTTATAGTATTCTAGGTTTCTTATAATTTAGTTTAGACGAAATAATATAAAAACAAAATACTATGTATTTATTTCAAAACTTCGGTTACAACAATCAATATAAACAACCATGGCATGAAGACTGGTATGAATCGATTATTGATTCCCCAATTACATCTACTATTATCGGAATTTTAATCCTCATTTGGGTTTTTAAGAAAAGAACCAAAGACTCACATTCACATTGGAATACCCTCCTTGACAATTTTTCATATTCTACAGAGGAATTCTATGAATTATTAAAGAAAGAACTCAATAGTCATGGAATTAAAGGAATGGAAATGTCTAATAAAAACCTCTGTGAAGATGGTATGTGTTTAACAAAGCGCAGGTACTTAAGAGTTTCATGGAAAGATTACGAGTACTTTATTTGTGCTGCTCCTTTTGGTAATGGCTTTTTTGTTTCATGGAGCTTGATATATAATGATTCTCCATTAAAAACATTCATTGCGAAGATTCCTTTTGTTGGACAATGGATTGCTGATAAGTTGTTCCATATAACTTTTTACAAAAGAGATACTGCTTCAATGTTTATGACTTATGCACAGCAATCAGTATTAAAAGTCATAGATGATGTCACAAAAGAAAAAGGAGTAAGATTATCAGAACAAGATAGAAAACCAATTCTCAACGATATCTTTAGTCGTTAGTAATGAAACTCAGTGCTAGTGAACTAGCAACTCTTGATTTCTATCAATGGGAGTACTTAGGTCGTGGATACTACCTAAGTAATACTCCCGTTAATATTGAACCTCCATATATTCCTTTTGTAAGACCAACAAATAGTTCTAATATCACAATTGACGATGGGAAAGCTCCTTCATTGGCATCACAATTAGTAAGTTTCTTTAATACATCAGAGAAGGAAGAACCAAAGAAAGAACTTACTATAGAACCTAACTACCTTGAAGTTGATGAAGTTCCAGAGCTTCTAGGCTTGTCACTATCTTTTTCTGACAATTACAAGATACTTCAATCGGTAGTCACTCAATTTCTCAATATTCTCTCGTTTACGTATCATCCCATATCATTTGAGATAGTTGCTGTTTTTGAAAAGATACGAGTACAAATAGTATCTAGTAAACAAGATTTTCCTACTGTGGAATCTCAACTCAAAGCCTACTTCCCTGACGTTATGATAACTTCTATTGACCCGATGGAATATTGTTTTGATGGTTACTCGGCAGTAGCAATAACAGATTTTGGATTGAATGAAGAGTATATGCGACCCATAGCAAGTTCTAACAATTACGACTTTGATCCACTCGTGCCAATTATCGCGACACTAGAACAACTTCAAGAAGGAGAAACGGCTTTAGTACAAACTATCTTTAAGGGTGTATCAGCTCCATGGTCACGAGACATCACTTATGCAGTATCAGATGGGCGAGGTGGTTCATTCTTTATGGATTCACCTGAGATGCTCAATTGTGCCAAAGAAAAAGTGTCACAGCCATTATTCTCTGTTGTAAAGCGAATAGCAGTTCAAGGAAATAATAAAAATAGAAGTAAGTATTTAGCCACTACCATTGCAAAACACATATCAACAGTAACCAGTTCATCATATAACAAGTTAATACCACTTTCAAATGAAGGGTATAACTATGATTTTCACCTGTACAACGTATTGCACCGTACTTCAAACCGCCTTGGATGCATTCTCAATTCAACTGAACTAGCAACTATAGCTCATTACCCTAATCGTTCGGTAGTGTCAGAATTTCTTCATACTACATTGAGAAAAACCAGAGCCGCTCACAAAGAATATCAGAATCTTAAATATGTTCTTGGCACTAATACACATCGTGGAGTAACGAATAACATTACTATTTCGGACGAACATAAAGTTCGCCATACCCATGTTATTGGTAGTACGGGTGTAGGAAAATCAACTCTATTGATCACCATGATGGTAGATGATATGAATCACGGTAACGGATTGTTTCTTTTTGACCCTCATGGAGATATTGTTGATGATGTAATGGCTCGAGTTCCTAGTCATCGTATCAATGATGTCATTATTATTGACCCATCAGATACTGACTTCCCTATCGGATTCAATCTTCTTCATGCACCAACTGATGTTGAAAAGATTGTGCTTTCGTCTGATATAGTTGAAACATTTAAACGCTATGCAACATCATGGGGAGATAATATGTCTGCGGTACTTGCTCAAGCTGTAAATACCTTTTTAGAAAGCTCAAAAGCAGGTACACTTATAGAATTAAAACGATTTTTGCTCGAAGATGAATATCGTAAACAGTTCCTTAAAACAATCACAGACCCATCACTTCATTACTATTGGAATAACGAATATGGTTTTGTAAAAAAGCGAATAGCTCCCCTTCTCACTCGTCTTGACACCTTTTTACGACCAAAGATTATCAGGTACATGTTGGCTCAGAAGAATGGTATTGATTTAAAAGAGTGTATAGAGGAGAAGAAAATTGTACTATTCAAACTTCCCCAAGGACTTATTGGAGAAGAAAACAGTCACCTCTTAGGATCGTTACTACTTTCCAAAATCAATCAAGTTACTTTGGGTCGTCAATCACTAAGTAAAGAGAAACGAATACCTTTCTATACCTATATAGATGAATGTCATCACTATTTGAGCAATTCTATTACTTCTATCCTATCAGGAGCAAGAAAGTATGGACTTGGATTAGTCTTGACTCATCAAGATTTAACTCAAATTAATGACCCTAAGATCTTGAACTCTATTCTTTCAAACCCTATGGTACGAATATGTTTTAGGTTAGGTGATAATGACGCCAAAAAGTTATCCGACGGTTTTGCTCATTTTGATGCTCAAGATTTACAGAGTTTAGACATTGGACAAGCTATTATGAGAGTTGGTAGTTCAGCACATGACTGGAATATATCTACTGAGCAACTAAGAGCCATTGATTCACAAGAAATAGAACATAAGCGTACGAACATAGTAAACAGAACCAGAGAGCAGTATGGGTCTCCAAGAGAAGAAATAGAAGAACTACTAAGACAATTGCTTCCAAAGTTAACAGTTAAAGAGTTAGATGAACAAAAACCAGATGAACCAATATTACTAGATATAAAAAAAATTGATCGGTTGGCAAGTGGAGAAGATGAGAATATTATAGAATCAATACCTAAAACATTAGAACCTCTTGAAGAACAAAAAGACGTCTATTTGAAACAGATTAAAAAGCAGGAAATCATCAAAAAACACCAAGAGATTCAGCAGTATATTCAAGCAATTGCTAGACAAAGAGGGTTTAAGGTAGAAATTGAAAAACAAATTAAAAATAATAAGAGAATTGATCTGGTGCTAACTAGAGATAAGTTAACAATAGCTATTGAAGTTGCTGTAACCAATTCAATAGCATATGAAGTGGCAAATATTCGGAAGTGTCTTAGCTCAAACATTACAAAGGTACTTGTGGTATCTGAGAGTAAGACTCATCTGAATAATATAAAAAAAGAAATGACCAAAGCACTTTCCAAAGCCACCTCCAACGTATTGTTCATTCAACCAGAAGAGATAGGAGAATACTTGGACACCTTCAATGAAAAACCGACTAAAGAACAAAGAATTAAAGGGTATCGTGTACGTACTGATTTTAGTAGCCAAGATGCCAGTAGCACATCAAAGGCAGGTGAAATCACTCAAATGATCATCAACGCAATGCGAAAAAAGAAATAAAAGAAACATCTATCTTCTTTTTGGTTTTTCTAAACCCAATTCATTCTTTGCAATCTAACTGCATTCAATATTGCTAATAATGCTACCCCAACGTCAGCAAAAACAGCTTCCCACATTGTAGCCAAACCACCTGCTCCTAAAATCAAAACAATAACTTTAACACCGAAAGCCAATATGATATTCTGCCATACAATCTTTCTTGTTGAGCGACTTATTTTAATAGCTCTAACTACTTTTGAAGGTTGGTCTGTTTGAATAATTACATCTGCTGTTTCAATAGCGACATCGCTTCCTAAACCACCCATTGCAATACCTACATCACTTGCTGCTAAAACTGGTGCATCATTAATACCATCTCCCATAAAGGCTATTCTATTTTCTGGATTAAGCTTTAAGGCTTCAACTTCATTTAATTTATCTTCTGGCAGCAAACCTCCTTTGGCTTTTTCAATATTTAATTCTGATGCAACTTGTCTAGTAATGGAATCTTTATCCCCAGATAGCATTATAATTTTAGAAATGCCTACTTTGTGTAAATTGGTGATCGTTTCCTTGGCATCGTCTTTTAATTCATCTGCGATAACCACATAGCCAGCAAATTTTGCATCAATAGCAACTAAAACAATCGATTCTACAATCGATTCAATTTCTCTTACAGTTTCAATATTATTAGCTGTCATTAAAGATTTGTTACCTACCAAAACTGTTTTGCCATTCACAATCCCTTTTAAACCCTTACCAGCAATTTCAGAAACATTATTTGCTTCAAAGTCATCACCATTTTCTTTGTATTCCATAATGGCTTTTGCGATTGGGTGCGTGGATTGCTCTTCCATAGCCATTAGGTATTTCATAAATTCGGATTCTTCCCAATCTATAGACTTGATTTTCTTAATTTTAAAAACACCTTTGGTAACCGTTCCTGTTTTATCCATTACCAACGTGTTTATTTTAGACATTGCATCTAAAAATGAAGCTCCTTTGAACAAAATTCCATTTTTTGAAGCTGCTCCCAAACCACCGAAATAACCCAACGGAATAGAAATAACTAATGCACAAGGACAGGATATTACCAAGAAAATCAACGCTCTGTATAACCAGTCTCTAAAGACATAATTATCAACAAAAAAGTAAGGAAGGAATGTAACGCCAATCGCTAAAAACACAACTATTGGTGTATAAACACGTGCAAACTGCCTGATAAACAACTCTGTTTTAGATTTACGTGCTGTAGCATTTTGAACTAAATCTAAAATTCTTGCTATGGAACTATCCTCGAATTTGCTAGTTACTTCAACTTCTATTACACTTTCTAAATTGATACTTCCTGCGTAAACTTTGGCTTTTTTAATTACCGAATCGGGTTTGCTTTCGCCAGTTAAAGCTGCGGTATTTAATGTTGCTTTCTCTGACAATAATACGCCATCTAAAGGAATTTTTTCACCAACACGAATTTGGATTTTCTCTCCAATCCTTACATCTTCTGGTGAAACACTTACATAATCACTATTACGATAAACATTAGCTTCCTTTGGTCTTACATCTAATAATGCTTTGATATTTCCTTTTGCTTTGTTAACTGCTGCACTTTGAAACAACTCACCAACAGCGTAGAACACCATTACTGCAACACCTTCTGGATATTCTCCAATTATAAATGCCCCAATAGTAGCAATAGACATTAAAAAAAACTCCGTAAATACATCACCTTTTTTGATACTTTTCCAACCTTCTTTAACTACGGGAAGCCCAACAGGTAAGTAGGCAATACCATACCAAACAATCCGCAACCAACCCTCAAAAAAAGAAACAGCAAAATAATCTAATCCTATTCCAATAATAAGCATTGTAAAACTTATGATTGCAGGAATATACGTTCTTAAAGAACTACTATTTCCGTGGTTATGATTATGACCGTCATCATGACTATGTTGCTCTTCCGATTTTGGTTTTAAATCTCCTAAATTAATTTTCTTTTTTTTCATTTCGTATCCAATAGTTTTGCAATGTCATTGGGAATAGGCATACGTTTTAATGGTGGTACATTTGCTCCACCAGTATTACCAAGAGGTACGTGATTTATAAATGATTTCCAACCACCAACAATTAACCGAATAATTTGCCCTAATACTTCTTTGGCGTTTTTTTGCATTAAACCAAACTTTAGCATCAACCAATGTGAATAGGTGTGCTCAATAGGGTAAGATTGCCCTATGATATGACTTCTTTCTAAATGATGCCATGCATTGTTATACTGCTTATTGACTAAATGGGAACGGTAATGTTTTAATTCTTTATTGTAGGCTTGTTTTAGATGTTTAGGTATTTTTATATTAAACTTCATGTCCATTAATTTTGGATAAAATTAGTTTAATAATTAGTGCAACGGAAGTGCATTTATTGCGCACTACATTTATCGCAAACACCTTTTACCACCAAGTTTACATTTTCTGCAACAAAACCATCTGGCACTTTTATCTGTGGGATTTTATGCTCTGTAAGACACACCGTTTCACTACAATTATTACAATGAAAATGCAAGTGTAAATCAGTGTCCATTTCACAATTACAATTTTCTTCACACAAGGCATATTTTGTTATCCCTGTGCCATCGTCTATTTGATGAGCAATGCCACTTTCAACAAAGGTTTTTAGTGTGCGGTACAATGTTGTTCTATCTGAGTTATCGAAATACTCTTCAATATTGGTTAAACTGACTGCCACTTTTTTATTTAAGAGAAATCGTAGAACCAACAAGCGCATTGCTGTTGGTTTTACATTATTAGTCTCTAATATTTGCTCTAAATTTGTCATTCTATTATTTTTTGCGCCCTGTTTGGTTTTACTAAAGCTTTTATTTTTTCATCTTGAAAAGAGTTATATTTTTAATCGATTTTGAACCGAGTTTATTTTTTTTAACAAACTCGGAATCAATATATTTAATTTTTGATTAATCATCATGCTCTAGTTCTCCTTTAATTCTTTCTGATGACAGCATATACGCTCCTTTTATAACCACTTTTACCTTTTTTGAAACTTCAGCTGGTAGATGAACCTCAATAAATCCAAGATCACTAATGCCAACAGTTACTGGTATCATTTTAAATTTCATTTTATTATCCTCTTTTTCTTCGTCTTCATCCAAAATGAAGATAAAGGATTGCTCGCCTTCCTTTATAATGGCTTCTTCTGGAACGGCATAACCCATTTTTTCTCCCTGTACTATTCGACCTTCTACATACATACCGGGAAGTAAATCTCCATTTTTATTATCCATATCTGCATGAATGTGCAACGCTTTTGGATTGGTCTCAAAAGTTTTACCAATAGAGTGCACTTTGGCCTTTAAAATTTCATTAGGTTTAGAAGCAACTGTAAAGAATATTTGCTGATCTAATTTTACTTTGCTGATGTCTTTTTCATATACTATCAAATCGACATGCAGTTTAGAATTATCACTAACGGTAAACATTTTAGTTTGTGGTGCCACATAATCTCCAAGGTTAACCATAACTTCATCTACAAAACCACTTATGGGTGTAATGATAGGAACCGCAGAAAAAATTTGCCCATCGGCAATTTTATCTATCTTCAATCCCAATAGTCTTAATTTTGATTTTAGGGCATTCACACTTGAAGTAGTTGAACGAAATTTAGACTGCGCCATTTGAAATTCCTTACCAGAGGATACACCTTTGTCATACAAGATTTGTTTACGCTCAAAATCTTGTTTTAGGAAAACGAGCTCACCATTTTTTTCTTGAAATTCTTGTTGCATACTAATAATATCTGGATGTTCTAAATATGCTAATACTTGACCTTTTTTCACTTGATCTCCTTCAATAATTTTTATAGATTTTACATTACCACCTATAAAAGGGCTAATGTTTGCTCTATCCTGCGGAAAGAGTTCAAGAGTACCAGTAACTTTAATATTGTTTCCTAAATTTCGTTCTTCCAAAGGTTTCATTTCCAAACCGATGGTTTCAGCTTGTTGCATGGTAAGTTCTACAACACCTTCTTCCTCGCCATGACCTTCTTTGTCGTGTAGATCTTCTTCAGTTTTACTGGTTTTAGAAACAACTTCATTTTCATTATGCCCAAGTTCAGATTTAGGGGCATTATTACAACTCATAAACATAAGTGTAAATAATATGGTGCCGACTAATAGTATATTCTTCATTTTTCTTTTTTAAGGTTATAAATTCCCCAATTGAAATTTTATCTCAATGGTCTGTAGGTTATATTGGTTTATGTATTGTAAATGGCTTTGTTTAATCCTGATAGCACTGTTTAAAATGGTGATATATTTTACATAATCTATTTCACCTTCCTTCGAAGCCAATTCAGCTGTCGCCATTTGTTTTTCTGCTAAAAGCAAAGCGCCTTCTTCATAATACTTCAGAGTTTTTTGCGTTTTTTCAAGCGATTTAATCAATTGAGAAACGCGACTTTCTACAACCGCTTTTTGTTCCAGATATTGATTCTTGGCTACCATTGCATTGGCTTTTGCTGCCTTTACCCTTGATTTCTGCGGGAAAAACCACAAGGGAATGTTAATACCAACTTGATAGGTGTTAAAACCAGGTGCATTGTCTACAATTTGTTTTCCATAGGATAAACTAAACTTGGGTAAATATTGTGATTTCTCAACATCAATATTTGCTTTACTAACTTGAGTGTTTTGAAGTGCATATTGTAGTATTGGATTATTATCTACTGTAGTTGCTTGATTATTATTTATAAAAACAATTGCTTTATATGGGGCTTCTACCGTTTCAATCTCACCATCAATTCCTAAATACTGTTTTAAAACACCTTTAGCTATTTCAATATCATCATACGACTGTTGCTTTAATACCTGTATTTGTTGATATTCCGAAGATGCTGAGATAAACTCCAATTCACCAGTTTCACCAGTTTCATAACGTAATTTAGTTGCCTCCCTAAAATTAATATACACACTATCCAGTTGTTTAGCGAAACGAAGTTGTGCTTTATTATAATTAATTTGCTCATAGGCTTGCATAACATTGCGAACCAATTGCTGTTCGTTAATTACATAGAATTTCTCTCCGAGTTTTATACGTTCTTTATAAAATTTTGCTTTTGAGAACCCAGATAACACATCTATATTTCCTTGTTGTATTCCTATTGTCGTTTGTACTCCTGGAAGGTTATTTCCGTACTCTTCTTTTCCAGTAAAAACCTGTGTATTACCCAAATCGAAACTCGTACCTTTCATTGCACGTTCACGATCTATAAAGGCTTTACTTTCTTTAAGAGAAGGATAGTTTTGCTTTGCCATTGCAATAGCTTCGTCTATTGTTAAAGTTTTAGGTACTGGATTGTTTTGAGCCAAAATGTTACCCGAGGATAATAATCCTAACAACATTAAAACTGGAATAATGGTTCTACTTTTATTTATATAACTTATGTTATCTCCATTATTTTTACGCTCTTTACGAGATTCTAGCCAACTGTAAAGTATTGGTACCACGACTAATGTCAAAAAAGTTGCAGTAATCAGCCCACCAATAACAACCGTTGCCAACGGTCTTTGAACTTCTGCACCACCTGATGTAGATACTGCCATTGGAATAAAGCCCATTATAGCTGCTGTAGCCGTAAGTAATATAGGGCGCAAACGTTCGTGTGCTGCTTCGTAAATTCTGTCTTTTATATTTGTTATTCCACTTTCCTTTAATTCATTGAACTTGTTTATCAATACTAGACCATTAAGTACCGCAACACCAAAGAGTACAATAAAACCAACGCCAGCAGAAATACTAAATGGCATATCACGAATCCACAAAGCGAATACGCCGCCAATTGCCGCTAATGGTACTGCCATATAAATCATTGCTGACTGTGAAAATGATTTGAGCGCAAAATAGAGTAGTATGAATATTAAAAATAAGGCGATAGGCACTACAATCATTAAACGATCTGTAGCACGTTGCAGGTTTTCAAAAGATCCACCATAGGTAACGTAATAACCTGGAGGCAATTTCACCTCTTTCTCTAATTTTTGTTGTATTTCTTCTACCATGGATTTTACATCACGCCCTCTTACATTTACACCAACAGAAATGCGACGGTAGGTGTTATCTCTGCTTATCTGCATAGGTCCTGGCTTATAACTTATATCAGCCACTTCTTTTAAAGGCACTTGCGCACCACTTGGTAGGTCTATGTATAGATTTTTAAGGTTATTTATATCTTGCCTAAATTCCTTTGCCAAACGAATAACTACATCAAACCTCTTTTCCCCTTCAAAAATTACGCTGGCCTTTTCACCTGCAAATGCAGCACTCACATAATCATTTAACTGATTAACAGTTACACCATATTGTGCCATTTTAGCACGGATGTAAACAACAGTCATCTGTGGCAAGCCACTTGTAGCCTCAATATTTACATCTGCAGCACCTGGAACAGTTCTTATTACTGCTGCTATTTTCTGCACTTTATCTGCCAAAACTCCTAAATCTTCGCCATATAATTTGATAGCTACATCTTCACGAACACCTGTCAGCAATTCATTAAAGCGAAGCTCAACAGGTTGAGTAAATACAAAATTAACACCTGGAATTACTGCAATTTTTTCTTGGATTTTTTCTATAAGTTCTTCTTTACTATTTGCAGAAGTCCATTTGCTTTTATCTTTTTCTAAAATCACATAGCTATCAGCAATATCCATAGGCATAGGATCTGTTGGTATTTCGGCAACACCAATACGTGATACTATTGTTTTTACTTCTGGAAATTGTTTAACAATATTCTGCAATTTTTTTGAAACTTCTATAGATTCAGTAAGGCTACTTCCCGGTTTAATAAGTGCCTGCATAGCAATATCCCCTTCATCAAATTTTGGAATAAATTCACCACCCATATTGCTAAATATATAGCTAGAAATCATTAAAAGTACCACTGCACTAACAATTACTCCCGTTTTAAAACGCAATGCAAAAGAAAGAAGTGGCTTATAGGCTTTGTTTAAAGCCGCCATAATTCTATCACTAAACCTATCAATACTGTTTTCAAATTTGGTAAACCATCCGTTTTGATTTTTTGATGGCTTTAGAAACAATGCAGAAACCATTGGCACATAAGTCAAACAAAGAATTATAGCTCCTAAAACTGCAAAACCAAAAGTAAATGCCATTGGTCTGAACATTTTACCTTCAACGCCTGTTAAAAAGAGAATAGGTGTGAATACAATTAATATAATTAATTGTCCAAAAAAAGCAGAGTTCATCATGGTGCTCCCAGAATCATAAGCCATTTTATCCATTTCTGCCTGATCTATAGGAACGTTGGACTTTTTAATACGCTGATGAATATGAAGTACCATACCTTCAACTATAATGACGGCACCATCGACAATAATTCCAAAATCAATTGCCCCTAATGACATTAGGTTTGCCCAAATACCAAACTGTTTCATTAAAATAAATGCAAATAATAGGGATAGTGGAATAACAGAAGCAGTTATCAATCCGCCACGAAAACTACCTAAAAGAAGTACCAACACAAAAATTACGATAAGCGATCCTTCAATCAAGTTCTTTTCAACGGTACTTGTTGTTCTTGTTATTAATTCACTTCTGCTTAAAAATGGTTCGATATATACCCCTTCAGGCAGTGATTTTTGAATTTCATCAATGCGCTTCTGCACATTATCAATAACGTTACTTGGGCTTTGTCCTTTAAGCATCAAGATTTGCCCTCCAACAGATTCGTGACCATCTTGGGTGAACGCTCCATAACGCACCTGATTTCCATAACCTACTTTCTCTACAACATCCCTTATTAATATTGGACTTCCGTTTTGAGTGGTTACTACAGTATTTTCTAAATCTTCTAAACTGCGTGCTAGTCCTTCACCACGAATAAAGTTTGCTTGATGATTTTTTTCAATATAAGCACCTCCTGTATTGGCATTATTTGTTTTTAAAGCTTCGAAAACTTGTTTCATTGTAATACCAAAACTTTTCAGCTTATCTGGATTTATTGACACCTCATATTGTTTTACATATCCTCCAAAAGCATTGACCTCAACAACACCTGGGACTAATGCCATCTGACGTTTTACAATCCAATCTTGTATGGTTCGAAGCTCCATAGCATCATATTTACTTTCATAACCTTTTTTTACTTTTAGCGAGTATTGATAAATTTCACCCAAACCTGTGGTAATTGGAGCCATAAAAGGTTTACCAAATCCTTCAGGGATTTCTTCAGAAACTTCGGTTAATTTTTCTTGCACTAATTGTCTTGGCAGATAAGTACCTACTTCATCCTTAAATACAATGGTAACAACAGACAACCCAAAACGAGAAACTGAACGCAATTCGATAACATCTGGTAAGTTCGCCATTGCCAATTCTACTGGGTAGGTTACAAATTGTTCAATATCTTCTGTCCCTAAATTTGGGGCAACAGTAATGACTTGTACTTGGTTATTGGTAATGTCGGGTACGGAGCCCAGTTTTATAGTAGACATAGACCAAACGCCTATACCAACAAGTGCCACTATAAATAATCCAATAATAAATTTATTATTAATGGAGTATGAAATGATTTTATTAATCATGAAAAATGTATTAATTCAGTTAAACTTCTCGATACAATTCTGATATAAACATTAGAATCATTCGAAATGATAAGAACCATAAAGGCTCAAAATTGGATATAACTATCCTTTAAAAAACTGAATTATGCCCTTGGCGGCTGTAAAATTGAAGTAGTAAAATCTTTTTCTATACCATTTAGGTAGAAAAAATCTTGAGTAGAAATATAAGATATATTAAACTTTACATTAACGAATTTGAAGTTTATTGTACTAATGTGGCAACATTGACATATGCAAAAAGGGGAACATAAATCTGAACCTTCATGATTATCACCAATATTTTCAGAAACCTCTGTTTTAACATCATTATCAAACATGCCATAATCTTCGCAAGGAGCTAAATTAAGCGCAAAGAGATAGGTTGATAATATGAGTATCAATAATTTCATCTTAGCAAAGATAATAAATTAATTAGTGCAATGGTTGTGCAAAGAAACTCAAAATAGCAGGACTATTAATCTTATCAAGTTAAAAGAAGAACCTTATAACAAGGTTCTTCTTTTACTAATTATTCTACATCACCCGTTAAATTCATTTTCATACTGTGGTCATATTTACAACAGCCAGGCAAACCTTTATAAGCTTCTTCGTTTCCAGCGACCTTATCTGTATCATACCCAGAATTAGCAATAGCATTGTGTATAGCGTCAAGATTTGTTTTTGATCTGTCAAAAGAGACGTCAATCTTCTTTCTTGCTTTATCCCAATCTGCTTTCAATACACCATCAATTCCTTTTGCAGCAGTTTCAATAGTATTTTTACACATTCCGCAATTACCTCTTACTCCAAAACTTTCATTCGTCTGTGCTACTTCATTTTTCACTTCTACTTTTTCAAGGTTTTTATCATCCTTCTTTGTATCATTTTTACAACTTGTAAAACTCATTGCGGCAACTACCGCCAAACTTAAAATTACTTTTTTCATGTTTAAAATTTAATAGTTATTTAATTGTTTTTGTTACTTCTCCACAGGTTAACATTGCATCACCATAATATGGATTTAATACTTTATCCTCAAGACTCAACCACGAGCCTCCTTTATTTCCATCTGCCATAGGGCAAAATTGACTATACACTTGTTGGTTGATTCCAAATTTTTCAACAACCATAATTAAGCTTGCCGAAAGAGGTTTGAAATGATTTCTTTGTCTCTTAATATCTGTTGTTGAGTTTAAAGATTTCGTATATTCTTTTAATTGCTCAGATAATTGCATCCAAGAGTTGTGAGCACTCCCTTTTACTAATTTCATATCGACAGAAGCTAAATTTTTTAACATCGTAGAAGAGGCTCTAGTGGCTATTTTTACATCACCTTTTATTAGAGCATCTTTTAAGATAATATATTGGTCAAATACTTTTTTTAACTGTGATTGAAATTTTATATCTACTTTCAACCTTTTGTTATTCATTACTGGCATTGAGTGATCATCATCATCATTTGTATTCATTCCTAAATGACCTTCGTGTCCTGTCATTGTTTTACCACCTTCTTTGTTCATCATCGATTTTTTGCCTTGTAATTGTGCTGCTGCGTCAACTGTAAAAGCACCATTGGTAACAACCTCTTCTCCTTCTGTTAAACCTTCTGTTACTTGATAGCTTTCACCAACTCTATTTCCAAGTAGTATTTCTCTTATTTCAAAAACAGGCTCATTAGGGTTGGTCTTAACATACACTATAGAACGTTTTCCTGTCCAAAGAACAGCCGAAGCAGGAATACTTAAGCTTTGTTTTTTGTCAGGAGAAATACTTTTTATTGTACCCTCGACAAACATTCCGGGTTTTAGTAATTGGTTTCCATTATTTAAAACACCTCTTAACGTAACTATTCTCGTTTTTGTATTTAAAGTTGGATCAATAAAAGACACTTTTGTTTTGAATTCTTTAGTAGGAAAACTATTTGTTTTGATAGATATATTCTGACCTACTTTAAATAATTCAATTTGATTTTCATAGACGTCAAAATTAGCCCAAACCGTATTTAGGTTCGAAATTTTTAATAGCGGTTGTCCTTTTGCAATAGCACTTCCTTGCGCTACTAGCTTTTCTGAAACTGTTCCCGAAACTGTTGCATATACAGGGAAATTTTCTTTCACTTTTCCAGAAGTTTCAATCGAATTGATTTGTTCTTCAGATAGCTTCCATAATTTCAACTTGTTTCTAACTGCTTTGTACAATGCTGGCTGAGATTCTTTCAAAGAATATGTTGTTAATAATTCTTGTTGAGCTTTCAATAATTCTGGAGAATATATAGTTGCCAATAATTGCCCTTTTTCAACTTTCTCTCCTGTAAAACTCACATTTAATTGCTCTATTCTTCCAGAGAAATAACTTACTTGTACTGTATTGTTTTCTTCATTTTCTGAGATTTTTCCAGACAGTTTTATCCCATTTTCATCATTTGCAACACTTCCACCAATCTTTGTTGTTTGAATATTTGCTAAAGCCATTGCGTTTTTAGTCAATTTGAACTGATCAGCGGAAAGTCCATCTACACTTGCTTCAGCGGGAATTAAATCCATACCGCAAATAGGACAATCTCCAGATTCGGGCTGCATTATTTGTGGGTGCATGGAGCATGTCCACATTTCGTTAGTTTTACTAACTTCATCGTGATTATGAGGGATTTCAGCAGTGGAAGAATTCCCAAACAATAACCATCCAAATAATAAACCTATGATAAGTACTCCGCTATAGATAAGATATTTTTTCATTTCTCTATTTTTTTATTCGTTTTACTATTCTTCTAATTGAAGGCGATGATGTATACCATAATAAAAACCCACTTAGCACTGTAATCAATCCTAATAAGGAAAATATTCTTAATACCAGTGTGTTAAAATTATCTCTACCTTCATAATCCATCGTGTGAGTCATCCATAAAAAATCAAACCAACGCCAATTTCGATGTCTTACTGTCTGAAATTTTCCATCTGTCACAGAAACATACGCTTTTAAATTATCGTCTGTTTTATACGAAATAACATAAGCTGGTAGTAGTTTTTCTCGATATTCATGATGCTTCCCCGTTTCGGAAACCTTATCAATAGATACTACTTCTAAATCTTCTTTCATATAGTTTTTAGCCACATACAGAGCTTCGTCTTTTGTAATCTCACTCTTTCGTTCTCCAGTTAGCGCATTGTATAAAGTTTTATTATTGATGAAATAATAAGGTTGTTGATTAACATCTCGTATTTCAACAGTTCTGACTCCTTTAATTCCCAATGAAGTTGGACTTATCAGACTATCAAAAGCCAAAGGTTGATACTCTAGATTCTTATAATGATCTCCATGGATATCATCAATGTCTGTCCAACTGAAATACAACCCACTAATAGTCCAAAACAGAAATTGAATCCCCAAAAAGAGTCCTAGATAACGATGTGTTTTTCTAATTTTTAATGCTGTCTTTCTTTCTACCATATTAGTTTAGATTAAAAGGAAAATCTATTGAAATTTTCTCCCAACTCATACGAATAGAACCAGATGTTTCACTGATCTTTGTTACTTTGTATTCTAAATGTTCTTGAATCTCTTCTGAAATTTTTGGAGTCAATTTAAATCGTAATACATCATCTTTTTCATCATAATCATCTTTCCCATGCTGATCCCAATTTGTATTAAAAATAATCGTCCATTCTCCTTTTGAAGGAATCATAAAAATCCCATACTTTCCTCTTTTTAGTTCTTTTCCTGCAATAGTTAAATCCTTATTAGTTTCTAGCCAAGTAGCTTTGTGAGCTCCTGCTTGCCATACTTGATCGTATGCTAATAAACCTCCAAAAATGATTCTTCCTCTTACCCCTGGAGATGAATAATCTATATGAACGTGTGCACCTCCAACCATAGACATAGCATAGGTATGAGGGCTTAATACTTTCTTTTTTGATGGTGCTGCTTTTTTATGTGTTGTATGATCTTCTTTATCTGTTTTATTTTGATCTTTTTTAGTTCCTTGGTTACAGCTTGTAATTAATACAGCGATAAGAATAGTTCGAATTATGTTTTTCATTTTATTGATGTTTTTAGATTTCCTTTTAGTAATTGTGCGTTAATTGCACATATAATTGTACTGATACTCATTAATGCAGCCCCAAAGGCTGGACTAATCATTAATCCTGGAATAAAACCAGTAGCCAATGGTAATGCGATGATATTATAACCTGTAGCCCAAACTAAGTTTTGAACCATTTTTCGATAAGTGGCTTTTCCAAAAAGTATTAAACTAGCAATGTCTTTTGGATCGCTATCTACCAATACAATATCCGCAGTTTCAGCTGCGACATCTGTTCCAGAGCCAATAGCAATACCGACATCTGCTTGTGCAAGAGCTGGAGCATCATTTACACCATCTCCAGTCATGGCAACAAATTCACCTTTGGCTTGTAATTCTTTTATTTTTTCCTGTTTCTGATCTGGTAAAACTTCAGACATATAATCATCTAAGCCTAGTTTTTCAGCTACATCTTTAGCAACTTTTTCATTATCTCCTGTAAGCAAAGAAACTTTGATAGAATTTTTTTGTAGAATTTTTATTGCTTCATAAGAACTTTCTCTTATTTCATCAGCAAAGGTTACAAACCCAATTAATTCATCATTAATGATGATGAATATTTTTGTCTCAATACCATCTTCTTTGTCTTCAGGAGCAGATTTACCTAATTGTTCTAACAAGATATAACCTCCTGCTTGTACTTTTTTTCCATTGACAGTTCCGTTTACACCAACTCCTGCATTGTATTTAAAGTCTTTTACCGCTGGTATCTCAATTTTTTCTTCTTTCGATTTCCTTCTCAATCCTTTAGAGATATGATGTTCCGAAGGACTTTCTACCGCTGTTGCATATTTTAACAACTCTTGTTTATTATATGCTGATGAAAATGAAACGATTCGAACGACTTCATGAGATCCTTTGGTTAATGTTCCTGTTTTATCAAAAACAATAGTTGAAATTTTACGAGATGCCTCAAATGCAGTGCGGTTACGAATTAATAGCCCATTCTTTGCGGAAACGCTTGTTGAAATAGCTGCGACTAATGGTACTGCCAATCCTAAAGCATGTGGACAACAAATAACCATAACAGTAACCATTCGTTCTAATGCGAACGACAAATCCTTACCCAAAGCTAACCAGATAGCAAAAGTTCCAAACCCTAAAACCAATGCTAAAACTGTTAACCATTTAGCAGCTACATCTGCCAAGCGTTGGGTTTTAGATTTTTGCTTTTGAGCAGTTTGAACCATATTGATCACTTTAGATAAATAGGTTTCTTCTCCAATACCTTTTACTCTCGCTTTTATAACACTGCTTTCGTTAATTGCTCCTCCAATGATTTCTTGGTCTATTGTTTTTCTTACAGGTCTACTTTCTCCAGTAAGCATGCTTTCATTGAAATTGCTTACACCTTCTACAACAATACCATCAGCGGGTACTTTTTCGCCTGGTTTTATTAATATGATGTCACCTTGTCTTAGGTCACTTATTTTTATTCTTTTTGTTTGATTCCCTTCTACTAAATTAGCTTCATTTGGCATCAAAGCTGCCAAGGCTTCCAAAGCCTTACTTGCTCCTAAAACAGAACGCATTTCTAGCCAATGACCTATTAGCATTACATCAATCAGTGTTGCTAATTCCCAAAAAAATGTCTTTCCTTCAAATCCAAAAATAACTGCAACACTATAAAAATAAGCTGCTGAAATTGCCACAGCAATAAGGGTCATCATTCCTGCTGAATTATTCTTTAGTTCGCTTACTAAACCTTTTAAAAAAGGCAATCCTCCATAAAAATAAACGATACTTGATAGAATAAAAAGCACATAATTACTTCCTGTAAAACTCCAATCTACACCCAGCCAATTTTGTATCATCGGAGAAAGTAATAGTATTGGTAAAGTAAGAATGGAGGAGAACCAAAACCTACGCTTAAAGTCTTCTATCATCATTTTATGATGATCGTGACCATGTTCGCCGTGATCTGGATTATGTCCATTATGATCCATCTTAGAATGATCCATTTCTTTGTGCTTGTGATGTTCGTGATGTTCCATTTTTCTCTGTCTTACAAAATATTAGTTAGCATTAATATCGCCATCACAATCATAATGGCATTCTCTATAAATGTTGCTTCAGTCATAGGAAGTTTTAATGCTGTTCCTAAACATGCACATCGAATTGATTTCTTATCCAATAATGTTTTTGTAACACCAATAGTTGTAATCCCCAGTATAATAAGTGTTACAATTAGAGCGATATTAACTTCGATACGTAGTAAAAACATCAATCCTAAAGCTGTTTCAATAAATGGGTACACCCAACCATAAACAGGAAGCCTCTTTGCTAAAGGATCGTACATTCTAAAAGAATCTGGAAACCCTTTTAAATCTAGTAGCTTAAAAAAGCTAAATACAATATAAAAAAGCCCCATAAAATCTAACATAGCTTCTCCTATATTCCATTCCTTGTAATTCATGAGAATTGATGCAACAGAAATATAAAAAAGGATGAGTAGCAAAGGTTTTAACTGTTGTAACTTACTTTTCCCTTCTTCCATTTTAAAATCAGAGGTATCGATTGGAATAGATTCTTTTGAATTCTTTTTCTCACTCAAAGTATATTTTTCTGGTAGTGTATTTTGAAACACTTCCGTTTTAATATGATGTGACATCGTAATGTCAGCCTCTCCTTTTTCAAGGTTTACAGATACATCTGTTACATTTTCTATCGCACTTAAATATTTCTCAACCGAGGCTTTACATCCGCCACAAGTCATTCCTTTTATTGTATATGTGTGTTTCATTTTTTTGGTAATTTTAAGTTTATAGCTCCTTTAGTAGCAATCTCATCTACATGTCCTGCTAAAAGGTTGTCTTCTGTCTTAAAATGTATATGAATTGTAGTGCTATGATGAGTAAAAACAGCTTTATGTTTGTTTGAATAGAACCCTAATACACTTATTTTTCTATTATTGACAGTTCCATTAACACCAGATTCTTGGTGTTTCTTGTGTGTATGTACTGTATCGTTTTTATCCCAATTAATCACATGCCAATCAATGTCGAAAGCATCTCCTTCTAACAAAAAAGGAATTGGTTTTTCAATATCCAACCCAGATTTGATTGCTGTATTGATAATAAGACTTTCTAAGGCTGATTTAGATGCAAAAGAAATGGAAATACTTTCTGACCAATCAGAAACATTTGTATACACCAATAATGAAGCTGCTACATTGATAGAATCATTCAAGGTGAGTTGACCATCGATAGCCTTACTATTCAAAGCAACTCCATTAAATATTTGAATTTCTCCTTCTAAATTTTCATATGCACCCAAGGCATATAAATTGGTTTTGTCTGAAATAGTATCCGTTAGTATTTTTTTTGAAATATCACCAGACATCATATTCTTTAAAGCTCCTGCATGAGATACATTTACTTGATGTTTTGCTTCTTGTGTACAAGAAACTATTAAAAATAGGATCAAAAGATTCATTAAATTTCGCATCCTTAGTTTGTTAAATAATTAATAATCGTTGATTGGATATAATAATTTTTAATAGACTCTATTTGATTCATTTGAAACTTTAATTGTAACTCTTGAATGTCTAATACATCTTTAAAATCAATGGTTCCAGTTTCATAACTCTTGATTAAAATGTCCTCAGCATTTTTCGCTTGTTGTAAATTTTTAACTTGAGTTTCATAGCTAATTCTTGATGCTATTCTATTGTTTACAGCTTTATCTAAAAGTGCTTCTAATCGATTCTGTTGGTCTTGTTTCTGAAACGTTATTTCCTCTTGTTGTAATTTGTTCTGTTTCGTTTTAGATTTGTATTTTTTATTGAAAATTGGAATTGATAGGCTGACCATAGGCATCACAATATCTTTTCCGTTGTCTCCAAAGTTCATATTAGGACGTTCTGAAACAGCGATATAATCCAGACCAAATCCTATCATAGGTTTGCTCTCTTTTTGATTTAGCAACTCAGATTGTTCCACAGATTGAAATAGTTTGTCATACTTCATCAACTCAGGATGTACATCAATACCTTCTGCCTTTATTTCTATTACTTCTTTTGGAAGTATCAAGTTACTTACCGTTGTTATTTCTATGTCTTTTGCTCTATTTAATAATTTGTTCATTTGTGTTTGTTCTGCTGCAAAATATCTTGCCAAAACTTGTCTTAATTGTTCTAAATCATTTTGTCTCATTTGCAATCTCAACACATCTACTGCTGACGCTTTATCAACTTCAACAGATTTTAACGCCATAATTTCATAGGTCTTTAGCAATGCTATATTCTGATTCAGAATATCTTGCTTTGCTTTCAATTCGTAGAGTCTGTAATAGGATTGTGACACAGAAACAATCAACTTCCGTTTTGCGATAGTAATGTCTACATACTTTGTGTCAGCCATTGAACTCATATAGTTTTGTCTTGCTGTAATAGAACCGAATGAGGGTAACATTTGCTTGGCTGAAACTTTGAATCTTTGAGCTCCTGTTCTAGTCTCAGGTTCGCTTGCGAAAAACCCAACGCCAAACTCAGTATTGGGGAGTGTATTCACTTCATTGATTTTTTCTGAAGCTATTTTATAACGCAATTCAAATTTTTGAATTTCAGGATTGTTCTGTAATGCTTCTTCTATTAATGAATCTAACTGTTGTGCATTTACAATTAAACTCAAGAAACAAGAAGTCAGAATCAGTGTTGTTTTTATATAAATTTGTGTACGTTTCATTTTGTTGCTCTTTTAAGTTGAACTTCTGCTTTCCAGCTGAATAATACTGGTACAACAAATAATGTAATCAAGGCGATCAACATTCCTCCAAAACTTGGAATCGCCATAGGGATCATAATATCACTACCTCTCCCTGTTGATGTAAGAATAGGTAGTAAGGCTAATATGGTTGTTGCTGTTGTCATCAAACAAGGACGAATTCTTTTCTCTCCTGCTTCAACAATAGAAGCTCTAATATCCTTCTTGTTTGTAGGTTTGTTTCTATCAAATGTTTGCGTTAAATAAGTTGCCATCACTACACCATCATCTGTTGCAATTCCAAATAAAGCAATAAAACCAACCCAAACAGCGACACTTAAATTAATGGTATGCATCTGGAATAAGTCTCTTAGATTTTCACCAAAAAGATTAAAATTTAAAAACCAATCTTGTCCGTAGAGCCATATCATAATAAACCCTCCAGCAAAAGCGACAGCAATTCCCGTAAAAACCATCAAAGAAGTGGCTACCGAACGGAATTGAAAATAAAGGATTAGAAAGATAATTGCTAAGGCTAAAGGAACGACAACAGATAATGTTTTCTCTGCACGTAGCTGATTTTCATACGTTCCAGTAAATTGATAATTGATTCCTTTGGGAACAATCAGTTCTCCTGAATCGATTTTTCCTTGGATTAAAGCTTGTGCGTTTTCTACTACATTCACTTCTGCAAAACCATCCAATTTATCAAACAACACATAGCCTACTAAAAAGGTGTCTTCACTTTTAATTACTTGTGGACCTTGTTCATAACGAATCGTTGCCAACTCACTTAAAGGAACAGGGTTTCCTTTTTCTACAGGAATGTAAATTTGTTTTAAATCCGTTGGGTTTCCTCGTAATTCTCTAGGATAGCGAACACGAATACCATAACGTTCTCTTCCTTCAACGGTTTGTGTTAGTACCATTCCTCCGATGGCTACTTTTAAAACACTTTGCACATCTTCTATTGAAATACCATAACGAGCGATTTTAACTCTATCAATATCAATCAATAAGTATGGTTTTCCAACGATACGATCTGCAAAAACAGCTTCAACTTTTACGCCTTCAGCTTGTTTTAAAAGACCTTCTAGTTGTACTCCAAAGGCTTCAATTTCTTTTAAGTTTTGACCTTTTACCTTAATCCCCATTGGAGCACGCATACCTGTTTGCAGCATAACCAAACGAGTTTCTATCGGTTGTAATTTAGGTGCAGAAGTAACACCTGGAATTTTTGTCACTCGAACAATTTCTTTCCAAATATCATTCGGTGATTTTATTTCTGGTCGCCAATTTCGATAAAACTCTCCATTAGAATCTTCAATTAATTGAGATCTTTCAACTGAGCTCAAGATGACATTTTCGGTATTATTCGGATTCCCAACAAAACTTCCGTCCTTTAATTCAAACAATCCTTTGTCATTTGTTTTATAACGTTGACGCTCTCCATTCCCATTCAACATATATTCAGATTTATACTGAATCATATTTTCATACATGGATAACGGAGCGGGATCTAAAGCAGATTCTGTTCGTCCTGCTTTTCCAACAACAGTTTTAATTTCTGGAATACTAGCAACTGCCATATCTAACTGTTGCAACACTCTTTTGTTTTGTTCAACTCCTGAATGTGGCATTGAGGTTGGCATTAGTAAAAACGAGCCTTCATTTAAAGAGGGCATAAACTCCTTTCCAGTGTTTTTTAGGATCATAAAACCAAGAACAACAATTGCAGTGGGGATGGATAAAAACAATATTTTATTTTCTAAAGCCCAACGTAATATTCGAGTATAATTTTTTCTAAATAGTGTAAACACTCCCAACAGCCCAAAACAAATAAGTCCAACAAAAATCAGATTCCAAAAGATACTTCTATCTATGCCTAAAGGTCTCCAATATTCAGCCAAAAGGAATACAATGGCAGCAGCAGAAATAATGATATTTATGAAGTTTGCTTTCTTTTCAGAAAGCTTCTGGTTCGATTTTAAAAATGACGTTATAGCAAAAGCTATTAAAATGATGCCTAGCCAGTACCCATAAGCTATTGCCAGCACCCCTGATATAACTAAGGCTAAATTTAAAAGATAACTACTTGTTTTTCTAGTACGTTGTTTTCTAAATAAAAAGGCAGCAAATGGCGGTATTAAGAACAATGCTACAATAATGGAAGCTGTTAATGCAAAAGTCTTTGTAAATGCTAAGGGTCTAAATAATTTACCCTCTGCACCAATCATCGTAAATACAGGAATGAAACTTATAATTGTTGTCATTACTGCTGTCACAATAGCTCCAGAAACTTCTGCTGTAGCATTGTAAACAATCGTATTTATAGACTGTCCGTTTTTGTTTTCGTCTAAATGCCGAATAATATTCTCTGAAAGTATGACGCCTACATCAACCATTGTTCCGATAGCAATAGCGATACCAGACAAAGCAACAATGTTTGCATCGACTCCAAAGAACTTCATGGCTATAAACACCATCAATACTGCCACTGGTAATAAACCCGATATTAAAATGGAAGCTCTAAGGTTGAATACCATCATGATAATCACCAAAATTGTAATCAAAATTTCTAAGGTCAATGCTTCATTTAAAGTACCTAATGTTTCTTGGATTAATTCTGTCCTATCATAAAATGGTACAATAGTTACTTGTGAAGTTCTACCATCAGGTAAGACTTTAGAAGGTAATCCTGCTCTTAATTCACTTATTTTAGTTTTTACATTGTTGATGACTTCCATTGGGTTTGCCCCATATCTAGCGACAACAACACCTCCAACAGCTTCTGCCCCTTCTTTGTCTAATATGCCTCGACGTGCAGCTGGTCCTAATGAAACTTTACCAATATCTTTAATTTTGATTGCTGTGAAGTCTTCAGAAGTAATCACAGCATTTTCTATATCTGAAATGGACTTTACATACCCTAATCCACGGACTAAGTATTCGGCTTGATTAATTTCGATGGTTTGTGCCCCAATATCTCGATTGCTTTCTTTGACAGCTTTCACTACATGATGCAATCCGATACTGTATTGCCTCATTAATTCAGGGTTCACATCAACTTGATATTCCTGAACGTACCCTCCAATAGAAGCCACTTCCGAAACACCGCTTGCAGATGATAAGGCATATTTTACATAGTAATCTTGAATGCTTCTCAACTCATGCAAGTCCCAACCGCCAGTAACATTCCCTTTCTCGTCACGTCCTTCTAAAGTGTACCAAAATATTTGCCCTAATCCCGTAGCATCTGGACCTAAAGCTGGGTTTACTCCTTCAGGTAACAATCCGCTTGGTAGTGAGTTTAATTTTTCAAGAATGCGACTACGACTCCAATAAAATTCTACATCTTCTTCAAAAATGATGTAAATACTTGAAAAGCCAAACATCGAAGAACTACGAATCGTTTTAACCCCTGGTATTCCTAAAAGAGAAGTTGTTAGTGGATAGGTGATTTGGTCTTCAATATCTTGTGGTGAACGACCGTCCCATTTGGTAAAAACAATTTGCTGATTCTCTCCAATATCTGGAATCGCATCTACAGCAACAGGATTGCTAGGTAAGAAACCTGTATTCCAATTAAAAGGTGCATTAATTGTTCCCCATCCTATAAAAAGGACGAGCATTAAGACAGCTACAAGCTTATTTTCTATTAAAAATTTTATGCTTTTATTTAGCATTGGTTTTGATTATTAAACAATTAGACATTGATATTAGAAAAATACCGAATACGCAAAATCACCCTATGGAATATCTCCATGGGATCATAGTCTATTGTTTAAAAATCAAATTAGATAGGTCTCGTCTAGCTTAAAGATTTGCCTGACGGTAAAGGGAGGAGGATAATCAAAATAAAGATCATCGTTTTCCTCGTAAGAAATAAAAAGATTACTATATGTATGTATAAATGCGGTAATAAATACCTGTTGATCTAATGTTATATCTATAACAGGTAATTTTAAATCATCCTGACCTTCGATAGCTATTTCTGTGTCATTACAACATCCTTCCATCATCATGTCACTTTCAGAAGAAGCCATTTTATTGTTTTGCTCCATTCCACAAGAATGTGCTTTTTGAAAGATAGCTGTATCAACCAATTCTCCTTGGCAATAATGCATACTAATAGTAAATGACATTGTAGACAGAAGTACTACAAAAGCCATTAAAATTGATGCTATTTTAGAGAATGCTTTTTTCATTATATGTTACAAAGGTATTAAAATAACTACAACTAATTTTTGATTAACATTTTTTTGTGAAAGATGTTAATCAAAAATACAGAGTTATTCCAGCTTGAAAAAAGGATGAGAGAAAATGAATTTAGCCCAGATGGTTGAGGTAAAATTGCCACGTCTTTAAAGAGTAGGAAAGAAATAGATACAAAAATATCTAATTAAACAAGTAAGATAAAATTACTTGTAATCAATCCAATAAGCCCAGGAATGTTCTTTCTCTACAAACACAAAAGGGCACTCGGTACCACAAACCGATGCTTCTATTATTATCTGTTAGTTATGAGTTCACGAATTCTATCAATATATTTTTGATCAACAGTTTTATCATTCTCAATTTTCGTCACTGCCCATCTATCTATTCTAAGGATTTCAGCAATATGCTTTTGTGTGTATCCATGGTTCATTCGGAAAGTATATAACTGTCCACTTAGCATGTTCTTATCTCTACCTATCATAGGAACGTAGCCTAACCATATAACAATACGTTTCATCATGATAGGTAAAGGATTTGCTCCCATTGTTTCCCATGTCCAAAATGTTTGAACCTTAACATCCAGTATTTTGGCTAACTGTTTTTGGCTTAGTCGTTGGTCTAATCGTTTAGCTTTAATGTGATCAGCTAAGGTATTTAATGACTTCGGATAATCTTCTGCTTGTCGTCTGGTGGTGTGTATTTCAATCGGACAAATGGGCAACGAAACCCATAGGTCCTGCAAAAGCTATCACTATTATTACTGCTTTGGAGTTAGGAAAGAGAAGACAATTTGAATCTTCCTTTGAACCAGTAAAGATAGAACATAGCAAGGATGCTTTTCTTATAATGCAACCAATTATTGGAGATTTGCCCCATGAAGAGTTCTGGGTTTTATACCTAAATAATTCTAATAAAGTCTTGTCTAAGGACCAAATAAGTAAAGGTGGTATTACTGGGGCTTTGGTAGATGTTAGATTGTTGTATAAGAGAGCCATAGAATTGTCTTCAATTGCAATTGTTATTTGTCATAATCATCCTTCAGGAAAAAGTACCCCAAGTTTGTCAGATAAGGAATTAACACAAAAAATTAAAATGGCAGGGGAGAGTTTAGATATAAAACTATTAGATCACTTAATAATAACCGAAAAATCTTATTTTAGCTTTGCCGATAATGGCGAAATTTAAAACATTCTTCTGTTTTGATCCTTGTTTATACACACAAAGTTACTCCTAGAGTACGGTATATTTTTAAGCATATCTTTAGTAGGATTTTATTAGTGCCGGTAGGGTTTACTTCTAAGATAGAAGAATTTGTAGCTCATAATGGTCCTAAGATTAGTTATACAAGGGTTCCTTTAGGAAAAGAGTTCTTTATTAAAAGTCACGATTTACTTTTTGATCAAGGGGTTAGTGATTTAGAGATTAATATTCAGAAATGGGATGATGTTCCTTGTTTTTTTAACGCAGGAGCAAAGTCCAATATCCCATTTGATATTTTTGCAGCAAGTTTTCATCTAATCTCAAGGTATGAAGAATATTTACCACATGTTAAAGATGAGCATGAGCGTTTCACAGCGGAACAAAGTATTGCCTATAAGTATCGTTTTTTAGAAAAACCTGTAGTAGATATCTGGGCAATGAAATTAAGAGTGTTAATTTCTGAAAGATTTCCAACATATACGTTTCCAGAAAGGGAATTCAATTTTATTTCTACCATTGATGTAGATAATGCTTATGCGTATAAGTATAAAAGTTTTGTGAGATCTCTAGGCGGATTCGTAAACGATTTATTTAAACTGAAGTTACGAAGTTTTTGGGATCGGATGATTGTTTTATTGAATATCAGAAAAGACCCGTATAATGTATTTGATGAAATTTTAGGACTTACAAAAAAACATAAAGTGAAGACGATTTTTTTCTTCCTTATAGCAGACTATACCACTTATGATACAAATGTGTCTACATCAAAAAATAAATTTAGATTGTTAATTAAGCATATTGTAGATTATGCTTTTGTTGGTTTGCACCCTTCTTATTTCACAATGAAGAATAGTGAAATGTTAAAGAAAGAGAAAGAACGATTGGAAGGGATTACAAACATTCCGGTAGAAAAATCGAGACAGCATTTTTTGCGATTTAGTTTGCCTGAAACATATCAGAATTTAATTGATTTAGAAGTGGAAGAAGATTACTCGATGGGGTATGCAAGCCATGTTGGTTTTAGAGCTAGTACGTGTACACCTTTTTATTTTTATGATTTAGATTTTGAGATTCAAACTCCTTTAAAAATATTTCCTTTTGCTTTAATGGATACTACCTTGAATGATTATATGGAGTTAACACCTAAGCAATCTCTTGGAAGGATTAGGGATCTTTTTAATGAAGTGAAAGAAGTAGAAGGTACTTTTATTACGCTTTTTCATAATGAGAGTATTAGCGGTTATTCTAGATGGAGAGGTTGGCAGAAGGTATATCAAACGATGTTAAAAATGATTGCGCCTCAAAATGATTAAATATTTAACAAGAGAGCAGATAGATGAAGAAAAATATAATGAGTGTATAAAAAACTCATTACAAAGTTTGATTTATGGATACTCTTGGTATCTAGACATTGTTACCGATAACTGGGATGCTTTAGTTTTAGATGATTATGTTGCTGTAATGCCTTTGCCTTGGCGTAAAAAATATTTCATTAAATACCTTAACACGCCTTTAAGAATCTTAGAACTAGGTGTTTTTTCTACTGAAAAGGTAGATGAAAATAAGTTTTTAGAAAAGCTTTTCAGCAAATTTAAATATGCAAATTTGCGAATGAATTGCCATAACTCATTTAGTATGTTAGATGATGGCGGACAAGAAAAACATCAGCAAGTTTTAAAATTTTCAGAAGAGTATAGTGTGCTCTATAAAAATTATAGTAGTGGCAGGAAAAAAGATTTAAAGCGTGCTGAAAAAGCTAGCTTAATAGAGAAATGGAATGATAACCCTGAAAACCTAATTAAGATTTTTAAAGATAATGTTGGAAAAAGATTTAAGTATCTTACAGATAAAGATTATCAAATCATGAAAGAATTGCTAGATACTTGCATTCAAAAAAAACTAGGAGAGATATTATCTGTCTACAGTAAGGAGAATAAATTGGCCGCATCTGGTTTTTTTGTGATCCATGAAAATCAAGTGAACACGCTATTTTATTCTTCTGATTTTAATGATAGAAAAAATGGAGCAAATACATTTTTAATAGATAGGGCTATTTATAAATACAGAAAAACAACGAAACAGTTTGGCTTTGGTGGTTCTTCTATACCGAGTATTGCTAAGTTTTTTAAAAGCTTTGGGTCAGAAACTCTAACATATACAGAATTGAATTATAATAACTTACCGAAAATTTTAAAGTTATTTAAGAAGTAATAGTCATGGGGCGTTTATTAAAAACACTTATTCGATTAAGCAATAGACCAATGTTGGTGCCTTTTTATCATATGGTTTCTGATGATGAAAACACTTTCGCTGATTATTTATATACTCCAAGAAAGATAAAAACGTTTAAAGAAGATTTAAAGGTTTTGCTAAAGCATTATAGAGTAGTGTCTTTGGAAGATTTTATAAAGTTAAGTCGTCAGAAAGGAAAACATAAAAAGCCTTTTGTTCATCTAACTTTTGATGATGGCTTAGCTAATTTTTATGATGTAGTCGCTCCTATTTTACACAAGGAAAAGATCCCTGCTACTGTTTTTGTAAACACAGATTTTATAGATAATAAAAGATTGTTTTATAGATACAAAGCAAGCTTACTAATTCAGTTTTATCAGCGAGCAACTGATGATGAAAAACAAGTATTTCATCGCTTCTTAAATACAAAGAGCAATGTGAAAGAAAAGTTATTAGCTATTAATTTCCATCAAGAAAAAGAGTTGGATCAATTGGCTGAAAACGCAGGGTATAGTTTTTCATCATTTTTAGAGAAAGAACAACCTTACTTAACGAGTCATCAAATAAAAGAGTTGATCAATAAAGGCTTTACAATTGGCGCACACTCTAAGAACCATCCGCTATTTTCTAATTTAACGTTAGATGAACAAGTTGTCCAAGCAAAAGAGAGTATAGCTTGGTTGCAAGAAAATTTTCAGGTAGACTATAAAGCATTTTCTTTTCCATTTACCGATTTGGGTGTAACAAAAGACTTTTTTTTCAAAATGGAATCTGAGTTTGACGTAAGTTTTGGAACCTCTGGAATTAAAAAGGATGTACAGCCAACAAATTATCAGCGTATATCATTTGAGCTAGCCCAAACCAATTTAGGTTTGTTTTTATTAAAACAATATACCAAGTATTTTTTTAAGATTCCTTTTAACAAACATATCATGCCAAGAGTATAATGTTAGAAGTAAAAAAAATAACACAGTTAGAGCTAGAAACGTTTATCAAATCTGAAACTTTCAGCAATTTTAAGAACATCCCAATCTCCTCTTTAAGATCTGCTTCATATGTGAAGAATAAACACGCTAATGCAAAAGATGTTATTTTATATATGGCCTTTATTGATAAAGAATTGGTGGGTTATAGATCTATTTGGCGAGACGTTTTTTATCATGGGAAGGTGCCTGAAAGTTTTGGATGGTTAAGTGGCAATTGGGTTCATCCAAAGTATAGAAGGAAAGGAGTATCTACTCAATTGTTTAATGAAGTTTATAAAGATTGGGGAGGTAGACTTCTATATACAAATTATGCTATTCCATCTAAACTATTGTATGATAAAACTGGGTATTTTAAAAAGATAAAATCTTTGAAAGGAGTTCGATTTTATACTCAATTTTGTTTGCAAGATATATTGCCTAAAAAGCATGTTCTTTTTTCGAAGACAACTTTTCTATGGAAGTGTTTAGATGCTTTTGGAAATATGTTTTGGAAATTAAAAACAAGACGTCCTCAAAAAAATAATGATACGGATTCTCTTATCAAAGAGAATGAAGATTGGCATCATGAAATAGATTTGTTTTTAGCAGATTTTAAAAATCAAGAATTGTTTAAAAGAGGAGATGCTTTTTTTTCTTGGGTACTTCAATACCCTTGGGTGAAAACAGGTGTAACTGAAGCACAGGAGGCTAAAAAATATCAATTCTCTGTACACTCTAAACAGTATAAGTCTACATATTATACATTCTATGATTCAGACAATAAAATAATTGCTTTTCTATGGATATCTTTGAAAGACGGGCATTTAAAAATTCAATATGCATATTTAACTCAAGCTGCAATTGAAGAAGTAGCTGCTTTTATTGTAGCTAAAAGTTTACAAGAGAATGTGAAAACAATCTTGGTCTATCAAAAAGAACTAGAAACAATATTGATGCATAAACTTCCTCATCTTTATAATAAAAGGTTTGATCAAAATTATTTCGCTACAGAAAAAGTCATTCAAGATTTTCCAGAGATATCTCAAAAAAAGATTCAACCCGGTGATGGTGATGTAATTTTTACATAGGTTAGGATAAATACAAATCAAATAGGAGAGAGACAATGCTAAAGTAAGCCTGATCAAAAGCAGTCGTTCATATTACTGGTCTATTTTTCTTTTAATCGAATTTGATAGGTAATCATTAAGAAAAATGAAATCATAGCGAGATATCCTATCGGCAAAATATAAGATATTAACTCTATCGTAGTCAAAAAACTTTTCTCTTTAAAGCCTAAATAGATGGCTGTTAAATTCCCTAAAATTAGAAATAGGTTGAATAACAATCCAACATGGTTTTTCTTTAAAATTTCTTCGAGATAACTAATAGGGTTGTAAATAGCTCTTAGGTAAAATAGTAAAGAAAGAAACTTGATATATGTGCCTACAATTAACCATTCTGTTCCAAGAATTAATTCAATGATTGTTTCGCTAAAAAAGAAAAAGAGTAGGAACGGAATTAACAATAAAAATGATAGCCTTATTGTTTGTTTCCTTACAAAAGAGTACAGTTTTTGATGTTCCTCGTTGTATATTTCTGATGCTCGTAAAAAGAATACTTTTGAAAAAGAAGCATTGATGAAAGTCCCTGGCACGGATAATAAAACCACAGCTAAAAAATACCACCCAATTTCAGAATTTGCAAAATAGATTCCTCCTAAAATAGGAATCATATGAAGGTTGAATACATTTAGGTTGTCAGACAATACTCCGTAAGAAACTAAGTTGATGTTCTCTTTTAATGTTGTTTTAAAACTTGAGAAAGAAATAAGAGAAAATAAATTACCAACAGTGTATAGATAAAAAAACAATAATATTAAAGAGGCAATTATAAAACCAATGATTAAACCAGTTTCAGGTATTAGGAAGAAAAAACTTATTTGAAAAGAATATCGAATGATTGTAAAAAGAACCCTAGAAGAAGCAATAACTTTAAACCTCTTTGCCTTTAAAAGGTAAGAAAGATATGCGTTTTCTAGAGATTTTAAAATAGCTCCAAGAATACAGAAAATCATATAGATTTTCAGAAAATTCACTTTAGTGTAAAAACTATCAGGCAATAATAAAACGATAAGGAAACCAAGGATTCCGCCAGTAAATACAGTATAAATAATTGAAGAAAAAATTTCTTTCAAATTTTTCTCTTTGTCACTCAGAACAAATGCAGATTCGAGTCTTAGGGTAAAAAAAATTGCAATAACTGCTGAGATACTCATAAACTTAGAGAAAACACCTAAAGAACTAGCACCATATAATTCTGCAACTAAGAAAGTTCCTCCAAAACCAATGAGTTGAGCCCATACATTCCCTTTCAAAAGAGAAAGGACTCCTTTGCCATAGGTGGAAGAAAAACTGATTTTATTGAACATCCTTATTGATTCCTACAATTTTATATTTTTCATTTTTATAAAGAACAGGATTTTTTGTTGAAGTTCCAACATATAAAACGACATAGTCAAATCCGTACTTTTTATGTAATGTTATTATTTTCTCATCGGTTAGTTGATGGTAGCTTTCTTCAAATTTATTTTTATCTAGGCCATAACAGTTTTTAATTCTTTGATACCATTCTAACATTGCTGAATTCTGGAAAGGAAAAGCTTTATAATCTACTACTATTGCTCTTTTAGAATATACTCTGATAAAGCCAAAGTTATGAGGGGTTAAAAATAAACTCTCTTTAGTAGTGTTCTCTTTTATATAAATTGAAATATCATTTTTTGACACTTCTAAAGGAGTCAATTCAGAATACCGAGGTATATCATTAGAATTCTTGAAATAGAGAATGCCTTTAAAAGAGACCAGCGCTATTAAGAATAAAATGGAAACAATTTTAAATTTTGGGAAAATATTTTTCCGGTAACACCAATTAGAAATGCTATTGGCAATTAGTAAGATAGTAATCCATTTCAAGATGTCTAATAACCGCAATAGTTGCAAAGATACTATTAATTTAGAAGGCATTACCTCTGTAAAAAACCAACTAATTATAGACAAACTAACTAAGACTATAGCGATTGTTTGAATTTGAATCGCATGAACTTGATCTTTTATTCCTTTTCTCCATGAATAAAAGAGGAGAATGAAAAGACTACTGAAAACAAGC
This sequence comes from Flavobacteriaceae bacterium, assembly GCA_049115595.1. Classification (GTDB taxonomy): domain Bacteria; phylum Bacteroidota; class Bacteroidia; order Flavobacteriales; family Flavobacteriaceae; genus Polaribacter. The sequence goes on from JAGDZS010000004.1 coordinate 341,559, forward strand.
AGCTTAATAATTTCTTTACCAGTTAAAATTGAACTTAAAATATAATGATGTGGGTGTCTGAAATTTGCTAAAATCTCAATAAAAGAAGAAGGCTCAATGAATGAATTGGTTTCGTAATAGGGAATTAAATTTGGAAGCAAGAAAATAAGGAGGCCTACACCTAAAAGTACCTTTCTCCAAAGGAGTTTTAAATTCCTCTTTTCGCGGATATCCATAATGATAGAAATACCCAAGAAAAGAATTCCATATTCGAAGCCAATCAAGACATGTAGTATTGAAATGATTCCTGTAACCAATAAAGAAAGAATCAGCTTTTTATTGATTAAAAAATAAAAGGACAGTAGAAGTAAAGGAAAGACAAGTGCAGTAGGACTAAACCTAGCGGTGTATGTATAATATGCACTACCAATAGCAATTGTTGGGACTGTCATCACTAAAGCTGCTGCGATAATTCCTGAAAGATTCGTTTTGAAAAGTTTTTTAGCAGTTAAAAAAGTTAACAGAGAGACACTCATGTTACTCAATAAGGTTCCTGTGAAAAATAGTGTTGGTATAGAAACAAACTTTGTTAAGAAGACAATTAAAACTGTGTAAAAATACCTAGGAGAATAGCCATCATTACTATTCACAAAAAAATCATTAATAAGATAATCTGAATCTAAGAAGCGATAGATAATTGGAAGTTGCTCTATTTGATCATTACTTCCAAAAGAATAATTTATCAAAGTAGCAATAAGACCAAAAGAAATACTAATCAATAAGAAATCAGTATTTTTAAGTTTAGATAGATTCATACATTTGTATCTATATCAAAAATAGAATTTTAGGATGAATATAGAACATGTCTTTTTCGATTTAGATCATACATTGTGGGATTTTGAAAGAAATTCAGCGCTTACATTAAAAAAAATCTTTTTAGAATCGAAGATAGAAGTCAAATTTGATGATTTTATAACGACTTATATTCCTATTAATGCTAATTATTGGAAGCTATATAGAGAAGAAAAAGTATCAAAGAGAAATTTACGATATGGCAGGTTAAAAGAAACCTTTGATGCTATTAATTATACAATTGAAGACAGCAAGATCAATTTTCTTTCTGAAGAGTATATTAATCAATTACCTAATTTTAACTATCTTTTTGAAGGAACACTAGAGATTTTAGAATATTTAAAGAAAAAGTATCAATTGCACATCATAACAAATGGTTTCGAAGAGATTCAAGCTTTAAAAATGGAAAAATCTGGGATATTAAGTTTCTTTAACGAAGTGATTACATCGGAGTCAGTTGGAGTAAAAAAACCGAACCCTAGAGTTTTCGAGTTTGCATTGAAAAAAGCGAATGCTAGAGCTGAAAAATCGATCATGATTGGAGATAATTTAGAGGCAGATATTCAAGGAGCGTTAAATTCTGGAATACATGCATTGCATTTTAATTCAGAAAACACAACCAATATCCCTAAAAATATACCCTCAGTTAACCACCTATTAGAAATAAAACAATATCTTTAGCGTTTCATTATTATATTAGAACATCTATTAGATTATGAAACTTAAGTACAAACCCCTAGTTTTACTTTTTATAGTAACTTTCTTAAGCTCTTGTGTTAACAATTTAGACTTTGATCAAGTAAATTTGGATCATACGCCGATAATAAATGCACCATTGGTGTTTTTTGAGGCTACCCAAAATGATTTTTTCGATGAAGTTGGATCTGTAGAGATATCATCAATTAGTGATATTTCTGAGTTTAGACTTTTACAATCTTCTGCGGTTAGAGATCATATCACTTTTGCCAATGTGTTTTTTGAAATTAACAATCAGTTTGATAGAGCTTTTAATGTTAATGTTTCTTTTTTAGATGATAATGATGCTGTTACATTAACTTTTACTCAATTTACAGTATTACCAGGTGACCCAAGTTTTGAACTAAGAGAAGGTATAAGTATTTCAAATAATCCGAATTTCTTGAACTCTACAAAAATAAGAGTAACAGTTTCTATAATCCCATCAGCAGTTACTTTAGACCCAGATATTCCAAGAATTTTTAGGTTTAAATCATCAGGTGTTTTTTTCTTAAGATTTTAAAAGATAATGAAGAAAGTAATTTTAATTATTGTATTCGTTGTTTCCATAGTGTATGGAGTTAAAGGCCAGCAGCAACTTGCGTACTCTTTTGGAGAAACGCCACAAACGCTGATGTTAAATCCTGGAGCAGAAACTAATTTCAGATACCATTATGGAATTCCTGTTTTATCTAATTTCTCTTTAAATGTTGGATTAACTGGTTTTGAATTAGAAGAGTTGTTTTCTCCTGGTGGTGATTTTACAGCTAAATTTCAACAAGTATTAGGACAAATAGATCAGAGCGATTATATTAATATAAATGCAAGAATTGACATTTTAAATGGAGGGTATAGACATGACGAAAAAACGTATTTTAGTTTTGGTTTTTATGAAGAGGTAGACGTTATTACTTATATGCCAAAAGATCTTGCTGATTTAGTATACTATGGAAACGAAAACTTTTTGAATAGAGAATACTCATTCTCTCATCTAAATGTGAAAGCAGATATTTTAGGAGTTTTGCATGCTGGAGTTTCAAGGAAAGTAAATTCAAAATTGAATATAGGAGCAAGGGTAAAAATATACTCGTCTAGCTTTAATGTTGAGTCGAGTCATAATTCTGGGACGTTTACAACAAGGAATGGTACTGATAATATTATACGTCAAACTTTGAACGATGTAGATGTAGAGGTAAGGACTTCTGGATTAGTAGATAGTAATGATCAAACTTTAGAGAATGCGACAGATTTACTGTCTAAGACTTTTCTTGGAGGTAATTTAGGACTTGGTTTTGATTTCGGGATGACGTATCATTTTACTCCTCAAGTAGAGTTTACAGCAAGTATTCTAGATTTGGGTTTTATAAGACATTCTAAAAATACTAGGAAATATTCAGCAAAAGGAGATTTTAATTTTGATGGAGTTAATTTTGAGGATTTTGATCCAAGCAGCACAAGAGATTACTGGCAAGAATTGGGAGACGAGTTTAAAGCTAGAGTTCCTACAACAGAAACTCAAGATCCTTATACATCCTGGAGGCCAGTAAAAATTAACGCTGCACTAAAATATAGCTTTGGAGAGATTAGAAGAAAAGAGTGTTATACCGATACACACAAGCAATATTATTATAATGCTATTGGTTTTCAAGTGCATACTATTATGAGACCTTTAAGACCTCAATTCTCCTTCACTAGTTTCCTTGAAACTTCTTTGTCAGAAAACTTTCATGGAAAAATAACTCATACCATCAACGATTATTCGGCTACGATATTAGGATCTGGATTTACCTTTCAATGGGGTAACGTAAATGTATTTAGTTTAGTAGATAATATCTTAGGATCAAGAGATTTAGGTTCTGCTAGTAATATTTCCATTAACTTTGGAATTAACCTTGTAGTTGATTAATATGAAAAATATTTTATACGTTGTATTTTCTTTACTGTTTTTTGGCGCTGTCCAAGGGCAAGAAGTAAATAAATATGAATATGTGATAGTTGATAGCCATTTTAATTTTGTAAAAAAAGTTGATGGATATGAAACAAGCTCATTAACTAAATTTTTATTTAATAAATTAGGCTTTAAAGCATATTTAGATAACGAAGAAGAATCAAGAAATTTATCTTTAAATGTAAATAGATGCAAAGCGTTATTTGCTAAAGCTATTTCCAATTCTAACTGGCTTTCAACTAAAATTACGATAGAATTGAGAGATTGTAATGGTAAGGTGGTTTTTACTTCTGAAGAAGGAGTAAGTCGTATAAAGGATTATAAAAGAGCATATCGTCAGTCTATTAGACAGGCTTTTCAATCTTTGAGTAAGTTAAATTATGCTTATGATGAAAGTTTGGTTGTTAAAACAAATGAAACGCCCGTAGTTGTAAAAACTACTGTAAAACCTGAACCTAAAAAAGAGAAGAAGAAGCCTTTAATGGTTACTAAAGAGGTAAAAGTTAGCAAGGGTAAAGCTAAAGAGTATCCATTGTTATATGCACAGAAAAATGAAAGTGGCTACCAACTAGTAAATACAAAACCAGAAATTCTATTTATTCTTCTAAAGACGAATCAAGAGAATAAATTTATTATAAAAGACAAAAATGGAACCCTTTCTAGATCGGGAGATTTTTGGGTGGCTGAGTACTATATGAATGGAAAACTAGTTACTGAAAAATACCAGATTAAATTCTAGTAATCATATTTGTTTTTCCACAAAGACTTTAAATTCTCTCTAAACTTTAGCTCCCTGGCATTGTTCCCAGGATCATAAATCTTTGTGCTGGTAATTTCATTCGGCAAGAATTCTTGGGTCACAAAATTTTGATTATAGTCATGTGAATATTTATATCCTTTACCATAATCTAAATCTTTCATTAATTTAGTTGGAGCATTTCTCAAGTGCAACGGAATAGATAGATCACCTGTTTTTCTTACAATTTCCTGAGCTTTCTTTATCGCTAGGTAAGAAGCATTACTTTTGGGGGAATTTGCTAAATAAACGGCACACTGACTCAAAATAATTCGTGCTTCTGGGTACCCAATAGTTGTAACGGCCTGAAATGTATTGTTGGCTAAAATCAAAGCAGTTGGATTTGCATTCCCTATATCTTCAGAAGCAGAAATAAGCAATCTCCTTGCAATGAATTTCACATCCTCACCACCTTCAATCATTCTAGCTAACCAATACACCGCTGCATTTGGATCGCTTCCTCGAATTGATTTTATAAAAGCAGAAATAATATCATAATGTTGTTCGCCCGTTTTGTCATACCTCACGGTATTCTTTTGAATATTCTCTAAAACAAGCTTGTTTGTGATGGTAATAGAAGATGCATTTTCAACAAGCAATTCGAAAATGTTTAATAACTTCCGAGCATCACCTCCAGAAACTTGTAGCAACGCATCAGTTTCTTTTAAAATTATTTTCTTTTTAGAGAGAATTAAATCTTTTTCTATCGCTCGTTCTAGGAGTAATATTAAATCCTCTTTGTCAAAGGAATTTAAAATATATACTTGACAACGCGATAAAAGGGCAGGTATTACTTCAAAACTTGGGTTTTCGGTAGTAGCACCAATTAATGTAATCCATCCTTTCTCTACAGCACCTAATAAGGAATCTTGTTGTGATTTACTAAAACGATGAATTTCATCTATGAATAGTATGGGGTTCTTTGATGTAAATAAACCGCTTCCTTTTTTAGCTTTCTCTATGACATCACGAACATCTTTTACACCAGAACTAATTGCACTTAACGTATAAAAAGGTCTTTTAGACTCTTCAGCAATAATATTAGATAAAGTAGTTTTCCCTATACCTGGAGGACCCCAAAAAATGAGAGAAGGAATAAAACCTTGTTTAATATGTTTGGTTAAAATTCCTTTTTCGCCCACCAAATGACGCTGACTTATATAGTCTTCTAAAGATTTAGGTCGTACTCTTTCTGCCAAAGGTTCATTCATAATGATAAAAATACTAAAGATTTATGACAGAAGTTCCTAATTTAGACTTTGGATTTATTATTGTTAATAATATTTTATGCAGAACGATCACCAATTAAAATTTCATAAGAATGTACTATGGGTACCTATAATTTCAATTGTTATAATTTGGCTTATTTATTGGATAGAAATCAAATTCGGATACAATTTTAATAAGTACGGAATACGACCTAGAAATTTTGTAGGCCTTAGAGGTATTTTCTTTTCACCTTTCATACATAGTGACACATCGCACTTATTTAATAACTCAGCGCCTTTGTTTGTGCTCTTAGCAGGATTGTTCTATTTCTATAAGGATGTTTCTTTCAAAGTGTTAATCTATGGAATCCTTTTGTCTGGTTTATTTAGCTGGCTAATTGGTAGAGAATCTTACCATATTGGGGCAAGTGGCGTTATCTATTTACTATTTAGTTTTATTTTCTTTAGTGGAATTTTCAAGAAACATTATAGACTTATTGCAATGTCTTTAGTTGTTATTTTTCTCTATGGTAGTATGATATGGTTAATCTTTCCAACTGAGGATAGAATTTCTTGGGAAGGGCATCTTGCGGGATTCCTTATCGGTTTGTTTTTTGCGTACATATATAGAAAAAAAGGAATTGTAAAAGAGGAGTACCAATTTACAGAAACACCTTTTGATCTTTTATTTGATGAACATGGAAATTTAATTCAAACTAAAGAAGAGGAAGAGGAAGTTATATCCTCTGACGAATAGCTTCGTATAAAAAAGCACCACAAGCAACGGAAACGTTTAAAGAGTCAATTTCACCTAATAAAGGAATTTTGGCTTTCTCATCTACAATTTTTAAAACTGAAGGGTTAACACCTCTGTGTTCAGATCCCATGACAATAGCAATAGGTTGTGTATAATCTATGTCATAGATCATATGATCTGTTTTTTCTGTAGCAGCAATTATTTTTATATCTGAAGCTTGCATTGTGTAAATGGCGTCTTTAATATGACTTACTCTACAAATAGGAACTTTAAAAGCTGCTCCTGCTGAAGTTTTGATAGTTTCTGCATTTATCGGAGCACTACCACTTTGTTGAATAATAATACCATGTACACCAGTACACTCTGCTGTTCTAATAATAGCACCAAAGTTTCTAACATCAGAAATTTGATCTAAAATAATAAATAGGGGAGCGCTATCAGAATTTAAAGATGATTCTACTAGAGTATCTAAATCTGCAAATTCTACTGGAGATATTTGAGCTACAGCTCCTTGATGGTTTTGATTCTTAGAAAGTCGATCTAGTTTTTCTACAGGGACAAAACTTACAGTTATTTTTTCTTTTTTGATAAGGTCTTCTAATTCAAAAAACAAGTTCCCTCGCAACCCTTTTTGAAGGTAGATTTTATTCATTGTAGAACCACTATTTATTGCTTCAATAATAGCTCGTAGTCCAAAAATAATTGTTGTATTCTCCATACTGCAAAAGTAATGATTCATAAATAAAAAAACCACTCGAAATTCGAGTGGTTTTTAATATACTAAAGTTCTTATGTTTTTTAGTTTCTTGTGATAATTTCTGAGAATAATGTTCCTCCAAAATTAAGACCATTGTATTCACTTCCATTTTGAATAAGGATTGGATAAACAACAGCAGAATTTGTACAAGAATCAAATTTTCCAGTACCCTTAATATCATAAGGAGGTTGCGGAGAACCATTCCAAGTTGATGTACCATAGAATTGTTGAGCGATTTCAAAGTCTCCATCAGGAGAAGTAATAGTAACGATAGGATCGTTAGTAGTTACAAAAATTTCACCCCACCATCCGGTAAACCATTGGTAAGCTAATCCTCCCATTAGTAAGTCTCCACCTCCACTCATAGAAGTAACAACTTCTGTAGTGTAACCGAAGATATCCCACCAAGATCCGTCTCCAGACCATGTTCCAACTAAGTTAGCTATAACAACTGGACAGAATCTAAATAAAGATACAGTGTACGTTCCGTTTTGAACATGTCCACCTCCAGCAATACCTGTAAGGTTAACTTCTAAGTTTACCGCACTATTATCAGCAGGAAGTTCATTATAAGAACCTTCTACTCGTATAGTACCTTCGTAAGACCCAGCAGGGATAACTAAGTTAGAAAGAGAATATTGAGCTGAAGTAGCAGTAGTGTTAGCACCAGCAACTACATCGATAGTTCTATCTGAAGTAGACACTGTAGTAACTAATACAGTAATTTCTGCAAAGCTACTTCCGTCTACATTAACACCTAACGTGTTACTAGAACCAACAAACTGACTCATAGTTTGTCCGTTTACATTGTCAAATATTGGATTTGTATTTTCTTCACAACTTGTGAAAACTAATCCTATAGATAAAAACAATGCTATTATTGAAAATCTTTTCATGATTAATAAGTTTTTAATGATTAATACCCAGGATTCTGAACTAATTCAGGATCTACATCTATTTGACTTAATGGAATAGGCATAGTGTATTTATGCGAAGAATTAGCCAATGTACAAGCATTGTAAAGCGTACAGTCTTCAGGATCTCTTTGCATAACTACATTAGCTCTTGCTCCTAATCTCTTAAGATCTACCCATCTGTGTCCTTCAAAAGCAAGTTCTATTCTTCTTTCAGCTAAGATACCAGCGAAAGCTTCTTGTTGAGAAGCATATACAGGTGTAGCTTGATCACTACCAAATCTAGCATCTCTTAAGTCATCGATTAAATCTGCAGCACCAGTTAAGTTATTAGCATCAGCCATAGCTTCAGCAGCAATTAATAACATTTCAGCAGATCTGAAGATTTTAATATCATTCATTAATGGTTGCCCACCATGACCAGGATACTTTCTGATTACTAAATCATCAGCACTAACAACTGGAGAACTAAAAGTTGAAGAAGGATCTAAATATCTAGATCTTCTAATATCAGCAGCATCTAATTGAGACTCTAAAGAAATACCCATTTCCATAAATGGAGAACCAGATAAAGTACTATTCACGAAAGCAAATAGACTTCCAGCCCATCCACCACCTCCAGTTGCCTGACGGTCGTATGTATCTCCTACGTTTCTTTCCAATTCGAAAATGATTTCTGTATCATCAGTATCACTCCACATGTTAAAGAACTGAGTTTGAGTTGCAATTGAGTAACTTCCTAATAAGCTGTTAGCTAATGTACCAGCTGTAGCATATTGACCACGGTAAGCAGCCATTCTAGCTCTCATTGCAGTGATGAAATCATCACTAATAAATGTTCTACTAGAAGAAGTACTTAATAATCCACTAGCTGTAGTTAAATCTGCATCAATCATTGCAAATACTTCTCCATTTGTGTTTCTTGGTAAATCTTCATTTAAACCAGGAATTGTAGACAATGCGATAACACCTAAAGCGCTATCATCTGTATAGTCTGTTGAGAAGTAAGTCAACAATTTAAAGTGAGTATAAGCTCTAATAGCATATAATTCTGCACGTGCATTATTATATCTAGTAGTTTCAGCTGCATCAGCAGGTGTTACATTTTCAATAGCTACTAAGATTTTATTAATCTGGTTGATAGTAATATAACTACCATTCCATAATCCTGCAGCAAATCCACTCGTAGGAGTCAATACTAAAGAGTATGAAGCAACGTTTTGTCCTCCACTATCATTACCAATAGCTAATTCATCTGAAAAAACAGCATTGAATAATATTTGTGAAGTGTTATCTAATCTATTGTAAATACCGTTGACACCTAGTTCAACGTCAGCTACGGTTTTAAAAGCATTCTCTGCAAGTAAAGTACCTGGCTGTTCAATATCAATCACATCATTACAAGAAGTAAAGACAAGAAGAGATAATGTTAATATACTTAATATTTTTTTCATGTTTTCTATAATTTTCTAATTAAAATCCTATTTCTAAACCAAATGAAACCGTTTTAGGAGTAGGATACCCTCTAGATGTGCTTGCAAATCCTTCAGCATCATAACCTCTCCATCCTGTGAAAGTAACTAAGTTTTCACCATTGAAGAACACTCTAAGTTTATTTAATTTGAATTTATCTAATACATCTTTTGTAAAGTTATATCCTAATTGAACAAAACGTAATCTGATGTAATCAGAGTTAAATAAGAATCTTGTACCGTTATCAGCTCCAAGATTAGTTGCTCTAAGCGCAGGAACATCAGTTACTCTATTTGTTGGAGTCCATGCTCTTAATAAATCAGCAGAATGTCTAAATTGACCAATAGATGTTGGATCTACAGCATCAGAGTAGTCAAAATCGTAACGATCTACACCAATAGTAAAGTTAAATTGAGTAGTTAAGAAGAAGTTCTTATAGTCTACATCAAATCCGAAACTTCCATTAGCATCTGGTTGACTGTTTTTTCCTAAGAATCTACGGTCAGAGTTTACATCTGGATTCTCAGTAACATTGTCATTAATGTCTAAGAATAATAAGTTACCATTTGCTGGGTTAACACCGATGTAAGGAATATCAAAATATTGACCTAATTTTCCACCTTCTTCAATACCAGTAATGTTTGCTCCATATCTTTCAGAGATATTATAGTTACCAGCCATTTTGAAGTGTACTCTTAAGTCTTCAGTTTTAATTGCAGTATATCCTAATGTAAGATCAATACCTTTATTAACTAAGTTACCATCAGAGTTTGCATTAAGACCAGTTACACCAAAATAAGATGGAGTTGGTAAGAATACAAATAATCCAGTAGTGTTTCTTCTATATGCATCGATAGTACCAGTGAATTTTCTACTCCAAAGTTCAAAATCAACACCAACATTTATTTGTTCAGTTGTTTCCCACTTTAAGTCTGGATTTGCAACATTCCCTACAATTAGAGAGTTAGCACCTCCGTATCCTCCACCTGTGAAGAATAAATCTAATACATCATTTGGTCCACCAATAGATTGGTTACCAGTTCTACCCCAAGAAGCTCTTAATTTCAATAATCCGAAAGCAGAATCTTCCATGAAGTCTTCTTTGTCTATATTCCATCTACCAGAAGCAGAGTAGAAAGTACCCCAACGGTTAGAAGTTCTAAATCTAAAAGATGCATCTCTTCTTACAGTAGCAGAGAAACCATATTTTTTGTTGTAATCATAATCTACATTAGCAAAGTAAGATAAAAGTCCACTTTCAGTAATGTTTGCAGTTTGAGTTCCAACATAGAAATCGTTGTTTGCGTTATCAGCAACAAAACCAGATCCGTCTCCAGGGAAGAAAGTTCTTGGGTCTAAACCATTTTGTCTGAAACCAAAAAATCTACCGTGAGTTTTAATAACCTCCATATAAAGACCTGCGTCAATAGTATGAACATCATTAATAATAGTTGAATAGTTTACAGAGTTTAAGAAGTTAAAAGAAGCAAAACGATTTGAGTTTTGGAATACAAAACCAGGAGTATCATCTCCAGTTGCAGCAAAAAGCAATGCGTTAAAAGAAGTTGGTCCTTCAGATCTTGTTAAAATCTCTTCGATATAATCCATACCGAATCTTGAGTTAACTTTTAATCCATCAGCTATTTCATAACTAGCATTTAAAGCCATAATAACTTTAACCTCTTCCTCAAAACGAGTATAAGTAGCTAATCTATCTAATAAGAATAATGGAGTGTTTGAGAAAAGTAACGGAGATAAAAGTGCAGCTCCATTAGTATACTCATCTGGAGAAATATATGGTACAGACATGAATGCCCCTAACACATAGTTTCTATTAATTGCTCCAGAACCTACACTGTTAGGCTCATTACTCTTAGAGTAGTTCATAGAAGTTGAAATTCCATATCTGAACTTTTTATTTTCACTTGTTCCGTTGATTTTAATATCAAGGTTGAATCTTTTTAAATCACTATCTAAAAGAATACCTTCTTGCTCAAAGAAACCTAATGATACGTTAGTAGCAGTAGTTTCAGAACCAGAAGAAAGTCTTAAGTTGTGACTGTGAGTAACAGCCGTTCTAAAGAATACATCTCTCCAGTCTGTATCTACAGAGCTAGCTAAAGCGTCAATTTCTGAATTTGTTAAAGTACTACCTCTACCAGCACCGTAAGTTTGCTCAAGTAATAATTGATCTCTTGAACCTAATAAGTCGAAGTTTACATCTTGTAATGCAGAGTAACTATTTAAATAGTTGTACTCAACTTGTAACTTAGAGTTAAACTTACCACCTTTAGTAGTAATGATGATTACACCATTCGCACCTCTATTTCCATAGATCGCAGTTGCACCAGCATCTTTTAAAACAGTTACAGAAGCAATGTTAGTTGGATTTAAACTTCTAAAGTTATCTCCATCAACAGGAACCCCGTCTATAATAAATAGTGGCTCAGAATCTCCATTAATAGTACCAATACCTCTAATAGTAATAAAACTATTTGCACCTGGTTGTCCAGATCCTGTAGTAATGTTTACCCCAGCAGCTTGTCCTTGTAATGTTTGAACGATAGATGCATTTGGTCTACCTTCAATTGTTTCAGCACTAAGAGAAGTTACAGAAGAGTTTACTGTCGGCTTAGATCTTTTAATATCATAAGCAGATTCAATTACAATCTCTTCAAGTACTTCACCACCTTCTACCATCTTTACATTTATGGTATTAGCAGCACCTACTTTTCTTTCCACTGTTTCGTAACCAAGGTAACTAAATACTAAAACGTCACCAACCTTAGCCTTGACAGAATACTTCCCATCAAAGTCAGTTTCACCACCCGTAGTAGTCCCTTTAATTAAAACACTAACTCCAGGCAATGTACCATCTTTATCAGAAACAGTACCTGAAACAGTCTTTTCTTGCGCAAAGGAAACTTGCACAACCAACGCTAGTAATAGCGTTAAAATTCCATTAAACTTTGTCTTCATTGTATAATTATTTGAATTAATTAATGCCAAAAGTCTTAAAATAAACTTAAAACACCAATTTTTTAACAAAAAAAAACTTACAAAAGTTAAGAAAACGTTAAGCAGGCTTTACTGTCATTGAATAATTTTTTATTTAAAATAACTCTTTTCTTCATCGAGTTTTTGTTTTATAGGTAAAAAAAAGACGCTGCTAGTGTAGCAACGCCTTTTTAAACTTACAATGAAAATTTTAAGTTTACTGATTTATCGGTGTTTTTGTAAACAAATCTGGAACAGGTGATGGTGTGTTCGGATTTGTATCTACCTCAACTTGAGGATAGATAAAACGTTGTGGAATAGTAGATCCTGTTTTTGGAGGAACATTTAATAAGTTATTCGTCCGTCTTACATCATGAAAAGGTTGCAACTCTCCAATAAGAGTAATGTATTTTTCTTCAAGGATTTCCAATAAAAGAGCAGGGCTACCAGAAGCAGATGCAGTAGCAGGAAAACTTCCTCCAAAGACACTCGCTAAATGAGTTCTCACTTCGTTAAAAGCAGTTACATCTCCAGCATCTCCTGTACGGTTGGCAGCTTCAGCTTCAATTAATTTTACTTCTTCATAAGAAATAAGGTTCATTGGCGCAGTTTCTGCAAAAACTCCAGTATTTGAAGTGTTTGGCACATGACCAGTTCCATTAACACTAAAATAGAAGGTGAATCTATCTGAATCTCCAGGAGTTGCAATTTGTCTCGCTACAGTACCATCTAATAAGTGTACCAAGTGAGAGTCTGTTGCTCCAAGATATCCATCTCTTCTGTCAACAATAAACTGATAATATAAATTTTCAGTAAGAGTTGCAGTCGTATGTACAGTCTGAAGACTTTTAGCTGGCGTATCAATACCTAAACGTGCATTTGTTAAAGCATTAGGATAATCTTTAGCAAGTAGGTAGTAACGTGCCTTTAAAGAATAAGCAATCTCTGCCCACGTTGCACCACTAGATAAACGATTTCCTGAATATAATGTTGCACTAGCCGAACCTACATTTGAAATTGCTTCAGTCAATAAAGATTGAACACTTGCAAGAACAGCAGCCTGACCATCATAAATTGGTGCTGGGAATTGATCAGCATCTCCAACTTGAGTATAAGGAATGTCTCCAAATAAAGCAGCCATTTCTCCAAAAATTGCAGCTTCTGCTATTTGAGCGATACCAACTAACTGAGTATTTCCACTCTCTAGTGCTAATCTTTGAGTAAGCTTTGCTTGCTCAATACCATCAACATAAGCATCATCCCAAGTATCGTCATAATCACCAGCTGTTGTTGAGTAATTATTTACAGTAATGTATTGTCTGTCTTCACCAGTAAAGTGGTTCATGAAGATACCTGCGTATCTAGCACTATTAGACGTTACTAGCTGCATCCAGCCTAATTGGGCTTGTCCAATAATAAGTTCTGGCGGTGCGCTAGAAAAATTATTTGGATCTGTATTTAAGTCTTCAGTGTAGCTTTCACATGAAAATGTAAGAAAGAGAACAGAAAGAAGACTATAAACTAATATTTTTTTCATCTTTTATATTTTTAATTATTTGATCATTATTAGAAAGAAACACGTAACGTAGTAAGAACAGACTTAGTTCCTGGGTTACTGAAATATTCTAAACCTCTACCTTTAGACGCTCCCGTTAAGTTGTTGTCAGGATCGAAACCTTCTACCTTAGTCCATAAAAATAAGTTTCTACCAGTAACACCTAATTGGATGTTATCAATCTTAAGTTTAGACACTAAACTCCTTGGGAATTCATAGAATAATGATACCTCTCTTAATCTTGTCCAAGATGCATCTTCGTGAAATGGTTCACCTACATCTCCAAAACCTCCTCCATTGGATGTCCACCAATCAGAGTTTACTGCTACAGGTCCTCCACCAAAATCAGCTTCATAACCTCTAAAAGTTGTTCCCGCTGGGATCACAGATCCTCCTGCAGTTGTTAAATTTTGTGAAGCTACAGTCTCAACAGCTGTATCTGGGTGGATACCGAAGAAGTATAAAACCCCCTTAGTACCATTCCATACGCTGTTTCCTTGAGAAGTTTCTAATAAGGCAGTTAATGTAAATCCTTTATAAGAAAGAGTAGTTCCTAATGCTCCTCTCCAGTCTGGGTTAGGATCACCTACAAAGTCCTCTGTTGCCGAAGCAGTTGGGAATCCGTTTGCATTTAAGATGTAGTTACCACTAGCATCTCTAGCATAACGTGTGCTTCTTAAAACTCCAAAAGGTTGACCTTCTGCAATTCCTGAAGAGTTTGATGTAAATCCATTTAAACCGAAGTATGCACTTCCAGCTAAATCTTCTACTAAGTTTCTGTTTTGAGTAAAACTTACATTCATGTCCCAACGTAACTCATCGCTTTGAATAATTTTACCTGTTATATCAATTTCAAGTCCTTTGTTAGTTATTTTTGCAGCATTCACCAATTGAGAACCAAATCCTGTTGATGGTGCTAAAGGAAGATTTAATAAAACATCATCTGATGTTCTGTTATAGTATGTAAAAGAAAGACTTAACCTGTTGTCAAGAAAACGTGTATCAAAACCAAACTCAGTTTCTTTAATACGCTCTTCTTTAAGGTTTGGATTACCTCTAACTGAAGATTGAGTTAATGGATTTCCAAAAAGAGATCCGTCATAACCATCACCCCATCCAGAAGTAATACCTCCAGAAGTAATAACAGTGCTCGTTGAATAAGGAGCA
Organism: Flavobacteriaceae bacterium; assembly: GCA_049115595.1. Taxonomy (GTDB): domain Bacteria; phylum Bacteroidota; class Bacteroidia; order Flavobacteriales; family Flavobacteriaceae; genus Polaribacter. Next base: position 356,697 of record JAGDZS010000004.1, read on the forward strand.
GCTTCAATACCTACTTCCCCATAAGAAACTCTTACTTTACCAAAAGAGATAAAGTCTACATCTTCAACATGTTTTGTGAAGTTCCATCCTGCAGATGCACTTGGATAGAAAATTAACCCTGCATTCGGTAAACTAGAAACGTATTCTCCACGTCCAGTTAACTCTAATAAGAATTCATTTTTATAATCAAAGTTTAACAATGCAAAAGCTCCTGATTTTCTAGTTTTAGAAGTAAAAGAACTTCTAGTAGCATTTAAAGAGGTAGCATTCCCAGTATTTAAGAATACTTCATCTGGATTTGTAAAGTTATTTTCTCCTACAGTAATACGTCTGTATCCGTTTTGGAAAAACTGAGTACCCACAGTATAATCTAATCGTAAGTCACTTTGAATATTGTAGTTACCAGTTAAGAATAACGTATAGTTTTGATTGCTTTCAGTAATTCTAGCCTCACTCCATTCTCCATTTGTACCACCTCCTGCAGATCCAGCAGGCTCAAGAATAACTCTGTTATCTTGGTAGTAATCTACACTATAACGACCAGTAATAGATAAATTATCATTCACCTTGAAGTTAAGTTCTGGAGCTACAATAAATCTATTTACATCATTTAAGTTTTTTTGTTGATTTAAAGTCCATAAAGGATTGTTGTAAGAAGGAGAGTTATAGCTAAAAGTTCCTGTTGAAGGGTTAAAAGTTCTTGCAGAACCTAAATGTTGTCTGTATCCTCTATGTGAATTTGGTGTTGGGATACCATTCGCATCAATGTGTGTCCCTACATAATCTCTAATGTCAAAATCAGGAGAAGTACGTAAGTATCCTAAATATAAACCATTTAAGTTAGAACCAGTTTGAACACGATTAGACTCAATGTTTATGTATGATGCAGACATTTTTAAAGTAAGTTGATCTGAAAAATCAGTATCGTTGTTTAAACGAATACTTGTTCTTCTATAATCAGAGTTACCTCTGTAAATACCATCTTGATCCCAATTTGATAAACTAGCAAAAGTTCTACTTTTCTCACCAGAATAGCTGAAACTTACATTGTTTTCTAATACAACACCTGTTTTGAAAACAGCATTTCTGTTTGCGTCATTAAAAACCTCTCTAGAGTTTTTCTGAGTAATAGGGTAGTATACATTTCCAGTGTTAGAAACAAAACTAGCTCCACCTGTGTTTACAGTATCTGGACCTCCAGCTCTATCAGCAATTTTTCCTCCATAAGAAAAACCTGTATTAGAAAGACCTGATCCAGTTAAATGATCAACTCCTCCGAAACCTTGTCCGTAAATACCTTGCTTTTCCCATTCTCTATTTACTTGGTCAAAAGACATAGATGTTTTAAAGTCTACTTTCCAACGTCCTTTTACTCCTTTACCTCTTTTGGTTTTAATTACCAATACTCCATTTGCTGCACCCGTTCCATAGATAGCTGCCGCAGAGGCACCTTTTAATACAGAAATAGACTCAATGTCTTCTGGGTTAATATCATTTAAACGAGATTGTTGTACAACACCTGCTGTACCACCTCCAATAGATGAGTTTGAAATAATAGCTCCATCCAATACAATTAATGGACTACTATCTCCTAAGATAGTATTCTGACCTCTAATTTGGATGTAAGCTCCAGCTCCAGGATCTCCTGAGTTTCTAGTAATATTCACACCGGAAGTTTTACCAGATAATCCTTGTAAGACACCTGCTTCACCTGATTTTTGAAGTTGAGCTACTTTTACAACACTTGTAGAGCTAAGATCATCGTCTTTTTTCTTCTCAGTTCCTAAAGCAGTTAATACTACTTCTTCTAAAACGTTTGCATCTTCAACCATTTTAACATCAATAGTGTTTGAGGCCCCAACTGTTTTCTCAACAGTTTTGTAACCTAAATAGCTAAAGACAAGAACGTCTCCTGCTTTTGCCTTGATAGTATATTTACCATCAAAATCTGTTTCAGCACCGCTAGTTGTACCTTTGATAAGAACACTTACCCCTGGCAAACCTCCAGAACTATCCGATACAGTCCCCGAAACGTCTTTTTGTTGTGCAAAAGAAACTTGGACAATTAACGCAAGAAATAGCGTCAAAATCCCTTTAAACTTTGTTTTCATATAATTTGAATTTGGATTAGTTATGAACCAAATATCTACTTTTTATGTTTAAAATCATAATTTTTTGTTAACAAAATCATAATTAACACATAACATAAAGTTAAATGATATTAAAATTTGTAAGGTTTTGTAATAATTGAAGTGTTCGAAAATTAAAAGAAAGACCTCCAGGAGACGATAAGTTTGGAGTTTTTTAGGTTGAAATCGGATCCTAATTTATGACCTGCAACATAGCCTAAATTAACTAGGTTGTTATTGATGTTAAATAAGTATCCTACTCCAATTCCAAAGATATTGCTAGTGTTGTTTAATATAGGATCGCTATAGATTCCAATATCAGTTATTGTATGAATGTATGAAGTGGTTGATGTGGCGTATCGATACTCTAAATTTATAAATGAATATTTGTCAGTGAAAATGCTTTGTTCATTGAATCCTCGTATGCTATTGGCTCCTCCGATTCTAAATAACTCATTGGTGAAATAATTAGAAGATTCTAACAGTCCGCTTTCATTCTTTACATACAGATAGCTTCTGGTTGTTATAGGGACGTTTATATACATTGAGAGCCAAACTTTAAGCTGATTTGTGTTGTTAATGTCGCTTCGCCTTTTTCCATAACTAGGTTTTAAATTAAATAAGAGCCTGTTTCTGAAAAAGAAAGAAGATTTTTCAGGAATGAGATATTGATATCCAATACCTAAGAAGTAGTTGGAGTAAGAAGTGATATCTGTCGATGCTTGGTTTAATAGATAGTTTGAGTTTTCGCTAGTATAAGAAATAGCAACAGTAGACTTTGGATTTAGTTGGTAGTCAACACCTATATTAAACGACGTGTTTAAAAAAGTTGAATCTTGTCTATAGATATTAAATGCTAATAAAGTAGAGAAAGCACTGTTAAATAGGTAAGGTAATCGAGTGCTTAATTTGAGTTCGGATTTTTCTTGATTGACACGATTCCAAAATAGTGCAAACTGTTCTCCGCTGTTTAAAACATTATTTAATTTTAAATCGAGGTTTCCATTTAACAAAACGCCGCTTCCATCTTCTTTGGAGGTGAGGTTAACGATTGCATCTACGCTATTCGCATTTAACTTTTCAAGAAATAGATAAATGAGCGTAGAGTCTTTTTTGAAAAGAACTTCCGGGGGTTTTACTTCTTTAACAAAAGAGATTCCTTTCGTGAGTGTTGAAATACTCTCAATTTTTTCCTTTGAAAAAACGGTTGATGAATTGATTTTAAAATAATTTTTGATAAACGAAGAAGGGAATTCTTCATACTTATTAAGAACCACTTTATCAATTTTCCGTTCATTTGATTTTTGAATTCTTAGTTTTAGATATAAAACATCTTCTATGAATAAAGGTTCTTCCAATGTAATCTTTGAGAATGAAGCCCCTTTTTTGTCTAACTCTAATGTAATGTTGGTGATAAAGGGTTCAAGTTCTTTTGTGTTAAGTCGAATAGAATCATTGTTTGTTAATAGTTTTATATAATTAAGCGTTGATTTCTCAGAGAGTATTACGACAACTTCTTCTGTTTTTTTTCCTAGGTTAAACTTAGCAACGAACTCATTTTCTTTATTGGTTATCTCTTCAATAGTGCTCGTGAAAAAACCGTTTCGTTTTATTCTTTCATGAATGGAGTAAATTTCTTTCGTAAGATCTTCTTTTTTAGAATGCTTTTTTTGATAGGGAATTTGATTGATAATCGAAGTTTCAATAGAGTCTTTTCCGATTAATTTTAGAGATAATTCTTGCCCAAATATTCCGCCATAAAAGCAGAGAAAAAATAAAGTATATATATAAGGTGTAAATTTTTTATTCAAAATTGATTGTAAAAAGCTTTCAAATGTAGCTAAAATCAGAAAATTAGGGCTGTTTATATTGTGTTTCAAAAAAATAACTTACTGATATTTGAATAGAAAGAAATTAGTTGTACATTTGCGCACTCTTAAAAAAGAGTAAAATTTTTAGTACAAACGAAAAATAGTAACAATTTAGTATGCCAACTATTCAACAATTAGTTCGTAAAGGAAGAACCAAAATAACTAAGAAGAGTAAATCGGCCGCTTTATCGTCTTGTCCTCAAAGACGTGGAGTATGTACACGTGTTTATACCACAACACCAAAAAAACCTAACTCAGCGATGCGTAAAGTAGCGAGAGTAAGGTTAACGAATGGTAATGAGATAAATGCTTACATCCCAGGAGAAGGACATAACTTACAAGAGCACTCGATAGTATTAGTTAGAGGTGGAAGGGTAAAGGATTTGCCAGGAGTAAAGTATCACGTAGTACGTGGAGCTTTAGATACAGCGGGAGTTGAGGGAAGAACTCAACGTAGATCAAAGTATGGTGCAAAACGCCCAAAAAAGTAAAATTAGTAACTTTTTTAATGTAAAGACATGAGAAAAAGAGCAGCGAAAAAAAGAATCTTATTGCCAGATCCAAAATTTAATGATCAGTTAGTGACACGTTTTGTGAATAACTTGATGTGGGATGGTAAGAAATCTGTAGCGTTCAAAGTATTTTACGATGCAATGGATATCGTAGAAGAAAGAAAAGAAGACGAAGAAAAATCAGCAATTGAAATTTGGAAAGAAGCATTGTCAAATGTAATGCCTCACGTAGAAGTTCGTTCTAGACGTGTGGGTGGAGCTACCTTTCAAATTCCAAGACAGATTAGACCAGACCGTAAGGTGTCTATGGCTATCAAATGGATGATTTTATACACTCGTAAAAGAAATGAAAAAACAATGGCACAGCGTTTAGCTGCTGAAGTTTTAGCTGCGGCTAAAGAAGAAGGTGCTGCTGTAAAGAAAAGAGTAGATACTCATAAAATGGCAGAAGCTAATAAAGCATTCTCTCACTTTAGATTTTAATAGAAATGGCTAGAGATTTAAAATTCACAAGAAATATAGGTATTGCCGCTCACATTGATGCTGGTAAAACTACGACTACTGAACGTGTATTGTACTACACAGGAGTTTCTCACAAGATTGGAGAGGTTCACGATGGTGCAGCAACAATGGACTGGATGGAACAAGAGCAAGAAAGAGGTATTACAATTACTTCTGCTGCAACTACTTGTACATGGGACTTTCCAATTGAAAATGGAGAAAAAACAGATGATACTAAAGGATATCACTTTAATATTATTGATACTCCTGGTCACGTTGATTTTACTGTTGAGGTAAATCGTTCATTACGTGTATTAGATGGTTTAGTATTCTTATTTAGTGCAGTTGATGGTGTTGAGCCACAATCTGAGACTAACTGGAGACTTGCTGATAACTACAAAGTGCCAAGAATTGGTTTCGTTAATAAAATGGACCGTCAAGGATCTGACTTTTTAGGTGTTTGTCAACAAGTAAAAGACATGTTAAAATCTAATGCGGTGCCAATCGTTTTAAATATTGGTGACGAAGAAGATTTTAAAGGTGTTATTGATTTAGTAAAAAACCGTGCTATTGTATGGCATGATCAAACTCAAGGAGCAACTTTCGATATTATCGAAATTCCTGAGGATATGAAAGAAGAAGCTCGTAAGTACCGTGCACTTTTAATTGAGGAAGTAGCTAGTTACGATGAGGATCTTTTAGAAAAATTCATGGAAGATGAAGATTCAATTACAGAAGAAGAAGTGCATGCTGCACTAAGAGCTGCTGTAATGGATATGGCTATCATTCCTATGATTTGTGGTTCTGCATTTAAAAACAAAGGTGTTCAGTTCTTATTAGATGCTGTATGTCGTTACTTGCCATCTCCAGTAGATAAGGAAGGTATTGTTGGTGTAAATCCAGATACAGATCAAGAAGAAGTTCGTAAACCAGATGTAAAGGAGCCTTTTGCTGCCTTAGCTTTTAAAATTGCTACAGATCCTTTTGTTGGTCGTTTGGCATTCTTTAGAGCATATTCTGGTCGTTTAGATGCAGGTTCTTATGTTTTAAATAATCGTTCAGGTAAAAAAGAACGTATTTCAAGAATCTATCAAATGCATGCGAACAAGCAAAACGCTATTGATTATATCGAGGCTGGAGATATTGGAGCTGCTGTTGGATTTAAATCTATTAAGACAGGAGATACATTAACATCTGAAAAGCATCCTATTGTTTTAGAATCTATGGACTTCCCTGATCCAGTTATTGGTATCGCGGTTGAGCCTAAGACGAAAGCAGATGTAGATAGATTAGGTATTGGTCTAGGGAAACTAGCTGAAGAAGATCCAACGTTTACAGTACGTTCAGACGAAGCTTCAGGTCAGACTATTATTTCTGGAATGGGAGAGTTACACTTAGATGTAATTGTAGATCGTTTAAAGCGTGAGTTTAAAGTTGAGGTAAACCAAGGGCAACCTCAAGTAGAATATAAAGAAGCTATTACAGCTGCTGCAGATCACAGAGAGGTTTACAAAAAGCAATCTGGTGGACGTGGTAAATTTGCAGACATTGTATTTACAATGGAACCTGCAGATGAAGGTGTTCAAGGATTACAATTTGAATCTATCATTAAAGGTGGTAACGTTCCTAGAGAATTTGTACCATCAGTAGAGAAAGGATTCAAAGAAGCAATGAAGAATGGTCCTTTAGCTGGATACGAAATGGATTCAATGAAAGTAACATTAAAAGATGGATCTTTCCACGCAGTGGATTCTGATCAATTATCTTTTGAGTTAGCTGCAAAGCTAGGTTATAAAGCTGCTGCAAAAGCTGCAAAAGCTAAGATCATGGAGCCATTAATGAAATTAGAGGTATTAACTCCTGAGGAGAACATGGGAGATATCGTAGGAGATTTAAATAGAAGAAGAGGTCAAGTAAACGACATGAGTGATCGTGCTGGATCTAAAGTTGTAAAAGCAGTTGTTCCATTATCTGAAATGTTTGGATATGTAACAGCGTTAAGAACAATGTCTTCTGGTAGAGCAACTTCTACAATGGAATTTTCTCACTATGCAGAAACTCCTTCTAATGTTTCAGAAGAAGTAATTGCAAAAGCAAAAGGATAACCTACTAAATAGAACAACGATGAGTCAAAAAATTAGAATAAAATTAAAGTCTTACGATTACAATTTAGTAGATAAATCTGCTGAGAAGATTGTAAAGACGGTAAAAAGTACTGGAGCTGTAGTAAACGGCCCAATCCCTTTACCAACAAATAAAAAAATCTTTACGGTTTTACGTTCACCTCACGTGAATAAGAAGTCTAGAGAGCAATTTCAATTATCTGCATACAAGCGTTTGTTAGATATCTATAGTTCTTCATCTAAGACTATTGATGCTCTAATGAAACTTGAATTGCCAAGTGGAGTTGAGGTAGAGATTAAAGTATAAGTAAAATAAGTAGAGATATCTCTTCATTGAGGTATCTCTATTTTACATGTCCGGAGGGTTTCGCGAAGGAAAAACGGTAAAAATACATTCAGGGTTGAGCGTATTTCGACCCTATTTTTTTGAAACGAATTCAAAGGGAAATAAATAAGTAGTAAAAACAATTAATAATTAATTAAATATGTCTGGGTTAATAGGAAGAAAAATCGGAATGACCAGCTTATTCGACGAAAACGGGAAGAACATTCCTTGTACAGTAATCGAAGCAGGTCCATGCGTTGTTACCCAAGTCAGAACCGAAGAGGTTGACGGCTACAATGCGTTGCAACTTGGTTTCGATGACAAAAAGGCAAAAAGCTCTAATAAAGCTTTAGATGGTCACTTTAAGAAAGCTGGTACATCTGCCAAAAGAAAAGTCGTTGAATTCCAAGGGTTTGAAGAAGAGTACAAATTAGGTGACTCAATTACAGTAGAACATTTTGAAGAAGGCGAATTCGTTGATGTATCAGGAGTTTCTAAAGGTAAAGGTTTCCAAGGAGTTGTAAAAAGACACGGTTTTGCCGGTGTTGGACAAGCAACTCACGGTCAACACAACCGTTTAAGAGCGCCAGGTTCTATTGGAGCTGCATCTTATCCTGCGAGAGTATTCAAAGGAATGAGAATGGCCGGTAGAATGGGTGGTGAAAAAGTGAAAGTTCAAAACTTAAGAGTATTAAAAGTAGTTGCTGAAAAGAACTTACTTGTTGTTAAAGGAGCAATTCCTGGTCACAAAAACTCTTATATAACTATTCAGAAATAATGAAAGTAGCAGTTTTAGACATTAATGGAAAAGATACAGGTAGAAAGGTTGAGCTTTCTAAGGATGTATTCGGAATAGAACCTAACGATCACGCAATTTATTTAGACGTTAAGCAATACTTGGCTAATCAAAGACAAGGAACGCATAAAGCTAAAGAAAGAGCAGAGATTGCAGGTAGTACAAGAAAGATTAAAAAACAAAAAGGAACTGGTACTGCAAGAGCAGGTTCTATCAAGTCTGGTGTTTTTAGAGGTGGAGGACGTATGTTCGGACCAAGACCAAGAAATTATTCTTTCAAGTTGAATAAAAACTTAAAAAGATTAGCACGTAAATCTGCTTTAAGTATTCAAGCAAAAGACAACAATTTAGTAGTAATCGAGGACTTTAATTTTGATACGCCAAAGACAAAAAACTTTGTCAACGTATTGAAAGCTTTAGAGTTAGATTCTAAAAAGGCGTTGTTTGTGTTGGGAGAGTCAAATAATAATGTATATTTGTCGTCGCGTAATTTAAAAAGTTCTAAAGTTACAAATAGCTCAGGATTAAGTACTTATGGTATTTTAAATGCAAATAAGGTAGTGATTTCTGAGAGTTCTTTAGAAGGAATTAAAACTAATTTAACCAAATAGGGATGAGTATTTTAATTAAACCTATTATCACGGAAAAAGCTACAAACGATAGTGAATTATTTAATCGTTATACGTTTGTTGTAGATAAGAGAGCTAACAAGATAGAAATTAAGGACGCGGTTGAAACTGCTTACGGAGTAACTATTTCTAGTGTAAAAACTTTGAACTATCCAGTACAAAGAAATACAAAATTCACTAAGAAAGGTTTAGTAACAGGTACCAAAGCGGGTTACAAAAAAGCTATTGTGCAGTTAGCAGAAGGAGAAAGTATTGATTTTTATAACAATCTTTAAGAAAAGACGAAATGTCAGTTAGAAAATTAAAACCAATAACACCAGGTCAGCGTTTTAGAGTTGTAAATGGGTTCGACACCATAACAACTGATAAGCCGGAGAAAAGTTTACTTGCTCCGAAAAAAAGATCTGGAGGTCGAAACAATCAGGGAAGAATGACTACACGTAATATCGGTGGAGGTCATAAACAAAGATACCGTATTATCGATTTTAAAAGAGATAAGAAAGGTGTTCCTGCAACAGTTAAAACTATCGAGTATGATCCAAATCGTACAGCATTTATTGCATTGCTTAGTTATACTGATGGTGAAAAGCGTTATGTGATTGCACAAAACGGTTTAAAAGTAGGTCAAACAATCGTTTCAGGTTCTGGAATTGCTCCAGAGATCGGAAACTGTATGCCTTTAAGTGAAATTCCTTTAGGAACTACAATTTCTTGTATTGAGTTACACCCAGGTCAAGGAGCTGTTATGGCTCGTTCTGCTGGTTCTTTTGCTCAGTTAATGGCAAGAGATGGAAAATATGCGACAGTAAAATTGCCTTCAGGTGAAACAAGATTAATCTTGTTGACTTGTACAGCAACTATTGGAGTTGTATCTAACTCAGATCACCAATTACTAGTTTCTGGTAAAGCAGGTAGAAGTAGATGGTTAGGTAGAAGACCAAGAACTAGAGCTGTTGTAATGAATCCAGTTGATCACCCAATGGGAGGTGGTGAAGGAAAATCTTCTGGAGGTCATCCAAGATCTAGAAATGGTATCCCTGCAAAAGGATTCAAGACAAGATCTAAGACCAAAGCGAGTAATAAATATATTATAGAACGCAGAAAGAAATAATAAGCCATGGCAAGATCATTAAAAAAAGGACCTTACGTTCACTATAAATTAGAGAAGAAAGTAATGGCTAATGTAGAGGCAGGAAAAAAATCTGTAATCAAAACTTGGTCTAGAGCAAGTATGATTACTCCTGACTTTGTTGGTCAAACGATCGCAGTACATAACGGACGTCAATTCGTTCCTGTATATGTTACTGAGAATATGGTAGGGCATAAATTAGGAGAATTTTCACCAACTCGTTCTTTTAGAGGACATGCAGGTGCAAAAAATAAAGGTAAAAAATAGTAGGCAATGGGAGTTCGTAAACACAATATGGCACAGCAGTTAAAAGAGGCTAGGAAAAGCAGAGCTTTTGCTAAACTGACTAACTGCCCTACGTCACCAAGAAAAATGCGTTTAGTTGCAGATCAAGTAAGAGGTGTAGAAGTTGAAAAAGCTTTACAAATCTTAAGATTCAGTCCAAAAGAAGCGTCAATCAACTTAGAAAAATTGTTATTGTCTGCAATTGCAAACTGGCAAGCTAAGAATGAAGATGCAAGTATTGAGGATGCAGGATTATTTGTAAAATCTATTTGTGTAGATAGCGCAGGAATGTTAAAAAGATTAAGACCAGCTCCACAAGGGCGTGCTCATAGAATTCGTAAGCGTTCTAATCACGTTACATTAGAGTTAGGTGCTAAAAATATCAGTAATTAATCATAGTAGAAATGGGACAAAAAACAAATCCAATAGGAAATCGTTTAGGAATTATCAGAGGATGGGAATCTAACTGGTATGGTGGAAATGACTACGGTGATAAAATCGCTGAAGATGACAAGATAAGAAAGTATATCAATGCTAGATTATCTAAAGCAAGTGTATCTCGTGTAATTATCGAGCGTACTCTTAAACTTGTAACCGTTACTATCACTACGGCACGTCCAGGTATCATTATTGGTAAAGGAGGTCAAGAGGTAGACAAGTTAAAAGAGGAGCTTAAGAAGATTACAGGGAAAGAAGTTCAAATTAATATTTTCGAAATTAAACGTCCAGAATTAGATGCAAAATTAGTTGCAGCTAGTATCGCTCGTCAAATCGAAAACAGAATTTCTTACAAGAGAGCAATCAAAATGGCTATTGCTGCTTCTATAAGAATGAATGCAGAAGGAATTAAAGTGCAAATCTCGGGTCGTTTAAACGGTGCAGAGATGGCACGTTCTGAGCATTACAAAGAAGGAAGAATTCCTTTATCTACATTTAGAGCAGATATCGATTATGCACTTGTTGAATCGCATACTACATACGGAAGAATCGGTGTGAAAGTATGGATTATGAAAGGTGAGGTTTATGGTAAGAGAGAATTATCTCCGTTAGTTGGCTTGTCTAAGAAACAAGGTGGTGCTAACAAAGGTGGTAACTCGAAGCGTCAACCTCGTAGAAGAAAATAATTTTTAAAAATTAGAAATTAACAATGTTACAGCCAAAAAGAGTAAAATACCGTAAGGTACAGAAGGCGAAAGGAAATATGAATGGTATTTCTGGGAGAGGTAACCAACTTTCTAACGGAATGTTTGGAATCAAATCTTTAGACCAGAACCTATTAACTTCTCGTCAGATTGAAGCAGCTCGTATCGCGGCAACTCGTCATATGAAAAGAGAAGGTCAACTTTGGATTAAAATATTTCCAGATAAGCCTATCACTAAGAAACCATTAGAGGTACGTATGGGGAAAGGTAAAGGAGCACCGGATCATTTCGTTGCAGTTATTAAGCCAGGTAGAATTTTGTTTGAAGTTGGTGGTGTACCAATGGATGTTGCAAAAGAGGCATTACGTTTAGCAGCTCAAAAACTTCCAGTAAGAACGAAGTTTGTGATCGCAAGAGATTTTGATTTTAACGCTTAATTCTAGAAGAAATGAAACAATCAGAAATTAAAGAATTATCAACAGCTGATCTACAAGAGAAGCATGGAGCGTTGCAAGCAAATTATACTGATCTTAAGATGGCTCACGCCATAACTCCATTGGAAAACCCTTTGCAGTTAAGAACCTTAAGAAGAACTGTAGCAAGAATTGCAACAGAATTAACCAAAAGAGAATTACAATAATTCTAAGTCAGTTTTAAAGATGGAAAATAGAAATCTTAGAAAAGAAAGAATAGGTGTTGTTTCTAGTAACAAAATGGAGAAATCTATTGTTGTTTCAGAAGTAAAGAGAGTAAAGCACCCAATGTACGGTAAGTTCGTATTAAAAACGAAAAAGTATGTTGCTCATGACGAACAGAATGATTGCAACGAAGGAGATACTGTTAGGATCATGGAAACACGTCCTATGAGTAAGTCAAAACGTTGGAGATTAGTAGAAATCCTAGAAAGAGCTAAATAATATGTTACAGACAGAATCAAGATTAAAAGTAGCAGACAACACTGGAGCAAAAGAAGTTTTAGTGATTAGAGTTTTAGGAGGAACTAAAAAACGTTATGCTAGAGTTGGAGATAAAATTGTAGTAACTGTAAAGTCTGCAACTCCAAACGGAACCGTAAAGAAAGGTCAAGTATCTAGAGCCGTTGTTGTTCGTACAAAGAAAGAAGTAAGACGTAAAGACGGTTCTTACATTAGATTTGACGACAATGCATGTGTGCTTTTAAATCCTACTGAGGAAATGAGAGGAACTCGTGTATTTGGACCTGTAGCACGTGAATTACGTGAGAAGCAGTTTATGAAGATAGTATCATTAGCACCTGAAGTGCTTTAAAAGAGAAAAGACGATGACAAAGTTTAAAATCAAATCAGGAGATACCGTTAAAGTAATCGCAGGAGATCACAAAGGATCTGAAGGAAAAGTATTACAAATCATCAAGGATAAAAATAGAGCGCTAGTGGAAGGTGTAAACTTAGTTTCTAAGCATACAAAACCAAGTGCTCAAAATCCACAAGGAGGAATTGTAAAGAAAGAAGCTTCTATTCATATCTCTAACTTAGGGTTGGTAGAAAATGGAGAAGCTGTAAGAGTAGGTTATAAAGTTGAAGGAGATGCTAAAACTAGAATCTCTAAAAAAACTAAAAACGCGATATAATCATGAGTTACGTACCAAGATTAAAAGCAGAATATAAGAGCCGAGTAATGAGTGCTCTTACTGAAGAGTTTAGCTATAGCAATATAATGCAAGTGCCTAAATTACAGAAAATTGTAATTAGTAAAGGTGTTGGAGCTGCTATCGCTGATAAGAAATTAATTGATCATGCTTTAGAAGAGTTGACTACAATTACAGGTCAAAAAGCAGTTTCTACTATTTCTAAAAAGGATGTTGCATCATTTAAATTACGTAAAGGAATGCCAATTGGTGTTAAAGTTACTTTACGTGGAGATAAGATGTATGAATTTTTAGATCGTTTAGTTACAGCTTCTTTACCTCGTGTAAGAGATTTTAACGGAATTAAAGCTAACGGATTTGACGGTAGAGGTAATTACAACTTAGGAATTACTGAACAGATCATTTACCCAGAGATCAATATTGACCAAGTGAAGAAAATCAATGGAATGGATATTACATTTGTAACATCTGCAAACACTGATAAAGAAGCGAAGTCATTATTAGGAGAATTAGGTTTACCATTCAAAAAAAATTAAGAGATGGCTAAAGAATCAATGAAAGCCCGTGAGGTTAAAAGAGCAAAAACGGTTGCTAAATATGCTGAGAAGAGAAAAGCTTTAAAAGAAGCTGGAGATTACGAAGCATTACAGAAGTTACCAAAGAATGCTTCACCAATTAGAATGCACAATCGTTGCAAGCTAACAGGAAGACCAAAAGGGTATATGCGTCAGTTCGGAATTTCTCGTGTGACTTTCCGTGAAATGGCGAATCAAGGGTTGATACCAGGTGTTAAAAAAGCCAGCTGGTAGAAATCAGAAATAATCCTCAAAAATAAAAATAGAATGTGTACTTTTGCATGCTCTATTTTTTTGAGTATAAAGAATTTTAACTGATTATAGGTTTGATTGTCACAGAGAAATCTGTAGGATAAATAGAGATAGTCGAAAACCGTAATCGCAATTTTAATAAATATGTATACAGATCCAATCGCAGATTATCTAACGAGAGTTAGAAACTCAATTTCTGCAGGACACAGAGTAGTAGAAATTCCTGCTTCGAACTTGAAGAAGGAAATGACTAAGATTTTGTTTGACCAAGGATATGTTTTAAGTTACCAATTTAATGATAGTTCTGTACAAGGAACCATCAAAATTGCCTTAAAATATGACAAGGACACAAAAGAGTCAGTAATTAGAAAGATTCAAAGAATCAGTACACCAGGTTTACGTAAATACGTTAGTGCAAAAGAAATGCCTAGAGTATTAAATGGACTTGGTATTGCTATTGTTTCAACTTCTAAAGGTGTGATGACTAACAAGAAAGCACGTCAAGAGAATGTTGGAGGAGAAGTAATTTGTTACGTTTATTAAGCCTTAGAAGATGAGTAGAATAGGAAAAAATCCAATTAGCATTCCACAAGGTGTAGAAGTTAATGTAAACGAAACAACAGTAACAGTAAAAGGGAAATTAGGAGAATTATCTCAAGAGATTTCTAGCGGAATTACTGTGAAGATTGAAGATGCAACAATCACTTTAGAAAGAGCATCTGAAAGCAAAGATCACAAAGCTCAACATGGATTATGTAGAGCATTGTTGAATAACATGATTGAAGGAGTAAGTAAAGGATGGACTAAAGAACTAGAATTAGTCGGTGTAGGTTATAGAGCTTCAAATCAAGGTCAAAAATTAGAATTAGCCTTAGGGTACTCTCACAACATTGTTTTAGAATTAGCTCCTGAAGTTAAGGTTGAAACAGTTTCTGAAAAAGGGAAAAACCCAATCGTTAAATTAACTTCTTATGATAAGCAGTTGGTAGGTGAAGTTGCAGCGAAGATTCGCGGTTTCCGTAAGCCAGAACCATACAAAGGAAAAGGAGTTAAGTTTGTAGGTGAAGTATTAAGAAGAAAAGCAGGTAAATCTGCATAATTTATAGAGTTATGGCATTATCAAAGCTTGAAAGAAGGACTAGAATTAAGCATAGAATTAGAAAAATTATTTCTGGTACAGCAACAAAACCAAGATTGTCTGTATATAGAAGTAATAAAGAGATTTATGCTCAATTAGTTGACGATGTAAACGGAGTAACAATTGCTTCAGTTTCATCAAGAGATAAAGAAATTAAAGCAAGTACTAAAGCTGAAGCAGCTACTGTAGTAGGGAAAACTATCGCAGAGAAAGCTACCAAAGCTGGAGTTGAAACTGTTGCTTTCGATAGAAACGGATATTTGTATCACGGTAGAGTTAAAGTATTAGCAGACGCTGCTAGAGAAGCGGGTTTAAAATTTTAAGAAATTATGCAAGGATATAAAAACGTAGAAAGAGTTAAACCAAGCGGATTAGAGCTTGTAGATAGATTAGTAGGTGTTCAACGTGTTACTAAAGTAACTAAGGGTGGTAGAGCTTTTGGTTTTTCTGCAATTGTTGTTGTAGGAGATGGTAACGGAGTAGTTGGTCACGGTTTAGGAAAATCTAAAGATGTTTCTTCTGCAATAGCGAAAGCTGTAGAAGACGCAAAGAAAAACTTGGTAAGAATCCCAATTTTAAACGGAACATTGCCACACGAACAAAAAGGAAAATTTGGAGGAGCTAAGGTGTTTATCAAGCCTGCTTCAAATGGTACCGGGGTTATTGCCGGTGGAGCTGTACGTGCGGTATTAGAATCTGTAGGTATTCACGATGTATTATCAAAATCTCAAGGATCTTCAAATCCACATAACGTAGTAAAAGCAACTTTTAATGCTTTATTACAGTTACGTAGCGCTGCAGTAATTGCAAAGCAAAGAGGAATTTCTTTAGAGAAAGTATTTAACGGATAAATCTAGTACGATGGCAAAAATTAAAGTTACACAAGTAAAAAGTCAAATCGGACGTCTTCAGAATCAAAAAAGAACTCTTGAGGCATTAGGTTTACGTAGAATGAACCAAACTGTAGAACACGAGGCAACTCCTTCTATTATTGGTATGGTAAATACAGTTAAACACTTAATTTCTGTAGAAGAAGTTAAATAAGATATAAAAAGATGAGTTTACATAACTTACAACCAGCAGAAGGATCTGTAAAAAAAGGGAAAAGAATCGCAAGAGGTGAAGGTTCTGGTAAAGGTGGAACTGCTACCAGAGGTCACAACGGTCAAAAATCTCGTTCAGGTTATTCTAGAAAAATCGGATTTGAAGGAGGGCAAATGCCACTTCAAAGACGTGTGCCTAAATTTGGTTTCACAAACATAAACCGTAAGGAATATGCAGGAGTTAATTTAGACAAGTTACAAGAATTAGTAGATAACAAGAAAATTACTGATACAGTTACTTTAGAAATTTTAGTTGCCAACGGTGTTGTTGGTAAAAATGACTTAGTGAAAATCTTAGGTCGTGGAGAATTAAAAGCTAAATTAAATATTACTGTACATAAATTTACTGCTACTGCAAAAGCTGCTGTTGAAGCTGCTGGAGGAGAAGCTGTTACCTTATAAGAATCCCTAAATGATGAATTTTATAAATACTTTAAAAGATATCTGGAAAATTGAAGAATTGAAAAATAAGATTCTTCTTACTCTTGGTTTAATTGCTGTATATCGTTTTATGGCCGGTGTTCCATTACCTGGAATCGATCCATTACAATTATCAGCTTTAAAAGAGAGTACTTCTGGCGGTCTTTTAGGATTATTGAACGCATTTACGGGAGGAGCTTTTTCTAGAGCCTCTATTATGGCACTAGGAATTATGCCATATATTTCTGCATCTATTGTAGTACAGTTAATGGGAATTGCGGTTCCATATTTACAGAAGCTACAAAAAGATGGAGAGAGTGGTAGAAAGAAAATTACACAAATCACTAGATGGTTAACGATAGCAATTACAATGCTTCAAGGACCAACGTATATTACAGCAATTAAGACTCAGTTTGGTTTACCACCTGAAGCTTTCTTAGTAACAGGTCCTACGTTCTGGATATCTTCAATGATATTATTAACGGCAGGAACTATTTTTGCAATGTGGTTAGGTGAGCGTATTACAGACAAAGGAGTTGGTAATGGAATTTCATTATTAATTACTGTTGGTATTATTGCAAACTTCCCAGCTTCTTTTTTACAAGAGCTTAGTGCAAAAACAACCAATGCTGGTGCTGGAGGAATTATGATGATCTTAATTGAAATCATTGTTTGGTTTGTTGTAATATTACTGACTGTATATTTAGTAACTGCTGTTCGTAAGATTGCAGTTCAATATGCAAGAAGAACTGTAGCTGGTAACATTCAAAATGTTGCTGGATCTAGAGATTATATTCCTTTAAAATTAAATGCAGCTGGTGTAATGCCAATCATCTTTGCGCAAGCAATTATGTTTTTACCATTAGCACTTGGAAGAAAATTCCCAGCTCTTGTTAGTTTAACTGATCCTAATGGTTGGCAATACAATGTTATTTTTGCATTGCTAATTATCATCTTCAGTTTTTTCTATACAGCGATTACTATTCCAACGAATAAAATGGCTGATGATTTAAAGAAAAGTGGTGGATTTATACCAGGAATTAGACCAGGGAAAGATACAGGTGATCGTTTAGATACGGTTTTATCTAGAATTACATTCCCAGGATCTTTATTCTTGGCAGGGTTGTCAATATTACCTGCAATTGTAGTACAGTTTGGTGTCCAACAAGGTTGGTCATTGTTCTACGGAGGTACATCATTGATTATTATGGTTGGTGTTGCGATTGACACCATTCAACAAATTAATTCGTATTTATTAAATCGTCATTACGATGGTTTAATGAAAACGGGAACTAGTAATAGAAAATCATCTAAGTAAACATGGCTAAACAACCAGCAATTCAACAAGACGGAACTATTACAGAAGCATTATCGAATGCAATGTTTCGTGTAGAATTAGAAAATGGGCATATTGTAACGGCGCATATCTCGGGAAAAATGAGAATGCACTACATTAAATTATTACCTGGAGACAAGGTGAAATTAGAAATGAGCCCTTACGATTTAACAAAAGCTAGAATTACTTACAGATATTAAAAAATAGAACTAATGAAAGTTAGAGCATCAGTAAAGAAAAGAAGTGCCGACTGCAAAATAGTACGCAGAAAAGGTAGATTATATGTAATTAACAAACAAAATCCTAGATTTAAACAAAGACAAGGGTAATGGCAAGAATAGCAGGTATTGATATTCCAAAGAATAAAAGAGGAGTTATTGCTTTAACTTACATCTTTGGTATAGGAAACAGTAGAGCTAAAGAAGTTTTAGCGAACGCAAAAGTAGACGAGAGTATCAAAGTTCAAGATTGGACTGATGATCAAATCGCTGCAATTAGAGAACAAGTTGGAACTTTTACTATTGAAGGTGAATTACGTTCTGAGGTACAATTAAGTATCAAACGTCTAATGGATATTGGATGTCAGAGAGGTATTCGTCATAGAGTTGGTCTTCCTTTAAGAGGTCAGAGAACTAAAAACAACTCTAGAACTAGAAAAGGTAAGAGAAAAACTGTAGCTAACAAGAAAAAATAGTCAGAAACTAGCTTTAAACTCCTAGTGTGCCGTGTTTTTAATAAGCACAATTTACTAGAGAGCTATTGCTAAAACAAAACAATTATGGCAAAAACAAGTTCAAAAAAACGTAAGGTAATCGTTGAGTCTATCGGAGAAGCTCACGTTACTGCATCATTTAATAATATCATTATTTCTTTAACAAATAAGAAAGGTGACGTTATTTCTTGGTCATCAGCAGGAAAAATGGGTTTTAGAGGTTCAAAAAAGAACACTCCTTATGCAGCTCAATTAGCCGCTGAAGATTGTGCAGCTGTTGCTCACGAAGCAGGTTTACGCAAAGTAAAAGTATATGTGAAAGGACCTGGAAACGGTAGAGAATCTGCTATCAGATCTATTCACAATGCAGGAATTGAAGTTACTGAAATCATTGATGTAACTCCAACTCCACATAATGGTTGTCGTCCACCAAAAAGAAGACGAGTATAATTAAATTTTAACTTAGGTAGGAATCAGATTATCGAAGGATATAAGCCTGAATTCATAATCCCTATCATAACTAATTAGAAATGGCAAGATATACAGGACCAAAAACTAAGATTGCTCGTAAATTTGGCGAAGCAATTTTCGGAGAAGACAAAAACTTCGAAAAAAGAAATTACCCTCCAGGACAGCATGGAAATGCTAAGAGAAGAGGTAAGAAATCTGAATACGCTGTCCAATTAATGGAAAAGCAAAAAGCAAAATATACCTATGGTATTTTAGAGCGTCAATTCAGTAACTTGTTTAAAAAAGCATCTCGTTCTAAAGGAATTACAGGTGAGGTTTTATTACAATTATGTGAAGCACGTTTAGATAACGTTGTTTACAGAATGGGAGTTTCTAACTCACGTAGTGGAGCTCGTCAATTAGTTTCTCACAGACACATTACTGTGAATGGAGAAATCGTAAACATTCCTTCATACTCTTTAAAAGAAGGTGATGTAGTTGCAGTAAGAGAAAAGTCAAAATCATTAGTAGCAATTGAAGATGCATTAGCATCTAATAGCGCTGTATACGAGTGGTTAACTTGGAATGCTGACAAAAAAGAAGGAACATTTGTAAAATCTCCAGAGAGATTACAAATTCCTGAAAACATCAAAGAGCAATTAATCGTAGAATTATATTCTAAGTAATAAATTAATCATATTGAGATTTAGCCAAAGGGTTTATTCGTACTTCTTCACACTTATAAACCGCGCAACTAAATAGCAATCAAAACGAAGAAATATATATGGCAATTTTAAATTTTCAAAAACCGGATAAGGTAATTATGATTGAATCTACAGATTTTTCTGGTAGATTCGAATTCAGACCTCTTGAACCAGGATTTGGTTTAACAGTAGGGAATGCTTTGAGAAGAGTATTATTATCTTCTTTAGAAGGTTTTGCAATTACATCATTAAGAATTGATGGTGTTGAGCACGAATTTTCTACAATCAATGGTATTGTAGAAGATGTTACTGAAATGATCTTAAACTTAAAACAAGTTCGTTTTAAGAAGCAGATTGAAGAATCTGACAGAGAAACTGTTTCTATAGCAGTATCTGGTCAAGATCAATTAACTGCTGGAGATTTACAGAAATTTATTTCTGGATTTCAAGTGTTAAACCCAGATTTAGTGATCTGTAATATGGATAAGTCTGTGAAATTAAACATGGAGCTTACTATAGAAAAAGGTAGAGGATTTGTACCAGCTGAAGAGAATAAAAAATCTGGAGCTGCAATCGGAACGATTTTTACAGATTCAATTTACACTCCAATAAAGAATGTAAAGTACGCTATCGAGAATTTCCGTGTAGAGCAAAAAACGGATTACGAAAAATTAGTTTTTGATATTGATACTGATGGATCAATCAATCCTAAAGATGCATTAACAGAAGCAGCTAAAATCTTAATTCACCACTTCATGTTATTCTCTGATGAGAGAATTACATTAGAAGCTGACGAGATTGCTCAAACTGAAACATATGATGAAGAATCATTGCATATGCGTCAATTATTAAAAACTAGATTAATCGATATGGATTTATCTGTAAGAGCTTTGAATTGTTTGAAAGCTGCTGAGGTAGATACATTAGGAGATTTAGTTTCCTTTAACAAGAGTGATTTAATGAAATTCAGAAACTTCGGTAAAAAATCTTTAACTGAGCTAGAAGAACTAGTAAATGTAAAAGGATTGAATTTCGGAATGGATTTAACCAAATATAAATTAGATAGAGATTAACCCTTCCATATTTTGCTCCTCAAAAATGAGTTGAGCAAGATGGGAGCTAAAATAAATCGGTCATGAGACACGGAAAAAAGTTTAATCATTTAGGAAGAAAGACAGCGCATAGGAAAGCGATGTTAGCAAATATGGCTTGTTCTTTAATAGAACACAAAAGAATCAATACAACTGTTGCGAAAGCAAAAGCATTGAGAGTATTTGTTGAGCCATTAATTACTAAGTCTAAAGAAGATACTACTCATAATAGAAGAATCGTATTTAGTTACCTTAGAAATAAATATGCTGTAACAGAATTATTCAAAGAAGTTTCTGTAAAAATCGGAGACAGACCAGGAGGGTACGTACGTATCATCAAGCTAGGAAACCGTCAAGGAGATAACGCTCCAATGGCAATGGTAGAATTAGTTGATTACAACGAACTATACAGTCCAAAAGGTAAAAAAGCTAAGAAGTCTACTCGTAGAGGTAGAAGCAAAAAAGCTGAAACTGTTGAAGCTGCTCCTGCTGCAGAAGCTGTAGAAACAAAAAAAGAAGAAAAATCTGAAGAATAGATGAAGATTTTTTAATTCATACAAAAAGGGATAAGCGTTTACGTTTATCCCTTTTTATTTATATTTAAGTTCTTAAAATAGAGCACAATGAAAAAAATAATTTACTTTCTAATATTCATTTTTATTCAAACGAGTATAACAGCTCAGAACTTACCAATTAAAAAAAGCGACTATCTAAGAATAGATAATAATAAAGAAAAGGATCCTGTTGTAGGTTCTACCTATTTGGCAAAAACATTTAAACCTCTTATTATTAAAACAAGAGATAATAAAATAGGAAAGTTTAAGTCTGGGAACTACAACATTAAAAAAGGGAAATTTTTTACTAAAACAGTAGAAGGAAATTTTAGTATTGACGATACTTCAGTGACAGAGATTGTGTTTTTAGGATATCGATTTAAAAAGATAAATGATCAATACTATGCATTTCCTTTTAAAGAACGAATAGATATAGTTAAAAAATACGAACTGCACATTCAAAGTGGTCCAAAAGATCCGCTGTCAAAAGCCAAAATAAAACCAGATAGTTATGTGGTTAAGGAAGCCTATTATCTTTTAAATAAAGAAGGAGAGCCTGAATCTTTTAAACTTAAGAAGAAAAACATCCTGAGTTTATTTTCAAAAGAGAAATCATCATCTATCAAGAAATATATGAAAGAGAATAAACTGTCATATAGAAAAGAAAAAGATTTAAAAGTATTGTTTAGTAATATCAAATAAGAGTGGATAAATTTTTCATCATTAAATAAAAAATAAGAAAACGAATTATTATTTTTGTCAAACTTAATTCTTGAGAAAATCAAGAACCTCATTATAATCAAAGAATGAAATATCAACAACGAAAGAAAGCACTAGTTTTATTAGCAGACGGAACCATTTTTTATGGAAAATCTATAGGAATTGAAGGAACTGCCACTGGAGAAATTTGTTTTAACACAGGAATGACTGGGTATCAAGAAATTTTTACTGACCCATCATACTTTGGACAGATTATGGTAGCTACCAATGCTCATATTGGAAATTATGGAGTTAATGATTTGGAAGTTGAATCAGACGGGATTAAAATCTCAGGATTGGTCGTTAGAAATTTTAGCTTTGAGCACTCTAGAGTTGATTCTGATGGAAACTTAAAAGATTGGTTTGAAAAACACAATCTAGTTGCGATATCTGATGTAGATACGAGAGCACTGGTTTCCTACATTAGAGACAACGGAGCTATGAATGCAATTATTTCTACAGAGGTTGATGATATTGAAGCTTTAAAAGCTCAATTGGCAAAAGTGCCAAGTATGGAAGGTTTAGAGTTAGCTTCTAAAGTGTCTACAAAAGAACCTTACTATGTAGGAGATGAAAACTCAGCGTATAAAATAGCAGCATTAGATATCGGAATAAAGAAGAATATTTTAAGAAACTTAGCGAAAAGAGGAGCTTACATTAAAGTGTATCCTTATAATGCTAGTTTTGAAGATTTACATTCATGGAACCCTGATGGTTATTTTATATCAAATGGACCTGGAGATCCAGAACCTTTAGAAGAAGCCCAAGAGGTTGCTAAAGAGATTATAAAAAGAGATCTACCATTGTTTGGTATTTGTTTAGGACATCAAGTAATTGCGTTAGCTAACGGAATTTCTACCTATAAAATGCACAATGGACACAGAGGGATCAATCATCCAGTTAAGAACTTAATTACAGGTAAAGGAGAAATTACATCTCAGAATCATGGTTTTGCAATCAATAAAGAGGAGGCTGAAGCACATGAAAATGTTGAGGTAACTCACATGCATCTAAATGATCAGACTGTAGCTGGAATTCGAATGAAAAACAAAAATTGTTTTTCTGTACAATATCACCCCGAAGCTAGTCCAGGACCGCATGACTCAGAATATTTATTCGATCAGTTTATAAAGAACATTGAAATATCTAAAAAAGCAGCTGTATAGCTGCTTTTTTCTTTTAATGTATGGGTGTTGTATGTGCTTTTTAGCAATTCATCGATAAATTTTGACCTTTTAACGATTTTTCATTGCACAATCAATATTATATATTACTTTTACGTCAGTGATGTTTCGCATCACTTCTTTTTCATAGCAATTTTTCCCACTCTTAGGAGTGGGTTTTTTTTTGGGAAATCATTTTCATTCAAATTATTGAAACCGATTTCGTAATTAAATAGGCTTTATGTTAATATAAGTATTCCATATTGCGTAATTTAGCCATCATAAAAAATAAACCTAAAATTTTTATTGACATGAGTATTATTGTTGACATTCACGCACGACAAATTTTTGATTCTAGAGGAAATCCAACTGTTGAAGTAGATGTAATTACTGAAAACGGTGTTTTAGGAAGGGCAGCTGTTCCTTCAGGAGCCTCTACAGGAGAGCATGAAGCAGTAGAATTAAGAGATGGAGGAAATGCATATATGGGCAAAGGAGTCTTAAACGCTATTGGAAATGTAAATACAATGATCGCTCAAGAATTATTAGGCGTTTCTGTTTTCGAACAGAACCATATAGATCAATTCATGATTGATTTAGATGGAACACCGAATAAATCTAAATTAGGAGCCAATGCAATTTTGGGAGTTTCTTTAGCTGTGGCGAAAGCAGCAGCAAATGAATTAGGAATGCCATTGTACAGATATATAGGAGGGGTTTCTGCAAATACATTACCACTTCCTATGATGAATATTATCAATGGAGGTTCGCATTCAGATGCACCTATTGCTTTCCAAGAGTTTATGGTAATGCCAGTAAAAGCTGAGAACTTTACACACGCAATGCAAATGGGGTCAGAAATCTTTCATCATTTAAAGAAAGTATTGCACGATAGAAATTTATCTACTGCAGTGGGAGATGAAGGTGGATTTGCGCCAACATTAGACGGAACAGAAGATGCATTAGATACCATAGCGTTAGCTGTTGGAAATGCAGGATATAAGTTTGGAGATGAAATAATGATCGCCTTAGATTGTGCAGCAGCAGAATTTTACGTTGATGGAAATTATGACTATTCAAAGTTTGAAGGAGAAACAGGTAAGGTAAGATCAAGTAGAGAACAAGCAGATTATTTAGCTGAATTGTCAGAGAAGTATCCAATTATTTCTATTGAAGATGGAATGGATGAGAATGACTGGGATGGATGGAAATACCTAACGGAGAAGATTGGAGATAAAGTACAATTGGTTGGAGACGATTTATTTGTAACCAATGTAGAGCGTTTGTCAAGAGGAATTGAAAACGGAATCGCAAATTCTATCTTAATTAAAGTAAATCAAATAGGAACACTTACAGAAACCATTGCTGCTGTTAATATGGCAAAGAACGCTGGGTATACTTCTGTAATGAGCCATAGATCTGGAGAAACAGAAGACAATACAATTGCAGATTTAGCTGTAGCTTTAAATACAGGGCAAATTAAAACAGGATCTGCTTCTCGTTCAGACAGAATGGCTAAGTATAATCAACTACTTCGAATAGAAGAAGAGTTGGGAGATACGGCATATTTTCCAAAGGAAAACGCCTTTAAAATATAAAAAGAACAACGGATTAAAAATCAAAAACCTCATAATGTAAATTATGAGGTTTTTTTTCGACCTTATAAATCGACTGAAGTTATATTTCTATATTGAAAAACTATCATAGGTTTTTTTTAAACCCCCTTAAAATAGCTATCTTTGTGGGACTTCAGAATAATTAAAATTTTATATAAAATATGTCAGATATAGCAAAGCTACAGATAGGTGATGATTCATATGAATTTCCTTTAATAAAAGGAAGCGAAAACGAAGTTGCCATCGATGTAAAAACATTAAGAGGAGCAACAAATGGTGTAATTACTATTGATCCAGGATATAAAAATACTGGAGCTTGTTTAAGTGCTATTACATTTTTAAATGGTGAGAAAGGAATTTTACGTTATAGAGGATATTCAATTGAAGAATTAGCTGAGAAAGCGGATTTCTTAGAAGTAGCTTATTTGTTGATTTTTGGAGAATTACCAACACAAGAGCAATTAGGACAATTTCATTCCGATATTAAAGAAAAAGCAATTGTAGACGATGACGTAAGAAAAATATTGGATGCTTTTCCTAAGGCTGCCCACCCAATGGGAGTATTATCTTCCTTAACAAGTGCTTTAACGGCATTTAATCCTTCTTCGGTAAATGTAGACTCTGAAGAGGAAATGTATCGATCTGTTGTAAAGATCATGGGTAAATTTCCAGTCCTAGTAGCTTGGGCAATGCGTAAAAAGCAAGGATTGCCATTAAATTATGGGTCTAATTCATTAGGATATGTAGAAAACGTTTTGAAGATGATGTTTGCAAGACCTGATGAAGAATATCAGATCAATCCAATTATTAAAGATGCATTGGATAAACTTTTAATCTTACATGCTGATCACGAGCAAAATTGCTCTACTTCTACAGTAAGAATAGTAGGTTCTTCTCATGCTGGTTTGTTTGCATCAATTTCTTCAGGAATTTCTGCTCTTTGGGGACCATTACATGGTGGTGCTAACCAAGCAGTACTTGAAATGTTAGAAGCTATTAAAGAAGATGGTGGAGACACAAAAAAGTACATGGCGAAAGCGAAAGATAAAAATGACCCTTTCCGTTTAATGGGATTTGGACATAGAGTTTATAAGAATTTTGATCCACGAGCAAAAATTATTAAAGTTGCTGCAGATCAAGTTTTAAATGATTTAGGAATTGAAGATCCTATTTTAGAGATTGCAAAAGGATTAGAACAAGAAGCATTGAACGACCCTTATTTTGTTGATAGAAAACTATATCCAAATGTAGATTTCTATTCAGGGATTATTTATAGAGCTATGGGGATTCCTGTAGAAATGTTTACTGTAATGTTTGCTTTAGGGCGTTTGCCAGGTTGGATCGCTCAATGGAGAGAAATGCGTTTAGGGAAAGAGCCAATTGGACGCCCACGTCAAATCTATACAGGAGAAAATCTTAGAGATTTTAAAGATCTTTCTAAAAGATAAATTATAATAATATCAAACAAAGCTTCATGAATTTTTCATGAGGCTTTTTTATGTTCTTCTATGTTACATTTAAATATTCAAAACGAAACATCTCGATTAAGAGCAGTAGTTTTAGGAACAGCACTAAATAACGGCCCAATACCTAGACCTGAAGAATGTTATGATCCTAAAAGTAGACAGCATGTTTTGGCAGGGACATATCCCAAAGAAGAGGATATGGTTTTAGAAATGGAATCTGTAGCTAAAGTATTTGAAAAGTACGATGTACAAGTTTTTAGGCCTGAAATTATTAAAAGCTACAATCAAATTTTTTCTAGAGACATTGGTTTTGTAATCGAAGATAAATTTATCCGAGCGAATATTCTTCCCGATAGAGATCGTGAAATCTTAGCAATTGAACATGTATGGAGTCAAGTTGCAGAAGAAAATAGAATTACATTACCAGAAGAATGTCATGTTGAAGGTGGAGATGTAATGCCTTGGAACGAGTACATTTTTATTGGGACTTACTCAGGTAAAGACTACTCAGATTATATTACAGCAAGAACAAATACGAATGCGGTAGCTGCTCTGCAAGAATTGTTTCCAAATAAAATTGTAAAACCTTTCGAGTTAAGAAAATCAAATGACGACCCAAAAGAGAATGCATTGCATTTAGATTGCTGTTTTCAACCCATAGGGAAAGACAAAGCCATTCTTCATAAAAATGGTTTCTTATTGGAGGAAGAGTATAATTGGTTGGTCAATTTTTTTGGTAAAGAAAATATCTTCGAAATCTCTAAAGATGAGATGTATAACATGAACAGTAATGTATTTTCAATTTCTGAAGATGTAATCATATCAGAAAAAAACTTTACAAGATTAAATACTTGGCTTCGCGAAAAAGGGTTCACGGTAGAGGAAGTTCCTTATGCAGAAATTGCAAAGCAAGAAGGGTTATTACGTTGTTCTACATTGCCTTTAATTAGAGATTAATTACGCTGCTATAAAACAGAAATCAATAGTATATTTGTACGCTAGAAATAAGTAGATATGCAACAAACAACAAATTCAATCTTAATGATTCGCCCTATTAATTTTAGGATGAATGAGCAAACAGCTGTCAACAATTACTATCAAAAAGTATTGGAGAATTTATTGCCTGCTACTGTAAATTCTAGCGCTCAAAAAGAATTTGATGCTTATGTAGAGAAATTGAGGTCTCATGGAGTTAACGTAATTGTAATTTCTGACATTGAAGGATCAGATACTCCAGATTCAATCTTCCCAAATAACTGGATTTCTTTTCATGAAAATGGAAGCGTAGGTCTGTATCCAATGTTTGCTGAAAACAGAAGATTTGAACGAAGAGAAGATATTTTAGATCAATTAGAAGCACAAGGATATCTAATAGAAAATATTGTAGACTATACCGAAGCTGAAGAAGAAGATGTTTTCTTAGAAGGTACAGGTAGTTTATTGTTAGATCGAGTAAATAGAAAAGCCTATTGTGCATTATCTCCAAGAGCTGATGAAGATTTATTTATTGAGTTTTGTGAAGATTTTGAATATACTCCTGTTGTTTTTACATCGAACCAAACAGTAGAAGGGAAGCGTAAAGCAATTTATCACACCAATGTAATGATGTGTTTAGCTGAAACGTTTGCTGTGATTTGTTTGGATTCTATTGATGATAAAAAAGAACGCAAAAATGTTTTAAAACATTTGAAAGAAGATGGTAAAAGAGTCATTGCTATTTCTGAAGAACAAGTCAATAATTTTGCAGGTAATATGCTGCAAGTAAGAGGAGCAAACGACGAGTTATTTTTAGTAATGAGTCAAGCTGCTTATGATTCATTAACGCAACAACAAATTGCACAGATAGAAAACCACTGTAAGATTATATCCAGCTCTTTAGACACTATTGAAGCTTGCGGAGGTGGAAGTGCACGTTGTATGATGGCAGAAGTTTTCTTACCAAAAACAAATTAAAATTATTGTTTGATTGCTTCTTCTACAACGGTTCCTTGTTCACGGACAATCATTTTTTGAACAATCCCTTCTTTATTTTTTAAAAACTCAAAAGTTAGTGGAGCTTGCTTCATGAAAAACAAAGATTCTGATTGAGGGTGTAAAGTAGCTTTCATCTTTCCCGCGATCATATTTAACTTTCCTTCAATAAGAGAAATAGTAATATCTCCAGTTTTTGGAGCTTTGTAGTTTCCAGCAAAAGATTGCAGTTTGTTTCCTGATAAAACAATCGATTTTTTTGAAGTGTTTTGGTTAACGTCTTGATGATCATAACTTAAAACACGAGACATTTTCCAAGTGTTACCTATTTGCTTCCATACATGTGTGAATTTTGCAGTTTCAACTAATTTTTCTTTTCCGTCTTTTTGTTTTAGAAAGAAGTTATGTTCACCACTTAAGATAGCACCGTATTTATTCAAAACATAAACTTTTGTAGAACCTTTTACAACTTCCCTGCGTAAAGTCCAAGTATTCGTTTTGTTGCACAAACCGTTACTTACAGAGTTTAGAAATTTTTGTTTCCCAACAGTGAGTCCTCCTTTATCATGATAAAATTCAAAATCATCCGTGATGTATTTTTCGAAGACAGGAATATTGCATTTGTTATAGCCGTCCCAAAAAATACTATCGTGATGATAAATGGTTTTTTCTAAATCAGAGGTTTTATTTTGACTGTTAGTTATTGTTGTAAATAAAAGTGTAAGAGTTAAAAGGAAAAATTTGGTGTTCATATATCAATACTTTCATTTAGGGAAAGTCAACATTTTGACGACTAGGAAAACAAAAGGTTACACAAATGAATAAAAAGAAAGACAATCGAAAATTTAACTGTATATTTCTTGCATGAATTTACTATTGCTAGCAGTTGCCCCTGCAATGATTATCATTGTGTATATTTATTTTAAAGATAAATTTGAAAAAGAACCTTGGAAATTACTTCTTAAAAATTTCTTTCTAGGTGCTACCATTAGCGTTATCATCACTTTAGCTTTAAGTTATTTACTAGGTTGGTTACTCCCTTCATTTGATGGAGAAAGCACACTAGATATGTTTGTAAAAGCATTCTTTGTTGTAGCTCTTGTTGAAGAGTTTTCGAAGTACATCATTGTAAGAAATTTTGCGCAAAAGCGTAAAGAGTTTAATGAACCTTTTGATGGAATTGTCTATGCTGTCATGGTTTCCATGGGGTTTGCTACCTTAGAAAATGTAATGTATGTCTATAGTTATGGTTTCGAGACGGGAATTGTTAGAGCATTTACCGCTGTCCCAGCTCATGCTACTTTTGCTATTCTAATGGGATATTATATGGGGAAAGCAAAGTTTTCTAAAAACAGGTTTCTCTTTAACATTGCTGGATTATTAGTAGCTACGTTATTTCATGGAGCCTATGACTTTTTTCTATTTATAGATTACATTCCCGGAATTGCTATAGGAGCATTTGTCTCATTAGCTATCGGTATTCTACTATCTAGAAAAGCAATGAAAAAACATCAAGAGAATTCGGTTTTTAAATAGATGTTGCTATTCTAAAACCTCTTCAACAACTTGCCCTGTAGAACCATTTGGAAATTCAATGCCTAATAAAATTGACAAAGTAGGAGCTATATCTGTTACTGCATATTCTTTAGCAGTTGTACCTTGTTTGATTCCTGCTCCATAAAAAATGATTGGAATGTGCGTATCGTAACTGTAACCAGATCCATGCGTGGTTCCTGTTTTTCTTGTTCCAATTGACGCAGGTGTTGGAACAATTAGAATGTCACCAGAAAGTTTCTGATTATATCCTTTTTGCAACTTATGTAAAACACCAGAAGTAAAAGAAGTAGTTTGTAACGTTTTGGCTGATACCGCTTTGTACACATTTTCAAAATTGATAATTTCTCCGATTAAGTATTCAGCTACATGATGTTCGTTTAATTTGAGCTGCTTTAATTTTTCTTTGTTTAAGAAAATTTGGTTGTTAGAAAAATATTCTATGATGTCAGAAGAACCGTATTTAGCTTTAGAAGTATCCTTTAGGAAAGTGTAAAACTCTTTCCAGTTAAAATAATTCGCAGGAATTTTTAAAGACTTTAAATAACCAGGCACCGCAACAGCACCATGATCAGCGGTTAGAAATAAGGTGTAACTTCCTTTACCAACTACTTTGTCCAAAAACTGAAATAAGTCAGCCAAATCTTTGTCCAAACGAAGATAGGTGTCTTCAGTTTCTATGGCATTTGTTCCATATTTGTGTCCAACGTAATCAGTACTGGAAAGACTAATCGCAAGGAAATCGATGTCGCTACCTTTTCCTAACTGTTCTCCTAAAATAGCTTTTTTGGCAAAATCTAAGGTTAATGTATTGCCAAATGGAGTACTCTTAATGATGTCATATCCTCCATTCCCTTTTTTTCTTAATTCAGGTAAGTTATGAGGAAATATAGGTTTTTCTTCCCCCATAAAAGTTCCTTCAAAAATATTATCATCAGCAGTACTTTGAGTATAGGTGTTTATGTCATATAAAGTATTCCATGGACTAGATAGATATTCATTCGCTTTGTTATTGCTATTGAAATCAGTAACCCAACTTGGTAACTTGTCCATGTAAAAACTACTACTAATCCATTTGTTATCTTTCCCTCCTTCATACCAATAGGCAGCATTTGCGGTATGACCAGCAGGGATAACAGCTGATCTGTCTTTAATAGCAATTCCTATGGTCTTTCCTCTCATGTTTTGAGCAAGGTGTAATTGATCGGTAATAGTTGTGGTTGCCAATCGATAAGGCGATTTTTGTCCAGCTTTTCCTTCAAGACCAACAGTTGTATACTTAAAATCATTAACGCAATAGATATTTTTCTTTAAGTATTTGTCATACCAATTGTTTCCAATAACACCATGATGATCTGGTGTCGTTCCTGTGTATACAGATGCATGACCTACAGCAGTGTAGGTAGGAATATAATTAAAGTGACCGTTGGTTAAAGAAAAACCATCGTTTAATAATCTCTTAAACCCATCTTCTCCATAACGATCAGTGTATTTTGTTAAGTAATCATATCGCATTTGATCTACTACAATGCCAATAACAAGCTTAGGTTTCGTGTTTGTCTTTTTTGATTTCTGACAGCTAAGAATTAAACCTGATAAAACTAGAAAGGAGAAGAAATATTTTTTCATAATTTTTAATTGTTGCCTATGAAATTCAAAAGTAATATTTTTTGTTATGATGTTGATAAGAATACCAAAGGTTAATGATATTTTAATACTTTAGCATAAAGAAATAGAAGAATGAATTATCTTGGACATGTAGGGAAATATTTCATGATGTTGAGCCAGGTTTTTAGAAGACCTCAGAAAGGAAGGGTTTTTAGAGAAGCGCTGTTTAGAGAGATGGATGAGCTAGGTTTGAAGTCTTTAGGTATTGTTATGTTCATTTCTTTTTTTATTGGAGGTGTTATTGCCCTACAGACGGCATTGAACATTAACAACCCTTTAATTCCTCAGTATTTAATTGGTTTTGCAACTAAACGTTCAGTAATCTTAGAATTCGCACCAACCTTTTGTTCTATTATATTAGCTGGAAAAGTTGGATCGTACATTACATCGAGCATTGGAACGATGCGTGTGACCGAGCAAATAGATGCTTTAGAAGTGATGGGAATTAATTCTTTAAATTATTTAGTCTTACCTAAAGTCTTAGCAACTGTATTCTTTTATCCATTTTTAATTGTATTAGCAATGTTCTTAGGGATTTCAGGAGGTTGGGTTGCTGGGAATACCTCTGGGATGTTTTCGGTAATAGATTATTTACAAGGAGTTCAGCTAGAATTCGACCCATTTTTAATTACATATGCTATTATTAAAACACTGGTGTTTGCATTCTTAATAGCAACTGTTCCTTCTTACCACGGTTATTATGTAAAAGGAGGTTCTATTGCGGTAGGGAAAGCAAGTACTCAATCTGTAGTTTGGACAATCATACTGATTGTTATAGCCAATTATTTTCTAACTCAAATGTTGTTGACCTAATGATAGAAGTAAAAGATTTACATAAAGGATTTGGGGACGTAGAAATTTTAAAAGGAATTAGTACTTCTTTTGAACCCGGAAAGACGAGTTTAATTATTGGTCAGAGTGGTTCAGGGAAAACAGTTTTTTTAAAATCATTGATTGGATTACACACACCAGAAGGAGGAACGATTTCTTTTGATGGAAGAATCAATACAAAATTTACTATTGAAGAGAAAAGACAATGGCGACAAGAAATTGGAATGGTATTTCAAGGAAGTGCGTTATTTGATTCGCAAACTGTAGAAGAAAATGTAATGTTTCCTTTAAAGATGTTTAAAAAACAATCGGATGAAGAAATGTTAGAACGAGTAAACTTCGTTTTAAAAAGAGTAGACTTAGAGAATTCGAACCATAAATTCCCAGCAGAACTTTCTGGAGGGATGCAAAAAAGGGTCGCTATTGCTCGTGCAATTGTGATGAATCCAAAATATTTGTTTTGTGATGAACCTAATTCTGGATTAGATCCAAATACAGCGATCTTAATTGACGATTTAATTCAAGAAATTACCGAAGAATATAAAATAACAACCGTTATTAATACCCATGATATGAATTCTGTGATGCAAATTGGAGAAAAAATCATTTTCTTAAAAGATGGGAAAAAAGAGTGGGAAGGATCGAAAAGAGAGATCTTTAAAACTGATAATAAGGCAGTTGTTAAATTTGTGTACAGCTCTGAATTATTTAAGAAAGTAAGGGAAGCATATTTAAATGAAACTAAGTAGTAAAATTAGTTTGTTTTTTTGAAAAATAGCTTTTATATTTGCACCCGCTAAGAAAAACAATGACCTGGTAGCTCAGTTGGTAGAGCATCTCCCTTTTAAGGAGAGGGTCCTGGGTTCGAGCCCCAGCCCGGTCACTTTTAAAAACTCTAAACTTTCGTTTAGGGTTTTTTTGTACGCAAAGGTTTTGGCGAGAAGTTTATGCAGAACGAGGTCGAGGGGAGCCCCAGTGCGGTCACAAAAAAAGCTTCTCAACTTGTGCTGAACTTGATTCATTGTTGAGAAGCTTTTTTGTTTTTATATAGAGAATTCTTACTCTTCTCGGACAATTAATGTATCTAATTTTAATCTAGTTTTTAACCAAGCGCTAAGCTTAGCCTTGACTCTTAAATCTTCAGGAATACTATCTTGCCAACTAATTGAAGCCACAGGAATTGTATCAACAGTTTGAAAGTTCGTTACCAAAACTTTTGAAAAACTAATTGTTCTTAACCCTTCATAATTAATCTTTGCTTCCTGACTCAGTTGAAAGAAAGGGATTTGTTCTTTCGTTAATTTATCTAAGGCAAGACTTAATTCTTGAATCTTAATATCTTTCTCTTGTAAACTTTCTTCTTTAGAAGCAATTAGTTTTTGATTCTTAACATACAAATCTTCAATAGATTTTACCTTGTCTAAAAGTTTTGAGTTTTCTTCGTCTTGATTGATTTTTAACTTTCTGTCTTTTAAGCCATAAGATTCCAATTTATTTTCCCACTCTTCTTTCTCAGGAGCTGTTAGGTTTTTCCCTAATACAACTAAATTGATTTCTTCACTATTGTAATTAAAGGTATTGTCAATAACTCCAGCACCAGTTTCTTTAGTAAGGTCAGCAATGAATTGCTCGCAATTTTGATTGTACTGATTCTCTTTAAATAATTGATAGAATTGATAAATACTAAATGAGAATATAATTAAAGCAACAATAGAAGCTAATTGTGCAATTCTTTTCCTGCTAGCGGAATTGATGTACTTGACCATTGGGAACTTCAAGAATTTCACAATTACAAACGTAGCCAAAGCAATGAAAATGGTGTTTATAATAAATAAAAACATTGCACCGCCGAAATAACTAAAATTACCAATAGCTAAACCATATCCTGCTGTACATAGAGGAGGCATTAATGCGGTAGCAATTGCAATACCGGCAATTGTATTGGTCATTTCTTTGTGTCTACTTAACGCAACAATTAATGCCAAACCACCTGCAATAGCAATCAATACATCACGTACATCTGGTTTAGTCCTTGCAAGTAATTCTGGAGTTTCTTCTTGAAATAAAGGAATGCTAAAAAACAAAAAGGAAGTAATAACGCTTAGTCCAATCATAACACCTAAGTTGATCAAGGAGCGTTTCATTGTATCAATATCATTAATGCCAATAGACAACCCAATTCCTAAAATAGGACCCATTAAAGGAGATACAAGCATGGCTCCAATAACAACAGCTGTAGAACTTACATTTAAACCAATAGAAGCAATAATGATGGAGAAAATAAGAATCCAAGCCGTATGGCTTTTTACAGGGATACCATCTTTAATTTTCTGGATGGTTTCTTTCTTGTCAGTACCTTCTCTAAGATCAAGAAGCTCTGAAAAGAATTTTTTAATACTACTAGCAAAACTTTTAAACTCTTTTTTTACATTTTCCTGAGTGTCTTCACTAGAGTTAGTTTGATTTTCTTCCATGATTGAATAACTTTATACGAAATCATCACCAAATGTCTCTCGAACATTAGATACAATTTGTTTAATATTTTGCTCGTCTTTTTTAGGGCAAATAAGAAGGACACCTTCTTTTTCAACTACAATATAGTCATTTAGCCCTTGAATAACAACTCGTTTACCTTCTTGAGTCTTTACCATGTTTCCATTTGCATCTCTGAAGATTATTTCAGAACCTACAGAAGCATTTTTGTTTTCGTCTTTCTCTAATTTATTGTACAAAGATCCCCAAGTACCCAAATCGTTCCATCCAAAATCTACAGGAAGTACATACACATTTGTTGCTTTTTCCATAATGCCAAAATCAATGGAGATGTTTTCAGCATTCTTATAATGAGATTCAATAAATGAAGTTTCTTTTTCTGTATTATATACTTCCATGATATTGAACAATGCAAACATCTCTGGTAGCGATTTTTCGAAAGCAGCGATAATACTTTTAGCCGACCAAACAAAAATCCCAGCATTCCACAAGTAGTCTCCGCTAACTAAGAATTTTTCGGCAGTTTCTAAGTTCGGTTTTTCTGTAAAGTTTTTTACTTTTTTAATTTCCTGACTCTCTTTTTCAAACTGAATATAACCATAGCCTGTATTTGGGGAATTAGGTTGTATTCCTAAGGTCATCAAAATATCTTGATTCGTACAGGCGTCAAAAGAGGTTTGAATATTTCTAGTGAACTCCTTTTCATTGTCGATCCAATGATCTGAAGGGGCAACCAGTATTACTGCATTTGGATTACGATCATAAATTTTTAAAGCTGCATATAAAATGCAAGGAGCTGTATTTCTCATCATTGGCTCTAGCAACAACTGATCTTTTTTCGTTTTTGGTAATTGCTTTAAAACTAGTTCTTCGTAACGCTCGTTTGTAGCAATTAAAATAT
Organism: Flavobacteriaceae bacterium; assembly: GCA_049115595.1. Lineage (GTDB taxonomy): Bacteria > Bacteroidota > Bacteroidia > Flavobacteriales > Flavobacteriaceae > Polaribacter. Next base: position 392,523 of record JAGDZS010000004.1, read on the forward strand.
TTTCTGAAGGCACTATCTCGTTAATCCGATCAAAAGTTCTTTGAATTAAAGATTGCCCTTTGCCTAACATGTCATGAAACTGTTTAGGGTATTCTTGTGTACTTACAGGCCAGAATCTCGATCCAACTCCACCTGCCATAATAACCGCATAATAATTGTTATCCTTCATAAATAGATACTTCTGCATTTTGATTAAAAAGATACAAGCGTTTTGACTCTAATTGCAAACATTCGTATCGTGTTTTTCTTTTGTTTCCCCTTTTGTACAATTTGTTTTTAAATAAGAAAGAAGCGCCAAAAGGAACTTCAAAGATAAAGTTCTTTCCTTTCTCTGCCTTATTTTCTTTCAAAGCTAACGATAATTTCACATCGCTATCTGTACTTGCTTTAGGGTTTTTTAAATAATTAGCTAGTAAACTAAGCATTTCAGGGGGGTAGATACTTGGATGTAAAAACGGTAACATTAGATGCTGAAAAACTTGTTTCCATTCTTTACCATGAGGTCTCACCATTCCGTATTTTTTATGAGTAACATGGTGCGCTATTTCATGAACTAAGGTTAACAAAAACTGATATGGATTTAGATTGTTGTTTACAGTAATTTGAAATTTACCATTGGCAAGTTTTCTAAAATCGCCATGTTTAGTCTGCCGTTGATTAACAATCTTTAAATTGATATGATGGTTATCAATTAATGATTGTACATTTTCAATAGCACTTTCGGGAATATGTGTTTGATAATTATTTGTCAATCCAGTTTGCAATTCTTTTGTAGTTTTGAGTTGCTAAAAAGCCTAAAAGCATATAAATACCCGAAACAGTCCAGTTAAAATAATCTTGCCTCTGATAAGAGTTGTCTATATATAAATTAGGTTCAATAGAATACTTGAAAGCATAAAAACAATGAGATAAAAAATCTGGGATTCCTGTGAATAACATATATAAACTCAGAAATAGAACAGTAATCTTAATCAGTTCTTTAGCTGATAGGCTCCCAAAATTTATTTGTTGATTTTCGAACCCTTTATCTAAATTTAAAACCGAAACTAGCCAATCTGATTTTTTGAAAACTAGATAGTAGACTAATACAGGTGCCAAAACTCTTATAGCCATTGATAATGATATGAAACTTAACATGTTATTTGTATAGATAAAATAACTTGCATTATCAATTAATAAGAGAATTGCTGAAAAGGCATAAAATATAGCAATGAGTTTTAAAGCTAATTTGAATAGATCTTTTACGTGCATAGTCTTTATTTAAGGATTCGTACTAGAAACTTGCAATACTTTACCGTTGTAAAATTTATTCGCTGTCGTTGAGAACGTGTAAATATAATCAGCCATTTCATCAGCTTCTAGAGGAGCTTTGTAATCTGGAAAAGCCTCAGCTAACATTTCGGTTTGCACAGCACCTAGTGCTAATACATTAAAAGCAATTCCTTGCTCTTTGTATTCTTCGGCAAGCAATTCAGATAAGGTAATTACTGCTCCTTTTGCAGAACTATATGCTGCCAACCCTGGGAACTTCAAACTTCCTTGAATTCCACCCATACTGCTTATCGTTACCACATGACTTCCATTTTTTAAATAAGGAATCATTAATTGTGTTAACTCAACCACTCCAAAAAGATTGACTTCATATACTTTTAAGAAGTCCTCTTTGGTTAATTCGGTAAAAGGTTTGTTAATTAAGAAACCTGCATTGTGAATTAAAATGTCAACTTCATTCCATTTGCTAGCAACAAAATCTTGAGCCTTTTTAAGATCATTTTTATCGGAAATGTCAACAGAAATAGAAGTAATGTTTTCTATCCCTAATTCATTGATGGGTTTCTCATTTCTAGAGATCGCTAATACTTCAAAATTGTTATCAGCGAATCGTTTCGCCAATTCAAAACCAATTCCTCTACTTGCCCCAGTAATAATTACTTTTTTCATAAACATCAATACTATTTACAATAGACCAATCTAGGCATTTTTTCATACATTTATGAATTAAATTATAAACAATGAAGAAACTACTTTTATTTATTGCGTTCATCTTTTCAATGACCATTGGGTCTGCTCAAAGCACTTATATTTATTGTGGAAAGTTAGTTGACACCAAGTCGGGAAAGATTCTTTCTAAAAAAACAATTGTTGTGGAAGGAAATAAAATTGAAAGCGTTCTAAACGGCTATGTTAAACCAAAGAATAAGGATGACAAACAAATCGATTTAAAAGATAAGGTAGTAATGCCTGGATTGATAGATATGCATGTTCATATTGAGCAAGAATTTAATCCTAGAACACGATTGGAAAGATATATTTTGAATGAAGCAGATATTGCATTCAATTCAACAATGTATGCAAAAGAAACATTAATGTCTGGATTTACAGCCGTGAGAGACTTAGGAGGGACAGGAGTAAATATTTCAGTAAAGAAGGCAATAGCAGCTGGTAAAGTTACAGGGCCTAGAGTTTTGACTGCTGGAAAATCATTAGCCACTACTGGAGGTCATGCCGACCCAACCAATGGAGGAGCTAGAAAATTAATTGGAGATCCAGGACCAAAAGAAGGCGTAGTAAATAGTGTTGAGGATGCTAAAAAAGCGGTAAGACAACGTTATAAAAATGGAGCAGATTGGATTAAAATTACTGCAACTGGCGGTGTTTTAAGTGTTGCTAAAAGTGGAGATAATCCTCAATTTACTGTAGAGGAAATAAAAGCAATTTGTGATACAGCGAAGGACTATGGAATGTATGTGGCTGCTCATGCCCATGGAGATGAAGGAATGCGAAGAGCTGTAGTTGGTGGAGTAAAAACAATAGAACATGGTACGTATATGAGTGATGCGACGATGGATTTGATGAAGAAGCATGATGCGTATTTAGTTCCTACAATAACAGCAGGAAAAGAAGTTGCTGAGAAAGCAAAAATTAAAGAATTTTATCCAGCGATTGTTGTTCCTAAAGCTTTGGCAGTAGGACCACAGATTCAAGGAACTTTTGCAAGAGCCTACAAAAGAGGCGTTGGTATTGCATTCGGAACAGATGCAGGTGTTTTTAAGCACGGAAATAGTGGGAAAGAATTTGGTTTTATGGTAGAGGCAGGAATGCCAGCAATAGAAACAATTCAATCGGCTACCGTTACCAATGCTAAAATCTTACAAATGGAAAATGAGATTGGACAAATACAGAAAGGTTTTTTTGCAGATATCATTGCTGTAAATGACGACCCTACTAAGAAAATATCAACAATGGAAAATGTTGTTTTTGTCATGAAAAACGGAAAGGTTTATAAAGGAAAATAACAGATATTTTTATGTAACAAAAACCAAGGATTGAAGACTTATAGTCAGAAGATTAATAGTTAATTCTACATATGAATAATAGAGTCATTAGTATTTTAAAATTCATTCCTTTAGTAATACCAATTTTATTGGGATTAAGCTTGATTTTATTAATAAAATCAAGCTTTTTTATGCAAAACCCTAGCGTATTCTCTACAGCAATAACAATCGATTTTTTAATCACAATTCCACTTGTTTATTTTTTAATTATTCGAAAGAGAAAAATTCCTAAAATCACGGTGTTAACAACCTTTGTTTTGGGAATGGTAATTTTAACTTTTGCGTTGCCTGAGGGAAATCAATCACTACTGTCTTTAGTTAAAACATACTTCTTGCCCATTTTAGAATTGGGAATTATTGGGTTTATTATTTATAAAGTAAGAAGTATAAGAAAGGCATATAAGAGTCAGGAGAAAACAGAAGATTTTTATACGGCACTTTTGCGAGCAACAAATGAGGTCTTGCCTAAAAAAGTAGCTTCTGTCTTGGTGACAGAGATTTCTGTAGCGTATTACGGATTTATACATTGGAGAAAAGTTCAGCTAAAAGAGAATGAGTTCTCTTACCATGAAAAAAGTACTGTAAATTCAATTGTTATTAGTTTTTTAATGATTATTCTGATAGAGACATTAGCATTGCACTTTTTACTACAGAAATGGAGCGTGATAGCCGCTTGGATATTAACAGGGTTAAGCATTTATACTGCATTACAATTCTTTGCATTGGCTAGATCGATTTCTAAGAGACCTATCAAAATAGATGAAAAGAAAAATGAGCTTATACTAAGATTTGGATTTTTTTCAGAATGGTCAGTTTCAATAAGCGACTTGAAAGAAGTAGAGTTGTCTGCAAAAGATTTACCAGAGGATAAGAGTGTGGCCATGTTTGCTCCATTAGGAAGCCTTTTAGAACATAACGTTATCCTACATTTTAATGAAGAACAATTATTTTCAGGGATTTATGGGCTGAAAAGAAAAGCAAAATCACTTGCTATTTATGTAGATGAAAAAGGTGATTTTAAAAGAGTACTAGAAGAGCAGCTTAAAAGTTTATATGCTGATAAGCACCAGAATCTGGATTCATAGTTCTCACTACTTCTAAGATATCTATAGGAACTTGATTGGCTCCTATAGTGTTTCCAAAACCAATAGCGTCACTGTCTTGTCCAATGATAAAATCATTTCCAAAGGCGTTTCTAAAATGTGGGTTTCCATTTAAAATAATGTTTTCATACATAGATGCATTTGTGAAGTCTAACTCTGCTACACCAGCAAAATCATTGTTGAGATCGTTAAATTTAATGAGGGTATTACGTACTTGTAAATCAAATAAACTAGCGTCAAAAAAGTCTACAATGAAATCTACATTGTTGTTTCCGTCAATAATAGAGTTGTTAATTTTTATGGTAGTTAGATTTGGATTAGTAACAGTAACATCCTGGCCATTTGCATCTGTGCTTACGATGTAATTGTTAAGAATAACGGTAGGTAGAGTTCTAATTCCATTGCTCCAGTAGTTGGCGAAAGTGCTATGGGTAAAGTTATACGTACCTCCAAGCAAACCTGCAAAAGAAGCTTCACCAGCACTTCCAATCACTACATTTTCTGTAGTAATGTTTGTTTCTCTTCCGAGCACACCAAAATTTGAATGATTGTAAATTTCTGTATTCTTTATGGTTAAAGTAGGTGTAGGATTGCCATAATCTATACCATCAACAACGAGACCAGCGACTCCATTTTTTATTACTGCATGATTAATTTCATTGTCTTCACTTCCCTCACGCATCCAAATAATACCCCATTGTCCAGGGATGTTGCTAAAGCTATTTTCTAATCGGTCTCCTTCAAAAACAACTTTTTCACTAAGAGTACCATTCACTTTTAGAGTGGCACCGTTATCTATGATTAAACCAGAATCTTCATGGAAATGAATTTTAGTGCCTGCATCAATTGTAAGTGTTTTGGTTGCTGCTACTGCTGCGTAACCGTAAATCACGATGGGTTTTGAATTGTTGAAATTTAATTCAGCATCAGACAGAAACCGTCCTTGAATTGTTGTGGGCTGACCATCAAGAGTTAATGCATCAACTTCTAGAGTGATTGGATCTCTTCCTGGAAAAATAAAATTAGCATCCTGTACTAACGTTACTAAATCAACATCTTGCTCATTCAATCCATTATCAAATAGTATTCGATCAGTATAGATAGGGTTTGTAACTGTAGTTACATCGATAGTAGTTTCAATAAAAATAAAAATGCTATCCTTGGCAAGGATGTCAATATTTTCAAAAGTCTTCCCTGGAATCCCATCGACATTCAATCGATAGTTAGAACCATTTCCATTTTCCAAAGCAATACTAGGAATTGTAATGTCATCATTTCCTCTATTGTAAACCTTTAGGTTGTAGGTAGCGGAACCAATATTTGTAAAAACAGTATCTAGAAAAACAGTGTCTTTGGAGAACTCCAAAGCTCCGAAGCTAGGAATTGTGCTAAAATCTTTTCGACATGAAGTAATCGAAAGGGCTATAGTAATTAATAGTAATGGAAGGATATATGTTATTCTAATTCGTTTTTTCAATTCAAGTAATTTTGTTTGAAATAAAGCAATAAGAAGCCATCTTTTTCTCTTAGCATTATTTAAAGAGATGGCTTCATTTGATATTTATAAAAGTATAACTTTTAAATGGGTTGATTATTACTTTTTTAAAAGTTCTATTTCAAAAAGTTTCCCCCAGTTTTTTCCAGTAACAAACAAACGGTTGTTCTCAGCATCAAAAGCAATTCCGTTCAGAACATGATCATCTTTTAATTTCTGATCTTTCAAAATGATGTCTCTTAAACCTTTTAAGTTTGCAACACCTTCGATAACTCCGTTTTCAGGATTGATAATAACAATTACAGATTTAACAGGTTTGTCAGTGATCCACCAATTGGCATATATTTTACCGTTTATATATTCTAGTTCGTTTAGTTTATCAACTTTTCTTTTATCAGAGTATGCTTGAATGTAGCGTTTCTCTTTTTGTGTTTCTTTATCTAAAAACCAAATTCTTGTAGTTCCATCTGATTTAATTAATTCAGTGTCAGAGTGAGTCAATCCCCAGCCTTGATCGCTGCGCTTGTAAGAAAATTCTTTTTCTAATTTAAATGTTTCAAGATCATAAACAAAACCTTTTCTAGCCTGCCAAGTAAGTAAGTAAATTTTGTCATCTACAATAGTCATTCCTTCTCCAAAGTACTTTTTGTCGATATTAATCTTTTGGACAACTTTTCCAGTTTTTAATTCTACTTTACGTAGCGTCGATTTTCCTCTCTGACCAGTACTTTCATATAAAAAACCATTGTGATATTCAAGTCCCTGCGTATATGCTTTAGAATCGTGAGGATAGGTATTGATGATTTTAAAACCATAATTTTCATATGGTTTGTTTGAAAAAACTTCTAAAGTGTGATTTACTTTTTTGCTGCTCTTTTCCCCATAAGTAACCAAAGCGGTAATACTATGCTTTCCTACACCAAGATCTTTTGTGCTTATTTTTGCAGTTCCATCAGTACTTGAAATTTCTTTTCCATTGATGAAAAGAGTGATTTCTTCAACAGGATTGCTATTCTCTTCTGTTAAAGTAATAGTTATCTCATCATTCAGTATCGCTGTTTTAGGCGTGCTGATGTTGAATTCATATTCAGTCTCACAAGAGGCTAAGGTGATGATTGTCAGTAGTAAAAGGAAAATTCTATTGAAAGTTTTCATTCAGATTATTTTTATACAAATAAAACAATTTATTTGTTTGTAGATTAAAAAATATGGTTAAATTTGCACACTCAAATAACAAAACTCATGTTTTTTGAGAAATTAAGAAGAAAGCTTTACCATCTTTGTTCTTGTAAATAGAAAATATAAGTATTTAAAAGTCAGAAAAATGAAAAAAGGAATACACCCAGATAATTACAGAATGGTAGTGTTTAAAGATATGTCTAACGGAGATGTGTTTTTAACTCGTTCAACAGCCAACACAAAAGAGACTTTAGAAGTTGAAGGTGTTGAGTATCCTTTAATAAAATTAGAGATCTCTAGAACATCTCACCCATTTTATACAGGTAAATCTAAATTAGTAGATACTGCAGGACGTATTGACAAATTCAAAACTAAATACGCGAAATTCAAAAAGTAATTTTGTAGTAACCCATATTCAAAAAGCCTCGATATTTATCGAGGCTTTTTTGTTAAATAATAAACTTGATAATTTTAATTAAATCCATTTGAATTTTCCCAAGAAGTAGTTTCTTTTAAAAATTCAGTTACATTTTGTCTTATTGTTTGCCCAGCTATGACTTTAGGTTCCATAGTTTTAAGCAATTTGGATTTAGGTTCACATTCTAAAATATTTTCAATCTTGGGATAGGTTATAATTATGTAAATTAAACCATTATATGATTGAGAGAAAGTTAGTGAGCCGCCTATCTTTTCGTAATTTAAAGTTTGATTAATATCCTTGTCTAATAAACCACTTGAAGTATTATTAAATGATAAACTAATACTTTCTCTATTTTTAATGTTATCATTTATTTCAAATTTCCAATCTAAATCAAATTGTTTATTAATATTTGTTAGAGATGTGATAATTTGATTTTTCGTATCACTTTCCCAACGGTTTCTTCTTTCGTGAATGGATTTAAGCGATTCTTTGTATTTGTCAATTTCATTTTTCATAACCTAGTAACGTTTACTGTAAAAATATATATACCCAAACTTACCGTTTTTTACCCTCAATAACAATTCATAAAAAAAACCGCTCCATTTTTGCTGAACTAGTTTCAGTAATAGGAACGGTTTTAATTTATAATTCAAAACCTGCTTGCGCAGGCAAGTTTGTAATTCGTAATTGAATTAAGCCTCCATATAATCCTCAATCGGATTACAAGAGCAGATTAAATTTCGATCTCCAAAAGCTTCATCTACACGACGCACCGTTGGCCAGAATTTATTTGCAGATACATATGACAATGGAAATGCCGCTTCTTGTCTAGAATATGGGAAGTCCCATTCGTCATTGGTTAGCATGACCATTGTGTGTGGTGCATTTTTCAATACGTTGTTTGGATCTTCTTTTTTCGCAAAAGCAATCTCTTTTCTGATAGAAATCATCGCATCGCAAAAACGATCCAATTCAGCTTTGTTTTCAGATTCAGTAGGCTCAATCATCATGGTTCCAGCTACTGGAAAAGATACAGTAGGGGCATGGAATCCATAATCCATCAAACGTTTTGCGATGTCTACAACTTCAATTCCGTTTTCTTTAAAATCACGACAGTCGATAATCATTTCGTGTGCCGCTCTTCCGTTTTCACCAGAATATAAGGTTTCATAGTGTCCGTGCAAACGTTCTTTAATATAGTTTGCATTTAAGATCGCTAGTTTAGTAGAATCTGTAACACCTTGTGCACCGAGCATGGTAATATATCCGTAAGATATTAAACAAGCCAATGCGCTTCCCCAAGGAGCAGCAGAAATTGCAGTGATCGCATTTTCTCCTCCAGTTGGAATTACAGGATTCGATGGTAAGAAAGGAACTAGTTGAGGAGCCACACAAATGGGTCCAACTCCAGGTCCACCACCTCCATGAGGGATGGCAAATGTTTTATGTAAGTTCAAGTGACAAACGTCAGCTCCAATGGTCGCAGGATTTGTCAATCCAACTTGAGCATTCATATTTGCACCGTCCATATACACCTGTCCGCCATTGTCATGGATAATTTGTGTAATTTCTTTAATAGCACTTTCATATACTCCATGAGTAGATGGGTAGGTAACCATTAAAGCGGCTAAATTATCTTTGTGTTCAATAGCTTTCGCTCTTAAATCTTCCACATCGATATTTCCGTTATCTGCAGTTTTGGTTACCACCACTTTCATTCCGGCCATAACAGCTGAAGCAGGATTGGTTCCGTGTGCAGAAGCAGGAATCAAACAGATATTTCTATGGTGATCGTTATTGCTTTGGTGATACGCTCTAATGGTCATTAAGCCAGCAAATTCACCTTGAGCTCCAGAGTTTGGTTGTAATGAAGTACCAGCAAAACCAGTAATCACATTTAATTGATCTTCTAATTTCTTTAGAACTTCTTGATATCCTTGTGCTTGATTTAAAGGAACGAATGGGTGTATATTTCCCCAGTTCGCTAAACTCAATGGCAACATTTCCGAAGCAGCATTCAATTTCATCGTACAAGAACCTAAAGAGATCATTGAATGGTTTAAAGCTAAATCTTTACGTTCTAAACTTTTGATGTAGCGCATCATTTCAGTTTCTGACTGATATGAATTGAATACCTCGTTATCTAAGAAAGACGTATTTCTTTTTGCTAGCTCTGGAATTACATCCGCATCAACAAAAGAAGTAACTTCTTTCGCTTCAATATTAAATGCTGTCGTAAATGTATTTACAATAGCATTGATTTCTTTTAATCCAACAGTCTCATTAATAGAGATAGATATGGTATCGTTGTCAATATAATTGAAGTTGATTTCATTTGCTTCAGCAACAGCCTTCAAAGTCATTGCTTCTACTTTTACAGTAAGTGTGTCAAAGTAGTGAACATTCGTTTGTTCAAAGCCTAAGTCGGTTAACGCATTTGCTAGTGTTGTTGCACTTCTGTGAACAGAATCAGCAATGAATTGCATTCCGTCTTTTCCATGATACACAGCATACATTCCAGCCATCACAGCTAATAGTACTTGAGCGGTACAGATGTTAGATGTTGCCTTTTCACGCTTAATGTGTTGCTCTCTAGTTTGCAACGCCATACGCAATGCTCTTCCGCCATCTCTATCTTTAGTAACTCCAATGATTCTTCCTGGAATATTTCTTTTGTATTTTTCTTTGGTCGCAAAATAACCAGCATGAGGTCCTCCATATCCTAATGGAATTCCAAAACGTTGTGTGGTTCCTACAACTACATCAGCACCAAATTCAGCAGGAGCTTTTAATTTTACCAATGATAAAATGTCAGCAGCAACAGCAACTTTAATATTGTTTGCATTTGCTTTTTCAACAAACGAAGTATAGTCATATACTTGACCGTGTTTTCCTGGGTATTGAACCAAGGCTCCGAAAAACTCTTCAGAGAAATCAAATTCCTCATGATTTCCAATAATCAATTCAATCCCAATAGGAGTCGCTCTTGTTTGTAGTACAGATAGGTTTTGTGGTAAAATTTCTTCTGAAACAAAGAATTTATTAACGCCAGCTTTCTTCTGAGCTCTTTCACGAACACTAAACAATAAAGCCATTGCTTCAGCAGCAGCAGTAGATTCATCAAGCAAAGAAGCGTTTGCTAGTTCCATTCCGGTTAAATCACAAACCATGGTTTGGTAATTTAATAAAGCCTCTAATCTTCCTTGAGCAATTTCAGCTTGATAAGGAGTGTAAGCTGTATACCATCCCGGGTTTTCAAGAATATTTCTTTTGATTACACTGGGAACAATGGCTTCATGATATCCTAAACCGATGTAACTTCTAAAAACTTTATTCTTTTTAGAAACTTCCTCAATATGATTTAAATATTCATATTCGCTCATAGGAGCGTTCAATGCTAATGATTCCTGTAAACGAATATCGTTAGGTACAGTTTCATTAATTAACTGATCTAAGCTGCTAACATTAATTGCATCAAGCATTTGCTTTTGCTCACTTTCGTTAGGCCCAATATGTCTTCTTTGAAATGAATTAGTGTTCATTAAATATGGTGTTTATTTTGCGTACCAAAAATAATGAAAATTTGATTGAAAAATACGTTTGATTTTATTTAAAACTAATGAAATATTATGTGTTAAATTTTCCTAGAAAAGAATGACTATTTTTGTGTAATGATTTTTCTAAAGTCTCTTTTTGATTTTTATATCAATGCAAGTGTTCATGTTGCTTTGTCGGTATATGCTTTGGTACGGATTACTGAGATTTATTTTGATTTACCTTATAATGAAAATCTAGATTATTTTGTTTTTTATGGTACGATTACGGGCTATAACTTTGTAAAATATGCAGGCGTTGCCAAATTCTATCATATGAGCTTGACAAAAAGCATGAGATTGATTCAGATTTTTTCCTTTGTTTGTTTTTGTTTCTTATGCTATTACGGATGGCAATTATCTCTGGAAACACTTTTGTATTTTCTACCTCTTGGAGCGTTAACGGTTTTATACATTGTTCCCTTTTTAGGCGGATTTCAAAAGAACTTACGAGGAGTCAGTTATTTGAAAATTTTCATCGTAGCAGGAGTTTGGTCAGGTGTCACCGCTCTGATTCCATTACTGTCTAGTCATTATGAAGTCAATCTAGATCTGGCCTTGATTTTTGTGCAAAGGATGTTATTTGTACTGGCGTTGATCTTGCCTTTTGAGATCAGGGATACGAAGTTGGATTTTAAAGATATTGGTACATTTCCTCAAAAAGTAGGAGTACAGCAAACTAAAAAAATAGGATTTGTTTTCTTGCTTTTTGCACTAACGCTCGAATTTTTAATTACTGATTCAATTCCTACTAGAAATATCTTTTTTGTTATTTGTTTTACGTTGTTGTTTTTCTTGATGAGAGCAAAAGAAGATCAATCAAAATACTACAGCTCTTTCTGGGTAGAATCACTGCCTATTGTCTGGTGGATTATTCTTTTAGGTTTCTATAATTAAACTCTTTGCGATCAACTTGGAATGGTGAAAACGTTTTAGTAAAAATTCGATTTAATTAAAGAATTTTAACTTGTCATTTTGTATGTTTATCCTTTACAAAAGAAACCATGGTCCAAGCAAAAAGAAACTTTGTATTTGATTTTGATAGCACGCTCACAAGCGTAGAAGCATTAGACGTTCTAGCTGAAATTACGTTAGTGAATAATCCTAAAAAGGAAGAGATTATCAATGAGATTATTGAGATTACCAATTTAGGAATCGACGGTAAAATATCGTTTACTGAATCCTTGGATCGAAGAATCAAATTGTTGAACGCGAAAAAATCTGACTTACCTATCTTGATTGATGAGTTGAGAAAAAAGGTTTCTCCTTCTATAGAGCGAAATAAAGAGTTTTTTGAAAAGTTCTCCGAAGACATTTATGTTATTTCTTGTGGCTTTAAAGAATTTATTGAGGCTATTGTAGAAGAGTATAATGTTCCAGCAAAGCGCGTCTATGCAAACACTTTTGTATTTGATGAGAATGATGTAATTGTTGGTTTTGATGCAGAGAATGTATTGTCTACGCACAACGGAAAGATTCAGTGCTTAAAAGATTTGAACTTAGACGGAGAAGTGCAAGTAATAGGTGATGGTTATAGCGATTATGTGACGAAGGAAGCAGGAGTTGCTGATACATTTTTTGCATATACAGAGAATGTGTCAAGAGAAAAAACGATTGAGAATGCAGACCATATTACGCCAAATTTGGATGAGTTTTTATACGTTAATAAATTACCTAGAAATATTTCATATCCAAAAAATAGAATTAAAATATTGTTGTTGGAGAATGTGCATCCCGATGCTTTTAAGAAATTATCTGGAGATGGATTTACGGTAGAAACGGTTTCTACAAGTTTGTCTGAAGACGATCTTATTGAGAAACTAAAAGGAGTACATGTGTTAGGAATTCGTTCTAAAACACAAGTAACAAAAAGAGTAATTGAATCAGCGAAAAAACTGATGACGATTGGCGCTTTCTGTATCGGTACAAAACAAATCGATTTAGAAGCTTGTAAAGAAAATGGAATTATAGTTTTTAATGCACCTTATAGTAATACCCGATCTGTAGTTGAATTAGCTATTGGTGAAATTATTATGCTAATGCGTAGTGTTTTTCAACGTAGTACAGAGTTGCATAATGGGCAGTGGAATAAAACAGCGCAAGGCTCTAGAGAGGTGAGAGGGAAGAAACTTGGAATTGTTGGGTATGGAAACATCGGGAAGCAGTTGTCTATTCTTGCTGAAGGTTTAGGAATGAATGTGTTTTATTATGATGTAGAGGACAAATTAGCATTAGGAAATGCAACAAGAATAGAGAAGTTAGAAGATTTGTTGGCAATTTCAGACGTGGTGACATTGCACATCGATGATAATTCTGCAAACAAAAACTTCATAGGGAAAGAAGAGTTGGATGTTATGAAAGATGGTTCTTATTTGGTGAACCTTTCTCGTGGATTTGTCGTAGATATTGATGCTTTAAAAAATGCTTTAGAATCTGGAAAGTTGGCTGGAGCTGCTGTAGATGTGTATCCTAAAGAGCCACGAGCGAATGGAGGGTATGAGACAGCTTTAAGAGGATTGGATAATGTCATTCTAACTCCGCATGTAGGAGGGAGTACTGAGGAGGCTCAAAAAGACATTGCCGATTTTGTGCCAGGAAAAATTATGGCATACATAAATTCAGGGAATACTGTAGATGCTGTGAATTTTCCAAACATCCGATTGCCGAGGCATAACAATGCACATCGTTTTTTACACATTCATAAAAATGTACCTGGTGTGATGGCGAAAATCAATAAAGAACTGGCTGGTTTCGAATTGAATATTACGGGTCAATATTTGTCTACCGATGCAAAAGTTGGATATGTGATTACCGATATTGATAAAGAATACAACAAAAAAGTAATTAAAGCTTTGAAGAAAGTAGAAGGGACGATAAAGTTTAGAGTGTTGTATTAATGACTTTCTTATAGTGATTTTTCAATAACTGAAACTCCTTTTTGTAGCATTGAGATGTATTTTTCAACATTTTCCATTTTAAATCGACTTGATGGGCCTGATGCGCTTACTCCTGCAATCGCTTCGCCTTTTTTATTGAAAACTGGAATCGCAATACAAATCAATCCTAGTTCAAGCTCTTCCAAATCTAAAGCATAACCTTGCTTTTTAATTGTACTGAACTCCTTCTTTAAAGCAGGAGTGCTGGTAATTGTATTGTCAGTTAGGGCATCAAAAGTATTATTTCTTAGATAGTTGTTTTGTTTTTCTGAGGAAGAGAATGCCATTAAAAGTTTCCCTGTAGCGGTTGCATGTGCTGGTTGGTAAGAGCCAATTGAGGTGCTGATCTTTAGTCCGTTTAAGCTGTCGGCTTTGTTGATGTAGAGCACTTGACCTTCTTTTAATACACCTAGAAGTACAGTTTCTTCAATATCTAAAGCAATATTTTTAATTGGATGATTACTGATGGTGGTTAGGGATTCATACAGAGAAACACGATTTCCTAATTCAAAAAGCTTACTTCCTAAGCTGTATTTTTCATTTTCATTTTGATGTACAATGTGTAACGAAACTAAGGTGCTTAGTAAGCGATAGGTAGTGCTCTTGTTGTATCCTGTCTTACTCGCTAATTCACGAACTCCCCATTCTTTCTTTTCATCAGTGAAAGCATCCAAAACAGTAAAAGCTTTGATGATTGATTGGTTGAGGTTTTTTGTGTCTTTCTCCATAGATGTTTTAGGAACTATATTTTGCTAAAGTAATAAAAAGTTGTAAATTTATAAAACACCGTTTCACATAATGAAACGTTCTTAAAAAGAAATGCACACAAATACTTTAGAATACGCGAAGCAGTTAGATCAAAAAGATCCCTTGTCTCATTTACGTAAAGAGTTTCACATTCCTAAAGATGAGAATGGAAATGAATGGATTTATCTAACAGGGAACTCTTTAGGATTGCAACCAAAAAGCACAAAGGAATATATTCAGCAAGAATTAGAAGACTGGGCAAATTATGGAGTAGAAGGTCATTTTGAAGCAAAAAATCCATGGATGCCTTATCACGAGTTCTTAACAGAATCTATGGCAAATGTGGTTGGAGCCAAACCAATTGAAGTTGTGGTGATGAACACGTTAACAACGAATCTTCATCTGTTGATGGTGTCTTTTTATCAGCCAACGAAAACAAAGTATAAAATAGTAATTGAAAGTGATGCGTTTCCATCAGATCGATATGCAGTGCAATCGCAATTAAAGTTTCATGGTTTTGATGTTGATGAAGGTTTGGTGGAGTGGAAGCCAAGAGAAGGAGAGGAATTGTTGAGAATGGATGATTTAGAAACCATTCTTGAAGAACAAGGAGATGAGATTGCTTTGCTAATGATAGGTGGCGTAAACTACTACACAGGACAATACTTAGATATTAAAAGAATAGCTGAATTAGGTCATGCAAAAGATTGTATGGTCGGAATTGATTTAGCGCATGGAGCTGGAAACATTCAGCCGAATTTACATGATAGTAATGTCGACTTTGCAGCTTGGTGTACCTATAAGTATTTGAATTCTGGGCCGGGAAGTTTGTCGGGATTGTTCGTACACGAAAAGCATGCATATAATAGAGATTTGCCTCGTTTTGCTGGATGGTGGAATCACAACAAAGAAACACGGTTTAATATGCGTCAACCTTTCGACGTGATGCCGGGTGCTGAAGGTTGGCAATTGAGTAATCCGCCGATATTATCCATGGCGGCCATCAAAGCATCTTTAGATATGTTTGCAAGTATTGGGATGGATGCTCTACGGGAGAAGTCGTTAAAACTAACAGGGTACTTTGAATACTTGATTCATCAAATTGATTCTGATGCGATCAAAATTATCACACCAAGCAATCCAGAAGAGAGAGGGTGTCAGTTGTCTATTCAAGTGAAGAACGCAGACAAGAGCCTACATCAAAAATTAACAGAGAACAATGTTATTACAGATTGGCGAGAACCCGATGTGATTCGTTGTGCACCTGTTCCAATGTATACTAGTTTTGAAGATGTATATCGAATGGTGGAGGTTTTAAAAAGCTTATTGTAAATGAAAAAGATATTATATGTATTGATTTGTTTCGTTTTCGTTCAATGCGAAAATTCTCAGAAAACAATAAAAGAGAGTAATGTGCTTTCTGACTGTTTAAGTAAAGAGGATATTGTTAATATAGATAAAGGGGTATCTATTTTTGAAAAACTTTTAAAAGATTACTATAAAGTTGAAGGTGCTGTAGATGTAAGTACATATAAAAAGTATTTGAGTGATTTCTCTAGCATGAAGTTGCCTAGAAATTTCTTTGTTTCTAAAGAAGCTGTCAACTACCTGAAACAAATCAAGAAAGTGCCTACATTCAATAGTATATACAAATTGTATGAAGAACCTGAATACGATGAGGTAGAAATACCTATTACTGAAAGAGTAGGTGATAAAGGAGGAGAAAAAGAAGAGCTTCCCGATTTTTATGTATTTGACATGAAAGGGAAATTAGCGAGTTGTATTCAGCAAAAAAGCAAAGACAAAAGCTTGAAAGATTATCTTCAAACATCAGAAAAGGTTCCAGATATATCGCCTGCAGTCAAAGCATTTGCAATGGTCGAAGTTCTAGGGAATGTTGAAAAAGATATGGATATAGCAATTCTGTCAATTACATTCGAGTTGTTTTATGAATCTATACAGATGTTTAATAAATTTTAAATGAGTAAAAAAGAAAACATATTAATTATTGGAGCTGGGTTATGTGGTTCCTTATTAGCATTGCGTTTGGCGCAAAGAGGATATCATGTTGAGGTCTATGAAAGTCGTCCAGATTTAAGGAAAACAGATATTTCAGCAGGACGTTCTATTAACTTGGCTTTGTCAGACCGTGGATTAAAAGCATTGCGATTGGCAGGAGTAGAAGAGAAGGCAAGAGCCATTTGTATTCCGATGCGTGGACGCTTGATGCATGATACCGCTGGAAATACATTCGAATCTAATTATTCAGGAAGAGAAGGAGAGTATATCAATTCGATTTCTAGAGGTGACTTAAATGGGATTCTGTTAACGGAAGCCGAGAGACATGAGAATGTTAACATTCATTTTAACAGTAGATGTTTGGGTGTAGATATTGAGAATAAAAAAGCCACATTTGAATCCTATCAAACAAAAGAGCAATTTGGAATTGAAGCTGATATTATTTTTGGAACAGATGGAGCGGGTTCTTCTTTAAGAAAGAGTTATGAAAATGACTTCTCTGGATTTAAGGTTTCACAAGAATTTCTAACACACGGGTATAAAGAATTAGAGATTCCTGCTGCCAACGGGAATCATCAAATTAGTAAAGATCATTTACATATTTGGCCTCGTGGAGATTATATGTTAATCGCCTTACCAAATATGGATGGAAGCTTTACAGTAACGTTGTTTTTAAGTTATTCTGAAGGCGAGTACAATTTTGATAACCTGACAACAGAAGAAAAGATCAAAGAGTTTTTTGAAAGTCAGTTTCCAGATGCTTTAGCATTGATCCCGAATATTTTAGAAGAGTTTGAAAACAATCCAACTGGAAAGTTAGGAACAGTAAAGTGTGCTCCTTGGTCGTATAAAAACAATACCATTTTAATGGGAGATTCTGCACATGCCATTGTTCCGTTCTATGGGCAAGGTATGAATGCTTCCTTTGAAGATGTGGTAGTTTTTGATAACGTTTTAGATAAGTGTGAAGGAGACTGGTCTAAAGTGTTTTCAGAATATGAAGAAAAAAGAAAAGAAGACACAGATGCTATTGCGGATTTAGCGATTGATAACTACTATGAAATGAGAGATCATGTGGCAAATCCTTTATTTAAAGAGAAGCGAAAGATAGAAATGGACTTGGAGAAGAATTTTCCAACGGAATACTTTTCAAAATATTCTTTGGTTACTTTTAATGAGCATATTGGATATAACGAAGCTATGAATAAAGGAAGAGCGCAAGACAAAGCATTGCTTAAGATGGTTGAAGGAAAAGAAGTGTCAACTTCTTTGAATATGTCAGAAGGTGAATTGAAAATTGTTCTAGATAGAGTACAAGAAGAAACGAGTAAAATATTAAAATAAGTGTCATGCTGAGCTTGTCGAAGCAGACTTTAATTACCCTTCGACAGGCTCAGGGTGACAATCGAATGAAAGATGACAAGATATATTGTCTTATTGAGAGGAATCAATGTGTCGGGAAAAAACAAACTCCCGATGCAAGAATTACGTGACCTATTAAATGACTTAGGATATCAAAATGTACAAACCTATATCCAAAGTGGGAATGTCATTTTAGATGCTGATGAAACAAAGACTGTTGTTTGTCAAAAAATTAAAGAAGGAATTGTGGATACATTTGGATATGATGTTCCTGTGTTAGCAAGAACAATTTCAGAATGGGAAAATGTGATAGCAAAATATCCGTTTCCAACAGAGAATCCTAAAATAGTAGCTTTTGTTTTTTTAAATCAAAAAACGAATGAAACAAAAATAGAAGCAAAAGGAATAAATGACGATGAATACCAGATTGATAATGATATGGTTTATATTTATTGTCCAACTGGGTTTGCAAATACGAAACTTTCTAACAATTTATTTGAGAGAAAGTTAAAAGTAACAGCAACCACAAGAAATTATAATACAACAATAAAGCTATTAGCTTTAGCAACCGCATAAATATGTCAGATAAAAAAGTAACACCAAGAGGCGCATATCCACATGTAAAAGTGGTGGGTGATTTTATTTTTGTGTCAGGAACCAGTTCTCGAAGAGCAGACAATACCATAGCAGGAGTAGACATCATCGATGAAATGGGAACCAAACGATTGAACATAGAAACTCAAACTCGTGAGGTTCTTCAAAATATAGACAAGAACTTGCAAACCGTTGGAGCAAGTATAAAAGATGTGGTTGACGTTTCTACATTTTTAGTCAATATGAATGACTTTGCAGGCTATAATAAAGCCTATGCTGAGTTCTTTGAGAAAGAAACAGGACCAACACGTACAACAGTTGCGGTACATCAGTTGCCTCATCCAGATTTGGTGGTAGAGATTAAAGTGACGGCGTATAAGAAGAGTTAAAAATAGACTTATGAAAAAACTCAACATCATATTCATTTCATTCTTAATCGTAACTTCTATTTCTGCTCAAGAAAAATGGAATACTAGTTTTAATGAGTAGTTATTTAAAACATACAAAAGAATTAGAAGCACAGGGTTTTTCAATTGCTGAAAATATTTTCAGTGAAATTGAATTACAGAACTTAATTCAACTTATTGAAAGCAATAGTTCTGATTTTTCAATTCGACAGCTTGTCAATAGAGTTCCTGAAATTCAAAAAGTGATTTTTGAGAATCAATCTTTTAGAGACTTATTTGATTCGATTTGTGATAAGCGTTATTTCTTGTCGAAAGCGATTTACTTTAACAAACCAAGCAAATCGAATTGGTTTGTAGGGTATCATCAAGATATGAGTATCAGTGTAAAGAATAAATTGGATAAAGAAGGGTATTCAAATTGGACGAATAAAAAAGGTCAATTAGGCGTCATTCCTCCAGTTGATATTTTAGAAAACACAGTCACTTTTAGAATTCATCTAGATGATACAGACAATTCCAATGGAGCGTTAAAAGTAGTTTCTAGCTCTCATAGCAAAGGAATTATTAGAATTGATGAAGATTTTCAAAAAAATTCATACGGTGAAGAGGTTGTTTGTAATGTTATAAAAGGGGGAGTTATGTTAATGAAACCATTGTTATTACATGCTTCATTAAAATCAATTTCAGAAGAAGATCGAAGAGTGATACATCTAGAATTTAGTAATCAAGAAATCCCGATGGGATGGTTAGAAAAGAAGAAAATTAGTTAATTTAAATCAACGAATGTCTCCTCGAGCGCAGTCGAGAGGTTATTATGAAAGCTTATTATGTATACATATTAAAATGTTCAGACGACTTTTTGTATACAGGTATTACAAATAATATTGAAAGAAGATTTGAAGAACATCAAAAAGGATTAAACAAAAGTTGTTATACATTTAAAAGAAGGCCACTAGAGTTGATATTTGATCAAGTTTTTAATGATGTAGAGCAAGCAATTTATTTTGAAAAGAAAATAAAAAAATGGAGTAGCAAGAAGAAATTGGCTATAGCTAATGATAATTTTGATATGTTAGAGATATTATCAGAATGTAGAAATGCTACACATTCAAAATATAAACCAGATAATAATGAGGTCTCGACTGCGCTCGACCAGACATAGAAGATAATAATGAACATTCAAAATTATATCAACGGAGAGTATAGAAGTCCAATAAGTCAACAATGGCTTGATAATTACAATCCTTCTAAAGGAGAAGTGTATGGACAAATTCCGAATTCTGGAAGTGAAGATGTAGAGAAGGCATATGAAGCTGCAAAAGCAGCATTTCCTAGTTGGTCTAATACTACCTTGGATGAACGTTCGCAGATACTATCAAGAATAGCACAATTAATTACTGAAAGATTGCCTGAATTGGCTGCTGCAGAATCTAAAGACAATGGAAAGCCTCTAAAATTAGCAACAGCAATAGATATTCCTAGAGCATCGTCGAACTTTCAATTTTTTGCCAATGCGATTACTCAATTTGCTTCAGAAGCACATGAAAGTGTTGGGATGGGAGCAATGAATTTTACATTACGTCACCCTATTGGAGTGGTCGGATGTATTTCACCTTGGAATTTACCATTGTATTTATTTACATGGAAGATTGCACCAGCACTGGCTGCTGGAAACTGTGTGGTAGCGAAACCTAGTGAAGTCACACCGATGACAGCCTATTTATTAGGTGAGATTTGTAACGAAGCAGGGCTTCCTAAAGGGGTTTTAAATATTGTGCACGGATTAGGAACAACCACAGGTCAAGCTATTGTTGAGCATCCAGATATCAAAGCAATTTCTTTTACAGGAGGAACAGTAACAGGTGCACACATTGCTCGCGTAGCTGCGCCAATGTTTAAGAAGTTATCACTAGAGTTAGGTGGAAAGAACCCGAATATGATTTTTGCAGATTGTGATTATGATGAAATGCTCAAAACAACGGTGCGTTCTTCATTTGCCAATCAAGGGCAAATCTGTTTGTGTGGAAGTCGGATTTTTGTAGAAGCCTCTATTTATGAGAAATTCAAAGCAGATTTTGTAGAAGCCGTTTCTCAATTGAAAGTAGGAAATCCATTTGATGCAACTGCTAATATTGGAGCATTGGTTTCTAAACCTCATTTAGAGAAAGTGAAATCTTATATTGATAATGCTGAAGAATTTGGAGGGAAAGTGATCTTTGGAGGTAAAAGAGTTTCGGTGCATAACTCTGAAGAAGGATATTATCTAGAGCCAACAATTATTGAAGTACAAGACAATCAGTGTAAACTGAATCAAGAAGAAATTTTCGGACCTGTAGTGACCATCATGTCATTCGAAAAAGAAGAAGAAGTATTGAATATGGCAAATGATGTGGTATATGGATTGTCAGCAACATTATGGACCAATAACTTAAAAAGAACCATGAGAATATCGAAAGAAATTCATGCAGGAATTCTTTGGGTGAATACCTGGTTATTGCGTGATTTAAGAACCCCGTTTGGAGGTGTAAAAGCATCAGGAGTAGGGCGTGAAGGTGGATTTGAAGCCTTGCGGTTTTTTACAGAACCTAAAAATATTTGTATTAAATATGATTAAAATTCAAGACGAAATCTATTTTTCTACTCGGAAGGAAGCCATGGACTTGGATGTGATTTTTCCTTTTATAAAGAACTCCTATTGGGGCAGTATGCGTAGCTATAAAGAACAGAAAATAGCATTAGAAAACAGTATGAATTTCGGGTTGTTTAAAAACGGAAAACAGATTGCATATACACGAGTAATGACAGATATGGTATTCTTTGCTTATTTGCTGGATGTCTTTGTTGTTGAAGAGGAACAAGGGAAAGGGTATTCAAAAATTTTAACAGAAAAAATACTGAATTTCCCGAGCCTTAAAAATATAGATAAATGGATGTTGGCAACGAAAGATGCACATTCATTGTATGAGAAATTTGGATTTGAGCGTGTAAAAAGTCCAGAAAAATTAATGGATAGAATGAGCAACCGAGCCAAAATAGTGTATGAATAAAGAGATAAGGCAAAAGATCACACAAGTATGTGACGAAAAGATTGCGAAGAAAGGAGAAAATGTTGGACTGTCTTTTTATGCATTTTTTGCAAATAAAAATGACAATCCAAAGTTACTGATGGAAGTGGCAACATGGTGGATAGAAACACACCAGTTAGATCATTTTGAAAAGGCGGTAAAAATAAAGAACATGATAGAAGATAAAATGTAACTAATGAAAAAACGAATCGCATTCATACTATTAGTTTTGCTAACGCTTAACCTACATAGTCAAACAAAAAAAGAGGTATATAAAAAAGATAATTATTCTATTGAGTACCCTACGGATTGGAAGTTTGACAATTCAGGTTTTAGAGGAACATCTTTTACAATTACTTCCTCAGTATCTACAGAAGGAGATAAGTTTGGCGAAAATATAAATATGATTATTCAAGACTTAACAGCATATGATTTAGACTTGGATGAATATGTGTTACTCTCTAAAAATCAATTCTCAACAGGAGTTCCTGGAAGCAAATTTATAAAAGATGAAAGATCAAAAAATAAAGACTACGAGTATCACACAATTGTTGTTGAAGCTGATATGAATAATTTTAGTTTGAAAATGAAGCAAGTTTATATCATCAAGAATAAAAAAGCTTATGTGCTTACATTTACTGCTGAGAAATCACAATATGAAAATTACATAAAAGTTGGAGACGAAATTTTAAACAGTTTTAAATTTATTAAATGATTTTAGGATTAGAAAATAAAAATGCCTTGGTATGCGGTAGCACACAAGGAATAGGGAAAGCAACTGCAATTG
Organism: Flavobacteriaceae bacterium; assembly: GCA_049115595.1. Lineage (GTDB taxonomy): Bacteria > Bacteroidota > Bacteroidia > Flavobacteriales > Flavobacteriaceae > Polaribacter. The sequence continues at coordinate 415,566 of JAGDZS010000004.1, forward strand.
CTTTGGCTGAAGAAGGAGCAAACGTAACATTGATCGCTAGAAATGAAGAGAAACTAAAATCTGTACTTTCTCTGTTAGCAAACAATAATCAACAGCATGCTTACATTGTTGCTGATTTTTCAAATCCTGAAGGGTTAAAAGAGGTTTTAGCATCTCACAATGGTTCATTTCATATTTTGGTAAACAATACAGGAGGTCCAGCAGGAGGTCCAGTTTTTAATGCAGAATTGGATGAGTTCGAAAGAGCTTTTACACAGCATTTAAAATGCAATCATGTGTTAGCTCAAACGTTGGTTCCTTTTATGAAGGAAGCGGGATACGGAAGAATTATCAATATCATTTCCACCTCAGTGAAGCAACCTTTAGATGGATTGGGAGTTTCAAATACAATTCGTGGTGCTGTTGCCAATTGGTCGAAGACATTGGCTAATGAATTAGGGCAGTTTGGAATTACCGTAAATAATGTATTGCCTGGGGCAACAGAAACGGAGCGCTTGAACGAAATCCTAAAAAATAAGTCAGCAAAAACAGGGAAGAGTGTCGATGAGGTAGCAACTACTATGCGAAATGCTTCTCCTGCAAAACGATTTGCGAAACCTGAAGAAACAGCTGCAGCCATTACTTTTTTAGCAAGTGAAAAAGCAAGTTATATCAACGGTATTAATTTACCTGTGGATGGAGGAAGAACAAAATCGTTGTAAAGAATAAAGAAGAAAAGAAACAAGAGAAAAGACAAATTACTATCTTTAAAAGGTCTTTTATCTTTTGTCTAATTATCTAAAAATCTACAAGAATGAGCAAACTAGTACAACCTTTAAATTTTCAAAAATGGATCGATGAAAATCGCCATTTGTTGAAGCCACCTGTTGGAAACAAGTGTGTTTGGGATGGTGGTGATTATATTGTGATGGTCGTTGGAGGACCGAACAGTCGGAAAGATTATCACTATAATGAAACCCCTGAGTTCTTCTATCAAGTTGAAGGCGATATGGTATTAAAAATTATTGACGATAAAGGAGAGCAAGTAGATGTAGAAATCAATGAAGGTGATATTTATTTGTTGCCACCCAAAGTGCCACATTCGCCACAAAGGAAAGCAAATACGGTAGGGTTGGTGATTGAATACCCTAGGTCAGAAGGAATGATGGATGCTTTAGAATGGTATTGTGAAAACTGTAATGCGCCTTTGTATAGAGAAGAGTTTGCGTTGGATAATATAGAAACAGACATGCCTAAAATATTTGATGCTTATTATTCAGATGATGCAAAATGTACTTGTTCTAATTGTGGAACAAAAATGGAAGCCCCAAAAAAGTAATAGTGATAGAAGAGGCAAAAAGAAGTTTTGAGAAACAAGGTTTTATGAAAACCTTGGGTGCTAAAATCATTGCTATTGAAGAAGGAATGGTGAAAATTGAATGTAGCTTAAAAGAAGAGTTAGCGCAACAGCACGGATTTTTTCATGCAGGAGTGATTACTAGTATCGCAGACTCTGCTTGTGGTTATGCAGCACTAACTACAATGCCTAAAGGTTCAGATGTGTTGAGTGTTGAGTTTAAAACGAACTTATTAAAAGCGGCTAAAGCGAAAAAGATTATCGCTACTGGGAAAGTAGTGAAATCAGGAAGAACACTTGTTTTTTGTGAAGCAAGAATTACTGATGAAACAGAAGAAATACTATTTGCCACCTTACAAGGCACAATGATTTGTATACAACCAAACGAGAAAAAATGACAGACTTGAAACGTAAATTAAGAATCAACGGTCACTCACATTTACTTCCTTACCCTGAGCAAATTCCTCAGTTTATGAAGGACAAAGAAATTTTCTGGGTAGATGACGAACGTAAGTATATGTTACAAAAAGGATGGAAGCGCCCAGTAACAGATTCTAGTTTTTTCTTAAATGAGAAGTTAGAATGGATGGAGAAAAACCGTTTAGATCACGCGGTGGTTTTAAACCTTTCTCAATTGTACGGAAATGGATTGCGTTTAGAGCAAATGAAGAAAGCATTGCGTTTTCAAAATGACTTTAATGCAAAAGTACAGCACGACAATCCTTCTAAATTTACTTGCGGATTTGTAGTGCACCCAGGTTTTATACAAGGAGCTTTGTGGGAAATTGAACGATGTGTTGAAGAGTTAGGATTAAAAGTATTGTGTTTGCCTACACACTTTATGGATTCTATTGGTCAATGGCGAAGTGTCTTTGATAAAGAAAATGATCCAATTTTCGAGTTGGCTAATAAGTATCAATTAGCGATTGAGATCCATCCGTATGATGGTGATAAAATGATCAAACTAGAAAACACAGCTTGGCGTTTTCATTTAATTTGGATGTTAGCTCAATGTGGAGATGCCTATCATTTTTATACGTTAAATGGAATGCAAGAACGTTTTCCAAACATTAGAACTTGTTTTGCGCATGGAGGTCAGTTAGCACAAATGAACTTAGGAAGAAGAATCCAAGGTTTTGATGGAAGACCCGATTTATTTGAAGGGAAAACACACCCAAGAAAAGCAGTAGGGCACCCAAACATTTACTTCGACACCTTGGTACACGATACAGATTCTTTAAAGCTAATGATAGAACGTCAGGGATCTAATCAAGTCATCATGGGATTAGACGATCCGTATCCTTTAGGAGAAATGGAAAGCGATGCTCAATCTTCGTATCCAGGAAAACTATTGGATTTAGCAATAGAGAGAGATGTCATCAATGAGCAACAGTACCATGAAATATGGGAATGCAATACTTTGCGTTGGTTGTTTGGGGACGACGAGAAATCGAAGCAAGAATTGATTTCTAAGATATTAAGTTAATCAGATATTTTTGTGCGTGATAGTTTATCATAAACACTCTGTTTTCCTTTCGATAGAAATACACTTATTACATAAATAATGACAATTACCTGAGGAAGGATTAATGAAATCCATACCCATATGTTTTCGTTGTTGTAAAATGCAATTTGATATACGCCAATATGGGCTATTTCCCAAGGCAAAAACTTTAAGAAATTCCTTAGAAAGAGATTTCCTCTTGAACTTTCTGTTGCACCAACTACTTTCAGTTTTAAAATACGCTTTCCAATGGTTCCTTTAGATTTAGATCTTTCTGATAAGAAAAAGTACAAGAAGACAGGAAGTGTTAGACTTATAAAGCTAACCATCTGATTCTTGAAAGGAGAATCAAAACTGAGTTGAAAATCAAACTGAGAAGATAAAAAAGTACTTGCTAAGAATAAACATGTTGCATATGCAATAATAACAACGTAGTCTATGATAAAAGCAAGTACTCTTTTAAGAAATAAATTAGGCATATGATTACTTATTTCCCGCAACTTTCTTTTAAAACTTGTTCAGCTCTGTCCTTACCCCATGATGGTGCGTACTTTTCTTCGACTTTTTCTGTTTTGAATAGCTCTAATGCTTTTTTTACATCCTTGCAATAAGGTTCAACAGATTTTCCGAAGAATTTAGCTCCACCCATATCCCATTCAGCTTTACTTAAAATAACTCTAGGGTTATTTGGAGCCAATTGGATTGCTTTTGCATAGATTGCTGCATTTTTTCCAGACAATGACATTCCGTATTTTTGGCCATCAAAAGCAATATATGCTGTGTTGTGTAATGCTTGAGCAATCATGATCTCTGGGTTGTTAGGAGAAATTGTAGCAGCTTGATTTAAGAAAGCCTCTGCTTTTTCCAATTTAGATTTTAATGCAGCCTCATCTTTGATTCCAAAAGAAGATAGAACAGTTACATATCCTGCATAAAATGATGGCAACCAATTGTCTTTTTCTGCTTTAGAAATTCGTTCAAATAAATTGCTTGATTCTGTTAGTTTTCCTTGATTCAAGTAGTCAAGAGCTTTTGTCATTCCTTTCTCATATTGTGATTGTGCTGTTGAATTTAAGGCAAATAATACCCCGATGAATAAAAATAATTTTTTCATAATTAATTGATTTTAAAATGTTTAATATGTATTGTTAGCTAAATGCTGGTGTTGATTTAAATTTTTGTTTAATAATAAAATAAGCGACAATAATGTTGGGTACCCAACATAGCCAGGCGACTATTCGATAGGCAGGTAAAAAACCTCCTAAAGTAGCGGATAATATTGGTAACCAAATTCTAAGAGTTACAGCTGCAAAACAAGCAGCATAACTATAAAACATCATTTTTTGATGTGTTGTAATATCTTTTTTTCTGACAGCTGTATAGCCTTTAATTGTCGTTAATAACCATACAATTCCTAAACCTACAAAACCTGTTTGGGGAATCCATCCACCAGTAGCATAAAAGCCAATATAGATTCCCGATATCCCACTCAATAAGACAGAGATCATATATGTTTTTCCAATGTTTCTGTGCAATTGAATCTTTGTCCTCTGGATTTTTTTATTGAATTGAATCCACCCAATTAACAAAGCCAATCCTCCTAGAATAATGTGTGTGTAAAACATTCCATTCCATAATGTATCTGCTAATAATTCAGGAGTTTTAGATCCAAGAAGTCCAAAGGTTCTTTCAGACATTAGGAAGTAAATCATTGGATATAGTCCAATAGCTACTGCTGTAATTGCGATGAATACGTATGAAATTTTTCTGGTTAACATAATTATTTGATTGAAACAGTTACATGTTTATCTTCTTGAACTGTAAACATAGCTTTCTTATATTTTGGAGGCCCGAAACTTCCTTTTTCGTTGTTAGAAAATGCATAAGGCTCTTTTGGAATTCCAAAAAAGTTTTTATCTAACTTTTCATTACTATTGACATCATGGAATAAAGAGAATGCATAGTCGCCTTTTTCAATCCCTTTAAATTTTAAAGTAGCTTTACCATTTTTCACGTTTACCTTTCCGCTTTTGTATGTTTTCTTCATGTAATCTTCTTCACTATTATAAAGAGCCAGAAGAATATCTCCTTTATGATGTTTGGTTATTGTTACTTCTATAGTAAGGTCAATGGTTTCTTTTTCTTGAGAAGCTACTGAGAAAATACTACTAGCTATAAATAAAAAGGTAAATAAGAATTTTTTCATTTGTTCTTTTGTTGATTCAAATATCCTATGATTTTTTTATTTAGTAACATTAATTATTCCGAATTGTTGTTTTTTAACACCGAGTTGTAATTTTCATAATTCAGTATTCATTATAAATTATCTAGTTGATTCGTCTTTTTATCATCACTAATTGTCCAGAAGAACCCTACAAAGAAAAAGCTATCTGCATTAGGAACAATGGCTTGTCTTGCAAATGATCCATTAATATCTGGTTGATTTGCATAATTATATCCAAACACATTTTTAGTTCCTAGAACATTATTCACAGAAAAGTATAATATCTTTTGTTGATCAATTAAGTATGCCCAGTTTAAACTAATGGAATTGTAACTCTTTGTTTGTTCATTTAAGAACCCAGCTTCATTTGGGTTGGTATAATTCCTTCCAGAGGCAAAGTTATAGCTAAATCCTACTTGACTTTTCCATTTCTCAATCCAATGCTTGCTGACAACAGATAAGTTGTGTTTTGAAGCAAAGTTTGGTCTTGCAGCTACAGGGAAGTTTCTATAGTCTCTTTCAGTATCTAAATAAGAATAAGAAATCCAATAATCAGTGTTTTTAATCGATTTATTATCTCTCCAAAAAACATCAATACCTTTTGCAAATCCACCACCATCATTACTATAAGTACTACTAAAATTTGCCATTTCAGTATCAAACTTCACTAAATTGTTATAATCTTTATAATATGCTTCAACTCTAAAAATTTGATTGTCTTTTACATATTGGTAATTAGCAATCAAATGCGTTGTATTCTCTGCAGTAAAATTGCTATTGAATTTTAAAAGGTTGTTGTTTGGATTTTGATAAAACTGACCATAGGCTAATGAGAACTGTGAGTTTTCTCCTGATTTATAGGCAATAGAAGCTCTTGGTGAGATAGTAGTTTCATCTAGTAACTCTGAATGCTCAGCACGTACTCCAATTTTTGATGCTAATCTTTTTGAAAAGAAGATATCAGCTTCAGCAAAAAAACCAGCAATATTATTCTGAAAACCATATTTAAAATCACCATTCGCTACATTCGAAAATTGCTCAGAAAAATCAGTAATAAAGTACTCAGCTCCAAAATTCAATTTGAATCTATTGCTGTATCGTTTTCTTAATTTCATTTTGATGTGAGCGGAATTTTCAGTGTTTTTAATAAGATCATCTTCAATATTTAAATTGGTGTGATCATTCGCTACAGAAAACCCTGTATACATTGTCCAATTGTTTCCTAAAAACCCTCTGTAAGATCCATTAATGTATAGGTTTCTGTTTTCTAATCCAAATCGTAATCCATTTGCAAAATTAATATCTTGTTGAACCAATTCGAAATTATTATAACTGTAGGCGCCATACAATTTCAGAAGCCCGTCATTTTTTAATTTATAACGATATACCATTTCACCGCTAGCGGCCTGTATAGGCTTTTTCCAGGTATTTCTATCTGGAAATAACTCTAAGTAAGGTGCTAAATTGATATAAGAGGTATTAATACTAAAAGATCCTTTGTCCCATTTCTGTGTATTTCCAACTCCAACACCTACAGTCATAATAGAAATATCTGTTTGTTCTTGTACAGGTTCATCAATTGTACTTAAAAGTAAAACACCAGAAAGCGCTTGTCCGTACTCAGCAGAATAACCTCCCGTAGAGAATGAAATCCCTTTAAATAGGAAAGGCGAAAAACGACCACGAGTTGGAATGTTATTAGCACTCGGAGTAAATGGAGTGAATACACGTATACCATCAATGAAAATTTGAGTTTCTTCTCCACCACCACCTCTTACAAACAAACGCCCATCTTCTGCAACTGTAGAAGTTCCTGGTAATGTTTGTAAAGCACCAACGAAGTCACCCAATGCGCTTGCGGTAGTCACTACGTCCAAAGGTTTTAAAGCAGTTACTTTGGCGTTATCTCCAGCTTCAAATGTACCAGCGTTAATAATAACAGCATCTAAGGTATTTACATCTTCACGAAGTTTAATAACTAATTTTTTAAACGTTGAAATGTCTGCGGTCACTTTATACTCTTCAAAAGAAATAAAAGAAACAATAAGTGTTTGTGTTCCTTTCTCCGAAGAGGTAAATGAGAATTCACCTTTTTCATTGGTAGAGGTTCCGTCATAAGTTCCATCTAAATAGACATTTGCTCCAAAGATTGGATCTCCTTCATTATCTAAAACTTTTCCTGAAACGGTTGTCTGTGAAAAAGCGGTGATTGTAAATAGTAAGCTGATTAAAAATAGAAATTTTTTCATTGTTTGTTTTATTTGATGGTACAAAGGTGAAACAACACTGTGGATTGTAATAAAAAGAATGACTGAGTTGTAAAAAAGGAATGACGAATTGTTTCTAACAAAAAGTTGAATCGTTAAACCTTCATTCTAGTAATAAGAACCAATAAGAAAATTAGAAAATAGGGATGCAAAGGTCTACAATAAACTTTTGCTCTGGGTGATCTAAGTAGTTGTTGTGAAAGATTTCAAAAGGATCTTTGTCGCCTTTTTTATAGCCGTTTTCTGACATCCAAACAAAATTAGATTCCCATGCTTGTTGAAATTCAAAAGGAGTGATTTCAAACCGAGAAACGATGCATTTACCCGCATCTAGAGTTCTTAAACCAACTTGACCTTCAACTGTAGTTGAGGAATTTAAAACCATGCAAACACTTATTCTAAGGTGATCAGGATCTGTTATTTTTGGACTATCGTGGTAGATGGTCACCATTCTCAAGTTTTCTTGAGTCATCAAGCCTTTTGGAGTTGCCCATCGAACAAGGTCATTGTATACATTACCAATTAAATCCACTTTTCCAACATGACTTATATACGCTAGTTCTAATGGTTCTACTATTTTTACTTCAGTTTTAGCATTCATTTTTATCCAGTTTAAAGAATTATTTATGCTGCTAATGTATTGTTCGAAGCTTACTTTGACTTGACCATTCTTGCTTTTGGTTTTGCAAATCTTGCTGAATTTCTCTTGACTTAATTCTTTGAATTCTTAAGGACTCATCCCATAGAATTTTTTAAAAGCTCTAGAGAAGGAAGATAAACTAGAGAACCCGATTTTTTCTGAAACTTCAGTAATAGGAATTTCTTTTTGATGTATAAGAAGTGAAGCGGCTTTTTCTATTCGCTTTCTTGTAATAAAATTATTGACGGTTTCTCCCAAGACTACAGAAAAGAGTCTGTGAAAATGGTAAGGCGAAAAATGTGCTGCTCTAGCAATATTCTCTAAAAGTAATTTGGATTGGATGTTTTCTTCAATATATCGAATTGCCTTATTTATTCTGGCAATATTTTCATTGGCGATAGTAGTTGAAGTTTCCATATAATCTACTTTTCAGTTCTAAAAGAATATTTATTCTTGTTTTTAAAAGGCCTGATAATTAATCTAGTTTCTCTGTCAAAACGAATGTAGTTGTATACCCAGTTCATAAATACAATGATTTTATTACGAAAACCAATCAAAGAAAATAAGTGGACAAACATCCAAACAAACCAAGCAAAAATCCCTTGAAACTTCCAGTTGGGTAAATCTACCACAGCTTTATTTCGTCCAATAGTAGCCATAGAACCTTTGTCATTATAAACAAATGCTTTTTTCTTTTTCCCTTTTAATTCTGCAAGGATATTTTTTGCTAATAGTTTTCCTTGTTGAATAGCTGGTTGTGCCATCATTGGATGACCATGCTCGTATTTTTCTGATTTCATGGAAGCAACATCTCCAATCGCATAGATATTGTCATAGCCAGTCACTTTGTTAAATTCATCAACTTTAAAACGATTGGCTCTTTCAACAACACAATTGTCCTCTAAACCCTTAATGGTATCTCCATTTACTCCTGCGGCCCAAATAACAGTTGATGATTCGAATGTTTCTTCTGTATTGGTAATAACATTTTTTCCATCATAATCTTTGACGAAAATATTTTTCCAAACATTTACACCTAGTTTGATTAAGAAGTCTTCTGCTTTTTTAGAAGCTTTTGTACTCATCGCGTCTAGCAATTTATCGGAGCCTTGAATGAGGTTTATTTGCATCTGACGGATGTCTAAATCTGGATAGTCTTTTGGTAAAATTCCTTTTTTCATTTCAGCCAAAGCTCCCGCTAATTCAACTCCAGTAGGACCGCCACCAACAATTACAAAATTCATTAAGGCTTTACGTTCGTCTAAATCTAATGTTAGTAATGCCTCTTCAAAGTTTTCAATAATTAAACTTCTAATATTTAAAGACTGTGGTACAGACTTCATTTCCATGGCATGTTTTTCTATACTCTTACTCCCAAAGAAATTAGTTTTAGAGCCTGTTGCAATTACTAAATGATCATATTCTAAGTTCCCAATAGTAGTCTCAACCGTATTTTTCTGAGCATCGATATTTACAACTTCAGTGAGGCGGAAGTAATAATTTTCTAAATCATTAATTGTCTTTCGTAGAGGGAAAGCAATACTATCTGGTTCTAATCCACCTGTAGCTACTTGATATAATAAAGGTTGAAAAGTGTGATAGTTGTGTTTGTCTATCAAGACTACTTGTAGATCCTGTTTTCGTAACCCTTTTGCGACTGCAAGTCCTGCAAATCCTCCTCCGATAATTACTACTCGTGGAAAACTGGTTTGTGGTATGTTCATGAAAATTTTCTAGTTTATAGAACGTACTACAAATTTACAAAAAACAAAAGCCTCGACAATGTCGAGGCTTAAAGAACTTACTTTTAATTTAATGGAGGAATATGTAAAATTAAGATAAGCATTTAGTGCAAATAGCACTAGGTAGTTAACCCTTTTTCATAAAACTTCTTTTTAGAAATTTAGAATACTCCAAAGATTACGATATGTTTTTAGTTTAGTGTACGTAGTGATACGTATTTATTATTTTGAAAATTGAAGAAATATTACCGATGTTCAAACTTTATTTGTTGTAGTGACTTATCAGAATTGATATATTCAGTAATGATCTTTTCTCTTAAAATGTCAATATCTACATCAAAATAGCTAGCCCATTTATGTTCGGATAAAATCTTCTTTATTTCTGTAATTCTCTTTTGTGCTGTCTCTGAAAAAAACAAAAAAACATCTTCTTTAGTCTCTTTATGATGAAAATCTACCTCAGAGGTTTTAAAATTTACCGAAATATAAAATTGTTTTTCCGTTTCATTTAAAGAATAAAAATCAGTCCATTTTGCAAAGCCTAAATAATACAATTGGTTTTTTAATTTTTCTTTTGAGTTTAGCCTCCATCGACAATTAGCTACTCTTCCCCAATGATTAGAATACCAGTAAACACCTTCTTCTGTATAAGAATAGAGGCTTTTAGATTTGCTTTTAAAATGAATAGTATTTTCTTTAAAAAACCGATCATCAACATGATCAAATACGCAAAACGTATGTTTAAAGAAGTTAGATGAATTGTATTTTCTCAAAAGGAGCTTATAATTAAAAAACGCAATCAAGTGAATGATTGCGTTTTTATATTAATGAATGAAGTTCATTTATTTTACTTCTTCGAAGTCTACGTCTTCAACATTGTCTCCTTCTGTATCTGCTCCTCCTTCTGGTTGACCTTGTTGTGCTCCTGCACCAGCTTGAGCTTCTTGCTCTGCTTTGTACATTTCTTCAGAAGCAACTTTCCAAGCTTCGTTAATCGTTTCCATTGCAGCGTCAATTTGTGCGATGTCTTTCGATTCATGTGCTTTTTTCAATTCTTCTAAAGCAGCTTCAATTGGACCTTTTTTATCCTCAGATAATTTATCTCCATACTCTTTTAATTGCTTTTCTGTTTGGAAGATCATTCCATCAGCTGCATTGATTTTTTCAGCAGTTTCTTTAGCTTCTTTATCAGCATCAGCGTTTGCTTCAGCTTCTTGTCTCATTTTTTCGATTTCTTCTTCTGATAAACCTGAAGAAGCTTCAATTCTAATTTCGTGAGATTTATTTGTTCCTTTATCTAAAGCAGAAACTTTAATAATACCATTTGCATCAATATCAAAAGTTACCTCAATTTGAGGAACTCCTCTTTGTGCTGGAGGTAAACCATCTAAATGGAAACGACCAATAGTGTTATTATCTGCTGCCATAGCTCTTTCACCTTGTAAAACGTGAATTTCTACTGACGGCTGATTGTCTACTGCTGTAGAGAATACTTGCGATTTCTTTGTTGGAATAGTTGTATTTGCATCGATTAACTTTGTAAATACATTCCCCATAGTCTCAATACCTAATGATAAAGGCGTAACATCTAACAGTAGTACATCTTTTACATCACCTGTTAAAACACCTCCTTGAATAGCAGCTCCTAAAGAAACAACCTCATCAGGATTTACTCCTTTACTTGGTGCTTTTCCAAAGAACTTCTCTACTGCTTCTTGAATTGCAGGAATTCTTGTAGAACCTCCTACTAAGATAATTTCATCAATATCTGAAGTGGATAAGTCAGCACTTTTTAATGCTTTTTTACAAGGCTCTATCGTTCTTTTTACTAAATCATCAATTAATTGCTCAAACTTCGCTTTTGTTAGGCTTCTAACCAAGTGTTTTGGTCCACTAGCTGTAGCAGTTACATATGGTAAGTTAATTTCAGTAGCTGTTGTACTTGATAATTCGATTTTTGCTTTTTCTGCGGCTTCTTTTAAACGTTGTAGAGCCATAGGATCTTCTCTTAAGTCCATGTTCTCTTCAGCTTTAAATTCTTCAGCTAACCAGTTAATGATTTTCTCATCTACATCATCTCCTCCTAAGTGCGTATCACCATCAGTAGCTAATACTTCAAAAACACCATCACCTAATTCTAGGATAGAAACATCATGTGTTCCTCCACCAAAATCAAATACAGCGATTTTTTTGTCGTCGCTAGCTTTATCTAAACCATAAGCCAATGCAGCTGCGGTAGGCTCGTTAATAATTCTGCTAACTTTTAAACCAGCAATTTCTCCAGCTTCTTTAGTAGCTTGTCTTTGTGCATCGTTAAAATATGCTGGAACAGTTACTACAGCTTCAGAAACATCTTGACCTAAATAGTCTTCAGCAGTTTTCTTCATTTTCTGTAATACCATTGCCGAAATTTCTTGAGGCGTATACAAACGACCGTCAATATCTACACGAGGTGTATCGTTGTCTCCTTTAACTACTTTATAAGGTACTCTTTTAACTTCCTTAGAAGACTCAGAGAACTTATTCCCCATAAAACGTTTAATAGAATAAACTGTTTTTGTTGGATTTGTTACGGCTTGACGTTTTGCAGGATCTCCTACTTTACGTTCTCCACCTTCAACAAAAGCTACTATAGAAGGAGTGGTTCTTTTTCCTTCTGCATTAGGAATTACAACAGGCTCATTTCCTTCCATTACTGAAACACATGAGTTGGTTGTTCCTAAATCGATTCCTATAATCTTACTCATATCTAATTATTTATATTTTAAAATAGTTGTCAAATTTTACTGTTTACCTATAGTCAATATGTATGCCAACAGTTTTTTAGCTAAAGATTGTCAGAAATTTAAAAAACTTTACTTTTTTGAGTGACAGATTGACAGAAAATAAGCCAAAAGTCAGATTGTAAATCGAAATCGAACTTGAACTTGAATTTCAGTTTTAGCTTCAATGATCTGTTAACAGTAATTCAATGAGGTAATGAAAGAATGAACGAATATAATAGTGACCTGTAAATATATTTTCGAACTTTCATTATTCATTATTCATTATTCATTATTCATTATTCATTATTCATTATTCATTAGTTATATTTGACCACTTAATAATGATCAGAAAATAGAAGGGCATGAGTAAGTTCGATGAGAAGATTAGTTTTTATAAAGAAAACATGGACTCCATGGGAATCGTTTATGAAGATGTTTTGTTTGATAAAGTAACAAGAGGTCTAGGGCCTTCTATTTTTAAAAGAGATGCAGCCTCAGTCTCTACTTCTGATGAAAAAGAAATTCATACGGTAAAGCATAACTTCTTGATTAAAAAATTAGGATTGGAAGATGGAGCGTATTTGGATGATGCTATTCAAGTGGTTGCAGAAAGGATGGGGAAAACCAATCGAGTGAAATACCGCGCAATTTTTTACTATTTGTTGGTAAAGGAACTAGGTCAGGAATCTAAAATCTAGTTTCAATGTCGCAATTTATTAGTGTTTTTGACATGCTAAAGGTAGGAGTAGGACCTTCAAGTTCTCATACATTAGGACCTTGGCGAGCTGCTCAATCCTTTATAGGAAAATTACAATCTGAAAATTTGTTTCATTCCGTAACGAATCTTAAAGTAGAATTGTATGGTTCTCTATCCCTAACAGGAAAAGGTCACGCAACAGATATTGCTGTCTTATTAGGATTGAGTGGTGAAGATCCTGAAACGATAGATGTTAATGAGATTGAAACGATTATTCAAGATATTGAAAATTTCAAGACATTAAAATTCAATGGACTTAAAGAGGTCGCTTTTTTGAAAGAAGATGTCGTATTCAATAGAGAGTTTTTACCTTTTCATGCTAATGGGATTCGATTTTTAGGTTTTGCAGAAGATGATGTCATTCTTAGTGAAACGTATTATTCTATTGGAGGAGGTTTTGTTGTTCAAGAAGATTCTCAACTAGAAAAACCATCTTTAGAAAAGAAAAATTTTCCATATCCAATTGAAAAAGCAAAACAATTAGAAGATTACTGTATCGATAAAAATTTATCGATTTCGGAGATTGTATGGCAAAACGAATTAGAGTTGCGTTCTAAAGAAGAGATTACTACTGATTTGAGAAAAGTTTGGGATACGATGTTAGAATGCATGTATATTGGATGTCATACGGAAGGGAAGTTGCCTGGCGGATTAAATGTAAAGCGACGTGCTTTCGATACACATAAAAAACTCATTAAAGATTCAGTATATAAAAATCAATCTGAATGGATTAAAGCCATTCGTAGTACTGAAGTGAAATTTAGAGAGATTTTAAAATGGGTAAGTTGTTTCGCTTTGTCTGTGAATGAAGTGAATGCTGCCTTAGGAAGAGTTGTTACAGCTCCAACTAATGGAAGTGCCGGTGTTATTCCTGCAGTTTTAATGTATTATCTGGTAATTGAAGATCACAAAGCAGATTTTGATGAAGTGCAAAAGTTTTTACTAGTAGCTGGAGAAATAGGAAGTATTTTTAAAAAGAATGCAACTATTTCAGCAGCAATGGGAGGTTGTCAGGCTGAAATTGGTGTGTCATCTGCAATGGCAGCTGGAGCATTGACAGAATTGTTGGGAGGAACGCCTTCGCAAGTTTTGGTAGCAGCTGAGATTGCAATGGAACATCATTTAGGGTTAACCTGTGATCCTATCGGTGGGTTGGTACAAGTTCCTTGTATAGAGCGAAATTCAATGGGAGCAATTAAAGCAATTCATGCTGCTGAATTGGCTTTGGAAACAAACCCAGAAGATTCACTAGTTCCATTAGATTCTGTAATTGATACCATGTGGGAAACTGCCAAAGACATGAACAAAAACTATAAAGAAACTTCAGAAGGCGGCTTAGCGATTACTGTTGGTTTAGCGGATTGCTAACAAATCTTTGAAATAATTTAGAGGTTCGTAACGATTTCATTTTTGAAGGTGTCTTTATTATTGTAAACACATAAAACAAATAAAAATGAAGCTACTTTTTAGACTGACATTCTTCTTGATAATAACCTCTTGCGTTAAAAATGATAAAACCACCGTTGATGTATCAGAAAAGTTTACAAGCGAGCTTAACCAATTAAAAGAGTATTTTCTAATTCCTGGTATTGCAGCATCTATTGAAAAAGATGGAGAAGTTATTTATAAAAATTACTTGGGTTTTTTTGATGTAGAAAATAAAATAAAATTAAAATCCGACGATTTATTTCCAATAGCTTCTTATACCAAAGTTTTTTCAGGTGTCTTAATCATGAAACTAGTAGAGCAAAAGAAACTCTCATTGTTAGAACCAGTTAAAAAATATTTTCCTGAATCTACTTTAAGCGATTCTATACAAATCAAACACATTCTATCGCATACATCCCAAGGAGATATAGGAAGGAAGTTTTACTATAGTTCTCGATTTGGAGCCCTTACTCGAATTATTGAAGAGGTTTCTGGGAAATCTTTCGAGAACTTAATGGAAGAAGAAATTTTTCAACCATTGAAATTAAAGAACACATTTTTATTGAAAGACTCTACACAAATTATTAAACACAATCTAAAAATAGCAAAACCTTATACTATTGGAGATGGCATTGAAAAGGGATTTATTGATTTTGGATATTCCACTTCGGCGGGCATTGTTTCTAATTTAAAAGATTTAGAAACGTTTAACCAAGCGTTAGATAATAATACCTTGATTTCTGAAAGTTCTAAAAATCTGATGTTTACATCAGCAAACGAAAAATTACCGTATGGTTATGGGATTTTTAATCAAGAAATGAATGGTGAAAAATTAGTTTGGGTATATGGACAATATGATTGCTATTCAAGTTTACTTTTGAAAGTTCCATCTAAGAATATTACACTAACGCTGCTCGCAAATAACAATTTGATGAGCGACCCAGCTCGATTAATTTATGGAGATGTCTCATCATCTCTTTTTGCATTGAGTTTTTTGAAAAATTACATTTTCAAACTAGAAGAAATGAAGCTGTTAGAAACAGTCGATTCATTAAATTTTAAGAACTCTTTAGATTCAGATTTTTACAGAAAGAAAGTATTAGCTCAAGCGCTTTCGGAGTCATTTATGGCACGATACGATTCAAAAAAGATGGAAGCCAGTACTGAATTGTTAGAGAAGGTATTTATCCAATACCCTAACTATTTAGAATATGCAGATATAAACCTACTACACAATCTTACCTTTTTAAAAGATATAGCCTTTTACAAAGGTTTAGAGAAGTCTGATAAGTTTGATGACCACATAGAGCAAATAAGTGCAAAGTTATTGAAAGAAGACTATCAAAGCCCTTATTTGCATTTGTATATGGGAGTTTACTTCGACAGAAAAGGAGTTATTAAAAAAGCAAAATATCACTTTGAACAAATTGTTAATGCAAAGAACTTTTCAAAGAATTGGTATACAATTGAGGCTGAAAATTGGTTGGACAACAACGAGGAAAAATAATAAGTATATTTACAATTGAAAAAAACCGAGCTATGAAAACTATTTTATTCTTTACATTTCTAATATCCTTAGCGAAGTCAACAATATGGATACTTATAGGAGTTCTTATCAAAAATCATTTTGAAACTTTTTGGTCATTGATTATTCGAAGACCTGTTCCAGAAAATCTGATAAATGAAGATAAATTACAAGTCACTAATAAATTGATTCATGCTATTGGAGTTCTTTTCATTACTATAGGTGTTGTGTTAATTTTAGTTGCTATTGTAACAATGTCTACTAGCCTTAGTATAGCTAATGCTAGTAATAATTTCAATATTAGATACGATTAATAAGGTTTGAATTTATTTACCTCGTAAACACCAACTCAGTTTCCGAAGACAAAGCTTCACTAAAACCATACCCTTCGGTATTAAACCCTTTTAATTCTTCCAAAGTATTTACGTTATGGTCTAAGATGTAACGAACCATAAATCCACGTGCTTTTTTAGCGAAAGTCATGACTACTTTGTATTGGCCGTTTTTTAATTCTTTAAAAACAGGTGTAATCATCGGAACTTTTAAGGCTTTTTGTGGAACTGCTTTAAAATATTCTGCACTAGCCAGATTAATGAATAAGTCATCATCTTGCATTTCGTCGTTCAATGAGTTTGCTAAAGTGTCTCCCCAGAATTTATATAAATTTTCTTTTCTCCCTACTTTTAATCTTTTCCCCATTTCTAAACGATAAGGCTGAATTAAATCTAACGGTTTTAGCAGGCCGTACAATCCAGATAAAATTCGCAAACGGTCTTGTAATAAAGAAAGTTTGTCTTCAGGAAGTGTGGTGACATCTAATCCTCGATACACTTCACCAGTAAATGCAAAGACAGCTTGTTTTGCATTGTCTAAATTAAAAGGAGGTTGCCATTCTTGATTCCTAGTATAATTTAAATCGGCCAATGCTGGCGAAATACTCATAAATTCACCTAATTTTTTTCTAGAAACCGTTTTTAGTTTTTTGTTCAACTTTTCAGATTGATCTAAAAAAGAAGGTTGAGTATGGGTGTTCGTGGTTGCTTTATTTTCAAAATCCAATGATTTTGCTGGCGAAATAATGATTTTCATATCTGGCGATTAATTACTAGGTAAAAATACAATTCAAATTCGCTGAAAACAAATTATGATAATCAATAATACAGTTACTTTTATAATAAAAATCTATGAGCTGTTTTTTGATTACTTTAACAGCCTGTAAAGGCTACAATTTTGAATGAATTGAATTCTAAAAAACAGCGGTATATATTACCCATTATTATCATCTCACAGTTTTTCTGTACTTCGTTATGGTTTGCAGGAAATGGGGTGATGAATGATTTGATTGTGAATTTCGCTGTAGAATTAAATGCGATGAGCCATCTAACGTCATCTGTGCAATTCGGATTTATTTTCGGAACTTTAGTATTTGCCTTTTTTACCATCGCAGATCGTTTTTCTCCATCCAAAGTGTTTTTTGTAAGTGCGTTGTTTGGAGCTTTAATGAATATAGGAATGGTGTGGGAAGGTAATACAATAACTACTCTTTTGCTCTTTCGATTTCTGACAGGCTTTTTCCTCGCTGGAATTTATCCTGTGGGAATGAAAATTGCAGCAGACTATTACGATAAAAAGTTAGGAAAATCTTTAGGTTGGTTGGTAGGTGCTTTGGTCTTAGGAACTGCCTTACCACATTTATTGAAAGATTTTACAGTCGATATACAATGGCAATATGTACTATATGTAACGTCTCTATTAGCTTTTGTAGGAGGTTTGTTGTTAATAGTTTTGGTACCAGACGGTCCCTACAGAAAGAAGAGTCAAAAGTTTGATATTCGTACATTTTCTAGCATCGCTAAAATTAAAAAACTACGCTTAGCTGCATTTGGTTATTTTGGACATATGTGGGAACTCTATGCCTTTTGGGCTTTTGTTCCTGTTCTTTTAAAAACATATCAAGAGTTACATCCAGGAACAACATTTAACATTTCGTTGTTGTCATTTTTTATCATTGCAATAGGATTTCTTTCTTCTGGGTTTGGAGGATATCTATCTCAAAAATATGGAGTTAAAAAGATTGCTTTTATCGCTTTACTACTATCCTGTGTTTGTTGTCTAATCTCACCTTTTTTATTCTATGTCGAATCGGAATATGTATTTGTAATCTTTCTGCTTTTTTGGGGAATGGTTGTCATTGCAGACTCACCTATGTTTTCAACGCTCGTTGCTCATAATGCAAAAGCGGAAGTGAAAGGAACTGCATTGACTTTGGTAAACTGTATTGGTTTTGCAATAACTATTGTAAGCATTCAATTACTTAGTATGTTGGTAGATTCATTTGATACAATTGCAGTTTATACCGTCTTAGCTGCAGGCCCTATTATTGGATTGATTTCAATCAGAAAAATATAATTTTTTAACCCCTGACATATTCTGTCGCATGTGGAAATACTTTTGTTGTAAGTATAATTTTAAAAACAATCAACAATGAAAAATGCTATCAACTGGTTTGAAATCTCAGTAAAAGATTATGAAAGAGCAAAAAAATTCTACAATCAAATTCTAGGAATTGAAATCGTAGATTATCACATGCCTGAAAAAAACATGAAGTATGGAATGTTTCCGTATGATATGGAAAATGGAGGTGTTGGAGGTGGATTGATGGAAATGGAAGGTTGCAATCCTTCTATGGATGGTTCTACAGTGTACTTAAATGGAGGAGAAGATTTAAACAATGCCCTTTCTAAAGTAGAAGCTGCTGGAGGAACTATTTTTATGCCAAAAATGGAAATTGGAGAGAATGGTTTCATTGCTCAGTTTACAGATACTGAAGGAAATAGAGTGGCGCTTCATTCTATGAAGTAATCTCCAAAATTTTAAATAGCGAATCCTGAAAAGGGTTCGCTATCTTTGTTTTATGACGCAGCTCTCCAGACTCATATCGATATTAACATTACTAAAGTCGAAGCGACTCTTAACATCTACAGAACTTGCAGATAAGTATGACGTAAGTGTTCGTACAATTTATAGAGACATTCGGAAATTAGAAGAAGCTGGAGTTCCAATCATTACAATCGAAGGAAGAGGCTACAGTTTAATGGATGGCTATTCAGTTGCTCCTGTTCAGTTTACAGAAAAACAAGCAAATGCCTTGATCACTGCACAGCATATGGTCAATCAGACTAAAGATGTTTCGTTAGCAGATGATTTCAATGAAGCGTTAACAAAAATTAAATCGGTTTTTAGAAGCGCTATCCAAGAAAAAAGTGAGTTGCTGAGCGATAAGATTGTTGTTTATAATAATCAGTATGAGCAAATTTCAAGCAATGCATTGTCTGAAATACAATTGGCGATTACAAATTTTAATTTTGTTGAAATCAATTACCAAAAGGCTAACGATCCAAATATTTCTTTTCGTAAAATTGAACCTTGTGGAATGTACTCTACACAAAATAAATGGATCTTAATAGCTTGGTGCCATTTAAGAAATGAGTACAGAGCTTTTCGAATTGATCGAATTAAGCACTTTAAAATTCTACAAGAAAAATTCGAAGACCGAAAATTTAACCTACAAGACTACTTTAATTCCTGTCCTTACGAGGAGTGGTAAATCAAATTTCCGAACATTTTCAAACTATTTGACAGTTTTCAGGGTCTAAAATTTTGTATACCTTAGAAACCAAATCAAAAACCGTTGAATAGCGAAACCAAGCTATTAAAGAGACTTCAAAGCTCGAGACATAAGGAACGTGCTTTTTCAGAACTACTTGATATCTATCAAGAGAGGATCTATTGGCATATCCGAAAAATAGTTTTAACACATGAGAATGCGAACGATGTACTACAAAATACATTTATTAGAGTCCATAAAAGCATTGATCGTTTTGAAGGGAAAAGTACTTTACACACTTGGATGTTCCGGATTGCTTATAATGAATCTATTCGTTTTTTAGAAAAAGAAAAAAAGAAAAATTCATTATCTATAGATGAAGTTTCTATGGGACAGTATGAGCAATTGAAAGCTTCTGAATATTTTGATGGAGAAGAATTGCATGAGAAGTTACAAACTATAGTAGCAGAACTTACTGAAAAACAACGACGTGTTTTTCAATTAAAATACTTTGACGATTTAAATTTTAGAGAAATATCTGAGATTTTAGAAGTAAGTGAAAGTACTTTAAAGTCTAGTTATTATAGCGCAGTGAAAATTATTGAAGAAAAAATATTGAGGTAAACCAAACTAAACCCAACTTTTAGGGTCTAACTACGTAGAATGAAAAAATTAGAAGGAAATACAAACAAAAATTCAGATAACTTTTTAAAAGAAAAAGTTGGAGTTTCTAGTTCTGAGCATCATAAAGAATATTTAGGAATGGGTGTTCCAGAAAATTATTTTAGCAACTCTAAAGCTACTATTCTTGATCTCGTTTCAGAAAAGAAAATTGTTCCAGTATTCTATTTAAGACGATCATTTCAGGTAGCAGCGTCATTAACCTTATTGGTTTGTTTAAGTATTGCTATCCGTTTTTCAACTACAAATACTCCAGATGATTTATTCATAGCTTCTGATGATGTTTTAATTGAATCTCTTTTTGTAGATGATGCAAACGTTTCTGAGTTTATGAATGACGTTTTAGTTAGTGAAATTGTCGTTGAAGCTGAAGTTTCTGAACAAAATTTAGAAAATATTTTAATGAATTCTTTATTTATAGAAGACTCATTAATAGATGGTTACGCAAAGAAAAGCTTGCTGGATAATATTATTTTGTAATCGATTCCAAACTATTTGGAAACTCTGAGTTCTAAGAATACAGAAACGATTATTAACTAATAAAAATACGATGAAAACAACAAATTCAGAAACTAAAGTTTTAAAAGGAAGTATAGCTTTCTTATTATTTACGGCATTCTTAATGTCGATGATCTTGTTTACATCTTGTTCGGAAAATTCAGAAGAAATTGCGCAAGATGATGCTAGCTTAATTACAGCGATTGAATCTTCAACAAATAGACAGCCAGTTACTGAGAGTGAACTTCCTTCAGCAATACAGAACGAATTAGAAACTAATTTTTCAGACGATGCTATTTATGTTGCTGAGAGAGTTGCAGGATTAGGGTTTGAAATTAGAATGGTAACAACAGGAGGTTCTTGGACTTCAGAATTGAATAGTGCGTTTTTTACGGAAGCAGGAAGATTTGTAGAAGACAGTCGACGCCCACGAAGAGGTAGGAGAAGAAGTTGTTTCCGTATTGTATATCCATTTTCTGTAACCATGCCAGATGCTACAACAATTACTTTAGAAAGCAGAGCAGATAAGGTGTTAATTAGACAATGGTATGCCGACAATCCTGACACGCAAGAAAAACCAGAACTAGTATTTCCAATAGAAATAGAATACCAAGACGGTACCATAGCAACAATTAATAACACAACAGAATTAGAAGACGCAAGACAAGATTGTAGAAGAACTCGTTGTTTCGATTATGTGTATCCTTTTGATGTAACCATGCCTGATGGAAGTATAATTACATTGAACTCTAGAGATGATAAATTTTTAATTAGAGATTGGTATAATGCAAATCCAGGAGTGGATGAAAGACCAACGTTGGTATTTCCAATCGATATTGTTTACCCAGACGGAACTGTAGAAACCATTAATAACGAAACAGAATTAGAGGAAGCTCGGGACAATTGTTCATAGAGACTCTAGGGAACAAAATTTAGATTAGTTACATTTGTAGAAGAGGAACCATCATACGCTATTAAAAAGCAACAGTTTAAAGATAGCGTATGATATCCAAAATAATGAAAATCATGAGAAATTTGAAAGTTACATTTTCGGTAGTTCTATTCTTCTTTATCTCAGTTTGTACAACAGCCTCAATGGTAGGTCAAACATCAGATTATGATTTAATTATGAAAGAGCTGACTAAGGAGCAGAAAACCTTGTTGCTGAAAGAAAGAGAAATGATTAAGAGCAACAGAGATGCATTAAAAAAATCATTGACAAAAGACCAACTTTTAATTCTTGCTGATAAGAATTTAAGGAATGATCAGAAAAGAAGCCGATTGTTACAATCGTTTACCAGACAACAAAAAACGTTGGTACAAAGACAAGAGAAACGCTTGCGAGTAACAAGAGAAGCCTTCCGAAAAACATTGACAGATAATCAAAGAAAAGTACTAAAAGATCGGATAGAACGGTCGCGAAGAGATCGAAAAAAACCACGCGGTAATTAATAATTAAACCCCAGATAATTAATGAAATACCGCCGTAGATTCAAAAATGAGTTGAATGTGATTAAGTTGCTGTTGTTTACGATAGCAACTTCTTTCGTTTCATACGGTCAAGAAAAAACAGAAGATGAAGTGTTGGATGGTTTGTTGGACGATTTGTTTTTTAATGATAAAGAATTTGTAGATGATTTATTAAACTCCATCAACCAATACGACTTTTTATACACTACGGTTAGCTATAATTCTAATACATTTTTTGCAGGGAGAGATTCAGGAGTAGATCAATTTAATATCATTCCACAAGTTTCTTATTATAGCTCTTCAGGATTTAATGCAACAATTTCATCAGCATATTATCAAGATCAAGACCCTAATTGGGATTTTGTAAGTATTACTACTGGGTATTCAAATACAATTGGTAAGAGTAGGAGCATTCATTACAATGTAGGATATTCTCGATTTTTTTATAGCGATGGATTTGATTCTTTTAATAATTCAATTGATGTGATGTTAGGCGTTCGAAATTCAACACGAACCTTTGGCGCAATTGCCTCTGCTTCGTATTTGTTTGGAACCGATCAGTCTGTGCAAATTTCTTCAAGAGTTTATGGGAATATCACATTAACTCGTCAGTCAGGTTTCGCTTTGCGATTCAAGCCACAATTTAATTTACTAGTTGCAGAGCAAGTAATCTCATTTGTATCTCCTCCTAGAAACGGAGCTCCACCAATGTTGATAGTTAATGAAGAGTTTGGGCTATTAAACACGCAGTTAAATCTTCCCATATCATTTACCTCTAGCTCTTGGGATATAGAGTTGAGCTGGAACCTGAATATGCCCATTGCAGTTCCAAACGAGAGGAATTTGACATCTACAAACTTCTTTTCGCTTTCTGTGGGGTATTTGCTGGATTTGGGAAGAAAATAAACCCTCATAGGTGTTTCTACCTGTTTTTAAAATCAATTAAGTTTTTTATTTCTAAAAACCTAGAAAACTTATTAACTTGAACCCTTATCATTTCAACTCAAAGAAACTATCAAATGAGCTCTCAAATATTAGAACCCACAGACACAAAAAACGATGCTATAAAGCTGAATCTTACATATGATGTAGAGAAGATGAAAGCTGAATTAGAAGCAATGGAATTGAATGACTTTGTATATTATGAAGTGACACCATTAAGATCTCCTGCTCATGATGTAGATACCTCTTTGCCATTACCTCCTCCAGCAGATGATTATGCAGATGGTTCCTGGACTGATTGGTTAAATACAGCTAAATTAGAAAACTCTCCTTATATAAAAAGTATAGTAGAAGAGTTTCAAAAGCATACCACAGTGACATTGGTTCGTATTCTTCGTTTAGAAGCCGATAAAGAAGTGAGATTACACACAGATCCAACTTTAGGATTGCAAGTAGAAAAATCGGTGATTCGATTAACAATTCCAATTATTAAAGAGGAGGATGCCGATTTTTATTTAAATCATAAAATTGTTCCTATGGAACCAGGAGAATGCTGGTATATGAGATTATCTGATCCGCATAGAGTCATTAACGATAGTGAAACAACCCGAGTTAATATCTCTATTGATATGATTCCTAATGAATGGGTTCGAAATCTAATTTTGGAGAATGATTATTAATGCATCAGTTAGAGATAATTGATACATCTTAAAATATTAAATAACTACTCTTTCGAATTCAACGTATAGGTACGCCATTTTTCTAAACAAGCTGTAATATCTTCAGGAACAGGAGAGTCAAACTGCATCATTTCTTTCGTAATAGGATGCCTAAAGCCTAATGTTTTGGCATGTAGAGCTTGTCTTGGAAGTACTTTAAAACAATTTTCTACAAACTGTTTGTACTTAGTGAAAGTAGTGCCTTTTAAAACTTCATTTCCACCATATCTTTCGTCGTTAAATAAAGTATGTCCAATATGTTTAAAGTGCGCACGAATTTGATGTGTTCTTCCTGTTTCTAATTTACATTCTATCAATGTAACATAGGTTAAACGTTCAATAACTTTAAAATGAGTGACAGCGTGCTTACCATGTTCACCATCAGGAAATACATCCATCTGGATTCTGTTTTTAAAACTACGTCCAATATTCCCTTCAATAGTTCCTTCATCATCAGTAACATTTCCCCAAACTAAGGCAAGATATTTTCGATTTGTTTTTCGATCAAAAAATTGTTTCGATAAATGCGCCATAGCAAACTCTGTTTTTGCAACGACTAGCAAACCACTTGTGTCTTTATCAATTCGATGAACCAAACCAGGGCGTTCATTACTGTTGGTTGGTAAGTTTTCTACATGATAAATTAGACCATTGACCAAAGTTCCGGAATGATTACCATGACCAGGATGTACTACCATTCCAGCAGGCTTGTTAACAACCATTAACGTTTCGTCTTCATAAATGATATCAATAGGGATGTCTTCTGCTACCAATAAGTTTTCCGTAGGAGGATATGCTAAAACAATCCGAACAACGTCTTTTGGCTTTACCTTATGATTCGATTTTACAGGAACATCATTTACTAAGACATTGCCTGCTTTTGCAGCTTGTTGAAGTTTATTACGAGTAGCGTTTTCAATAAAGTTCATTAAGAACTTATCTACCCGTAGCGGAACTTGTCCGTCAGTTGCAACAACACGATGATGCTCGTATAATTCATCATTCTCTAATTCTGGAGTAAAATCGTCTTGCATATAAATCAATTATCAATTATCACTGAACAGTTGTCAGTTATCTTCTTTTTCCGTCTCCTAAAATTAAATCTATGACAGAGTTTTTAGGAAGTTTTGCCCCAGGTTTCAATTTTTTTCCTTTCGACTGTAAACCACGTACTACATCTTTTCCAATATCTGGGATATAAGAAAACTCGCCAATTTTAAATCCAATAGATTGCAATTGAGTCATGGCTTGTCTTTTTGTACGTCCATTCAAATCAGGAATTGTAATATCTCTATACTTTGAAGGATTTAAAGTCAAGTAAATTTTACGCTTTTCTTTTACAAAATCACCAGCTTCAGGATTTTGCTCAATCACAGAACGTTTCGGGTAATTCGGATTATAGCTTGCAGAATCGATCACTTTAAAATCAAGATTCAATTCTTTTAATGTAGATTCTACATCAGACAACGACATTTTATTTAAGTCGGGAACTTTAATTTTTTGATCGTGATTGGTCGTAAAACCTAGCCACCATTGCAGTATGAAAATAAAAATTAAAGCACTAACAATCGCAATTCCTACTTGTAGGAAGAAAGATTTACTTTTTATAAACCGAAAGAAACTCATTTTTTCTTTTTTAGGATGAGACAAATGTAATGTAAAATTAGAATTTATCGAATTCACAATTCTTTTATCTATCAACGAAATTTTACCTAAGTTTGTGTATAAACCCGTAAAAAATGCGAAAAAATATTGCCATCATCATGGGAGGCTATTCTTCTGAAGTTGAGATTTCTTTGAAAAGTGGTGATGTGGTCTTTGATAATTTAGATAAGGAGAAGTACAATCCGTTTAAGGTTTATGTCTTAAAAGAGCAGTGGTTCTTGATGGAAAGTCAGCACAAATACGAAATTGATAAGAATGATTTTTCGGTAGACATAGAAGGAGTAAAGATTGTTTTTGACTGCGTTTTTAATGCCATTCATGGAGATCCAGGAGAAAACGGAGCCATTATCGCTTATTTCGATTTATTAGGAATTAAACATACATCAGCACCTTTTTACCAAATGGCGTTAACATTTAACAAAAGAGATACACTAAGTATCGTAAAAGAATATGGAATTAAAGCAGCAGATTCTTTTTACATGAATAAAGGAGATGAAGTAGATGCTCAAAAAATTATTCAAAAAGTAGGATTGCCTTGTTTTGTAAAACCGAACAACGCAGGGTCTAGTTTTGGAATTTCTAAAGTATATGATGAAAAGAGTTTATTTCCAGCAATTGAAAAAGCGTATGTAGAAGATTCTGAAATTTTGATTGAGTCTTTTTTAGATGGAACAGAAGTTTCAGTAGGAGTAATCGAATACAAAGGAAAGGTAAGAGTATTACCAATGACAGAAATAGTTTCTGAAAATGATTTCTTTGATTATGAAGCGAAATATGAAGGGAAGTCACAAGAAATTACACCAGCAAGAATCTCTGAAGAAATAAAAAACAAAGTTGAAGAAGCAGCTAAAAAAGTGTATAAAATTTTAAACATGAGTGGTTTTTCGCGAGCTGAATATATTTTAGTAAACGATGAACCCTATTTTTTAGAAATCAATACAGTTCCTGGGTTAACAGAAGAAAGTTTATTGCCTCAACAGGCAAATGAAGCTAATATTAGTTTGTCAGAACTGTTTGAAAATGCAATTGAATCAGCAACCAGCTAATAGCGATTAGCTAAAGGCTAAAATTATACAAGTATGAAAAAAGCAGTATTTCCCGGTTCATTTGATCCTATTACATTAGGACATGTTGATATTATCTCTAGGGCAATTCCATTATTCGATGAGATTGTTATTGCAATAGGAGTCAATGCCAAAAAGAATTATATGTTCTCTGTAGAACAGCGTATGAAATTTATTGAGAATGCATTTTTTGCTCAGGATAAAATTTCAGTAAAAACGTATCAAGGACTCACGGTAGATTATTGTAAAAACATCGGAGCCGATTTTATTCTAAGAGGATTGCGTAATCCAGCCGATTTTGAATTTGAAAAAGCCATCGCGCAAACCAATCGAAAGCTGTCTGGAATCGAAACTGTATTCCTGTTAACAAGCGCAGAAACATCATTTATTAGTTCCTCAATTGTAAGAGATATCCTGCGAAATAATGGAGATGCTAGTAGTTTGCTTCCAGCATCTGTTTCTGGAAAAATTGATTATTAATAATTCACAGTAAAATAAGAATATCGCACAATGTTTAATGAATGTGTGATGAAAGTAAAAGCATGAAAAATAGTTACATCCTCCTGCTAGCAATTTTATTTGTAGCATGTCAGCAAAACAATAGCAACAAAGACTTTACAACACAATTCGAAAAATCTGAAGGAACTGAAACTCCAGAGTATGCAGATGTAATTACCTATTACAAAGAATTGTCAGATGCCTATTCTGAAATTTCAATGTTTGAAATGGGAGAAACAGATTCGGGAAACCCATTGCATTTAATTGTTTTTAATACCGATGGTAAAACAACATTAAAAGACATTAAAGATTCTCCGAAGAATAGAATGCTTGTCAATAATGGAATTCATCCTGGTGAGTCTGATGGAATTGATGCATCTATGATGATGTTGCGTGATATTGTTCAAAATGATTCATTGAAAAACAAATATGCGAATACGATCATTACTGTCATTCCAATCTACAATATTGGAGGATCTCTAAATCGAAATTCACATACTAGAGCCAATCAAAACGGACCAAAAGAATATGGTTTTAGAGGGAATGCAAGAAATTTTGATTTGAATCGTGACTTCATCAAGCAAGACACAAAGAATGCAGAAGCTTTTGCAGGAATTTTCCATACAGTAAAACCTGATGTTTTTATTGACAATCATGTAAGTAATGGAGCCGATTACCAGTATGCAATTACGCATTTATTTACACAACATAATAAACTAGGAGGAAAGCTAGGGAAGTTTCTAGAAACTCAAATGCGTCCTGCTTTAGAGACATCATTAGTTATGAAAGGAATTTCTATCACACCGTATGTAAATGTATGGGGAGGGACCCCTAAAAGAGGTTGGTCGCAGTTTTATGATTCACCAAGATATTCAACAGGCTATACAACGCTTTTCAATACACTTGGGATGATGGTAGAAACACATATGTTGAAACCATATAAAATTCGTGTGGAACAGACGTATGAGTTGATGCTTTCAATGTTAGATTTTACAGAAGAACGTTCTGCTGATATCAAAGCTCTTCGAAAAAATGCTATTGATGAAATTTTACAGAAAGAGACATATCCAATTTCTTTTGAAGTGAATCGAAAGAAAGAACCTTCATTGTTGCAGTTTAAAGGATATGAAGGCGATATGATTGATAGTAAAGTAACCACAGGAAAACGATTGTTTTACGATCGCACAAAACCATTTTTAGAGCCTGTGAATTATTACAATGAATACAGAGCAAAGCAAGAAGTGACTATCCCTAAAGCTTATGTTTTAAAACAAGGTTGGCATAAAGTTGTAGATCGATTGAAAACAAACCAAATTGAATTTATTGAGTTTGAAAGCGATACTACAATGGTGGTAGAATCGTACCATATTGACGATTATAAAACAAGAAGAAGCGCTTACGAAGGGCACTACTTGCATTATAATACAACGGTAAAAGTAGATTCAGTTTCAGTGACCTTTTCAAAAGGCGATTTGTACATTCCAACCAATCAAAGTGGTGTTCGTTATATTATAGAAACACTAGAGCCAGCAGCAACAGATTCATTTTTTAATTGGAATTTCTTCGATACTGTTCTACAACAGAAAGAAGGATATTCAGGGTATGTTTTTGAAGATGTAGCTGAACAGTTTTTAAAAGACAATCCTGATGTTAAAAAAGAATTTGATGACAAATTAGCTTCTGATGAAAAGTTTGCAAAAAATCCACGAGCACAATTGAACTTTATCTATAAGAAAAGTCTGCATTACGAAAAAGCACATCTATTAGTACCGATTTTTAAAGCGTATTAAATTTACTTTACAACGAGCTTATTCATACTCACAATTTTTTCGTCTTTCTTAAATACAAAAAAGTATAGACCTTTAGATAGGTATGAAACATCAATTGTTTTTTGAGCAATATTTTTTTTAGAAGAGATAATTTTTCCTAACGTGTTGTATATAATCAATTGATTAAAAGTAGAAATATCATCATCATTAATTGTGATGCTATCCTTGATTGGATTTGGATCAATATTGATTTTATTGACGTAAAGTTCGTAGTCATTTGTACTCAAAGATGGTAACTCTTGAATGCTGAAATCAGCAAATAAAACTTCTTCATCACGTAAATCAGAAGAACTATTTAAGCTTCTATAAATTCCCCATTTCGGTCTAACAAAATCTGCTGCGGGTCTCCAATTGACAATGTTATTGTCTGAGTAATTCAATAAAGTGACACCGTCACTTACTCTAGATATTTCAATTGAATACGTTCCGGAAGTTCCATACGTAATTGTTTCAGTTACTTCTAGCCAAGCACCTTTAAAAGGGGCTAAATCTGTTTGTGTCAGAGTTACTTGAGTACTTGTTTCAGCATATCGTAATTCTAATCTGTCTGGACTCGATTTTCTAGCCGTTAATGTGTACATGGGCATACTGGCCAATGAACCACCCACAGACTTTAACTGATGTAAATGTGTAAAGCTAGATGAGACTTGAAAATTTGCATCCAATTTAAATTTCCATTTGTACTGAACAATTTCACCTTCAATACCTAATAAATTATCAGGAGATTTATCATAAGATTTAATTTCGTTTCGTTGCCTATCGAAATTAATACACCGATCATCATCAGGAGTAACATGGATTAAAAAACGAAAAACATTTGTGTTTAAATCAGTATCAAAAATTTCATCAATATGCCTGCCAAAAGAAACATGATTGCAATCAGGAACCTCAATGGGATTATACCCAGGGGCTAAAACTGAAGTAATTAATTCGTAAGTGCTACCAGGTCCATCTGCGGTTAATGTCACTTGAGCAGCTAGAGATTGTTGGACTATTAGAGTTAGGATGATAAGATAAAATTTCTTCAAAATAATTGGTTAACCAGATTGGATAACCAAAAATACTAAAAATAAAAAAACTAGCTACAATTATTTTTTTAATTTAAAAAGAGAGAGTTCAGTTAAATTCTTAACTTGTAAGTTCAATCCAAAGTTACCATGCAAACACTTTCAATTAACGGAAAAAACTATCAGGTAGATGCACCTGATGATATGCCATTATTATGGGCAATTAGAGACATCGTAGGACTTACTGGAACCAAATTTGGTTGTGGCGTTGCACAATGTGGAGCTTGCTCTATTATGATCGACGGAACTGTTGTTCGCTCGTGTAGCACGCAAGTAAGTCAGGCTATCGGAAAACAAATTCTCACGATTGAAGGAACTTCTTCTAATCTAGAGTATTTACGTCAGGCTTGGGAAGAATACAATGTGCCACAATGTGGATATTGTCAATCTGGACAATTGATTTCTGCTACTGCTCTGTTAGATGAAAATACAGCGCCTACAGATGAAGATATTGACAATGCGATGAGTGGAAATATTTGTAGATGTGGAACTTATGTGCGTATTCGAAAAGCAATTCATAAAGCAGTTGAACTTAAAAATCAAGCATCATGAAGAACATCGAAATGAAACGTAGAGATTTTGTAAAGATATTTGGATTGGCTACAGGTGGATTGATTTTAGGCTGTAGCACATCTGGAGGAACTCCTATTATAAATACATTAAACGATGGAATTTCGTTTGTGCCTAATTTGTTTGTACAATTACAAAAAGACGGGAAAGTTACAATTGTGGTAACTCGATCCGAAATGGGGCAAGGAATTAGAACTTCTATGACATCAGCCATTGCAGATGAATTAGAAGCAGATTGGAAGTATGTGTCTGTAGAGCAGGCTACAGGTGATGCAAAATTTGGAAATCAGAATACAGACGGTTCTCGAAGTATTAGAACATTGTTAAATCCCATGCGTAGAATGGGAGCGATTGCGCGTTCGATTTTAGAACAAGCTGCAGCAAAAAAATGGAATACAGAGCTCACAAATTGTAAAGCTGAAAATCATTATGTGATCAATACAGTTTCTAATGAAAAAGTGTTTTTTGGAGATTTAGTAGAGGAAGCAAGAACGATTGAAGTTCCATCAGAAGAGAACATCAAATTAAAAGATAAAAAAGACTTTAAATACATAGGAAAAGGATTAAAGAGTATTGATATCAGCGATTTTACGCATGGTACAGCCAAATACGGATTGGATGCTCGCTTGCCGAATATGAAATTCGCAGCGATTGCTCGTTGCCCAGCAGCATATGGGAGTGTAAAAAGTTTTAAAGAATCTGATGCAACAGGAATTGCAGGAGTGGAAAAGGTGATTCAATTAGATCGATTAAAACCACCTACAGGACAATTCTTCGGAATGTTAGGAGGCGTTGCCGTAGTTGCAAACAATACTTGGTCTGCTTTTCAAGGAAAAAACAACTTGAATATTGAATGGGATATGGGACCTAATGGTTCTTATGATACTGAAAAGTTTAATGAAAAAATTACTAGTCGAGTTCACAATCAAGGGAAAGTAGTTCCGCCATACAGAGGGCATGTAGGAAAAGCATTTAAAGATGCTTCAAAACTAATTGAGGCGACGTATACAATTCCGCATTTAGTGCATGCACCAATGGAAGTGCCGAACGCATTAGCTTGGGTGCAAGATGGAAAATGCGAAGTGTGGGCACCTGTTCAAGATCCACAAACTGTTCGTGCCGAATTAGCACATTTTTTCGGATTCGAATTAGAAAATATTACCATTAATGTGATGTTGTTGGGAGGTGCATTCGGACGTAAATCAAAATCTGATTTTGTTGTAGAAGCAGTTTCATTATCACAAAAAATGAATGCGCCTGTACAGGTGGTTTGGACACGTGAAGATGATATTCAACATAGCTTTTACCATGCGCAAAGCGCTCAGTATTTAAAAGGATCGTTAGATGCAAACGGGAAAGTAACAGGATGGTTGCATCGTATGGCTTTTCCTTCGATAACTTCGAGTTTTAAACCTTTATCCGATTATGTGGCAGGTTTCGAATTAGGAATGGGATTCACAAATAATCCCTATGAAATTGAAAATGTACAGATAGAGAATGCAAAAGCAGAATCGCATGTTCGAATTGGGTGGATGCGTTCTGTGTCGAATATTATTAGTGGCTTTGGGGTAAATTCCTTTGTAGATGAATTGGCCGTTGCTGCTGGAGATGATGAAATTGAGTTTCGATTGAATTTGCTTGGAAACGATCGAATTGCGAGTGGTAGTTCTCCACATCCGTTTAATTCTGCTCGACTGAAGAATGTACTAAAAGAGGTAAGAGGGCTTTCTAACTGGAAGCGTCAATTGCCGAAAGGTCATGGTATGGGAGTTGCGATCCATTATAGCTTTTACAGTTATGTAGCTACCGTTGCAGAGGTGTCCGTTAAGGATAACAAGGTAAAAGTTGAAAATATCTATTCAGTATTGGACTGTGGAATGTATGTAAACAAAGACTCTGTAATAAATCAAATGGAAGGTGCGGCGATTTTTGGAGTATCATTAACGCTATTTGGAAAAATATCTGTGAAGGATGGAGCGGTTGAGCAAACTAATTTTCATGATTATGAGATGACACGAATGAAAGATGCTCCGAATGTTCATGTGCATATAGTAGATAATGATCATGAGCCAACTGGAGTAGGAGAGCCTGGGGTTCCGCCTATTTCTGCAGCCATCTGTAATGCCATATTTAATGCGTCAGGGAAACGTGTTCGTTCGTTGCCATTGTCAGATCATGGGATGGTGTAATGAACTAGAAAAATGAGTTAAGAAACTGGAGTTTTATTCTCTATACAATGAGTTGTGCGCAAACTAAAATGAAAATCTATCGAGGGAAAATATTGAACTCAGCAGCTTTCATGATTCTGAAACTTGCATTGATTGGACTATTTGGGTTCGTGATAATTCGGTTCTTGTTTAAAATAGATATTGTAGAGGTGCTGAATTTCGGTGGCTTAGTAATAATCGTTAATATATTGGTACTTCTTGTTTTACTATATGCTTTATCTGTTAATAATGATATTGTATTATTAGAGAATGAAATCAGAATTAGAAAGCGACTTATATTCTATAACAAGCAAAAATCAATAGACTTTAAGGAGATTAAAAAAATTCAATTAAAACACGATTGGACAGAAACAATCGCTTCAAAATTAAAACCTTCAATCCTAAAATATATTTTGGTTGAATGGATTTTGATATCTCTCTTTCCGCCTGATTATAAATGGATAAAAATTAAGACCGATAAAGAGACTTTTAAATACTTTTGTTTTGGAATAGAGTATGATCAATACAACAATCCAAGACCACATTTTGATGACCTTTATTTTGATTTAGCAAAACGAGGAATTAATGTTGAATGGACAAATGATACTGATTTGTATTACCGAGACTTAAGAAAAAGAAAAGAAGAATTATTAAAAGAAGTCAATACCAAACAAGGGGGTATAATTAACTAACCAAAATAGAGAGTGATTAACGAATTGAAACCTCTATTTAACAAACCTGAAAGTGAATGAAAAAAGAAGAATTGATAACATTTTTTGAAAGAGACTTAAACAAGTTAATAGCAGAGATAGAACTTTATAAAAACGAAGAAAATATCTGGCTAATAGAAAAAAGCATCAGCAATTCAACAGGGAACTTAACGCTACATTTAATTGGTAACTTACATACATTTATCGGAAAGGAAATTGGAAAAACTAGTTATGTTAGAAATAGGGAGCTCGAATTTTCTCAACAAAATGTTTCAAGGCAAAAATTAATTAGTGGTATTCATGAAACTATAGAAATGATTAAAAATTCGCTTGCTTCAATTACAGATGAAGATCTACAAAAAGACTATCCAGTTTTAAAGTTTTCTAAAGTAGAATCAATAGAGTATTTGTTAGTTCATTTGGCTACCCATTTAACGTATCATCTTGGGCAAATAAATTATCATAGAAGATTAATTGAATAATAAAAAAAAGACAGCTAATAATGTGTAATTGCGAACACTTGCATACTTAGGATCCCATTTTAGGGCATTAAAACAGAAACTATGAATTTAAAATAATATGAGAACCTTTAAAAACAGAAAGATGTAATCTTCAGGGTCCAAAGTTGAATCTAGAATTCAATAATCTAAAAGAGTGAAACAAAGAATTATAATTTAAAATACAATAAAATGAGTAAAATATATTTTACTTCAGATCACCACTTTGGACATAAAAATATAATCAAATTCTCTGGACGTCCTTTTAAGAATGTTAACGAGATGGATGAAGTTTTAATCCAAAGATGGAATGAAAAAGTAAACCCAGAAGATGAAGTTTATCACTTAGGTGATGTTGGATTATCTTCTTCTGGAAAATTGAGAAAAATTCTTGATAGGCTAAATGGGAAAATTTATCTGATTAATGGAAATCATGAAAAATCAGCTCAAGATTGTCACACAAGATTTGAATGGATAAAAGACTACTATGAATTAGTTGTTAAAGACGATGAATTTGAAAGAGGTGAACAATTAATTGTCCTTTTTCATTATTCTATGCGAGAGTGGAACGCTTCACATTGGGGAACATATCATTTATATGGACATTCTCATGGAACATTATCTGACGACCCAACTTCACGTTCATTTGACATTGGAGTTGATTGTCATAACTTTTACCCATTATCATATGAAGAGGTTAAAGCGATTATGAAAACTAAAAATTGGAGACCACCATTTGAAAAAAGTAATAGATAAAAATGCCTTGCTCAAGGTATACAAAACACAGGGCGTTTGAAATTAAATTCAAGCGCCCTTGTTATTTATAAAGATTAAACATAAACGGATTTTCTTCTGGTCTGTTTTCTTACAACGTATAAACAAATCTAAAGGTGATAAACCTTGGTTGAATGAATGTTTCAGAAGTGAAAACAGATAAATTATTGGCATTGTTTACCACCTGAGAATCGATATTTAAGATATTAGTAGCTCTGATTTCATATTCCCATTTAGCATCTCTGTCTTTTCTGTAAGAAAGGGTTGCATCCCAGTTTTGAAAAGATTGCGATTCCCCATTCCCTAAATCTTGTTTAGTGTAACTATAGTTTGTTCTAAACGTTACTTTTTTCAATATATAAGCATCAAAATCTATCCGAGGTGAAGTGGTAACAAACTTTGTTGTTCGATCTCCTTGGTTGTTATTTGTAACTCTATATCGATAGCTAAAACTCACATTAGGAGCAATTCTGAAATTAGTACGAACACCAGGTGTATACGATTGTGTGTATCCTTCATTAGCGGATTGTTGTCCTTGGATAAACTGATTGATTTTACTGTAGTTAAAACTTGCATTAAAACTAGCTCTCACTTTACCAAAAGTTCTCTGTATACGTCCAAAAACATTCACGTTTTCATCTGCAAAATTAGAATTGAAAAAAGTACTAGTACGAATTACGTTATCAAAATTTGTTAAGCCACGTATCTGATCTATATTACTTGAATAAGCTGCTCTTGCAAATACATTGGTGTAGTTGAAAAGATTGAAACTGCTGTAAAATAAACTCAAGTTATGAGATAGCGCATTTTGAAGATCTGGTTCTCCAAACTGAATACTATTATAGTTGTTTAAAACCAATCCCTGCGCCAATCGGGTTACATCCGTAAATTGATTGCGCATGTTATAATTTAACGTTAGCGACTCTCCTTTTTTAAGCTGAATTCGTGTTTCGAAGTCTGGCAGAAAACGTAAGAAATTATCTTTGATGGTTTCTCCAAACTGAATATTTTTGTTTCCATATGCATGGAGTGAAAAACCTGGAGTAAATGTGAATTTCCCAGTTCTAAATCGGTAATGTACCCCTAAGTAAACATCGCTAAAATTGTATTCTGTATCATTTGTAGCCCGTCCTTGGTTAAATGTGGGAGTGGGGTTGAATTGAGACCCATCATCCAGAAACTGAAAAATATTAGAATTGAATTCCTGACGACTCAGAATAGTACCTAATGTTATATTGATATTACTCTTTCCATTAATAATATTGTAGTAATCTAACTTAGCATCTAGTTGATTCGATTTGATACGTCTATTTTGGCCAAGGTTATAACTTGTTAAAGAAGTGTCTAGCCCTAACGCATCAGCAGTATTGTCAAACGCATCAGGATTATTCGGATCGTTGGCCAAAATAGCATTGTAAAAAGGGTCTTCATTTTTAATCAAGTGTTGCGCTTCAAAAGCGAAAATATTGGTCTCGTTTAAGGTGTAGTAATAATTTAAACTTTGACTAATATTATAGGGGGTTACTTCATCTAATTGATTCGTGTTTCCAATTACTGAAGAAAATACATTTTGATTTTGTGAATCACTAGAAACACGACCTAAA
This sequence comes from Flavobacteriaceae bacterium, assembly GCA_049115595.1. Lineage (GTDB taxonomy): Bacteria > Bacteroidota > Bacteroidia > Flavobacteriales > Flavobacteriaceae > Polaribacter. The sequence goes on from JAGDZS010000004.1 coordinate 452,156, forward strand.
ATATCATAATCCAATTGATTGTTATAATTCGGTTTGTAAGACGCGCTCAATTTTAGTAGTCCTTGATTAGAACGTTCTGTACTTGTTTGTTCTGTAGCTTCATCAGGAATTCCCAATACAGGATCAGTATATTGTACAAAGCTAGTTCGTCTGGAAAGAATCTCACTTGTATTGTATATTAAGAATCCGCTCAAATCCAACGCTTTGTTAGGGGAATAGCTAAAATTACCCGTCGCTAATTTATTTTCAATTTCTAAGGCATTTCCCTGACTTGTTAAAAAGTTTAGACTGTTATCTCCTAGATTGATGCTTGTTCCGCTACTTCTACTTGGCGCTCTAAAACCACCTCCAAAACCTCTAAGATCTCGTCTTGTTAGTGCTAAATCACCTGTGTTATTAAGATCACCTATAAAATTAAGGCTGTATTTAGGAGTGTAATAGAACAACTTAGGTTGTAGTAAATAGAGTTCATTATCAGGTGCGTTACCTGCTCCAACAGTTACATTTCCAAACCAGAAGTTCTCTTTTCCTTCTTTTAATTTGATATTTATAGCAACATTATCTTGGTTATTTCTCACACCGCTTAGTTGTCCAACTTCAGCATAATTACGTAATACTTGTATTTTATCTACTGCATTAGAAGGAATGTTTTTAGTTGCCACTTTGGTGTCTCCATCAAAGAAGTCTTTCCCATTGACCATGAGCTTATTGACAACTTTTCCTTCGACTTCGATTTGACCATCTTCATTAATCTCTACACCAGGTAGTTTTTCAAGGACATCTTCTAATTTTCGTTCCGAACCATTTTTGAAAGAGTCGGCATTATAAATTAAGGTGTCTCCTTTTACAACAACAGGCATTTTAACAGTAAGCTCTATTTCATCCAAAACATTATCTGGCAGTAGTGTATAGTTTTTTACAATATCACTTTCTTTTGTTGTAAGTGAATCTTTAATAGATTTTAAACCGATATAGCTTATTTGAATAGTATACGAGGAATTTTTTTTAAGCTCTAATTTGTATTTACCTTTTTCATTAGTAGTTACATAAGATTCTAAGCCATTTGTTTTTTTATTGATAGCCACAACTGTAGCAAGCTCTAGAGGTGTGTTTAAAGTATCTTTAACAATGCCTTCTAGTTTAATTTGGGAAAAGGAAGCAGAAGCTACAAAAAGTAGCACGATACAACATAGTTTTTTTATCATTTGAGTTGAGCTTAAAATTATGGGGGGAATTATCTTAAATAGGGGTAATGCAATCTATCCTCTTCTTCTTCCTCTATTATTTCTCATTTCAAGCATTTTTCCTTGAACGGTTTCTTGATATTTACTTTTTGTAACTTCTTTTCCTTTATCTGGAGCTTCAATCTTGATTTTATCCTTAGGATTCATTACAATTTTAGAGCATAGCATAGTAGTGTTACCTGCACTTACTTCTAAGATAAGCCCAGGAAGTCCCCAATATTCTGCTGGACCATGACCTACAGGAATTTGTATCGTGTACCATGCTTCGATTTGAGTCATTTTCACTTCAGCGTCTTTAGATTCAGTAGATTGTAAATTTGCCCAAGAAAAGTCATACCAAGTTAATTCAGCCGTAGGGATTAGTGCGGTAGCTTTAAAGCAAGTATATTGACCTATTGTTTTTGTTTCAGAACTAACTTTCCATTTGATTTCTTGTAACTTATCTTTGACTAAAAATCGTTTACCATAGAATTCTTGACTTTGAATTAATTGGTTTTGTTTCACATTCTTATACTGCTCACCTCTAGAGAAATTACTTCCCCAAGAATCTGTTGCACCAGACATAGCATCCACTTTTTCTTCTTCATTAAATACAGATTCTTCTCTGTTGAAGTTTAGTATGAATGTTTTTTCTAGCCTATTTTTAAGTCGTGCTTGTATTTGTTTCTTTTGAGCTTCACTCATTCTAGCTCCCCAGCTTCCTAACTCCATTTTAGATTTAGAGAAATAATAAGCTTTGCCCTGAAACTCTTGAGCTTCTGAGGTAAATGATAATAATATCATAAAAGTGAAGAGAGCGGATTTGATAAAAAATGACTTCATAATCTGATGTTTTAGTTAATTTGTTGAACAAATGTATTAAAAAGTTAAACAAAATAAATAGTTAAACCAAAATTTTGGCATTAATTTTAACATTTAAACTAAAGTTCTTTAGCACAAGGCTTTAAGGAATGAAAGTAATGTATAGGCTAAAACTTATACTCAGAAAGTGATTTTGGAAACTTTTCAGGATTGGCTGCCAAATGATAACGAGGATCATCAATGTCTTCTTCAATCACTTGATGAAAAATAGGACTTGCTTTGTAAAGCAATACTTTACAATCAGCGCTTAAGTGTTTTAAAGTGATCTTCTTTCCTGCTGCTTGGTATTTTTCAACCAAGACAAAAATAGCTTCAAGAGCTGAATGATCTGAAACACGAGATTCTACAAAATCGATTTCTACACGATCAGGATCGTTCTTAATGTCAAACTTCTCATTAAAAGCAGAAATACTTCCAAAGAACAAAGGTCCCCAGATTTCATAAACTTTAGTTCCGTCTTCTTTAATACGTTTTCTAGCACGAATGCGTTTTGCATTTTCCCAAGAGAAGACCAAAGCACTTACAATAACTCCCGCGATGACAGCAATAGCTAAATCGAAAATAACAGTCAATCCAGAAACTAAGATTAATACAATTAAATCTGCAACTGGAATTTTATTCATGATTCTAAAACTAGACCAAGCGAAGGTTCCAATTACCACCATAAACATAACACCTACTAGTGCCGCAATAGGAACTTGCTCAATATAAGACGAGGCAAATAAGATAAATACCAACAACATCACAGCAGCTGTAATTCCAGACAAACGTCCTCTACCCCCACCTTTGATATTGATAATTGATTGTCCTATCATGGCACAACCACCCATTCCACCAAAGAATCCTGTGATTATATTAGCACCACCTTGCGCCATACATTCACGGTTTGAATTTCCGCGAGTTTCTGTTAAATCATCTACTAAATTTAAAGTCATTAAAGATTCAATCAATCCAATGGCTGCTAGAATTAAAGCATAAGGAAAGATAAACAAAAGAGTTTCTAAGTTCATTGGAATTTTAGAGAACGTATCTAGTTCAGGGGTAGGGAAACCACCTTTTAAGCCTTCACCACCACCATCTCTAATAAAAGACCCTACAGTAGCAACATCTAAATTTGAAAAAATCACAATTCCAGCAACTACTAGAATAGCTATTAAAGCTTCAGGTAATTTTTTGGTTGCTTTTATTTTTGGTAATCCCCACATAATAAGCATGGTTAGTCCAACCAATCCAATCATCATATATAAGCTTTGACCTTCAAGCCAAACCTTTTCACCTCCAACAGTCGTTGTAAACATACCCAATTGAGACAAGAAAATAACAATAGCCAACCCGTTTACAAATCCCATCATTACTGGATGTGGAATTAAACGAACAAACTTCCCTAGTTTTAAAATCCCTGCCATCATTTGAATAACTCCCATTAAAATCACCGTAAGGAAAAGATAGTAGAGTCCTAAATTTTCACCTTCAGCTCCCATTGCATTTCCTTCACTTACTAAACTCACCATGACTACAGCTAAGGCTCCAGTAGCACCAGAAATCATTCCAGGTCTACCTCCAAAAACAGAGGTAATGAGGCCTACCATAAATGCAGCATACAAACCTACTAGAGGATCTACTCCAGCAACAAAAGCAAAAGCAACAGCTTCTGGAACCAGTGCTAAGGCAACTGTAATTCCCGAAAGAACATCGTTTTGTACGTTTTTTACTCTTTTTCTAATGAATGCATTCATAATAATTGGGGTATTTATAACAGCCGGCAAAGATAGCAGAATAAATGAAACACTTATTGAGTGATCCTATAAAAGATCAAACAGAAAACGCTAATAATTAGAGTGTTGCTTTTGGTTGTATGCTTCAAAAACCAATCTAATGTTTGCATAGGAGTTTGTTAAAGCTTTTTGAGCTTCTTGTGTGTGTTTAAATTCAGCAATGGTAATCCCTTCTTCTAATTGAGGAGTTAAAGGTTTGTCGAAACTTGTATTCATTAAATACCAATAGGTTTCTTTTAATCGACTTTCAGTTTTTTGAAAAAAGATGTGATAGGTTGTCAATAAAAATGAATCTAAATGAAGTTGTTCAATTCCACATTCTTCTTCTACTTCTCTCAATGCAGTTTCTTCAATATTTTCACCCTTTTCAATTCTCCCTTTAGGTAAATCCCATTTGTCCCCCCTAAATATGAATAAGAATTCTTTGGCCTGATTGAGGACCAATCCGCCAGCAGCAGTAATAACATTAAAATGTGTTTTAAAATCGTTCCAGCTTTGTTGAAGATCTTCGGAATATAAAACAACACCTTTAAGATTTTCTTTGGTTAATCTATAAACGATTTCATGAACCACAATGTCCTTATAGTGAAGAAGTTTAAAATCACTTTCATCCATCAAAGAATCTGTCAAAATAATAGGCTTATCATTGATAAAAACTTTATACATTTGTGGATATGATTTTACACAAAGATACAGCAAAAAAAACAGCTGAATTACTACTCCAAATTAAAGCGATAAAGCTAAGTCCTAATGATCCATTTTCATGGGCTTCTGGTTGGAAATCACCTATTTATTGTGATAATAGGTTGACACTTTCTTTTCCATCAGTTCGTGTGTTTTTAAAAGAAGAGATTGCTAAGATAGTAGAGCAACAGTATGGGAAGCCTGACGTAATTGCGGGTGTGGCAACAGGAGCAATAGCAATTGGTGTTTTGGTAGCGCAAGAATTGGGTGTTCCTTTTATATATGTGAGACCAGAACCTAAAAGTCATGGTCGTAAAAATCAGATTGAAGGGCATTTAGAAAGCGGTCAAAATGTTGTGGTTATTGAAGACTTAATAAGTACAGGAAAGAGTAGCTTAAACGCTGTAAAAGCCTTGAAAGAAGAAGGAGCTGTAGTGAAAGGGATGGTTGCGATTTTTTCGTATGAATTTGATGTTGCAACAGAGAATTTTGAAAATAGTCGCGTGAATTTATCAACTTTGAGTAACTATACTCATTTGTTAGAGCAAGCAATGGATAGTAAATATATTTCGGATAAAGAACTTGTCGCTTTAAAAAAGTGGCGAGAAGATCCAGGTAATTGGAAAGGTTAAGAATATGAATATAGAAGGAGCAAAAGTAACAGTAGGCAAGTCAACCAAAGATACCTTTGAATTTTTTAAAACGTTAGATAATTTTGAACAATTGATGCCAGAAAGCACTCAGAAGTTTGAGGTAGATGGAGATTCTTTTGTTTTTGCATTGAAAGGAATGCCAGAAATCCGTTTGGTACTAGGAGAAAGTATTGAATATTCAAAAGTAAGTTTGGCTGCAGCGAGTAGTAAAATAGCATTTACACTATCTGCTCATATTGATGAAGCTTCTGAAAGTAGCAGTGATGTTCAATTAAAGTTTGAGGGAGATTTTAATCCTATGATGGCTATGATGGTGAAAAAACCATTAACTTCTTTTATCAATACTTTGACAGATAATATTGCTAAACTTTAGCAAAAGAAACTTCTTTTACTCCGTATTCTACAATAGAATCATCTTCCAACTGGATTTTTAAATTTCCAGAAGCAGAAACACCTACAATGATTCCCATAAAAAAAAGCTGAGTATTTGTATCTAAAAATGCAGCGGGAATTCCTTTTTTGTACAAAACACGATGGTAGTCATCATATGTTTTTTGAAACTCACCGTTTTCAATTTCAGCAATTCTAATTTGTAAACGCTCAATGATTTGATGCATAATCTCGTCAAGGTTAAAATCTTCTTGCAGAACGTTTTTTAAAGAGCTTGCATTTTTAATATCATCAGGGAATTTTTCTTGGTGAACATTTAAGCCAATCCCAATAATTACATTTTTAATTTTCTTTTGAATCAACGTAGTTTCAACTAGAACGCCACATATTTTAAATTTCCCTGACATTATGTCGTTAGGCCACTTAATACTTAGGTTAGGCACTGACATGTTGTTTAACGTGTCGTAAATAGCTAAAGAGATGGCTAAATTTAAATAAGATTGATGTTCAGTTTTGATTTTTTCAGGTCTAGTAAAAGTGCTGAAAGTCAAGTTTTTATAGGGTTCAGAGTGCCACGATTGATTCATTTGGCCTCTCCCTGAAGTTTGCTTTCCAGTAACCGCAATAGTATAGTCTTCAAGCAAAGAATTTTGAGCCAATTCTTTTAAAAAAGAATTGGTTGAATCGATGGCATCAAGTTTGATTATTTTCAAGAGTTAAAGAATGTGTAAACTAGTTTAATAATAGGCAAGATAGTCGCAAAAAAAAGAATAACTTTGTTTAAATTTAAAAATATTTAATGGCGCAAAAACCAGTAAATGCAGATGACCTAATATCTGTGATAATTAAAGGGATTGATGATGTAAAGGGAGAAAATGTTCAACTTTTAGATTTAAGAGAAATAGAAAACACGGTATGTGATTATTTTATTATCTGCTCTGGAAATTCAAATACTCAAGTAAATGCTATAACTGGTTCAGTTCAAAAAACGGTAAGTAAAGAATTGAAAGATAAACCTTGGCATGTAGAAGGTCAAAATAATTCAGAATGGGTTTTGATGGATTATGTGAATGTTGTTGTGCATGTTTTTCAAAAGCATGTTAGAGAATTCTACGATATAGAGAGTCTTTGGGGAGATGCAAAAGTAACAACAATAAACCCTGTTTAATTTAATTTTTGATTGTAAGAGATGAGCGAACAGAATAAAAAAAATAAAGGGAATACACCTAAGTTTAAGTTCAATATGTACTGGCTTTATGGTGCTATTTTTGTTGCATTTATAGGAATAAGTTTACTAAACGATAGTGCGCTATCCACGAAGAACATTTCTAAAAATGAATTTGAAAAAATACTAGCTAAAAATGATATTAGTAGGATTTTAATTATCAATAAAAATCTAGCTCAAGTATTTATTAAATCTGAAGTACTTGATAAAGATCCTTATAAAAAAGCAACAAGTTCTCCTTTCCATAGAAAAGGTTCTCCTTTGTATGAATATAAATTTGGAGATTTACAGAATTTTCAAAAATACCTAGATGCTACAAAAGAGAAAAAAGGATTAAGCTTTGATGAAAAATATGAAGACCAAACAAGTTTCTTCGATTCTATCATTAGCTTTTTACCTTTCATCTTACTAATTGTCATCTGGATTTTCTTCATGAGAAGAATGTCTGGTGGCGGAAGTAGTAGCGGAGGCGGTGGCCAAATATTTAATATTGGTAAATCCAAAGCAAAACTATTTGACAACGATACCAAAGTAAAAACAAGCTTTAAAGATGTTGCAGGATTAGAAGGAGCTAAAGAAGAAGTACAAGAGATTGTCGATTTTTTAAAGAACCCTGAAAAGTATACTGCCTTAGGAGGGAAAATTCCAAAAGGAGCCTTACTAGTAGGACCTCCAGGAACAGGAAAAACCTTATTAGCAAAAGCTGTAGCTGGAGAAGCTGGAGTTCCATTCTTTTCATTATCGGGATCTGATTTTGTTGAAATGTTTGTTG
>JAGDZS010000005.1:0-24534 GCA_049115595.1 Flavobacteriaceae bacterium
TCAGTTTTTTTTGCTTGTGTACAACGGTATTGTATAAGATTTGTGCGGCTTAAAACCCAAAGGGTTTTCAGTCTAGTACAAATGTTTGTTGGTTGTTTTGGTTTTACAATTTTTGTTTAAAGTTAGCATAAATTTTATACGTTGTTGTATGTAGTGCCTTTCGCTTATTTGCTCAATTTTAATATTCGAAATGCACCTTGAATTACCAATGCAAAAACGATTGTTCCGATAATCAAATCAGGTTTACTCGAACTCAACCAATTTACCAAAATTCCTGCAATTATTACTCCCAAATTGATAATTACGTCATTCGAAGTGAAAATCATACTTGCTTTCATATGTGCCTCTTCTTTGCTCTTGGATTTTTGTAAAATGTAAAGACAAACTCCGTTTGCGATAAGTGCAAAAATGGAAATTATAATCATTGTCGAAAAATCGGGAAGTTTCTCGTCTCCAAAAAATCTCCTTAATACTTCTGTAAATCCAATAATAGCAAGTGTTATTTGAAAATATCCAGCAAGTTTAGCAATCCGCTTTTTCTTTATTATTGTTCCGCCAACCGCAAACAAACTAATTCCGTAAACGAAACTGTCAGCAAGCATATCCAAACTATCAGCAACAAGTCCCATCGATTTTGAGATAATTCCTGTTGTCATTTCGATAATGAAAAAAGCAAAGTTTATGGCAAGAACAGACCAAAGTAGTTTTTTTTGGTTTGCGATTTCTTCGAATTCCGTTTGGTCGGTTTGTTCCGTTGAGATTTTCTTTCCGCCTAAATTCAGTTCGATAACTGACTTTTCGATTTGGTCAATTTCTCCGCTGTGAAAAACGATCAATTTTCGATTCGGAATGTCAAAGTCCAAATTGGCAATACTTGAAATTACGTCCAATTTCATTCGGATTAAATTTTCCTCCGATGGACAGTCCATTTTGGTAATTTCAAATATTGTTTTGTTCATTCAAATACGTGGGTTTTCGGCATTACTTACAACGTGTTTGTGTATGATTGGTTGCGTTGAGTTATCTACTAAAATACTAAAAAGACCCAAACCTAAGAAGTGTGCGAGGGTTTTCCGCTAGGAAAATCTACCAGCAATTAATTATACACTGTGTTAGCAGAAGTATTTATTCAATTTAGGGGTAATGCTTTGAAATGGACAATTAGTTGTTGGTCGTATTTTAGATATCTATGCCAACCATTCTCTGTAATTAATCTACACCACAGTATAACTTCATTACCTATCAACTCATCTGTTATAGTAACATTTATTTTTTTTCCATTATTCAAAATCTCCATACCATTTTTAGGCATCCACTCTAAGCGATAACTTGTATCATCAAAAGATGGGTCTACTGTAAGATCTAGACTGAATTGGTCACCATGATAAAATGTTTTCATTTTATTAGTTGTTGTGTCTTTTATATTCAATCTTTCACCGGCTCTTCCATCTTTTATAAGGTATTCATTACCCAGTGAATCAACCACCTTTATTATTGTTGGAATATTAAATTCCTTATCTTGATTTGTCATAATATAATACTCTTTTATACACTCGATAAAGTCATTGCAATAACAAACGCATTGTTCTGCATCTCGCATTGAAAAAGGATTGCTATGAGACAACATATTTCTTATTGGAATTAATCTCGATAGAAATGTTCTTAATTCATTTACTCCTTCTGGATACATTTTATTTAAAAATGACGAGAAATAATTTTTATAAAAATCATTTTTACAGAGCAGGTAAATAATATCCTCCAAAAAGAGTGTATCAACAGGTTTAGGGAATCTATTAGGTTCACTAGCCATCATTTTTTTTGCTTTCTCAACAAGCTCTTTTTTTATTAAATAATTGCCATCTTGATGTTTAGAAAAGAAATATTCTTGCCCAAGTTTTTCCGATAGTATCTGATGAACTATTAATCTTGACCATTTCTCAAAAGATTCTAAATGAGTTCTGCAAATAGCCCTCAATTCATCTTCTGTAAATTTATAGTACATGCTTTTATATATTTCTGCCAACTAGTTATATGTTTATAAATATATGAGTTTTTCATAGATTTTCACGGGATAACAAAACATTTCCCTTCTGTTTTTCAGTATTCTTAAATTTTTGTAAAGCAATATCTAAAGGGTTCTGAATCTTCATCAAATCTTTTCGCTTTACATGAGTGTAAATCATTGTAGTCTCAGGTCTAGCATGACCTAGCAGAGATTGAATGTACCTTATATCTACGCCATTTTCTAATAAATGTGTTGCATAGCTATGTCGTAAAGTATGAGGAGTCACATTTTTCCTAACTTGAGCCTTAATACAATTTCGTTTTAAAAATTGCCTCACACTTTCTGCACTATATTTTCTTCCTTCTACTCCTTCAGCAAAATAGATTATTGGTTTATAAGAATTATAATAGTTTGAAAGCAATGGTAAAAAACTATCAGCCAAACTTACGTATCTATCCTTTCTTCCTTTACCCTCTCTTATAATTAATTGCTTTCTTTCAATGTGAAAATCTTCGAGCTTTAGATTGATTAATTCACTTATTCTTAAACCACACGAGTAAATTAAAGCTATGATTGCTCTATGTTTCAAATTTTGAGTACATCTAATAATATTTAAAACTTCTTCTTGAGACAATACATTGGGAAGCTTTCTAGATTTTTTAGGCCTTTCTAGAGTCAAATTATTGATATTAGTATCAGGGTAAAAAGCCGTAAATATCTTTAAAGCACTTATAAATTGTCTTTGAGTACTGATAGAATATTCCCTTTTTAAAAAGATATTTTCAATATAAAGTTCTACATCTCTATTAGTGAGTTTTTGTAATTTTTTATTAGTGTAGAAAATTACAAAATCAGCAACAAGAAATGTGTAGGTATCACAAGTACTTTTGCTATATCGTTTCCCTTTTAAATACAAGTAAAAATTATTTAAAAGTATTTTTTGTGACTCACTTAAATTTCTCTTTAAAAGTGTTGTTTTATTGATTTTCGACGTATCAACTTCAGTTATGTCTTTAAGAAGAGATAAAATGATATCCAAGTTTTCTTGAGAGTATTTTAAATACCATACTCTTAAAGACTTACTCCAATAAGTTTCCTTTATAGATTTTATAAGATTAACTAATTGATGATTGAAATCAAATCGAAGTATAAGTTGATTTTCCTTTCTATGAACTTTTTGTTCAAGATAAACGGTAGGTAGTTTTTTCATTTTTCATAACTATAGCATTGTAAAGTTATAAAAAAAATTAATGCGCCTCCAACCAGTTTTCACCAATACCCATTTCAACATCCAAAGGAACTGTCATTTTAAAAGCATTCTCCATTTCGTCTTTGATAATCGGTTTGATGGTTTCTAACTCATCTTTATGTGCATCAAACACCAATTCATCATGCACCTGTAAGAGCATTTTTGATTGAAAGCCTTCTTGTTCAAAACGCTTGTGAATGTTAATCATGGCAAGCTTTATAATATCTGCTGCCGATCCTTGAATAGGCGCATTCACTGCATTACGTTCCGCAGCACCTCGTACAATGGCATTTCTAGAGTTGATGTCTTTTAAATAACGACGTCTTTGCAATACCGTCTCCACATAACCATTGTCTCTAGCAAAATCTAGCTGTGCTGCCATATAGCTTCTTAATTTTGGATAAGTCTCATAGTACAAGTCAATCAAGGCTTTCGCTTCTTTTCTCGATAGATCTGTTTGATTGCTTAATCCAAAAGCAGACACCCCATAGATGATTCCGAAGTTCACGGTTTTTGCATTGCTACGTTGTTCACGGGTTACCTCGTCAATAGGAACATTAAACACTTTTGCAGCGGTAGAAGCGTGAATGTCTTCTCCGTTTTTAAACGCCTCAATCATGGTTTCCTCTTCACTCAATGCAGCAATAATTCGTAATTCTATTTGCGAATAATCGGCAGCAAGTAATACATGATTTTCATCCCTTGGTACAAAAGCCTTTCTCACTTGTCGTCCGCGTTCAGTTCTGATTGGAATGTTCTGTAAGTTAGGATTGTTAGAACTCAACCTTCCTGTAGCAGCAACCGCTTGTGCATAAACAGTATGTACACGTCCAGTTTTCGGATTCACTTCTTCTGGCAAGGCATCTACATAGGTGCTTTGTAGTTTTTTGTACTGACGGTATTCCAACACATTGGCGATAATCTCATGATCTTTCGCTAAGTAAGACAAGACATCTTCCGCAGTAGAATACTGTCCCGTTTTCGTCTTCTTAGGCTTGTCGACCAACTTCATATTTTCAAACAATACAACTCCTAATTGTTTCGGAGATGCGATATTAAATTCCTCACCTGCTTGTTCGTAAATACTTTTTTCTAATCGGCTGATATCATTGGCTAAATCAATTGAGAGTTCTTGTAAGAAATCGGTATTCAAATTGATTCCTTCAATTTCCATAGCTGTCAATACAGAAACCAACGGCAACTCTACATTGTTGAATAACTTTGTTACGTTTCCGCTTTCCAACTCTTTGGTAAAATGCTCTTTTAACTGTAGTGTGATATCTGAATCTTCAACGGCATATTCAGTTTGGTCTGCAACAGGAACTACTCGCATAGACAATTGATTCTTTCCTTTCTTACCAATCAGTTCTGTGATAGAAACGGGTTGGTAATTCAAATAGGTTTCAGCCAAAATATCCATGTTATGACGCATATCTGGATTGATCAAATAATGCGCAATCATGGTGTCGAACAACTTCCCTTTTACAGGCATATCGTAATTAGAGACAATCTTGATATCATACTTTAAATTGTGCCCAATTTTTTCAATAGTCTCACTTTCAAAGAACGGTCTGAATTCTTCTAAAATGGTTTTGGTTTCGTCTTGGTCTTCAGGAAAAGAAACATAGTAACCTTTTCCGATTTCCCAAGAAAACGCAATTCCAATCAATTCAACCTCCAAGGCTTTTAAACCTGTTGTCTCGGTATCGAAGCAAACAGATGTTTGTTGTAGTAATTTTTTAATCAGCATTTTTCTCGACAACGGAGTATCTACATGCTGATAAAAGTGATCGGTATTTTTAATGGTTTTATATCCTTGAATGCTTTCTTTTTCGGGAACATTTCCAGTTCCTGGAGCGGCAAACAAATCAAACTGACCGCTTGCATTTGCATTAGATGAAGGTTTTGCTTTTGCTTCAGGAGATGCAGTTGTTGACTCTTGAGGAGTTTCCGTAGCAGTTGCAAATGTTTTTACAAAGTTATCTGTCAGCCTTCTAAATTCCAATTCATTAAAAATGGCTTTTGTCGCTTCAATATCTGGCATACACATTTCAAAATCCTCTTCATGAAACTCTACAGGGACATCTAGCATAATTGTTGCCAATTCCTTTGATAAAATCCCCAGCTCTTTAGAAGCTTCCACTTTCTCTTTCATCTTCCCTTTTAGGTCGGCAGTATTTTCAAAAAGATTCTCCATAGAACCATAAGCAGCGAGGAATTTCTTTGCAGTCTTTTCACCCACACCAGGCAATCCAGGAATATTATCCACAGAATCTCCCATCATCCCTAAAAAATCAATGACTTGTTCAGGTCTTTCCACGCCAAATTTCTCTTGAACTTCAGGAATTCCCCAAGTTTCATAGCCACCTCCAAAACGAGGTCGATACATAAAGATATTTTCGGAAACCAACTGAGCAAAATCCTTATCGGGAGTCACCATAAATGTTTGATACCCTTCTTTTTCAGCTTTCTTTGCTAATGTTCCAATAATATCATCTGCTTCATATCCTGCTAAAACAACCGCAGGAATTTTCATGGCTTTTAAAATCTCCTCTATGATAGGAACAGCAATCTTAATTGCTTCAGGAGTCTCTTGACGATTGGCTTTGTATTCAGGAAAAGCTTCTGTTCTCGCAACACTTCCTCCTCGATCGAAACAAACGGCTAAATGATCGGGTTTTTCACGCTTAATTACATCTAGCAAAGAGTTGGTGAAACCCATAATCGCCGAGGTGTCCATTCCTTTAGAATTGATTCTAGGGTTCTTTATAAAAGCGTAATAACCTCTAAAAATTAGTGCGAAAGCATCGAGTAAAAAAAGTCGTTTTTGATCAGCCATTGATGTGTTTTGTTAAGATGTTAAATCTACGAAAACTTATGTTTTAAATGGAGGAACAATTGGTAATTTTAGTTTTAATAAATTTGAGATTTCAGATTAATCCAATTTTCTTAATCGATACATTGGACCACTTCCCATTTCAAAATCCCAATCGCTGACAGGACATTTAATTTCTCCCATAATCTCTTCGACTTCTCTGTAAATGGTTGCTAGATTTCTGAAATTGGCTAAAATGTTTTCATCTTTCGGATCTAAATAACGCTCTTGACACCAAACTAAATAATCGGGTGCATAGGCATATCCTTCCAATTCACGCAGAACCAAACAAAGATTTAATGTTGGATAATTGTATCGAATATCATCCACTTCATCTTCCACATAAAAATGGAAAACTTTACCACCTATTTTAAATTCAACGGCTCTGTACTCTTTGCTATCCACAAGAAAATCTGTGGTAGAAAAACGAATCTCTACTTTGTGTTCTACGTAGATTTTATTGAGCGCTTCTATTTCTGGATACGAACTCATTTTAGCTGTAAGTGTTTGATTGTTAAAGCTACAAAATTTTAACACGACGTTAAAATTGAAGCTATATTTTAGCAGTATCTTTGATCATCTAAAACCAAGTTGATTTATGCCACGTTGGGTCATCCCTCTATTAATTGCTTCTATCATTATTTTTGTTCTCGAGTTTTATGCTTTCCAGGCAATAAAAACGTTGACTAGAAATAGAATTATCAAATGGGTTTGGTTGCTCATTGGAATAGGGGTGTATATTAACTTGCTGTATGTTGTTTTTACAACTCCAAGATCTGCTGGTCAAACCAAAGAGTTTCAAATGGCAGTGGGAATGATGATTACCATCTTAATTCCTAAAATATTCATCTTAATTGTTTTGTTTGGAGAGGATGTGGTTCGCTGGATTCAAAAACTGATTTCTTGGTTGGGAAGTAGTCCAACACAACCTGTGGCTGGGAGACGAAAATTTATTTCGCAGTTGGCCTTAGGTTTGGCAGCGATTCCTTTTGCTTCTTTCTTATATGGAATTATTCAAGGGAGATATAACTACAAAGTTTTAAAGTATCAGCTATCTTTTAAAGACTTGCCAGATGCTTTTGATGGATTTACAATTACTCAAATCTCCGATATTCATTCGGGGAGTTTTACCAACAAAGAAAAGATACAATATGGAGTAGACATGATTGGTGAACAGAATTCTGACCTACTTTTGTTTACGGGAGATATTGTGAATAATAAGGCAAATGAAATGGATGATTGGGTGGAAATGTTTGGAGCTTTAAAAGCACCTTATGGTAAATACTCAGTTCTTGGAAATCATGATTATGGAGATTATACAAGTTGGCCTAGTGAAGAAGCTAAAAAAGCAAACTTTGAAGCAGTAAAGGAGCTGCATCCTAAAATGGGGTTTGAATTATTGTGTAATGAAAGTAGGTATATAGAGAAAGACGGACAAAAAATTGCGTTGGTCGGTGTAGAAAATTGGGGAAAAGGAGGTTTTCAAAAGAAAGGCGATTTAAAATTAGCCGCCTCTGAGATACAACAAGAAGATTTTAAAGTGTTGATGTCTCATGATCCTTCTCATTGGGATGTGCAAGTGAAGAACGACGATTTTCATTACAATCTCACATTAAGCGGACATACACATGGTTTGCAAATGGGTATTGAAATTCCGGGTTGGATCAAGTGGAGCCCGTCTAAATATGTCTACAGACAATGGGCTGGATTGTACGAAGAGTTTGGAAGATATATCAATGTAAACAGAGGTTTTGGCTACCACGCATTTCCAGGAAGGGTTGGAATTTGGCCTGAAATCACTGTAATAGAGTTGAAAAAAGCTTGATAATCAGCGTTATTCAACAGAAATGTTATATTTGTAAACAAGAAAACGTTGTAAATGACGTTTCATCCCTAAGAAAAACGATTAAAAATGACAAAGTTTGGTGAATTAATTGGCGCAGAACAACCTGTCTTAATAGACTTCTATTTTGACTGGGATGACGCTGATAATAATTTGGATACTTTAAGAGATGTAGCTGCTGCTTTAGGAGATAAAGCAAAAGTGATTAAGATCGACATCAAAAAAAATGAAACCCTTGCGGAAGCACTTCGTGTGAAAGGAAATCCTACATTCATGATCTACAAAGATGGAGAAATGAAATGGAGGCAAACCGGAGAGCAAGATGCCAATACACTTATTGGCTTGGTGCAACAGTATTTCTAAGACTCTTTTTGTAAAACATTCCCTTGATTTCTATTCAATAATAATATGAGTGGAATGGATATTTGTGCCGTTTTATTTCGAAAACCTTTTCGCAAATAAAAGGATTGAGCGCATTATTTTCCTGAATTAATTTTAGGATGTCAGAAAATAAATCATACATTTGGCTTGTGATATTAGCAGCAAGAAATACAACAACAATTACTACCAATTCTACGGTAGCGATTTCTGCTACAATCATTTCTACAATTATTACCCTTTAGGGGGGTTCATATATCATATTCATTCAGGTCACCCATCGTTTTTCGAGAGATTCGGCTCTCGATCATATAACACAATCGTATTTTACAGTAAACCAATGAACGTATTAAAATTTGGAGGTTCTTCAGTCTCCAACTCACAAAACATAAGAAAAGTATTAGCCATTGTTGCTAACAACGCTCAAGATCAAAAAATAGCAGTAGTCGTTTCAGCCTTTGGAAAGACCACAGATCAATTAATTAAGGGGGCAAATTTAGCTGCTGAAAAAAATGAGGGATACAAAGAAGTTGTACAGTCTTTAGAAGAGCATCATTTTAATGTGATTAAAGATCTTATTCCAATAGCCAATCAGAGTGGAATTCTCAGTTACGCAAAACAATTGTTAAACAATTTAGAAACCATCTATGAAGGATGTTATTTGCTGCAAGAACTAAGCCCAAAGACCTTAGCAAAAATTTCTAGTTTTGGGGAATTATTGTCTTCGTATATTATAGCGAAAGCTGCAAATGCAAACTATAAAGACAGTAGAGAACTCATTATTGCTTCAGATCACTATAACAATGCATTGGTAAATTTTGAAGTAACCTATCAGAATTGCCAAGACTACTTTAAAGACCTTTCACAAGATGTAACCATACTACCTGGGTTTGTAGCGAAGACGGAAGACGGAAAAACAACAACTTTAGGAAGAGGTGGCTCTGATTATACAGCAGCGATTATTGCTGCAGCTTTAAATGCAGAAAAATTACAAATTTGGACAGATGTAAGCGGTATGTATACGGCCAATCCTAAATTGGTAAAGCAAGCATTAAAAATTCCTCATATCTCTTATCATGAGGCTATGGAATTATCGCATTTTGGAGCGAAGGTAATTTACCCGCCAACGATACAGCCTGTTTTGCAAAAGGAGATTCCTATTGTTATTAAAAATACGTTCGAACCAGAAAACAAAGGAACTTTAATCACAAAGGAGACTAGCAATAAAAATTCTGTTAAAGGGATTAGCCATATTGAAGGAATCTCCTTGATTACTTTAGAAGGAATCGGAATGGTTGGAATCCCTGGATTCTCTAAACGATTGTTTGAAGTATTATCGCTACATCAAATCAATGTGATTTTAATTACACAATCCTCATCAGAACTGTCTATTTGTATTGGTGTTTTAGAAGAAGATGCATTGAAAGCAAAAGCGATCATTGATGAAGCTTTTGAGTATGAAATTACACTTAAAAAAGTAAAACCAATTCGTATCGAGGACACACTAAGCATTATTGCATTGGTAGGAGATCGTATGAAAAACCATCAAGGATTAAGTGGGAAAATGTTTCGATCTCTTGGGAAAAACAATGTGAATATAAGAGCAATTGCCCAAGGAGCATCCGAAAAAAACATTTCAGCAGTTATTGCTAAAAGCGATGCAAAGAAAGCATTAAATACCTTGCATGAAGAGTTCTTTGAAGAAAGAATCAAACAATTAAACTTGTTTGTTACAGGTTTAGGGAATGTTGGAGAACGGTTTTTAGCACAGTTAGAACAACAGCAAACGTATTTAAAAGAACAGTTAAAATTGAATATAAGAGTTGTTGGGATTTCTAATTCTAGGAAGATGGTTTTTGAAGAAGAAGGAATTCACTTAGGGAAATGGAAAGACCATTTAGAGAATGGAGAACAGGCGAGTTTAGATAGTTTTTTGAGTCGTGTGAAGTCGATGAATATGAGAAATAGTGTCTTTGTAGACAATACAGCAAATCAAAAAGTGTCTGAAATGTACATTCATTATTTAGAAAAGAATATAGGGGTTGTTACATGTAATAAGATTGCTTGCGCTTCTAGCTTGGAGAATTACCAAGCGTTAAAATCGGTAGCAAGGAAATACAATGCACCCTTTTTGTATGAGACAAATGTAGGTGCTGGATTGCCAATTATTGATACATTAAAAAACTTAATTGCTTCAGGAGATCGAGTGCATAAAATTCAGGCAGTGCTTTCTGGTAGTTTAAACTTTGTGTTTAATAACTTCGATACAGAATCTACTTTTCACGATGTGGTTTTTGAAGCACAACAAGAAGGATATACAGAGCCAGATCCTAAAATCGATTTAAGTGGAGTTGATGTGGCTAGGAAGATTTTAATTCTAGCGAGAGAAAGTGGATTTGAATTAGAATTGGAGGATATAACGAATCAATCGTTTTTAAAGGAAGATAGTTTGCAGGCAACAAGCAATGATGCTTTCTACGAATCTCTTAAAGGAAATGAATCTCATTTTCAACAGCTATTAAGCGAGGCAACAGCAGAAAACGCTCGTCTAAAATATGTGGCTGAGTTTACAGATGGAAAAGCAAATGTAGGGTTACAACATATTGCACCTGAGCATCCTTTTTACAATTTAGAAGGAAGTGATAATATTGTGTTGTTTTATACGAACAGATATTCTGAACAACCTTTAATTATTAAAGGAGCGGGAGCGGGAGCAGAAGTTACTGCCTCGGGAATTTTTGCGGATGTAATACGAATTGGAAATGTCTAAAGAAGTTAAAATATAAAACAGGAAAATGTAAAAGGTTAAAGTTGAAGAATCTTAATTAACGATGATCAATAATTTTTTAGTTTTCAACTAACAACTAACAACTAACAACTAACAACTAACAACTAACAACTAACAACTAATAATGGAAGAGATTAAGATTTTTGCCCCAGCGACTAT
The DNA here is from genome assembly GCA_049115595.1 of Flavobacteriaceae bacterium. Lineage (GTDB taxonomy): Bacteria > Bacteroidota > Bacteroidia > Flavobacteriales > Flavobacteriaceae > Polaribacter. Next base: position 11,298 of record JAGDZS010000005.1, read on the forward strand.
TGCCAATGTTTCTTGTGGATTTGATATTCTAGGACTTTGCTTGGATAGTGTTGGAGATGAAATGGTGATTAAAAAATCACCAACAAAAGGAGTGAAGATCACAAAGATTGTTGGGCAAGATTTACCTTTAGAAACAAATAAAAATGTAGCAGGAGTTGCTGCGATGAGATTGTTAGAAGAAACCAATATTGATTTCGGTTTTGAGATAGAGATTTATAAGAGCATTAAACCTGGAAGCGGAATAGGGAGCAGTGCAGCAAGTTCTGCTGGTGCTGTTTTTGGAATCAATGCGCTTTTAGGAAATCCATTTAGTGCCGAAGAATTAATTCTTTTTGCAATGGAAGGAGAGAAATTAGCCAGCGGTTCTGCTCATGCAGATAATGTATCTCCAGCTTTGTTAGGAGGAATTACCATGGTGAAAAGTTATAATCCACTTGAGGTAATTAAAATTCATACCCCTGAAGAACTATATGCTACGGTCATTCATCCACAAATTGAAGTAAAAACTGCCGATGCTCGTTCTGTCCTAAAAAAACAAGTTCCTTTAGAGTTAATGGTCAGGCAAATGGGAAACTTTGGCGGATTGATTAGCGGTTTGTATACTGAAGATTATGAATTGATCAGTCGTTCTTTACATGATGAAATAATAGAGCCTCATCGTGCTATTTTAATTCCTGAGTTTGATCGTGTGAGGGAAAAATCGATCGCTTCAGGAGCTTTAGGGAGCGGAATCTCTGGATCTGGACCTTCTATTTTTGCATTGAGTAAGGGAGGAACTACCGCTCAAAAAGTAGCGGAAGTCATGGGAGAGATTTATAAAGAAATCGGTGTTGATTACGATCTTCATGTATCGAAAATTAACACGCAAGGAATCAAAATAATATCTAATTAAAAGTTAGTCAAAAATAATTACACATGAACTATTATAGTTTACATCATAAATCACCTAAGGTATCTTTTAGAGATGCTGTAGTGCATGGAATTGCTCCAGATAAAGGGCTTTATTTTCCAGATACAATAACACCATTGCCTCAAGATTTTATTGCAAATATCTCTGAGTATTCGAACGAAGAAATTGCGTACGAGGTTATTAAACAATTTGTAGGAGATGAAATTCCTGAAGCAATTTTAAAAGAGATTATTAAAGAAACTGTTTCTTTTGATTTTCCAGTTGTACCTGTTACAAATAACATTGGTTCTTTAGAGCTTTTTCACGGGCCAACGATGGCGTTTAAAGATGTCGGTGCGCGTTTTATGGCGAAGTGTTTAGAGTACTTCAATCGAAATTCAAATGACAATGTAACGGTACTTGTTGCTACTTCAGGAGATACAGGAGGTGCAGTTGCCAATGGTTTTTTGAATGCAGAAGGAGTAGAGGTTGTTATTTTATACCCTAGCGGAAAAGTGAGTGATATTCAAGAAAAACAATTGACAACCTTGGGTCAGAATATAACAGCGTTGGAAGTCAATGGAGTTTTTGACGATTGTCAGGAGATGGTGAAAAAAGCTTTTCTAGATACAGAGATTAAACAGACATTAACTTCAGCAAACTCTATCAACGTTGCTAGATGGTTGCCACAAATGTTCTACTTTTTCTTTGCATACAAGCAAATGCATCAACACCAAAAGGAGCTTGTTTTTTCTGTTCCTAGTGGAAATTTTGGAAATATTTGTGCGGGATTGATGGCAAGAAGAATAGGGTTGCCTGTAAAGCAATTTATTGCTTCTACGAATAGTAACGATACAGTGCCAAATTATATGAAAAATGGAGACTATATTCCGAAACCTTCTAAAGCAACTATTTCGAATGCGATGGATGTAGGAAACCCAAGTAACTTTATTCGAATTCAAGAATTATTTGACAATGATTTGTCAAAGATAAAGGAAGCATTTTCATCTTATAGTTTTACCGATGAAGAGACGAAAGAGTCCATGAAGACGATCCATAAAGATTCAGGTTATGTAGCAGATCCGCACGGAGCAGTGGGCTATTTAGGTTTGCTAAAATATGGTTTATCTGCTACTGATTTTGGAGTTTTCTTGGAAACAGCACATCCAGTTAAATTTTTAGATGTGGTAGAGGATACGTTGCCTGTGAAAGTAGAAATTCCAGCGCAAATACAAACGGTGATGCATCGAGAAAAATCGTCTTTAAAAGTTAATAATTATGACGAATTGAAATCGTTTCTGAATACTTCTCAAATTTAATCTTTATTCTAGAGATCTCGACTCCGATCGATCTGACAAGCAGATATAAGTTTTATATGGCTTGTTAGTTTGGAATTGCTTTAAAAACCATTCCTTTCTCTGTGAAGTATTCTAAGATTCGAGGTAAAGTATAGAAGATTTTCTCTTTTGCTTTTACACTATCATGCATCACCACAATGCTCCCGTTTGCGGTATTGTTAAGGACGTTTTCTAAACATTTCTCTGGAGTAATAGAGCGATCGAAATCGCCACTTAAAAGAGTCCACATGATAATTTGATAACCTGATTCTCGTAGCATTTTCGCTTGTGAAAATTTAATTTTCCCATAAGGAGGTCTAAATAATTTCGAATGAATATGTGCAGAAGCATGCTTAGTGTCATCAATATAGACATCGTTTTTTGTTTTTGTTCCTTTCAAGTGAAGAAACGTATGGTTCCCTACGGAATGCCCTTCTTTTAAAATTTCTTGATAAATGGAAGGATGGCATTTTACATTTTTCCCAATGCAGAAAAAAGTAGCTTTTGCATTATATTTCTTGAGCTGTGAAAGGACAAAATTAGTGACTTCGGGAGTAGGACCATCATCAAAAGTTAAGTAGACTTCTTTTTTTGAAGAAGAAAAACGCCAAGTATATCTAGAGAAAAGTCTCTGGATGATCCTTGGCGTTTTGATAGTATAAAACTTCATGCTCTATTCTTCATCTGCAAGCAAATGACTAAATAGTTTTACCGTTTCCATAAATTCATCTTGTTTTTGCTTCTTGAAATCTGGGTCTGGATCAAAACGATCAATCTGACCAGCAATAAGATTCCTATACATTAATAAGTTTTGATCAATTTCATCAAAAACATCATCAGTTTCGTCTTTTGGAAATTCAGCAAACCAAGTAAGTTGCTCTTTGAATACTTTAATTAATACTTCAGCGGTCTCTCTTGCTTTCTCAGGAGCGCCTAATTGATAATACACTTCAGGATACCCTAAAGAAAACTGAACATGACCAAAGTCTTTGATTGGCATTTTGTCAATAGAAAGATCTAGTACCTCTAATGCTTTTACCGTATCTCCTTCTTGAGCAAAAGTTTCAGCCAAACGAATTAAGTTATTTCGTAAAGAAATCGCATTCTTTTTAGTTTGTTCGTCCAAATAAATTTTTCCATCATTGATGTTTCTCCAATTAAACTTTTGGATGTTTGCATACATCTTTTCAGGATCTATACGTCCCATTTCAAACATACTTCTCTCAGATGTTTCGGTTTTTATCGGAACTAATTTGTAAGACATACCATCTAATTGCAAATAGTCTTTTAACCAAATGTATTCTTCATCAGCAAAAGCACCACCTGTAAAGTAAATAGGTTGTTTCCATTTGTTATTTGCTAAAATGTCTAGCATTAAAATACGGTTCTTTGTTAATCCGCGATCATCAATAGTAATATCTATATAATCTACGATTTTATCAGCGTCTTTTTGAGCTACAATTCCGTTTCTTAAAACTTCTTCTTTGTCTACTGGAATTCTAATTTTATTCGAAGGATATGTTTTTTCTTGACCTCCACTTTGAAGTTCTACATACGTGAGTTTGTTGTCACTAGCAATCCACCTCATAAAAAAGTCAATAGAAATAACTGAATCCTTCAATCTAGGATTTGGATCATGATATGCTAAATCTAGACTTCCGTATTTGTATTGATCGTGAGTTAATTGAGAAGGAATAGGAGGTGCATCGTATGTCTTTCTTTTCATTTGGTCGATATACCAATCGGTAGCAAATAGACTTGTATTCACCAATTTGATATCTGTTCTAACTCCTTCTACTTCCTGCATATACCAAAGAGGGAATGTGTCGTTATCTCCAATGGTAAACATAATAGCATTTGGATCACAAGATTCTAAATACGCTTGTGCATTTAAATGTGTTGTATATCTATTAGAACGATCGTGATCATCCCAATTTTCAGAAGCCATTAATGAAGGAACTGCAATCAATGCCACTATAGATACTGCAATGGCAATCATTTTTTTATTGGCAAAATCTTTTAGGTAATGATAGAGTCCTAAAACTCCAAAACCAATCCAAATAGCAAAAATGTAAAAAGATCCCACAATAGCATAGTCTCTTTCTCTTGGTTCAAAAGGTTTAGGATTTGTATAGAAAATAATGGCAAACCCAGTAAATATAAAGAATAAGAGTAGTGTAAAGAAGTTTGCTTTATCCCATCGTATTTGGTATAGTAAACCAATGATTCCTAAGATGAAAGGTAGGAAATAATAGGTATTACGCCCCTTGTTTTCTAAAGCATCCGATGGAAGATTGGTTTGAGGTCCTAACCTTGGTTCATCAACGAAATTAATTCCACTGAGCCAGTTTCCATTGTATTTGTCAAGCTGACCTTGTGTATCGTTTTGACGACCAACAAAGTTCCACATAAAATAACGACCGTACATGTATCCAAATTGGTAGTTAATCATGAACTTCATATTCTCACTAAAAGTAGGTCGGCGTGTACTGTTCTTTGGAATTCCAGCAATTGCCTTATACATTTGCTCAGAAGCAGGGTTTGTCATTCTAGGAATGAATCCTTTATGTTTTCCTGAATAATTTGGTAATACGTCTTTGTAATCATTTACAATTTCATACTTGCCATTTCTTTTTTCATATTTAGGTTTATCGTCTCTATAAGGTTTGTTAGCATCTTGCTCTCTTCTATAGGATACAGAGTAGTAAGTGTCGTAGAAAACATTGGCATCTCCATACTGTTCTCTATTATAGTATGCTAATAATTCCCTTGCACTAGAAGGGTCATTCTCGTTAATGGTTGTATTTGCATTGGCTCTAATTGGAAGCATTAGCCAAGAAGAGAAACCAATCATAATAAATAATACAGAAAGTATTAATGTATTCGCCATTACTTTTTTCTTTCTCTTAGTGTATTTAAGTCCAAAGTAGAAAGCAGCAATCAAAAGAATACCAGCGATGATTGAACCAGAATTATAAGGCAATCCAAAAGAATTGATAAAAAACAATTCAGAAACACTAAAGAACTTTAATGTAAACGGGAATAAAAATTTGAAAACAAAGGCTAGTACCAATACTGAAATGACAGTTGCAATAGCAGTTGTTTTTATATTGATCGTATGATATGTTTTAAAGAAGTATAGAAGTACAATAGAAGGGATTACTAAGAGTGATAAAATATGTACACCAAAAGATAACCCAACAACAAAACTGATTAATACAAGCCATTTGTGACCTCTAGATGTATTGATCTCGCTTTCCCATTTTAGTCCAAGCCAAAAGAGGATAGCCATTAGAAACGATGACATAGCATATACTTCTCCCTCCACAGCACTAAACCAGAAACTATCAGAAAAAGTGTAGGCTAAAGATCCAACCAGAGCACTTCCTAAAATAGCGATATAAGAACCTTCATTAATTTCATCTGACTTAGCAACTAATTTTTTTGCTAAATTGGTAATGGTCCAAAACATAAAAAGTATGGTAAATGCACTAGCTAAGGCCGACATAAAGTTGACCATTTTGGCAATTTCAGTAACATCAGATGTAAACATGGCAAAGAAAGCACCAAGCATTTGAAACAAAGGAGCACCTGGTGGGTGACCTACTTCAAGTTTTACAGATGTAGAGATGTATTCTCCACAATCCCAAGCGCTAACAGTAGGCTCTAAGGTTAGAGAATAAGTGATAAGTGCTATAATAAAAGTACCCCAACCTAAGATGAGATTCCACTTTTTAAAATTTCCGAATGTCATACTAATTCATATATGTGGGCGAATTTACTAATTTATAAAAGAAAAAACGCCACCGTTCATAGGATTGGTGTGACTAGGGTTATAAATCTTTGTTAAAATCAAAAAAGTAAAAAAAATATTTGCAGTATTAAAACTTTGAATTAAATTTGCACCCGCTTATGAAAGTTATTGGCCTATGGTGTAATTGGCAACACACCGGTTTTTGGTACCGACATTCAAGGTTCGAGTCCTTGTAGGCCAACTAGCTACAGAATCCCAATCGAAAGGTTGGGATTTTTTTATGAAATTAAAAAAGGACGAAAAGCTTTATATTAAACTTGTTGAAATGTTTATCCTAAGAGAAGTCGAAGGAAGTCCTTGTAGGTCAACAAAAAACCTCCCAATTTATTGAGAGGTTTTTTAGTTTTATAACTTAAATGTAATTACAGGCCGCAAGACGTTTTTAGAAAGACTCTTTGTGATACTTCCATTAAACAACCCAGAAAGACCGCTTCTTCCATGAGTGCTCAATGCAATTAAATCGGCATTTAACTCTTTAGAAAAGTTTGTAATTCCTTTAACAACAGAAGTGTCATTGTACACATTAATGGTGTTTTTAGGTAATTCAAAATCTTTAATAAACTCTTTTATTTTTTCTTTGGTAACGGCAGTGCTTTCAAACTTACCAATGGTGTTCACTTTTAATAAGTGAATTTTGCTTTTAAAATGGTTGGAAAAGTTTAAGAATTTTTCAAAAGCAATTTTGCTTTCTTCTTTAAAGTTAGACGCAAATACTAAGTTTTTTAATTTGAATTTTTTGGCATCAGTTTTTACAACAATGACTGGGATTTCAGATGTTCGGACAATTTTCTCAGTATTAGAGCCAATAATCATTTCATCAAAGTCAGACATCCCTTGCGCTCCCATTACAATGAGGCTCGCATCTATTTTTTTTGCATATTCTTTAATGCCTTCATATGGGTTTTGAAAACGAATGGTATGCTTAACTTTACAATCTTCAGAGAAGTATTGTTCTTTAAGATGCAAGATCTTTTCTTTCACCTTTCGCAAATACATCATACTTTCAGGGATACTGAAGTTACTGCCGGCCCCCATATCTATGATGCCAGTGGGAAGTTCTACCATGTGTAGTAAGTAAATTTCACAATCTGTTTTTTTTCCAATTTGGGCTGCAAGTTTTACAGCATATTCAGACTTACTTGAAAAATCTACTGGGACTAAGATTTTATTCATAACCAACGGATTTAAAGTGAGAGGGAGTACTTAAATTTACGAAAAATAATTGGATTATTCTCATTTGGTTATTAGCTAACTAGTTAGTATATTTGCAGCGAAAATCACGATAAAAGGGAATGAAGGGGACTAAGAGTCCCCTCTTTTTATATCTTAATATGAATCAGGAAGTAGTAAAGAAGTTGGTAAGGGAAGCGATTGAAGAAAACGAATCTTTGTTTTTAATTGAATTGGCTTTTTTAGCAAATGATAGGATAAAAGTGACAGTTGATGGAGATGCTGGTGTGTCAGTAAAAGAATGTATTCGAATTAGTAGACATGTTGAGCACAATCTAGATCGAGAAGAAGAAGATTTTGGACTAGAAGTAACCTCCCCAGATATTTCTCACCCATTGCAGGTTAAGAGACAGTATATCAAAAACATCAACAGGATTTTAAAAGTAAAAACCGAAGAAGGAGAATTGGAAGGAACGTTGATTCATGTAGATGAGAAAGGAATTTCACTACAATGGAAAGCTAGAGAACCAAAGCCTATTGGAAAAGGAAAAGTAACCGTAGAGAAAAATGCTACTATAGCATACGAGAATATTAAAGAAGCAAAAGTGAAGATCACATTTTAAGAAAACATGTAATGGAGAATATAGCGTTAATTGATTCGTTTTCAGAATTTAAAGATATGAAAAGCATAGACAGAGTAACACTCATGTCTATCTTAGAAGAAGTATTTAGAGCTGCTTTGAAACGTAAGTTTGGTTCTGATGACAATTTTGATATCATTATTAACCCTGATAAAGGAGATTTAGAAATTTGGAGAAATAGAGTGGTTGTTGCCGATGGAGAGGTCGAAGATGATAATGAAGAAATTGAGTTATCTGCAGCAAGGAAAATTGAACCGGATTTTGAAATTGATGAAGATGTTTCTGAAGAAGTAAAATTAATAGACTTAGGAAGAAGAGCTATTTTGGCGTTACGTCAGAATTTGATTTCTAAGATCCATGAACACGATAGCACAAATATCTTTAAGCATTTTAAAGACTTAGAAGGAGATATTTATACGGCAGAAGTTCATCACATTCGTCACAATGCAATTATCTTATTAGATGACGATGGGAACGAAATCGTATTGCCTAAGAGTGAACAAATCAGATCAGATTTCTTTAGAAAAGGGGATTCTGTAAGAGGAGTTATCAAAGCAGTTGAATTGCGTGGAAATAAACCAGCAATTATTTTATCAAGAACGTCACCAGATTTCTTAGTGAAATTATTTGAACAAGAAATCCCTGAAGTATTTGACGGATTAATTACTGTGGAAGGTGTGGCTAGAATTCCAGGAGAAAAAGCAAAAGTAGCTGTAGATTCTTATGATGATAGAATTGATCCTGTTGGAGCTTGTGTAGGAATGAAAGGTTCAAGAATTCATGGAATTGTACGTGAATTAGGAAATGAAAATATCGATGTAATTAATTACACCAAGAATGAACAACTATTTATCTCAAGAGCATTAAGCCCTGCGAAAATAGTTTCTATGGAGATTGAAGTTTTTGAAGAAGAAAAGAATGGAAAGAAAGGACGTGTAAATGTGTTCTTAAAACCAGAAGAAGTGTCAAAAGCAATTGGTAAAGGTGGTGTAAATATTCGTTTGGCGAGTGAACTAACCAAATACGAAATTGATGTACAAAGAGAAGGGCTGGAAGAAGAAGATGTAGAGTTAACAGAATTTGTTGATGAAATAGAAGGCTGGGTAATTCAAGAATTCAAAAATATCGGATTAGATACCGCAAAAAGTGTCTTAGATTCATCGGTTGGAGAATTGCTGAAAAGAACAGATTTAGAAGAAGAAACAATATTGGATGTACAACGAATTTTAAAAGAAGAATTCGAAGAGTAACAATCAATAAAAAATAATACTTTTACAAATAAAGGTAACAAGGTTTTATGACGGAAAGCAGAACAATGAGACTTAATAAAGTACTAAGAGAACTAAATATTTCTCTTGATAGAGCTGTGGAGTATCTTGCAAAAAATGGACATCAAATTGAAGCAAGGCCTACCACTAAAATATCAGGTGAAGTATATCAGGTGCTATTAGATGGTTTCGAAACGGATGCAAACAAGAAGGCAGCATCTAAAGAAGTTGGTGAGGAAAAGAGAAAAGAAAAAGAAGCAATCCGACTTGAACTTGAAGCAAAGCTTGAAAGGAAAAGAATAGAAGACGAGAAGAAGGAAGAAGTACTTAAAGCAAAAGCAGAGAAATTAGAGATCAAAACTGTTGGTAAGATCGATATCGAACCAAAAACTACTGTAAAAGAAGAGCCTAAAACAGTTGTTGAAGAACCTAAAGCAGAAGCAGTCGTTGAAGAGGTAAAGGAAACACCAAAGGTAGAAGACAAAACACCTGAAGAAGCACCAAAAGAAACTCAAAAACAAGAAGTTGTTGAAGAGAAAAAAGAAGAAGTAGCTGCTGAGAAGAAAGAAGAAATTAAAGAAGTTGTTCAAGAGGATCAAAAAGTTGAGAACCCTGTAGAGACTCAAAAAGTTGAAGAAAAACCAACTGTGAGTCCTGAAGGAGGCGTTTCAGAAACAATTAAAACTCAATACAAAAAATTAGACGGGCCTAGATTAACAGGGAAGAAGATTGACCTTAAGCAATTTGAAAAGGTTAAGAAAAAACCTGAAGACAAGCCTAAAGCTGGAGGTGGAAATGATGCTAATAAGAAGAAGAGAAAGAGGATAAGTAAGCCTGGATCTCCGAATCAAAATAACCGTGGACCTGGTCAAAATAGAGGACCTGGTAACAGAGGTGGAGGACCTGGAGGAAATAGAGGAAGAGGAAATCAGCAAAGAAGATCTGCTGTTCAGAAAGAAGAACCTACAGAAGCAGAAATCCAAAAGCAAGTAAGAGAAACCCTAGAGAAACTTCAAGGGAAATCTTCAAAAGGTAAAGGAGCTAAGTACAGAAGAAACAAAAGAGATGCTCACAGAGAATTATCTGAAGCAGAATCTGAAGCACAAGCACTAGAGTCTAAAACATTAAAAGTTACTGAATTTGTAACTGTTAGTGAAGTTGCAACAATGATGGAAGTTCCTGTAACTGAAATTATTTCTGCATGTATGATGTTAGGAATGATGGTGACAATGAATCAACGTTTAGATGCTGAAACATTAAAAATTGTAGCAGAAGAATTTGATCATACTGTAGAGTTTGTTGGAGCAGAAGTTGAAGAATCTATAGAAGAAGTAATAGATAAACCAGAAGATTTAGTAAATCGTGCACCGATTATTACGGTAATGGGACACGTAGATCATGGTAAAACATCTTTATTAGATTATATTAGAAAAGCGAATGTAATTGATGGAGAGTCTGGAGGAATCACGCAACATATTGGTGCGTATTCTGTAAACGTTGGAGATCAAAAAATTGCATTTTTAGATACACCAGGTCACGAAGCCTTTACAGCAATGCGTGCTCGTGGAGCTCAAGTGACAGATTTAGTAATTATTGTAGCAGCAGCGGATGATGATGTAATGCCACAAACTAAAGAGGCAATTTCTCACGCACAAGCTGCGGGAGTTCCTATCATCTTTGCAATTAATAAGATAGATAAACCTAATGCCAATCCAGATAATGTGAAAACACAGTTATCTTCAATGAATTTATTGATTGAAGAATGGGGTGGTAGTATTCAATCACAAGATATCTCAGCGAAAACAGGAGAAGGAATTCCAGAATTATTGGAAAAAGTATTGTTAGAAGCAGAGATTTTAGAGTTGAAAGCGAATCCAAAAAAGAATGCTGTTGGTGCAGTTGTTGAAGCGCAATTAGATAAAGGAAGAGGTTATGTAACCACTATCTTAGTTCAATCTGGAACCTTACGAATTGGAGATTATATCTTAGCTGGTAAGAACAGTGGTAAAGTAAAAGCCATGTTTGATGACAAAGGAAACAATGTTAAAGAAGCAGGCCCATCTACACCAATTTCAATTTTAGGATTGGATGGTGCGCCACAAGCTGGAGATAAATTCAATGTGTTTGATGATGAACGTGAAGCGAAACAAATTGCTTCAAAACGTTCTCAATTACAACGAGAACAATCAGTAAGAACTCAAAAAACATTAACACTAGCAGAAATTGGAAGACGTATTGCGTTAGGAGATTTCAAAGAGTTAAATATTATCCTAAAAGGAGATGTGGATGGATCTGTAGAAGCCTTAACAGATTCTTTCCAGAAATTATCTACTGAAGAAATTCAAGTTAATATCTTACACAAAGGTGTTGGAGCAATTACTGAATCTGACGTATTATTGGCAACAGCATCAGATGCTATTATTGTAGGATTTAATGTTAGACCTCAAGCTAATGCAAGAGTTATTGCTGATAAAGAAGAAGTAGATATTAGAACATATTCAATCATCTATGATGCAATTAACGATCTAAAAGATGCAATGGAAGGATTGCTTTCTCCTGAAATGAAAGAGGAAGTAACAGGAAATGTTGAGATTAGAGAAGTGTATAAAATTTCTAAAGTTGGAAATATTGCAGGTTGTATGGTGATGAATGGTAAGATTTTCAGAAACTCTTTAATTAGAATTATTAGAGACGGAATCGTAGTTCATACTGGAACATTAATTTCATTGAAACGTTTTAAAGACGATGTGAAGGAAGTTGCTAAAGGATATGATTGTGGTTTACAAATTAAAGGATACAATGATATTCAAGAAGGTGATGCTATTGAAGCATATCAAGAAGTAGCAGTTAAAAAGAAATTGAAGTAAATTCAATTCAAACTATAAATAAAAAGCGCCACATAATTGTGGCGCTTTTTTTATGAAGCATTTGTTCTATTAGTGTTTTATTAAATGCCTTATTCTTTTTACTTCTCCATTTACAACTGCTTTTAAATAGTAGCGTCCGCGTTTTAAATGAGAAAGGTTTAATTTAGTTTTCGTTTGACCTTCATTTACTGTTAATGCCTTTTGGAAAACTAGCGCGCCTCGATGGTTGTAAATTAACAAATCAACATTGGCAGTTGCCGTACTATTGAATTTTACATGTAAATGTCTCTTAAAAGGATTTGGAAACACTTTTAAATTTGTAATCTCAACTTGATTAGGCTCCGAATCACACCCTCCTAAAGTATCTCCATGCCATAAGTGCCATTTTGCTGCCCACCAAGGAATACAAATTGTTTTTCTTCCTTTATGACAAACTTTTACAAAGTGTTTTCGACCGTAATGACCGTGGTGACCATGATTACATCTTACATCTACAACGTTCACAACAACATTAGCTGTGGTAGAGCATCCGTTTGCATCTGTAACTGTAACAGTATATGTTGTCGTATCTGTTGGGCAAACATGGATGTTCTGCGTAGTTTCTCCCGTACTCCATACATACGTATAAGGAGCAGATCCTCCTACTATTTGTTCTACACCAATTGTAGTGTTCGCTGCTGGTGGGTAACCGTAGTATACAGTTTGATTTTCAGTTACTGTAACGTCTAAAGTAGCTCCTTCAGCGATTGTGAAATCTTGCATTACAAAATTGTTTAATGCATCTACAACGGTTACACTATAATCACCACCTTCTAATCCGCTAAGTACATTACTAGTTGTAGTTACTCCTGTACTCCATTCATAAGAATAAGGGGCAGTACCTCCAGAAACCGTTACAGTTGCAGAACCGTCATTGGCTCCATCACATGTTTCATCACTAATAGAAATGTCATCTAATGTTAATGCATTTCCAGTAATATCTGCCGATAAGGTAGGTTGTGTTAATGTGTAATTTCCTGCATCAGTTCCAGAAATTGTATACCCAGTTGTTGTTATTGTAATTCCTGTACCTACTGCTGCACTTGCAAAAGTATATACTGGTGTTCCTCCTAGAGTTACGTCATCAGCTCCTACGATTCCTGATAAAGAAGCAATTCCGCTTGCTGTTGCCGCTGTGGTTCCATCGAATGCTTTGTTATCACCAGTAAGGCCAACAATTGTTAAATTAGCCTGCCCTACAGTTAAAGATTG
>JAGDZS010000005.1:24542-715355 GCA_049115595.1 Flavobacteriaceae bacterium
TGATCTACATTTGCTGCTGCATTGTAACTTGCATCCCCCGCTTGAGAAGCCGTAATGGTTGTTGAACCAACACCAACGATGGTTACTGTATTTCCTGATACTGTTGCAACAGCAGGATTTGAACTTGTATAGCTAACTGGTAATCCTGAACTCGCTGTTGCAGTTAAGGCAAAAGGTGCATCACCAAAGGTTTGATTAGCTAATGCTCCGAACGTAATTGTTTGATCCGATTTTAGAGTCGTTACATCTATCTTTGTAGGACTTGCTTGCAAATTTGGTGTCCCTTCATCGTCTTCAGCTACTGTATATACATCATATGCTATTCCAGGTGTTAAACCAGTAACACTAAAGTCATTGGTGAATCCACCAGTATTTACTAATGCGTTTCCACTACTTATGGCAGAAATTCCTGATTGACTATTTCCCACTTTTACTTGTGCAGAGGTTGGGAATCCTGCGCCATCTGGCACGACTACATAATAAATCGTTCCTTCCTCATCAATATCTGTCTCTAAGGTAAAGCCAGTTTGTGTTACCGAAGATTGACTTGGTGTGCTGTTCTCAAAGACTGGTGGAGCTGTATCTAAAGTTTCAGCGAGTGTAACATTAAATAATAAGTCTAACGATGCTTGAGCTCCTCCATTAAAATATAATTGTCCAGTTGTATTGTCTCCATTGTTAAAATACAGGTTTTGTCCTGCTCCTCCAGAGATTATAAAAGTATATGTATTGCCAGCTGTCAAAATGATGTTTTCAGAAGAAATATCAATACTCTTAAAGTCTGTTGTCAGATCAACTGAAGCAGTGGTGAAATCAAAAGCAACAGATCCTAAAACGGTTCCTCCTGTTCCATCTCCAGAGTAAATAGTTAAGGTGTGAGCTGTAGTAACAGTTCTAACAAATACACCAATACTACTAAGTGTTCCTGAACAAGCAGCAGGAAAACTTTGTCCCATACTAGTTGAAACCACTTGATTTCCTGTTCCTGTATTTGTCTCGGTACATTGGGAAAATGCAGAATGGTTAAATAAAATAATAGCAAGAGATGCTATTAGAAAAGTAATTTTCTTCATGATAATGTGATTTATAAAAGTTAGTGAGGGTACTCAAAAGTAGATAAAAAAACACCTCAAAACCTTGATAACAATAGCTTTAAGGTAAAAACAGGTATAAATACCCAAGGTGTTATACGTAAAAAGCACCGCAAATTGCGGTGCTTTTTTCATGAAGTATTATTTGATAATTAGCGCTTGACTAAATACCTTGTTTTTTGAACTTTTCCATTGATAACTGCTCTTAAATAGTAGAAGCCACGTTTTAAATGAGAAAGATTTAATTGAGTGTTTGTTCTACCTTCACTCACAGCCAATGTAGTTTGAAAAACTTCAGTTCCTCTTTGGTTGTATATGATGAGATCAACATTCGCATCTCCAGTACTCTTAATTTTTACTTGTAAGTAGTTTCTAAAAGGATTTGGATATACTCTCAAATTTGTTATTTGAACTTCATTCGGATCTATATCGCATTCACCTAAAGTATATCCGAACCATAAATACCATTTTGCTGCCCACCATGGAACACAAATTGTTTTTCTCCCTTTATAGCACATTTTCACTTTATTGTAATGTCCATAATTGCCACATGTTACATCAACAACATTTACTAGTACATCAGCAGTTGTTGAGCATCCTTTAGCATCTGTAATGGTAACAGAATATGTTGTAGTATCTGTAGGAGAAACATTAATGACTTGCGTAGTCTCTCCAGTATTCCATTCATATGTATAAGGTGCTTCTCCTCCTAACACGCTTTCTACACCAATTGAAGCGTTAGAAGCAGGTGGATAACCAAGATACACTGTTGGACTTTCAGTTACAGTAACTTCTAAAGGAGTTCCTTCACCGATGGTGAAATTTTGCACTACCGAATTGTTAAGTGCATCTACAATGGTTACACTATAGTCGCCGCCTTCTAATCCACTAAGTACATTTTCAGTTGTTGTTGCACCAGTACTCCATTCATAGGAATAAGGAGCGCATCCTCCAGAAACAGTTACTGTTGCAGATCCATCTGCAGCACCACTACAGGTTACATCGGTTATATCAATAGCATCTAATGTTATTGACTTCAATAGGAATTGAGCAGATACAGGAAAGTGATCTGAAGAAGTAGTCGTAAAATCACTATCATAAAACTCGTAGTGAACACGAACAGATGCATCTACATATTTTTCTTCTAATTCGTTAGAGAATGTAATATGATCGATCATGTTTTCTCTAAAAGCAAACGATCTAAATCCTTGTGCACTTAAAGTAGCAGATGCGATGTTGTAATTTACGGGATCATTCACGTATGCCTCGTATGTAGAAACTGTGGTTACTACATCAGCAACAGTTACATCTACATCATCATTGAAATCTCCTAGTAAGATTAAGTTCGAATTTGCATACTGAGCATCTAAAGAATCTTTCAATACTTCTACATCAAACTTACGCATGTCGTAACGTCCTTGTGGATCACTACTACTATTAGCTCTTGCATGTAAATCAACAATATTAATCTGTTGTGTAGTTCCATCAATAGTGATGTTTGCTTTCATCATAAAAGGCAATCTACCACTTGCATAGAAACGCGATCTGTCTGCTTCTGGATATCCAACCAAAGCAGAATCATCTCCTCCATTGTATAATGGGTGAATTGATTCTAGTAAAACTTTAGTTTCTAAAACATCAACAGTTGTTGTGTTGTAGATAAATCCGATTTTCTGTTTTGTTCCTAGATCATTCGGACGAGAAGTTGCAGGAGATAATACATAATCATATCCTGGAAGTTCATCCACTAATTGCATAAATAATGCATCATCAGCAATTTCCTGAACAGCATAGATGTCTGCATTTAATCGCTGAATTACTGTCTTTACGCTGTCTTTCTGAATCTGATCTGAATTTGCATTTCCAGCAGCAGGAGAGTTTGCTTCGTCTCCAAACCATTCGATATTCCAAGTAACAATGTCTAAGGCTTTTGCTTTATCAACTTCTACAGCATTGTCTGGAGCAGTGTACTCAGGAGCACATGCGAGATCTTGTTGCAATCTTGGTAGTAATTGATAAGTTGTAAAGAATCGTCCAACAACACCAATTGCTTCAGAACAAGTATCTGGTTGTCCCAGTCCTACTAAATCCGTTACGTCATTGTCAATTCTAAGTTCTCCAGTTCCACTACCATCCGTTAAAGTGTAATTTGAATTTCCGAAAAGGATATCTCCTGGTGTTGGGAAACTTGGATTTACAATACGAACTAACTCTGCTGGATGATCTCCTAACTGACTTAGTGTAATTGTTAATGGTGTAATAGGAACGTTTGGTAATCCGTTGTTGGTTACCTCTGTAATTGTACTTAATTGTACTTGGTCGTTAAATGCGCTACGTGTTCCTGTTACAGTAATTGAATCACCAATCATAAAAACACCATCTCCGTGAACTTGTGAATCAAAAATTGCAATTCCACCTGTTGCATCTTGCAGATAAGCTGATCCTCTAAATTGATCAGATACTGTGAGGACTCCACTTACAGTTACTAAGTCTCCAGCAGTAGCATTACGAGCATCGATGATGTCTATTGCATCTGGTGCAGGGATAATTGCTCCGTTCTCTGTTCCAGGTGTTGGAGTTGCTTGTGTATACGTACTTGTATTACGAGCTCCTCCTTGACCATTAGGAATACGTTGTGAAGAATGCCCGTCTTTATTTCCACCGCCGTCTTCATTCACTTGTGCCTGACCCGCATTCAATAAAACTAACAGCTCAGCATCGTCAGAGTCATTGGTGTCATACACTAAAGCGTCAATTAAGTTAGATGTTGTTATTGCTGTACTGCTTGGGAAATCTGTTGCATCCCCAGTATACAATCCTACAGCATCAGCACCATTTTGTAGTCCGTTGCTTGGAAGAATCATAGATACATTTGGAACAGCAGTATTTCCTAAAACGAAATATCCATCTGCATTTGTAGTTTGACCATCTAGGTCATAAGCTGCATAACTTAAATTGTTAGATCCATTATACATTACGATCACAAATCCATCTAAAGAAGTGTTTCCAGTCCCTCCGTCATAGAGCTCAATAAACTCTAAAGTATCAGATCCAGCTGTGTCTGCATCTAATTCGTTAATAACAAGATTTATTGGTTCAGTAGCGTTTGTATTTGCAGCTCCTGGTGTTGGAATTGCTTGTACATATGTACTTGTATTACGAGCTCCACCTGTTCCATTTGCAAAACGTTGTAAAGAATGTCCGTCTTTATTTCCAGCAGCATCTTCGTTGATTTGTGCCTGACCAGCATTTAATAGTACTGCTAATTCAGCATCATCTGAATCGTTGGTGTCATACACTAAGGCATCTAATAAATTGGTTGTTGATACGGCAGAATTACTTGGGAAATCTGTTGCATCTCCTAAATATAAAGCAACACCATCTGCACCATTTTGCAATCCATTACTACCAAAAGTAATCGATGATACATTAGGTACTGCAACATTTCCAATCACAAAATATCCGTTTGCATCTGTAGTTTGTCCGTCTAAATCGTAGGCAGCATAACTTAAGTTGTTTGATCCGTTATAGAATACTAAAACCAATCCGTCTAAAGATGTATTTCCAGTTCCTCCATCATACAATTCAACAAATTCTAAAGTGTCAGTTCCAGCGGTGTCTGCATCTAATTCATTAATAATAACTTCTGGAGCTACAACAATTCCGGCATTTACAGCTCCAGGTGTTGGAGGTGCTTGTCCGTAGGTTGAGGTGTTTCTTGCTCCTCCATCTCCATTTGGAAGACGTTGAGAAGATTGGTTGTCTTTATCTCCTCCGCCATCTTCATTAATTTGTGCCTGACCAGCGTTTAATAAAACTAATAGGTCGGCATCATCTGAATCATTTGTGTCATACACAAAAGCATCTACTAAATTGGTTGTTGAAATAACAGAACTATTTGGAAAATCTGTTGCGTCACCATTATACAATGCAACAGCGTCAGCGCCATTTTGTAACCCGTTACTTGGAAGCGTCATGGATGCATTTGCAACAGCTGTGTTTCCTAATACAAAATATCCATCTGCATTTGTAGTCTGACCATCTAAATCATAAGCGCCATAACTTAAGTTGTTAGACCCATTATACATGACTAAGACATATCCATCAAGAGGTGTGTTTCCAACGCCACCGTCATACAATTCTACAAACTCTAACGTATCTGACCCAGGAGTGTCTGCATCTACTTCATTAATTAGAATAGTAGCTGGTACTACAATTCCTGCATTTGCCGCTCCAGGTGTTGGAGGTGCTTGTCCGTAGGTTGAGGTGTTTCTTAATCCGCCATCTCCATTTGGAAGACGTTGCGAAGAATGATTGTCTTTATCTCCACCATCAGCTTCATTAATTTGTGCTTGACCAGCATTTAATAAAACTAATAGTTCAGCATCATCTGCATCACTTGTATCATATACAAAAGCATCTACTAAGTTCGTTGTTGAAATTGCAGTACTGTTAGGGAAATCCGTTGCATCGGCATTGTATAATGCTACCGCATCTGCACCGTTTTGCAATCCATTACTATTAAAGGTAATCGATGATACATTTGGTACACCTGCATTTCCAATCACGAAATATCCATTTGCATCGGTCGTTTGTCCGTCTAAATCGTAGGCTGCATAACTTAAGTTGTTTGATCCGTTATAGAAGACCAATACATAGCCATCCAAAGGGGAGTTTCCAACGCCTCCGTCATACAATTCAACAAACTCTTGAACGTCAGTTCCAGGAGTATCAGCATCTACTTCATTGATTAAAATAGTAGCAGGCACTACTACTGCTCCATTTGGAGCTCCAGGTGTTGGTGCTAATTGTGAATAAGAAGAAGTGTTTCTTGCTCCTCCTTGTCCATTAGGAAGACGTTGAGAAGATTGTCCATCTTTATCGCCTCCATCAGCTTCGTTAATTTGTGCTTCTCCAGGGTTTAATAAGACTAATAATTCAGCATCATCTGCATCACTTGTATCGTATACAAAAGCATCAATTAAGTCTGTAGTAGTTACTGCAGAACTGTTAGGAAAGTCTGTTGCATCACCACTATATAAAGCGACTGCATCTGCGCCATTTTGTAATCCATTACTATTAAAGGTGATGGATGATACATTTGGAACGGCAACATTTCCAATCACAAAATATCCATTTGCATCGGTTGTTTGTCCGTCTAAATCATATGCTGCATAGCTTAAGTTGTTTGATCCGTTATAGAATACTAAAACCAATCCATCTAAGGCAGTGTTCCCAGTTCCTCCATCATATAGTTCTACAAATTCTAGGGTATCTGTCCCGGCAGTATCTGCATCTACTTCATTAATGACAACTGAAGGAGTTGAAGAAATTGCAGTTCCAGCTAGTTTTACATCATCAAACCCAGCATAGTCGCTTCCTCCATTTTGTTGCACTGCAAGCGTCATTCTTACTGAGTTTACAGTGTTTGGAACCGCTTGTGTAATGGTTGTCCAACCACTTGTGTCAAATGGACTTGCGTCAGTGATTGTTACAACTCCTTGTGATACTTCATCATGGAATATTTCGTAACTAATAGTGTCTCCATTAGAAACATCATATCCAACAACATTTAATGCAAAAGAAAGAGTTACATCTTCGTGTCCAGTAATATCAACAGCATTAAAAGCAATGGTTCCTCCTGCTGAGGTACCACAATTTCCTTCCAAATCTCTAACTCCGAAGAAGTTTGTGTCTGTGTTAGCAGCACTAATAGATCCTACGCTAGAAACTACGTCCCAAACATCATTTCCTCCATCATTACATGTTACAGGTGATACAGTATAAGCCCAAGTGTCTGCTGCAGTTCCTTCATATCCTTGAAAGACAATAGCATCACCTGTAGGAGGTGTTACCACATTATCTAGGGTAGTTACGGTTGCAGAATTACTGTCTGCTGAAGCATTGCTTGCAGCGTCAATTGCTCGTACAGTAAACGAGTATGAAGTGCTAGCAGTAAGACCAGAAACAGTATAAGAAGTTTCAGCAACAGAAGTTATTTGCGTTGCTCCATTAAATACTTGATAAGCAAGTACTCCGATATTGTCAGTAGAAGCATTCCAAGTTAAGGTTGTTTCTGTTTGTGTAGTATTTGAAGCTACTAAGTTTGCAGGAATCGTTGGTGCCTGAGTGTCTGTTACTCCACCATTAAATCGATCTTCTGCCTGAGGCCCTCCCCAGATAGTTGTAGCAAAAGCAGGGTTGTCTATAAAAGGATTTCTATTTCCTTGAATTCCTTCTAGTAATACATTTCTATTAATTTCATATTGAGAGACTGGATCTTCAGAATTCCATTCCAAGAAGATGTCCATCATATCAGGGTGATAATTCTGTGTTCCTGTTCCAACTACTGTGGCTAAACATTGATTTCCATAACGCAAATACATGTACATCATCATACGAGCGATATCTCCTTTCCATTCGTCTCCTGGATACCATGTATTTCCATTAATTACTCCTGCGTTTCCGCTTCCATCTGCAAAAGGAAAATTACTTCTCGTAGAGTTTGCAGTGATGTCACTGGCTCTTAAGTGATGGGCATCAGAACCAGGCCCGGTGCTTCCCAAATTAGGATTTCCTAAAGATCTTGGATACGTGTGTTCTCTGTTCCATTCTCCTGAGTTTCCTCCATTTAAATCTTTAGATCGAGTTCGATCTGTTGCTAAATTACCATCGGTATCATTGTATCCATATATAAGGAATACATTGTTAGAATTGGTAGGGTCTAAATCTGTTTGTTGTAGTGCTTCCCATACACCAGGAGTGTAGGTAAGGTTTACGGTTTGTGTGTTGGTAATTAAAGTAGCTAGGAGCGTTTTAAGCTCATCGCCAGTTTTTGTAAGATCAGTTCCATTGTAATAAGCGGGTGCTTGTGCAAAGGTTACAAAACCCATAAGCATAGCAACAACACTGATGAATTGTTGCCTTCGCGAGAGGTGATTTTTCATTTCTATAAAAGGTTAGTTATTATGGGAGCTAATATACTACAACTTTTACAGGTATTTAAATTCTAATTTTACTAAAAAGTTAAGATGAAATTGACGACCGTATTATAGGTTTAGTAGCTGATAAACATGTCGTAATGCTTTTATGCAATGAGTTTAGTAACTCAAAAAGTTAACAAAAAGATATTCTGTTTTGTGATGGGATTCTAATATATAGAAAAAAGAATACCTATTTGCCTAAAGGAATGGCAATTGCACTTTCGTACTTTTTCTTAAATTCTAGTAAAGCTCGATCGGCTTCAAGCTTGGTTTTGTAAAAGCCAACTTGAATTTTCCACTCAGGTTGTCTATAAATAAGGTATGTTCTTACTTCTGGAAAGTCGATTCTAAATTTGGCTTGTGTTTTTTTTGCTTCTACTTCAAAACCATTATACAGTTGAATTCTATAGCCATATTTAAACTCTTTATTAAATTCTTTTTTCTTGGTGATAAGATCGTTAACTAGTTCGTTATCAGTCTTTTTTTCTTGCGAAAAAGAAGTCTGATAAGAGAAGAAACTCAAGAGTAAAAAAGAAAAAAATACGATGGACTTTTTCATAAAAAAATACTTGCTTACAAAGGTAACGAGTTGAACAGAAATAAATTGAAAAAAAATCTTATTTAGAATTGTTATAAATTAAGATTTAACATTCCATTAGCATTTCAAAATTTAGTTATATGTACTACTTTTGTGCAACTAATAAAGTGGGGTTTTGTCCCTGCATTTTAGTTAGAATTTATAGCAACAAGATACTAAACTATAGTTTGTAAATATGAAAAGTGTAGATCTACACAATCGACTAGCCAAAGTACTTCTTAAAAGTTTTACATTCCTATTATTATTTTCCATGAGTTTTTCTGCAATGGCACAAGATGCTGTTATTGATGAGGCTCGTCAAAAAGAAGGGAGAAAATTGTTCAAACAATTGTGTGCTACTTGTCACAAATTGGATAATAGATTCACTGGGCCAGCTTTGGGCGGTGTTGAAGACAGGAGAGAAAACGATTGGTTAAAAGCCTGGATTAAAGACAATGGAGCATTAAGAGCTACTGGCGATAAAGATGCGTTGGCAATTTTCGCAGAATTTAAAGGGTCTCCTATGACTGCTTTTCCACAGTTGACAGATAAAAATATCGATGATATTTTATACTATACAACTGTTGGTGACCCTGTGAAACCAGGTAAAGTAATTCCTGAAGGAGGTGGTAATGGAGGAGAAGCTCCAAATAAATGGTTAATGTACTTGTTGGCAGCTATGATTGTTGCGGCTTTCTTAATTATTGCGGCCTTATTAAAAACTATTAGTGAATTAAAAGGAGCTCCTAAGACTCCAGGTTCATTAGGGACTTTGCACGAAGTTTGGGAAGGAATTAAAAAGAACACATTCTTGCACGTTGTATTTACCATCTTTATGTTGTTGGTAGTTGCTTACTTCTTGTTTGGGAGCTTATTTAAAATAGGTGTAGATCAAGGGTATATGCCGTTCCAAGAGATTAAGTTCTCGCATAAAATTCACGCAGGAGATAATAAAATCGATTGTCAATACTGTCACTCTTCAGCAAAACATAGTAAGCATTCTGGAATTCCTTCGGTAAATGTTTGTATGAACTGTCACGTTGCTATTTCTGAAGTAGCAGATGATACTACGATAGAGTATGATGGAATTACTTATGGTAAAGAGCAATTAGATAAAGAGATTCAAAAAGTGTATGATGCCGCAGGATGGGATCGTGAAACGTTTGAGTATACAGGGAAAACACAACCTATTAAATGGGTACGTGTTCATAACCTGCCAGATCATGTGAATTTCCCACATGCTCAGCACGTAACGGTTGCTGCTTTAGATTGTAAAGAGTGTCACGGTCCAGTTGAAGAAATGGATGAAATGTACCAGTACTCTCCATTAACAATGGGTTGGTGTATTGACTGTCATAGAAAAACCAACGTGGATTTAAAAGGAAATCCGTATTACGAAAAAGTCCACAAACAACTTGCTGAGAAGTATGGTACTAAGGAAGTAACTATTGCTCAATTAGGAGGAATGGAATGTGGTAAATGTCATCATTAATAATAGAAAGAAGATAAATTCAATATAAATGGCTTCAAACAAAAAATACTGGCAAAGTGTTGAGGAACTAAAAGATAGTTCTATTGTTGAAACGCTAAGTAAGAATGAGTTTGTAGAAGAAATTCCAACAGATGAGTTTTTAGGAGATAAAGAAACGTTGGAAAATTCATCTACTTCAAGAAGAGATTTCTTAAAGTATGTTGGGTTCACTACAGCGGCGGCTACATTAGCTGCTTGTGAAGGACCGGTTAAAAAATCGATTCCTTACGTAGTAAAACCAAATGATACTATCTTAGGTGTTGCAGATTGGTATGCAAGTTCTATTGCAAATGGTCAAGATTTCGCGAATGTTTTAGTAAAAACTCGTGAAGGTCGTCCAATTTTAATCATGCCTAATACGGATGCAAACGGAACTACGAATGCTAGAGTTCAAGCGTCTGTATTATCATTATATGATGAACAACTTCGATTAAAAGAGCCTAGAAAAGGCGAAAATAATATTACATGGGATGCTGCTCATAAAGAAATTGGAGCAACATTAGCAGGGATGAAAGATGCAAATGAACCTGTTGTTTTATTAACAGGAACATTGGCAAGTCCATCTACGGAGCAAATTATTTCTGAATTTATTGCTGCTTATCCAAATGTAAAACATGTAACATACGATGCGATTTCTGAAAGTGGAACTGCTGATGCGTTTGAAGCAATGTTTGGAACTAGAGCGGTACCAAATTATCATTTTGACAAAGCACAGGCAATCGTTTCTTTTGGAGCAGATTTCTTAGGTGATTGGCAAGGTGGTTTTGAGAAAGGATACGCTGCAAGCAGAAATCCAAATTCAGGTCATATGTCTCACCATGTGCAGTTTGAAGCAAACATGTCTTTAACTGGTGCAAATTCTGATAAGCGTGTGGTTACAAAACCATCGGATCAAGTATTTGCATTAATCAACTTATACAATGCAGTAACTGGACAAAGTTTACCATCAAAAGCAACACCAGTTGATGCGCAAGTAAAACAAGCTGCAAAAGCTTTAACCAAAGCAGGTGCTCATGGAGTAGTTGTTTCTGGATCTTCTGATAAAAATGTACAACTAATTGCTTTTGCAATTAACGATGCATTAGGAAGTCAGGTATTTGATGCTGCAAGCCCATTGCACACAAGAAAAGGAAACGATACTGAGTTAGCTCAGGTTGTTGCAGATATGAAAGCTGGGAAAGTAAAAGGATTGATTACTTATAATGTAGATCCAGTATACAACTTAGCTGCTTCTTCAGATTTTTCTGAAGGATTGAAAAAATTAAAATTATCAGTAGCAATGTCAGTTCAAAATGATGACACTGCAAATGCTACTCAGTTTACATTGCCAATGACTCACTTCTTAGAGTCTTGGGGAGATGTAATGATGACTGAAGGAAACTATGGATTGGTTCAACCAACAATTCAAAAATTATTCAATACGGCGCAATTCCAAGAGGTATTATTAAAATGGTCAGGGAATTCAGCATCGTATCATGATTATTTAAAGGGATACTGGTCTGCTAATGTATTAGGAGGAAAATCATGGAATCAAGCATTACATGATGGATTCTTTACAAAAGAGACAAGTGCTACTGTTTCTAAAGCAAGTGTAGATGTAGCTGCTTCAGCTGCTGCTGCTACAAGTGCTTTAAGAACAACAACAAATACTTCAGCATTCGAATTGAATTTATATTCTTCAACTGCTTTAGGAGATGGAAAACAAGCAAACAATCCTTGGTTGCAAGAGTTTCCAGATCCAATTACAAGAGCTGCTTGGGATAACTATTTGACAGTATCTATTAAAGATGCTAAAGACTTAGGTTTTGATAATCCTGTAAAAGATAATGGAGCTATCAATGGTAACTATGCAAAACTTACGGTTGGTGGAGTTACTCTTGAAAATGTACCAGTAATGGTTCAGCCAGGTCAAGCACCAGGTTCTATTGGATTGGCTTTAGGATATGGTAGAAAAACCAGCTTAAAAGAAGAAATGCAAGTAGGAGTAAATGCCTACACATTATATGCAAACGGAAATAATGTTCAATATGGAGTTTCTTTAGAGAAAACTTCTGGAGCTGTTCACAAGTTTGCGTGTACTCAGGTACAAAAAACAATTGCAGGAAGACACGACATCTTAAAGGTGACAGATTTGAAAACATATCAAACTGTAGATCCTAAAGATCATCACCATGGATGGAATGTGCCAGCAATGGTTTCTTATGACCATCAAGAAGTTGAAGCGAGTTCTATTAATATTTGGGATGAGCACAACAGAGAAATTGGTCATCACTTTAACTTATCAATCGATTTAAATTCATGTACAGGTTGTGGATCTTGTGTGATCGCATGTCACGCAGAAAACAATGTTCCTGTAGTAGGGAAGCATGAAGTACGTGTAGGTAGAGATATGCACTGGTTGCGTATTGATCGTTACTATTCTTCTGAAATAGAAACAAGAGAAGAGGCATTAAAAGCAGGAAAGCGTTATGGAGAATTATTTGAAGTTTTAGAAACTTCAGCTGAGAATCCAGAAGTGACTTTCCAACCAATGATGTGTCAGCACTGTAACCATGCTCCGTGTGAGACGGTTTGTCCAGTAGCTGCTACTACGCACGGACGTCAAGGTCAAAACCAAATGACATACAACAGATGTGTTGGAACTAGATATTGTGCAAACAACTGTCCTTATAGAGTTCGTCGTTTTAACTGGTTTAACTATGCAGATAATAACGAATTTGATTTCAATATGAACAATGACTATGGTAAGATGGTATTAAATCCAGATGTAGTGGTTCGTTCTAGAGGAGTTATGGAGAAATGTTCTATGTGTATTCAAATGACACAAGCAACAATTTTAACAGCGAAGAAAGAAGGAAGACAGGTAAAAGCTGGAGAGTTCTCAACTGCTTGTTCAAATGCATGTACTACCGGAGCCTTAGCTTTTGGAGACATCAACAATGAAGAAGAAGAAGTTGCAAAATTAGTAGAAGATAAAAGAGCTTATCACGTATTAGATTACTTACAAACGAAACCGAATGTAGTATATCAAGTGAAAGTTAGAAATACAAACGAAGCGTAATTAAAATTTAAGATATAAGAATATGTCTCATTACGAAGCACCCATAAGAGAGCCCTTAGTACTAGGTGAAAAGAGTTACCACGACATCACCGAGGACATTGCTAAGCCTATAGAAGGGAAAGCAAACAAGAACTGGTATATAGCGTTCTATATTTCTTTAGCAGCAATGCTTTGGGGATTTTTCTGTATTTTTTATACCATAGGAACTGGTATTGGAGTATGGGGATTAAATAAGAACATTGGTTGGGCTTGGGATATCACCAACTTTGTATGGTGGGTAGGTATTGGTCACGCCGGAACCTTAATATCCGCTGTACTATTATTATTCCGTCAAAAATGGAGAATGGCCATTAACCGTTCTGCAGAAGCAATGACTATTTTTGCGGTTTTCCAAGCAGGATTATTCCCAATCATTCACATGGGACGTCCATGGAATGGATACTGGGTATTACCAATTCCTAATCAATTTGGATCATTGTGGGTGAACTTTAACTCACCATTATTATGGGATGTATTTGCCATCTCAACATATTTGTCAGTATCTCTAGTTTTCTGGTGGACTGGTTTGTTGCCTGATTTTGCGATGATTCGTGATCGAGCGGTAAAACCTTTCCAAAAGAAGATTTACTCGTTACTATCTTTCGGATGGTCTGGTAGAGCAAAAGATTGGCAACGTTTTGAAGAGGTATCCTTAGTATTAGCAGGTTTGGCAACACCACTTGTACTTTCTGTACATACTATTGTATCGATGGACTTTGCTACGTCTATTAACCCTGGATGGCACTCAACAATTTTCCCACCTTATTTCGTAGCCGGAGCAATCTTTTCTGGATTTGCAATGGTACAAACGTTATTAGGAATTATGCGTAAAGTAACAAACCTTGAGGCATACATTACACGTTTGCATATAGAGTATATGAACGTGGTAATTATCTTAACAGGTGGTATTGTAGCTGTAGCCTATGCAACAGAATTCTTTATTGCATGGTATACAGGATCTCAATATGAAGATTATACATATTTATCATTAGGAGCTGCAACTGGACCTTATGCATGGGCATTCTGGTCGCTATTGATTTTCAATATTGCAACCCCTCAATTACTATGGTTCAAAAAGATCAGAAGAAGTTTTATCTGGTCATTCGTGATCTCCATTGCGATTAACATTGGAATGTGGTTTGAGCGTTTTGACATCATTGCAATTGTATTAAGTAAAGGACATTTACCATCAACATGGTGGCGTTTTGAGCCAACGTTTGTTGATGTAGGTATATTTATTGGAACCATCGGATTCTTCTTTGTTTTATTCTTATTGTATGCAAGAACATTCCCTGTAATTGCACAAGCAGAGGTAAAAACAATTTTGAAATCATCAGGAGAGAGTTATAAAAAATTAAGAGACGGTAATCATGAGTAGTAAAGTAATTCACGCATTTTATAATGATGATGAAGTAGTACTTGAAGCTGTTAAGAAAGTAAAAGCAGCCAATCATCATATCGAAGAAGTATTTTGTCCTTTTCCAGTCCATGGATTAGACAAAGCAATGGGCTTAGCTCCTACAAGAATGGCAATTACTGCCTTCATGTATGGAATTACAGGATTATCTGTAGCTATTTGGTTAACCTATTATACAATGATTGCTAACTGGCCTCAAGATATTGGTGGTAAACCAAGTTTTAGTTGGGCAGAGAATATGCCAGCATTTGTGCCAATTATGTTTGAGTTGACTGTATTTTTCGCAGCCCACTTAATGGTAATTACATTCTATATGAGAAGTAGAATTTGGCCATTCAAAAAAGCAGAAAATCCAGATCCAAGAACAACTGATGACCATTTCTTAATGGAGATCCCTGTTCATGGTAATGAAGAAGAATTAACTTCTTTATTAAATGAAACTGGAGCTGTAGAAATTAACGTAGTAGATAAGCATTAATTTGTAACTGATGAGAAAGTATTTAAAATATAGCATCGTAGTTCTTGTTTTAGCAAGCCTTGTTTCTTGTGCAAACAAAAGAGAAAGAGAAGTACAATATATGCCAGATATGTATGTAGCTGTTCCTTATGAAGCTGACGCAGAAAAAGGAGATACAGGTGCATCTGCAAATTTAAAACCAGTAGAAGGTACTGTTGCTAGAGGAAATGTTCCTTATGAGTATGCGAATACAAACGATGAGTACAATAGAGCAAAGGCAGAATTAAAATCTCCTTTAGAAGCTACCGAAAAGAACCTGGAAAATGGGAAGAAAATGTACACCATCTACTGTGCTACTTGTCATGGGAAGAAAGGTGATGGACAAGGGGTGTTAGCTCAGAGAGAAAAAATTGCAGGTGTTCCAGCATATAATGATGCTGTAAGAAATATAAACGAAGGAAGTATTTACCATGTAATTATGTATGGTAAAGGAGTTATGGGGTCTCACTCATCTCAATTGACAAATAAAGAACGTTGGCAAATTGTTCAATATGTTGAACAATTACGTGACGATTTGAAATAAGTACAAAAGAAAGAATACGAAAGATATGTATCAATTCTCAGGAAAATTAAAAATATTCTCGATTGCTTTAATCCTTGTTGGAGCTTTAGGTATAGCATGGAGTTTTTCAAACACACCATCAACTCCAGAAGAAGCAATGGAGATCATGGCAAAGAAAAATGCTCATGGAGACGGTCATGGAGATGATGGTCATGGTGATGCAAAAAAGCATGATGATTCTAAAAAAGAATCTAGTCATGATGATGCAAAGGGTCATGATAACGACAAGAAAGCCGAGCACAAAGAAGATGCAGATGGAGACAAAGGTCATGGTGAGACTAAAAAAGAAGGTCATGATACCAAAAAAGATGCGCATAAAACAGAAACTCATGCTGGAGTAGATGCAAATGCACATGGAGGAGATCATGACGAAAAACATGCAGAACATGTGATGCACCAATTACAGAATAGACCTTGGTCTTCTGTATATGTTGCTTTGTTATTCTTCTTGGGAATCTCTTTATTAGTATTGGCATTTTATGCAGCACAAAGAGTAGCACAAGCTGGATGGTCTATTGTACTGTTTAGAGTCATGGAAGCAATTACTGCGAATTTAGTTCCAGTATCTATTATTATGATTGTTGTAATCGCATTAACAGCGTCACATGCAAACCATTTATTTGATTGGATGACCCCAGGGAAAACAATTGAAGGAAGTGATAATTATGATGCTATTGTTGCCGGAAAAGCTTTATGGTTAAATGTACCAGGATGGGTTATTAGAAGTGTTATTTACTTGTTAATCTGGAATGCTTACAGATGGTTTATCAGAAGAAACTCTATTAAAGAAGACTCTGTAAATGATGGATACAAAACATATAAGAAAAGTTATAATGCATCTGTAATATTCTTGTTCTTATTCATGTTAACTGAATCTATGTCTGTGTGGGATTGGATTATGGGATTAGATCCTCACTGGTTCTCAACGTTGTTCGGATGGTATGTACTAGCTACATTCTTAGTAAGTGCTTTAACAGTGATTGCATTTGTAACAATCTATTTAAGACATAAAGGATATTTACCAAAAGTAAACGATAGTCATATTCACGATTTAGCAAAATACATGTTTGCGTTCTCAGTATTCTGGACGTACTTATGGTTTGCTCAGTTTATGTTAATCTGGTATGCAAACATTCCAGAAGAAACTACCTATTTCGCGTTACGATTTGCTGAATACAAAACATTGTTCTTATCGATGTTGGTGATGAACTTTGTATTCCCAATCTTATTATTAATTAATAGTGACTTTAAGAGCAGACCTTGGTTTGTTATTATTGGAGGATTGGTAATTTTAGCAGGACATTATGTTGATTTATTCATCATGATCATGCCTGGAACAGTAGGAGGAAGTTGGAGCTTTGGAATTCCAGAGATAAGCGCAACATTATTTTTCGTAGGTGTATTTATTTATACAGTGTTTAGTGCTTTTGCAAAAGCAGACCCAGTAGCGAAAGGAAACCCTTTCCTAAAGGAAAGCGAGCAATTCCACTATTACAATATCGAACACCACTCTGGAGGAGAAGAAGAGAATCATCATTAATCAAAATTAATTAAGAAGAAATACTATGCTAGCTCTATTTTATATTTTTATAGGTGTTGCAATCGGAGTAAGTTTTTGGCAGATTACCAGAATCATGAATTTTAGAGGTGTCATTGCCACTGATAAAGATAATGATACACAAGGAAAATTATTTTTAGCTTTTGCCGCTTTTCTATACGCAATGATGATTTATTGTTTGATAGGAATGAACGTAATTATGCTTCCTGAATCAGCTTCTATTGAAGGAGAACATGATGATCTATTATTTGATGTTACTTTTTGGTTGATTGGAATTGTACAATTTATCATGCAAATTATTTTGTTCTATTTTTCTTACAAATACAGAGGAAGAAAGGACAAAAAAGCAAAATTCTATGCAGACAGTCATAAGTTAGAATTAATTTGGACGGTTACACCGGCTATTGTTTTAGTTGTGTTAATTGGATACGGATTATGGCAATGGAATAACGTGATGTATGTATCTGAGGATGAAAATCCAATGGAAATTGAAGTATATGCAAAACAGTTTCAATGGGAAGCACGTTATGCAGGAGCAGATAATACCTTAGGTTTAGGGAACGTAAACTTTATCAAAGGCATCAATACAATGGGTGTTGATATGTCTGATGAAAACTCTCAAGACGATAAGAAAATTACCACGGGTACAGGAACATTGTATTTGCCTAAAGGAAGAAAGGTGTTGTTTAAATTCCGTTCACAAGATGTATTGCACTCTGCATACATGCCTCACTTTAGAGCACAAATGAACTGTGTGCCAGGAATGGTAACTCAGTTTGGTTTTACGCCTAAGTATACTACCGAAGAGATGAGGCAACAATCTGAGGTGATTGAAAAGGTAACAAATATCAATAAAATCCGTAGTGCCAAAGGCGAAGAGGAATTATATGAATTCGACTATATATTATTATGTAATAAAATATGTGGAGCTTCTCATTACAACATGCAATTAAAAATTGTAGTAGTAGAAGAAGAAGAATTTAATAAGTGGTTAGCAGAACAACCAACTTTAGGAAAAGAACTAGCAGTTAAATAAAATATTAAGAGAGTATACTAAAAGTTAGATTATGTCAGAGCATCATCATAAAGAAACATTTGTAACAAAATACATTTTTAGTCAAGATCATAAAATGATTTCTAAACAATTCCTGATTACAGGGATGATTATGGGGATTATTGGAGTATTGATGTCGATGTTATTCCGTTTGCAAATCGCATGGCCAGAAACATCGTTTTCAATTGTTGAAGCGTTTTTAGGGTCTCACCAGACCGATGGGGTTATGGATCCAAATATGTACCTAGCATTGGTAACAATTCACGGTACTATCATGGTATTCTTTGTATTAACAGCTGGATTAAGTGGTACGTTCTCTAACTTATTAATTCCATTACAGATTGGAGCAAGAGATATGGCATCAGGTTTCTTAAACATGATTTCTTATTGGTTGTTCTTCTTGTCAAGTATCATCATGGTAATTTCTCTGTTTGTTGAAGCTGGACCAGCTTCTGCAGGATGGACAATTTATCCTCCATTGAGTGCGTTGCCAAGTGCAATTCCTGGTTCTGGATTAGGAATGACATTATGGTTGGTTTCTATGGCTATTTTCATTGCATCTTCTTTAATTGGATCTTTGAACTACATCGTAACCATCTTTAATTTACGTACCAAAGGAATGAAAATGACAAGATTGCCTTTAACAATGTGGGCGTTCTTTATCACAGCTATTATTGGTGTGGTTTCTTTCCCAGTATTATTATCTGCAGCATTGTTGTTGATTTTTGATAGAAGTTTTGGAACATCCTTTTACCTCTCCGATATATTTATAAGTGGAGAAGTCTTGCACTATCAAGGAGGGTCGCCAGTACTGTTTGAACACCTGTTTTGGTTCTTAGGACACCCAGAAGTATACATTGTATTACTTCCAGCCTTAGGGATTACTTCGGAAATTATATCCACCCATTCACGTAAGCCAATCTTTGGTTATCGTGCCATGGTAGGATCCATTATGGCAATTGCATTCTTATCTACAATTGTATGGGGTCACCATATGTTTATTTCAGGAATGAATCCATTCTTAGGATCTGTATTTACATTTACAACATTATTAATTGCGATACCATCAGCGGTAAAAGCATTTAACTATATCACCACACTCTGGAAGGGGAATTTACAGCTCAATCCAGCCATGTTATTCTCTATCGGATTGGTTTCTACATTCGTAACAGGAGGTTTAACAGGATTGGTTTTAGGAGATTCTGCCTTAGATATTAATATTCACGATACGTATTTCGTAGTGGCCCACTTCCACTTAGTAATGGGAGTCTCTGCCATCTTCGGAATGTACGCAGGAATCTATCACTGGTTCCCTAAGATGTACGGACGTATGATGAATAAAGCCTTAGGGTATTGGCACTTTTGGTTAACCATTATCTGTGCGTATGGGGTATTCTTCCCAATGCACTTTATCGGATTAGCAGGATTACCACGTAGATACTACATGAATACTGCTTTTCCAATGTTTGATGATGTTTCTGATACCAATGTTGTCATTACAATTTTCGCATTGGTGGGAGGAGTTGCTCAATTGATTTTCTTAGCAAACTTCTTTATCTCAATATACAGAGGACAAAAAGCATCTCAAAACCCATGGAATTCAAATACAATTGAATGGACAACTCCAGTTGAACACTTACATGGAAACTGGCCAGGAAAAATACCTGAAGTTCACAGATGGGCTTATGACTACAGTAAGAAAGTAGATCCAGAAGACGATGATAGCGATTATCTACACGGACAAGATTGGGTTTCTCAAACAACACCATTGTTGCCAGGAGAAGATCCATCATAACTTACAAAACATACACAAAAAAACCTTTCCAATTTGGAAAGGTTTTTTGTTTTTTAAGAAGATATAATTGAAGAGAATATCCTACCTAATTGCTAGAGTAACTATCTTTAAAATTGCTTTATATTTGTAGTATGAACGAAAATCTAAATCCTGAAAACGATCATTACTCTAATGAGGAACTTGACCTAGAAAGAAAGTTAAGACCTCTGTCATTTGAGGATTTTACAGGGCAAGAACAAGCAATAGAAAACTTGAAGATTTTTGTTGAGGCAGCAAATCTAAGAGACGAAGCACTAGATCATACTTTATTCCATGGACCTCCAGGGTTAGGAAAGACAACTTTAGCACATATTTTGGCAAACGAATTAAGTGTTGGGATTAAAGTTACCTCCGGACCTGTATTGGATAAGCCAGGAGATCTAGCAGGGTTGCTAACAAATCTAGATGAAAGAGATGTGCTGTTTATTGATGAAATTCATCGATTAAGTCCTATTGTAGAAGAGTATTTATACTCAGCAATGGAAGATTACAAGATTGATATCATGATAGAATCTGGACCAAACGCAAGAACAGTTCAGATCAATTTAGAACCTTTTACGTTAATTGGAGCAACTACTCGTTCAGGGTTGTTAACAGCTCCCATGAGAGCTCGTTTTGGAATTAGTAGTCGATTGAATTACTATAAGAAAGAACTATTAACAACCATCATACAAAGAAGTGCTCAGATTCTAAAAGTTCCAATCTCTATGGAAGCAGCTATAGAAATAGCAGGGAGAAGTAGAGGAACACCAAGAATAGCCAATGCATTGCTTCGTAGGGTACGTGATTTTGCTCAAATAAAAGGAGATGGCACAATTACCATCGAGATTGCAAAATATGCTTTAAAAGCGCTGAATGTAGATGCGCATGGTTTGGATGAAATGGACAATAAGATTCTAACGACCATTATTGATAAATTTAAAGGCGGGCCAGTAGGAATTAGTACATTGGCTACAGCTGTAGCTGAAAATGCAGAAACGATAGAAGAAGTATATGAACCTTTTTTAATACAAGAAGGTTTTATTATGCGTACACCAAGAGGAAGAGAAGTTACAGAATTAGCCTATACACACTTAGGTAGAATAAAAGGAAAAAGCCAAGGAGAATTGTTTTGATAAGATGAAAGCAATAAAAAGACTCATACCCATTTTAGAATGGTTGCCAAACTACAATACCTCGTACTTACGAGGGGATTCTATCGCAGGTGTTACTGTCGCTATTATTTTAATCCCTCAAGGGATTGCCTATGCATTGATTGCTGGTTTGCCTCCTATTTATGGATTATACTGTGCGTTGGTTCCACAAGTGGTTTACGCAATTTTTGGTTCCTCTAGACAAGTTGCTATAGGTCCAGTAGCCATGGACTCTTTAATTGTAGCCACTGGAGTTTCAACCATTGCTTTAGTTGGTTCTGATGACTATGTTTCGATCGCAATCTTATTGGCCTTCTTAGTAGGGGGAATTCAATTTTTACTAGGTGTTTTTCGTCTGGGGTTTGTTGTTAATTTTCTTTCAAAACCCGTAATTACAGGATTTACATCTGCAGTAGCTTTAACCATTGGAGTAAATCAGTTTAGAAATTTATTGGGTGTCGACTTTTTTCAAAGCGACCAAATACAATATGTACTTCAAGATATATGGGTAAATATTGTTGATTATAACTCACATACAACAATCATCGGGTTAATTTCTGTAGTCATAATTATAGTCTTAAAAAGAATCAATAAAAGGATTCCAAATGCATTGATTGTAGTTGTCTTTGGGATTTTAGTGATGCGTTATTTTGGTATTGATTTTAACGACGTTGATATTGTGAAAGATATTCCATCTGGACTGCCAAGTTTCTCTTTTCCTGAATTAGATATTGGTTTGATAAGAGAATTATTGCCAATTGCTTTTACATTGGTATTGGTTGGATATTTAGAAACCATTTCTATCGGGAAATCATTAGAAGCAAAACAAGACGAATATAGAATAAGACCCAATCAAGAA
This sequence comes from Flavobacteriaceae bacterium, assembly GCA_049115595.1. Taxonomy (GTDB): domain Bacteria; phylum Bacteroidota; class Bacteroidia; order Flavobacteriales; family Flavobacteriaceae; genus Polaribacter. The sequence goes on from JAGDZS010000005.1 coordinate 46,759, forward strand.
TTGATTGCATTAGGCTTAAGTAACGTGGTTGGATCTTTATTTAAAGCGTATCCATCTGCATCAAGTTTTTCAAGGTCTGCTATTAATGCAGAGTCGGGAGGAAAAACAGGAATGTCATCATTAATTTCTGCAATAGCAGTATTGATAACCTTATTATTCTTAACACCGTTGTTTTACCATCTTCCAAAAACAGTATTGGCGGCAATTATTATTGTAGCCGTATTTGGATTGGTACAAATAAAAGAAGCTGTCTATTTATGGAAAGCAAATAACATGGATTTTTGGCTACTATTAGCAACGTTTATATCAACATTAATATTAGGAATTGAATATGGAATTGCTATAGGAGTTGGACTCTCTTTAATCGTTTTGATTTTTAGAACGTCAAAACCTTATACAGTCGAATTAGGAAAAGTACCTAATTCGAATTTCTATAGAAATAAGGAACGGTTTTCAGATGTGATTGTTGAGGATGAAGTTTTGGTATTCCGATTTGATGCGCAGTTGTTTTATGCAAACGCTGCTTATTTTAGAGATAATTTAGACCTTTTAGCTGAAGCCAAGGGAGATCAATTAAAACTGATTGTTTTGGATGCTGAAAGTATCAACAGAGTAGACAGTACTGGAGTTGAAATGTTGAAAGAACGAATTAAGTATTATAAAAAAAGAAACGTGCTGTTTTATTTAGCGGGTGTTAAAGGACCAGTAAGAGACGCATTGTTTCGAGGGAAAATATTAGATATTATTGATGTAAATCACTTCTTTATGCGAGTTAACGGAGCCGTTAATTTTTATAAAACAGGAGATAGAGAACATCAAAAAAAGTATGCAAATTATATACATCAAGCATACCAATAAATTTACAACCTACACAGATGAACATAGAACAGATTTATACAGGATGTTTAGCGCAAGGAGCGTATTATATTGAAAGTAACGGAGAAGTTGCTATTATAGATCCATTAAGAGAAGTACAAGATTATATAGATAGAGCCGCTAAGGATAATGCGAAAGTAAAGTATGTTTTTGAAACACATTTTCATGCTGATTTTGTAAGCGGACATGTTACACTGGCTGAGAAAACTGGAGCGAAAATTGTTTTTGGGCCAAATGCACAAACGAAATTTGACTCCCACACAGCAAAAGACAATGAAGTATTCCAAGTAGGAAATATTACTATTACGGTATTACACACGCCAGGTCATACTATGGAGAGTACTACGTACTTGTTAAAAGATGAAAAAGGAAGTGATCATGCTATTTTTAGTGGAGACACTTTATTCTTAGGAGATGTTGGTCGACCAGATTTAGCGCAAAAAAGTGACATGACTCAAGAAGATTTAGCAGCAACTTTATACGATAGTTTACGAACTAAAATTATGCCTTTAGGAGATGATGTTGTGGTATATCCAGCACATGGAGCAGGTTCTGCTTGTGGGAAAAACTTGAGTAAAGAAACGATTGGTAACTTAGGAAATCAGAAGAAGACAAACTATGCCTTACGAGCTGATATGACTAAAGAAGAGTTTGTAAAAGAAGTAACCGATGGATTATTGCCTCCGCCTGCATATTTCCCATTAAACGTGAAACTAAACAAAGAAGGATATAAATCAATTGACGATGTGATTAAAGTAGGAAGCAGAGCACTGTCTGTTACAGATTTTGAATTGGTAGCGAATGAAACAGATGCGTTGGTAATTGATGTTCGCCATCAGTTTGAGTTTATGAAAGGCTTTATACCGCAATCAATATTTATAGGATTGGGAGGGACATTTGCCCCTTGGGTAGGCGCTTTAATCAAAGACATTCAACAACCTATTTTATTAGTGGTTCCTGAAGGAAAAGCAGAAGAGACCATTACACGTTTGTCTCGTGTTGGATTCGACAATGTGTTAGGATATTTAAACGGAGGTTTTGAATCGTGGAAAGCAGAAGGGAAAGAGGTAGATACCTTAGAATCTGTTTCAGCAGAAACCTTAGAACAAAAAATTAAGGAAGATGCGTTGGTTTTTGATGTTAGAAAACCAGGAGAGTATTCAAATGAACACATCGAGAATGTACCGAATACACCGTTAGATTTCTTAAACAATCACATCGCTGAATTTCCTACAGATCAAGATTTTTACTTGCACTGTGCAGGAGGATACCGTTCAGTAATTGCAGCCTCTATTTTAAAAGCTCGAGGATTTCATAAGGTGATTGATGTTGCTGGAGGATATGGAGCAATTAAAGAGACAGAAATCAAACGAACAAATGTTGTTTCGTGTTCATCAACAAAATAAAAATGAAAAAACTTCTACTATATAGTTTCTTATTTCTTGCAGTGATAAGTTGTAAGAAAGAAGAACCATCGAAAGTAACATTGATTCAACCGGAAGCATTGGCAAAAGTAATGTCTGAGAATAGTATTCAATTGGTAGATGTCAGAACCCCAGAAGAATACAAACGAGGCTATATAGAAGGTGCTGTTTTAATCAATTTTAGAGATTCCAATTTCTTGGAGCAGATGGAGTCAAAACTCGACAAAGACAAGCCAGTGTATGTCTATTGCGCTTCAGGAGGAAGAAGCGGCAGAGCATCTTCATTACTATTAGAAAAAGGATTCAAAAAAGTCTTTGATCTTGAAGGAGGTTATTCTAAATGGAGTAAAAAATAAATGACAACAATAATTTATATAGAAAATCTAAAATGTGGTGGCTGTGCTGCAACAATCAAAAAAGGAATTATAGGAATTCGATCTGTAGAGAATGTGGAAATAGATGTAGAAACTTCTGAAGTGAAAGTTGCACATACCCAAGATGTAGTGACAAGTATTAAGGATAAGTTGTCCAAGCTTGGATATCCAGAAACGGGAGATAAAAATACTGTATTGCACAAGGCAAAATCTTTCGTAAGCTGTGCTGTAGGAAGGTTAGAGAAATAAAAAAGGTCATTCTGACTAGTTTGTAACTGGTGTAATACCGAGTAAGTAAAATAAATATTAAACTACCTTAAGAGATTAAGGTAGTTTTTATTTTAAAAGCAAAATAGTAACAAAATGAGTAAGTTAGCGTCAGATGAATAAATCAACTTGTCAAAAATGAAAAAAACCACACTCTTATTCGCTTTATTAATAAGCGCGACATGTATACATGCACAACAAATCTCAGATGAAATAAAAGAGAATATTAAAAAACGTGTAGATTATGGAGATAATTCAAGTATCGTAGTCGCTTTACTAGATGGCGACAAAGTTGATTCTTTTACTTATGGAAAGACAGCACTAGAAAACGGCACTTCTGTCAATGAAAATTCAGTTTATGAAATTGGATCTATTTCTAAAGTCTTTACGACAATCTTGTTAGCAAATGAAGTGGAAAGTGGAAGAATGAAGCTCTCAGATCCTATTTCTAAGTATCTTCCTAAGAGTGTTAAAGTACCTTCAAGAAATGGAAAAGAAATCACATTGAAAGACCTTGCAACTCATACATCAGGATTACCAAGAATGCCTAGCAACTTTGCGCCTGCGAAGCCTATGAATCCTTTTGCAGACTATTCAGTAGATCAGTTGTATTCATTTTTAAGCAATTATACCTTAACAAGAGATATTGGATCTAAGTATGAATACTCTAACTATGCTATGGGATTGTTAGGACATATTTTAGAATTGCATACAGGAAAATCATATGAAGAACTAATTGCAGAACGAATTACAGCTCCTCATAAAATGTCGGATACAAAGATGGTGATGACAACTAAAATGAAAGCACAATTAGCTATAGGACATTCAGGAACTATACAAATGCCTAATTGGGATTTTATGACTTTAGGAAGCGCAGGAGGAATTAAATCGACCTTAAATGACATGATAAAATTCATAAAAGCAAACATGTTGAAAGGAAATAAAGCGATGCAATTGAGTCACCAAACTGCCTATAAAGGAGATAAAGATTTTACAATCGGGTTGGGTTGGCATTATATGAAAACTGGAAATGACGAAAAAATTATATGGCACAATGGTCGCACTGGTGGATATACTGCTTTTACAGGATTTATTGAAGGAACAGCCAAGGCAGTAGTAGTACTTACCAACTCTCAAGAAAGTATTGATGACATTGGATTGAAACTATTAGATACTTCAAGAAAAATACGAATTCCAACAAAACCGTTAGAAATAGAAAATACAATTTTAGAAAGCTATGTTGGAAAGTATGAATTAGTTCCAACGTTTCATATTGTAATTACAAAGAATAAAGGACAATTATTTTTACAAGCTACTGGACAATCTAAATTTCAAGTGTATCCTTCATCAGAAAATAAATTCTTTTTAAAAGTAGTGAAAGCGAGTATTACTTTTAACAAAGATGAAGATGGTAAAATAAAAAGTTTAACACTGCACCAAGGAGGAAGGGATCAGGAAGCGAAGCGCCTTGAATAATCTTTTAGGATTCTAAAAAAAAACAAACCCCGAAGCATTGCTTCGGGGTTTTATATATCCAATAATTTATTAAAAACTAGAACATCAATGTAACACCAACCAAAAAGTTAGCCGTTGCTTGTGGATAAAATCCAGCACCATCAATCGTAGTTGTAGTTCCTGGGTTGGTCCAAGTATCATCAAAAGTAAAATAGTATCCTCTATCTACATATTCAGCATTAAAAATGTTATTAATCAACCCAGAGATGATAATCGAATTAAAGATTCCTTCCGTTTCAATTTCATATACAAAGTTCAAGTCACTTGTGAAATAACTATCCAATACATCTGCACGAGAAACACGGCTGTTTAGATTACTCATAAATTGCTCTCCTACATATTTCGATAAGAAAGAAACTTGAAAGTTGTCGGTTGGTTGATATACAAATGCGTTTCCAACAATTACATTTGGAGAGAACGAAATATTTGTATTCCCTAAGTCTTTAACGACACCATCAATAGAAGCATTAAAATCTTTATTTTTATTAGAGCTAAATGCTGCATTAGAACGAATAGAAAATTGATCACTCAAGCGGATATCAGCATCTATTTCCAAACCTAAACGATAGCTCTTTCCACTCGTTGCTCTAACAGGTGCGCCAACACCATCGATAGCTCCTGTTAAGACCAATTGGTTTTTATAGTTCATATAGTAAATGTTCGAATTCAATCGGATGTTATCACTTTTATAGCGCCATCCAAATTCGATATCATCTAAAGTCTCATGGATAGAATTTCCTTCTTCAAAAGTATTTCTATTAGGCTCTCTATTGGCTCTAGCGTAAGAAAGGTATAAGCTATTTTGGTCAGCCAATCGATATACAAAACCAGCTTTTGGATTGAAGAAACTGTACTTTTCATCTACATCAATCGCAACTCTGTCTGAAGTTAATCCTGCTGTTTGATAATTTACAAAACGACCTTGTAGATCTAAATATGCAGATACCTTTTCACTCAATCTATATGTTGCTTTAGAGAAAACACTAAAATCTGTCTTTTTAGAATCACTAAAATAATAGCGATCTCTAATATTCACATTGGCAGCTAAGTCACTTCCCCAGATTACTTCACCAAAATGATCTCCTGTATAATTACTATATGAAATTCCTGAGATAATATTGATCTTTTCATCTCTATAATTAGCGTTAAAATTGAAGACATAAAAATCGTTGTCTAACCATCTTCTTACGATGACATCACTTCCATCTACAATGAGGTTGTTAAAATCAGCAGCATCTTCATTGTCTTTAAATTGCTCAAAGAAACCAGATCCCTTGGTGTAATTTAGCCCGATGTTGGTAGACCAGTTATCGTTTAACTTTTCATTCCAGTGCAATTGATAGTGGTTCTGACCATAGTCGTCCACTTCATTGTCATAAGTATATGGATTCTGTCTTCTGTCATCAGCTAATTGCTGAGCAGTTAACCCAAACCAAGCTTGATAGGTTAGTTCAGTTCCTCCAAAAACAACGGCTTTAATTAACGTATTCTCATCAGTATAAGCCGCTTGTAAAAAATAAGATTTTAAATCAGTTGAAGCTCTGTCTACATATCCGTCAGAATAGATGTTAGACAACCTACCTGAAATTTCTATGTGATCGTTTAATTTTCCTGTGGTAAACTTTACGGTATGTTTTCTAGTTCCAAAAGAACCAAATGAATTTGAAATTTCACCTCCTGCTTTATCAGCTATAGCATCTGTTAAGATGTTTAAGCTAGCGCCAAAAGCTCCAGAACCGTTTGTTGAAGTTCCCACTCCACGTTGCAACTGTAAGTTTTGAGTTGACGATGCGAAGTCTCCTAAGTTGACCCAAAAAGTACCATGACTTTCTGCATCGTTATAAGGAATCCCGTTAATAGTTACATTGATACGTTCACTGTTAGAACCTCTTACGTTTAAATACGTGTATCCAACACCAGCACCAGCATCAGAAGATGAAATTACGGAAGGCAGGTAATTTAGTAATACAGGAATATCCTGACCTAAATTACGCTTGGCAATTTCTTTTTTACTTAGATTAGAGTAGGTAACAGGAATGTCTGAGTTTGCTCGGACAGCTGAAACTAATACTTCATCCAATACATTTTCATCAGAAGAAAGTGTAATAACAATTTCTTGGTTCTGAGTCAATGAAATTTTCTTTTCTACAGTTTTAAATCCAACATAAGAAACTTGTAACGTATACTTTCCACGTTGCAAACTGAATTTAAATGTACCATCAAGAATTGATGATGTTCCTTGTTTGGTTTCTTTAACGACAATAGTTGCGCCGGCTAAAGATTCCTTGTTTTGATCCACAACTTTTCCTGAAAGTGTAAATGTTTGGGCGTTTGTAAATGTGCTTACAAACAAGAATAAAAAAATGATTATTTTTTTCATTTTAAAAAAATTAAAACGAATAAAAAGAGGTAATTATTCTTGTGATTAAATTGAATAATTAATTGTCATTACGAAGAGTTTACGATGTGGTAATCTCAATATAGGATTGCTTCAGAAAATCTTCACAATGACGCTTTCACGTTCCTAAACAGCATTACCTGTTCTAGGTTCAATGGGTATGATCTCAGCCTAAATTTAATTATGAACTTTAAATGATTAATTACGAGTTAATTCATAATTCAGCATTCGTAATTCAAAAAAGGCACCCCTTTATGAGAACGCGGCAAAAATAATTCAGATTTTTGAAATAAAGAATTATTATTTTACTTTTCTCAATAGCGCTTTGTTGTAATGTTTCGAAAAAATATAGGTGTATTCTGGTCCGTTGATTAACTCAGTAAGCTCAATTTCTAAAATCCGCGCGATGTCTATGAATTTCCGAAGATGAATTCTGCTATAACCTCGTTCTAATTTGTGGTATGCATTCTGACTAATATCTAACATATCTGCCATGTAGTCTTGCGAATAACCTTTCTCTAATCTGATCTTTTTTATCCTTTCTCGGATTTCATTTACCAATTGTTGTGTAGTATCATTCATGTATTCAAGGGTTTTAAATACAATTTATAGATTATTGTTACTGCCTATTCACCCTGTAAAAGTAGCGAAAAGCCGATTCATCCATATTCATCATTTTTGGGGATATTTATAGCTTTTTTAACTAACCAAAAAAGGTTAGTGGCTTTAGCTATAACTTATAGCTAAAAGCTATTTGATTGACTGTTATGTATTTGTAGGTTTGTTGATGAATTTTTTTATGTACATAAAGAAATTCGAAAAAAGGAAAATCTCTGAGAATATTAGAGGAAGAAATAATTACTTTGGGGGACGGTTTGACGCTATTTTAATAGAGTTAAGGAATACCTTACAGGGGGAGTAATTATAAAAAGAGAGCTGTATTTACAGCTCTCTTTCTTTTTTAGTCGAGATTTGGTTTTTTACGAAGCGTCTTTTTAGCTGAATGCCTTTGCTTGTTGTCTAATCGTTTTGCTTTTTGAGCTTTACTCGTTTTAGTTGGCTTTCGCTTTTTTGGACGAATAAGGCCAGTTGTTATAACTTCAAAGAAACGTTTAATTACTTTCTCTTTGTTGCTATGTTGACTTCTGCTTTCACTGGAAGATAGTTGTAAAATACCGTCTTTTGTTAATCGAGTAGACAATGTTTTTAGGAGGAGTTCTTTTTCCTCTTCAGAAATTGAATTTGAATTTGGAATATCGAAAGACAATTCCACTTTAGACGATACTTTATTTACATGTTGGCCTCCAGCTCCCGAACTTCGGACAGCTTTAAATTGGAGTTCCTTGTAAATAGAATCTTTATTCATTTTTTAAAGAATCAGAATAAGAATATAAGTCAGTCTTGTTTGCGATAATTTTATCAATGGCCTCAATGGCTGTTTTCAATCGAGTATCCTTATCACCTTTTAACAAGATATGAGGTCTATTATTAACTTCTAAAGATTTCTGAAAAGCTTCAAACATTTCCAAACGTAATTCAGGTCTGTCACGCAAATCGTCTTCTACCCAAGGCGTATCTATATAGGTTAGTAAGTACAAGTCGTATGAGTTTTCTGTAGCCGCTTTTTCCAATAATGGGTCTACAAATCCGCCGTAATACTCTTCAGAATATACTTTTGTTTCCAGTAAATCAGTATCGCAAATCAATACTTTGTCAGCTCTTTTAGCCAATCTATTTTCTAAAGCCATTTGTCCATAAGCAATGGGTAAAATGTCTTTGGATTCACAAGTTCTACGTTCCTGATTCCATACCTTCTGTAAATAAGGTCGAGCATATTCTTCTACCCAAACCGTATTGTAATGTTTCGCTAATTGTATAGAGATGGTTGTTTTTCCAGTACTTTCTGGACCAAACAATACTATTTTTACAAGGTTGATGTCTTCTTGTCTAAGGTCTTTTTCCATGCTAAATATCCAAATATTGCTATAAATGTAAATCCTAAATATTGAAAACTAGTAAATGTAAACCCTTTATAAAAATATAAAGGAACAGAAATTATATTTCCAACAATCCAGAATAACCAGTTTTCTATTTTTCGTTTTGCCATCAACCACATTCCAACAAAGAAAACTGCTGTTGTAATTGTGTCTGCATAAGCAACCCAACTTGTCCATTTGTCGAATGATTTGTATACAACATACACGAAAATTAGGGTCGCAATAAAGATTGCAGTAGAGATTTTGTGTTCTTTTTTTGTAGTTTTTGATATTGGCGTTACATGACTATCATCTACTTTCCTAGTCCAAATATACCAACCATAGATACTCATGATAAAATAGTATCCATTGATCATCATATCTCCTAACAATTCCCATTTTAAAAGTAGATACACAAAAATTGCCGTACTAATCATTCCTGTTGGGAATACCCAAATCTTATTTTGTTTGGAAAACCAAACAGATAAAAAACCAAAAATAACTGCTGTAATTTCTAAGAAAATATCAACAGAAGAATAATCAGCGTATTGGCCAAAGAAAAAATCAAAAATTTGGTTCATAATTATTTCTGAATAGTATTTGTCGTTTGTTTTTTGAGTTCGTTAAAGAAAGAAACATCATCTTCAAAGGCAGTGCCAATCACTACCAAATCAGCTCCAGATTGATAAGCGGTATCTAATTGCTGAATCGATCTAATTCCGCCACCAACGATAATAGGTATTTGCAAGTTGTTTTTCACATTGCTTATAATACTTGCAGTCACAGGCTCTATAGCTCCAGATCCAGCCTCTAGATATATGAGTTGCTTGCCAGAATACTCACCAGCTAAAGCAGTTTTTAAAATCAAGTCTAAATTCGTCTGAGGTATTGGTTTTGTTTTGCTAACTCGTTCCACAGCAGTTTCTTTTCCACCATCAATTAAAATATATCCTGTAGGAAGTGCCTCTAAGTTTGACGCTTTAATTGCTAACGCCGATTGCACTTGCTGTTCTATTAAATACTCTGGATTTCTTCCAGAGAGTAAGCTCAAAAATAAAATACCATCAGCTTTTGAAGTCACCTGCGTGAAATCTCCAGGAAATAAGATTACTGGAAGAATGGTGTACTTTTTAATTTCAAGAACAACTTCTTCAATTAAATTGTTCTCATCGGTGCTGCCACCAACAAAAATATGTGTAGCTACAGACTGATTGACTAATTTGATGAAACTATGAATTTGTTCAAGATGAATCTTTTCGGGATCTATTAAAACTGCCAATAGTTTTTGACCAGTTTTTTTAGCTTGAAGAATGTTTTGATAAATATTCACAATAGCGAAAATAAGTAATTAAGAGAAGATTTGTAGTAAAGTAACTTGTTTTCATTTAGAGAGCGTTCTATTTTTATGAATAATACTTTTTCTTAAAATTCATCGGAGTAAAACCTGTTTTTGATTTAAAAAATCTTGAAAAATAAGCGTAGTCTGAAAACCTAAGAGTGTCTGCAATACCTGCCAGATTGTTCTCTGAATGAATGATTAATCTTTTTGCTTCTAAAATGATTCTTTCGGAGATTAATTCACTGGTGGTTTTATTGATTGTTTTTCGTACAACTCTATTAAGATGCTTTGTTGTTATACTTAATTGATCAGCATAAAAGTTTGGTAGTTTCTCTTTGTAAAAATGTTTATTGATCAAACTTTCTAGCTTTTCAAGCAATATAGAGTAGCTTGGAGAAACAAGCTTCTCTAGATTTACATCAGCAGTATACGCTCTCGTTACATCTATGTAAATACTATTGATTAGGTTTATGATTTTTAGTTCTCTTAAAAGGTTTTGTTGCGTGTATTCAGTATAGACTTCTTGAAACTTTAGATTTAATTCGTTCAGTTTCCTTTGAGGTAAATTTAATAGCGGCGGATTTTGATTGGAATAAAAAAAGGGAAATGAGTTGAGTGTATGATCTAAAAATTTTAGATCATAAAACTCCTGAGAATGAAAAAAGATATATCCTTCTGGTTGTGTGTCAAACTTCCAAAAATGTGTTTGTCCAGGTTTTAAGAAAAAAATGGCGCCAGGGTTTATAGTGTAGGAGTCAAAGTCAATTTCATGTGTACCCGTACCTTCAGTAAAGATAACGCATAAGTAGAAGTTATGACTATGAGGTTTGTCGATCAACTTCTTATTCAATGCAATATGATTTGAAAAAGAGTTTACATACAAGTCGCTTAACGACTTCGATTCTTGAAACTGATCAATATTTAAAACAGGTATTTCCATAATAATGTCCTAAAAGTACAAAAAATGGCGATTATACTATATGATAAATTATACTTTATAATATTAAATTTGTTGCGTTATCAAATGAAGTATCATGGGGAAAGCAATTGAAGTGTTAACGTGTAAATGTCCTAATTGTAAAGAAGGGGATATATTTAACAAGCGAGGGAGTCTTTTGTTATTTAAGGCACCTAAAATGAATGATCGATGTGAAAAATGTGACTTCAAGTTTGAAAAAGAGCCAGGCTTCTTTTTTGGTGCCATGTTTGTTAGTTATGCACTAGTTGCGGCTGAGATGATTGCAAGCGTTATTGTGTTTAAGTTCCTCGTTAACCTTTCTTATATAGGCGTTCTGTTTATAGTTATTCTGATTGCACTTTTGTTAAGCACAGTCAATTTTAGAATTTCGAGATCTATTTGGATTTATATGTTTTATAGCGATGAATGAGTTCAGGTATTTCTGATACATCAAATGAAGTAGCCATAGTTCACAGATATTAAATGGAGATGAGGTAGAGAAAAATCTTAATAAGCGTAAACGCATGTAAATCCTTCAAATTCTAAAAACTGAATGGTGTGATTAGAAACATGGCCCTCATATTTAATAACTCCTGTAGTTTGTGCATCGGCAAAAGCAAAATCTTCTATGTAGATATGATGTAAGAACAACAGTTTTTTCTTCCCATATATTTTATAAAGCGATTCTTTAGCTCCCCAAACGATTGTTAATTTGCTCACTAAGGCATCGTGATTAGCTATGGTCTTATATTCTTCAAAAGGAGTAAATTTATGAGCAATCTTTACAATTTTGTCACGCTGCATTTCAATATCTATTCCCACAGGTGTTTTTTCAGAAATAACAATCGCAGAAAAGGTAAACGAATGTGTAATGGAAATATGATTGCCATCCTTTAAATGTGGTTTCCCGAATTTATCATAGACCAAGTCATGATCAGAATACCCCAATTCTTTTAGTAAATGGCGGACACTCAAAAACCCTTTTTGATGGATTTCTGATTTCATATTATTCACTCGTTGCTGGCATGAATCTGTTAATTCTACTCCATCAGAAATCTCTTCTAGAGTTTCGTTGATCTTCCAAATCAGAACTTTAGTAAATCCGTTAACATTGATCGTTTTGTAAAGAGGCATATTTTAAAAAGTTATTACGTAACTTTGCGGTCTTAAATTAGATAAAATATATAATAAATATGAGTACTGATACATCTACTTATGTACCATACAAAGTTAAAGATATTTCTTTAGCTGCATGGGGAAGGAAAGAAATTGAATTAGCAGAAGCTGAAATGCCAGGTTTAATGTCTTTAAGAGAAGAATATAAAGACGAGCAACCGTTAAAAGGTTCAAGAATTGCAGGATGTTTGCACATGACAATTCAGACGGCTGTTTTAATTGAAACATTACAAGCTTTAGGAGCAGAAGTTACTTGGAGTTCTTGTAACATTTTTTCTACACAAGATCAAGCTGCTGCTGCAATTGCTGCTGCTGGAACTCCAGTATATGCTTGGAAAGACATGACTGAAGAAGAGTTTGACTGGTGTATAGAACAAACATTATTCTTCGGAGAAGATAAAAAACCATTGAATTTAATTTTAGATGATGGAGGAGATTTAACAAACATGGTGTTGGATAAATATCCAGAATTGGCTGCAGGAATTAATGGATTATCAGAAGAAACTACAACTGGAGTTCACCGTTTATATGATAGAGTAAAGGCAGGAACATTGCCAATGCCAGCAATTAACGTAAACGATTCTGTAACTAAGTCGAAGTTTGATAACAAATATGGATGTAAAGAATCTGCAGTAGATGCAATTCGTAGAGCTACAGACATCATGTTAGCTGGAAAACGTGTTACTGTTTGTGGATATGGTGATGTAGGTAAAGGAACAGCAGCTTCTTTTAAAGGAGCAGGAGCAATTGTTACCGTTACTGAAATCGACCCAATTTGTGCGTTACAAGCTGCAATGGACGGTTTTGAAGTAAAGAGATTAGAAACTGTTGTTGGAAATTCTGATATCGTTATTACTACTACTGGAAATAAAGATATTATTCAAGGTCGTCATTTCGAAGCAATGAAAGACAAAGTGATTGTATGTAACATTGGTCACTTTGATAACGAAATTGACATGGCTTGGTTAAATAGCAACCACGGAAACACAAAAGATACGATCAAACCACAGGTTGATAAATACAATATCGATGGAAACGACATCATCATTTTAGCTGAAGGTCGTTTGGTAAATTTAGGATGTGCAACAGGTCATCCAAGTTTTGTTATGTCTAACTCATTTACAAACCAGACGTTGGCTCAAATCGAATTATGGACCAACCGTGATGCGTATGAAAACGAAGTGTACATGTTACCAAAGCACTTAGATGAAAAAGTAGCAAAATTACACTTAGCTAAGATTGGTGTTGAATTAACTGAATTACGTGATGATCAAGCAAGTTATATTGGTGTAACTGTTGAAGGACCATACAAGCCAGAACATTATAGATACTAAGAAGTAATTGATGTCACTTCGAGCGCAGTCGAGAAGTCTCTATCAAATTATAAAAAAACCTCTCGAAATGAGAGGTTTTTTTATTGTAATAATTTAAAGTACTTTTAGCTTGAAAATTAAATAGTCTTTTACAATGAAAAAAATAATCTTAACACTTATCATATGTTTTTCGGTAGCAACTGTGACTGCTCAGAAAGAGAAACCAACCCTATACAATCCAAAAGCAAATGCAAAAGAAGACATTGCTAAAGCAGTGGCAAAAGCCAAAGCAGAAGGAAAGTATGTAATGATTCAAGCCGGAGGAAACTGGTGTGGATGGTGTATTTTATTTGATAAGAAAGTAAAGGCAACTCCCAAACTGAAGAAAATGTTGGATAAGAACTATGTGTCTGTTCATTTAAATTATTCTTCAGAAAATAAAAACACAGAAGTCTTTAAAGAGTTAGGAGGGCCAGAAAAATATGGTTTTCCAGTATTTATTGTTCTAGATGGCAATGGAAAAGTAGTACATACTCAAGATAGTGCTTTGTTGGAAGAAGGAAAAGGACACAGTACTGAAAAAGTAATGGACTTCTTTACAAAATGGGCGCCAAAAAAATAACTGAAAATACAAAGTGAATTATGAACTCATTAGAAAAGCCTTGCATTTAGTAAGGCTTTTTCATATCGATTATTTTTCACATCGATCTCATGTTAATAGAATAGGAGGTAAGTCTTGGTTCTTAACTCTAAAAGCGTTAGCGGTCTAATTTCTTTTAAGTCTAATATCCTGTCACCAACAAACGCTTTGCACCTCGCAGGCCGCACTTTTGATATTGATTATAGGCTTTAGCAGCACGTTCTCTAATTTGTAAATTAGTTTCATTTAGAATCCAACCATCTATAGCCCACTTTAATGTATAGGCTTCAGGAGCCATTAACCCTGTAGACCACACTAAAGGATTTGCTTTGGTTTGTTTTAGGTGTGGTTTAAAATAATCTTTACTGATACAGGCCAACATAATAGCATCTCTTTTCATTTTGTTTTTTGGTATGAAATCCCCTTTCACATTAAACTCCATCAGACCATTATGACCAACGTAACTTAATAGATTTGAGCCTCCACCAAATTCTAGTTGAAGTTTGTTATAGTTTACTTTTTCAACATTATTGCCTGCGGAAGCCTCTAAAAAGTGTGTAATAGTTTCCTTGATGTATTTTCCATTATAAGCGTCAGCTAATAAATAAGTGTTGGTGGTTTTATGTTTGAATAAAACACGTTCTAAAATTTTAGGATTAGAACTTTTAACGGTTTTGATGAATGTCCAATCGGTGCTTCTTTTGAAATGAGTTTTTACACCATACAAAGCCCCCCAATATAAATTTGTTCTCGGATTCTGACCATTCCCTAAGGATTTTGGTACAGGAACAATGCCTTGATTTACATTATCGCACAGAGCAACAAAGACATTAATTGTCTTTTGAGAATAGACAAATGAAGAAACAAATAATAGTGAAAGAACAAGAACCTTTTTCATAAGTTTAATTTTAGTCAACCTAATTTGTATTTAATTCTTTTATAAAGATATTTATGTAGGTTTACTTAATCCCTCGATGAGGGTTTCATAGTTATAAAACAAGAAAAGTAGGTTTTTAGTATTTTGAATAAAATTCACACTAGTTTTTTATCTTTAGCCTCAAATCCAACAAATGACACTATCTAAAAAGATCGGTTTACTCTTAGCACCTCTTTTATTTTTTATTGTTATCAATTTACCATTTCATCTAGTTTCTGAAACAGGAGATGCTGTAATTGCAGTTGCAATTTGGATGGTGATTTGGTGGATTACAGAAGCTGTTAATATTGCAGTAACAGCTTTGTTGCCATTGATTTTATTTCCGCTCTTAAAAGTGATGCCTGCCGCCGATGTAGGGGCGAACTATGGAAGTCCAATTATCTTTTTATTCTTTGGGGGATTTATACTAGCACTTGCTTTAGAGAAGGTGAATCTACACAAACGAATTGCATTGACCATTATTCGAATGACGGGAACAACGCCCAACAAAGTGATTCTCGGATTTATGATTGCCACTGCTTTTATGAGTATGTGGATTAGCAATACAGCGAGTACAGTGGTGATGTTGCCTATTGCTATTTCTGTAATTAAACTACTGATTGACGATGAAGATGGGTTTACTAAAGGAGATCGAAACTTTGCCTTAAGCGTTATGTTAGGAATCGCCTTTTCAGCCAATGCAGGAGGAATTGCAACGGTGATAGGGACACCTCCAAATTCAGTGCTGATAGGGTTGCTAGAAAACGAATATAATATGGAAATTTCTTTTCTAAAATGGATGACGATGGGACTGCCGTTCTCGATTATTATGGTGACGTTATGTTATCTAGTGTTGGTGAAGTTGATGTTTCCATGTAATAATATTCAGTTTACCACTTCAGCAAATGTGATTTCTGATGAACTAAAAAAACTAGGAAAAATTTCCAAAGAGGAAAGAAGAGTGTTGACCATTTTTTCAATTACTGTTTTCTTATGGATTACAAGAACATTGATTAATAACATCTTTCCAGGATTAAAACTATCGGACACGATTATTAGTTTGATCGGGGCTTTGTCTTTATTTGCGATTCCGATGAATTTTCAAAAAGGAAATTTTGTATTGCATTGGAATGATACGAGCAAGTTAGCATGGGGCATCCTTATTCTTTTTGGAGGAGGTTTGGCTTTGGCAAAAGGAATGGCGTCAAGTGGTTTGGTAGATGTCATCACAGAAGCCATAAAAAGTGGAGGATTCAGTCCGTTAATTGTTGTGTGTTTATTAATTGTTCTGATGTTGTTCATGACAGAACTCATGAGCAATGTTGCCTTAGTAGCAGTATTAGCTCCAGTAGTAGCGGGTATCGCTATTGGATTAAACATTCCAGTATTGAATGTATTAATTCCAGTAACTATGGCTTCTAGCTGTGCGTTTATGTTACCCATGGCAACACCGCCCAATGCTATTGTCTTTGCAAGTGGCTATGTAAAAGTGAATCAAATGGTACGAGCTGGAGTGATCTTAAATGTGCTAGCCGTTGGATTGTTGATTTTGTACTACATGTTTGTGATTCCAGAGGTATTTTAGAAGATTACTTCTCCTTAGGCAGCCATCTGTTCATCGAATACCCAAACAGTAAACCTCCTAATGTCCATAGAGGAAGCGCTATCAAAACTTTTGACAACGTAATAGGTTCTTTGTTGAACCAAGGAAACACAAAAGTCATGAGAATGAACATTCCTATAGCCCAAGGCATTCCTATCCGTATAATTTCTTTGTGTTTTTGCTTCATAAGTAACTAACGTTTGATCTTCTTTTGCGATTTTGAAATAAAAATAGGTAAAAATATTTTCATCCCAACCAACCTTCCCTGTCTAAACTCCTGTATTGAATGGCTTCAGAAATGTGGTTAGGAGAAATGTCAACTTGATTTTCTAAATCAGCAATGGTTCTAGAAACTTTTAAAATTCGATCATAAGCTCTAGCCGAGAGATTTAATTTTTCCATGGCAGTTTTGAGTAAGGCTTTACTCTCTTCTGAAAGTTGACAGAATTCCCGAATCTGTCGGACATTCATTTGTGCGTTGTAATGAACGTTTTCAAAACCTTTAAATCGTTGCGATTGAATTTCTCTTCCCGCAGTCACACGTTTTCGGATGTCTACACTTGATTCCCCTTTTCGCTCTTCTGATAGTTTATCAAATGGAACAGGAGTGACTTCAATATGAATATCTATTCGATCTAATAAAGGCCCTGAAATTTTCCCTAAATAACGTTGCATTTCTTGTGGTGAAGGGGCAATTGGATTTGTCCCATCATTAAAGAATCCAGACGGACTAGGGTTCATACTGGCTACCAACATAAAGCTACTCGGGTAGGTAACTGTAAATCGTGCTCTAGAAATGGTGACTTCTCTATCTTCTAGAGGTTGACGCATTACTTCTAAAACACCTCTTTTGAATTCAGGGAGTTCGTCTAAAAACAAAACCCCATTATGTGACAAGGAAATTTCACCAGGTTGTGGATATTGTCCACCACCAACTAAGGCAACATCAGAAATGGTGTGATGAGGAGAGCGAAACGGACGTTCATATAATAAACCATGATCTTTTGTTTTTCCAGCAACAGAATGGATTTTAGTTGTTTCTAAGGCTTCATGTAGCGTCATGGGAGGCAAGATGGAAGGTAGCCGTTTTGCCAACATTGTTTTTCCAGATCCAGGCGGACCAATCAAAATAATATTATGTCCGCCAGTAGCAGCAATTTCCATACAACGTTTAATAGATTCTTGGCCTTTCACATCAGAAAAATCAAACTCAGGAAAATCGATGTTTTTATAAAACTCTGTTTCGATATCTACCTTTGTAGGAATGATTTTCTCTTCATTATTAAAATGACGAATAACCTCCATAATGTTATCAACTCCTAAAACTCCCAAACCATTAACAATTGCAGCTTCTTTTGCATTTTCTTTAGGAAGAATTAGGTATTGAAAACCTTCTTCTTTGGCTTTAATGGCAATAGGTAATACTCCTTTAATGGCTTGTAAGCTACCATCCAAAGAAAGCTCACCCATAATCATATACTGTTCAATATTTTCTGATCGAATTTGATGAGAGGCAGTTAGAATTCCTATAGCAAGTGTTAAGTCATAAGCAGCACCTTCTTTTCGTAAATCTGCAGGCGCCATGTTAATGGTTATTTTCTTTCCTGGCAGTTTGTATCCATTGTTTTTTAAAGCTGCAGATATTCGATAGGAACTCTCACGAACAGCGTTGTCGGGCAGTCCAACAAGGTGATACCCTATTCCTTTATCAATATTTACTTCAACGGTAATTGTGGTAGCCTCAATGCCAAAGACGGCGCTACCATATACTTTTTCTAGCATGGTTTTTCTTTTTCAATTAGCAGTTGAAAGGTAAGGAAAGTTGAGGAATTACTAAAACACAGAAAGTGTCTACCTGTTTTAGGGGATGAAAATTTCACCATTTAAGGGGGTTGACAACTTGTGAAGGATTCTCTATATTAGAGAAAAAAATAATTGCATCGTTTGATGAAAAAATTGCTTTCTACTTACCTATTATGATTTATGATGCTCATTTCTATTAAAAGAAATGAATTTAGAAAGATATTCTTTCGTGAAGAATAGACATAAACTGCAAGTGTCTTAAAATGATTGCGGCTATACTAAATATTAAAAAATTTAAATGATGAAAAAATCAATTTTAAACATTGGAAAAGCTTTAGACAAAGCAGAACAAAAAGAAGTTAATGGAGGTAAGGCAATATGGTGTGGTTACTGTAATTGTGGCCCTTTAACAGGACTAGTTTATGGTTGCGGAAGCGGACCGATAGCAGCTTGTCCTGATATTTGTAATGATAACACATAAGATGTTGCTCTTTTAAGAAAAAGAAAGCTCACCAAATTGGTGGGCTTTTATATTTTTTAGAATTAAAGAAAAACTATTCAATTTTACTCAATAGCTCTTTAGCATCATCTTTTTTGTAGTAAGAATTGCTGATAATGATCTTTAACTCGGCTTTGAGTTTTTCTGTTTGATTAGATTTTAAGTAGAGCAGACTTTTAAACCAATGTCCTTTTTGAGCATCTAACAAATTACTATTAATCAATTGTCCTAAGGTACTTTCTGCGTTAGAGTATTCTTTTAATTCCATTTGAGAAATGGCTAAATACAGATATACATTTCCATTCCTAATGGAATCCGTAACTTCCGATAAAAGACGAATAGTTTCTTCATACTCTTTGTTGTCGAAAGACTCTTGAGCACTAGATAAACTAGTAGAACTACCTCTATCTATTAAGGCTAATAAATCTGTTTTTTGTAAAAAACTAGCATATAGTTCTTGAGGACTCTTCTTTTTATTACTGAAAATAGTGATTGCAACCAAAATGGTTACTGAAGCAGCAATCGCATACCCAATCCAATTTTTCTTTTTGGGAGTTTCAGTTTGTTTGTAGATATCTTGAGCTTGAGCAATAGATTGTTTGATTTCCTGAACTTCTTTACTTCTTAAGATAGCTTCATACTCTTTTACCTCAGCGTTGTTATCTTCTTCAAGAAAACTCCAAGAGTCGTCATTTAATGATTCTACTAGTTGTTTCTCTAGAGTGACTTGCTCTTTGAATTCAACATCATTTTTCATCCTCTCCAAAAAAGAATTTTGTTCTTCTTCAGAAAGTTGCCCGTTTAAAAAACGTTCGATTAATATGTCGTCTTCTATATTCATATTTCTATCAAAGAAAGATAACGTTTGTCTTTTTTAATTAAGTCAGTGAGTTGTTTTTTACATTTGAAAACTCGCTGCCTTACCACAGTTTCAGAATTGTAATTATGTTCAGCTGCAATTTCTGAATAAGGAACCTTTGCAAAAAATAACGTGAGAATTTTTTTACAATTCTCAGAAATCAATTGTAATTTTTCTACAAATAACTCTTGTCTTTTTTGCTCTACTAGTGCCATCGCTTGATCCTTCTCATCACTAGTTAGTTCAACAATACCACTATTTGTTACCCTGTTTTTTGATTTATTTAATTCCCGTCTCCATAAATTTTTACAAACGGTATATAAATAGGCTTCAAAAGTGGTTTTTATTTCAAAAGATTCTTTTTTATAACGAACAGTTATTTGCAATAACGCCTTCTGAAAGATATCTTCCGCATCTTCATTTTTTCCTTTGTTTTGAAGAATGAATTTTCTTACAAAAGGAAAACAAGTGGAGTAAATGTCTTTAATCTTTAGAGAATCTCCTTTAGCGAGAGCCTCTAAAAACTGTTTACTATTGTTCATATACTTTTTCGTTATTGCGTAACAAAAATAAACTTTTATATTTGAGTGGGTAACCTTTTTTTTATTTGCGCACTAAAGAGTGAACTTTTAAAATATAAATTATGAAAAATTTAAAAACAATTATCCTACTATTTCTTTCTGTAATCCTATTTAGTTTTCAGAAGAATGATACCTCAGAGTTTCAGAAAGATAAACCTTTGTCAGAGAATAAAGTAGTTGGAACTATTTTAGTTAGATCAATTTTAGTGACTTATTCACCAACTTCTACTACTGCAACTAAAGAGTACATAAAAGATCAATTAAGATTAACTTACGGAGATTTTGTTGTTAGGTTAAATACTAGAAATTCAGAAGTCTTGTTATTACATAATCCTTATCTTCTTACCTTGGAATATATAGATTATCCAAATGATTTAAATGACGAAGATGCCCAGGATATTATTATGCCACCACCACCAGATCCGATTATGCAAACAGCAACATATGTTTTTAACCCAACATTTAATTGATTTTTTTTTAAAAAATAAAGCAAAGCTTGTTTGGCTATTTACTTTGATTTTCATTAATCAAGTAAATAGTCAAACCTATTTTGAGTTATACGATAGTATTATAAAATTGCCTAAGAAAAATCTTGTAAAACTAACTGATAGCTTAATAGAAAAAGCATTTTCTGAAAAACAATATGAAATTTCGGCTAAAATAGCTCATGTTTTTTCTGTTGAAAATTATAAAAAAAAGGATTATAAAAAAGCTATTTTTTATGGTAAAAAAGAAGTGTTTCATTTGGAGTTAGCAAACGTAAAAGATAAGGTTTATAATACCGCATTGTATCAATTAGGATTATTTTATCGATATAATATTCAATATGAACAATCTATTAAAGTTTTGTCAAAAGTAATTGACCTTAACTTAGATTCTCAAAGAGTTGCTCAGTCTTATGGTAGTATAGGTCGATGTTTCTATTACATGGGCGACTATAGTAGAGGGGTAAATTATTTTAAAAAGTCAATTAAACTTTTAGAAGATTTAGGAGATTATCGAAGTCTCTACACCCAATTTATAGGGTTAATAAATGTTTATGTTAGATTAGGTGGGGAAAGTGATTTATTAAAAGGATTAGAAGTACTGAAGAAAATGGATGCACTACAATCCAAAATTTCATTTTCTATAAAAATGAAAGCAGGAATATATTCTCTATATGCTAAAGTTTATAATTTATTAGGACCTCAAAGCTTTTCAAAAGCGAAGTACTATTATATGATGACAATTTCTTTAAATGAGAAAAACAATGATACTCTAGCATTAGGAACTGTTTTTTCAGATCTTGCTGATTTATATAATAGATATAAAAAAGATAGTGCAGGATATTATGCTCTAAAATCTATTCCTTTAGTTAAAGTTAGTTCAACATATCTCACTACTTCTTATATTAACTATATAGATTATTTAATTAATCAAAACAATTATCCAAAAGCATTCATAGAAGTTAAAAAGGCATTAAAAATAAATTTTAAAAAAGATAAAGAATTTAATAATTATAAAAAAAGCGAACTTTATAATGTTACAAATAAAAGGAGGGTTCTTATTTGTTTAAAACAGTTAACACATATTTTAACAAATCTTTACTACGAGAATAAGGATGATAAATTTCTTAAAAACATTATAAGAGTTTCAAGTACCTACAATTCTATTTCGTTAATTATAGATGAAATTAGTAATGATGATTATGCCAAGTTTTATTGGAGAGAAAAAGCATCTAATGTTTACCTTTATGGATCTTATGCGTCACACTTGATAGGTGATTCAGAAGCTGCTTTTTCTTTTATGGAAAAGAACAAAGCCTTATTGCTTAGCGAATCTATTTTAAAGAATACAGAATTCGAAAACTTACCAAAGAATGTGTCTGATCAAGAGACTAACTTTAAAAAACAGATATATAAATTAGAAAATCAACTTTCTAAGAATGAATCTAATGCCATTTTGCAAGATTCTTTATTCAATACAAAACGAAGACATGAAGATTATGTAGATTCTTTAAAAACTGTCTATCCTAAATACTTTGATAGAAAGGTTGATGTTGAGCAGGTTTCTTTAACACAAGTTCAGAAAGAATTGAAAGAAGATGAAGCAGTAGTTTCTTATATCTGGAACAAGTTTGATGAAGAAAAAGAAATTCTATTAGGGTTGGTTACAACCAAATCCATTTCAAAAACTTTTGAGGTTTCTAATGTTGATTCTTTACGAACAAAGATTCGTAGCTTTCAAAGATTGATCTCGAAGCCGTTTTCGACAAAAGAAGAGCAAAATGCATATCAGACATTAGCCTTTGAATTGTACCAAGAATTATTCCCAACGGAAGAAATTAGAAGTTTACTAAAAGGGAAGGACTTAACAGTTATTCCAGATGGAGATTTACAAAACATTCCTTTTGAGGCGTTGATAACAAAAGAGAATAGTAATCAATACTTGATATTGGATAGCAATGTGAGTTATGCGTATTCCTACTCTTTTTTAAAGCATAATGAGCAAGTCAAAAGAAAGACCAATCAATCTTTTATTGGATATTCACCAGTTGAATTTCAAGATAAAGAACTATCCTCTTTAAATAATTCTGAAAAAGAAGTTAAGACCATCAATAAAGAACTTAGTGGAGTTGTAAAATTATATCAAGAGGCTACGAAACAGAATTTTCTAGAGGAAAGCTCGAAGTCTCAAATTATTCATTTGGCAACACATGCAGATGCAGGAGAAAACCCTTGGATTTCTTTTTCTGGAGATAAATTAGCATTACATGAATTATATACCTACAAGAATAATGCAGATCTAGTCACGCTTAGTGCCTGTAACACCTCATTAGGAGAAGTAGCAAAAGGTGAGGGTGTGTTAAGTTTGGCAAGAGGATTCTTTTATTCTGGCTCTAAATCGGTAGTTTCTTCTTTATGGGAGGTGAATGATAGTTCTACTTCAGAGATTATGATTGAATTCTATAAGAATATCAAAGAAGGCGAATCAAAATCGGAAGCGTTAAATAATGCTAAGAGAACATATATTAAGACACATTCCTTGTCAGAACAATCGCCTTATTATTGGTCTTCTTTTGTCTTAATTGGAGATGCGGGCACAATAGATTTTTCAAACAATAACTATCTATACTTATTGATAGTCATTGTTTTAATTACAGGGATATTCTTTTTCACAAAAAAACGATTTTTTTAGGGTAACAATTTTAAACTCCTGTCACTATCTAGTGAGTAATGTGTTTAAAAAGGTTGGTTATTATATAACATTACTCGTATGTTTTAGGGAGAAATCCTATGAAAAAGAAAACAGACTTAAGCCCCTCATTGAGGGGCTTTTTTAATCTGCTGTTTCCCATCCTAAAAATGATATTCAATACCCGTATGTATAGAAAATGTGTATGGTGAAAATCCGACGGTCTTTGAATAGGTTCTGTATTGATACTTAAAAAATCCTTCAATGGTAAAAGTGAAGTTCTTGCTAAGATCTTTTTGTAGACCTAAACCAACATTAAATGAGATAATGTTATTAATGAAATCACCCTTATTACTATGGCTTCCTGTTGGAGTTGTTAATGTGGCTTCTTGTAAGTATAAATAACTGATACCTCCTATAAATGAAGGATTCACAAATTTGTCGGTTGTAAAAAGATACTTCGCCTCTAGAGGGATTTCGATATAACGTACTCTTTGTTGATTATTAATTCCGTTAGAAGTGAAGTCGTACTGTAACCCCAAATTTTTAACACCTATTCGTAAAGCAGCGCTGTTAATGGTGTAAAAATTCAAACGGAATCCATAGTTATACGTATACTGATTGCTTGTTTTTAACTTAAACGCATTGTAGTGATCTAAAGATGCAAATGGATAAATCTTCCAAGCCCAACCTTGTTGGTTCTTTTGTTTTTTAGCAATAGGTTTTTTTATGGGAAGCTTTCGCTTCTTCTTCTTCTTCTTCTTAGATTTGGTTGAGTCACTTTCTTTTGCTATCAACTCAATGTTCTTTTCTTTTTTAAGTGTGTTGAGGTTTTTATCCTCTAAAGAGTTCCCCATAATAGTATCATTTTTAATACTCTCTTTTTTGAAGTTCTCAGAAATTAAAGAAGACTTGTTGTTTTTTTTAATTGGATTTGGTTGTTTGGAAGAACTGTCTTTACTAGGGTTAATATCTTCTTTTTTTGTGACTAGTATAGGCGTTGCTTTTTCTGAATCTATTGGTTTTGTATTATCGTTTGACTGATCTTTTGTAATGATGTCAATACTTTCAGAATCATTTGTAGGGGTAGCTATATTTCCAACAATAAGAAAGAATGGAATTAAGATAGCAAGTAATCCGATGAACCAAATAAGAATGATTCTTCTGCGTTTTTTCTCTGCTTTTAAACTAGCTTCAATGTTCTCCCAAACAGATATATCTGGCGAACTCTCGTAATTTTTTAATGCCTCTTTAAAAACAGGACCTATGTCTTTTTTAGTTTTCATTGGATACAGGTTTGTGTTTTTGTATTTCTATAATACGTTCTTTCAATAACAACTTTGCTCTATGTAAGTTCGATTTTGAAGTTCCCACACTGATAGACAAAAGTTTTGATATTTCTTTATGAGAATGATCGTCTAATTCATAAAGATTAAAAACCAACCGATACTTTGGAGGTAAATTTTGTATTGATTCTAAAATCATATCCAAAGGAATATCGTTTGTAGTTTCTTCAAAGGCTGTTGTCTTATCTAAAAATAGATTGTCATTAATTGGTGCTGAGAAGACCTCTTTCTTGTATCTATCAATTGCTTTGTAAATCACAATTCGTTTCATCCAGCCTTCAAAAGACCCTTTGCCTTTATACTTTTTAATACTCTTATAGATGTCAATAAAAGAATCGTGAAGATTGTCCTGAGCCTCTTCTCTATTAGTGCAATACTTTAGAGAAAGGACAAAAAGAGTGTCTTTATATCGTTGGTATAATTCACTTTGAGCTTTGAGCTCTTTGGACTTACACTTTTCTATTAATTCCTTTAAATTGAAGGTTGTCAATGGTATTTAAAATTCTTTTCTTTATTCTATAAATTCTACCGTAAACCTAGAAAGCAATACTCCATTAACATAGGTTCTGTAATCATTCAAATAATCATAATTATTAGCTCCAGTTTCATTCACAAATTCAAAAGTGATTCCAGCATTCCCAACAGCATTAGTGTCAAATGTTTTCAAAGAATTATTTGAGATTGTCTTAGAGTTAAAATTATTCAAAGCATTACTTTGTAGGTGGTATAATAATATTAAATTCTCTTTTCCATAGGTGTTTTGATAAACTAAAGATAATAGATTCAAGCTAGTTTCATGTGTAATGCTAGTAGATTGTAAATTCACTAATGTATTAGTAGCATCTTTTATATAAGTATTTTCTGTAACTAAATTATTGTTTGCATCGTAGTTATTTGTTTTTACACGGATTTCATTATTTATGACATGATTCTCTTCTAAGTAAGTTCTATTACTATTGTTGTCTAGTACGATTTTAAATGTTGCAATCGTATTAAAATTATTCCCATCTGAACTTTGCTTCCATTCAGAAAAAATGGTGTCTGTTGTATGGGTAAACATATGTTGATTAAAAAATGATTGTTGCGTGGTTGGGTGAATACTTTCCTGTAGATATTCAGTTAAGTTATCGTTTCCATCATAACTAAAATCTTGTTGCGATGATAAATTCCCATCCTTGAACGTTGATATCTTAGAAATTCGATTGTTACTATAGTTGTATGTCGAATTAACTTGCTGTGATGTGGATGTATTTGTAGTTATTGAACTCTCCATTTTGTTATCATGAATAGTATAAGCAGTTGTTCTATTGATTGTATTTGTACTAACATTATATGTGTTGTAAGTAACAGTTCTTAAAACTGGAGTTGAATGATCAATAAGACCAACATCAGGGTCGTTTTCAGAACACCCTATAAAGATCAGAGTTAAGAGGAGAATAAATGATGACTTCTTCATTATATAAATGTATTTAACCTATAGTCTTCTGTTTTTAGAAAAGGTTGCGTTTAGGGTGATAAAAGTTAAAAATGAAAAGCCGTATATATACCTATTGAATCTTTTGAGTTCGATAGGTACATTTATAGATACTAACTTTTTTATGATTACTTATGTCAATAAAAATGACTTCGGGAAGGGTAGAAGCTTTTAGTGATGGTGTATTAGCTATTATCATCACCATCATGGTTTTAGAGTTTGAACCACCAGAAAGCCCTACAATTGATGGACTATTAGAAGCCTTGCCAGTATTTATTAGTTATATCGTAAGTTTTAAATACATCAGTGTTTATTGGTATAGACATCATCAGTTATTTAAAAAAGCGAAACAGATTAATAAAAAAATACTGTGGACTAATTTATTGTTGTTATTCTGGTTGTCTTTAATACCATTTGCAACTTCTTGGATAGGAGCGAACCATTTTGACATTATCCCTGTTACCTTATATGGTTCTGTACTTTTTATAAGCGAGATTTCATTTCTTTTCTTAGAACGTTCTATAGTTACCTATAATAAAAATGCATCAACAGGAACTTACAAGTTGAAAATAGACTCTTTTTTCTTGTCTTTATTTGTGATTGGTTTGTCTTTAGGATTTTATCGCATTTACTTTGCATTGATCAGCTTCTTTTTAATAGGGATTTTAAAAATAGTAGAGTTGTTTTATTTTCAATCGGATAAAATTTATTTCCCTGACGAAACTAAAACTCAATAAAAAAGCCTCTTTTTAAAAGAGGCTTTTTTATTCGATCTAATTGATGTTATTTCTTAAATTTAGAAATCCCATCTTTTAGCCAATCTGTATATTCTTGCACATCTGGCGTATACGCAACAGGCTTGTTTAAGTTCTGTTCATCGTGTCCCATTAGTACATAATAAGGTTGTGCATTGGCTTTGTATCTAATGGTTTGAAATTCACTCCATTTCTGACCAATAGTTCGTAGTTTTTTACCAGGCCTTAATTTAGAATCTAAAACTTCGTTGTCTTCTAGCCTTCGTTTATCATCTACATACAAAGAAATTAATATAACATCATTTTTCAACATTTTTAAAACGGCAGGTTTTATCCACACTTTTTGTTCCATATTTCTACAGTTCACACAAGCATGTCCTGTAAAATCTATCATGACTGGTTTACCTACTTTTTTTGCATAGGCCAATCCTTTGTCATAATCATTAAAAGCTAAAATATCATTAGGAGGCATCAAGTGTGCTCCGTCTGGAATATCTGAATGTGATGCAGAACCACCTCCTCCGAGTTTTGTGTAACCTACTCCATAAGGAGATTCACTGTAATGCTGTGGTGGTGGAAAAGCACTAATTAAATTTAATGGCGCTCCCCATAAACCAGGAACCATATAAATGGTAAATGATAGCGCAATCAATCCTAAACTTAATCGACCTACCGAAATATGTTTTATTGGCGAATCATGAGGCAATTGTATTTTACCAAATAGATAAAATGCTAAAGCTCCAAAAATGGCAATCCATATTGCGATAAATACTTCTCTCTCTAATAAATGTAGTTGTAATACTAAATCAGCATTCGATAAGAATTTGAAAGCAAGAGCTAATTCTAAGAATCCTAATACTACTTTAACCGTATTTAGCCATCCACCAGATTTAGGTAATGAATTCATCCATCCTGGGAACGCTGCAAATAAGGTAAAAGGTAATGCTATCGCTAATGAAAATCCTAGCATTCCTACGATAGGTCCAATCTGACTTCCTCCAGCTGCAGCCTCCACTAACAATGTTCCAACAATTGGTCCAGTACAAGAGAAAGAAACAATTGCCAATGCTAATGCCATAAAGAAAATCCCAATCAAACCACCTCTATCCGCTTGCTTATCAACCTTGGTACCCCAAGAGCTTGGTAAGACAATTTCGAAGGCACCTAAAAAGGATACTGCAAAAATGATGAGTAGAAGGAAGAAAATAATATTAAACCAAACGTTAGTAGATAGTGCATTTAGAGCATCTGGACCAAAAATTAAGCTAACTAAAATCCCTAATAACACATAGATTACTATAATAGAAATACCATAAATAATTGCATTTCGTATTCCAGCAGCTTTGCTTTTACTTTGCTTGGTGAAAAAACTCACCGTCATTGGAATCATTGGGAACACACAGGGTGTTAACAAGGCTGCAAAACCAGAAAAGAAAGCAATAATAAAGATGGTTAGTAGACTTCTATTGGAAGAATTATCATCAGTATCATTATTAATAGAAGTAACTACTTTTTCTGCAGTCTTTACTTCTGATTTTTTTGTGGTTTTTCGTTTAAGTTTAAAAGTAAAATCTTCACCAATCTGCAAACAAACATCTTTACAAACTTGCCCTTCTAAGAAAATAGATACTTCCGAAAGCGACTCGTCTGTTAATTTAATTCGTTGCTTTAAAACAGCTTTATCATCAAAATAAGTTTCATATACTTCAAAAACCTTATTATACTTTTTAATGGTGTCACTTTCTACAGCTTTTCCAACCAGTGTAAATCCATCTTTTTCATTATTCTTGGAAATTACGATAGGTTGAGACCCATTTAGATCAGTGTACTGAGAATAAACATGCCAACCCATTTCAATAGCGGCAGTCATGACTAAGTCATACTCTGTATCGCTAATTTTTTCTACGTGAGTTTCCCATTTAACAGGCTCAAGTATCTGAGATTGACCAATCCATGTTGTAAAAAGGACAAATAATAAAGCTAGTTTTTTCATACTACTTTTTCAAGGTATTGTTTTTATCTACTTTTGGTTTCACTACAATTTCATATTGCTTCGAATTTTTCAGCAATTTTTTAGTGAACTCTTGAACATCTTTTACTGTAATAGAATTCACAAGATCTTCAAAATTCTTAGGATCGTTCATGTTATATCCTTCACGGAAATAATTCGTTAACAATCTCATTTGATATCTGTTGTAATCTTTTTGTTGTTTTCTGTCTTTAAGGTAATTGGTTGTTGCTTTATTTAAGTCATCTTGTTTTATAATACCGTTTGAAATTTTTTGAATTTCTTGATGAACGATAGCAACCAACGTTTCTACTTTATCAGGATTACAGTCAAAACGAACAGAAATACTAGCCTCTTGTACAGGTCTTCTTGAAATTCTAGCATTTGCGCTAGCACCATAAGTACCTCCTTCTTCTTCTCTTAGAGTTTCTGTAAATCGCAATTGTAAAATATCTCCTACTGCTCTAGCTATTAAAGAGTTTTTCAAGCTGTAAGAATAATCGTTCTTGTAAGCAATTCTTACAGAACTCTTAGGGTCTTCCATTTTTAAATAAACATCTCTATCGATCTTATCGCTTATCCATTGAGTCGAATTGTCTTTCCAATTTTCCTTTTTGTCATTTGTAGGGATGCTCGCAATGTATTTAGCTAATAAAGGTTTTAAAGCATCGGCAGATACATCTCCAACAATAAAGAATTCGAAATCTGCAGCATTGTTAAACCTGTCTAAGTAGATAGATTTTACTTTTTCAAATGAAATGTCTTCAGCAAATGATTTGTCGAATAATCTTTGTTTAGGGTTGTTACGTCCGTAAAGGATAACAGAAACGCTATCGCCAATTTTTTGACCAATCATTTTACTTCTTCTAATTAAGAAGTTGTCGATGTTCCCCATTAATACTTTATATCCATTTTCGTCAAAACGAGGTTTTACAAAACGTAAATGTGTCATTTGTAATAGTGTTTCTACATCTTTAGTTGAAGAAGAACCACTAACACTTTCTGTTAAGTTTGAAAGTCCAATTCTAGTAGATGCTGTTTTACCAGCAGTAATTTTTGGTAAATCGGTAGATGAATAATCACCTAATCCAGAAAATTGAATTACACTTCCCATCATATTAGCAGAAGGTAAATCGGCATCATCAATTAATGACAATCCTCCTTTACTAATTGCGTTTAACTGAACATCGTTTTTGTTCTTATCTACGAACTTATAATGTACTTTAACACCATTACTTAATTCGAAAGTAGTAGATCCGATCGCATCATTCTTGCTTTCTTTTACAATTGATCCTTCTTTGATGTTTAATCCAGAGATTAATGTTTTTCCACTAAATCCATCAGAATAAGCAACTAAAGAATTGTTGTTTTCTGCAGCGCTGATAATTTTTAAAGCGTCTTCTTTCGATAAATTCTTTTTCCCTTCTACACCAGTAACCGTAATAAATCTGTTTTCTTTAGAATAAAGTCTTTTAAGTGTTTGGTTCACATCTTCATTTGTTAACCCTTTGAAAATAGCTTTTGTAATTTCAAATTCTTTTTCAATATCAGTAATCGTTTCATTCTCTAAATAATTCTGTTGAATGCTACGAATTAACCTACCGTGAGAAATATCATCTTTTCTAGCGATTTGATTTTGGTAAAAACTAGTAAATTGAATAATAGTTCTTTTCACTTCTTCAGAAGTAAATCCAAATTTCACCGCTCTGTTAACTTCATTCATTACATCAGCGAATGCTCTGTGTTGTTGATCTGGTTTAGGAGAAACATTTACAGAAAATGAATTTGCAGTTCTAGCAAGGCTTCTGTATCCTATTCCAGCTCCTAAGAATGAAGCATCAGGCTTTTGAGAAATCTCTCTTAATCGTGTAGACAGCATAGATGTTGCCATGTTCTCTAACAATGATTGTTTTAAATCAGCTACAGTTTGGTTTTTTAAAGACTTAGGGTGATTGATACTAAAACCAATACTAGAAGTAGTAACTTCTTTGTCTTTAGCCATTGAATAGACCAATTCTTTGTTGTTAGGAATGTCTACTACAAATCTCTTTTTAGGATTTTTTACCGCAGAGATTTTAGAGAAAAGTTTTACAATCTTCTTTTCTATTTCATCTACATTTATATCTCCTACAATAGCAATTGCCTGTAAGTCTGTTCTATACCAGTCATGGTAAAAATCACGAAGTGCTTTGTATTCAAAATTATCAACAACATCCATTAGACCGATAGGCAAACGTTTTGAGTATTTTGTATTGTTAAACATTGCGCCAATGTTTTGTTGAAGAATTCTCATTCCTCCGCTTTGGCGAGTTCTCCACTCTTCTTTAATAACACCACGTTCTGCATCAATCTCCTCATTAGTCAATAATAAGTAGTTAGACCAGTCATGTAATATTAATAAACCAGTATCTATCAATTCTGGTTTGGTTGGGATGTTATTTACATTGTATACTGTTTCATCAAAAGAAGTATATGCGTTAATATCTCTTCCGAAGATAAGACCATGTTTTTCCATGGTGTTTAAGATTCCTTTTCCTGCAAAGTTTTTAGTTCCGTTAAAGGCCATGTGTTCTAGAAAGTGTGCCAATCCTTGTTGGTCGTCATTTTCTAAAACTGAACCTACATTTTGAATAATGTAAAAACTTGCTACATCTTTAGTAACGTCTGTACTTTTAATGTAATACGTCATACCATTTGATAAGACCCCTTTTTTAAAGGTTTTATCTACCGGTAAAGGTGCATTTAAATCGATTTTTTGAGCAGAAGCGGTTGCGCTAAATGCTAATAAGAATACTACTATTAATTTTTTCATAACTATATGAAGGGTTTAATTGGTTTTAATTGGTCTATAAAGTGAATTAGTGAACTGTTTTTAATTCATTGGTGAAATTACGAATACTATAGTTATTTAAGAACAGGTAATCAAAAAATTAAGAATATTTTACTAA
The DNA here is from genome assembly GCA_049115595.1 of Flavobacteriaceae bacterium. Taxonomy (GTDB): domain Bacteria; phylum Bacteroidota; class Bacteroidia; order Flavobacteriales; family Flavobacteriaceae; genus Polaribacter. The sequence goes on from JAGDZS010000005.1 coordinate 78,981, forward strand.
AACAAGCTTTTATTCTTTATATAATACAAGACAGTTTGTTTTGATGATTCCCTATTTTATTAAAAAAAGCCCTTTTAAATAGTATTTAAAAGGGCCAATGTATTTTTAAATGAAAATTTAGATTTTTAAATCGTCAAATAACTCCACTAATTTTTTGCTTGACGGTCTTGGAGCATTTGCTGTAACAATTTTTCCAGAAGGGTCCACTAAGATAAAACGAGGAATACCTTTGATCATGTAGTCTTCAATAAATTTTGACTCCCAATCGTTGTCAGCAAATAACTGAACGCCTCCTAATTCTTTATCTACAATCATTTTCTTCCAAGCATCGTGATCTTTCTTTTTATCAATAGAAATACTTATAAACTGAATGTTTTTACCATGATAAGCTTTCTCAACTTTTTTCAAAGAAGGGATTTCAGCTTTACAAGGTCCACACCAAGTAGCCCATACATCGATGTAAGCATACTTTCCTTTTAAGTCATCTAATGAAGTAGTTCCTCCAGCATAGTTTTCATAATCAGTAAAGTTCGGAGAAGTATTTCCTTTTCCTAAAAGTTTTAATGCATTGTAAGATTTAGTGATTATTTTGTTGTTTTCAGCATCGGTTGAACCTTCAGAAAAAGCAGTATAGTATGCTTCTAAATCTTCAGTGTATGTAATCCCATATTGAGCAGCGCCATACAATAACTTATTTTTAATTAAATCACTCTTAACTTGAGCATAAGCTTTTAATGCTGCAATATCACCAGCAATAGTTGAGTCTTTCTTGCTAATTTCTATAGCTTCTTTCCTATAATGACCTTCAGCTAAATTTCTGTAAGAAGAAGAATATCTGTAGTCAGCTTCATTATCATAAGCTATTCCTTCTAACTCGCTATCAAAACCTTCTGATGCTTTGAATCCTTGTTTTTTAGCAAAGTAACCATGATATGCTTCATAGATACTTATAGCAGATAAGTATTCGTATTTAATATTATTAGCTTCTAAAGTTTTAAAATCATCAGGAAGTCCAGTAACACTTTCTAAGTACGTTTGCTTAGCATCTCTAACTTTCGAAATAGACTCTTTAAAAGCAGCCTCATCTTTTGCATACAATACAGGCATATCTTCACTAAGTCCTTTTGTTTCTTTTGCTTTATTAACGAAATAAACACTAATTCCATTTCCAGCACCACCAATTGCTATCGTAGAGTCACGTTTTTTACTATCATAGTTGATGGTAATATTATCTCCTTCAGATAAGTGTAATGTTGTAGAACTCCTATCTTCTGCTAGCATATACATATTGTTGTCCTGAATAGCAATAGTGTCAGTAAAAGAACCATCTTCTCCAAGAGTAATGTCTTTCTTGTCACTAAAATCATACATATTGTATAATGTTAATTTATCTGCAGTTGAGTTTTCTATTTTACCAGAAATAACAGCATAATCTATCTTCACTTCTTCAGTACAAGATACGATTGCAATGGTTGCTACAAGTAGCCATAATTTTTTCATAATAGTTGTTTGAAAATTATTGAGCCTAAATCTACAAAACCAAAACTGATTAAAATTTTTATTATGGAATTATCAAATAAAAATTAACACAATTTAACATAATTTTAAGAAAAAAGACTTCAATTGTGAATGCCTATTAAACCCCATAAGATTAGTGGGTTATGTAGGCTTTTATAACTGAAGAGGTGTGAGTATTCGCTAAAACACGTCTGTCTGATCGTTTTCCAATGATCCAAAGAATGTTGTTTCCTGAACAGAGCAACCAAGTGTTTTCTTTTTCAACAATTGAATATTTTTCATCTTTGAAAAACTTACTCAATTTCTTTTTACCATTCATTCCAGTTGGATAAAAGACATCTCCTTTTTGCCATCGTCGAATTGTTAAAGGAAACTCAATTAAATCTTTATCTAAATAAATGGTGTTTTTATTTGAAACCAGACTTCCTTTAGCGTTTACAGTTTCAATGGCTAGATGAATCGGATTGAGAATTTTAGGAGTGTTTTCTTCAACGAAATATGTTTCTGAATCAACCTTTGTACTTGTTAATAATAAGAACTTCCTATCCTTTATTAAGCGATGCGTTCTAGAAGTGACAAATTTACCTGATTGAGCTGAGAGTAAATCTAGTACGTCATTCCATTCAGTGAAGCCATAGGAGTGAAGCAGCTGGTATAAATAGGCTTTTTTATTTTTGAGTTCATCTATTTTAGAAATGTCAATTTTAATCAAATCTCCTTCTACAGTTAGCGCTTCCTTAGAAAGTTCTTGAATTCGATCATTCATGATTTCTTCACTCTCATTCAAATGATTCAATGTGTTTTGAAATGTATTTAAAACACTAGGATTGATTTCTTTTAGAATAGGAATTACTTGATGACGAATTTTATTGCGTACATATTTACTGCTTGCATTCGATTGGTCTTCTCGCCAGTTGATGTTATTTTCTGAAGCATAAACTTCAATGTCTTCTCTTGAACTAGCTAGCAAAGGCCTTGCAATTTTTTTATTGATGGGAGGAATTCCAGTCAATCCTTCCAAGCCTGTCCCACGAGTTAGATTGATTAAAAATGTTTCTAAGTTATCGTTAGAATTGTGAGCCGTTAGTACAAAGTCAAATGAATTCCTCTCTACAAGTGAATAAAACCATTCATAGCGTAAATCTCTTGCTGCAACCTGAATAGAAATTTTGTTCTCAGTTGCATAGCTCTCAGTTTCAAAAGAAGTTGTAAAGACTTCAGTGTTTAGCTCTTTTCCTAAATTTTTCACAAAGGCTTCATCGGCATCACTATCGTTTCCTCTTAACTTAAAATTGCAATGACATAAAGAAAAATTGAAGCCCAATTTGTGGATCAGATGTGTTAGGACAACACTATCGATTCCTCCAGAAATAGCAATTAGTAATTTGCTGTTCTCTAAAAAAGAAAAGTTCTGGTCGATATGTTGTTTGAATTCTTTGAGCATTGAAGTTCAAAAATAACCAATTTAGTTTGCTTGCTTCTTTCTTAACCAAATACGTATACTTTTTCGCAACGATTCTTCAGGTCTAGGCAAAGGGATAGTTTTTCCAAATTGTTTACTCCTCTTAAATTTCGAAAACGTAATTTTTAATAGCTTCCACTCTTCAGGATAGGTCGTTAAAAAGGTATTGAACATTAATTGCTCAGAAGGTTTCTCTTCTAGACTATTAAAAACTGCTTCAAACTTTTCTTCTTGATTGGGAATCATGACTTAATTAGAATTAGATAAAACAAATTTCATTGCCTTTGCTTTCAACAAGCATTCTTCGTACTCTTTTTCGGGAGTCGATTTTGCAGTAATAGCACCTCCAACAGAAAAGGAGAGGTATTTTTTTTCAGAATTGTATAGAATACTTCGGATCACCACATTGAAATCGAAATCGCCATTTGGTGTAAAATAACCAACGGCTCCAGAGTACAATCCTCTTTTTGTCTCTTCCAGTTCTTCAATGATTTTCATGGCAGAAATCTTAGGAGCTCCGGTCATGCTTCCCATCGGAAAAGTATCCTTGATAATATCTACGGGATGAGTGTCTTCATTCACTTCAGAAACAACAGTAGAAATAAGTTGATGCACTTGCTTAAAAGAATAAACCTTGCATAATTCTTCTACAGAGACACTTCCTTTTTTTGCAGTTTTAGAAAGGTCATTTCTTACCAAATCTACAATCATAATATTCTCTGCTCTCTCTTTTTGATCTCTTGCCAAATCGGAAGCAATCTTTTCATCATCAATCTTGCTGACCAATCTTTTTGCCGTCCCTTTAATAGGTTGTGAAATGATTTTCTGACCTTCCTTTTTTAAATATCTCTCAGGAGAAGCGGAGCATAGATAATGCTCGTCGACCTTTAAGAAGGTCGCGAAAGGAGGTTCGGAAATTGTATTTAAATCATCATACACTTGAGGTGGATTGATGGTCACATTTTCAGCATAGAACTCCTGACAAAAATTAGCTTCATAAATATCACCACGGTGAATGTGTTCTAAAACTTTGGTTACTTTTTGATGGTATTCATCTTTATGAATCCTCAGTTTTATTTTGATTTCTGAAGGGATTTTATTTTGGATAATCCCATTTTTTTGAATGTCTTCAAAATCACTTTCAATCTCATCATCGATCATGCCCAAATAATGGAACTCAATTTTACTTCCATTGATGAAAATAATTTTTTGAGGTTGAAAGAAAAACAGGTCAGAAAAATGTAGACCGTCGTAATTTTGAGAGGCTAAATGCTCTGTGTCATTTTTAATATCGTAACTGAGATATCCAAAAATGTAGTCTTGAGTGATGGATTGATATTCTTTTAACTTGTCAAAAGCATTCGTGTAATCTGTTTTAATGCTTGTAAACTCATCAACAGCAAGGATACTGTCGAATGTTCCATACGATTGATGGTATTCATTAGAATCTAACCAAATAGCGGTATCGTATTGCTGCGCCCAACTCAAAAGTTTCTTTTTGATATCTGGAATCGAAGTAATAGAAAATGTACGAATGGTTCTTTGCATTTCGGATGCAAAAATACGAATCTACATTTTAGCAATGGAAATCGTTCTCAATAAAAAAACACTCGAAATTTCGAGTGTTTTTTAACTGTTTTATCTATTTCTTATGCATTCAAAAGGTTACTGTTTTGAGCCTCTTAGTTATCTTTAATCTGATGAAGAAAGAAGCGCGCCACCAATATGTTTCCATGAATCATTATCTGTTTTTTCATAGACACTTAACACTACTGAACGATTATGTGCAATGTAAACAATTGCCATTGTGTAATCTTTGTTAAAGACTGGGGTTGAGTAGGAAACAAATTTCCTTTTTGAGTCTTTTTTTTGCTTTTTAAAATAACTTTTACCGATTAATTGTGACCACTTTTTATAAGGATTGTTCTTTATTTGAGCTTGCATGGATAAGAATTCTTCTTTGCTAAAAAATGTATTAAAACGAACAACATCTTTTTCTGATTTGATATTGTATTTATTAATGAAGTAGAAATAGTCAGGCGTAAATATATTTTCTAATGGTACATCTTTTAAATGACTTTCTAGGATGACTTCATTTCTAAGATTAAAGTTGTGATTGGATAGATTAATAATTCGAGTTTTTATAAAACTTTCTATTGCTTCTTTCTTTTTAACTTTTGATTGCGCAACTAAACCACTTTGAAAAGAAAAAAGAAGAATGCTATAAATAATTATTTTTTTCATAAGTATAATAGCCTCTATAATTAATCAATCCAAACTAAACCAGTTGCGAAACGTTTCCAATTTCCTTGTACATCTTTTTTATAGACCTCTAGACTTCCTCCATATCGAGATTCTCTATAAATAATAATCAAGGAACGATCTTTATTAAAAACGGGAATAGAAAAAAGCTCTACCCTAGTTTTTTTATCTTTTTTTTGTTGTTTAAAATACTTTTCATCAGCTAATTCTGACCATTTTTTAAAAGAGTTGTTCTTAATTTGTTCCTGCATGGATAAAAACTCTTCTTTACTAAAAAGGGTGTCAAACCGAATAATATCTTTTTCTGTTTTTATATCCAAATAATTTCTAATAAAGTAGAACTGGTTAGGGGTAAATAACTTTACAAGTCCTTCAGTACTGCCTTTATATTGTTGTATCATTTTGTCTTTAATAAAGACATTGTTTTTAGAAAATTCATTGAGCCTAGAATTTATAAATTTTTTAATAATTTCTTTTTTTTCACCCTTAGTTTTCGATTGAGCAACCAAACAACTTTGAAAAGAGAAAAGAAGAATACTATAAATAATTATTTTTTTCATGTAAATCTTAGATGAACTTTTATAAAGGTAAATCACTCACAATTTAGGAATGGCCTGTCATCTTCAGCCAAATAAAAATTGGCTACTATAGAGTCACTTTTAACATGTAAGTATGGTGATGTTTCTATTGACAAATAACCCAGTGAAGTAATTTTAAGCCGCATTTTAACGCTGCTTTTTCTGATCTTAAAAGTATTAATTCCTTTTTTTAAATTAAATGACATACATCCATACTGCAGTTTCGATATCATCAATAAATCTTTTTTGTTTTTATCTACAACCTCTACAGAGATATAAATACTATCGATTAACTGATTTTTACTGTTATGATTTTTCCACTCATACCAGCCTTCATTATATGTTTTATGCCTCTCTGATGTTTCTTTTGAACAACTTGTCAAAAGTAATATCCCTACTATTAATAAAAAGGCTTTCATTTTATGATTTATTTAAATTAATGTAAACTGCATATTAAATACAGTGCAATTTTTTTTGGGAATACATAATGGTGAAATAACTAGCAATTATTTGAATATAAATATATTATAAAAATAATTAAGAATCAAGAACTGAAAATGGTGAAATTTTCTTCTCATCAAAAATAGGGATAGGCTGTAACAAGAAGGATACTTGTTAATGACTTAAGAACATAGAAAAAACCTCTCTTTATACTATAAAGAGAGGCTTTTATTTTATAAAGTTATATTCTTACTTAAGCATTCAAAGGCTTTCCATCCCAAGCAGCTTTGGCAGCTTCTTTCATAGCTTCAGAATAGGTTGGGTGTCCGTGACAGATTCTTGCCAAGTCTTCCGCAGAAGCTCTATACTCCATAGCAACAGCTGCTTCCATAATTAAATCAGCAGCTCTTGCTCCAACAATATGAACTCCTAAAACTTCATCCGTTGCTTTGTCTGCCAATACTTTTACAAATCCATCAATATCTCCACTTGCTCTAGATCTTCCTAAAGCTCTCATAGAGAATTTTCCTGATTTGTATTCTATACCAGCATCTTTTAAATCTTGTTCTGTTTTTCCAACTGCAGCAACTTCTGGCCATGTGTACACAATGCCAGGAATTAAATTATAATCGATATGTGGTTTTTGTCCTGCAATAATTTCAGCAGCAACCACACCTTCTTCTTCAGCTTTGTGTGCTAACATGGCTCCTTTAACTACATCTCCAATTGCATAGATGTTTGAAACATTGGTTTGTAAGTGATCGTTAATTTCTACCTGACCTCTTTCATTTACTTTAATACCAACGCTCTCCAAACCTAATCCATCTGTATAAGCTTTTCTTCCTACAGAAACCAAACAGTAGTCTCCAGCAAACTCAACTTCAACACCTTTCTTGTTGGTTGCTTTTACAGTAACTTCATCACCGTTTCTAGTCACAGAATTTACACCGTGACTGGTAAAGAACTTCACGCCTTGTTTCTTCAATACTTTTTGTAATTCTTTAGAAACATCAGTATCCATTCCAGGAACAATTTTGTCCATGTATTCAATCACGCTTACATCTGCCCCTAATCTTTTGTATACAGAACCTAGCTCCAATCCAATTACTCCACCACCAATGACTAATAAGTGTTTTGGAATTTCAGGAAGTTTTAAGGCTTCCGTAGAAGTAATGATTCTTTCTTTGTCGATTGAAATAAAAGGCAAACTAGAAGGTTTAGAACCTGTAGCAATGATAGTGTTTGTTCCTTCAATCGTTTCTTCGGAACCATCATTTTTTGCAACTTTTACATGAGTAGCATCTACAAAAGAACCCAATCCTTCATAAACGTCTATCTTATTTTTATCCATTAAATATTTGATTCCACCAGTAGTTTGCTCAACAACTTTAGCTTTACGCTCTACCATTTTTGTGAAATCAATTTTTGGTGTGTCTACTAAGATTCCATGTTCTTGAAAATGCTTTACAGCATCGTAATAATGATGCGAAGAATCTAGCAATGCTTTTGAAGGAATACATCCTACATTTAAACAAGTTCCACCTAACGTAGCATATTTTTCTACGATAGCAACTTTTAAACCTAATTGAGAAGCTCTAACTGCTGCAATATATCCTCCAGGCCCAGAACCAATAACGATTAAATCGTACTTCATTTTAATTGAATTTAATGAAACACAAAAGTACTCATAATTCTTAAAAATTAAACGGAATTACTATCTTTAAACTCTAAATATTATACCTCATGAAAATCGTTAAAAAAATATTAGTATTCCTTTTGGTTGTTTTATTAGTTATGCAGTTTTTCGGACCTGACAAGAATGAAGGAGAAGCAAGCTCATTAGAAGCATTTATTGCAGAGACCAATCCGCCTGAAAATGTGAAGATCATCCTGAAAGAAAGTTGTTTTGATTGTCATAGTAATGTGACTAGATATCCATGGTATAATAATATAACTCCTATAAATTATTGGATGGCAGAACATATAGAGCATGGTAAAGAAGAATTGAACTTTTCAAAATGGGCTGAGTACTCTTTAAAGAAAAAAGAACATAAGATGGATGAGGTTTGGGAAGAAGTAAAGAAGAAAAAAATGCCATTAGATTCGTATACATGGACGCATGGTGATGCTAATTTAAGTGATGAGCAAATTGAAGCAGTTGTAAACTGGGGAAAGAAGGTTCAAGCTGATTACAAGTCGCAAATGAATCCAAACTAGTTGAAACATCATATTTTTATAATAGGTTCAGTTTGGGTTGAACCTACATCTTCTGCTGCTGGAAGTAGGATGCTTCAGCTGATTCAATTGTTTAAAGAACAAGGTTGGCAAGTGGCTTTCGGGACGGTTTCTCAAAAGAACCCGAACTCTATTGATTTGACCAAGTTGGGAGTTAAAGAAGTTTCTTTAGAATTGAACAATACTAGTTTTGACGATTTTATTAAAGAGTTAAATCCAACCATTGTACTCTTTGATCGCTTTATCATGGAAGAACAATTTGGCTGGAGAGTTGCAGAACATTGTCCAGATGCACTTAGAATTTTGGATACAGAAGACTTGCATTGTTTGCGCAAAACAAGGCAAGAAGCGTTAAAAAAAGAAATTGAGTTTTCAAACGAGTTATTGCTGAATTCTGAAATAGCAAAAAGAGAGATGGCTTCTATTTATCGCTCAGACCTCTCATTGATCATTTCCACCTATGAAATGTCGTTGTTGAAAACTATTTTTCAAGTTGATGATCGATTTATTATGCATTTGCCATTTTTCTTAGAACAAATCGATAGCCAAAAGCAAAATGATTGGAAATCTTTTGAAGAGCGAAACAATTTTGTTTCTATAGGGAATTTTTTACACGCTCCCAATGTTGATGCTACACTGCATTTGAAGAATGTTCTTTGGCCTCTTATTAAAAAACAAATACCACAAGCAGAACTCCACATTTATGGGGCTTATCCAATACAACAAGTACTTGAGTTTAACAACCCAAAAGAAGGGTTTTATGTTCATGGATATGCAGAAGATGCCAATACTGTTATTGGTGCAAGTAAGGTGTTGCTAGCGCCTCTTCGATTTGGAGCAGGAATTAAAGGAAAGTTAACTGATGCAATGGTAAATGGAACTCCTTCAATGACAACTTCTATTGGGGCAGAAGGAATGCATGGCGAACTTCCTTGGAGTGGTTGTATAGAAGATGTTGCTGAAGAATTTGTAGAAAAAACGGTGTCGCTTTATACAGATAAAGAGACTTGGTTAAAAGCACAAAAAAATGGTGTTGAAATTGTAAATCAACGATACAACAAAGAGAAAATTTCAAAGGATTTCCTTACATGTATTGAAAAGCTTTCTTCTGATTTAAAAGAGCATAGAACCCAAAATTTTATAGGAAGGGTACTCAGCCATCATTCGATGCAGAGTACAAAGTACCTCAGCAAATGGATAGAGGAGAAAAACAAAGGAAATAGTTAAAAAAAGACCCTTTTCAGTTGTTATGAAAAGGGTCTCAAAAGAAAAGACTATCCAATAATAATATTCTCTTTCTTAATTTTTCTTTTGTAAAGTACCGAGCTTATAAATAAGATCAGTATTGAAAATAGAAAAACAATGAAAGTATTGAATGTAATAGAAGACATTTTTGGCTCTTTATATTCAAATGTTGGTAAATCTTTGTACATACTACTATTAAAAGGTTGATTTTTATAGAGCATCGGAGTGAAAAAATTTCTCCATTCCAGCGAGAACTCAATAACCTGTTTTCTATATTCATGATAATGTTTCGTAGATGTTCCAGCTAGATCGTTGAAGCTTTGTTGCATAATCACAGCAGGTGAAATATACTGCCAATTTGTTATCCATTTTTGTTGACTTTGTAATTGATCATCATAAGAACTTAAGAAAGGTTTTAATTTTTCTTCTACAAGTTCTTGTGTTGCGATGTATTTATGCCAAAAAGAATAATTTATTTTATCTCCTTTGGTAGCATATTCTGGATGATCTCTCAAAAAGTTATCTAGTATTTGATCTTGCTCTTTAGCTGTTTCGTCTTTAATCTTTCTAATTTCACTAAGCATCTTAGTTCTAGAAGGAATAGGGTAAACCACATTTGAAAATTGACTAACAATTGCTGGAATTATTAAGATAACAAATACCCAAATTCCTAATAGACTTACGGCATTCTTTGCAGAACTTCCAACAAATATGTTAATCACTAAAGCGATCACAAACCAAAATAAAATGTATGAAGCTATTAGTAATGATAAAGATAGAAAGTCAACAATATTTTCATTAAAATTAAATCCAATGATACCAAAACTTATAGTTAAAACTAAAATAGTAATTAGTGTAAGCCAGAAAAATCGCAACCCTATTTTTTGTAACAACCAATTGAAAATTGAAATGGGTTGTGATGCTAGTAATTTTAGCGATCCATATTCTTTTTCACTAGAAAGAATGTTGTAACTAAAAGCGATGATAATAAGCGGAAGAATATAAATAATAACAAACGCTAGATCAAAGCTTCCAAATAATAATTGAATAGGACTAGATAACTCAGAGTAGTTTAGCGCAAAATTGTCTCCGTATATTTTTGGTTGTACAAAATGAGTAAATAAATCACTCTGTCCTACAGAAGCAAACGCTAGATCTTTTGGGTTTAAAGTAGCCACTCTCGGATATCCATAAGCGATACCCATAGGGTCGTTTGGTAAAGTTCTAGGTGGATTATTTATGTTGAGTCCTTTTTCAATAGAATCTAAAAGTTGAAGAATAGATTTGTCTTTTGCTTTTACATCCGATGTTATTTTTTCAATATCAACAAGACGTTTATCTACTTTCTGATTTCCATTATATCCTGCAAAAAGAATTACTACTAATAATATTGCAGTAAGTAATACAAGCCATTTACTTCGTAGTAAAGACTTTAATTCGTATTTAAAATTGTATGCAAACATCTTAATAGTTTTTGTTAAATAATAGTAACCCTCCTCCAGTGATAAGAAACCAAAAAGCAAGTATTATGAAGTTAAATTTGTTTTGACCTAATCTTTCAAATAATGGTTGAGGTGTATATGTAAACTTCGGAAGCTTCTTCCAGGTATCAGCAGAAGCGATATAACGTTCTCCTATTTTAGAGTTCTTTTCAGTTTGTCCATTCAAAAATGCTTGTGTTTTAATCCGATACTCTTCGGCACTATCTGAAAAATTCCAATGCGATTGGTAATCGGTATTAGCAATAGACATGGATAAAAAACGTGCTGGTAAGAAAGGAGATATAAAAGCAAGTGATTTATAAACCTTCGTTTGATTGTTAAATTGATCTTTTAATTTATTGTAATGCTTAGCATAAATTTTAGCCTGATACTCTTCGCTTCTTTGCATTCGATATGCATAATAATTAAATGGTAGTTCTCGTATATTACTAACGTTATACTCTTTAAGTACTTTTTCTTCTAATAATTTAGATTCTTTATTCCAAGGATTGTGTCCATCTAAACCGAGTTTTTTCTCCTCTGAGATCATTTCTGAGAATTCCTGTGATGTAGGATATGGATATTTAGAGTCGGCGATATTACTTGCAGCTTTTGGGGCTACAAAACAAGCCAAAACCCAAAAAGTTAAGCAAGAAACTAAGGCGATTCCAGATTTCTTAGATAGCGAAGAAATTAATAAAACGATATTAGTAAAAATCAGATAATAAATTAAATAGACACTATATAATGTGAGAAAAGAACTCCAGCTAAAAAATCCAAAACCGTCAATGCTAGAAAGAATAATTCCAGCAAATACAAATAACAATGTTGTAATACTTAAAGTCGGGATCAATGCAGCAAACCATTTTCCGATAACTAATTTCCATCCTTGAACTCCTTGACTTTTTAAAATGTAGAAGGTTTTACCTTCTATCTCTTTGGTAAAAGAGTTGTATCCTACAAGAATAATAATCAAAGGGATAATGAAAAATAATATGAAATCGGGAGTTAGATGACCAAAACGAGACAGCGCTGTTTGATCTGTTGCACTACTATACTGAGCTTCATTTCGATTATGAGCTTCTAAAAATATAGAAACACCAGTGTATTTATCAACGCCTTGGTCTAACAATGATAAAGGAAGTTTAGGTTTGAATATGTAGTTTCCATAGTGAGCAGCAGAATGTGGATTTTTCTCTCCTTGAGACTCCCATGCTACTCGTTCACTTTTCTTTGCATTTTCATATTGTTCGTTCACACTTTTGTATTGCCCAGAAGTGATGAAAAGTGCCATCACGAGAAGGAATACTACGATTAAGAAAGAAATTTTAAAACGACCATCTCTTAAAATTTCCTTCATTTCTTTTTTGACTATTTGAGAAATCATAGCGGAACTTCATTTAAATTCATGGTTTCTAAATACAATTTCTCTAAATCTTGTAAAGATATTTCACTGCTAGAGAAAGAATGCTTCAATTCACCTTGCTTCATGATACCGATATGCGTACCTATTTCTTTAGCTCTAAAGATGTCGTGAGTAGCCATTAAAGTAGCAACATTATCTGCTTTCATTTTATTTAGCAACTCACCAAACTCATTGCTAGATTTAGGGTCTAGGCCAGAAGTAGGTTCGTCAAGAAGTAAGACTTTTACTTCTTTAGCAATCGCTAAGGCAATTCCTACTTTTTGACGCATTCCTTTAGAAAAATACTGAATGCGTTTATGAAAAGCTTCTTTTTGTAATCCGGCTTCTTCTAGGAAGAATTCCAATTCTGTCTTAGAGAATTCATTACCCCCAATTCCTAAAAAGTAATCTAGATTTTCTACTGCCGTTAAGGTAGGGTATAGCATTAGGTTTTCTGGAATATATGTTAAGTGTGATTTCGTCTTTTTAGGGTTTTTAGTGACATCAATTCCATGAATAGATGCAGATCCTGAAGTAGGAGTTATAAAATTTAATAATAGGTTTATCGTTGTAGATTTTCCTGCACCATTAGCACCAAGCAAACAAAAGATTTCTCCTTCTTTTATTTCGAGGTCTAAATTATGTAGAGCAGTGAAATTACCATACCTTTTGGTTAATTTATTTGTAAGAATCATTTTTTTTAATTTAATGTGATGTATGCAATACATCGTTTAAAGTATATTATATGTTTGGGCATATGATGCTGAGAATTATAATAACTTAAGTATTACAGAATGTGAATGTGCAATTATCTAAAAAAATGGTTTAGATAATGCAAATAAAGATGTAGCGTTTTAACAAGATTGTGGTGGTGCCCTTAATTGTTTGAAGCTAAAAATAAAAGACGAAAAGGAAGATGAATATTCCTTTTTTATTGTTCTCTTATAAAAAAAGTGCACTAATTGATCATTGCCCTCATAAAATGAACATTCAGTAGAGGCAATAGATATTAGGCATAAATCACAAAAATCAACTGAATCTTGATGAATATGTACATCTCCTTGAACGCAGTTTTCATGTATGTTTTGTGTGGAATGATGATGATGAGTCTTAAGTACGGTAGGAAATAAAACAGTTAATGCTAAGAACATTACCGTTATTGCCTTTCTTATATGACTCTTTATCATCATTAAAAAAATTGTAAAAAGTGATACAATTATTAAAGAGTTGAAGGTAAGTTCTTTATTATTTTGGACTCGTTTTAGGGAGTTAAAATTTTCTTAAAATCAGTTTTTAGTTGGCAGATAATCTAAAGGAAGTAAGTCTGCTATTTTCTCATAAGACCAATACCCTTCTACAAAAACATCAAGCGGTTGAACAAAAGTTCCTGTCTTGTCTAATTCAACATAGGTGGTGAATAAAGTTAAGTTAGAAGCTTGGTGTTTTAGCCTGCCAGGGCCAGGTCTGTAATTCCCTTCCTCTTCTTCATGAATATATCTGATGTCTAAATTATGTTGAAATTTTATAGCCATTCTGTTACCAGATCGAATGATAAAATCTTGTTGTTTCAATTTCTTTTTTAAAGAGACCTTAACGAATTTCTTTAGTCGTCCTTTTTTTAGAATTGTTAATGCAGAATCTCTTTTCAGCTCTAGCGATGTTACAGGGGATGTTTTTTTCTTAGAAGAAACTCCCTTTATTTTATCAGTAGCAATGTTTAAAGTAGAATTTTTAGAAGAAATGGTGATTCCTCCTGAAGAACTTCCTTTGCCCCCTTTTAAACTTCTTAAGTAGCGCCTCGTTTTTTTGATGACTTCGTCTGTGGGTCTCTGAGGGTTCGGGATTTTTTTTGACTGATCAACAATAAAACCCTCCTCCAAAAAAGTATTACTCATAATAGATCTTACAAAGTGCATTTGAGATCCATTGTAGGCTCTTAATCTATTTCTTTTCCATTTTCGTTGTCTTCGTTTACTCCCTTTTAATTTTACATATCGAGTATATCCTAAATATGAAATTCTATCATTAGTCAATTCAAAATGAACCAAATCATAATATATTTTATACCCTAAATCCCTGTTTATAATTTCGATAGGCTTGCTTACATAAGCTTCAAGAACATGACTCAATTTATTATAATCAAACTTAATGACATTAGGGTTTAAGATTTTACAACTGTTGGAAAAATTAGAAGTCCCTATAAAAGATTTTCTAAACCTCGATAAGAAATATGCCCTGTCTTCTTTTGAGTATCGTTTGTTATTCAATACAATTTCATCCAAGAGATTTGCTGTGGCTCTGGTTTTAAATGTGAGAGGTTTGTTGGGTTTGCTAGTATCTATTTGGTACTGAAGAGTTTCATATCCTAAATAAGAAACAATCAAATCATAAACACCTTCCTTTATTACGAGCTCAAATTCACCCTCATCATTAGTAGTGGTTCCAATAGAGGTGTTGTTTAAATATACGGCTGCTCCTATTAATGGTTCTTCTTTGGAATCGATAACTTTTCCGCGAATTGTCACTTGTGCATGGACAAAACCTGCAGTAATTAATAAGAGAAAAAAAAGATGCTTTTTCATAGTCTACTAAGATTTTAGTAGCGAATATAAAAAGAAAATTAAATCTACTAAAACTTTAGTAGTTAAATTATAGCAAACCCGCTCTTTTCAATAAAGCATCTGGTTTTGGTTCTTTCCCTCTAAATCGCTTGTATAAAGTCATTGGTTTTTCAGTGCCTCCTTTGCTTAACACGTGTTCTTTAAATTTAGTAGCCACTTCTTTATTAAAGATTCCTTCTTCTTGAAAATACTCGAATGCATCAGCGTCTAGAACTTCAGCCCATTTATAAGAGTAATATCCAGCAGAGTATCCACCTTGAAAAATATGAGAGAATGCTGTACTCATACAATTTTCTGCAACATCAGGATATAATTTAGTTCCTGAAAATGCTTCTGTTTCAAAATCCTTAACAGATTTGATAGCTTCAGGAGAATTACCAGAATGCCAAGCCATGTCTAGCAATCCAAAACTCAATTGACGTAAGGTTTGCATTCCTTCATGAAAACTTGCAGATTCTTTTATTTTCTCGACATACTCCATTGGAATTAACTCATTCGTTTCATAATGTCTTGCAAACAATTCTAACGCCTCTTTTTCGTAGCACCAATTTTCTAATACTTGACTTGGTAATTCTACAAAATCCCAAGAAACAGAAGTTCCTGAAAGGCTATTGTATACTGTGTTGGCTAACATTCCATGCAAAGCATGTCCGAACTCATGAAAGAGCGTAGTTACCTCATTAAATGTTAGTAAAGAAGGTTTACTATCTGTTGGTTTGGTGAAATTGCAAACGATAGAAATATGTGGTCTGTCATTAATCCCATTCAGAACTTGTTGAGATTTATAAGAAGTCATCCAAGCACCATTTCGTTTCCCTTCTCTAGGATGAAAATCGGCGTAATAAATAGCGACTTCTTCACCTTGAGCATTTGTAACTTGATATGTTTTAACGTCTTCGTGATATTTTTCAATATCAAAAACCTCTTTAAAGGTTAAATCGTATAATTTGTTGGCAACGATAAAAGCACCATCAATTACATTTTCTAATTGAAAATAAGGCTTTAACAATTCTTGATCTAAATTGAACAATTCCTTTTTTAATTTTTCAGAATAATAGGCGCCATCCCACTTTTGTAATTCATCAATACCGTCTAGTTTCTTTGCAAAATTTTGAAGATTCTTAAATTCCCTTTCCGCAGCAGGTTTGGCTTTCTCCAATAAATCATTAGAGAATGAAAATACATTCTGAGGAGTTTCTGCCATTCGTTCTTCCAGAACAAAATGAGCATGTGTTGAATATCCTAAAAGGTTGGCTCTTTTATGTCTAAGAGTTACAATGTCTAAAACAACTTGCTCGTTGTTATTTTCATTGTTCTGAAACCCTTTTTTCCCAGAAGCAATTGCCATTTTCTTCCTGAGTTCTCTATTGTCAGCATAGGTCATAAATGGAATGTAGCTAGGGTAGTCTAAGGTGAAAACCCAACCTTTCTCCGATTTCTCGGAGACAAGTTTTTTCTGTTTGGCTAAAATATGAGCAGCTTCTTTAACGCCTTCCGGCAATCCAGACAAATCACTTTCATTAGTAATATGCAATTCAAAAGCATTTCCATCAGCTAAAACATGTTCTCCAAAATCAAGAGAAAGCTTTGCAAGTTCAGCATCTAATTCTCTGAGTGTCTCTTTATCTTCAGTATTTAAATTGGCTCCATTTCTTGAAAAACCTTTGTATTGTTTTTCTAACAACATCAATTGCTCTGGATTTAATCCGAGAGAATCTTTCTGATCATAAACAACTTTCACTCGCTGAAACAATTCAGTATTCAAAATCATGTCGTTTTTAAAATCCGTTAACCAAGGAGAAATTTCTTTTGCAATTTCTTGAATTTCTTTTGAAGTTTCAGCAGAGTTTAAGTTGAAAAAAATACTCGTAATTCTATCCAACTGGTGCCCTGTATAATCCAATACTTCTGTAGTATTTTGAAAGGTAGCGACTTCTGGATTGGCAACAATAGTTTCGATCTCTAGTTTCGTGATTTCAATAGCTTTTTTAATAGCAGGTTTGTAATCTTCGATAGTTATTTTTGAGAATGGAGCTGTATTGAAATCTTGGAGTAAAGGATTCATTATATGATGATGATTTTTTTGTAAAAGTACTTATTAAATCAACGATTTTAAAAGAATAATAAAGAAAGAATAGTCTACCAATTAACTTATTAAATTGTCATTTAATCGATAAAAATTAGCGACTCAACTAAATTTAAGAACACAATTAATTCATTAAATTATTTTTATATGTGACCAAATTAAAAAAACCGTGTCATAATAGTGAATTAAAGCCAACAAAATGATTACCCCAAGAGTTAGAATACTATTAATCGTATTATTTTTTCCTGCTCTATTGTTTGCTCAATTGCCTTGTTCTTCTGGTTTTCAAGGAAATGGAGTAGAAGATTATATTACGATACCAAATACCGATGCGATTAACCTTCAAAACACTAGAGATAGAACTATTGAGCTTTGGTTTAAAGCATCAGATATTACAACAAGGCAAGTTATTTATGAAGAAGGAGCGCAAGTAAATGCCTTCATTATTTATTTAGAAGGAGGCAGAGTGTATTTAGGAGCTTTTAGAAATAACGGATCAGTAACAGCAGATAGAAGATGGTTTCGATCAGGCTCTGGAGATATTGAAGCTGATCAATGGAATCATGTGGCTTTTACTTTGGAAGATACATCTTCTCCTGATTTAACTTTAAAATGGTTTTTAAATGGAGTTGAACAAGATTCACAAGATGGATTGCAAGTGAACACTCATTCTGGAGAAATAAGTTTTGCGAGAAATGGATCAGGAATGAGGTATCCTTCTAGCTTAGTTTCAAATTGGACATCTAGTTCGGTTGGAGGGTCTACTTCAGAAACGTACAATAATACGTTAACAGGGTCAGATACAAACAACTACAATTATGCTGGAAATATTGCATTGTTCCGAATCTGGAATGTTGCAAGAACAGAATCGGAAATAGATACAAATAAATCTACATTGTTAACAAGCGGTACAGATTTAGTTGCGTATTCAGATCAGGATCGAGTTTACTATCAACCAGATGGAGCAACAGAAATATCATTAACTGCTTTTGTTTCGGTTAATAGCCAATTTACGACAATTCCAAATACGGATGCGATTAACCTTCAAAATACAAGAGACCGTACGGTGGAGTTTAGATTTAAAGCTACAGATATGACAACGAGGCAAGTGTTGTATGAAGAAGGAGGAAATACAAACGCTATTACTGCCTTTATAGAAGACGGAAGGTTTTACTTTGGGGTGTATAGAAACAATGCTGACACTGCGGCAAATAGACTATTTTTTAGATCTGCATCTGGAGATGTGATCTTCAATCAATGGTATCATGTTGCTATTACATTAGAGGATACAACTTCTCCCGATCTTACATTGAAATGGTATTTGGATGGAGTAGAGCAAGATTCACAAGATGGATTACAGGTTAATACGCATTCTGGAGATATTAATATTGGGCGATCAGGAGGGAATATTAGATATCCAAATGACTTGGTCACAGGATGGAACGCCAGTTCAATAGGAGCCTCATCATCAGAGAATTTTAACAATGCAACTACTTCAGAGAGTAGTTCTAATAATTTTACAGGAGATTTTGATCTTTTTAGAATTTGGAATGTAGCTAGGACACCTTCTGAAATCGACACAAATAAATCGACACTATTAACCTCAGGAACAAGTTTGGTAGCTTACCAAGTGGGAACTCAGATGAATTATCAGCCTGATGGCGGAGGTTCAATATCTGCAACTGAAGATGCAGCTGGAATCATCACATGGGATGGAAGTGATTCTAATGTTTGGTCTACGACAACCAATTGGGTGGGAGATGCAGCACCAGATGCAACACGAAGACAAAAAGTAACGATTCCGAACGTTACGAACGATCCTATTATAACCACAGATATCAGTGTTGGATTTTTGACCGTAAATTCGGGAGTTGAAATCGTTGTGCAAAACGGAGGTACATTACAGATTTACTATGGCTTTGATAATAATGGAACCATTACAGTAGAAGATGGAGGTGCTTTAATTTATCACAATTGCAATAGTCCAATTACTGGGTCAGGAACGTACAATCTAGATAGAGATTCACCATCATATTCAGGGGTTAAATTCTTTTCTTATTGGAGTTCTCCGGTGATTGAAGCCGATTCTAATCCAGGAACAGTTTTTCCTGCAAATCCAATTATTTATCTTTTCGATTCTAGCACTTCTGATGCTGATTGGGTATTTAATGGAACGACAGATTTTAAACTGGGTACTGGATATGCGATACGATCTGAAAGTGCAGGAAGTTTTAGTGCAACTTTTACAGGGAAAATAAATGAAGGAGGTATTGATGTTACAACGTATTTTAATACAAACGTAATAAGCACAGACCCCGGGAATGTATGGTCTACTGAAGGTGATAATTTAGTAGGAAATCCCTATTCATCGGCAATCGATTGGGATATAGTAATTCAGGATGAAGACAATAGTCACTTAGAAGGAACTTTTTATATATGGGATCAAAATACTGCGGAAGTAGGTGATAATAACGTTTCAGATTATTTACAATACAATCTAACAGGTGGAGGTTCTAATACAACAACGAGTAAGATTACAAGCATGCAGGGTTTCTTTGTAAGGTCTTTAACTGGGGGAACTCTGAAATTCAAACCAACTCATCAAATCGCAGCAAATAATGATCAATTTTTTAGAAACGTTAGTTCGAGTGTTACTGAAAGGAACGATAAGAAAAAAGGAAGGTCATGGTTCTCATTACGTAAAGAGAATACTTATAGTTCTATGCTAATTGGATTCTTAAAGGGAGCTACAGATTCATACGATCGACTGTACGATGCTCCTTATGATATTAATAATGAAACGTTAGGATTGTATTCTTTGATAGATGAAAACAAGAAAGCGTCGATTCAAGGACTTCCAGAATTAAAAAGAAATAGCAGAGTTGTTAATTTAGGTTTTGTGGTAGATCAAGTTGGGAAGTATTCAATTCAATTGGATGAAGAGCATATAGATCAAGATTATTATATCTATTTAGTTGATAACCTTAAAGGAAAAGCGGTAGATATGAGAAGAGGTTCCTATGGTTTTACTAGTGATGTTACTGGTGAAAACGAGACTCGATTTCAATTGGTTTACACAAAAAAGAAAAAAGAAAACCTAGAAGGAGCAAATGAAATTACTCTTGAAGATTTCTATGATGAAGATGATTTGGTAGCTTACGTAAATGTGAATAGAGAATTAAAAGTAGAGTTTGACAATGTAGTCGATAAAATAAGTGATTTGGTATTGTATACAATAAGTGGACAAAGAGTTATTCAATTCAAAGCAAGTGAAAATACATCCGTTGCAAATCTTAGTATAGGGGTCTACATTTTAGAAACCAAGTTGGCTTCAGGTAGAGTGATCATCAAAAAAATAATGATTAATTAAGACTTACTTTTTTACACGTTCTGAAGCTTGATTGACTTTCATTTTTAAGCCTTCTTTGTAAGCTACAATTTTATCTAACACACATTTGTCTGATGCGCCAATAATTTGAGCGGCTAAGATTCCAGCATTTTTTGCTCCGTCTAAAGCAACGGTAGCTACTGGGACTCCGCCTGGCATTTGAAGAATGGATAAAACAGAATCCCATCCGTCAATTGAGTTTCTACTTTTTACAGGAACACCAATTACTGGAAGAGGGCTCATAGATGCTACCATTCCAGGTAAATGAGCAGCACCACCGGCACCAGCAATAATTACTTTTACACCACGAGAATGAGCATTCTTTGAATAATCAAATAACTTCTCAGGAGTTCTGTGAGCAGAGACGATATCTACTTCAATTTGAATGTCAAAACTTTCTAAAATGTCAATTGCTTCTTGCATGATTGGAAGATCTGAATCGCTTCCCATGATAATTCCTACCATAATTATAGTTTTTTCCTGAACTAGTTTCAGGATCTGTTTTTATTTAGTGAGAAGCTGAAATGAATTCAGCTTTACGAATGATTACTTTGTAACCACTCTAATGGTCTCTTTTACTTTTTGTGCTATTTGTCTTGCTTTCGCAATATCTTTATCTACTATAGTTACATGTCCCATTTTTCGAAAAGGTTTGGTCATCTTCTTTCCATAGATATGAGGAGTAACCCCATCTATTTTTAAAATCTCTTCCATGTTTTCATACACTACATCTCCAGTATGACCTTCTGCACCCACCAAATTTACCATTATTCCTGCTACTTTACTATCGGTATTTCCTAACGGGAGATCTAGAATGCTTCTTACATGTTGTTCAAACTGATTTGTGTAACTAGCTTCAATGCTATAATGACCAGAATTATGAGTTCTCGGTGCTACTTCATTCACTAAAATCTCATCCTCTTCTGTTTGAAACATTTCTACAGCTAATAAACCAATGAAATCAAATGAATCTGCAACCTTTAAAGCAATATCTCTAGCCCTATCGGCAACGGAGTTTTTTATTCTAGCTGGACAAATAACATATTCAACTTGATTTGCTTCTGGATGAAATTCCATTTCAACAACTGGATATGTTTTCACTTCACCTTGCTCATTTCTAGCAACAATAACAGCTAGTTCGTTTTTAAACGGGATTAACTTCTCTGTAATACATTCTACATTTGGAAGTTGGTTTAAATCTTCTTCAGAACGAACAATTTTTACTCCTGTTCCATCATAACCAAAACGAGCCGCTTTCCAAACAAAAGGAATTTCAATAGCTCCGTTTGCAAAAGAATGCTTCAGTTCTTCCAATGAAGTAAACCTAGAGAACTCTGCCGTAGGAATCTGATGATCAACATAAAAAAGCTTTTGTGTTGCTTTGTTTTGAATAATACGTAAGTCTTTAGGTTTCGGATAGATGGCAACACCTTCGGCATCTAATTTATCTAATGCATCAATATTTACATTTTCAATTTCAATGGTTAAAAGGTCTACCTTTTTTCCAAAATTATACACGGTATCAAAGTCTAATAAATCTCCTTGATGGAATTCATTACAAATTTGTGCGCAAGGTGCTTCAGCTGAAGCATCTAAAATAACAGTGTAAATATCTAGTTTTTGAGTTTCGGCAAGTAACATTCGTCCTAATTGCCCGCCTCCTAATACGCCTAATTTAAAATCTGAAGAGAAATAGTTTTTCAAAGTGAAAAAAGCTAAAAATTAGATACAAAAGTACAAATTCTATTTTCTAGAATTGAATTAAAAGTTAGTGATTCTTAGAACAGTCCCATTCAAGTTTTCAACCAAGTATTCTTTAGCAAAACAAGTAACCCCTTGTGTTAATGGCGATCCGTTTAAAATATTGAATTCACTTTGATCACATGGACAAACAATTCGCAAGCTAGCGTCTACAGTCATCTGTGAACAAGAAGATAAATTCTGACCTGGACATAATCGATCAAAAGCTTTAAATTGATTTCCATTAATGTTGTATAGAATAAGACCTTGGAGTCCACCAGGAGCATAGGCCCAACCTCCTGGGACTTGCAAATCGATAAACTGAGGAAGATCTAAATTGATGGTTTCGTTCACAGTTACAAAAGGTGAACAGTCATTATTAGCACCATTATTTGTACAGCCTAATAAGCTTATGGTTAAGAGTAAAAAAACTACTTTTCTCACAGTGTTTGTTTTGGGGATTTATAGTAAAACGAAGGCAATTTACAAATATTTTGTACATTTGTAGTCTAAATCTCATTCTGTAAAAAGGCAATGGGATTTTCTATTTTTTGGAAATGGTGTTTTTAGGAACTAAAAACAACTACGAATGAATTAAAAACTAGATAGAATGAGTAACGTTTCATATTACACACCGGAAGGGTTAAAAAAACTCAAAGACGAGTTATTACAATTAGAACAAGTTGAAAGACCAAGGGTTTCTCAAGAGATTGCTGATGCAAGAGATAAAGGGGATTTAAGTGAAAATGCTGAGTATCATGCTGCTAAAGAAGAGCAATCTTTGTTAGAAACAAAAATAGCGAAACTTAAAAACGTAGTAGCAAGTGCTAGAATTATTGATGAATCTCAATTAGATACTTCTAAAATTTTGATACACTCAAAAGTGAAAATTAAAAATACCGCTAACGGAATGGAGTTTTCTTACACATTGGTTGCAGATTCTGAATCTGATGTGAGAAATGGAAAACTTTCAGTGAACTCTCCTATAGGAAAAGGATTGTTAGGAAAAAAAGTGGGTGATTTAGCTGAAATACAAGTTCCAAACGGAATTATGAATTTTGAGGTAATGGATATCTCAAGATAAAAACAACAAAATATTTTAAGAAAACGCTTTTCGACTGGAAAGCGTTTTTTATTTTTATAGAAACTTATTGTCATTCCGACTTAATGGAGTAATCTCTTTGTAAAACGAGATTTCTCGACGTGTCCTGAATCAAGTTCAGAACTTACTCGAAATGACACGAATTAAGATATTCACTATTATGGCATCCATATTCACAAAAATCATTCAAGGAGAAATTCCTTCGTATAAAATAGCAGAAGACGATAATTATTTTGCTTTTTTAGATATCAATCCAAATGCAAAAGGGCATACACTAGTAATTCCTAAAAAGGAAGTCAATAAGATTTTTGATTTAGATAAAGAAACGTACAATGGATTGATGAGTTTTTCTTACCGAGTTGCCAAAGCTTTAGAAAAAGCAGTTCCTTGCGAACGTATTGGAATGAGTGTGATTGGATTGGAAGTACCTCATGTACATGTACATTTAATTCCGCTTAATACGATGGAAGATATCCGCTTTGTAAAGAAAGAGAAATTAAGTCAAGAAGAGTTTAATGAAATTGCTTACGATATTTCGCGACATTTTAATTGATTACTTAAAAACTGAATGAAAAAGAAAAACCAGCAAAAACCCCCATCTATTTTTATTTCCTACTCTTGGAAAAATAAAGATATAGCTGATGAAATAGATAATCATTTTAAAGCACTTGGAATAAAATTTCAAAGAGATATAAGAGATTTAAAGTATAAATCTCATATAAAAAGATTTATGAGTAAAATTAGTAAAGCTGATTATGCTCTAATACTCATAAGTCATGAGTTTTTAACGTCTCATAATTGTATGTACGAAGTTTTAGAGTTGATTAAAGATGATGAATTTCAGCGTAAAACACTTCCTGTAGTTTTAGATAACACCAATATTTACGACCCTAATTACATTATAGATTTGATTTCTTATTGGGCTAGGAGGGAAAAAAAATTTGAGGATAGAACTAGAAAACTATCATTAAAAATTTTACCTCAAAAAAAAGATATATTAAAACTACTAAGGACAATTACAAGTAATATTGGGGTTTTTTTAGAGCGCCTTTCTAATGAAGATTTCAAATCTTTTTCACGACTAAAGGAGAATAATTACGAAGAAATATTACATTATATTGGTTTTAAAGAAGATCGATTATTTAATGAGTTAAATGTAATAACGAGTGTAAAAGATCAACTTCAAAAACTCTTAGCTATTGAAGAATTCATTTTAAAGTACCCAAATTATTCAAAAGGATATTTCGCAAAGGCTTATTGGTTTTTTCAAAAGAACGATAAGTTGGCAATAGGTTTTTATAACAAAGCGCTTGAACTTGATCCAAATGATTCAATTACATATTATAATATCGCAAATCACTTAGGTAATCTGGGTAGAAGAGATGAAGCAATAGAGAATTATTTGAAATCGATTGAACTAAATCCAAGTGACCTCAAGCCATATACAAATTTAGGAAATTGCTATTCAGATATAAAAGAGTATGATTTAGCAGAAAAAACTCATACAATATCTATTGAAAAAGATATTAGTTATGATCTTGGATATTATAATAGAGGTATTGTTCGATACTTGCAAAAGAATTATAAAAAAGCTATGACAGATTTTGATACTTCAATTAGATTAAGCCCTAATAACAAGGAAGTGTATTTTAATCGTGGTATTTTGAAGAGATCAATGGGTGATTTCATTTCTGCGATAGAAGATTTTAATATTTCAATAAAAAAAGGGCCGGAAAATAGCAGTGCATATTATCTAAGAGGTGTTTGTAAGAGTGAACTTAAAAATTACTTGGAAGCATATGAAGATTATACATCTTCATTAGAGTTGAATCCAAATGATCATTTAGTCTATATTGATAGAGGAAACGTACTTGTTAACATGAGTAAGTATGAAAAAGCTATTGTTGACTATGAGAAAGCTGCCGATATTAATCCTGATTACTCTCTAGCTTATTGCAATAAAGGAGATACTTTTCTAAAAATGGGGAATATTAAATTAGCAATTGATGAATACTTGAAAGCCATATCAATCGACACTAAAAATGCTAAATATTATAATCACTTAGGAATAGCCAGATTTGATAATTATGAATATAAAGAGTCAATAAAAAATTTTGATAAAGCCATTGATATAGATGAGAAATATGCCTATGCCTTTAGTAATAGAGCAAATTGTAAAAATGAAATTGGAGAATTTCAAGAGGCACTTAAAGATGCTAACAAAGCTATTGAAATAGATTCAAATTTTGCAAAAGCATATTTTAACAGGGCCGAAATAAAAGAGAATTTGGGTATTCTTAAAGAGTCAAAAGAAGATTATGAAGTTGCATTTTCTCTTGATCCTAGATTAATGGACAATAGTTGAAAAACTATGTTTTGTTTAATAAGATTTGAAAAGTAGTTCCTTTTCCGAGTTCAGATTTTTTGACAGAGATTTTTCCCTTGTGGTAGTCTTCAATGATTCTTTTGGAAAGTGATAAGCCCAATCCCCAGCCACGTTTTTTGGTAGTATACCCAGGTTTGAATATTTGTTTGAATTTAGATTTTGGAATTCCTTTTCCAGAATCTGAAACTTCTATTCGTATCTTCTTAGCGTCAGAAGTTAAATGAACAGAAAGTTCGCCCTTACCTTGCATGGCATCAATCGCATTCTTAATCAAGTTCTCAATAACCCATCCGAATAATTCAATATTTAAGTTACTAAAAAGCGCTGTTTCCTCAGATTCAAAAGAGAACGAAATTTGTTTTGAACTTCGAGATTCTAAATAGTCATAAGTACTCTTAGTGATATCGTATAGATTGTGCTTTTTTAATTCAGGGAGCGACCCAATCTTAGAAAAACGATTGGCAATGGTATTTAAACGATGGACGTCGTTTTCAATTTCGTCTACATATTTGGTGCTAATGTCTTCAAGCTTTAAAATAGCAATCCAGCCCAACAGCGATGAAAGAGGTGTTCCAATTTGATGCGCAGTTTCCTTTGCCATTCCTGTCCAAAGTTTGTTTTGCTCTGCTACCTTACTTGATTTAAACATCATATAAATAACGGTTAAAAACAAGGTGAGAATTAGAATTAACGCTAATGGATAATAGGTGAGCTTGTTTAAAAGATCTGAATTCCGGTAGTAGACGTAGTTTGTTTTATCCTTGAGATAATTAATTTCTATAGGTTCATTTTCACTTCTCATGATTTCCAATTGCCTTTTTAAATAGGCTGGATCTTGAGCTTTGATAGAGTCTAAATTTTCCCAACTAGCAATGGCACCAGAATCATCTACCAGTATCATTGGAATGTTGGTATTGTTTTCTAAAATGGCAAAGGGTAGTGCTGTATTGGCATTTAAATCTTCGTTTGTAGCAATTTCTTTTTGAGCAGTTGCCATGATTTCCATTTTAGCTCGTTCTTCAGATTTGAATAATTTAAAGAAATCATAGGTATTCCATAGAATTAAGGAAACAATGATAAACGAAATAAAAATTGCTATTCGCTTGAGAAAAAGTGTGTTTTTAAAAAAACTCATGAAACAAATATACTAGATTCGATACTATAACTGATTTGTAAAATTGATAGTATCTTTACAGGACAATTTTTTTACATGCTTTCAATTAATCCAAACGAAATTCCAACAGGAAAACTTCACGGTTATTTACTAGGTGCTGTTGCGCCAAGACCTATTGCATTTGCAAGTACAATAGATGAAAATGGAAATCCAAATTTATCTCCGTTTAGCTTTTTTAATGTCTTTGGGGCAAATCCGCCTACCATGATTTTTTCTCCAGCAAGACGTGTACGAGGAAATACAACAAAGCATACTTTGCAAAATGCTGAAGCTACAAAGGAAGTGGTGATTAATGTTGTAAACTATGCAATTGTTCATCAGATGTCTTTAAGTAGTACAGAGTATCCCGAAGGTGTTAATGAATTTATAAAAGCAGGATTTACGATGCTGCCTTCAGATGAGGTAAAACCTTTCCGTGTAGCCGAATCTCCTGTACAGTTTGAATGCAAGGTGAAAGACATTATTTATACTGGAGATGAAGGAGGTGCTGGAAATTTGATAGTTTGTGAAGTTGTAAAGTTGCATATTAACGAAGAGGTGTTAGATGCGAATGGAGGTATCGATCAGCATAAGATTGATTTGGTAGCTAGGGCAGGAGGAAGCTATTATTCTAGAGCAAGAGATGGCTTTTTTGAAATCCCAAAACCTATTTCTACTTTGGGGATTGGTGTAGATCAAATTCCTGATGAGATTAGAAATAGTAGCATTCTTACAGGCAATAATTTAGGGATGCTAGGGAATATAGAGTCGCTTCCAAATGATGCTAGTGTTAATAACTTTGCAAAAGAACACCCAGAGTTAATGGGTTTAGAAATTGGAAAAAAACATACATTTGCCCAACAATATTTAGAAAATAACGATGTGGAAAGTGCTTGGAAAGTACTTTTGTTAAAATAGAAATTATGGAAGTAATAGGTAAAGTTAAATTAATAGGAGAAACTCAAACTTTTGGAAGTAATGGTTTCAGAAAGCGTGAGATAGTTGTAACAACAGATGAGCAGTATCCTCAAATGATTATGGTTGAGTTTGTTCAAGACAAAGTTGACTTATTAAACAACTATTCAGTTGGACAAGATGTAAAGATATCTATCAATTTAAGAGGTAGAGAGTGGATTAACCCACAAGGTGAAGCAAAATATTTTAATTCTATCCAAGGATGGAGAATTGAAAACTTAGCACAAGCTGCTCCTTCTCAAATTCCTCCTACAGAACAATTTCAGCCAGCTCCAGATTTGAGTAGTGATGAACCAGATGATTTACCATTCTAATAAAGAAAAGTAACATATAAAAAAGCCTCGTAAATTACGAGGCTTTTTTGTTTCCAATTAATTCTGAAAAGAATGTTATCCATAAAAAACCTCGTAATTTACGAGGCTTTTAATGATATAAGTTCCTAATTATTTAGGATCTAATGCTTTGTTAATTCTAGCTACAACATCTCTTAAGTGGTATCTAGTAATTGTATTTGGAGCTTTTGCAGCAGCAGCGTTAGCAGATCTCTTCAATCTTGTTAACTCTCCTCTTGCCATCGCTCTAATATCAGACTGACTTACATTTACTGTAGGTCCTCCAAAACGACCGTTTTGGTTTTGTGCAGTATTTAGTAAGAAAGCTAAACGATCAATATGAGTTCTTTGTAAGTTTCTTCTGTATGTATCGATAGATCTTCCATTGAATAACTCAGACCAAATACCTTGACGTAAATCAGAGAACATAGAAACCAAGTTGTATGCTTTAGAACCATTTAATGTCTCATTCTCAATCATACGAGCCATTCTGCCTGGGTTTAAGAAACCACTTAAAGTTCTTGACTGAAGACCTCTAATTCTTTCTACTGCTCCACTAGATTGAACTTTTCCAAAGATGTTTTTATCTAACATCCATTTTGGAGTTGCAAATAGTTCTTTGTTAACGAATTTTAATGCATTTCTCTGGTGCGTTTTACTTACGTGGGTATACACAGCTCCTTCTTGACCAGCAGCTTTGTAGTTTTCGTAAATACCACCAACATTAGAAGAAACATGCCCCATATAGCGAGCAAACTGCCCTAATATTTGACCATACATCGTTCCCATCTCAGCATATGTTTCACCTTCTACAGTTGTCCATTTTTCTAAGTTAGGTAAGATTCTCTTTAAGTTTTTGATACCATAGTCACTCGCTTTGATTGCGTCATCTCCTAAATCCTCAGTTTGAGAACTTGGATCAGTAACACCAAATTGTTGACGACCAAAACGGTAAACAGGATCTCCAGCTTTTTCTAAAATCCACTTGTTTAAAGTAGCTTTTTCATCTTTAGCAGATGTATTTAAAATAGGACGGTATCCCCAACTTATAGAGTACTTATCATAAGGCCCAATGTTTGGCATTAAAGCAACTCCTTTGTCTTCTGGTTGTGCTACGTAGTTAAAACGAGCATAGTCCATAATAGATGGAGCTGTTCCATATTTTTTAGTAAAGCTTGCAGAACGTAAAGAGTCTACAGGGTACGCAACACTAGATCCCATATTATGAGGTAAACCTAATGTGTGACCAACTTCGTGAGAAGAAACGAAACGAATTAAACGCCCCATTACTTCATCTTTAAATTTATTACTTCTTGCTTCAGGGTTAATTGCAGCAGTCTGTACAAAGAACCAGTTGTGTAATAACGTCATTACGTTATGGTACCAGTTGATGTCAGATTCTAAAATCTCTCCAGAACGAGGGTCACTTACGTGAGGTCCGTTTGCGTTTGGAATAGGAGAAGCTAAATAACGAACAACAGAATAACGTACGTCTTCTGGAGACCAATCTGGATCTTCTTCTTTCGTTGGAGGATCTTTTGCAATAATTGCATTTTTGAAACCTGCAGCTTCAAAGGCAACTTGCCAATCTTCAATTCCTTGTTTTATATACTTTCTCCAAACTTTTGGAGTAGCTCTATCGATATAGTAAACGATTTGTTTTTTAGGCTCAACTAATTGACCAGCATTAAATTTAGCAATGTCTTCATCTTTTACTTCTAATCTCCAACGATCTAAGTATCTAACAGACTTACTTTTTTGTGCATCTAAACTGTAATCAACTTGACTTCTTCCAAACCATCCTACTCTTTCGTCAAAATAACGACGCTTCATAGGTACTTTTGGTAATAAGATCATAGAGTTGCTCATTTCAACAGAAATAGATCCTCCTCCAGAAGGAGCTCTGCTTGCAAAATAAGTTTTTACATGTCTTACTTCAATATTCTTTGGGTAACTGCTTACTCTACTAATGTAAGAGCGAGACTTATCCATTCTAGTTACTCTATATCCAGTTCTTCTAAACTGAGGAAAACCTAAAGCAGCTATATCAGTAGCGAAAAGATTTGTAGCATCAATTACAACACCAGTAGTGTCTTTATTGTATGCTTTAATAGGGAAAGAGAACAAAATAGGTTCGAAATTAGAATTTACAACAGCTTCATGTACTGGTGAAATAGAATCTGCTACAACGCTGTGCGAAACAACTCTTAAGTGAATATTCTTTCCAATTCTTTGCCAGCGTAAAACTTGCGTATTGGTTTTTCCTCCACCAAATCCAATCCCGCTAGCTGTTTTGGCAATTCTAGTTACCATTAACATTTCTCTATTTAATAGATTGTTAGGGATTTCGAAAAGGTATTTGTCATCCTCAGTATGTACTTTAAACAGACCATCATCTGTTTTCATACTTTTCTTTACAACACTTGCGTAAGGAAGAATAGCTCCTTTTTTAGGTTTCGGTTTTGGTTTCGGTTTAGCTACTTGTTCAGTTTTACCTTTCTTGCTTTTTTTCTTTTTACGTTGTGCATCAGCATCTAATGTAAGTCCAAAAACAAATAAAACAACAAGAATTCTTGAGAGTACTTTTTGTATCATAATGTATTATTTGAATAATTTGCGATGCCGAAGTTAGTTATTCTAACATCGAGCCTTTCTTAAAGAAATGTTAAAGGGGGGCGTTCGTGTTGAATATTTAACCAATATGTTTGGCTTGTTATATATTCAGCCAATAAGTAAACTTTAAATTTAAAGATCTAAATCTAGGACTAAAAGTAGTTGTAGCGTAGTTGTCATTATAAACTAAGAATAAGTCAGATAGGGGAGCAACTCTCCATTGAAGCCTTGTGTTGATACTGAAATTTTCTCTCTGGCTACTATATTGTAGAAAGGTTGCCCAAAAGATGTTTTTATTGAAAGTAACGTCTATTCTAGGTCCGATTAACCAAATTGAAGCATCTGAATAAGGAGCTGGTAAATCTATCTTATCGTAGTTAAGTTGAATAGAGCTTGTAAAGTAAGGTTGTAATCTAATTGTCATGTTTGCTTCTAGAGAATATTTATTTCCATTGAAGAATTTTCCAATTGATGGTTTTATTCGATACGAAACTTTTTTACGTTGATCTGATCTATAATCTGCTTCGAAGCTAGTATAATGATACATACTGTTGGCAGGTAAAGGAATGGCTCCATCGGTTCCTGTAGGATCAAAGTCATCATACAATCGAGTAAATCGGTTAAACATGGAAATATTTAACTCTGCATTATTGGTAAAACTAGATTGCCATCTAAAAAGAATATTATGGTCAGACTTTTCGAAATCTAATTTTGGTTTCCAAATATAGAATGGAGTAATCGAAAAACTATGACGTTGTATTTTGCTGTTTTTAGGCCAGAATTTTAATTGAAATTGAGGGCTTATTTTTACAATATCTGTTCTTCTTATAAACCCTAAATCCGACCTGTAATTATCTCCAACAAAAACACCACTTATTCGAATGTTCATTTTTCGACTGTTGTATTCTGTTCTTACACCAGCAGTAAGATCATCTGAATTTACACCTGGTGAAAATGATTTGTGTAAGAAATATTTACCTGTCCAAGAATTATCTGCACTGGCTAGATTATAATCAATCCCTAAAACTCTGTTGTACTTGTCTTCTGAAGCAACAAAATCGTAATCTCTAGTAGCTTGTTTGTTAATGAAAAGTATTCCAATATTTGACCTGCTAAATACTTTCTGTTGAATTGAAATTACTGAATTATTAACTGTAGGAATTTCATTTGCTAGATCTTCATCCGTTTGCATGCTCAGAATTCCAAGACGTAGATTATTGTTCAGTTTTCCACTTAATCTGGCCCCAGCAATAATTCGATTTTCAATGTTATTTCCATCGACATCTTTAGCAATACCAATTCTTCTCGAAAAAAAAGGGTTGGAGTCTCTGTTGTTTCCGTAGTCTCCAAAAAGGTCGCTATTTTCAATAAAAAATTGTCTACGTTCTGGCAGGCCAACTTCAAAACGGGTTAAGTTGGTTACTTGTTGGTCTACTTCAACCTGAGAAAAATCTGGATTAATAGTCAAATCCAAATTCATACTATTGGCAATAGTAAATTTAGCATCTCCTCCAATTTTAAAATCACTATCACTTGTGTTATTTTCATAATCTTTCGATGTGATTGTATTCACATAAGGAATTAGAGAAATTGGAGATTTTGACTTTCCCAAAGGTTTTTCAAAAACCATATCCCCCATATATGCTAAACTGAAAATAAACTGATTTTGAGGGATGTTCATCCAAGTATTTCTTTCATTGTCTTGGGTGTCGAAATGGTAACTGTTGAAACGCCATTTGGTTTCACCTTCTCTATATTTAAAAGCAGATAAAGGGATTTTCCATTCCAAGATATAATGATCGTCATGAATTTTAGATTCACCAAACCATTTAGTGTCCCATGCTCCATTAAAGCCTCTTAAGTCATTTCCTCCACCCGATAATAAAATTTCACGTCGGACTCCATAAGGGTTAGATCCAAAAATAAAAGCATTGGTTCCATCATTAAAAGTGTCGAACATTAATGTAATATTATCACTTCCTCCAGCTCTAAAATCTCTTCGTAATGAAGGAATAATATAGTCTTTCCCTTTGGCGTGTACTTTAATTCCAACATATAAATTCCGATCGTCAAACATGAATTTAATTTCAGCTTGTCTTTTAGCTTGTGCAGTATCTGAAGGGAAGTACTGAAAGAAGTTCGTTGCGGCTTCTACTTGCGACCATACAGATTCATCTAGAGTACCATCAATTGTAATTTCTTGATTGATATACTTAACGGTTACCGATTTATTAGCTGTCTGAGAAAAAGTATATAAAGGGATAAGAAAAACAAGAAAAAAAATATTTTTCATTAAAAAGGTTGGTTGGTTTTTCAAAAATACAATAAATAAAAAAAGGAACTATTCATTGAATAGTTCCTTTAACAAGATTAATATATGCGTTAAATTTTATGTTTTTTTAAAAAGCGAGTGCAAAACTTGCAGAGAATCCAGTACTTTCAGGAACAAATCTACAAACACCTCCTACACAAATAAGTCCACCACGCTGTCTACCGTAATTTAAGGTAAATCGATGAGCGCCTAGGACATAGTTTCCTCCAATATTGTAATAGTGAATTTGATCATTAGAATCGTCGCTTCCGTAATTGTAAATATCATTGATGTAAAATCCTAGCTTTGAGTTGATACTTAATTCTACTGTTCC
Source organism: Flavobacteriaceae bacterium (assembly GCA_049115595.1). Classification (GTDB taxonomy): domain Bacteria; phylum Bacteroidota; class Bacteroidia; order Flavobacteriales; family Flavobacteriaceae; genus Polaribacter. Next base: position 112,649 of record JAGDZS010000005.1, read on the forward strand.
ACCAACCCAGTTCTTTCTATCATCTTTTGTCCATAAGTGTTGTGCTTCAAATCGTAACACTTTACCGCTTCCTAATTTATAAGTAGATTCTCCAACGATAATAGTTGAGTTTACTTCTCCAACAGTTTCTTCAACATATCTTTTGTTATAATACTGGTTTACTAAATAGAAGATAGAACTCCATTCCTTAGACCATTTTTTACGAACTTCGAAACTGATGTCTGAAAAGTACTTTTCTCCAGAACCTAAAAAATCTGTTTCATACTCATATGTTGTAAAATCATAATCGCCTTTAAGACCAGACCAATAAGATGCGTTTAAAGCTATTTTAGTTCCGTATTTACCTCCAAGTGAAGATTTCTTTTTGAATGTATAAAACAAATCTATTTGTCCACCTATTTCCCCAGCTTTTGTTAAAGTAACATCTTGAAACGATACTTGAGGTTGCGCTTGATATACATAAATATTTGTCAATAAATAATCGTGTTGCTTGGTTAGTGCAGGAACATAATTGATGATGTTTTGATTGAAGACATTTCCAGCAGCTTCTCTTTCAGAGTAGAAAGTCATGTTTTCAATTCTACGAAATGTAGCATCAATTCCAAACCCTTTCTTAGCATACCCTAAATTAAACAAGAGAGCACTACCTGGTTTACTATTTCTTACTTGTCCAAAAAGAATAACAGCATCGTTGCTTTTAGAAACATATTCTACACCAGAGTAAAAACTGTTTTTAGAATAATCTAATCGACCAGAAAAAGCATTTGTTTTCTCGGTATAATCTGGATTAGCAGTTTCTATTGCTTGGTCTCTTCCTACATAACTAAAACCAAGAGATAAATTAGAGCTTTCTATTTTTAAAAGGTTAGATACGTCTAAAGTGACATCAAAACCAGAAATAGTTCCCTCAGAAACATCAAAGCCATCTCTTTGTTTTCCATAAAGAGCAGTAAAGCTTAATGATTCTGTTGGGCTATAACTAACTTTTCCACCTCTTAAGGCATTGTTGATTCCTAATTGTCTGTCTTCCCAAAAACGTAAAATTAATCCGCTACCAAATTGTTCGTAGAAATAACCAGCCGTAACCTTAATTTTTTCTGAAGAATAACCTGCGTAGTATAAACCTAGATTTGTTTTGTCGAAACCAGGAGGGTAATTTAATAAAGCTCCAGGTTCATAAGATTCAGCTTGTAGACCAACAAAAAAGTTGGAATAGCTATAATCTATTTTTAAATAATTATTTGATCTAAATCGATTGTCTTCAGTAAAATCCCCTGTTTTTTTATCATCTGTATAGTATTGAGAGTTCGACTCTAGACCTATTGATAGAAAATCTTTCTTTTGCGAAAAAATAGTGCTACTAAAAACAAATAGAAATACTATAAAAAATACATTCTTCATAGTCTATAATTATTTAGCGTTCTTTTTAAGAAAATCAAATAAATCATCTTCGTCACCAGGGGTATATCCTGAGTGTCTATAAATAATTTCACCTCCTTTTAGTACTATTGTATGAGGAACCGCGGCAATATTTAGAGCCCTTTTCAATTCTTGATTTTTGTCTAATAAAATTTTGTACTCCCAGCCTTTTCCATTTATCATAGGCTTAATCCTCTTTTGAGTTCTTGAATCATCTACAGAAACTGCAATTAACTCCATATTAACTTCATCTTTCCAATCATCATATACGTCACTAATAGCATCTAACTCATTAATACATGGAACACACCAGGTGGCCCAAAAACTGATTACGGTAATTTTGTCTTTAGAAATTTCATTTTGAATGTTTACCGTTTTTCCTTTAGAGGTGGTAACATTTACATTGGGGATTGTTTTTTGCCCTAGTAAAGAATGGCTAATCAGAAGAATAGCAATTAGTGCAATTTGTTTCATTTGGTTATAAGGTTTGATTGTTGAACGCAAACATAACATAAAAAACAATTAAAATTTAGAGCGCTCGATACTTTTTTATTTAAAAATAAACGTTTCATTTTTTGAGCGCTAGTGTACGTCAATATAGACATGCCGTTCTGTTTGTTTTTCTTTTCTTGAAATGAAGGCGCTTATTAACAGTGAGTTATGAATTAAGTGTCAACGCTAAAAAATTATTTTAAAACGTTAGAAGGTTTTTAATTCACCAAAAAAAAAGCTTTATTTGTAGAACTAATTTTAAATATCATTAACCAAACCTTATCACCCTTAAACCATTATGAGACTTTTTAAATTATCAACCCTAGTTACACTTTTTACAGTTGTCTTTTTATTTGGATGTTCTAATTCATCAGACGCAGACCCCGTTACCGGCGGTGGAGGTGGCTCTGGAGATGGCTCAGGAGGAGGTACTCCTATCACTTCAATTTCAGTGACATCAGACAAAACAACGATGATTGAAGGACAAACAGTAACATTTAATGTAAATGCAAATACTGGAGCAAATGTTACTTCGCAGTCTACAATTTCTATAGACGGTTCACCAATCAGCGGAAATACATATACGCCTATGACTACAGGAACTTTATCTGTAACGGCAAAATATGAAGAAATAACAAGTGCAGCGATTACTGTTACTGTAGAAGCGATTCAGTTAACTTCTGTTGAAGTGACAGCGAATACAAGTGCTATTTTTATTGGAAGCGATGTGACGTTTACAGCGACTGCTAGATATAATAACGGTACTGCTCTAGATAAAACATCTGAAAGCGATTTTTATGTAGATAATAACGCTATCACAGGAAGTACTTATACAGGAGCTAATGCAGGAACTATTTCTGTAAAAACAACATTTGATTCAATGACGAGTCCTGATATTAGTGTTACTATTGTAGACCCAGGGAGTCTTCCAAGTAGTTTTACTAAAAATGGAGTCATTGAAGATTTTACAGGAACTTGGTGTGGATGGTGCCCTAGAGTAACGTATGCATATAGCTTGGTGCAAGCACAAACTGACAAAGTGTTCTTTGTAGGTGTACACACAGGTGATAATATGCAGAATAGCTATTCTACTGCCTTAGACAATAACTATGGAGTTAATAGTTACCCTACAGCATATGTGAACAGAACTACTTTATGGAGTTCTCCAGAGACTAATAATGTTAGTCAGGCTGTAGATGCAGCACAAGGAACCACAGATGTTGGTTTAGCAATTAATTCGACATTAAATGGTACAAGTTTATCGATAGATGTAGAAGCTGGGTTTTTAGACTCTAAGACGAATGTAAAACTTGTTGTCTTTGTTTTAGAAGATAAAGTTCAAGCAAATCAAGAGAATTATACTAGTTATTATGGAGGTGCTAGCACACTTGTTAATTATGAACACGATGGAGTTTTAAGATATGCAGCTACTGATATTTTAGGAGATCCTATTCAATCTGTAATTGGTATTCATACTAAAAACTACGTTGTTGATTTAGCTAATTATAGTATTAGTGATATTCAGAATGTTACAATTATAGCAATGCTAGTAGAGATAGACGGAAGAACACTTTACAATGCTCAATATGCTAAAATAAGTGAGAATAAGCCTTTTAATTAATTTGGTTTACCTCTCAATATTTCATAAAAAAAAGCCTCACAATTTGTGAGGCTTTTTTTAGTTTTATCATCTATCCTAAGTAAGGATATTTAAAATCTGTAGGAGTTACAAATGTTTCTTTTATTAATCTAACAGATGTCCAACGTAATAAGTTTTGTGCAGATCCAGCTTTGTCATTTGTTCCAGAAGCTCTAGCGCCTCCAAAAGGTTGTTGACCTACAACAGCACCGGTTGGCTTGTCATTAATATAAAAGTTACCAGCAGCATTTTCTAATGCTTTAGAAGCTTTCTCAACAATATATCTATCTGTAGAGAAAATGGCTCCAGTTAGAGCGTATTCTGTAGATTCATCAACTAGCTTTAATGAAGCTTCCCATTCAGCATCTTCATATACATAAACAGTCATTACAGGACCGAACAATTCTGTACACATTGTTTTGTACATAGGGTCTTTTGCTACAATAACAGTTGGCTCAATAAAGTATCCAACAGATTTATCGTGACCTCCTCCAATAATAATTTCTACATCAGCATCCGTTTTAGCAGCGTCTAAAAAGCTTGCTATTTTATCAAAAGAACCTTCGTGAATTACTGCATTCACATAATTAGATGGATCTTCAGGAGAACCTATTTTTATTTCACTTGCTTGTGTGATTAAATGACCTTTAACCTCTTCCCAGATTGATGCAGGAATGAAAGCACGTGAAGCTGCAGAACATTTTTGTCCTTGATATTCAAAAGAGCCTCTAGTAATTCCTGTTGCAACTTGTAACGGGTTTGCAGAACTATGTGCCCAGATAAAATCTTTTCCACCAGTTTCTCCAACAATTCTTGGATATGTTTTATAGTTGTGGATATTGTTTCCGATTTGTTTCCATAAGTTTTTGAAAACATGTGTAGATCCTGTGAAATGCAAACCAGCAAAATCTGGACTTGCTAATACAGTATCAGTAATCATTACAGGGTCACCGTAAACAACATTAATTACGCCATCTGGCAAACCAGCCTCTTTAAATAAATCTACAATTACTTGTGCAGAATATGCTTGATGATCAGAAGGTTTCCAAACAATAACATTTCCCATTAAAGCTGGTGCAGCTACTAAATTAGCAGCTATAGATGTAAAGTTAAATGGTGTAATTGCGTAGACAAATCCTTCTAGTGGTCTGTATTCAACTCTGTTCCAAATTCCTGGTGCAGAATCAGGCTGATCTTTAAAGATATCAGTCATGTATTCTACATTGAAGCGGAAAAAGTCAATCATTTCACATGCAGCATCAATTTCTGCTTGGTGTACATTTTTAGATTGTGCTATCATTGTAGCAGCATTCATTTTTGCTCTATAAGGACCCGCTAATAATTCAGCAGCCTTTAAAAAGATAGAAGCTCTTTCCATCCAACTCACGTTAGACCATGCCTCTCTTGTAGCTAAAGCAGTTGAGATTGCAGTATCTACATGCGATTTATCTGCTGTGTGATATTGACCAACAACATGTTTGTGATCGTGCGGAGGAGTAATGTTTCTAGTATTCCCAGTCCTTACTTCTTCACCATTAATATGCATTGGCACATCAATACTGCTATTAAACATTGTTTTGTAAGTTGCTAAAAGCTCTTCTCTTTCAGGAGATCCTGGAGCATAACCTTTAACAGGTTCATTTACTGCTTCTGGAACTTTAAAAAAACCTCTTCCCATTTTAGTTTGTTTTATTTTTAGTTTGTTTTTTACTCTTTAAGTAAAACCTTGTTATTATTTTGCAACAGGTTAGCGACAAAGAAATAAGGTTCACTTTTTCAAGTGGCAAAGTTACAATTTATTTTTAGTTATAATGATTTGATTTGTCCTTGTAAATTATCATAAACAGATACTATATTATGTGTACAGTTACTTATTTACCTTTAGGAAATGAAGGTTTTATTTTAACTTCCAATCGAGATGAAAGTCCGATGAGAAAAACGATCTCACCTCAAAAATATAAAGAGAATGGTGTTGAAATAACGTACCCAAAAGATGAATTAGCAGGAGGTACATGGATAGGGGTAAGTGAAAAAAATAGATTGGTTTGTTTGATGAATGGCGGATTTGAACAGCATCAAAGAGGTTCTTATTATAGAATGAGTAGAGGCGTGGTAGTGAAGAACATATTAAGTGTTCATGATCCTATTACTTATATAGAATCATTTAACTTTCACGAGATAGAACCGTTTACGATTGTTTTAGTTGATTGGAATGAACAATTAAATACCTATGAATTGGTTTGGGATGGGGAAGAGAAACACCTTAAAGAATTGTCACAAGAGCCTGAAGTTTGGTCTTCATCTAGTTTATATGATGCGCAAATGAAATCTGATAGAAAGCAATGGTTTCAACAATGGTTAAAAGATCGTTCGGAGTTTCATCAGGGAGATATTATAGCATTTCATGAAAGTACAGACAAAGGAACAGAAGGAACTACCTTAAAAATGAAGCGACCTTTTGTAGAAACTGTTAGTATTACTTCAGTAAAAAAAGAGAATACGTATTTAAGATTGGATTATCATGATCTTGCTAAAGATGCAAAGACATCGGTTGTTCTTTCTTAGAAGAATGCGAAAGAGATCAAAGCAACAAAAACAACACCGATAATAGATAAAAACATATAAACCATGTTGATGATTATGAATTTAACAAACGTTTTAAAATAACCTTGCTGGTAAAATTTACGCATGGCAATCAGTAAGTAGATTAAGAATAGCAAGATAAATATCCACGGCTGGACACTCTTCACCATAAAATTAATTAGAAAAAAGAGGGTCAGTAGTATGAAGAAAACTGTTTGCGTATGGAAAACAAAAATCAAATGCTCTACATAGGTGAACTTTCTTCTGATATAGAAAAACTTTAATGATAAGGTAAAGATTGGAAGTAAAATAAACAAAGAGATTGATGCATGTGAAATCATCTCTTGAACAAACTTATTTCTACTTTCAGCATCTTTCATAAATGAGTTTGCTACTTTACTCCGATTGTAAAAAAACCTATTAGTAAAGGTTTTTTGGTAGCCAAGACTATCTAAAGCTTCATCTATGGGCATGTCTGGATGCTCCTTTTGAAATCGGACAAATTTAGTAAGGCGTGTATTTCCAAATGAAATATTAGGGCCATTCCCAAAGTTTGTTGAATCCTTTTCTATCTCGTCTATTATTTTTTTCCTGCTAGCAGAATCTAGTGGGATAAACGAAGATTTTAATTGTTCATTAACAACATTCTTTAACGAGTCCATGTTCACTTTTTTAGGATCAGTTAATGTTTTTGTAATCGTTGTTTCTTTAGATTTTACTTTACTTAATTCATTAAACTTATCGTAGCTATCTATCAATCCAAAAATTAAGAAAAATAAGATTGAAGCAGTTAAATAAAATTGAAAAGGGTTGGAGTAATGAGCTCTTTTACCATTGATGAAATCTCTGGAGACTTTTCCAGGTTTAATTATCAGAGGAACGAGTGTATGCCAAAATTTCGCATCCCAAGAAATAAAACCATTAAAAACTTCTGCGACGAAACTCTTAAACGTGATCTTTTTCGCTTTGTTTTTTTGTCCGCATTCTGGACAAAATTTTTCATGACCTGAAAAAGGGTGCCCACAATTGTAGCATTCAGGTTCTTTAACTATGGCTAGCTTTTTTTTAAGCTTATTTCTTTTTGTTAGTTTAATGATACTGGAGTTGAAAGTTGAAACGGTGGTATGGTTACATTAAAATATTCTTGGGTGTCGAAATTAATCATTTTAAAGAAACCGCACATTGCTCCAGTTGTAGAAAATAAAAAACAACCCGATTTGTAAGTGTAAGTGTCTTGAGGTTCCAGCACAGGGGTTTGACCAACAACACCTTCTCCATCTACTATTTCAGTAGCGTTTAGCGAATCAAAAATTTTCCAATGACGATCTGTTAGTTTAACAGTGTCTTGTGATTTGTTTTCAATGGTGATGTAATAGCTGAAGTTGTGGTACAAACGATAATTTCGATATAGAGTACCATCATACGATGTCTTTACAGAAATTTTAATCCCTTTTGTGATTTGCTGAACCATATCAGCTAATTTAGAGATTTTGTTTGGAAGTTCCAAGAGGCTAAACTTAAAAATGACTTCTTTTTTACCCTCTTACTTAGTTGATGGTTGCTATTATCGCTCACCTTGAAAACGTATGGTACCAACACCAATGACTCGATCGAAAAGAGAACCAAAAGGTTTGAAGTATACGATTGCTGTATAATTATTTTCTGTTTGAGAGAAGTTTCCTCTAATTTCTGATTCTGAAATAGAACCGTCCGAAGACTTGGTAACAAAAGTGTAATTGTAAAACCCTTGTTTTAACAGAAAGTTTGAAGAATAAGTGTTTGTATAGCTGTCAAAAGACATTTTATTTTCTTCAGTTAGTTGGAAGTTGTTGAAAGCGCCATATACGTATACTTCTTTGTCTTCAAATTCATTCGCTACTTTTAAGCTAAAATACATTTGAGCGTAATCAGCTTCGGTAGCTGGATTTGAAGCTTCAATTGTTCTAACGACAAACTGACCATTAATATCTGGATTGTATGTATAAGATTTTACTACTCTGTTTTTATATGGATACAAATAACTATGGAAAATATCCTTTTTCTCGACTCTTGAAATATTGATATTTCCATTGCGAATCAATTTGTTGTCGAAGTGTAAGTATTCGTTACCTCCCCAGAAATTAGTTTCTCGAGTATATCTGTAGATCAATTGGTTGGATTTGTAAAATTGTGGTTGAACGCCAGTTAAGGCAGTGTTCCAATTTTCATTTTGTAAAATAGCAACATGAATTTCTTGAGAAGGATTGTTAATCTTTATAGAAGCATGATTCACGATTAAATTCACAGTTTGTTGTTCTTTCATGAATCTAATATCTCTTCCTCTGGTAACAGAAACACCAACAACTGCGGTAGATTCATATAATATAAATCTACGGGTAAACATCACTTCATCATATTCATTTAAAACAGAAACTAAATAATTTCCGCTTTTCGTAATTCGTGTGTTCTGGTTTGGAAATCGAACGGAGTAATGGGTGTAGTTTTGAAGTGTATTGAAAGAGTTCTCAACATTGAAAAAAACATTAGATTGAAACCCGTTAATATATTGATTGGCAATTAAATTACTTGGTTTCCAATCGTAAGTCATTAACTGAACCTTGTAAGAATAATCTTTTTGATCCGCTTCTAAATCATCAAAACTCAGTTCTAATGTTGTACCCAAAGGAACAATGGTTGAAAAATTATTTTCAGACAAAGGTTTCAGTTGGATGGATTTTATATGATTAACTTCATTTTCTTGTGCTGAAAGAACTCCTAACATTATCAAAAAGCAATATAGTAACCCTAATTTTCTCATATAATTAATATCTGATTTCCTTGGTTAAACGCAAAAATGAAACCAATCTTATTTTTTACAAACCTAGTAAATTAAATGAGGTGTTAAAATATATCTATTTAGAATAATTATAAATAAGCAAAGGCTTCTAAGATAAAATCTTAAATATTCTGTCTTGGCCAGCAAAATAACTAAATTTGCATGATTTTTTTAGATAATTAAATTAAGGAAGTATCATGTCAAAAGACATTCGTATCAAAAAAGGCTTAGATATTAAGCTAGTTGGCGAAGCAGAGCATACCACTACTAACATTCCAGTGAATGGAGTGTTTGCTTTAAAGCCACAAGACTTCCACGGAATCATCCCAAAACTTATAGCCAAAGAAGGTACTGAGGTAAAAGCAGGAGAAGCTCTTTTTTATTCAAAGAGTGACGAACGTATTTTATTCTCTAGCCCAGTAAGTGGTAAAGTAACGGAGATTGTACGTGGAGCAAAACGTAAAATATTAACCATGAAAGTTCTTGCTGATGGTAAGCAAGAGTATAAAGACTTTGGTAAACAAGATGTAGACAAAATGTCTGCAGAGGAAGTGAAAAACCATTTGTTTACTTCTGGTTGTTGGCCATTTATAAAACAACGTCCGTACGATGTTATCGCAAATCCTAATCAGGCACCAAAAGCAATTTTTGTATCAGCATATGCAAGTGCACCTTTGGCAGCAGATTATGATTATACATTGGCAGGGAAGGAAAACGAATTGCAAGCTGCAATTACAGCCATCTCTAAATTAACAGAAGGTAAAGTTCATGTTTCTGTAGGTAAAAATGCTAATTCGCCATTAAATGGATTAAAAAATATTGAGCTTCATAAAGTTTCAGGGCCGCACCCTATTGGAAATGTAAGTACTCAAATCGCACAAATAGATCCTTTGAATAAAGGAGAGGTTGTTTGGGTAGTAACACCACAAGATTTGGTAGTGATTGGAGAGTTATTATTAACTGGAAACTTTAATCTTACCAGAACAATAGCTTTAGCAGGCTCTCAATTTGAAAAGCCATCATACATCACGGCAGTTGCTGGAGCAACCATTGGAGATTTGGTAAAGAAGAATGTAAATAATGATAATTCAAGAATTATCAGCGGAAATGTATTGTCTGGAATTCAGGTTGCAGAAGATGGGTTTTTTGGATATTACGATAACCTAATTACAGCAATTCCTGAAGGAGATGATTATGAGTTTTTTGGTTGGAACAAACCAATTTTCAATAAGATTTCTACCTCCAGAGCTTTGACTTTTTCTTGGTTAAATCCAAAGAAGAAATACGATTTAAATACAAATACAAACGGAGAGCATAGAGCTTTTGTAGTTACAGGATCTTACGAAAATGTGTTCCCATTAGATATGTACCCATTACAATTCTTAAAATCTTGTATGTATAAAGATTTGGATGAAATGGAAGTATTAGGAGGTTACGAAGTAGCTCCTGAAGATTTTGCATTAACAGAATTTATTTGTGTTTCGAAGCAACCTCACCAACAAATTGTGAGAGAAGGTTTGGACTTAATGAAAGAAGAATTAGGCTAAAATATTGATCAGATGAGCTTAAAAAGTAAATTACATAATTTAAAAGAAAAGTACAAAGGAACAAAGATGGCTCCTGCGTTTAACGCAATCCATACGTTCTTGTACTTGCCAAATGAGATAACGCATGGCGGAACTCATATTAAGGTAGCAGACGATCTAAAGCGTACGATGAATATTGTAATCATGGCATTAATTCCATGTTTACTATTCGGAATGTTTAACGCAGGATACCAACATTATAGAGCAATTGATATCGCAAATGGAGTTGCAACGGAATTTTCTGTCATGGGAAGTTTCTTGACTTGGGATAATTTCTGGATTGGAATTATTAAAGTACTTCCATTAGTGGTTGTTTCTTATGGAGTTGGATTATTAGTTGAATTTATCTTCGCTGTAATTAAAGGACATGAAGTAGAAGAAGGATACTTGGTAACAGGAATGTTAGTTCCATTAATTGTACCAATTGATACACCGTTATGGATGTTAGCAGTTGCTGTTGTTTTTGGTGTAGTGATCGGAAAAGAAGTATTCGGAGGAACAGGAATGAACATCTTAAATCCAGCCTTAACCATTAGAGCTTTCTTATTCTTTGCGTATCCAACATGGATGAGTGGAGATAAAGTTTGGGTATACGATGCTGTAAACAGAGTAGGAACTCCTGATGCAATTTCTGGAGAAACAGTTTTAGGAAGTTATGCTCAGAATCAAGAAATTGTATATTCAAATTGGGATCAATTCTTTGGATTCATTCCAGGATCTATTGGAGAGACTTCTACATTCTTAATTTTATTAGGAGCAGCCTTCTTAATCTTTACCAAGATTGGAAGTTGGAGAATTATCCTTTCAACATTTATTGGAGCCGCTGTCATGGGATTCATATTTAATTTGGTTGCAGATAATGGAATCATTACTGAATCAAGCAAGTTCTTTGGATTGATGGATGCAAGATGGTGGGAACACTTAATGATTGGAGGATTGGCATTTGGAGCAGTATACATGGCAACAGACCCTGTAACTGCATCACAAACCAACAAAGGAAAATGGATTTACGGATTCTTAATTGGGTTTATCTCAATTATGATACGTGTATTCAATCCAGCATATCCAGAAGGAGTATTCTTAGCCATTCTATTAATGAATGTCTTTGCTCCTACGATTGATCATTATGTGGTGCAAGGAAATGTAAAGAAGAGAAAGAAACGTTTAAAAGCTAAAACTGTCTAATTATGTCTAAAAGAACAGATAGTAATTCGTATACAATAATTTTCGCCATTGGAATGGTGTTAGTAGTTGGAGCTTTGTTGGCTTTTTTAGCATCGTCTTTAAAACCTAATATTGACGAAAACAAGCGTATTGAAAAGCAACAAAACATCCTATATGCAATGGGGGTTAATGAAAATGAAGGAATAAATGCAAATTTTGTTTCTACAACTGTTGCAGGAGATGAATTTCAAAAATACATTAAGAAGCAATTGGTTATTGAAGGTGATAATGTTACCGAAGATGAAAATGCATATTTGATTGATGTTAAAAAGGAAAAAGCGAAAGCAAAAGATGGAGGCGTAAGAAGACTTCCATTATTTGTTGGAGAGAAAGATGGTAAAACATTTTATGTAGCACCTATTAGAGGAAAAGGACTATGGGATGCCATTTGGGGATACGTTGCCATGGATGAAAATATGGTGGTTCAAGGAGCATATTTTGATCATAAAGGAGAAACTCCTGGATTAGGAGCGAATATCAAACAACGTTACTTTATGGACGACTTTATCGGAGAGCACTTATTAGATGCTTCTGGAAACTTTAAAGGAATTAGAGTTGCTAAAGGAAATAACGATCCAAAGAACGAAGAAAAAACGGATTTTGAAGTAGATGCAATTGCTGGAGCAACCATTACAGGTGATGGAGTTTCTGCGATGATCAAATCTGATTTGATATTGTATGTAACTTATTTTAAAACTTTAAAAACAAATTAATTAGATGGGACTTTTATCAAAAAAAGACGCAAAATTAATCACTGATCCGCTAACGGACAACAATCCAATTACCATTCAGGTATTAGGTATTTGTTCTGCATTGGCAATTACAGCAGAGTTAAAAGCTTCTATTGTAATGTCTATTTCAGTATTATTTGTTTTAGGATTAGGAAATGTTGTGATCTCATTAATGAGAAACATCATTCCATCAAAAATTAGAATTATCGTACAACTAATTGTAGTTGCTACCTTGGTAATTATAGTCGACTTAGTTTTGAAAGCTTTTGCTTACGAATTGAGTAAAACACTATCGGTATTTGTTGGGTTAATTATTACCAACTGTATTATTATGGGACGTTTTGAAGCCTTTGCTTTAGGGAACGGACCTTGGAAATCGTTCTTAGACGGAATAGGAAATGCATTGGGTTACGGTGTAATCTTAATCATTGTAGGGTTCTTTAGAGAATTATTAGGATCTGGTACTTTACTTGGAATTCCTGTATTAGGGGATCCAATTGAGAAAACTGGATTGTACTCTATTGGATATGAAAACAACGGGTTTATGTTGTTGTCTCCAATGGCATTGATTGTCGTAGGAATCATTATTTGGGTTCAACGTAGTAGAAACAAAGCATTAATCGAAGAAAACTAGACGCATAGCGTCATCTTGAATTTATTTCAGGATCTTAATTAAGATGAAAAAATGGAACATATAGAATTATTTTTCAAATCGATTTTTATAGACAACATGGTATTTGCCACCTTCTTAGGAATGTGTTCTTACCTTGCTGTATCTAAAAAAGTATCTACAGCTGTAGGTTTAGGAGCTGCCGTTATCTTTGTATTGGCAGTAACTGTTCCTTTAAACTGGTTGTTAGATCAATATATATTACAAGAAGGAGCGTTGGCTTGGTTAGGCCCAGAATATGCTGAGTACGATTTAAGTTTCTTATCCTTTATCATGTTTATTGCAACCATTGCAACCATGGTACAATTGGTAGAAATTATTGTAGAGAAGTTTTCACCTTCATTGTATAACTCATTAGGTATTTTCTTACCATTAATTGCAGTAAACTGTGCCATCTTAGGAGGTTCATTATTTATGCAGTCTCGTGAGATTGCAACTTTAGGATTGGCATTAAATTATGGGATCGGATCTGGAATCGGATGGTTCTTAGCAATTTTAGCGATTGCAGCCATTCGTGAAAAAATCAGATATTCAAGTGTACCACCTGCCTTAAGAGGTTTAGGAATTACATTTATTATCACTGGTTTAATGGCAATTGGATTTATGAGTTTCGGAGGAATGTTGACAGGTGGAGATGAAGAGAAAAAAGAAGAAACAACAGAGGTTGTCACTTCGAGCGTAGTAGAGAAGTCTAAACCGAATGAAAAGGATGTTGAGAAAACTGATGAGACAAAAGAAGTAGCTGATAACATTAAAGAAACAGATAAGTAAGATGATAACATTAGCAGCAAGCACAACAGGAACTATTATAGCAACCGTAGCAGCTTTTTTACTGATTACATTGCTTTTAGTTGCATTACTATTATTTGTAAAGCAAAAATTATCTCCATCTGGCCCAGTAACAATTACCATTAATGGAGAAAAGAAAATAGAAGTCTCTTCAGGGAGTACTTTATTAACCACATTAGGAAATGAAAAAATCTTCTTACCATCAGCTTGTGGTGGAGGTGGATCTTGTGTTCAATGTGAATGTCATGTGAATTCAGGTGGAGGAGAAGCCCTGCCAACAGAAACACCTCACTTTACTCGTAAAGAGTTAAAGCACGGGATTCGTTTAGCATGTCAGGTGAAAGTAAAGCAAGATATGGACATTTCTATTCCAGAAGAAGTATTTGGAATTAAGAAATGGGAAGCAACGGTTGTTCGTAATTACAACGTAGCATCATTCATTAAAGAATTTGTAGTAGAAATTCCAGAAGATATGGGATATAAAGCTGGAGGATATATCCAGATTGAAATCCCTAACTGTGAAATTAAGTTTTCAGATATGGACATTACTGCGCATCCAGAAGAGCATGAAACAGCAGATAAATTCCAAGCAGAATGGGATAAGTTTGGATTGTGGCCTTTGGTGATGAAAAACAATGATATTGTAGAACGTGCATATTCTATGGCTTCTTACCCAGCGGAAGGAAGAGAGATTATGTTAAATGTTCGTATTGCAACTCCGCCATGGGATCGTGCTAAAAACGGTTGGATGGATGTAAATCCAGGAGTAGCATCATCATACATCTTTGCGCAAAAGCCAGGAGATAAAGTAACGATTTCAGGACCTTATGGTGAATTCTTCATCAATGAATCTGAAGCAGAAATGTTATATGTAGGAGGAGGAGCAGGTATGGCGCCAATGCGTTCTCACTTATACCACTTATTCAGAACCTTAAAAACTGGAAGAAAAGTTACCTATTGGTATGGAGGACGTTCTAAAAGAGAATTATTCTACTTAGATCACTTCTATAAATTAGAGAAAGACTTTCCTAATTTTAAGTTTTACTTAGCCTTGTCTGAACCATTAGAAGAAGACAATTGGAAAGTAAAAGACGGAATTGATGGTGAAGGAGATGGTTTTGTAGGATTTATTCACAACTGTGTAATCGACAACTATTTAAATCATCATGAATCACCAGAAGATATTGAATTGTATTTCTGTGGACCCCCATTAATGAACAAAGCCGTTCAGAAAATGGGAGAAGATTTTGGTATTCCAGATGAAAGCATCCGATTTGATGACTTTGGAGGGTAGATATAATACTGAACTCGTTTCAGTATCTTATAAGATAAATTATATAAAGCCAGCACACATTGCTGGCTTTTTTATTGCTCTCAATTAGGATAAAAACGTTTTGTCGTGTTTTATTATTAGCTTTGTGTTATGAAAATTGCTGTTCTCAATTTGTTCTTGTTATTTGTTTCTGTGACAATATTTTCACAGAATACAGATGCTACATTTTTGGAGTTAAAAAGTAATTTAGATAATGCTTTAGGCAAGTATGAAAAAATAACATCACTTTTAGCGATAGGAGAATATGAAATTGAGCGAGAATTTAATAAAGCTGAAGGATATTTTTTAGATGCTGAAAAATTAATTAAATCATCTACAGGTAATCATCTAAAGGAACTAGCATTCGTCTATACGAAGTTAGGTGTTGTTAGTAGGAGAAAAGGAGATTACAGTACTGCAATTTCGTTTTATTTAAAAGCAAAAGACTTATATGAGCAGTTAAAAGATACTACAAACATAGGAGATGTTATTCATAATATGGGTTTGGTTTATAGGTACCAAGGAGAGGATGAGAAAGCAGTCAATAACTTTAAAATAGCAATCAAATTGAACACTCAAACGAAAGATACGTTTGGTGTAGCTGCTGCCTATAATATGATAGGTGTTTCATACAGAAGACTCAAAAAAATAGATTCTGCTTTATTGAGCTACAAAAAAGCAAAAGAACTGTTTACCAAATTAAAGAGAGAAGAAGACGTAAGGGGAGTCAATAGTAATTTAGCAACCCTATACTCTACGCAAGACGAATATGATAAGTCACTACCAATTAAGATAGATAATTTAGAATACTACAAAAAGGTAGGTAATAAGATGTCCATTTGTGTTGGCTATTATAATATTTCTCGAGATTATTCTAAACTCAAAGAACATCGAAAGTCATTAGTGTATGCAGATTCTTCTTTGATAGTAGGTTTAAAAGAAGGCTTTAAGGAACGGGTTTCAAAAGCATATTTGCGTAAGAGTAAGGCGTTTGAAGCGTTGGGGAATTATAAAGAAACCTATAGTAATTTTAGACTTTATAAAAAGTATTCAGATTCTATTTTTAATAAAGAAAGTGTAAAGAGAATTCAAGAGTTAGAATTAAAACATGAATTTGAAAAGGAAAGAAAAGAACTTGAATTTTTAAAAAGTGAGGAAGAATCGAAAGTGGATTTATATATCTTTTTATTTATTCTTGCATTAATAGTTGGATCTTTAGTAGGGTATTTATTGTGGAGAAATTATACAGCACGAGTGCGAATTGTTGCAGAGAAACTTGAAAAGTCTAAGTTAAAGAAAGAACTCTTGGATGAGAAAGTTAAAGTTTCCGAATCAGAATTGAAACTACTAGTTGCCGATAATACCATGCGATTGCAATTTATTAAGCAGTTTTCTGATCAATTAAAAAAGGATTCTCATTCTATAGAGTCTGAAGATGTAAAGCAGTATACCAAATCTTTGAATTTTAAATTGCAGCAACAAATTACCACCGAAAATAAATTAACATCACTACAGGATAAAATTGAAGAAGTAAATATTGGCTTTAATACAAAGTTGATGGACTTATACCCTGGACTTACCAAAACCGAACGTGAGGTGTGTTCTCTGCTGCGTGTAAATCTATCCATAAAAGAGATTTCCTCTATTAGAAATGTATCCATAGATGCAGTAAAAGCTGCTCGATATAGAATCAGAAAAAAACTTCAAGTTTCAAGCGGTATAGAGTTAGAACACTTTATTCAAAACCTTTAAAACAAGGTTGTCACTTTTTGTCACCGCTAAAATTTTTACCCTTCTAAAATCTGTCATACTATTGTACTTTAATTAGTTGCCTGATGAAAGTATGTCCAAATTGTAAATCAAAATCTAGGTTGAGAATTCCAAGAAAATTACTTCTACGATTCTTTCCAAAATCCAGAAATTACATGTGTTACGATTGCAGTGCAGAATACTTATGGATCGCTCTTGTTAATAAAAGTATTCTGCTGAAAAAAGGTCAGTATAAATTAAGAAAAAAATTAGAAAATGAGTTGCTGCCAAAAAGTGAGTAGTAAAAAATAAGATTGTAAATCTCAATTAAATGCTAACGTGCTTGGTGTATTCCTCCCAATTTGATTACAAAGCACGTGGCATTTTAAAAACAATATAAGTTCTCTATAGTAATCTTAACTAGCTAATTCTTCAAAAGGGGTAGAGTTGTTAGTTATTAAGCCAGCTCAGTTGAGCTGGTTTTTTATTTCAAAAAAAATTAATCGTGAAGATGCTCTTTCAATTCATCTTCTATAAGTGTATTTAAAACCTTTGCTCCTTTTTGTGTTTCCTTAATGATTTCTAATTGCTCAGAAAGAATCAATATTTTTAGTTTGATGGCATTTTCAAGAGCCAATCTTGTAGAAAGGTCGTTTAGCTTTTTTTCAATAAGTGAAGAGACAGAACTCAACTTTTGCAATAAGTAATCTTCATCCTCATTTGTCAAGAAAGATTCAATATCAACTTGAACTAAAGAACTTACTACAGGGTAAATTTGAGGATAGAAAATATTGTCAAGATCGTTCTTAAATACCTCTTCATTATCTGCAGAATAAAGGTAGAAATCGATAACTTCTAAACTCAAGTTTTTGTTCTTAATCAAAGACAACTGTCCAGAGGAAACCAATTCTTGATAGGTGTTGTTTGTGTTAGGGAAAAATTGTGCATACATTAATAAGTTCAACTTGTTATTTAAACTATCAATCCCTTGAAAAGATTTTTGATGATAATAGTTTTTTAAAATTGACTTTGCTGCAGCGATTGTTACATTGTAATCCTTTTCTATAATTTCTAAAGTTTGGGTTTGATAATGTATATCATCTAAGATGTTATTTAAGTACCACTCTTCTTTCTCGAGCTCTTTATTATTGGTGTTCCAAGAATTGAACTGCAAAGCCAATAAAATACCAATAACAACGAGTAAGATTTCACCACCAGCATACAAAAAGTATTTAGAGAACTTATTTTCATTCACCAGTCCTTGTCTAATGTGTCTAAAAAATTTAATCATTGTTTTTTGTGTCTGAAAGTTCAACTATTCTATTGATGGTATTTACAATTGCATCTAGTTCTCCATAGGTATTCGCTAGAATATTGTTTAAATCATTATACCTGTCTAGTACATAATTATCAAACTCTAAGCTTTGAAGAACTTTTAAATTCACTCTAGAATCTTTCAACCATTTTTTTGGGCTCTGGCTAAAGTAAAAATGTTTTTTTTCAAAAGGTTTTAAATGATTTGTATAATTATAACGAGCTAAAGTCTCTTCTTCCTGATAATCTAACAAGACATCATTCCAACCAACTATTAATTGACGTAATTCATCATTAGAGATAATATTAATCGTAGAACTGGTCATAATAGAATTTGTCACGCCGCTGGAAGGGTTAAATGTGTAGTAAAATCCACAATAAAAAAGATGATGAGATAATGAATCTAAGTTTTCGGTTTTTATATCTTTTATTGGTAATCTCGAAAGTAAATAATTTACAGACTTCATCGATCTTTTATGAATGCTTAAAACAGAATCTAACTGAATTTTATTCACTGCAAACTCATTATTTAATTCTTTTAATAGAAGAGCTTCTTTGTTTTTCTCCAAGCGATTAGAGTTCCAGTTATTAATACTCAACGCAATCAAAATACCTATAACTACAAGTAAGATTTCACCAATAGCGTATTTAAAGTACCTGACAGCGGCAAAGGCAGGTTTACCTGTTTTATTTCCCATAAGTAAGTTTTGACGTATTTTCCGAAAGAATTTAATCATTTCTTAGTCTCTTTTTAGTTCTTCTTTGATCAGAGCGATCAATTCTGTCACTTGTTGCTTGGCATCTAAGAATTGTTTCATGGTCACATCTGCACTCGACTGAATAACAGTCACTCCATTCATAAAAGTTTGATCTCCTATGAGTTCAATGAGCTCTTTTTTAAATTCATTTAAATAATAACCAACTTCTTGATCTGTAAATGTTCGATTGATCTCTTTTTGCTTAGTAGGTTCAAGAGCCATAAAATAACGCATATTGAACTTTTCATTGATAGGAGGGAATAATAACCGATCGTGACTCTCCTTTTCTTTCTTCTGAATATCTAAAATAGACTTGTAATGTTTGTTTAGAACCAACAACTTTATTTTAATAGAATCGTTTGAGATGAGATCCAGATTTCCACTGCTCACCATTTCCTCAAAGGTCACTTGATTAATATTAATGTCTACCCAACTAAAAATAGCATTAAAGTAGGGCATAATCTGAAAAACAGAATCCTGATTCTTTCTAAAACTAAAGTTCAAGAAGATATTAGCAGCTTCTAATTGTTTTTGTTTTACGTCATAAAAATCTGACCAGAGCTTTTCATTGTCCTTGAGGTCGATTGACAACCGTTCTAGATAATTTACTTCTATTTCCCTTTTTTTTCCGTTTTCATTGGTATTGTTAATCTGTAAAGCGATGAGAATTCCAATAACAACAAGAATGATTTCACCAATGGCGTAGAGTAAGTATTTACTTGCTTTATTTCCTGCCTTGCCGGTAGGCAAGTCTTTAATCATATTCTGACGATTTTTTCTGAAAAATTTAATCATTGGTTATTTCTTTCTTTAAGGAGAGTTAATATTTTATGTGCCTCTATTTCAATTTCTTCAAGTGCCTCATTGATTAGTCCACAATTCAAAAAAAAGTAGTTAGCTACTCTATTTTTGTAATCCATATTCTCAATAGAATATTTTATAAACCCTACAGATTCTTTACCTATTAAATAATCGGGATACCAACTAAAATTTTCTTTCCAATAATTATAGTTGCTCTTTAAGTCATCTAAGGCAAGTTCATTGAGTCCTTCTAGTCGTATATTGTAATGTTCGTAAAAATCATTAATTTTTATTTGTAACTCATCCGATGAGAAATCACGATCATTAAAATTACGTAGTTGCTCATAGCCTTTTGTTTTTAAACTAAAATCTTCACTTCCACTTATTAAATTGTAATATTTAGTATTATCAACATAATCATTTTGGTTTAAGTTTCCTTGTATGACATGTCTTAATAAAGGTGATTTATTATTGTTGTATTCTAAAACTTTCGGGATCGCTTTTAAGTCTGATTCTAAGTCACTAATAACCAAGTTGTATATTGTCTCTAATGATTCTTTTTCTTTTTGTAGCTCATTCCAATTATTAATCTGTAATGCAATCAAAATACCAATGACTACCAAGATGATTTCACCAATGGCGTATAAAAGGTATGTTTTTGTTTTGCCTTCACTTACGAGTGATTTACGGATATGTCTAAAGAATTTAATCATGGGTTTGCAACAAATAAATCAATATTTTTTTGAATCTTTTTCTTTAATTTTTCTCCGCGTGATTCAAGATAATAATACAACTCGTCAACAGCTTTCATCCATAGATGAATATGGATTAGAGCTTGAATTTGTCGTTCTTTAGAATTTGAAGCATTCAATTTTTCATATATGTTGTATGGTATACCAGAAAACTCATCACTCTTATCTTTATTTCTGACGGCAATTTGTAATTGACTGTCTATGATGATGTTCATTTCTTCTTGATCCGATAATAAATCCAATAAGAAATCCCTTTGTTCTTTGGTGAGCAAATTTCCATGTCCCGTAGTTTCCATTTGTTTAAAAGAATTATTCACTGGGTAGTACTTCATGTAAAGAAATGTAACATTTGAAAGGCTATCGGATAGTTTTTTAAGATTTGTGCTAGAAGGTTTTAAGCTATCTATGTAATTAAAATAGTTAATGATGTTTTTCTTATAAATTTTTGTTCTCCTAATTAGAGAATTAATAGCTATTGTATCTTGTACAAGATCACTTACAATTGTTTTTTTATAATTTGTTGCTTGTAGTTTAGTTTTTCTGCGTTCATTCCAATTATTAATGCTAAGCGCAATTAAAATCCCAATCACCACAAGTAAGATTTCACCAATAGCATATTTAAAGTATTTTCCCATGTTGTTTTGTTCTAATAGTGAGCGACGAATATGACGGAAGAATTTAATCATTTACTTTAATTGAGATTCTATTTGTACTATAATAGTCTTAATGATTTCTTTTCTATCATCAAGTTCGACATAAAGAACTCTTGAGAGTTGAAGCATTAAAAATAATCTCGAAATTGTAATCTCATCAGAATGAACATTTACATCATCACTAGATTTTAGGTCTAGATTTAAGTTTATGAAAGAATTTAATAATTCTTTGTTCATTATTTTAGGAGCTATGTCATCTGTAAATTCTCTTGTGACTTGTTTTACCCTTTCTTGAGTGCCATTCTCGTAACTTAGGTCACTATAATAATTAGAGAGTTCGGTTCTTAAGGCTTTATTATTTATTAATCCTATTTTTTCTGAAGAGACCATATTATCAAAACCTGTTCTTACAGGCGAAAACATTTTGAAGTCAGTCAAAACTCCCAACTTAGGTCTTAATTTATTAAAATAGGGTTCACCGAAATTTGCTTTCTCAAATAATGCCAATGTATTTGCAATAGTATCTATTTTGGATAAGGTAAAATCTTGGGTTATATTGATATTTAAAGTGTCTTTTATGAGATTTCCTTTTATTTCAGATAAATAATCACGCTCAAGTTTTTTCTTTTGTCGGTTCTCATTCAAATTGTTAATCTGTAGCGCAATCAGGATTCCGATCACCACAAGAACAATTTCACCAATGGCGTAAAGAAAATACTTAGAAAACTTATTTTCTTTAATCATATTTTGACGTATTTTTCTGAAGAACTTAATCATTAGCACTACTTTCTTTTATAATAGAGTTAATAATTGATTCTAACTCATCAATGTTTTTATTATAAGTAAACAGTCTATATAGTGTGTCGTCTACTAAATTTTCAAATTTAAAATCCTGAAAGATCAAGTATTTATCTACTTTTAATCTCGATTTCGTTTTCCATTGTAATTGTCCATAGGAATCAACATCTTTCAATAAATAATTATTTGTTAAATAGGGGATTAGTTCATTTTCTATCTTGTTGTCGTAATCGTTATAATTGTCTTCAGCAGACTTAAGGTTTCTAGACCATTCATACAAAAAATCTTTTAAAGATTCATTTTTTAATTGCTGGAGTCGACCCGATTGCATCAGGTTAAAAAAAGCGTTTTCAGAAGGGCGAAAAGCTTGAAATTCAATAGCACTGTATAGTAAGCTATCTATATTTATTTTTCGTAAAACCTTCTTGCTTTCACCTATTAGGCCCATAATTTTTAAACCAGCGTTATATGCCTCTTTATTGTATTTCTTTGTTTTAACTAAAGCTATTCTATTTTGCTGAAATTCCCGATTTAAATTTGCTAAGATTGCTTTTTCATCCTTATTAGATATATATTCTTGATTCCATGTGTTAATTTGCAAGGCAATCAGAATCCCAATTACTACAAGTAAAATTTCACCAATGGCGTATTTAAAATATTTTCCCATTTGATTTTTTTGGATTAGTGAACGACGAATGTGACGGAAGAATTTGATCATTAGGTTATTAATCTAGATATGGTTTTAGTTGAGGTAAAATATCTCTGATATTATTCAGGTTGGTTTCTAACTCTTCTTTAGCATATCCATACAGAACATTGTAAGCTGCAAATAACACAGCAACTCTAGGCGTAAAATCTTTCTCATCTACTGTTTTCCATGTGCTCTTGTATAAATAACTATTGTTATAATTGTCATCATAAAAACGACCTATGATGTTATAGCGTTTTACAAAATCGTCCAGATGAATTCGATATTGATTTAACACCTCATCGTTTAGAGTTTCATAGGATTCTAGGGTGGTGTAATAATCAGACAATGACAGCTTTATGTCGTTAGGTAAAATATCGAATGCTCCGGTGTTTTTTAGATTCGTAAAGGTGTTTTTATTGTACTGAGGAGAACTATACCAACGAAGTGGAAATTCGCTTTGCATGATGGAGATTAACGTATCCAAATTTGTTTCGGTGGCATAAGAGCGAAGAATTAAATTTTGGATGGTACTATCTCGCAAATGAACTAAGGGTTTTGCTTGATCTATTAATAGACTATCAGCCACCGTGTCATTATAGATCGATTGAAGAGCAGATTTTAGTTGAGCTTCGACTTTTCTATTCTCATTCCAATTATTAATGCTAAGCGCAATTAAAATTCCAATCACCACCAATAGAATTTCGCCAATGGCATATTTAAAGTATTTCCCCATGTTGTTTTGTTCAATTAATGATTTTCGGATATGTCTAAAGAATTTAATCATCTATATTATTGGTAATTGTAATTACTTCTTTAATAATCTTTTTTGCAACAATGTATCTTTCTATTCTTTGCCTAATATACACTAAGCAGTCATTAATAGCGTTTTCAAAAGTTAAATCAGAAAAGAATTTAACGTGATCATATTTTAAAGGTGTTCTGCCTTCTGTAATTTGAGTTCCTTGTGCATCTAAATTTCTTAAAGAACCATTTTTTTTAATATAGTTTAATAGATGATTAAATCCAATTGTAGCATCTTGGTCCTTGTCTTCAATATCTGTTGTAGCAAGAGAATATTGATAGAGTTTCTTTTTTAATTTTTGATTGGATAAACCGCTTAACTTACCAGAGCTTTCTAGATTTTTGAGTGTAAACTCACTTCTTTTCCAATACGGATTAGATATAGTAAAATATAAAACACTGTCTAGTTGAACAGGTGTAAGTTTTATATTTTTATTAATATTTTTTAGCACAAAACTTAAAGCATCTGCTGTATTGTTTAATAAAACTAGTGTAGAATCTAGTGTAATTTTATTTTCTAAAAACTCTTCGTTTAGGGTTTTTAAGATTTTAGTCTCATTAAATTTCTCTTTTCTATTTTCATTCCAATTGTTAATGCTAAGTGCAATCAGAATCCCAATTACTACAAGTAAAATTTCACCAAAGGCGTATTTAAAATATTTTCCCATTTGATTTTTTTGGATTAGTGAACGACGAATGTGACGGAAGAATTTAATCATTTACTATCAAGTTCTTTAGTTATTAAATCAATTAGGTTTTCTGCAGTAGCAACAAACTCTTTCACCCTTTTTAATGTATGTTCTTTTCTAATTATAGCATTGCGCAAATGATTTCTGCCTTGTGTAGACTCGATAAGGTTTATTAAATCATTCTTTCGTTTGGCAGCAGTATTTAAAAACGGTAGCGTATTTGTATTATAATTTCTTACAGAGCTAGATTCGTAATTATCGTTATAAAACCAAAAATTTACATCTTTGTCACTAAAATCTTTATCCCAACGCAACATGGTTTGATAATAACTCCTTTCAGCATTATAGTAATCATTAATTGCTTTATTAACATCTTCCGAACCTAAAGCTTCTATAAGTCCAGCATTTTTAATTTTCTCGTAGGTTTGGCTAGATGTTCTATCAACCTCATAATAGCCTGCTACAAGCCTAATAATAGAATCTCCTTCCAACATTTTATAATCGTCGTTAATTAAAAGTCTTTTGTTATTACTAAGCCATATTTTGTAATTATTTATGTTGCCGTTATAATATAAAATATCAGACTTTATATCTTCAATTAAATTATTTAAATAGCCAATTGCCTTTTGTTCATTGATTCTTTCCTGGTTCCAATTGTTTACTTGTAAGGCAAGAAGAATACCAATCATTACAAGTGCAATTTCTCCAATGGCGTATTTAAAATATTTTCCCATTTTATTTTGTTCAATTAATGATTTACGGATATGTCTAAAGAATTTAATCATATATCTAAAATTTAACTCCAGTAGCAGGGTGTAAAATATCTTCAAAGTTTTTTACCCACTTCCCATTCACCAATCGCTGTCCGAACTCGTTAAATTTTCCTTTTTGGGTACGCTGAAATGTGAGTCTATAGTTTCCATTAATTTCACAAATGAGTTTACCATCATTTACCTTGCATTTAAAAGGACGCGCACCATTTTTTCGAAAGGCATTATAATAGTAATAGCCATCTTCTTTGTTATAGTAAATCAATGTATGCAACGCTAGGACTGTTTTACCCCCTCGCTTAGATCGATGTCGTAAGACAATTAATTCTCCATCCAAATCATAATGTACGGTACTCATTACATCATATGGTTTACTGGTTTCTTTTGGATAACTCGTTCCAGAACCTTTCCAATCACCTACCATAAAAGAAAGTTTTTTCATGGCTTTTTGCTCTGAAGTTTGCGCAAAAGTAATTGATGTGTTTACAAAGAAACAGATGATAAAAATGGTGATTATGTGTTTTGTTTGCATAGTGTTTTTAATCATTACTCTTTCTTTTTCAAAATCAATGCAGGAATATTTAATGATCTATACAAGCTATTATAAGCCTTCATTTCTGTATTGATAATTGTATCTCTTTCTGTTTGATAGACTTGCCAATCCTTCATTAAATCTTTATAACGTTCTTTAGCCCCTTGCGTCACTTTTGGATCTGCTTGATCGATATAACTCTTCAACTGAATTAATTGCGCATTGAGTTTGTTGTTAAAATTAATCACATCTTGAAAAGTCTTCTGCTTTTCTTGAATCAAATTCTCTTCCCAACTATTGATGCGCTTTAGTAAGTCTTTCCCTTTTTCTAAAAGTGACTTCGCATCGTTGTTTCCTTTTAACAATTTCGCATAATGGTTCAATTGCGATTTCGCAGAACGCATCTGGTTCACCGATTCATGCATGTCTCTCAAAGTATTTTCAATATTCACTAGCATTCCTTGTTGCTCAACAAAATCTTGAGGAGTTGATTGAATGGCTGGATTTGGAAGAATGATTGCCGTTGTTTCAGAAGTTTCTCCTTCTAAAGTCATACGCAAAGTATAGGTTCCTGGAGCAACACTTGAACCACCATGACCACCAAATACAAAGACTTTATCAATGCTTGGAATGGCTTCTCTACTAAAGTTCCAAGTAAATCGGTTGTAGCCTTTTTTAGCAGGCAACACTTGAGGCTTTGAAGGTCCGCCTGGCCAAGATTTAAAACCTTTTGGTTTTTTGTTGGTATAGGTTCTAATCACTTTTGGACCTTGTAAAATTTCTACTTTTAAAGCTAAGGTATCAGCATCTTTATCTAAATAATAATCGAATGTGACTCCGCTTCTAGGATTGGTACCTTGCCCTGTTGCCTTTGAAACACCTCCGAAAATTCGGTAACTGTCTTTAGGTTGATAAATAGCAACCGACGGATTCTCTTTTGTCATATTTTGAAGAGCGCCTAAGTCATCTAGAATCCAAAATCCGCGACCCGATGTTGCCAAGACCAAATCGTTGTCTTGAATGATCATATCATTGATAGCAACTACAGGTAAATTTAAGTTCAGGCGTTGCCAAAAAGTGCCATCGTCATTAGAAACATACAGACCTGTTTCGGTTCCTGCATACAACAATCCTTTTCGTTTTTTATCTGCTCTTACTACTCGGGCAAATCCATTCGGATCATCCAAGCCATTGACAATTTTTTTCCATGATTTTCCGTAATCATTGGTTTTGAAGATGTAAGAGTTTAAGTCAAGAGATTTATATCTCATGATCACTACATAGGCTGTGGCAGGATCATGTTGAGAAACATCAATGCTATTGATAATTCCGTCTTTAATTCCTTTTGGAGTAATATTCTCCCAACTCGTTCCACCGTTTTTTGTGATGTGCAATAATCCATCATCACTACCTGCATACAATACTCCTTCTTCATGTTGAGACTCAACC
Organism: Flavobacteriaceae bacterium; assembly: GCA_049115595.1. Classification (GTDB taxonomy): domain Bacteria; phylum Bacteroidota; class Bacteroidia; order Flavobacteriales; family Flavobacteriaceae; genus Polaribacter. Next base: position 139,666 of record JAGDZS010000005.1, read on the forward strand.
AAAGCAGTCAATGTATTGTAATTCTCACCACCAGCCGCTTCGTTGGTATACGGCCCACCTCCAGGACCATGTTTGTCTTTTTCGTTCTTGGTTAGATCAGGACTCACAACAGTCCAAGTTGTTCCTTCATCCGTTGTTTTAAAAACAACATTTCCTGCATGATAAATGGTTTTTCTATCATGTGGAGAAGAAATGATAGGAGCATTCCAGTTGTAGCGATATTTCGAATCTTTTGGAGCAATACTCAATCCCAATTCTGGATATTCTTTAATCGATTTTTGTGCTCTAGACGATTTGGTCCATTTACTAATATTTCCTTGATACGTTCCACCATAAACAGTCTCTGGATTGTTTGGGTCAAAGGCAATAAAAGCACTTTCTCCTCCAGCCACAGAATACCAGTCTTTCCAATCAATTCCACCATCATTGGTTCTGCTGGCAATGGCAATGGCTGAATTGTCTTGTTGACCTCCATACACATGATACGGAACTTGATTGTCGGTAATCACACGGTAAAATTGAGCTGTAGCTTGGTTTTGTTGTGTACTCCAGCTTTTTCCTCCGTTGAAAGAAATATTAGCACCTCCGTCATTCGAGTTGATTAGATTTTTATTGTCATACGGATTGATCCATAAGTGATGATTGTCTCCATGAGGAACAGGAATGTTAGAGAAACTCTTTCCCCCATCAATAGATTTCATTACAGGAGCATTTAATACATAGACTACATTTTCATTTTGTGGATCGGCGAAGATCTCCATATAATACCAAGATCGTGCAATGTTTACACGATTGCTATTTACTTGTTTCCACTTTTTTCCAGCGTCATCAGAACGATAGACGCCTCCTTTTTTTCCTTCTGCTTCAATCACAGCGTAAACACGCTCTGAATTTGCTCTAGAAACAGAAATTCCCGACTTTCCAAAGTCTTCAGGTAAGCCAGCTTTCATTTTGTTCCATGTATCTCCACCATCGGTTGATTTGTACAATCCAGAATATTCGCCTCCAGATTCCATATACCAAGGATATCGTTGATGTTGCCACGTTGATGCATATAAAATCCGTGGATTTGTCATGTCCATCGACAACGAAGAAGCTCCTGTCGTTTCGTTCACAAATAACACTTGTTTCCAAGTTTTTCCTCCATCTGTAGTTCTATAAACTCCTCTTTCTTTTGTGGGAGCATATTGCGCACCTTGTGCAGTGACGTAGATAATATCTGGATTGGTTGGATGTATGATCACATCAGAAATATGATGCGTGTTGTCAAGCCCTATATGTGTCCATGTTTTTCCAGCATCCATAGATTTGTAAACACCGTCTCCCATAGAAGTCATCACACCACGAGCGGCATGTTCTCCCATTCCAACAACTACAATATTCACATCACTTTCCGATACTGCAATCGCACCAACAGATCCTGTTTTAAAGAATTTGTCTGAAATGTTTTTCCAAGTAATTCCGTCATCTGTAGTTTTAAAAACACCTCCACCAGTAGAACCCATATAATACGTATGAGGTTGACCAATAACTCCCGTAGATGTTACACTTCTTCCTCCACGAAATGGACCAATATTTCTCCATTTTAATCCATGAAATAGAGAGTCTGTGATTTTTAGAGCAGGTTCTTTAACCTTCTTTTTTCTTCTTTGCGCATCAATAGTTGATGGCAATAGGAATAGGCAAATGAGGAGGAGTTTGATTGTTTTCATATGGTTAGTTCGTTTGTTGTGTTTGTACTGATTCAAGGGATTGTTGAAGATATTACTTTTTTAGTTCTTTTTCGATCAAAGAAATTAGGTCATTTACTTCCTTTTGAGCTTGATTAAATTCTCGAAATTGTGGAGAGGCATTGTAGGTAACTCCGACGACTCCGTTCATAAATGATTTGTCATTTACCAAAGTAATCATCTCTTTTTGAAACTCTTTTGCGTATCGCCCCACTTCTTCCTGAGAAAACCCACGTTTGATAATTTTTCCTTGTACAGAATCGAGCGGTAAGATATTACTCGTATTTAGAATAGTCATAATTGGAGTGTGTAATAGAGCACTATATTCTGCTTGGAGCAATTTTTGTTGATTCAGAATGGCTTTGTATAATTTATCAAGACTTAGCAGTTTGATCTTTATGGAGTCTTTATTAATGATGTTTAGGTTTCCACTACTCACCATTTCATTAAAGGTTACCTGATTGATATTGATGTCTTCCCATGAACCTAAAGCTGTAAAATAAGGCAGAATCCTCATCACTGTATCTTGATTCTTACTAAATCGAAAGTTTAAGAAAACATGGGCAGCTTCCAATTGTTTTTGTTTGCGGCTCAAGGTTTCTTCCCAAAGTGTTTTGTTCTCTTTAAGATCCACCATCAATCGTTTTAAATAACTGGTCTCAATCGCTCGGATTTTTCGATTCTCATTGGCATTGTTGATCTGCAAGGCAATCAGAATACCTATCACCACTAAGATGATTTCACCAATGGCGTAGAGGAAGTATTTCGAAAATTTATTTTCGGATAGCATTTTTTGGCGGATTCGCCTAAAGAATTTAATCATAAGTATGGTTCGGTTGGTTAAACTATTAGTATAACAAGAAGGGGAGGTGTTACAAAAGTCTGACTTCGATAAAGTTACAATTTTTTTATTTTATCCTGAACTTGTTTCAAGGTCTAAAAATGATTAGATTCGTTTTAACAAACCAACTGTATGCCTTGGACATCATATTTACTTATTCTCGTTATTGTTGTCGCTGCAGTGAGTATTCTGATCTATTTTTTTCAAGAGCGAGTGTTGTTTCATCCAGAAAAACTACCCAAGGATTTTCAGTTTCAATATGAGAATCAGCAGGTAGATGAATACAATTTAGAACTCAAAGATGGTGTGGTTATTAACGGATTGCACTTTAAAACAGAGCGACCAAAAGGATTGGTCTACTATCTGAAAGGAAACTCGAAGAGTATTAAAGGTTGGGGTAAGTTTGCTGTAGATTTTACTTTACATGGATATGATGTGATTATGATAGACTACCGGGGCTTTGGGAAAAGTACGGGGAAGTTGAGTCAAGAGAGCATGAAGCACGATGCCTTATATGTCTATGATCGATTGAAAGAGAAAGTAAAAGAAGAACACATTATTGTATACGGACGTTCTTTAGGAACAGGTTTAGCAACCAAAGTAGCCTCGATGAATAACCCAAAAGCTTTGGTGTTGGCGTGCCCTTATTTTAGTATGTCTAAGAACGTAAAACGCTACTTGCCTTTGGTTCCATTAGGTTTGGTAATGCGTTATCAAATGCCTACGTACAAATGGATAAAATATGTAAAATGTCCTATCAATATTATTCATGGAACTAATGATAAAGTAATTCGATTTGCATCAAGTTTACGATTGTCAAAATTAAAACCAGATGCAACTAAACTGTATCCGATTATTGGAGGCGGGCATAAGGACTTGCATAACTTTGAAAGTTATCATGTTGCTTTAGGAGAAATCCTAAACTCTAAAAAGAAAATTGAGTTCGATCGTGAGAAAACTAGTATTGACTTTGTGAGAACAAAAAAGAAAAAGAAATGATTAAGAAGATTGCAGCTACATTAATTGTTGTTAGTTGTGTGTTACTTATATTGCTATATATGTTTCAAGAAAAAATTATTTTTCCAACAGAAAAACTCAATAAAGATTTCGCCTTTTCATTTCGTCAAGAATTTGAAGAAGTAAACTTAAATACTGTTGATGGAGAAACCATCAATGCTTTGCATTTTAAAGTGAGAAATCCAAAAGGAATCATCTTGTTTTTTCATGGAAATAAAGGGAACTTAAGTCGTTGGGGAAACTTAGTTTCATACTTAGAAGCTTATCAGTATGATGTTTTTGTGATGGATTATCGAAACTATGGAAAAAGTACGGGAAGCTATGATGAAAAAGAAATGTACAAAGACGGATTGTTAGCCTATGAGTATGTAAAACAACAATATTCAGAGAATCAAATTGTAGTTTACGGGCGTTCCTTAGGTTGCACATTTGCTACTCGAGTGGCCACCCAAAATAACCCAAAGCATTTGGTGTTAGAAGCACCATTTTACAACATGAAGAAAGGAGTGCGGTTTTTTTCGAAATTGGCACCGACTTTTATCATCAAATACAAATTCAGAACAGATCTAGACATCCCAAAAGTAACCTCTCCTATTATATTTTTTCATGGCGATGCCGATAAAACCACCTCTTTTGAAGAATCTAAAGAACTCTTTGAGTTGGTAACATCAAAACAAAAAGAATTTGTTGCTATTCCAACAGGAACCCATCACAACTTAAAAGATTTTGAGGTGTATCAATCTAAAATGAAAGATATTCTTTCTGTCTTCACGAACGAAGTGAAGTGATCTTATAATTGTGAGTTCGGATTCAAGAGGTTGCTTCGTCATTTTACTCCTCGCAAAGACAGATTATAATTTTTTACTTTTTCAAACGTTCAAACATTATGAAAAAGAAAATAGTTGCCCTGTCTGCAATACTTGTTGTGATTGTTGCCGTTTCCCAAATTAAAGAAGTAAGACCAACGGTTACAGCCATAAAGACTGTATTTGCAAAACCTAGTTTAATTATTAAGAAAGGTGATTCTGTTTCTTCAAGAGTAAAAGTTCCTGAAGGTTTTGAAAGAGCAGTATATCCAAAAGGGACTTTCCAAGAATTCATTCAGAATTACTCGCTGAAGCCTTATGGAGCTAAAGTTATTAATTATGATGGCACTGACTATTTTTATCAATCGGGTCATTTTGGGGTATTGGACGTTTCCGTTCCAAAGAACGGATTGCAACAGTGTGCAGATGCATTAATTCGATTGCGATCTGAATATCTGTGGAAGAAAAATCAACAATCAAAAATTGGCTTCGAATTTACAAGCGGACATTATTGTTCTTGGAAAAAATATGCAGAAGGCTACCGACCGAAAGTAAAAGGGAATAAAGTGACATTTCATAAGACAGCTGCTAAAGATACTTCGAAAGCAAATTTCTATCGGTATCTCAATTTGATTTATATGTATTCTGGAACCTTGTCTTTGTACAATGAGTTACCAAAAATAAAAGCTTCTAAAAACTTACAAATAGGAGATATGTTGGTGTATCCAGGAACTCCTGGTCATATCATTATGATTGTAGATGAGGTGAAGAATCAACAAGGAGAAAAACGATTTATCCTTGCTCAAGGAAATACACCAGCACAAAGTGTACACATGTTAAAGAATCCAAATGGAGGAAAAATAAATCCATGGTACGAGTTAGAACTGAACGCTTATATAGAAGTACCGGGTTATTACTTTAACAACGCTAAGTTTATTCGGTTTAAAGATTAGAAAGCCTACCTTTGTCAAAATTTTTGGCAATGACCACCTTTGACAATTTAGACTTATCCAATCAGCTTCGAAATAGTATTGAAGAAATGGGGTTTACACACCCAACACCTATTCAAGAACAATCATTTTCAGTGGTTCGTTCTGGTAAGGATGTAGTAGGAATTGCACAAACAGGTACAGGGAAAACGTTTGCCTATATGATGCCGATCCTTCGTGATTTAAAATTCTCAAAGCAAGATACTCCAAGGGTTTTGATTATGGTGCCTACAAGAGAATTAGTGTTGCAAGTAGTAGAAGAAATTGAAAAATTGGCAACCTATATCAATGTTCGTGTATTAGGAGTGTATGGTGGAGCTAATATCAATACTCAAAAGCAAGCAGTAGCACAAGGTCAAGATATTATTGTTGCTACTCCTGGTCGCTTGTATGATTTAGCATTGAGTAATGTTTTAAAATTAAAATCCATTCAGAAATTGGTCATAGATGAGGTAGATGTGATGTTGGATTTAGGGTTTCGTTTTCAATTGTTAAACATCTTTGATTTATTACCTCCAAGAAGACAAAATATTATGTTTTCTGCAACAATGACTCAAGATGTAGACGAGTTGATTAATGACTTCTTTAAGAACCCGAAAAAAGTTTCTGTTGCTTTAAGTGGAACTCCGTTAGATAATATAGCGCAAACATCGTATCACGTTTCAAATTTCTATACCAAGGCTAATTTGTTAAATCACTTATTAAGTGATAGAGAGGTGTTTAGTAAAGTGCTGGTATTTGTATCTAACAAGCGTAGAGCCGATTTGTTATTTGCCGTTGTAGAAGAAGCTTATGGTTCAGAAACCTGTGTTATTCATTCTAATAAAACACAGAACTATCGTATTCGTTCTATCAAACAGTTTGATGAAGGAAGTAATCGGGTTTTAGTGGCTACTGATGTGATGGCTAGGGGTTTGGATTTAGATGAAATCTCTCACGTTGTCAATTTTGATACGCCATATTTTCCAGAAAACTACATGCACAGAATTGGTAGAACTGGTAGGGCAGAACACGAAGGAAAAACAATTCTATTTACAACAGAAAAAGAACAAGAAGCTAAAGAGAGAATAGAAACGTTAATGGATTATACGATTCCATTATTAGAGATGCCAGAAGAAGTTGAAATCTCAAAACAACTCACTGAAGAAGAGCGTCCTAAAGAAGACTTAGAGATCTCTAAAAACAGAACTTCATTAGAATATGTTCCAGGGCCTGCTTTTCATGAAAAAAGCGAAAAAAACCAAAAAACAAATCAGGGAGGTTCTTATAGAAGGGAAATTGCTAAGAAGTATAAAAAGCCTAAAACTCGAGGTGATAAAAACTACAATAGACGCAATAAGAAAAAATAAAAGCCTTTTTATTTGTAATAATTAGTGAAAATCAAAAAAATAAAGGTTTTTCGTTAAATTATCTTCAAAGAAAATATTGATTTTGTATTTTAAATTGTTGAATTGTTAATTATATAACGAAATCGATAATAAAAATGAATAAAATTAAGAATCCTTTATTATCTTCTCAGTTTTAGCATTTTTTTAAGAATTATTCTTAGTTTTGTTTTCTATCAATTTTAAATAATTCACCTCTAATCAACCAATTACAATGAATAAAAAATTACAGTTGTTGTTAGTTTGTTTTTCGCTCTTAGGATTTCAAACAATTTTTGCTCAACAAATTAAAAACGAACCTCAAAAACCTTACAAAATTTCTACTCCAGATAAGGTAGAACGAGTAGCCTCTCTTGCCTCTAGATTGGCGACTATGAAAAGACCAGACGTAACTAAAGTATTCGAAGTTAAAGATGGTAGATCTTCTAGACAAGATTTAGTTTTAGGAAAAGGATCTCAAGGAGACGATTTCTTAGCGAAACGTCCTAATGCGTTAAAAAATGCAATACCAACAAGAACACCATTACAAGTTTTTGAAACTGGAGCTTCTGGTTCTCAACCAACAGATCCAGCTGGTGCCGTTGGTCCAAACCATTATATTTCTGTAATCAATTCAGCATATCAAGTTTTTGATAAAAACGGAAACTCCTTAACAGGTGGATTAATATCTGCAAGTGGTTTTTTTACTTTTGCATCAGGAGGTTGTTGTGATTTAACAGCCAGTTACGATAATGATGCAGATCGTTGGGTAATGTCTTACCTAAGTTCAGCAGGAGAAGGAACTCAGGTTGCTGTATCTGATGGCCCAGATCCAGTAAATGATGGATGGACAATTTATACTTGGGGATCTGTAAGTGATTACCAAAAATTATCTGTTTGGAGAGATGGATATTACATGACTGAAAATACAGGAAGTGGTAATAAACTTCACGTATTTGAAAGATCAGCAATGATTGATGCTGCAAGTGCAGGTACTACGCCACAAATATTATCATTTTCAATGCCTGGACTTCAAACAGGAGGTTTCCATAGTTTACAAGTTTTAAATATTAGTAACAACAACTGGCCAACTACGGGAGGTGCAACTGTTGTTTATATGCAAGACGATGCTTGGACTGGTGTTTCAAATGATCACCTTAAAATATGGACAGCAACAATGGATTGGGCTACCCCAGGAAATTCGGTTATTTCTGCTGCTTCAGAATTGTCTGTAACTCCTTTTATTGGAGTATTTGATGGAGGGAATTTTTCAAATCTTCCTCAACCTAATGGAGGAGCTACGATTGATGCTTTACAAGCAACTATCATGAATCAAGCTCAGTATAGAAAATTCCCAGGGTACAATTCAGCAGTATTTAACTTTGTTGTTGATGTAGACGGAGGTACAGCAAAACAAGCTGGAATTAGATGGTATGAACTTCGTCAGACTGATGATGGGCAACCATGGACAATACATCAAGAAGGAACATATGCTGCACCAGATAATAGACATGCATGGAATGCAAGTTTAATTATGGATGTGCAAGGAAATATTGGAATGGGATATACAGGAATGTCTAGTTCTAATAGTACAGATTCTAATGTACGTGTAGGTTCGTATTATACAGGACGTTTTGCAAATGATCCACTGAATACAATGACAATTGCTGAAGGAACAATTATGGCAGGTGATGGTAATATTCCATCATTCCGTTATGGTGATTATAGTAAGATTGATATAGATCCATCTGATGATAAAAAATTCTGGTTTGTAACAGAGTTAATGAATAATGGAAGAAAAAATGTTGCAGGAGTTTTCCAAATTGCACCTAACTTAAGTAAAGATTTATCTGTAATAAGTATAGATGCACCTGTTTCTGGTTCACTAAGTAATGCAGAATCGATTACGATTAAAATTACTAATTTAGGAGAAGACGATGCTACAGGGTTTGATGTAAGTTACCAGATAGATGGAGGAGCTATAGTTACTGAAACATATGCAGGAACAATTGCTTCTAATATTACAGCTGATTATACATTTACAACTACTGCAGATTTATCTACAGAGGGACAAGTATACAGCATCAAAGCATCATCATTACTTACAGGTGATGAAGACGCAACGAATGATTCCTTTACAAAAGAAGTAACACATATTGCTGCAAAAGATTTAGGAGTTAGCGCTATTACTGCACCAGATACAGCAGAGACGTTATCTAATGAAGCGATTACAGTAACCATCAAGAATTATGGAGCTGTAGATCAATCTAATTTTGATGTATCATATACTATCAATGGAGGAACTCCAGTTGTAGAAACGGTAGCGGGTACTGTGCCAGCTGCAGGAGAATTATCATATACATTTACAACATTAGGAAACTTCTCTAATGATGGGGCATATTCAATTGTTGCCAATACAATGCTTGTCGATGATGCTAATGGAGGGAATGATTCTACGCAAAAAAGTATTGTGAATTTAGTATTAACATGTGATACAAATTCAAATACTACAACAATGACTATTGGGCCTAATGCAGGAACTTTAACTGAATCAGTTATTACAATTACTGAAGATGTATTTGTATATGATGTAAACGTAACTTTGAATATTCAACATGGATTTAATAGTGACTTAGATGTAAAATTAATTGGACCTGATGGAACTACTGAAGTAATCTTATTTGAAGACATTGGAGGGATTACGGATGATTTTACAAATACTGTTTTCGACAGTGATGCAACCAACTCAATAGTTACTGGAACTGCTCCATATACAGGAGTTTTTAGACCTTTTGGTAACTTAGCTGATTTTAGAGGATTACAATCTCTAGGTGATTGGACGCTGTCAATTACTGATGACACTAATGGTGGAGGTGGTAATTTACTAGATTGGTCTATAGAAATTTGTACTGATAATCTTTTATCTGTACCTGAGAACAATTTGGATGGAGATTTTAAATTGTTAACGAAAGGGAACAATCAATACGAGATCAATTTAACATCAGCTACTTTACAAAACGATTTAGATTTAAAGATCTACAATATGAGAGGTCAAACTTTATTGTGGAGAACGTTGAAGAATGAATCTGGAAAGTATGTTCACAAATTAGACATGTCTTATGCAGCTGCTGGAGTTTATATCATTAGATTGGGTAACGATAAAGCAGGTATTACAAAACGAATAGTTGTTGAATAATAAACGCAATAACTACTGAAATAAAAAAGGGAATCAATTAATTGATTCCCTTTTTATTTTATTTAAAAGTAGCGACCTCTGTGAGTCTAATAGGTGCTGTATTTTCACACCTGTTTTTTTGCCTTAGAGGTAAGAACTTGAAATAGACTTTTTGCTCCTTTAAAGAGAAGCCAACAAATTTTTCGTCTTCTATATTGACTGGATCGTATTTAAGATTTCTTTCTCCATCATAAATAATCCAACCACAATTTCCATTACCTTTGGGGCTAATTGTTCCTACAATATATCCTTCTTTTTCGTATTCAGCAGCCGTTTTATCTGTTGTAGATTTAGAGCTGTTACACGATAGAGTTAATAACAATAGGACAAAAGCAAAAGGTTTTAAAAAATATTTCATTGGATTTTATTTTTCGGTCAAATTACAATATATATTTTAATTAAATAATTAAAAACATGCAGGTACTAACAGAGCAAGAACTACATAATCTTGCAATGAACATAGTAGGGAAGAAATTGGAAGGTATGGGATATGAATTTCAAGCAATTAATAGTCAGCTAAAAAGACACCCACAGTTTGTTTTGTACAAGAAAGGAGAACCAACCATATTTGTATTGGTAAAAACGAGTAATAATATTCAAAATCCTGAAGAGTATGATGTGTTATGGATGGAAACCTTTAAAGAGCATGCTAAAAAACAAAATGCGAAGGTTTGGTTCGCTGGTGTAGGAATTGCCAATGCAGAAAGTGTTGAGAACCCAGTATTTAAAGACCAGCCTTACTATGTGGCCTTTGAGGATTTTATAAAGATTTTAGAGTAGTTTGTCTGTCAGGTTACTGTCATATTTCTGTCGTGATGTTACTCAATAGAACAATGTAGGTTTGCAGTCTAAATGTAAAAGTAGATGGATTCAATAAATTTAAGAGACATAAAAAGAATGCGAATTGAAAGACATTGGTCTCAAGAACAATTGGCAGAAATGAGTGGTTTAAGTATTAGAACTATACAAAGAATTGAAAAAGGAGAGAATGCAGGATTAGAGTCATTAAAAGCTTTAGCGGCAGTTTTTGAAGTAACGTTAGTTGATTCTGATAAGAATGAAGAACAAGCTCAAATTGACAAAGAACAAAAGTACATTGAAAATGTAAAGGGCTTCTACAAGATGATAGCAATAGCAGTATTAAGCTTGAGTGTCTTTTTTATTTTGGCACTTGTTGATACAGAAGCATGGTCTGTTTTTTTATACATGTTGATTCTTTGGGCACTAGTAATAGGAATTTATGCATATCAAACATTTGACTTTTTTGGAGAAAAGTGGAAGAACAAGCTCATTGATAAAAAATTTAAAAAAGACTAAAAATAAAAAAGCACCTTAATTAAGGTGCTTTTATAGTATAAATTTGAACTCTAATTACTCAGCTTTTTGTTCTAGTAAATCAAAGAACTGACCGATCTTAGGTAAGATAATAATCTTTGTTCTTCTATTTTTAGATTTATTGGCTGGGGTATCGTTTGGCGCTAGAGGTATATAACTACTTCTACCAGCAGCAATTAATCTGCTTGGTTTTACACCATATTTATATTGTAATATTCTTGTAATAGATGTTGCTCTTTTAGCAGATAAATCCCAGTTATCTTGAATAAAATCATTTTTAATAGGAGTAGAATCTGTATGACCTTCAATCATTACATCCATTTCTGGTTGCCCTTTAACAACTTGTGCTACTTTTTCTAAAACATCGTATGCTTTTTCAGTTACATCATAACTACCACTTTTAAACAGTAATTTATCAGAAATTGAAATGAAAACAACAGTCTTCTCAACATTGATTTCGATATCCTCATCATCAATACCATCTTTTAGTTCTTTCTTTAAGTGAAATGCAACAACAAGATTCAAAGAATCTTTTTTAGTATTAGCAGCTCTAATTCTATTAATATACTTGTCTTTTTTGCTCAATTGAGCTAGAGTTTCTTTAATATTATCATTCGCTCCTTTCGTAAGAACTGTCAAGTTATCAACATATTCTAAGGTTTTCTTTTTGTCGTTCTTTAGTTCTGTTACAGTATTTTCTAAGGTAGCAACTTTGTCAGCATTTTTCTCTTTTTCGATTAAACACTTTGTTAAGTTATTTTTAACAGCGACTAATTCATTTTTTGCTTTGTCGTGCTGTGCTTGCAAGGAAGCGTAGTCTTTTTTAGATACACAAGAACTCACTACAACACCACAAAGAATTAATAGTACTAGTTTTCTCATTTTTAGAATGATTGAATTAAGATTTACACAAAGTTAAAAATATTGCACCTAAAAAAACTCCGATTAACAATATTTTATGAACGATTTATGACAACTTTATATAGTATCTTTATGATCTTAATTTTTCTGCGATGAAAAACCATCATTTTCTGCCATTTTTTATGTTCCTTTTTTTACTAATATCATGTAAAAAAGAACCAATTAATAATGATCCAATTCAATTGTTTGGAAATGTTTTTGGAACTTCCTACAACATCATCTATTATGATTCAAAAGAAAATTTTGAAGAGGAAATAGCAGATTTATTTACGAAAGTGAATAAATCATTGTCAACATATATTCCTAGTTCAGATATTTCAAGAATAAACAAAGGAGAACAAGGTGTAAAAATCGACAAGTTATTTCAAGAAGTTTTTTCAAAATCTGAGAAGATATTTAAAGAGACAGAAGGTTATTTCGATCCAACGGTTGGAGATTTAGTAAATGCATGGGGATTTGGGCCTAAAAAACCTTTAAATGATCTGGATGACGACAAAGTAAAAGAGCTAATGCAGTTTGTTGGGTTTGATAAGGTGAAAATTATAGACAATGAAATTGTAAAACAGCATCCAGAAACGTATTTCGATTTCAATTCTATTGCCAAAGGATATGGTATTGATGTTATAGGAAGGTTTTTAGAATCAGAAGGTGTAAAGAACTATTTGGTAGAAATAGGAGGGGAGATTCGAGCAAAAGGAACGAAGCCTGAAGGGAAATTATGGACTGTGCAAATAGATAACCCGAATACAGATGGAACACGCTCAGAATTTACGAGACTTCAATTAACCAATAAATCCATGGCCAGCTCTGGGAACTATCGGAAATTCCGAATTGCAGAGAATGGTGAAAAGTATGTGCATACGATCAATCCAAAAACAGGATATGCTACCGAGAGCAACTTATTAGCTGCTACAGTTATTGCAGCATTAGATTGCGCAGATGTAGATGCCTATGCTACTGCTTTTATGGCTATGGGATTAGAAAAAACAAAGAAGTTTATTCAGGACAAACCTGAGTTGGAAGTGATTTTAATCTATGCCAATAGCAAAGGAGAGGTAGAGGAGTACAGAAATAAGAAAGAAGACTAAATAAATTTGTTATGGGACTATTTGATTTTTTTAAAAAGAGTAATGAAAAGAATACTTCAAAGGAGAAAGACTCACATATTAAAGTAAGTTCAACAGATAAAGGCTCGCAGGGAGATCATTTTGGAGGGATGATCGGATTTGAACTATTGCATTCAGAAGGAGGTGCTAAATTGGTTTATCAGTTTATTGAATATGCAGATAAACAAGATCCTTCCCTTCAAAAAGGAGCCATGAATTTACGGGATGCAGTTTTAAATGAGGTCAACGAAACTTCATCGAAACTGAGAGTAAGAGCAATACATACAGGTGAAAATATCCCCTCTGCATTTCCTTACTTAAAAACAACGTGCCGAATTCCTTTTAAAACAAGAGAAGTTATAGAATGGTCTCATATAGATAATGTAGAAGCAGAAATATACGGTGAAGGGAGAGATACATTTGCGTTAGGTTTTTTTGCAACAGATTACGCTGTTAATAAGGAGATCTATAAGACTCAAGAAGATTTAGAAGTTCACGTATCTGCAATTGTATTAGCTATGGAGGAAGAAGATTTGTCAAAAGATTCAAATTCTGAAGGGCTTAAATTTGCAAAAGACTTTGCTTCATATATGCCAAATAACAATTTGCCAGGAATTAGTTATTATGATTTTATGGGTAAAATTATTGATCTTGAAGAAATGATTGTCATTCCAGATCCTGAAGTCAGAGGGTATATGATGAGAATTAAATTAATCAATCATGAAAATCCTGATTTTTTTACAATAGATATGTTTGTCAATAAAAACAATACTACAATTTCAGAAATGAAAAAGGGAATGTCAGTTTCGGGAACTATTTGGATGCAAGGCGAGCTTAGCTCTTAAATACTACAGGAAGTATTTCGCCTTTCATCAATCGATATTTATCAACCAGTTCAGGAGTTATTTTTTTTGTATAATCTACTTCGTCAACTTTAAATCCAATAGAACGAAGTTTATCGAAATAATCTCTTCCATACACACGAACATGGTCGTATTGTCCAAAGATTTTTGCACGCTCTTTTGGATCGGTAATAGAATCATCTTCAAAAGTTGTTTCGCGACTTAAGTCTTGTGGAATTTGAAGAATTCCCATTCCTCCCTTTTTAAGTACACGATACAATTCTTGCATTGCTTTGGTGTCATCTGGAATATGTTCTAAAACATGATTGCAGAAAATGACATCGAAAGAATCATCTTCAAAAGGTAAATCAGTGATATCTGCTTTTACATCTGCAATAGGAGAATATAAATCTGCGGTGATGTATTCGTGATTCAGCTTTCTAAACCGTTTTAAAAAGCATTGCTCAGGTGCCATGTGCAATACCTTTAATCCTGAATTCATTTCAGGATCTGTAGAATGTTTACGTAATATTTTACGAGAACCAGAATCGAGTTCAGATCTTAGGAAATCAGTTTCATCATTTAAATATAACCACATCAATCTATGACGTTCTAAAGATAAAGTACTTGGAGATAAAACATTGGGTCTTTGCGTACCATATCCATAAGGTAAAAACTTGCGAAAACTTTTACCATCAATGGGGTCAGTGTGTTTTTTTCCTCTTAAGTAAAATGCAATAAAAGGTCGAGCTACATAGCTTAATTTAATAAGCAATGGACGTGGGATGGTATTTAATATAACTTTGAAAAGCTTCACAATTCTATTTGTAATCTTCTCTCGCTGGAGAGAATACGTCTGTAATTTCACAATATGTTAAGGCTTTGCCCGAATGCTCAACATTAGAGGGTATAACAGCAATTTCACCTGGATTATAAACATGACTTTTTCCTCCAATGGTCATTTCAAAAGATCCTTTTGTAACCATTGTAACTTGCTCATGGATATGAGCGTGTAAAGGAAGCTCAGACCCAGCTTTAACTTCCCAATAAGCAATAGTCATGTGTTCAGAATGTACAAAGCGAGCTTTGAATCCTTCAATGATTTCTCTTTGGGCTATTTGTTGGATGTTTGTATTAAACAATTATAGAACGAGTTGTTGTTGTCTGAATTCGTTTTCTTCGTCGCTTTGAATCCCTAAAGCTTCATAGATGTATTGGAAGGTAGAAAGTAATTCAGGCTTCCCATCTACAATAGCTATATCATGCTCAAAATGTGCGCTAGGCTTTCCGTCTTTGGTTAAAATAGTCCACCCATCACTTAATTGATTGATGCGGTGTGTACCTAAATTAATCATAGGTTCGATGGCAACAACCATTCCTTCAATTAATTTTTTCCCTCTACCACGTCTTCCATAATTTGGCATTTCTGGATCTTCATGCATTTTCCTTCCTAAGCCATGTCCTACCAATTCTCTAACGACTCCATAACCATGTTTTTCACAGTAGTTTTGGATAGCAAAACCAACATCTCCAACTCTGTTTCCAGCTTTTAATTCGCGAATACCAACGTACAAACTTTCTTTAGTGACTTGTAGTAGCTTTTTAGTGTCTTCGTCAATTTCTCCTACAGCAAAAGTATAGGCATGATCTCCATAGAAACCATTTTTTATAGCACCACAATCAATAGAGATTATGTCTCCTTCTTGCAAAGGTTTGTCATTTGGAATTCCATGAACAACCTGAGCATTTGGACTCATGCAAAGCGTATTTGGAAAATCATACAGCCCTAAAAATCCAGGAATAGCATCTTGCGATCGAATATATTCTTCGGCTATTTTGTCTAAATGCAAAGTAGTAACTCCAGGCTTCACCTCTTTGGCGAGTATTCCTAAAGTTCTAGATACAACCAATGCGCTTTCACGCATGATTTCTATTTCTTCTTTGGTTTTTGCTATAATCATAGTAAGAATTAAAGTACAAAGATACTTTTAATTTTAGAACTAAAAGAAAGGAAGACTATTTGAAAAAAGAGAAAAAGCCTTTCTTTTTTGGTGCTTCGGGCTCATGATTAAAGATGAGTTTGTAGATTTCTGTCCATCCGATGAAGCCACCTACATTTCTATCATCTATAAAAAGATCAGCATGGATTTTTCGACTAATTTTACCATCAAATACTTCTTCAGGGTAATTTTTGTTCACGGCATAAAACTCAATACCATTCTCTGAACAAAAGTCAACAGCTTCTTGTAGTTTTCGTCCGTTTCTATACGTCCATAAAATTAAACGATGCCCATCAGCTTGTAACCTCTTGATGGTTTCCAAAGCAAAAATCATAGGCTTCCCAACTTTTGGATAGGCATCCTCTACGATGGTTCCGTCGAAGTCAATAGCGATAATTAAGTGGTTATTAGGTAACATCTATTTCTGGTAAGTGTGTTTATATCTTTTTCCTTTTAAGATTCTTAAAATATCTTTTTCCATGGTTTCTCTAGGCTGCTCAACATAACGTCCAATTTCTTCACCATCTTTATAGAAAATAAATGTAGGAGTATGTTTAATATGATACCCTTTTTGTAAATTATCAGGAGTTTTCTTCCCTCTAGTCAACCCAATGATTTTAAAGTTATTCTTTAAATCAAACTCAGCAGATTCCATGATTTTAAAAAATCTAGGTAATTCACGTTCGCTGTCATGACACCAAGTGCCAAAAAAAGTTTTTACTGAAATACCTTTGAGCTGTTTTTTGATTCTTTTGACAACTTTCTGATTAGGTTGATAGTCATCATAATTTTTTTCAAATGGAGCTTTAAATTTTCCTTGAAGAAAATCGGATTTTTCTAAGTAACCAATCAAATTACCATTTCTGTCTTCTTTCGTTTGAGCGAAAGTAGCGGTTGCTATTAAAGCTAAAAAAAAGAAAATAACCGTGTTTTTTTTCATCATGATAACAGAAATATCTTTTGTTGTTTATTTCTCGTAGGAGTGTTTATATTCCTTTTGAGTTACAATTTTTAAAATATCTTTTTCCATGGTTTCTCTAGGGTACTCTACGTAACGTCCAATTTCTTTTCCATTTTTATAGAAGATGAAAGTTGGTACTCGAAGAATGTTAAGACCTTCTTGAAGATTGTCTGGAGTCTTCTTTTTTCGGTTAACAGTCACCATTTTGAAATTTTTATAAAAAACGAAATTAGCATCTTCCATGATTTTATAGAAGCGAGGTGTCTCACGCTTGCTATCTCCACACCAAGTTCCCATAAAACCTACAACAGTAATTCCTTTTAAGTTACGCTTGATCTCTTTAACGACATTTTCATCTGCTTTGTAAGTGTTGTATTGGCCATTAAACCATCCTTTGAATTTTTGATTTTCTTGAAAATCAGATTTTTCAGCATATCCTATTAAATGTCCAGAATCATCTAGTTTAGCCTGACCATTTGTTGTGGTAATTACTGCTACAAATAGGAATAAAAAGAATATTTTTTTCATAATAATTATATAAGAGATTTTTGAGTCATTTCCTTTGGTTGCGCTACACCCATTAAATCTAAAATGGTTGGAGCTACGTCGCCTAAGATACCATTTTTTATCGATTTTATTTCTTTGTCAATTAAAATCATAGGTACAGGATTAGTTGTGTGAGCAGTATGAGGAGTCCCATCTGGATTCATCATTGTTTCACAGTTTCCATGGTCCGCAATCAAGAGTGTTGTATAGTTGTTTTCTAAAGCTTTTGTTATAATGTCTTTGGTACAG
The DNA here is from genome assembly GCA_049115595.1 of Flavobacteriaceae bacterium. Classification (GTDB taxonomy): domain Bacteria; phylum Bacteroidota; class Bacteroidia; order Flavobacteriales; family Flavobacteriaceae; genus Polaribacter. The sequence continues at coordinate 157,608 of JAGDZS010000005.1, forward strand.
ATATCAACAGTTTCACAAGCCTTCACAGCAGCTTCAAAAACTCCAGTATGACCTACCATATCGCCATTAGCAAAATTGAGGCAAACAAAATCCACGTCTCCTTTCTCTAATTCTGGTATAATAGCATATGTGAGCTCGTAAGCACTCATTTCTGGTTGTAAATCATAAGTGGCTACTTTTGGAGATGGACAAAGCAAACGTTTTTCGCCAATAAATTCCTTTTCTCTTCCACCAGAGAAGAAAAAAGTAACGTGTGGGTATTTTTCTGTTTCGGCAATTCTAATTTGTTGTTTTCCTGCGCTTTCTAAAACTTCTCCTAAGGTATTTTCAATATTGTCGCTGTTATAAATAACATGAATATCTTTAAAAGTTTGGTCATAATTTGTCATGGTCACATAGTACAATGGAATAGAACGCATCTCAAACTCATTGTTGTCACTTTGATTCAATGCATCTGTTAATTGTCTACCACGATCTGTTCTGAAATTGAAGAAAATAACGACATCGTCTTCTTGAATTTTAGCTTTGGGATTTCCTTTTTCATCAGCCATAATAATTGGTTTGATGAATTCATCTGTTACTTTGTTGTCATAATTATTTAGAATACTCTCCTCTGCATTTATAGATAGATCACCTAAGCCATGAACAAGAGCATTGTAAGTAATTTTTGTTCGTTCCCAACGCTTATCTCTATCCATTGCATAATATCTACCAGTAACTGTTGCTAGTTCTCCAGTAGTTTTTTTCATATGATCTTGGATATCATTGATGAAGTATTTACCAGACTTTGGATCACAATCTCTTCCATCAGTAAAAGCATGTAAAAACACGTTTTCTAAATCATGTTGATGAGCTGCATCTAACAATCCTTTTAAATGATTGATATGGGAATGAATACCTCCATTAGAAACCAACCCTAAAAAGTGCACTTTTTTATTGTGCTCTTTTGCATACTGGAAAGCATTAACCAATTCTTTTTCTTTAGCTAAATCACCATTCTTTACTGCAATGTTAATTTTAGCTAGATTTTGGTATACAATTCTACCAGCACCTAGGTTCATGTGTCCTACTTCAGAATTTCCCATCTGACCTTCAGGTAAACCAACATGTTCGCCATCAGTTCTTAGCTCTGCGGAAGGAAATTTCTCGTATAGAGAATTAATAAAAGGAGTTTTTGCATTATAGATAGCTGAAACTTTAGGGTCTTGTGTAATACCCCAACCATCTAAAATTAGTAAGATTACTTTCTTGTTCATTTAATTACCGATTGAACGGTAAAAATAAGAAAGATTTTGAGGTGACTTTTAAATTTTTGCGAAACCGATAAAGTAGATACTTAATATCAATAACAATTCCCTTTTAAGAAAACCAAAAGAGTTACCCTCAGTAAAAGAGAATTCAATTTCAGGAAGAAGATTCTATCCATTTTTTAAATTGCTTTACCCGTTCTCTACTTACAATTATCTCACTTTCATTGTATGAAGTTAATGTTATTTTTAGTCGACTATTTTTAAAGGCAAGAATACTTTTTATAGCGCTTCTTTTGATGATGAAAGTTCTGTTGACTCTGAAAAATAATTTTGGATTGATTTCTTGCTCTAGACTATTCAAAGAATGGTTTATTACCCCATTAAATTCTTCTGTTCTTATATAGGTTGCATTATCAGAACTATAAAAACACGCTATTTCTAATTCTTTGATGATTTTTATCTTTGATCCAATTTTTACGGCAAAAGTATCTTTGTAAATTTCTGTTTCATGTGAAGAAATTACTTGTTTAAGCATTTCTAAATCTTTTTCTGTTTTAACAAAAGCTTTGGCTTTATCAATTGCTTGAGTTAATTGATTCTCTTTTATGGGTTTTAATAAATATGAGAAACTATTATACTCAAAAGCTCTAATACTGTAATCACTATATGCAGTTGTGAAAATTATTTTAGAATCGACTTTTACATGATTAAAAATCTCAAAACATAATCCATCAGCTAAATGAATATCTAAAAAAATAAGATCAGGTTGCTGATTCTTATGAAACCAATGAATTGTTTGTTTTACTGATGACAAGACTGAAATTAATTCTATTTCATAGATAGAAAGCATTCGCTCTAATCTTCTTGCTGAAGGAACTTCATCTTCTATTATAATTGCTGTCATTTTTAGTTAATATCTTATTTTAACTTTTACTAATAGTAATAATCCATTTTTAAAATATATAAGTTTTTTGTCATAGTTAATGAATCGTAATGTCACTCATTTGTATTATTCTTAATTCGCTATGATTTAATTCTAAGTTTAATATAGTGTGATCCATGTAATAGTTTAACTCATGTGTAGTATCTTTAGATTTGAATCGTATAAAATCGCCAACAACTTCATATTTAAATTCAGTTCCTCCAAAAAACTTATTTCCAAACAGAGAATCTAATTTAACTATTCCATTTTTTTTAAAATTAAAATAGTAATCAGAATTAAAATATTTTTTTATTTTTTTAAACCCGTCACTTGGATTATCTTCATATTTATCTCCTATGGTGAACCCATATATTCCATATTTAATACCACTATTGCCAATAGCGAACCTAAAAATTGAAGGTGTACTGGATATAATTTTAGATTCATCAATTGATTCATATACTTGTCCTTTCCCTCTAGTAAACCAAATAAAAGTAAAATCTTTATTATTAATGTTCATTTTTAAGGAACGTCTTAAGTCTGTTCCTGTAAAAGGGATTTTATACTTGTATCTAGATGAGTAATTTTCAAGTATTAAATTATTCTCTTTCAATAGATAGTTAAAAATAGAATCTCCAAAATATGTCATTCCAAATTTTGGACTCATTTTAAGTACTTGGTTATCCATAAACTTAAAAACTGGCCTCCCTATAGAGTCTAAGTTTTTATATTTTGAATTGTCTGTTAACTCTACTCTGTAGCCTATATATGTGCCATAAAGATCCCTTGTTTTATCCTGTACAATAATTCTACCTTTTTTTAAAGATATGCTCTCAAATATTTTGTTTTCAAAACTAATGTCTAACCATTCCGAAGAGGAAGAGTTCTTTGACGTGTAATTTATAGTAATATTTTTTGAGGGATGGTTTAGAATAATTTTTCCAGATTTTATTTGATACTTAAAGATAGTATCATTAAAAAATTGAAGTCCGAAATTTTTATTTAATATTAATGTGTCATTATTTTTGAAATTCATCAAAGGTTTAGCTTCTAGTAGCCTATCTATGTATTTGTCACGATTTTCCTTGTTGGTATTGTCATAGAAATCAGACTTTAACCGATATCCTATAGAATTGTATGTAACAGCTTCTAGTTTTTGGTGGGAATAATTTTGGTTTTTTTTGCATGAACTATAAATTAATAGAACAGAAATTAAATAGAGTAATTTTTTCATAGCGTTTTATTGATTGTTTTCGATATATAATATTGGTAATTCAATTTTGAATTCTCGATCAGTTTGGACAATTTTAACTTTATTATTGGTAAAGTATGAATATCTGTCAGAAAGGTTTTTAATTCCAGATTTTGTTGATTTCTTCGGGTTTAATTTTAAATTGATGTTGTTAATGACGGTAAGATAGTTTTTGTCAGAAAAGATGCTAACCTCCATTGGGCTTTCAGTACTTATTTCATTATGCTTTACTACGTTCTCAATTACCTGCTGTACTGCCATAGGTAAAATATATTTTCCTTAAAGTTCCATTTTATCAATCTTACAATGAAAGATATCTCCATACTTTACTTTTATTAATTCTAAATATTTAATGGCAAAATTTAATTCGTCAGATAGCAACACTAAATCTTTCTTTTCTTTATAAACTAAGTATCTATAAACATTGGATAGGTTTTCTGAAAACTGAATAGCTTTTTTAGAATCTTCTTCTATGAGGCTTGTCAATACACTGATGTTGTTAAACAAAAAATGAGGGTTTAGTTGTGTTTTTAATTGTTGAAATTGAATTGAAGAAACTTCACCCTCATATGTTAGTTCACCTATTTTTTCTTCACTTATTTGAGAATAATGATAAAAATGTATGACTAGTGTCATTACTAAAAAATATGGAGTAAACAGAACAATAAAATACAAACACATTTCATAAGAAAAATTATCCCTAAATAGATATACCATTGGATATGTTTGCTTTTCTATATAATAAGTGAAATACCCAACTGTAATAGGCAATACTATAATATTTAATAGATAAAATAGTATGGATTTAAAAACCACGACCTTACTAGTGTATTTGTAATCGTTCAGTATTGGTAAAAGAGACTTAGAAATAAAAGCACTAATTAATCCGATTGCAATTATCAAGAACTTTAAGGTTTCAGAGATCTCATTTTTACTAAAAAAATAGAGAAACCCGAGATATACAAAAGTTATTACCCCATAAATAATAAGAACAATCTTTACTTTAAAAGATTTCTTACTTAAATTATCTAGTGTTTTAACTTTTCCCATTAAAAATGACTATCTGATTATTCACTTGTATGGCTTCGAAAATACGTTGAAATAAAAATAAAAAGTTTTCATAGCAATTTTATTCTTTCTCATAGCAACTCTTCCGCTTTCTTAAGCAAAGGTGCATGAAAAGAAAATATGCGAAAAATATAGTTTAGCGAATTGTTGTTTTTTAATAGTGAGCTGTTAAAATTAGATAGAAATTATTATTTCTTGTTTTTCAACCGAACAAAAACAGCTTGTTGCTCTTTAGTTAATCCATCAGCAGTGAAAATAGAAATTCCTTTAGCGCCGTTTTCTTTGGCGATAGAAATGGCTCTTTCTAAATCTTTAGAATCTCTTAATGCTGGTGCATATAATCCAGAAACGATTGGGAAATCTACGTCAGAAACTCCTTGTTTGGTTGCAAAACCAATCCAATTAATATTCTCTCGATAAAAATTTTGATACAACATTGGGTAAGCAGTATCTAAATTCCAATCATTCCATGCTTGTCTTACCATCTGTCTAGACATTTCAGGAAAAGGGAAGACTGCTGCGGTTACCTTTTTATTTTTGGAGTGAGCAATATCTATAATCTCATTGACCAAGCTTGTAACGGCATTTAATCTAAACTGTCTCCACTCGGTAGACAGTTCAGGATGTTTAAAATCGATAGGATCTTTGTCAAAAATCTTTTTGAAACCTTCTCTTGCTAGTGGATGATAATCATAGTCATATTCAGGCATTTCTGTTTCTTGTACTAACTTGTATTTTGGTTGTAAATCGGCTCCCAAAATAACATCTGGATAACGAACATAGTCTAAGTGTACAGAAGCCAAACCTTTTACTTCCATCAATTTTTTCGCATTGTTTATAATGTGATTTCTTGCATCGGGATGAAAAGGACTTAACCATTGATAGTAATTAACATAGGCTCTGTATTCTAGAGAGTTTTGTAGATTTCTATTCACAGCATACCATTCAGGGTGCTTATTAGCAATGGTGTCTCCAGGTCTATTTAATGTCCACATCCAACCGTGAACTTTAATGTTTTTTTGATCTGCTAATGGGATAATTTGTTCTAAAAATTTTGGAGCGCCTCCCACAAGAATTTCACTAATTCCTAGTGAATCGTAATAGTTTAATTTTTTTTCCCAGACGTCTTTTTTAAATTCTCCTCCACCATGAGCCCAAGAACTTATAATAAATTCTGGTGATGATTCAGGTTCCTTTTTACTTTCAGAGCAAGAAACTAAAATGGCTAAGACGATTAAAAGTAGATTTTTTTTCAAGAGATTACTTTTTAGTGTTATTGATTTTATTCCGACGAATTAGTCCATTTTCGCTAATACGATATTCTAAATTCTTCGCGATATTCTGCATACGCAGATTAAATCCAGTATAGGTTTTTAAAAAAGTAGCGTGAATGATTGTGTCTTCAATTTTTATAGGATCAAATTCTATCATAGTTCCTACGGCTTCTTTTTTTAAATGCCTTAAATTTTTAAAAGCAATTTTTCGATACAAAGCATAAGTAATCTGTTCTGACAAAACATCTGTTTGATGTTGAAATTGAACTGGAGAAGAAGGTTTATTATCCGAGAACTGAATATATCCCCAATTTTCAGGGATATGCATATTAATAGCCCCTTGATTAGACCAAACCCAATTGTACTCAGGTAGTAATTTATTGTTTTCTTTTTTTCTAGAATAGCGTCCGTTATTCAAATCAAAATCCCAGTGAACTCTCGAAAAATTGATTCGCCATTGTTCACCATTTTTTGGATTTACTTTAGGTTTATTCTTGAGTTCAGCAAAAGCATTTAAAGGAATTGCCATTTCTACAGACCAATATTCATCGATATCATCGGCATTGTTTAAAGTTCCTTTAATATATACTGCTGTTTTTAGTTTTGTTAAGTCCCATTTATTTTTAGGTTTCCCACCAACATTGTATGGCTTGTTTAATACCAAATCCCAAACAGTCCCTAAGGCATTAATTTCAATTTCACCATAATTATGTGTGTCATTAGACGGGCTAATGAATACTTCAAAATCATTGTTGTGAAAAATGATTGCGTCTCTTTTAGTAATATTTCCCCAAATATGTTCCTCATCTAATTTTGCATAAACGTATAGGAATTCAGTATCCCAAAGCATTTTTACTTTTGTGGTTTGATTTGGGGTTTTTACACCTTCTATATCAATGAAACTTTCTGTGAATTTGGCATTTTTCCATTCTGTTTCTTCTGCTTTCCCGTCAATTGTTAGGGGTTCATAGACCCTATGAACAACATAGGTTTTAGGTACGACAATATCTTCTGAAAGATCAACGTTAATTGTTTCTTTGTGATTGCAGTTGATGAAAGTTGATACTAGAACTAAAAGGCAAAATACTCTTTTCAAACGATTCTTTTAATGAGACGAGCTAAGATACAAAGCTTTATTCTCTGAGTACTAAAATGTTGAAGATTTTTAATTAAAAACGGGCTTCTTTTTTATAGCTTCACAAAACCTACCACATAAATAATAATAAGGATAGTAACGAAAATGAATAAAGCTCTATTTCTTAAACGAACATTGTTTTCTTTTTTGATTTTGTCGCGAATTTTCTTTAGCTGATTTTTTGTCGCTGTATTCTCAAAATGTAATTTTGTTCTTGTCGAATATCCTCCATTTTCTTTTAAAATTTCCAGAGCATTTTTACGACTTCTTTTGTTGTTCTTTAGGCTTGTAACCATGGCACTTATAAAACTCATAGCAAAATTTTTAGGTGATACTTATAAGTAGCCAAAAACAGTAAAATGTTACAATAAAGATCGTTAGGAACTCAATAGAAAAGTTGTAGTTTTACAAAAAATTATAACAATCAATACCATGGGATTATTTGGAATATTTAGCCAAAAAGACGCAGCAAATAAAATTCAAGAATATTTAAAAAAAGGAGCTATTGTTTTGGACGTAAGAACTCTCGCAGAATGGAATGAGGGTCATATAGAAGGAGCTAAGCATATTGTTTTAAATACAATTCCAACTCATTTAGAAGAAATAAAATTATATGACAAGCCAATTATAGCTGTTTGTAAAAGTGGAGGAAGAAGTCAGAGTGCTACAGACTTTTTAGCACAAAATGGATTGGATGTTATTAATGGTGGGCCGTGGCAAAATGTTGCCCAATTTATTGGCTAACCATAGTTGTTGAAGCCTTTTTTTCTTAAAGCTTCTAACCTTCTGTATACTTTAAAGGAATGTGTAAATTTTCTAACAACAGCAAACGTTCCGCCTAAAAGAGCTCCAGTAAAAGCACCCATAATTCCTGGGTCAAAATTGTGTCCAGTAATCCAATATTTGACATAAAACACAAGGATTCCAATTAAAATTGATATCAAGAAAACTTGCAATTTCGACTTGGATAAATAAGCATATATAGAACAGAAAAAACCAGTAATCATAGCAGTTGCTGTGATTTTTGTCCAGAACAACTCTTTAAGAGGTGTGCTAGCTGGGAGGAAAAAAGAAGTCATGAATAAACCGATAACAGTACCGGCAACAATTCCTATGAGAATCTTTTGAAACATTGTGTTGTTTAATGATTTCTGAAAAATAAAAGTACAATTTTTTTTACAACTAGATGAGATTTCTTTTTTGAGCTTTTAAAACCGCCTCCATCTTGTTATGCACTTGCAATTTTTTATAAGTATTTTCAATATGCTTTCTAACTGTGGAAGGAGAAATGGTTAGATTGTTTGCTATTTCGTTGTAATTTAAACCTTTACTTAGTTGGATGAGAATTTCTGTTTCTCTTTTGGATAATTTAATTTCCTCTAACTCATCTTTGCTTGTTGTGTCAAAAGATGGGTTCCTAAGCAAGTTCAATGTTTTTAAAGCTATGCTCGGTGTCATAGGAGCTCCATCATTCAGTACCTCATGAATGCTTTTGTGCAACTTTTGAGCTTCAATTTCTTTTAATAAATAACCATTTGCCCCAGCTTTGATCGCTTTAAACACATATTCATCATCATCATATACCGTTAGCATTATTATTTTAATCTGTGGATGTTGTTTTTTTATCAACTCAGTGGCTTTAATACCATCCATTTCTGGCATTTGGATGTCCATTAAAATTACATCTACTCGATGATCTTCTGTTAATTTCCCAATGAGTTCTGCTCCGTTTTTAGCAATAAACTTTATGGAAAGATCATCAAAAAAAGAAAGCTTCTCTTTAATGGCTTTTGCCAAGAAATGATTGTCTTCTGCAATGGCTATTCTTAATTTCATAGTTCAATTTTTATGATGATGATCGTTCCCTTTTCTAATTCAGTTTCTATAGATACAGTGCCTTGAATTGTTGAAATTCTATTTTCTATGTTAGCCAATCCATTTCCAGCTTCAAAGTTTTCTTTGTCGAAGCCTTTTCCATTGTCTTTAATTTCAATACTTATTTGTTGGTCTTCTTGACGAGCATTTATTTCTATTTCATTTGCCTCAGAATGCTTAATTGCATTATTAATTCCTTCTTGAATAACACGAAATAAGTTCATTCCAATAACAGATGTAAATACGGTATTTGAGTCTACAGAACTATTGAACTTAAATTGAATGTCTGATTTTACAGCTTTGGCTTTTTCAATATAAGACATAATTCGACTCTGAAATTCATCAAACATAATTTGATTCTTATTCATCGCCCAAATAGTATCCCTTAATTGGTGAATGGTATCAAATGTAAAAGAGCTAATGTTGGATAGCTTTGCTTTTATTTGATCGTTCATGCCTTTTGAAATGTATTTCAGGTTATCAATAGAAGAAATGATAAATGTTAATTGAGAACCAATATTATCATGCAGGTCTCGAGAAATTTCTAAACGCTGTTCTTGTAATTTGTTCTGAGTTTTAATTTTAGATAAGGCATCTTTTAAATCTAATTCTTTTTGCAGTTGTTGCCTTTTAAACTGATGTCTTTTGTAGAAGCCTATTGAAATAATTAATAAGATTAATAAAATAGAACAAACGAGAATAATGTAAAAATCTCTACTTTTAATTTGCAATTCTTGATCTAGTAATCCTTGTTTCTGAATCGCAATTTCCTTCTCTTTTTTTTCAGTTTCATATTTGGTTTCTAACTCGTTTACACTATTTTTCACCTCTACTGAAGCAATAGAATCGCTTAGTTCATAGTAGTCTTTATGATACGAATATGCCTTTTTAAAACTTCCTTTTTCACCGTATAATTTACTAATAATTAAAAGCGTTTCTTTCTGGTAAAACATATTATTGCTTTCCTTTGTCATTTCTAACGCTTTTAGTAACTGATCTTCAGCTTTCGTGTATTGTTTGTTTAATCGATACGCATCACCTAAGTTAATACGAGCCACCATCTCATTAGCGCTGTCTTTGTTGGATTGACTATAAATAATTGCTTCTTTACCTAACTCAATTCCTTTGGTGTAATTTTCTAATGTGGTTTCAATTAAAGCAAGGCTTACATAAATGTTATTTCTACCTCTAACATAATTAGCCTCTTTGCTTAACTTTAATCCTTTATAGTAGTATTCTTTTGCTCTGATTAGCGTCTCTTTTTCTTTAGTTTCTATACCGATTTTACGTGTAGTATTTCCTAGATTGATATAACCGCCAATAATATCAATATTACTTCCTTCTTCTTTTTTAATTTCAAGGGCTTTTAATAAGTATTCTTCTGCCTTTTTATGATTTTCTAAGTCACTATAAACAAGCCCAATATTATTGTAAGATTGAGCGAGACTTAATCTCTGACCTAATTTTTCAGCTAGTTTCGCAGACTCTATATGCATTTTAAGAGCTTCTTCATATTCTCCGGCATATGCTTTACATAAAGCAATGTTATTATAACACCTTCCCATATCCTCATAATGATTCTCTTTTAAAGCAACATCCAATGCTCTTTTAAATTCATCACTAGCTTTGTTATATTGTCTTTGATAAAAAAAGAGAATTCCCTTGTTGATGTATAATGTCTTTTCTAATTCTGAGTGCCTAAAATTTTGAAAGATTTTTTCAGATACTTCATAATAGTATTGAGCAGAATCGTATTTACTCATTCTAGAGAAAGACAAAGCCATAGCTAATTGCGATTTAAGAATCAATGAATCGCTTTTAAATCCTTTTGCTTCAAGGATAGTTCTTCTTAAAATAGAAGTTGCAGAATCTAAATTTACTTCGGCATATTTTCTGCCGATTTCATAAAGAGTTGTATGTTTTTTTAATTGATTACTTGTTGCATTATAGACAGTATAAAGACTATCAATATCTTTCTGTATTTGAGAAGAGGTATTGATACTATAACAAACAAGTAGGAATAAAAAGAACTTTCTCATGGTTAGCGTTTCTGGTTTTTGATCTTTGATACTATTTAGAATTAGATAAACTTACAAATTTCTTTGATAGTAAAATCAATGTTTATAAGTTCAACTTGAATTTTAAATAGATCTCTGTCAATTGATTGCTCTATAAAACCTAGTTCAGTTGTTTGATTTTTCAATAGATTAGAACGCTTTTTTTCATGTTCAATCTTTCTTGTAAAATGAACGATTCTTTTAGTCTCTTCCTTTTTTAGAGATAGTAAAGAACGATAAAAAAGAAATAAGAGAATACTAGAAGAAACTACTAGCAAACTCATGAGTAAAATTGGGTATTCTATTTGGGGAGAATTCATTGAGATTTATTTTGGTTTAACATAAAGGCCCTCAATTTCATTGAAACCAAGAGCCTCGCTTTTTCAATTTCACAAGGTTTTTGGAGATATATGTATTATTATTCTGTAAACTGCCCTAAGAATTGATTGTTCAAATTCCCGATATTAATTTCATTCAAATCTCCAGAACTAGTAGTGGACACCGCATAGGTTAGATTGGTTCCGCAAGTGTTTTTGAAAGTGCTTTCACTTGGACTAGTTTGTACTGGGTTTGTAAGCGTAATACACTCTTTACCATCAACAGTAACTGTAAGTGTATTGTTAGAGATCGTAAATGTTCCTGTAATACCATCTGCATAATATGTATTACTAGATTGAGGATTTTTAGCAAAAGTTAACTGATATGTTCCATCTAATGAACTAGGAACTGTTCCTGCAGTTTCACCTGACGCTAATGTATAGTCACAGGTATTTGCACAAGCCTCTGCTGCTTCGTCAATGTTATTATTCGTTGTACATGATGTTATTACAATTGCTAAGAAAAGAATTGACATCATTGTTTTAAGCATTTTCATAATTTTAAGTTTTTTGATATTACAAATCTGCGCATACTTCTCTCAAAAAAAAATACGCCATATGGCGTATTTTTAAACATACTAGTACAAAATTGGAGGGATTGTAAAAGTAATTTTGTTATTCTATAGCGTTCTTTTTATCCTCAAAAGGAATCACTTTTAACATATTAAAAGTATTGTCGCAAATATGAAAATCTACAGGAGTCTTGTTAAAAACAGAATCAGAGATTTGTTTGCTGAATAATTTGAAAATCGTTTCATAGTACTTGCTTTCTGAAGCTTCTTTTGTGGTAACCATTCTAAAAATATAGTTACCATTAAAATCGTCTTTTGTGAGTTGAACAGATTTTTCCTTTCCGTCAGCAAACTCAGCTCTTACTAAGAATTCGCCAAGTCTTTGAGCCTCTTTTTTATCGACTTTACTGGTATAATAAACTTCTGTTTTTTGGTATTCTAGTTTTTTCCCATAACCATTACAAGAAGTAGATACAATTGTAAATAGAACAAGAATTGCTACTATTTTAGTTTTCATGATGTTTAGCATTTAAATGATAGTTCAAAAGTCTGGAAATCAAGAAAAGAAATCAATACGCCATTTGACGTATTTTAAAAAGAGATGTGAGGGTGCTGGTTTTTGAGTAGCGTTATTTTTTGCTGAATAGAATGTAAGAATTTTTGATGTTCTTCAGACTCAGCGTTGAACGGTCTATGATTTAATCCTTTTTGAATACGATCTACTTCTTGCTCCGTAGATAGAGCATCTTCAGAAATCCATGCGGCATTGAATTTCTCCCAAATATAATTGATGGCTGTTTGGTTTGGGTGAATCATATCCTCTCCATAGAATCGATAATCGCGTAACTCATCCATCATAATTTCATAGCTAGGAAAGTAATGCGTCTTTTTTCTAGGCTCTATTACTTGATGAATGGCAGCAATTAAGTGAGCTTTGCTTTGTTGATTTTCTACAAAACCATCCTTTAAATGACGAACCGGTGAAACTGTGAAAATAAAATTCACATCTGGATTTAGATCACGAATCAAAGTGATGACAGCCTCTAAACTTTCAGTGATTTCATCAGTAGATAAGATCTCTTTTAAGAATTTCTTCTGCGGAACCTTATGGCAATTGGCAACTATAGTATCCGATTCAATCAATCGATATACCCAAGAAGTTCCTAAGGTAATGATAATGTGTGTTGACTCGGTTAGTTGTTTGTTCGTTTTCTCAATAGCGAAATTAAGATTCTCTAAGAGTTCTTCTTTTGATGGTGAACTCAATTGAGAATGCGCATCAAAACAGTGCCAACGTTCATTCAATAAAAAGATGTCTTCTTCAGTGTGCTCTTTTTTGTTGATGGCATTGGAAATAAACGTTTCAATCGCTTTTGGATGAAAGAGAATTCCAAATGGATTCTGGTTTGATTGAAATTTAAAATAATTAAACTTCTCTCCAATATTTTCCGAAAAACACGAACCTAATAAGAATACTTTTGAACTATAATCTATTGGATTTCTGGTTTCTTTAGTGAGCGGTATGTTAGTTTGAAGATTCAAATTTTTAATTTGTTTTGTAAACTAAGTCATCAACCAGTTGATTGAGTTGATTCTGCCAGTCACTGTTTCTTTTGTTTTCTGGAATAGAATAATGTTTTAAAACCACTTCTATTTTTTGTTTAAATGTATTAAAAAACAATTTGGCACTATCTATGTCACTGTAGAAATCAGTGTGAAGTAATAATCCATAAATTCCAAGTGTAATAGAGAAAGGTGCAATGTCCCCATCTTTTTCAAGGCTAACTCTTGCTCCAAGAGAGTGCTCTTCATCAAGAATTATTTCACCATTTTCACTTCCTGTTTCTCCAATAGTTTTACCGTTATTATATATCAGCCAATTCGAATTCAAGTTTTTAATTCAGATATTCTTTCCCTTTCTCTAAAGCTTCAGTAAGTCCGTCAGGATTTTTACCTCCAGCAGTTGCAAAGAATGGTTGCCCACCTCCGCCACCTTGGATGTACTTTCCAAGCTCACGAACAATGGTTCCAGCGTTTAAGCTATCAGAAACAATTTCTTTAGAAATGTAACAAGTTAAGATTGCTTTTCCATTTACATTTGCACCAAATAATAAGAACAAGTTTTTGAACTCACTTCCCAATTCAAATGCTAAGGTTTTAATTCCTCCTGCATCTAAATCTACTTGAGTGGCTAAAAACTGAACTCCATTAACCTCTTGTAGTTGACCTTTTAAATCACCTTTTAAGTTCTTCGCCTTGTCTTTTAATAATTGCTCTAGTTGTTTCCTTAAGCTAGCATTTTCATCCTGTACGGCTTTTAATGCCTTTACAGGTTCTTTCGCATTGTTCAACAAATCTTTCATTTCATGGAACACACGATTATTCTCGAAATAATAATCTTTGGTAGCATCCATAGTAATTGCTTCGATTCTACGAATTCCAGCGGCAACAGCTCCTTCCGATTTAATCTTAAAATGCCAGATATCGGCAGTATTTTGAACGTGAGTTCCTCCACACAATTCAATCGATTGTCCAAAACGAATAGAACGAACTGTATCTCCGTATTTCTCTCCAAACAAACTCATTGCTCCATCAGCAATGGCTAGCTCTTTTGGCGTATTTCTTTTTTCTTCTAAAGGTAGTTTTCCTTCAATACGAGCATTCACAAAGTTCTCTACATCACGTAACTGTTCAACAGTCAATTTTGAAAAATGAGAAAAATCAAAACGTAAATATTTAGAATGTACAGCACTTCCTTTTTGTTCTACATGCGTTCCTAGTATCTCACGTAAAGCTTGATGTAAAAGGTGTGTAGCTGTATGGTTTGCAGCAGTTCTTTCACGTTGTTTTTTGTCAACAACAGCCTTGAAAGATTCTTCCAAATGATTTGGTAGATTCTCAGTAAAGTGAATAATTAAATTATTCTCTTTTTTGGTGTCAAGAATATAAACAACATCACCATGTGCGTCTTCTAAATATCCTTTGTCACCAACTTGTCCACCACCTTCAGGGTAGAAAGGAGTTAAATTAAAAACCAATTGATATTGATCTCCATCTTTCTTTGACGTTACTTTTCTGTAACGTGTAATTTTTACGGGAGTTTCTAAGGTATCATATCCTACAAACTCTTCCTCAGCATCTTCTAATAAAACAGTCCAATCATCTGTTGAAGATTCACTTGCAGAACGAGAGCGATCTTTCTGTTTCTTCATTTCAGTATGAAAATCACCCTCGTCTAAACTCAGTCCTTTTTCACGTAAAATCAAAGATGTTAAATCAATTGGGAACCCAAAAGTATCATACAATTCAAAAGCTTTCTTTCCAGAAATCACTTTAGAATTTGATGTTTCTATAATTCGATCTAATAAAACCAACCCTTGGTCTAATGTTCTTAAAAAAGAAGCTTCTTCCTCCTTAATTACATTCTCTATCAATTGTTTTTGAGCTTTCAACTCAGGGAATGCTTTCCCCATTTTTTTAGAAAGAATATCAACCAATCTATAGATGAAAGGGTCTTTCTTATGTAGAAATGTAAATCCGTAACGAACAGCTCTACGCAAGATTCTACGAATTACATAACCAGCACCTGTATTGCTTGGTAGTTGTCCATCAGCAATTGAAAATGCAACAGCTCTTACATGATCAACAATTACACGAATGGCGATATCTGTTTTTTCGTTTTCTCCGTATTTTACATTAGAAATGGTTTCAATCTCTCTAATTAACGGTGTAAAAACATCTGTGTCATAATTCGATTTTACATCTTGTAAAACCATACACAAACGCTCAAATCCCATTCCAGTATCAATATGTTTTGCAGGAAGGTCTTCTAAACTTCCGTTTGCTTTTCTATTGTATTGCATAAAAACTAGGTTCCATATTTCTACCACCTGAGGGTGATCCAT
Source organism: Flavobacteriaceae bacterium (assembly GCA_049115595.1). GTDB lineage: Bacteria > Bacteroidota > Bacteroidia > Flavobacteriales > Flavobacteriaceae > Polaribacter. Next base: position 173,235 of record JAGDZS010000005.1, read on the forward strand.
ATTTACCAAGCTTTTTCCATCTACTTTCGCTTTCTCTTCTTCAGTACGAATATCAACATGAATTTCAGAACACGGACCACACGGACCTTGTTCTCCCATTTCCCAGAAATTATCTTTCTTATCTCCCATTAAGATACGATCCTCTGGAATGATTTCTTTCCAGAAGTCATAAGCTTCTTGATCCATAGCTAGCTTATCTCTGTCGTCACTTCCTTCAAAAACTGTGACGTATAAAATGTCTTTAGAGATTCCATACACTTCAGTTAGTAACTCCCATGCCCAAGCAATTGCCTCTTTTTTAAAGTAATCGCCGAAACTCCAGTTGCCTAACATTTCAAACATAGTATGATGATAGGTGTCATAACCTACTTCTTCCAAATCGTTGTGCTTTCCAGAAACACGCAAACATTTTTGAGAATCGGAAATTCGATTGCTTTTTGGAACACCATTCCCAAGAAAAAACTCTTTAAATGGGGCCATCCCAGAATTGGTAAACATCAATGTTGGATCGTCTTTTAAGACCATCGGAGATGAAGGAACAATCTGGTGCGATTTTTCTTTAAAAAAATCTAAAAACTGAGAACGAATTTCCTGAGATTTCATGAATCAAAAGTTGGATTTCTAGTGTCGTATTTGTGTTAACATATCTTTAAAAAATGCGTCAAAAAAACTGGTATTGAAACATTTTGTAAATTTGCCTGTTATTAATCTAGAGTTCTTGTATTAATCAATCACTCTACAGCTCACAAAAGTAGCATATTTAGTCGTATGGCAAAAGTAAAATATTATTACGATTCGGATACCTTGAGCTATCGCAAGATAGAAGCAAGTAGAGGGAGTCTATCTAAATGGATAGTGCTTATTACGATGAGTATTGCTTTGGTGATGTTTCTTGGTTTTATTGTGTTAAGTCAGTTTTTAAAGACACCCAATGAATTAGCAAAAGAAAGAGAGTTAGAATATGCCAAGTTTAATTTAGAGCTAACAAACAAAAGGGTAGATGAAATGTCTCAGGTGTTGACTCAAATGCAGGATCGAGATAACAATATCTACCGAGCTTACTTTGAAGCAAATCCTATTCCTGAAGAACAACGTAAAGCAGGTTTTGGCGGGGTAAATAGATACCAATATCTAGAAGGGTATGACAATACAGAAATAGTTACTGAAGTAACAAAGAAGATAGATGTCCTTTCTACACAGATGAAAGTTCAATCGAAATCTCTAGACGAAATAGTTGCTTTAGCCAAAGAAAAAGAAACCATGCTGGCTTCTATTCCAGCCATTATGCCGATTAAAAAAGAAGATCTTTCCTATGTAGCTTCTGGATATAAATGGAGAATGCATCCTATTTTAAAGATCCGTAAGTTTCATAAAGGAATGGACTTTAAAGCACCTACAGGAACACCAATCTATGCTTCTGGAAATGGAAGAGTTTCTCTAGCACAACGAAGTGCTACCTTTGGAAAGGTTGTTTACATAGATCATGGATATGGATATAGAACAGTTTATGCACACATGAGTAAAATAGCTACGAGAAAAGGAAGAAAAGTAAAAAGAGGTGATATTATTGGATATGTAGGGAATACAGGGAGATCGGTAGGTTCTCACCTTCATTATGAAGTGCATAAAAACGGACGTGCATTAAATCCAATCAATTTCTATTATGGAGATTTAACACCAGAAGAATTTTTAGCCATGCAAATTGCTGCTGAGAAAGACGGACAATCCTACGACTAATTGTTGCTATGCATATAGATTTACCTGAAAAAAGATACTACAAAATAGGAGAAGTAGCGAAAGCGTTCTCTGTAAATACTTCATTAATTCGTTTCTGGGAAAAGGAATTTGATATTATCAAACCCAAAAAAAATGCAAAAGGGAATCGTCTATTTACATCCGACGATATTTCTAACTTCAAATTGATTTACAATTTGGTGAAAGAAAGAGGTTTTACTTTAGAAGGAGCTAAACAGAAGCTCAAGAAAAACCCCGAAGGCATTGTCAATAATCACGAAATAATTAGTAGATTAGAAGCAGTAAAAGCAGAATTGATTAAGATTAAAAATCAATTATAAATAACCCAGTGTTCAAAAATTCTGACACTAGACCGTTTCACTAAAAGAACCAAGACAATAGATTCTAAAATCATCAATCTATTTAAAAGTTAATACTTTTGATTCTAAAGGTGTAACGATCTTTAGTCTAGCCATTGAATGCTAGAAAAACGAATTAATTTATGGCTGATAAGTATGTTGATGTAGATACATTAAAATACATGCTTTATGATGTGCACGGTCTAGAGGAATTACTTTCCAGAGAACGTTTTCAAGATCACGATAAAGAGTCGCTTGACATGTTTTTAGATTCAGTAAAAGAATTTGCTGATAGAGAGCTATTCCCTTATTTCAAAGAAATGGATGAGAGTCCAGCATATCATAAAGAAGGGAAAGTATTTGTACACGATCAAGTGAAAACAATGATGTATAGAGGGGGAGAGCTCGGAATTATTTCAGCCACTTTCGATTATGAAGCAGGAGGAATGCAGATCCCACTAATGACTCAAACTGCAGCTTATTACATGCTAGATGCTGCAAACAATCATCTGCCAGGTTACGCAGCATTAACATCGGGTTCAGCAGAACTTATTGTTCATTTTGGGAATAAGGAGCTCAATGAAACCTATGTTCCAAATATGTTGTCTGGACAATGGGGAGGAACCATGTGTTTAACAGAACCCCAGGCGGGAAGTTCTTTGTCCGATATTGTAACAAAAGCTACTCCAACAGAAGATGGTTTTTATAAAATAAGTGGACAGAAAATCTTTATTTCTGGAGGTGATAACAATTTTACAGAAAATGTAGTGCATTTGGTCTTGGCTAGAATTAAAGATGCACCAAAAGGAACCAAAGGGATTTCTTTATTTGTAGTGCCTAAGAACCGTCCAACGGATAATGGATCATTAGAGCCAAACGATGTAACTACAGTAGCAGATTTCCAAAAGTTAGGTCAGAGAGGCTATTGTACCACACATTTAGGATTTGGTGATGGCGATGATTGTAGAGGTTGGCTGGTTGGAGAACCCAACAAAGGACTACACTATATGTTTTTGATGATGAATGGAGCAAGAATTGCTGTAGGGCGTGGAGCTTCGGCTATTGCAAGTGCAGCATATTATGCATCATTACAATATGCGAACGAACGTCCACAAGGAAGGAAATTATCGAATGATGGGAAGAAAAATCCAGAAGAAGCACAAACATTAATTATCAATCATCCCGATGTTCGTAGAATGTTACTACTACAAAAATCCATTGTAGAAGGATCAATGAGCTTGGTGTTTTTGGCGGCAAGATATTATGATCTAATTGAGACAGCAACTTCTCCAGAAGAGAAGGAAAAATACCATACGCTGTTAGAAATGATTATCCCAATTGTAAAGACATATCCTTCAGAAGCTGGAGCAGTAGCCGTTAATAATGGTCTACAAGTGTTAGGTGGATATGGGTTCTGTACCGATTTTGTTTTGCAACAATACTATAGAGACATTCGAATCTTTTCGCTGTATGAAGGAACAACAGGAATCCAATCACAAGATTTATTAGGACGAAAAGTTCCGATGAACAATGGAAAAGGATTGGAGTTGCTTTCTGGAGAAATCATGAAAACCATTCAAGAAGCTTCAGGAATTGAAGGCTTAGAGTCCTATGCAAAAACCTTAGGAGGAAAATTACAACTCACGCAAAAAGTATTAGGACACCTAATGCCACATGCAATGAAAGGCGATTATGAACAATATTTAGCAGATGCTTCCATTTTTATGGAGTTTTTAAGCTTGATTTTAATGAGTTGGACTTGGTTAGATATTGGAGTACACGCTAAAAAATCAATGAATTCAGATAGTAGGTATTCCAAAGAATTTTATGAAAGTAAGATTCACACCATGAAGTATTTCTATACCTACGAATTACCAAAAACATCTGGGTTATCAGAAATATTAATGAATTCAGAAACAATCACGATTAAAAAAGATACAGAGCCGATTATTTAAATAAGACAAAAGCCAAAAATTTGAAAGTACTTGTCTTTGCGAGCAGAGCGAAGCAAACTCTCAAATGAGAATAGAGAATAAAAATTAATAAGATCGCTTCAGTCGTACCTCATTCGCGAAGACAAATATGAACAGATATAGAAGTAAATTTATAAATTAGAGTATTAAAAATCTATAAAATATATGGATCAGTTTAATTTAGAAGGAAAAGTTGCCATCATTACAGGTTCTAGTAAAGGAATCGGAAAAGCGATCGCTAAAGGGTTGGCTGAGCAAGGAGCACAGGTGGTGATTAGTAGTCGGAGTCAAGAAGCCTGCGACGAAGTTGCAAATGAATTTACAAAGGAAGGCTTAAAAGCTGTTGGAATTGCTTGCCATATCGGAAAGGAAGAACAACGTAAGAATTTAGTAGATAAAACAATAGATGCTTTTGGGCGGATCGATATTTTGGTAAACAATGCAGCCATCAATCCAGTTTTTGGACCGATTGAAGATGTAGATCCAGCCATTTTTGATAAGATCATGGATGTGAATGTAAAAGCACCGTGGGCATTGTCGAATTTGGTATTACCACATCTCAAAGAACATAAAAATGGAAGCATTATCAATATTGCCTCTGTTGAAGCTTTAACACCAGGGTTGGGATTGGGATTATACAGCACAAGCAAAGCTGCTTTGTTAATGATGACGAAGAATCAAGCCAAAGAATGGGGGCAGCACGGAATAAGAGCCAATGCCATTTGTCCAGGGCTGATTAAAACAAAATTTAGTGCAGCTCTTTGGACGAATGAAAAACTTTTGAACAAAGTAGAAAAAGCCATTCCAAGCGGACGCATGGGGCAACCCGAAGAAATGACAGGACTTGCTTGCTTATTAGCTTCCGATGCTGGAACCTATATGACTGGCGGAGTATATACTGCAGATGGTGGATATATGATAGCTGGTTAATTATGAATTACGAATTACGAATGTTGAATTATGAATTGTCAATGAATAATGATCAATTAACAATGGTTAATGAGCCTTTAACCTTTTTCCTTTAGACTTCCAACTCAGAAAAAAATGAACTTCGAATACTCAGAAAAATCAAAAGAAATCCAAGCAAAACTGAATGCTTTTATCCAAGAACATATTGTTCCAGTAGAAGCTGAATTTCATGCATTTCAACAAAACGTAGAGAACCTTTGGAAACGTTGGCCAAAGACAGAAGGATTGAAACAAAAAGCGAAAGAAGCGGGACTGTGGAATCTTTTCTTACCCAAAGATTATGGTGATTTAAGCCCTGGTTTGACCAACTTAGAATATGCTCCCTTAGCAGAAATTATGGGAAGACGTATCTGGATTTCAGAGATCTTCAATTGTTCTGCTCCCGATACAGGGAATATGGAAGTCTTAGCAAAATATGGAAACGAAGTACAAAAGGAACAGTGGTTAACTCCATTAATGAATGGAGAAATTCGTTCTGCATTTTTAATGACAGAACCCGAAGTCGCTTCTTCTGATGCAACTAATATAGAAACGTCCATTGTCTTGGATGGAGACGAATATGTAATCAATGGAAGAAAATGGTGGTCAAGTGGAGCCATGGATCCACATTGTAAGGTGGCCATTGTGATGGGGAAAACAGATCCATCCGCACATCGCCATCAACAACAAAGTATGATCTTGGTCCCTATGGATACAGAAGGATTGGAAATAGTACGCCCTTTATCTGTACTAGGGTTTTACGATTCGCCAGAAGGACATGCAGAGATTGTCTTAAACAATGTTCGAGTTCCCAAAGAGAATTTAATTTTAGGCGAAGGAAGAGGTTTTGAAATAGCCCAAGGTCGTTTAGGTCCTGGAAGAATTCATCATTGCATGCGTTTAGTAGGAATGGCACAATATGCTTTAGAATTGATGTCGCAGCGTACCTTAGAACGAGAAGCTTTCGGAAAGAAGTTTAAAGATTTTAGTAGCATGCGTCATGAGATTGCAAAGTCGCAATGTGAAGTCGAACAAGCACGATTATTAACACTTTCTGCTGCTGATAAAATGGACAGGTTAGGAAATAAAGAAGCCAAAGATATCATTGCCATGATTAAAATAGTGGCACCTAATATGGCAATGCAAGTCATTGATAGAGCCATGCAAATTTTAGGAGGAAAAGGAGTAGGACCCGATACACAGTTGGCACATTATTATGCGATAGCAAGAATGCTTCGTTTGGCAGATGGACCCGATGAGGTGCACATGTATCAATTAGGAAAAAGTTGTATTAATAAATACGGAAAAATATAAGTATGTCGAATCAACAAGTTCGAAAAGGAGAGGAGCTACCTGAAGTAAAACTCAAAGAGTTTTTACAGAAAAATGAATTGATAAACGCTCTTGAGAGCGAACTACTCGTAAAGCAGTTTACACACGGATATTCCAACCTGACATATTTATTATCGATAGAAGATAAAGAATATGTGTTGCGAAAACCACCGATTGGAGCTATTAAACGCGGGCACGATATGAGTCGTGAATACAAAGTGCAATCGGGAGTTCAAAAGGTATTTTCGAAAGTGCCAAAGATGTTTGCCTATACAGATGATGCTTCTGTCTTGGGAAGCGAATTCTATATCATGGAAAAGGTAGAGGGAATCATTTTAAACTACAAAGAAGCACACAAAAGAAACATTCAACCAGAACAATACAATGTAGTTGCAAACTCTTGGTTGGATACGTTTACAGAATTGCATCAACTAGATTATAAAGCGATTGGACTAGAAGATTTAGGAAGACCTGAAGGATATGTAGAACGTCAAGTGACCAACTGGGGGAAACAATACTTAAAAGCAGCAACGGATGACGTTCCTGCTGCAGGAATGGTGATGAAATGGATGCAGGAAAATCAACCTAAAGCCTATCAGCATTGTTTGATTCATAACGATTACAAGTATGATAATGTCGTTTTTAAAGATGATTCTTGGAGAGAAGTTTCTTCAGTATTGGATTGGGAAATGGCTACTCTGGGAGATCCGTTGATGGATTTAGGAACGTCTTTAGGATACTGGACAGTAGCTACTGACCATGATTTTGTAAAACAAGGAATTCCATCACCTACAGTATTTGAAGGCAATCCAATTCGAAGTGAGATCGTTGAGATGTATGCACAAAAATCAGGAAGAGATGTGAATAATATTGTGTTTTATTATGCGTTTGGATTGTTTAAGATTGCAGTGATAGCACAACAAATTTATTATCGATATAGCAAAGGATTAACAACAGATCCACGCTTTGCAAACTTGAATAAGGCAGCTGAACTGTGCTGTAATTTGGCATTGAAAGCCATCAAAACGAAGTCAATAGATTAGTTGATAGGTAAACCTGTCATTCTCGACCTGTCTGCCGACAGAGGCAGGCTTGATCGGGAATCCAGTAAATAAGTAAAATGGATTCTCACTTTCGTGAGAATGACAAGAAGAAAAAATAAAAAGACCTCTCGACTACGTTCGAGGTGACAAGTAAATATATTTACAATGGAAGTAAACCAAGAAGCAATAGAAAAACTAAAAGCGTTTCCAGAAGACCGACCCGTTTTTATGTTGAACTATTTGAACTACAAAGACAAAGTTGAAGCAACTGGAAAAACAGGAGAAGAGACCTACACTGATTATTTAAAAGCGGCTGAGCCTTTTTTTGAACATATTGATGCCGATATTGTTTTCAAAGGAAAACCAGTTGGTATCATTTTAGGTCCGCCAGAAGAATCTATTTGGGATGAAGTTTTAATTGTAAAGTATGCAACCAAATATGAGTTTTTTAAACTAACGCAAGCGAAGGATTATCCGCAAGAGTTAAGAGCTTCAGCATTGTTAGATTCACGTTTAATATTTTGTAAGTAATGAAGGTAAAAGATAAAATAGTTATTGTTACAGGCGCTGGCTCTGGAATTGGAAGAGCAACAGCATTGCATTTTGCACATCATGGTGCTAAAGTGATAGTTTCAGATATAGATTTAGAGAAGGCTAAAATTGTAGCTGATGAGATTGTCCATAGTTTTGGAGAAGCACTGGCGGTAAAAGCTAACGTAGTAAAATACGAAGAAGTAGAAAATTTAATTCAGCATACTGTTGCTGCTTATGGACAGTTAGATGTGATGGTGAACAATGCCGGAATTGGACCGAGAAAATTGCTAAAGACTGCTGAATATACATTAGAAGACTGGGATAGTGTAATCGCTGTAAATCAAACTGGAGTTTTCTATTGTATGAAGTTAGCATTGCAACAGATGGTTAAACAAGGGTTTGGAAATATTGTCAATATTGCTTCTTTAGCCGGATTAAAAGCATCGTTAAATAACCTTTCTTATTCTGCAAGTAAGTTTGCAGTGGTTGGAATGACCAAGTCGGCAGCATTGGAATATGCAAAAACTGGGATTCGTATCAATGCCGTTTGTCCAGGATATACAGAGTCGGCATTATTAGATCAATTATTGTCAGCAAGACCAGAAATGGATGCTATGTTAAAAGCTGTGATTCCTATGAAACGATATGGAGAAGCTTCAGAGATTGCTGATGCAGTAGTCTGGTTGGCATCCGACCAAACAAAGTTTATGACAGGTCAAACCATCACATTGGACGGAGGAACGTCTTTATAAGGCAAAAGGTAAAGGGCAAAAGATGAAAGATGAAAGGTGAAAGAAAACAAAAAATTGCTAATTCCTTTCCGGAAAAATTTGAAGAAGCTGAGATTGATGTAGAATTAACAAAAGAAGAATTTCTACTTTTTGAAAACGGTTTTTTTGCTAGATTTATGGAAGAAAAATGGAACATTTTTATTTTTGAAGAACTGCTGTATTTTGCTAGAAGTTGGACTGATACATGTATATATCAAGTAAACTTTCTAAGGCATGAAAATGGAGCAACTCTCAAAAAAATAAGAGTTTCAAGGAATTCACATGAATATGAAAGTACAGATATTAAATTTGACTTAGAATTGTTTGATAAAGTTTTAAAATTCTACATGAAACCTCCAAGAAGATGAAAAAACAGATAAGTCCTTTAGCCCTTTACCTTTTTTCTTTATTTCTTTTAGTTAGCTGTACCAACTATGGACAATTACAATTAAAAGCCGATTTGCCTAAAACGTTAGAAGAGGTTTCTGGAATTCAATACGATCAAAGTAGAGATGCTTTTTGGATGTTGAATGATAGTGGTAACAAACCTTCCGTTTTTTTAGTCACTGAAAAAGGAAAAATATTACGCGAGCTAAAAATAGATGCTCATAATAACGACTGGGAGGACATCACTATGGATGAAGAGGGAAATTTGTATGTAGGTGATTTTGGAAACAATGCTAATAAACGAAAGAATTTACACATTCTAAAAATCAAAAAAGAAGACCTAGATAGTAAAAAGAAAATCCAAGTGGAAAAAATCTATTTTTCATTTCCAGAGCAAAAGAAATTTCCTCCCAAGAAAAAGAAAATGTACTACGATGTAGAGGGATTCTTTGAATGGAATGGAAGCTTTTACATCTTTACCAAGAGTCGTGTAAAAAACGAAATAGGGAGGACTTTTTTATATCGTGTTACGAATATTCAAGACTATAGACCAAAGAAAGCTTATGGTGTTTTTGAAGCTGAACTCATTTCTGATTTTACTACGTGCCCAGATGAATATTGCTGGATTACAGCTGCAGATATTACAAAAGATGGTAAAAAGGTGGTGTTACTTAATCACAAATCTGCTTGGGTGTTTACCAACTTCACAGGTGATAATTTCTTTTCTGGAGAAGCGAAAGAGTATCCGTTTGGACACGAATCTCAAAAAGAATCCATAACGTTTAAAAACTCTTCTACAATCTATGTAGCTGATGAAGAAAATAGAATGGGTGGGCGAAATTTGTATTTGCTGAAATTGAAATAATAACAAAAAAAGCCGTTGATATTACACCAACGACTTTACATACAAACAATTCTCAAAAATCAACTATTTTCTGACATCTTTTGAAGTGTCTACCACTCCATTTTTTGGCATGATCATTCGCTGTTCATCAAACTTTTCATTGAGTTTGAAATCATAGAGAGCGTGATCTCCATATTGTTGTTTTAGATCAAGACTATTCGTAGTAAACAACATCGGAAACTTTAAGCCATTAATATCTCCAGTATAGTTGTTAATTCGTAATACTGGACCAAAGACTTTCTGACCTTTAGGAATGTTTAATTGGTCCAAAAGAGGTCCATAACCTACAGTATATTCATACCCATCCAAAATGTAAGTGTTGGCATTAATATATAGCGTATAAGTGTCAAGTTTAGATTTTCCTAATGTTGGTGATTGAGTAAAGGACATCTTTACTTTGTAAACTTCCGTTTTAAATCCAGGGTGTTTTATTTTTTCTACGTTCCCAAGCTTTACAAATTTATCTTGTGTTAACCATGGCAAATTAGCGTAGTAAAAGAAAACTGAGTGTTGATGATTGGGAGGGTTGCCAACTCGCCAATCTACAGACCATGCTTTTTTTCCATCAAAAGTCATTTTTGAACCAACTAATGGCCAGTCTTGGTATGATCTCCTAGTTTTCATATCTACGGTTAGTGTTTTGATCCAAAAGCGTAAGAATCCAAGCGATTTACTGTGCATGGCAGTTGTAAAGGTTAACGTCTCTAGATTTTTCCATTTCTCATACCCTCCATGAGCCTGGATCATTTTTTCAATGACCTCTTTGGTTTCTTGAGAAGCGTATTTGGATTGAGCATGACTTGATTCTGTCGAGAACAACGCTAGTACTGTAATAAATAAAAGTAATTTTTTCATAATGTTTAAGTTTCAAATTCTGAATCAAAATTAGAAGAGCTTTGAGAAAATTACTAGAGTTATGTTGTAAGTGACATTTAAAGATTCGAATGACAATGGAAGGCACTATCCTACTTTATTTTAAAGCCGAAAGTGGGGTATGCAAAAAAAACCACCGTCAATTTTTTGACAGTGGTTTTAACCCGTTAAGAATATTTTCAAAACGTTATAATATTACAACTCCTTTAAATTACTAATGGGTTGTATAAAAGTTTTCAGCAATACTTGCCTTATTTTTCAGCAGAAGTTTCAGGTGTAGATACTTCAGGAGCTTTGATGTCTTTTATCTCTGCAGCAGCAGCGCTTTCATCAACAGCTGGGTTCTCTTTTAATTCAGCTTTAATTGCCGGAATTGCATCTGCACCATTTAACTGTGCAGCAGGAGCTATATTAGACATGTCTGCTAATTGTTTTTCAAAGTCTGCTTGAAATTCTTTTGGAAGTGCAGCTAAAATTGCTGCTTTATTTTCTTCTAAACTTGCTTTTGCTGGATTCATGTTTTTAAGATTATGAGATATTATCTCTATTAATAATGATCAAGGTAATTAATTTAACTTTAAAACAATCATTATGTATTGATAATAAGTGTTTTATGTAGCTTGAGTTGTTTTAGCTCAAACAAGGCTAACTAACTATATGATTTATTTACAAAGAACTGATTCCTTGTGTAATAAAAATATATCAAAAGAGAAATTGAAGTACACGTAATAATTACTGAATTAAAAAATAGGTATTTATACGGGTATGTGCTTTTTTGATTAATCTTTAAAATCAATGAATTTTGGAGCAACAAAATCTGTCAACCAAACATTGTTTTCAGTTTTATAAAATTTAATGCCATTAGCATCCATTGTTTCAGAGAGTATGCTTAAGATAATAGGCTTTCCATACCTCATACCTACTTTTCTTGCAGTTTCAGAATCTGAAGACAAATGAACATGATGCCGCTTTCCTTTTATTAATCCTTTATCACGAATAGAATTTAAGTTCTTCGTTGCTGTTCCGTGAAATAATTTTATTGGAGGCTTGGTTGGTTTTAAATTTAAGTCTATAGAAATTGTATGTCCTTGATTTGCTTTGATCTTAGTTTGATCTAGATTGAAGATAAATCTTTTTTTGTCATTGTTTTCAACAACTTTTTTTAAATCTTCAAAGGTTGTGGTATGATTTTCTGTATTTATTTTAGTCAATAAAGTAGATACATCTGCCCATCCATTGATATCCAATTCAAGCCCTATTTGATCTGGATTGTGTCTAAGGATGAAGCTTAAAAACTTACTTAATCTTTTTTGTTGTTTCTCATTCATAGTTTATGATACAGTGTGGGCTAAATGATTAACCAAGGGGGCATTTTAAGACCTTCTGTTAGTTCATTTTAAAACCCAAAACCTACACCAAAAGCAATTCGTATTCCGTCGTCGCTATTAAAAGCAGCAATACTTGCAGAGAGCATTCCTGAAGCATTAAAGAAAAGACCACCACCAATAGAGGTGTTCCAATCTCCTGTAGGAAGGTTGGGTGCCCAAACTTTTCCATAATCAAATCCACCATACAAACCAATAGTTAATGGAATCAATCCTGTTTTTACTTCTTTTAAACTGATGCGAATATCTGAACTCTGATAGAATGAACTTTTACCAATGAATCGTTGAAAACGATATCCTCGTAACCCATTGGCTGCGCCTAAAGTAGCACCTTGGTAAAATTCAAAATCATCTCCAAAGTTTACCTGACCTCCAAATTTCGTTGCAAAAACCAAACGACCATTACTCGTTATTTTATAATCAAACGATAAAGAAGGCTTTAAGTATCCGTAGCCTTTCGATTCGTCTAGGTTAGACTTGTACCCCAGTTGGATATTTGTTTCCATACCAAGTGTTGGAAATGCTTCGTTGTCTGTGTTCTTAAAATGATAGCTCAGTTCACCGCCTAAGAAACTCTGGTTGTTAAAAATTGTGCTTGGGAGTTCTGTTGTGATGTTTACAAACCTTCCTGCAGTATTTTCTACTTCAATAGTTTCATAGGTAGCCGATAATTTCAACAAAGAACCTAATTCCCCTTTCCAAAGCAAAGAAGCCCCAAAGCGAAGCTGACTCATTTTTACACGATTATAATCTCGATCTATCAAATCGTTATCTGGATCTAAATTCACAGATTGATTTCCGAAGCCAAAGAAATTGTTGGCATAATTTGGACTAGTAAATGAAGCATTAATTCCTAAGTTGGCCTTTCCGATAACGTTGGCAAATTCGCCATTATAGTTTAATTCAAAACCTTGAGTTGCTAAATAATAAGCACCATCAATGGTTTGTTTGTATGTAAATGGATTTCTGTTAAATCCATAGGAAGCATAGGTGCTTGCAAAACCTATTTTAAGCCCATCATCTGGGTTGCTGCCAATGCTAGGTAAAAACTGACTATCGTTATTTTTTAATTTCTTATAATCATACACATTGGTTTCGTAATCGTCTGTTAAGTGCTTTTTTCCTTTGTTGGTTATGAACTCACTTTTCTTAGACTTATAGTCGTAGATGATTACTTTTTTTCCATTTCGAATGTCGTATGTATCCTTGTTTTGACCTCCAATAATTCGCACTTTAATGAGATTGCTTCCTTGACCACTAACAACAAATTGATCATCATCATCCAATCCGTAAATCCAAATCTCTTTGGTGTGTTTTCTATTGTAGGTTTTTTGATGAAAGATATCTGCTTTCACTCCTTTTTTGATACGATAGCCAGTAACTTTAGTTTGTCCATTTGACATTCTTTCAATGTCAAACCAATCGTCTTTGTCTGTACCTTTTGCCACCTGAAACTTGTTCATATGTTTAAAGTAAGCATCAGAAATTTTCTGTAAGTTACCTCTTCTTCCTTGTAACTTTCTCTTGATTTCTTGAATGGTGATGTCATTCACTTCTGGAGGAAAGAACGCAAAAGCTTTTTCAATCACATTATTCGTAAGGTTTTCAACAATAGTTTTTACTTCCGCATCCCAATCAGATTTGTTCGCTTCATTAATCAAAGCCATATCTAAAGGATAGGGCTCTAGATTAAATCCAGGAACGTTTTTTAATTCTTCATCATAAGATTGCATTAAAGACAAACTGGTAATTGATTTGGTTGCAAAACTAAGTAAGAACCCATCTGCCATGATAGAAAAAGCTTGATCTCTATCTCTTGGAACAGGTCTGTAAATAACTTTCTTTCCTTCTTTAAATTTTGCCCAACGCCACTGATCTTCATGTCGATCCCAGTCTCCAATTAGCATATCAAATAAACGTGCACGGATGTAAGCTCCTTCATCTACTGTATTGTCTTCATCTTTGTGAATCTCTTTTAAAAGATCATCTGTACTAATCAATTTATTAGAAAACCCGAAGCTTTCTTTATCACCGTGCCCTGAAGCTGCACGTTCTTCAATCATGTATAATTCATCTCCAAAACCAGAATTATATTTACCTAAAGCATTTTGTTTTGGAACGTAATAGAGCACAGGGTTGGTATGATAAATGCCAACTGCATCGGATAAGGTTCCAATAACAAAAGGAGCATACGGATGCGATCCAGTAAAGACATCTTCTAACAAACCTTCTGTATAGGTGTCGTTAAATTGCCCTTCAATATATTGATCTTTAAAAGCGACAGCTTGTAGGTATTGAACTGCGTTTTTACGCAAGGCTCTCATGACATACTCTCTTCCTTTTGAATCTTCTAATCGCAAAGATTTAGATTGGTGCCCTCCACCTTTTCGTATGGGCTTTAATCCGCCAAAAAGCGTATCTAAATTCACCGTTGGAGCATTCACTTCTGTTCCATAATATTTTCGATAGCGATCCCCCCAAAAGAACTTGTAAGTGCCTCCTTTGGTTACTTCTTTCTGTGTGTAGATTGATGCTTTCTTTGAAGCAGGAAACTGATCTGGGTAGGCAATCAATTGTTGGTGTTTTTTTGGATTGATGACTGAGGTTTCAAAGCTAGGATTCTCACTATCTGTAGTGAAAAATTGCACATGCGAAGAGCCATCTTTGTAAAGAATTAGTTTTGAATATCCTTGTTTCCCATCTGCATAGAATCCAGATTTTGTCAATTTAACAGCTCCTTTTTTAGAGCCCGAACCACTTACAATTTGAGGGATATTATCCTCTACAAGGTATTGCAAACTGTGTTCATGACCAGAAACAAAAATGGTTTTTTCGTTTTGTTGTGCGAGAGTTACAATTCTTTTTTTAAGCTTGTTGTACTTTTTGTTTTGTAAATCTGCATTGGAAACTCCCGTGGTCTTTCTTAAAATATTTTTTAGAGTTCCCAGTATAGGAAGTGGACTCATATGACTACCAAAAGAATAATTTCCTCCATGAGAACCCATTGTAAACATTGGATGATGCAAGGCAACAATAGCAGTTTTCCCTTGTGCTTTTTTAAGTAAACTTTCAAATTCATCAAAGAATTTAGCTCTTGTTTTTATTTCACAATCATCATTAATTTTAGGGTGATTGTCCCAGTTGGTTAGATACCATTGCGTGTCTACAACAATCAAAACAATATCTTCAGAAATATTGATTTTTTCAATAGGGCATCCGTTTTCTGGTAAGAAAGAATCTTTTCCTAATGCTTCTTCAACCATTTTCTCTTGTTTCTTCAGTTGATCTAGACCACTATACCAATCATGATTTCCAGGAATAAATAATGTTCTTCCTTTGTATGTTTTTCCTAAATCTATTTGTACTTGTAAACGATGTTCAGATAAGGCAGATCCTTTTTCCAACCCTTTAGGATAGATATTGTCTCCTAAAAAAATAAGTGTTCCGTTTTTATCAGCGTTGCTTAACTCAGCTTTTAATTTACTCAATGCCGGAGATACTTGATTCATTGCGGAATTTCCAGCATCACCTATTAAGTAAAAGGTGTGTGAAACTTCTTTTGAAGGAGTTTTTACTACAGTCATTCCGCCTTTAAATTGTGCTTCGTGGGTAGCACAGGCATTTAGAATAAGTAATGCGAAAAATAAAATGACTCCCTTTGTAAAATCTTTCATTATGTTAAGTTGATTGAATGTTTGATCGATAATCTTGTATAAAAATAGCGAATATAAATTACAATGAATTGGACATAGGTAGAATTCTCCTGTACTTTAAGAGTGTAAGTAGATTGAAAAACTGATGCTTTAAACTGTACTAAAGAGGAAGGTGTTACTTCTCTTACAAATTGCCTTTATTCTTCTAATACTGCTGTTTCAAAAATGACTCCTTTCTCTAGCGTTCTGTGAACTGGACAACGAGAAGCAATTTCTTTTAATCGTTGTTTTTGTGTTGCATCTAAGTTGCCAACAAATTTTAATTTTTTACTGATATGATCTAAATACCCTGTTTTTTCTGTCTCGAACTCTAAATCATCACTATGTTTCTTAGAATTGGTGATATAAACAAAGACTTCTTGTAAATCCCACTTTTTTCGTTGCGCATACATTTTCAACGTCATTACTGTACAGGCCGCCAAAGAAGCATTCAGTAAATCATAAGGTGAAGGACCAAAATCATCTCCAATTCCGATAGGTTCATCTGCAACCAGTGAATGATTTTTGGTCTGTAGAAATGTTGTGAAGTTGTCTTCAACTAAATTCAAATGTCCAACCAATTTTTCACCTTCAACATCTAACATGATGTTCTCTTGAATTGGGAAATATCGTTTTACCCAGGTACCTATAACATCTCCAACATAAATGCTGTCTTTTGGATTTAACAATAAATGATCTGCATCGTCTAAAGTAACAAAACTTTTAGGGTGATGGGCTTGAACATAGAGTTTTTCCGCATTTTCAATCCCAACAATTTTATCGAAAGGTGCATGTAGAATTAACAAAGGTTTGCGCAAGTTTTTGACAATAGTAGGCAAGTCTGTTTTGTCAAAGTTTTCTACAAAATCTTTATTGATTTCAAAAGGTCTACCTCCAATGTTTACTTTGATGTTTCCTTTTGTAGGGATTTCATCGTCGTTGTGAGAAAACAAATGCTTTACATGATCTACTGTTGCTGGAGCACCAATGGTTGCTACGGCTTTAATATCTTCTAACATAGAAGCAGCAACTAAAACAGCTGCGCCACCTAAGGAATGCCCAACCAATAAACTTGGAGTTCCGTAAGATTCCTTTAAAAATTCATGAACATCGATTAGGTCTTCTACATTGGCAGAGAAATGACTGTCGGAAAATTCTCCTTCACTTCTTCCTAACCCTGTAAAATCGAAGCGTAAAACTCCAAATCCATCTTTAGATAAAGATCTGCTAACATTTTTAACTGCAGTAAGGCTAGAACTACAGGTAAAACAATGCGCAAAAATGGCAAAGTAATTTGGCTTTTGATTCGCTGGTAATTCTAAAAAAGCGTTCAGTGTAATTCCTTTTCTATTAGGTATTTTTAGTTTGATCGTTTTCATACGTTTCAGTTTATGAATACTCATTTTATGAGTATATTCTTTCTTTTTTAACAGACCCGCTAAATTTTTCTAACAAAAGAGCAATTTTAGGATCTATATATGTTTTGCAAAATGGTTTTTCTGGATTGGTACGGTAGTAGTTTTGAAACATTTCCTCGGATGCTTTAAACTCTCCAAAAGGCAATACTTGAGTAATGATTTTTTGTTCAGAAGTTTCTTGAAACTGAGTCAATCGATTCTCTATATCTTCTTGTTGTTTTGTAGAAAATGTATAGATAGCTGAACGGTATTTGTTACGCATCGAATGATTGCTTGAACTTTTGTGTGTCTCTAGATGAATTTCAATTAATTGATCTATAGAAATTGAAGCAGGGTTGTAATGTACAATAACAGCTTCAGAAAATGTTTTATTCTCTTCTGTTGAAGCAATAAAACCTTGTTCTACTTTTTCAACACCAATGAGCGATTGAAAAACAGCTTCTGTACACCAGTGACATCCGCCACCTAAACCAACTGTATGTGTTTTAGTCTTCAACTTTACAAGAACTGAGTGTAAATCAGTGGATTTAAAATAATCTTTTTGTTGTTTGTCATTTTGAATCTTTATACGATCATTCAATACATTCTATCTGCCTTTACGAGCATAGCGAAGTAATCTCACTAAAATTCAACAGATTGCTTCGTCGCTTTACTCCTCGCAAAGGCAAATGCTTATGAACTACAAGATAGCATTGAGCACCCTACTTTGTGTCTTGCCCATTCTGGTCTTTTAGCAAACCATTGCTCAGAACTAGGTTGTTCTGAATAAGGGTTTTTTAAGAGTTGATATAATTCTTCAATTAAAGAATAATCTCCAGTATCTGCTTTGTCTATGGCCAATTGTGCCATGTAATTCCTAAGCACATATTTTGGATTGACGCTATTCATCAGTTCTACTCTTTGGTCGTAAGAAGTGGGTTCATCTTTCAACCTGATTGCATAGTCTGCAAACCATTGATTCCAATTATCTAAAACTTGATTTTTAATTTCATCAGGAACATAAAAAGCACTTCTTATTAATTCGATTCCTTGTGTTGGTTGTTCACTATTAAAAGCACTTAAATTTCGAAAGAAAATAGTCATGTCCGTTTCCGATGCCTGTAGATTGTCTTCGAGTGATTGGATAAGATCGAGATCTGTTTTCTGTTCTGTTGTTATCCCTAATTTTGAACGCATCATTTCTTGCGATTTCTTTTCAAACCCCGTTTTATAGGTTTCTAAAATAGTTTCTAAAGGTTCAGCTTCTTCAATTAACGGATACAAAGCATTTGCCAATTGATATAAGTTCCATAACCCAATATTAGGCTGATTTCCGTATCGATAACGTTTGTGTTGATTGTCTGTTGTGTTGGGTGTCCAGCCGAAATCGAAACCTTCTAACCATCCATAAGGACCATAATCTATTGTTAATCCAAGAATAGACATATTATCGGTATTCATCACACCGTGCACAAAACCTACTCGTTGCCAATGGATGATCATTTCTAATGTTTTGTCTGTCACTTCCTGAAAGAACTGTAAATAAGTTTCTTTAGTAGGTTTTTCTAAATGTTTGAAATGTGTATTGATGGTGTAATCAGTTAATATCTTTAGGTTTTTTATGTCATTTCTAGCAGCGAAAATCTCAAAGTTTCCGAAGCGTAAAAAAGATTCAGACAGTCTCGAAACAATGGCTCCTTTTTCATAGGCAGAATTTCCATTATACATGACATCTCGCAGAACGTTATCACCTGTTAGACTTAATGACAAAGCTCTTGTGCTAGGAATACCTAAATGAAACATTGCTTCGCTACATAGATACTCACGGATAGAAGACCGAAGAACAGCCATACCATCTGCAGATCTAGAGTAGGGTGTAGGTCCAGCTCCTTTCAATTGAATAGCCCAATGATTGATTTCTCCAAGATTAATAGCTCTACCATCTCCTAACTGTCCAGCCCAATTCCCAAATTGATGTCCCGCGTAGCACATTGCAAAAGGCTTAGATTCTTTGAGAATTTGGTTGCCAGTAACAAAATCTAAAAATTCTTTCGATTGAAGATCGCCTTTTGTCAAGGCAAGCTCTTCACTCATTTCTTCAGATACATGAATCAAACTAGGGTTTGAAGTAAGCGTTGGTGATACAAAAGAATAGGCAGATTCTAATACCTGTCTCCTCGAATTTTCAGGATTTGGGTCGGCAGGTAAATGATCTGCAAAGTGATTTGTTATTTTAAGTTTCATTGTTTCTTGTCAATCCATTTTAAAAGTTCAGCATCCTTTGGGTTTCTTAGTTTTTTAGAGTCTATGATAATCGTTGGGAAGTTTAATTTTCCTGTTGTATATAAACTCCTTAACTTATTTGCATATTCTTCACTCTTCTCTACATCTAAAAATACAAAATCTAATTGATGTTCTTTTAAAAGACGCAGATAGTGTTGCGTTTTGTGACATCTATCTGCGCCGTATAACTTAATTGTCATTATTTTAATTTATCAGCATGTAGCTTACGTAGTTTTTGCAATTTTGGCGTAATTACAAAGCTACAATACCCTTTTTCTTGATTATTATTATAATAATCCTGATGCTCTTTTTCGGCCTCATAAAAAATATCCAAAGGACTCACTTCAGTGACAATTTCATCATCAAAGTGAGGCGCTAATTCTCGTACGACTACTTTTGCAATTTCTTGCTGTTTGTCATTGTGAAAATAAATTACAGAACGATACTGTGTGCCTACATCTGCACCTTGACGATTCATTTGAGTAGGGTCATGAGTTGTCATAAATATGATGAGAATGTCTTCGTAAGAAATAACATTCGCATCGTAAGTAACCTGAATTACTTCGGCATGTCCGGTTAGACCAGAGCAAATCTCTCGATAGGTTGGTTTCCCAGGAGCATTTCCTCCTGAATATCCCGACACCACTTTTTCGATTCCTTTTACTTCTAAAAACACAGCTTCAGTGCACCAAAAACATCCGCCTCCAAAGGTGGCTAGTTCTAATATTTTACTCATTAGTTTCTTTTTTTAATTTCATTGATTCAGAATTAATACAATAGCGTAATCCACTAGGCTCTGGTCCGTCTGGGAAAATATGTCCTAGATGACCATCGCATGTATTACACATCACTTCTACTCGAATCATCCCAAAAGTTTCATCTTTTTCATATTTAATTGCATTCTCTTTAATGGGTTGTGTAAAACTTGGCCAACCTGATCCCGAATTAAACTTGATTGTTGAATCAAATAAATCAGTATCACAACAAATACATTGGTATGTGCCTTCGTCAAAAATAGAACAAAGTTGCCCAGTATATGGTCTCTCTGTTCCTTTTAAACGAGTAATTCTAAATTGTTCTGGAGTTAATAATTGTCTCCATTCTTGTTCTGTTTTCTCTACCCTTTTTTCAGGGATAGGATTTCCACTTACCGAAAAGTGGATAACATCTTTCCATGTAATCATGAGAATTAATTTTAAATCTAAATTTACTGAAATATTATTGTAATAAGTACGACTGATTAGACGTTCTAAGACGACAAATCTTACAGTTTAAATAGAACTCTAATATTATTCCTAAATTCGCATAAAACAACTCCATATGGAAAATTTAATTTTAGAAACGGAAAAGCATGTGTCTGCATTGTTGAATGATACGTTGCCTCATGATTTTGTATACCACAATTTAAGTCATACGCAAAGAGTTGTTGCAGCTACAAAAGAGATTATAGAAGGAGAAAGTATTTCTGAAGAAGATGCAAATAAATTAATTATCACTGCATGGTTTCATGATACTGGATATACCAAAGGAAAAGATAATCACGAAGAAGCGAGTGTAGTTATTGCAAAGAGTTTTTTAAAAGAACATGAAGCCTCAGAAGAATTTATAGATCAGGTTTCTCATTTAATTATGGCCACCAAAATGGGGTATGAACCTTTAAATTCTTTAGAAAAAGTAATTAGAGATGCAGATTGTTCTCATTTTCCTGATAAGAATTATTCTCAAATTAGTGAGTTGTTACGACACGAATGGGAAACGACAAGACAAAAAGATTATACAGATGTTGCATGGATAGAAGAGAATATTTCTTTCTTCACAAAGCACCATCGTTTTTATACAGATTATGCATTAGAGAATTGGCAAGTAGGAAAGGATAAGAATTTAGCTTCCTTGTTTAAGTCTTTAAGCAAGCAAGAAAAAGAAGATAAAAAAGCAAGCAAAAAAGCAGAAGAATTAGCATTAAAAAAGAACAAAGCAAAGTTGCCAGAGCGTGGAATAGAAACTATGTTTCGTGTTACCTTGAGAAACCATATTACACTAAGTGATATTGCTGATACAAAAGCGAATATTTTACTTTCTGTAAATGCAATTATTGTTTCTTTAGTGCTGTCTAATTTGGTTTCTAAGTTAGATAATCCCTCTAATGAGTATATGATTATCCCAACAATTATTTTCGTTTTGTTTACAATAACATCTATGGTTTTGTCGGTATTAGCAACTCGTCCAAATGTGACGAGCGGAAAGTTTACGAAAGAAGATGTAAAGAATAAAAAAGTGAACCTGCTTTTCTTTGGAAATTTTCACAAAATGAGCCTAGAAGATTTTGAATGGGCGATGGGTGAGATGATGGAAGATAGAGATTATTTATACTCTTCAATGAAGAAAGATCTATACTTTTTAGGAAAGGTATTGGATAAAAAATATAAGATATTAAGAACTACTTATACCGTTTTTATTATCGGAATCTTAGTGTCGGTCATTGCGTTTACGGTTTCTTTTAAGATGCAAGGAGTGGCATAGAACAGTAATATCATAACATAAAAAAAGCCTTAGANNTCTAAGGCTTTTTTTATGTTATGATTGAATCTCTTTGATTAAATCTTGAAACGTTATGGTATCTTTTTCATTGAAGTCTTTTTTATAAATAACTTCAACTCGTAAGGCTTTTAACCCTGAAACTCCTTGTAAATCTTCCAATTCAACTTGTTCTACTTTTCCTAGATAGTTTTTTGATTGTAGGTATTTGATATACTTTAAGTATTCCACAGCATCTTTATCTTGAGAATAAACAATCGACATTTTCCCAGGAACAGTTAAGCGTTCATCAGTTCCTTTAATATGTGCCTTATCAATTCGTTTTTTGATAATCTCATAACGGATGTTGTAAGCGCCATCTACATCAAATTGCTTTTCATCCATTCGGAAACGAATCGCCAACGGATTGCTGTGTACTAAAATTAATGATGCTACTCGTAAATCGTGATTCATACAGTCTCTAGTAATATAAGCCACATTTTCCATTTCGCACATTAACTGCAATTGCCACAATCTTAAGTTATGTAGATATAATGAATCGAATTTTTTGTTTTTAACCAAAGATTGACCGATGTACATGTTGTGTTCGACACCATCTGTTTTGTAACGCTCAAAATAGTGAGGGAACATTTCTTGAGCTTCCTGTTGTTTGGTATCTATAAACTTACCAAGTTTATCATTTAAAAGCGACACACTATCTTCATAATCCTTACGTCTTTCATATACGACATGAAGGTTCGGGTCCAAGCGATTCATATAGACATCAACTTCTTTGGATAAATTTTTCCCTAAGTCTTTGATGTGTTTAAAAACAGGATAAATATCACGCTTTAAAAAGTCTAGAATTCCAATTTCATCACCAGCATGTAATCCATCTCTTACATGAGATAAGTATTCATTAACACGGAACATGAGTTCTTTGTATATAGGAAGTTTTTCCGTTGCACAGGCTTTTTCCAATACGCCAATAGCCAATGTTAATTGTGTAGTTAAGTCTTCTTTGATTGCATTGTTTCTAGCAATAGAAGATCCTTTAATATCTGCTTGACCAAATAGAGGATATACCTCATTAAATACTATTTGATCTGGGGTCACATTTTCAACACTACTTTGTAATTCATTCTGATATTTCTCGGCAGCTTCAATAAAGCGCCATTTTACAGATTCGTGTAATGTTGTATAATGTTCTTGAATTGTAGCTTCAATAACATTTTTCATTTCTTCAGAACCTCTTTCTACAGCGGCCTCAAAAGCAGGTAAGATATCTTTTAATTTATTTTGGTTGATAGAGTTTAACTCATGCTTTCTTGGTGAAGCAATCTCTAACACCGCCAGATCTTCTCCACTTGCTGTTTTGATTGGAATAAGAATAACACTTCCAATTCCTGCTGAATGTAATTTTTTATAGAACGAATTTTGATGGGTGTTTTCCCCATAAGTTTCAACATCAGAAATTGCCACACTTTCATATTTAGAAAATACTTTTCCAAGAATATGGTGACAGAAAAAATCAGAACAAGTAATATCTGTTTCTTGTGTAAATAGAAGACTTTCTGATTTCTTTATTTTGGTTTGATTAATTTCATCATTAATTCCAAAAACAGAAAATCCTAATCTTAAATCTTTGATGTTAAAGAATTCACGTAAGTCTTTTTGTAATTTTTCAGTTAAATCGTCTCCACTTTTTAGTAAGTTAGTTCGGATAGATGAAATCGTCTCGTCTACAGTTACATCAAATAAGTTCATCAAGCCAAATCCTTTCAGAATATAACTATTGGGAGGAAATTTTTCTTTCCAAACATCGATATTGTCAAAATTATCTAGTAACTCGTGGTAATCAGCTTCTGTAATTTCTGGTGCATTCTCAGTGGGAGTTACATCTAAAAAGTCGCCATTAAAAGCTGCTCTATAATGTTTTGTAACACCAAGGTTTTTGTCTGGAATGTCAAAAAAGAAAGGCCTTTTTAAATCGATAGCATACCCATATTGATATGCCATGATAAATGTACAAGCCATAATATACATTGAGTCTTCTTCATAATTACGAATGTTTAATTCATAATCTTTTCCTGCATTTTCTATAATGTTTTCAAAACGGTCTGTAAACTTAAAAGAAACAAAAGAAAATGGCATGCTTGCCGCTTTAATTTCATTTAGTAAAAGAGGTTCTGGAAATAAAGGTTCTAATAATAAGTTGATGATATCTTGGTATTTGTTGATAAGAGAAAAATCTGTGATCCCTTCAAACAATTCAGGATACTTAGAAAATTCTTGTACCATATCTATGGCAGATTTGTGATATGGGTGATCCACATATTCATCACTTGCATACTTTTCAAACGTATCAAAAATCTTACTGAAAGACAGGGTTAACTGCACAGGCAGCTCCATGTTTTCATCAAAATTAGATTTTACTATTTTCATTATTCCTCCTGCTTTAGATTACAAATTTACAAAATACTAACTGGTTGGTCGTATTTTGGTGCTTTCTGTTACAATAAAACACAAGTTTTGAATGCTTTTTATGTAGCTTCAAGAGTGAGTTAAAATGTTTAGATGAGAGTTTTTTTATTTAAAACACTCTGTAACTTCTTCTTCCTCTTCTGTACCTTCTGTTTTGATTAGCTTTATCACCCATCGTGTTAAACCTCCAGCTAAAGCTGACTAAGAAATATTGACTTAAAACAATGCTTTCAGAATCTTCAATATAATTGGCAGTTGCTCTTCTTCTTGCATTGGTATTCTGATTTAAAATGTCATAGGCTTTTAAAGACAATGTTGCTTTATCTTTTAATAGGCTGTATGCCAAGGTAGCATTCCAAAACCAAGAACTTTTCTGGAAACCAGCAGCGACATTTGGATTGTATTGAAAACGAACGTCATTCCTCCACTCTAATTTTTTCGGAGCAAATGTCCTAGTACGAATACGTAGGTTATGCGTTGTAAAGCTTTGATCTGTAAATTGCTCAATGTTGAAATTGGTTTTGGTTCTTGACATTGTATAGCGAGGTTCAATTTCAAACAGATCTTTCCATTTATAGGTAAGACCAAAGCCAGGAGTTAGAGAAGTGTTTAGTGAGTTGTATTTCACATCATTAAAAAAGTTAACAGACTTATTGGCACTTGACGCCATGCTTACTCTAAATCGAACACTGTGAATCGTGTCTAACTTTACTTCTTTTGAATAGCTAACATTTCCTCGAACATTGTAATTCCCATTGACATTTTCATAGGTAGTATTTCGAATCAAATTGTCATCAATTACAGATTTTGTAACTACTTGATTATTGATTAATGAGCCACTAAAATTACCATAAAAACCTGTTCTTTTTTGAAAATCAAAATTGTTGAATCCAAAATACAATCGATTGCTGCTTGAAGGTTTTAATGCGGGGTTACCAGTGATGATATTTAAAGGATTAGAAATATCTGTAAAAGGTTGTATTTGAGATAAGCTTGGAGGGCTGTTACTTAAGTTGTATCCAGAATATATAGACATTTTAGGACTAAAACGATAATTGAAATTACCATTAGCTTCTACCGCAGTAAAGGTTCTCTTTAAACTTTGAATTGGTCGTAATACATCACTGTTCTCCAAAGTTCTTGTAACGTATCCAGCTTCTAAGCTAAGAGACCATTTTTCTTTTCTATAGGTTAGATCGATGCTTGGCGTAGCTCGTGTGTTGAAAAATGTAAAATTGGTGCTTAAGTCACTATTAAATGTTTGCACATTTGTGTTAGGGTCTATATCAAATGTATTACGCTCATTTTCTCGTTTATCCTTTCTGTAATTGTATCGAAAATCGATGAAAAACTTTTTCGAAACAATTGCATATCGATACGTCAAATTACTATTTAGACTATTGAATGAAGTTGTCTCGTCGCCAATTTGATTTCTAATTTCTGTAGAAGGGTTGGTGCCGAAAATCTCTAAGTTAGAATTAAAAAGATTGTTCGATTCTGTTTTATCTATTCGATTGGTGATGTTAAATTTTAAGAAGGAACCTTTATTGTTTAATCGTTTTGTAACGTCCAATCTATTCCTAAAATTGTTGGCAGTTGATTCTCTAAAATTATTACTAGTAGAGCTATTAATTAGATTGTTTGACTCGTCTGAAGATTCTTCAAACTGATTACTAACACTACTTCTTTTGTTAAAAGTGAAATCGGGACTTATGTTAATTAAAAAAGTAGAGTCGATTTCTATATCAAAATCCAAATTACCTCGATGGTTTGTATTTTCATTACTACTTGTAGATCTTGCATTGGTAAAAAAGGAACTTCCATCTGGGAGAATAGTTTCTCGATCTCTAATAGATTCATTTCTGTTCTCTGAATTAGAATAAAAATAATCACCATTGATATCAAATCCTTTTCCGTACTCATCGGCATAGGTGGTCCCAAAATTAGTTGAAGTAGTCAATCCGCCACCGCCTGAAAAACCACCACCAAACATTCTTTGAATTCCACCAAAACTAAATCCGGGAGAGTTTAAGTTGTTTCCTCCTCCTAGAACACTAATTCGGCGATTGTTATTAAAACGATTGACCATCCCCGCAAATTCATACAAATTATCTGTACCCTTACCTGCTGCTAAACGACCAAAATAGCCTTTGTTGTTTTCCTTTTTGATGGTTAGATTAATGGTTTTGTTTTCATCATCTCCCTTTTCACCAGAAAAGGCTTGAGATTTTGTTTTCGTATCTGTTATCTGAACCTTTTCAATGATTTCTTTGGAAAGGTTTTTTGTTGTGATAGATGGATCATTTCCAAAGAAGGGTTTACCGTTTACTAATATTTTATTTACGGGTTTACCATTAACGGTTATTGCTCCTTCTGCATCTACTTCTACACCAGGCAATTTCTTCAAAAGGTCTTCAACATTGGCATCTTTTTTTGTTTTAAAAGATTTCACGTTGAATTCTAAAGTGTCTTTTTTGATAGTAATTGGAGCTCTCGATTTTACAATAACTTCATCCAATAGGTTGTCATTAGTTGCTAACTCAATGGTTCCTAGTTGAAATGAGTTCTTGTCAAAAACAATTTTTTTGCTATATGGTTTGTATCCAACGAAAGAAACTACCAAGCGCAATTCCTTTTCAAAAGACTTTCCTTCTAATTTGAATTTTCCTTTTTCATCAGTAATGGTATATGTAACTACTGTGCTATCTTTCAATTTCTCTAAATGAACTGTTGCAGATTCTAGAAAAGTAGAATCGACTTTTGATTTAATAGTTCCTTCAATTGTATAGGAGTTAGATTGTCCGTAGACAAAGGAACTTAATAAAAGAAAAAGAATAGGTAAAAATGATTTCATAGCGTTGATTAATCTTTTTGTATTTGAAACATGATAGGTCTAATAAATTGCGAATCTATACTTTGTAGCAATTGAAGAGAAATCGAATGTACTCAACTGATCATTTTATGTATTGAATCTAATCAGTCTTTGAACAATGGACTCATCTATAGATTTCCATTTTTTAAATCTGTCACAAAAAAACTAAAAAAAAAGCCTAAGAAACCTTTAAGAAATGTTAAACAGTGTTAAATCTATTTCATCTTTAAAAGAAGAAAACTTGATCTCTGGTTTCACCTTTTTTACCTAAGCTATTAAATTTCCAACTAAAACTTAGCATTACATATTGTTGTAAGATACTATTCTCCGAATCTTCTATGAAATTTTGTGTAGCTGTTCTTCTAGCATTTGTATTCTGGTTTAAAAGATCGTACACTTTTAAACTTAATGTTCCTTTGTCTTTAAGGACAGAATATGCTAGGGTAGTATTCCAAAACCAAGCGCTTCTTTGAAAATCTCCTACGATGTTGGGATTGTAATTATATTGAATGTCATTTACCCATTCTAGTTTACCTTTAGACAATGTTTTGGTTCTTATATTCAAGGTATGTCGTGTAAACTCTTGATCGTTAAAGGTGCTTAAATCATATGCGCTTTTTGAAAAGGATATTGTATATCTTGGTGCTATTTGAAAGGCATTTTTCCAATCAAAAGTAAATCCAATATTTGGAGATAAAGATGTGGTTTTAGAGCTATACTTTATGTCGTTAAAGAAATTGATGTTTTTTCTAAAACTGGTAGATGCGCCAAATCTTAGTTTGATGCTTCTTACCGTGTCTAGCTTTACGCTCTTATTAAAGCTTCCACTAAAATAAGCATCGTAATTACCATTCACATTTTCATAAGTTGTATTTCTAACTAAGGTCGTTGGGTCAATTGTACTTTTAGAGATTACTTGATTGTTACTAGCATTGATTCCTGCATACACGAAAAAACCAGTCCCTTTTTGAAAATTGAATTTATTAAAGTTAAAATTAATTCTATGATCATTACTTGGCTTTAAGTTTGGATTACCAGTAATAATATTTAATGGGTTGGTGACATTAACAAAAGGCTGTAATTGGCTAAGTTGAGGTGAACGATTACTTAAATTATAGCTCATATAGATTTGCGCATTTGATGGGAGGCTGTAATTAAATGAACTTCCAAGTTCAATGGCTTCAAAATTTCGTTTTATGTTTAAGGTTGGACGCAGTTTGTCTAAGCTTTCTAATGTACGGAATACATACCCTGATCTAAATCGTAATCCCCATTTTTTTCCTCGGTATGATAATGATAAAGAAGGTGTCTTTCTTAAATCATTATAAATAAAGTCTGTACTTAACGAAGTGTTAAATGTAGAATACTGCTGTGTATTTGTATCAAAGTCGTATGTACTTCTTCTATTTTCTCGTTTGCTATCTTCATGCGTATATGTGAAATCTAAGAAAAGTTTTTTAGCAATAAGAGGTTGCCTATACGTAAGTCGAGTTCTAAATCTTGTGAAATCTAATTTGCCATCACTAAATTGATTTCTTCGTTCATTGGACGTGTTAACAATGTCTATTTCTGAGATATTAAAATCTTCAGAATCAGATTTATCAATTTGATTTGTGATTCCTAACTTTAAAAAAGCTCCTTTCTTTCCAAACCTTTTTGTAATATCAATATCATTTTGAAAGTTCTTAGCATCTGCCGAAGAAGAATTGTTGCTAGTAGAGCTATTTGTTAATATTTGATTTTCATCAAACGTTTCTGTTTCATTCGCTGAAAAGCCTTCTCTTCTATTAAAAGTAAAAGTTGGAGTGATATTAATTAGAAACGTAGAATCAATTTCAATATCAAATTCGGTTTCTATTGAATGATTTTTATTATCGTTGTTCGTTTTAGACACACTATTCGTAAAGTAACGAGAAGTAGGTAAAATATTTTCTCTATTTCTTGTTGATGTGTTTGCAGAATTACTTCCCGAGAAAAAATAGTTCCCGTTGAGGTCAATTTTCTTCCCAAGTTTGTCTGCATAGGTCATTCCAGCATTTGTGGATTTTACAATTCCTTGTCCACCTCCAAAAGAACGCCCATCTATACTAAAAGAACCACTGCTACTAACGGAAATACTATTTCCGCCACCAAACATTTTTTGAATTTCTCCAAAGCTAAACCCAGGAGAGTTAATATTGTTTCCTCCCGCTAGAACGCTAAATCGTGTGTCGTTGTTAAAGCGATTCACCAAGGCAGCATACTCATTGCGTTCATCAGTTCCAGCTCCTGCGGCGAGCCTTCCAAACCATCCTTTATTATTTTCTTTGTTGATCGTTAAATTAATGGTCTTATTATTCTCATCTCCTTTTTCACCAGTAAAAGCTTCCGATTTAGATTTTGTATCAGTAATTTGAACCTTTTCAATGATCTCTTTGGTTAAATTTTTAGTAGCAATAGTAGGGTCATTTCCAAAAAATGGTTTTCCATTTACCAATATTTTATTTACAGGTTTTCCATTCACAGTTATTTTTCCTTCCTCATCAACTTCTACTCCAGGTAATTTTTTTAAGAGGTCTTCTACACTTGCATCTTTCTTAGTTTTAAAAGATTTTACATTGAATTCTAAAGTGTCCTTTTTAATGGTAATTGGGGCTCTCGATTTTACAATTACTTCGTCTAATAGGTTATCGTTTGTTTCCATTTCTATGGTTCCTAATTGAAATGAAGTTTTATCGAAAACAATTTTCTGACTATAGGGCTTATACCCAACAAAAGAGACCACCAAGCGCAACTCTTTTTCAAATGATTTTCCTTCTAGTTTAAACTTCCCTTTTTCATCAGTAATTGTGTAGGTTACTACAGAACTGTCTTTTACTTTTTCTAAGTGAATGGTCGCAGATTCTAGTGATATAGCATCTGCCTTTGATTTAATGGTTCCTTCTATTGTATATGATTTTGATTGAGAAAATACAAAAGTGGTTGCAAAAAGAAATAAGATGGGTAAAAATGATTTCATAGCTTGAATTAATTTGTTCGGGTATAATAAGTTCATGGCGTTTTATTGAATATTAGAGTTCAAATAACTAGAACATCCAATGGCGACAGAAAAAAAATCGATGAACAATGCTTTTTTCTAGACAAACTTTTTATTTCCCTTTTTTTAGTTGTTTTTAATTAGGTGACGAATCTAGCTTTTGTAATTATTGTAGAAAAAATGAATGTATTCAACTGGCTATTTTGTGTAGCGAATTGTACTCGTTGTTCTAACAATGAATTAAACTATAGACTTGCAATTTTTAAATCTGTCACAAAAAAAAGAAAAAAAAGTTGGTAAAAATCTGTAAGAAATGTTAAATCTACTTTTGTCTAAAGTAAATAATGATAGGAACCCCAGTAAAGTCGTAGTGCTCTCGCAATTGATTCTCTACATAACGTTTGTAAGGGTCTCTTACATATTGCGGTAAGTTTGAGAAAAAAGCAAACTGAGGAGTTTGTGTAGGCAATTGCATACAGTACTTAATTTTCACAAATTTTCCTTTTGTTGCTGGAGGCGGATTGTTTTTTATAATCTCAAGCATGGTTTCATTGAACTTACTAGTTGCAATACGACGTTTTCTGTTTTCGAAAACTTCTACAGCAGATTCAATGGCTTTTAGCAAACGTTGCTTTGTTAAGACAGACGTAAAAATAATAGGTACATCTGTAAAAGGTGCTATTTGGCGACGAATTTCAGCTTCAAAATCACGCATGGTATTAGTCTCTTTTTCAACCAAATCCCATTTATTGATTAGAATCACAATTCCTTTCTTATTTTTTTCTGCCAACCAAAAGATATTTTGATCCTGACTTTCAAATCCTCGTGTAGCATCTACCATAAGAATGGCAACATCGGAATATTCAATGGTACGAACTGCACGCATCACAGAGTAAAATTCTAAATCTTCTTTAACTTTCGATTTTTTTCTAATTCCAGCTGTATCCACTAGATTAAAGTCAAATCCAAAACGGTTGTATTTTGTGTCAATAGAATCTCTTGTAGTTCCAGCAATATCGGTCACAATATTTCTATCTTCTCCAATCAATGCATTAATAAAAGATGATTTCCCTGCATTTGGACGCCCAACAACAGCAAAACGTGGCAATTCTTCTTTTTCTAAATCAACTTCTTCAGGTTCTGGCATTTCAGCAGCTATCGCATCTAAAATATCACCTGTTCCACTTCCATTAATAGAAGAGATAGTATGATATTCACCCAACCCTAAATTGTAAAACTCAACAGCGTCTGCATCTCTCATTGCATTGTCTACTTTATTTACAGTAAGAAAAATAGGTTTCTTAACTTTCCTTAGGAGTTTGGCTACTTCAGTATCCATTGGAGTAATACCCGATTCTACATCAACAACAAAAATAATAATGTCTGCTTCTTCAATGGCTAATTGGACTTGCTTTCTAATTTCTTCTTCAAAAATATCATCAGATCCAACAATGTAACCCCCTGTATCAATTACAGAGAATTCCTTTCCGTTCCAGTCTGATTTTCCGTAGTGTCTATCACGAGTAACTCCACTCACAGAATCAACAATAGCTTCTCTACGTTGTACTAAACGATTAAAAAGTGTCGATTTCCCAACATTAGGTCTTCCTACAATGGCAACAATACTACTCATGGTGCTAAATTTTCGGCAAAGATACTCATTTGGCTTATAAATTAGTTAACTTTCACAAGTTTAGAACATAAGAAAATTGAGTAAAATGAATCAGGAAATCTTTTTGAGACCTAGATTTGTTCTACCTTCTGAAAAAAGTCAGAATAAAATCATTGAAAATTTTTTAGAAGCTAAGAATAAAGCTGAACAGAAATTCATTATCAAGATAGTGGATGAACATGTCTTTATTGATGTTTCTAAGAAGGAGAGTCATTTTTGGTCACCACAATTACACTTAGAAATTCTTCAGAAAGAAGACAAAGCTGAAGTAAAAGGGTTGTTTGGTCCAAAACCTCAAGTTTGGACATTCTTTATGTTTTTACACTTTATTGTTGGTGTTGGTTTTCTTGGAACAGGTGTGTGGCTCTATGTAAACTATTCTTTGGAAAAGAATTTGGTAATACCTACTATTCTCTTAATTATGTTGCCAATGCTCTGGGTGTTGTTGTATTTTGTTGGAAGATTGGGTAGAGACTTTGGAAAAAACCAAATTAAAAAACAGCATCAATTTATGATGAAAATACTAGAAGGGTAATTAATCTTTATACCCAAAACGTTTTAATTGATTTTCACTAGACCTCCAGTTTTTGTTCACTTTTACATAGAGTTCGATAAATATTTTTTTACCAAAGAAAAACTCTAAATCTTTTCTAGCTTCTGCACCAACACGTTTAATAGCAGATCCTTTGTGCCCAATGATAATTCCTTTTTGAGTATCTCGTTCTACCATAATAACAGAACGTATTTTAATGATGTTACTTTCTTCTACAAACTCTTCTGTTTCTACTTCTACAGAATAAGGAATTTCTTTCTTGTAATGTTTTAAAATCTTCTCACGGATCGCTTCATTTACGAAAAAACGTTCTGGTTTGTCTGTTAACTGATCTTTTGGATAAAAAGGAGGTGCTTCAGGAAGTAATTCAATAATCTTGTAGAATACAGACTCTACATTGAATTTTTCTAAAGCGGAAATGACATATACAAAAGAGTTTGGAACCTTGTTTCTCCAATAAGCAATTTTCTCATCTACTTCTTCAGGAGTTGACTTGTCAATTTTATTCAGTAATAGAATAACTGGAATCTTACTGTGAATGATTTTTTGGAAGAAAGCTTCATTTTTTAATTCCTTTTCTCCTACTTCAACCATGTAAATAAGTACATCTGCATCTTCAAAAGCAGATTTTACAAAATCCATCATGGATTCTTGTAATTGATAGGCGGGTTTAATGATTCCTGGAGTATCAGAAAAAATGATCTGATAATCCTCTTCATTCACAATCCCTAAAATACGATGCCTAGTGGTTTGCGCTTTAGAAGTAATGATAGAAAGCTTCTCACCAACCAACGCATTCATTAATGTGGATTTCCCCACATTAGGATTCCCGATAATGTTTACAAATCCTGCTTTATGTGTCATGGGGCAAAGATAAATTGTTTTTTGTTTTGGACGATTTAAAATCTAGAAAGTTGTTCATCAGTAGATTGCGTTTTTTTGAATAAAATATTAAATATTGTTTGGTTGTATCTAGTATTTTGCAGTATCTTTGCAGTCCAAATCGCGGGATAGAGCAGTAGGCAGCTCGTCGGGCTCATAACCCGNNAAGGTCACAGGTTCGAGTCCTGTTCCCGCTACAAAGAAGCTCCTTGAGAAATCAAGGAGCTTTTATTTTGGAATCAAGTGATGCTTGCATCGTATTGAGAACAAAATAAAAAATTAGATTGCAAAGTAATCGAAGCTTCATTGGGCTGTTGTCTTTTAGGCCCATTCCGAAATGAAATGTAGGAATGAATCCTGTTCCCACTACAAAGAAGCTCCTTGAGAAATCAAGGAGCTTCTTTGGGCTTTCACCTTTTAAAATAATATTTTTCTCTTAAAAAGTATAAAGTAGTTAAGTTAATCTAGTAATCCTTTCAGAAAATTCCAGTTTTCTAGAAATCGTCAATTTATGCTAATATTAAATTAGCAGGGTTTTGTAAATTATGAAGAAAGACATACCCATTTTTAGGGATAAAAAAATCACCATTTTTAGGGATTGACAAGAATGAAAAAAAAACTTTCCTTTATAAAAAAAAATAAGAATTGTTGTCTTCAGATACTAAAAATTACTCAAAATAATAAAAATATTCTTTGCAAAGAATGGTCGTAAAGTTATGCGCGACCTAAAAGAAATCATGACATTTTTCATGTGGTAGCTATTCAAAGTTAAGAATGCGTTCAAAATCATCTATTCAGAGAATAAAGGTCGAACATAGAACGACTAAAGTCACTTGCTTGAAAGAGATTGGATAGATAGAGGTAGATAGCATATTAAAATTGAATGACTGTCTGAGGGAATATTTCCCAAACCCACTGCGGGGAAGCAGTAATAATATAATATTATGAGAAAAAAATTTTTTAGCCTTTTCGCTCTAGTTTTGTTTGTAGGAGGATCTATAAATGCTAGTTCAGAGTCCAGCCCTAAAGATGATGGTCGTGCCTCTGATTGTGCAAGAATGGCTAGGGCAACAGTTATGGCTCTTGCTGAGTTTGCAGGAGATGATGTAAACGGAGCAAATCTAGAAGGTTATCTTGTCATTTATCATGGTCTTTATTTAGATTGTTACAATAATTAATTATTAAAAAATTTCATTATGAAAAAACTAAAATTTTTAGCCATAGCTATGGCATTTACTTTATTCACGTCTATGACGGTAGAATCAAATACATCCATAACGGTAGAATCGGAAGTCGTAGATAACTCTGATTGTGTGAGGATGGCAAGAAGTGTTGTTTTATTATTAGCAGAAGGTGCAGGTGATGATCCTAACGGAGCGAACTTTGAAGGTTGGTTAGCATTATATAACAGGCTCTATTTAGCATGTTATAATAGTTAATATTAATTTTAAAGATAACATCTTATTCTAGAATAAGATGTTATCTAAATTTTTAAAAATAAGTAAAGAATGGGACTAAATAAAATATTTTACCTATGCATTTTTTTGACTCTGAGTAATTTTCAAACAACTATTAATTCGGGAGAAGTAGTTTATCAAGTAAGTTTTAACAAGGAGAAAGTTGAAGCCAGAATACAAGAAAAGCCCAATGTTAAAGGAGCAAATAAGCTAAAGTTCTTGTTAAAAAATTCTTCTGAAGTAGATTTTTCATTAAAATTTTCTCGTGATGAATCGTTATATAAATATGTTGAAGCTATGGAAAGTGATGCTTCAAAAGGAATTAATATAACTAAAATTTTTGCAGGTAATAATAGCACAATTTATTATAACAATGTGTCAAAAGAAATTTTAAGCCAGACCAGTGTTTCTGATGAAACCTATTTAATCTCTAAAAATCTGGTAAAATGGAAGATGACCAGTCAATCTAAGATAATCAACAACTACAAATGTTTTAAAGCAATTTCTTTAGACTCTAAAGGTAAGGAAACTGGTGTTGTTGCATGGTATGCTCCTGCTATACCTTTCAACTATGGACCAGGGAGGTTTAATAATTTACCTGGGCTAATCCTAGAATTGGAAGACAAAATGGTTATATTTCGTGCTAAAAAAATCAAACTCAATAAAAAAAAGGTTAAGATTAAAAAACCTAATAAAGGTATACCGATTTCCTATGAAGATTTCAAAAAAAGATATAAAGGAATATTTGATAAATAACAGATCATGGTATAATAATGGGCCAGCTCTTAACTTCAATTTCTCTCTTTTGAGTGTCAGTTAGTCTATTTTGTGTAAAAAAAATAGCTAGTGGTGAAAAGGTATACTAAGTCATAAAGAAACCGGTTTAGGGAAAATAAAAGTTAATACCAAAAGAATGTAGATTTCAAAAAAAATAAGAACCTCATTATTTCTCATTAAAAAACTAAATACGGTAATCTACAAATTACTACTTCATCAAAATGATGGCCAATTTTAAAGTGAATAAAAAGGTGAAACTTGCAAGAAATGGATTTATTGAGGATGTTGGTAAATAAATTTTAAACAATAATTGAGGCAGATAATTGATAAAAATTGCGCATGAGATTAAATCTTTTTACATACTTGTTGCTAACTATTTTTTTGATGAACTTTCAAGGCAGTTATGCACAAACTACCAAATTATCAGGCTATGTAAAGGATTCACTAAATAATCCTTTATCCTATGCTAACATTATCGCCCAGCCTAAAGATGTATCCAAAAACCTTCAATTCGCTATTACAGATAATGAGGGTTACTATCAGCTAGTATTTGCCAAAGGAGATACTGTAACCATTTCCATTAGTTATTTAGGTTATAAACCTGTAGAATTTGAGTTTATTACCAATCAATCGACCCAAAAAGATTTTATTATGCAAACTTCTTCCGAGCAACTAGAAGAGGTTGTCATAGAAATGCCTATTACGGTGAAAGGCGATACAACTACTTATAGAACAGATAAATTTGCCACAGGTGAAGAGCGAAAACTCAAAAATGTCTTAAAAAAATTACCAGGTGTAGAAGTAGACAAAAACGGAAAGGTTACCGTACAAGGAAAGAAAGTCACGAAAATGTTTGTGGAAGGAAAGAAGTTCTTTGGTGGAGGTACAAAACTGGCGGTAGAAAATATACCAGCCGATGCCGTTGATAAGGTTCAAGTGATTGATAATTATAATGAGGTAACTTTCTTAAAGAACTTAACAGATTCAGATGAGCTGGTCATGAATATTCAACTTAAAGAGGATAAAAAACGTTTTGTATTTGGGGATGTTGAGGCAGACAAAGGCATTAAAGGCTTTTATAAAACGCATGCAAACCTCTTTTACTATTCGCCTAAAACCAATGTTAATTTTATAAGTAATCTCAATAATATTGCAGAAAAGACCTTTACCTTTAAAGATTATCTAAATTTTCAAGGAGGTGTCAATGCCGTATTTAGTGGCAGCTTTAATTGGGGTGGAGGTGATTTTTCTCAATTTCTTGAGAATCGAGATGTGTTAAAAAGTAATCAGCAGTTTGGTGCTATCAATGTGACCAAAGTCACGTCAGACAAATTAGATGTATCGGGTTTCCTTATTTTCAGCAGGTCTGATACTAAGAATTATCTTGAAACCCAAAATGACTATTCAACATTTACTGAATTTCGAGAAAGTATAAGATTGGCAGATAATTTATTGGGAATAGGAAAACTAAATATTGAATATGCTGTGAATTCAAAAGAGCAATTTTATGCCAGAACTCAAGTAAAAAGAACTGATAATGCCAGTAATAATTCTATCCTATCATTAATTGAAGGAGATACAGATATTATTACTACCAATAGTGGTTTAGAAGCAACTTCCTTAAATCAAAGTATAGAATGGCATAAAAGACAATCAAACACACACACTTTTTCTACTATTGTAAATTATGATTACAGAAAAAATAATCAAGATGTATTATGGCAGACAGACAATGCAATTTTACAAGGATTGATTCCAATAGTTTTAAATCAAGAAGTATTAAGATTGCATCAGACAAGAAACACAAAGAGTCATACTTTAAACGGAATATTTAAACATTTTTGGGAGATTAATCATAGCAACCATATCTATACAACACTAGGAGATAGATATTTGAAGGAACATTTTTTTACGGACGATAGACAAGAGTTAGACGATGGCAGTATTAATGATTTTTCTTCTGGTAATTACGGGAACGACTTAGATTTTATGCTCAATGACTTATTTTTTGGGGTACATTACAAATTTAAAACAGGGATTTTTACTGTAAAGCAAGGAGTATATCTTCACAATTATTCATGGAAAGTAAATCAACAAAACGAAATCAATCAAAATAAGTGGGTTTTGCTTCCTGATTTTTTAGCAAAAATAGAATTTAACAAATCAAAGAAAATTCAATTTAATTACAGCCTCAAAACATCTTTTTCTGATGCAAGTAAATTTGCTAATAGGTTTTACTTACAGTCGTATAATTCAGTTTTTAGAGGAAATGAAAATTTAGAAAATGATTTGTTTCATTCTGCAAGAATCTACTATAGTAGGTTTAGTTTGTATAGAGGTTTGATAATGAATGCTGGTGTTAACTATAGTAAGCAAATAAAGGGAGTTAGAAATACTGTAGAATTTAATGAGGTAAATCAGTTTTTGACAAATCGATTGTTTAATAATCCATCAGAGAGTATTAATGCAAGAGTTTCTATTCATAAGAAAATAAAGAAAATTCGATATAAATTGGATATTACTGCTTCATCTTTAAAATATCTCCAAGAAATAGACAACGTTATTGAAGATAACATTAATAAAAACTATTCTTATAAACTGGGCTTTGAAACCCTTTATGAGAATTTTCCTAATATTGAAGCTGGTTTTAAAAGAAGTATAGGAAGCTTTACTTCAAGTAATAATACATCCAAGTTCAGGACAAATGAACCATATTTATCAGTAAATTATGATTTCCTAAAAGGGTTTATCGTTTCTTTTGATTATACTTCTTATGATTTCAAGAATAAGGTATTAAATCAAGAAAACAGATTTGATGTGGCTAATTTCACATTATCATACCAAAAAGAAAATAGTGCATGGACTTATAAAATATTTTCGAACAATCTTTTCAATACGAGTTTTAAAAGAAATAGTTCTTTTTCTCAATACTTAATTTCAGATACTAAAACCTTTATCTTACCAAGAGTATTAATGTTTGGTGTTAGTTATAATCTGTAGATTTTCAAAAAAGCTCTTTTTTTTTTAATGAAAAATAAAAACACCATTCATGCTCATTTCGAAATGAAATGTAGAAATGAATCCAATTCCTGCTACAACGAAAACCTCTTGATTTATCAAGAGGTTTTTTGTGGATTACTTCTTCTAAGGTATTCGTCCTCATATTAAATAGGGCAACCGTTAACTTTTACAACGTAAACACGTATAAATACCCTTACCTAGGATATTATTTTATAGCATTTTTGACATTGGGTAAAATAACGATGTCATTTAAGAATTTTAAAATATTCTAAAATATGGGGAGACAAGATTTAAGTATTCGAGTAGCTATTGTAGATGATGATAATATGGTAGCAAATTTATTGCGAGAGTTTTTTGATCGAAGTGATATTATCGATACAATATATGTAGCGAACAGTGGAAATCAATTTTTTGAAAAACTTGAGGAAGAAGATATATTACCAGATGTAGTACTCTTAGATTTGCGTATGAAAGATGGCGACGGATTTGAAGTATTAGAGCGACTTTCAGAACGAGAAAAACTTTTTAAAGTGATTGTGATGTCTAACTATTACAATTTAGCATTAACAGAGCCCATGTTAAAACTGGGTTGTGATGCTTTCTTACCCAAACAAATAGAAATTAAAGAATTACTTGAGGTTATAGAGAAGGTACACCTATGTGGTCATTATTTTCCTGAAGAACTCATTGTAAATCTAGGGAAACAAGTTGCTAGAAAAAACTCAGAAGTTTGTGCTGAATCTAAAGATACTTTGTCGCCTAGAGAAATAGAAGTTTTAGAATTGTTAAGTCAACAACTTTCTATAGAAGAAATCTCAAAAAGAATGTTCCTCACAATAAAAGAGGTACAAGCACACAAAAGTAATTTGTTACTTAAAACTGGAGTTAAAAATACGGCAGGACTTGTTATTTATGCAATTCAGAATAAACTGATTGATGTGAAAATTCCTGTTTAAAAGTATCTTTCTAAAAGTGTTTTTAAAACTTACTCTTTGATAAGCTTCAATGTGTTAAATCCTTGATTGCTTTTTAGTCGAAGGAAATAAATTCCCTTCGCTAAAGAATGAACATCAAAAAATGTCCCTTCTTGAAAATCACCTTCAAATTTAGCTACTACCTTTCCAAGGGCATTGTAAATAATAACCTCCGATGTTTTCTGATTGATTTGAAAACGATCTTTTGTAGGGTTTGGATACATGATAATTTGAGAATTGTTTATACTGTTCTCTGTCGTAGATAGTGTAGACTGTTGATTTCCAAAGATTCTAAACTCCCCAGCAGGAATAGTAATAGGATCTGAAGTGTTTGTGACATTTACAGAGCTATTGTCGATTAAATTATACCAAGTTCCTGTAAAAGGAAAATCTGGCACTATATTTTGACTGCTTGTATTGAAATTAGCAAGGACAACAACATTTTTTAAACTTGAAGCAGGTAAACTTAAATCGAAAAAGAACATGCGAATATTTCTACTAGTTCCTTCCAAAGTAAAGGTTCCTTCAAAAACAGGTTCATTTATTTTTAAATCAATTAAACGTGCCCAATCAGAATATAATTTACTTCTGTTGGGATCTCCTAACCAATTATTCGTCCATTGAGGTTGAGGTTTTGTAGCTAGTTTACAGCCGTCATCTCCAACCTGAACGGAACCATTACCACATGTCCAAATTGAATTATTCATTCCTAAGGCTCCAAAATGCCAGATCATTTTTGGACCTGGAATTAAAAGGCTAGTAGCTCCAATAGTAGACATTCTTGTTAATGCAGTGTTTAGGTTTTGCACACTCGATTGCCCAGAAGTAATGGTAGAATACATAATGCGTTCTTCATCATGGCTTTCAGGATATGCAATTAATCTAGGAGCTGTAAAACCTCTACTTGAATGAGTAGCTCTAGAAATATTTGCAGTATTCCCTTTCATGAATTCTTGGTAATCATTATGCATAATTCCCCACATCATAACTCCTTTAGGAATTGCATCGTTAATACGATAATTCGCCCACTCTTGTTCTTCACTATCTTGACCTAAATGTTCAAAAATTACATAGTGTGTTGGATCTAAAGACCAAGAATAATCAGCATAGTCTTTTAAAACAGCGATTCGATCGGGTTGTGGGTTTCCTGTACAAGTAACATCATTAGGAGTACAATTCTGAGTAAACCCTTTGGTTAAATCCCATCGAAATCCGTCTATTTTAAACTCGGTAATCCAATGTTCTACAACTCTTTTTGTATAGTTCTGTGTTAAGGTACTTTGATGATTGAAATCATTTTCAACATTAAAAGCATGTTTTGCTTCTGTATTTAAATAAGGGTTTTCTGTTGACGGACCTCCCCAACCATCATCGTCAGCATCATCCATCCACATTCTTACCAATGGATTCCTTCCTGTAACATGGTTCAAGGCAAGATCTAAAATAACAGCGATTCCATTTTGATGACATAGATCTACAAATTCTTTTAGTTTTGTTGAAGTACCGTAGAATTTATCTAATGCCATGTGATAAGCAGTATTATATCCCCAACTTTCATTTCCATCATATTCCATGATGGGCATCAATTCAATAGCATTGATGTTTAAGTTTTTGAAATAATCGATGCGGTCAATTAAACTTTGAATATTTCTGCCTGCATCGAAATCTCTTACCAATACTTCATAAATAACTAAATCTTCTTTTTTAGGTTTCGTAAAATTATCTACGACCCAACTATAAGGTGTTTGTCCAGTTTGTAAAACGGTCACTTCTCTTTCTTGACCTGAAGGATATGTAGGTAAATCTGGATAGGAGGTACTAGGGATTCCTGGATCATCAAAAGGAGATAAGACCAATGTAGAATATGGATCTGCTGTTTTTACAAGTTTTGGAGAGTCAGCAATAGGAGTGTCATTAAATACCCAATATTGATAGGTGTATACCTGCCCAGAAGTTAAGCCTGTAATTTCAATCCAATACAAATCAGTATCTGTGACATCTTGTTTCATCAGGTAGTTGCTATTCACAGAATAGTTGTTAAAACTACCAGCAACATAGATGTAATCTTTGTTTGGTGCTCTTAGTACTAATGTTGCTTTTGTAGCATCACCAGTATCATAATTAATTCCTTCAATAAGACCATTTGGAATAGCTTCTTGTGTAACCGTTGGAGTTACGATTGCTTGAAATGATGCTGTTTTTGTTTCTCCACCATTGGTAGCTTCCAAGTTGAAAGAAGTAGTTTCAGTAACGGTAGGAGAGAAGCTATATGAAGTACTATTAGTACTTGTGTTTATGGATGCACCATTTGCTTTTAAATTAAAATCTGCAGCCAAACTTGTAGTAGCTGCGATAGAAATACTTTGTCCAGATGTAAGATAGGTTTCTGATTGTGTAGGTGCGGTTAATGTGAGTTGAAAACTTCCGACATTGTAAATGAAATCTTGACAGCCATTATCTTTAAATTCTTGACTTCCATTTTCATTTCTAAAAACCATTCCTAAGGTTACAACAGAAGCAGCTTCAGGAGCTGTCAAACCATAATACGTTTCTGGAGTGATTGTGATGCTATAGGTCCCATCGCCATTTGAGGTCATTTCACCGACACCATCATCTTGCCCCCAATTACCAATTACTTTTAAATTAAATCCGCTGTTGTCAGTGGCAACACCAGAATGCATATATACTTTGTTAGGGCTACTAAAGCCATTACAATCTGTTAGATTACTATTAGTGTCTACAGTAATTGTAATTGATTGATTTACTTCAAAAGTGCTAGGAGAAATAACAACTTGACCATAAGAAATAAAAGACGTTATCAGTA
Organism: Flavobacteriaceae bacterium; assembly: GCA_049115595.1. GTDB lineage: Bacteria > Bacteroidota > Bacteroidia > Flavobacteriales > Flavobacteriaceae > Polaribacter. The sequence continues at coordinate 215,895 of JAGDZS010000005.1, forward strand.
AAATTAAAAAGGTAATTTTTTTCATACAAAGTATTTTTTGAAGAAAAAAGGCTGAAATGAATCAGCCTTTTCTCTTATTTATATAATTATCATTAGTTAGCAATGAATAGGTAACTTCCATCTAAATCATTAAACCAAACATCATAAGTTCCTGTTGGTTCATTGAAAGGAAAGTTTGCACCACTTCCAGCTAGAACAGAAGTTCCAAATGGCTCAGTAGAACCTGTATGTCTCCATACATCCGCCCAATCATCATTTGCTCTAATCAAAATTTCATCTCCATTGGTTAATGTTACTCCATTGATAAACCATAAATGTGGATTGTTAGGATCTTGAGTGAAGTCTGTATCTGATCCCCATCCTCCTGGAGTAGCACTACCAATAATTCCCATCGTACCATAAGTAGGCGCAGTAGAGGCATCATAAGAAGCTACTGTAAATGTACTTCCTGCACTTAAAGGAGAGAAAGTATACGTATAATATCCAGCTGTAGAAACGTTAAATGTTCCTGGGTCTGGACTACTTACTGCCAATGTAGTACCGTCATTTGTCCCCCATTGTGGTTGCCATTGACCAATAACTTCTAATAATTTGAATGCTCCAGCATTAAAGTATCCAGTATAATGATACGAGTTTGGTGTACTCTGACTTCTAAATATTGGTGTATTATTGTTATTAGGATCCCAACCTGGCGTTGTAGCATCTCCTACTAAATAAACAAAAGGAAATGAAACATTGTAAGGTGTTACAGATACTGTAGTAGTTGTAGAAGTTCTCGTTAGCGTATCTCCATTAGCATTTGTATTTCTTGCTACGATTCTAATATCGATATCTCCTGCTGTACTATGAGCAATGCCCAATCCAAGAGCAATCGCATTTAACTCACTATGTGTTAAAGACAATGTTTCTCCGTTTGTTACGACACCTAAAGCACTTGTGCTAGCAAAACTAGTTCCTGCAATTGCAGCTTCAACTGTTGCTTCAACATCAATACCTAATAAAGATGTAACAACTGGATCTGACCAGTTTACTGTCATTGCAACATCATCTACAGTTGCTATTGATAGCACAAAACTATCTCCACTTGCAGGAGAGCTCACTGCTGGTGGATCTGTTGGATACGTAGTAACTAAGTATAAAATAGAGTTACTTGTCGCACTTCCTCCTAGTACTCTCATATAAACAGCGATATCTACAAATGTTGCAGCTCCAGTGCTTCTGATTGCATCGTTAAAATCTGTTACAGACATTGAAAATGAATCTGTCTGTGATGTTCCTAGAGTTACAGGGCTTGTAAAAGCATCGTCTGTTGACATCTCTATCGTATAATCAGAACTTCCTGTTATTTCATCATTCCAAGAAATTGTAAAGGCAGCATTATTTGGTAAACTAAAGTTTAAAAAGATATTGCTTATTGCCGGCTCTTGAAGGACAAAAGCAGGATCTGGTGATGTTATTGTGATACTTTCTTCTGTTTCACAAGCTGATGTTATCAGCAGAAAAGAAAGTAGAACAAAGCTTATTTTTCTAATAAATATTTTCATTTCTTTAGTTTTTATAAGTTAAGGGGTATAAATATATACTGACCTGTAAGCGCATTGAACCAAACATCATAATCATCTTCTACTGGAACAGGGATATTTCCACCTCCATTCGTAGCAGTTCCTGAAAATTCTGTTGAGCTTCCCCAGCCATTCCCATCTGCCATAAATTGGAAGTCTCCAGGGAGCAATCGTATACTATTTGCATACCAGATATCAGAATCGAAAGCTAATTGAGTCATCGCAACTGGATTTGCACTAGCTGAACCTTGTACCATTACAGCAGTAGGTGTTACAACTGCAGCAGCAGTATGTGGAACAAACGAAAATGTGTTTGTTGAAAAGTTAATCGTAAATGAATAATTTCCAGCAGCAGCAATTGCATTGTTGTTTAAAGGAAATGTTCCAGGATCTGATCCACCACCAGGGTTTACATCTATCGTAGAAGCATCATTGGTTCCCCATTGAGGTTGCCAAAAACCTTTAATTTCTAAAACTTTAAATGCTCCTGTTGAAAAATGACCTGTGAAATTAAATTCATCCGAATTGTCAGGATTTCTAACCAAGAAAGGATTGTTATTGTTGTTATTCCACCCTGGAGATGTTGCATCACCCACTAAGAAATAATCATCAAAAACATAGTTAAAGTAAGGGTATACATTTAAATTGATGTTATTAGAAATTATAGGCGTACCGCTTTGAGTTCCAAGGGTTGCTACAATTCTTATATAAACAAGATTCCAATTGAAAGCAGGTAACCCTGCATTTCCAATTGCATTGTTTAGTTCATTTACAGTAAAACTTAATGTATTATTTCCGGTAACACTACCACCAACAACTGGGTTGGTAAAAGCGTCGTCCGAAGAAAACTGTACTTCATAATTAATAGAAACTTGTTGTCCATAATCTGGTTCTACCCAACTAAGAGTTAAAGCTTCATTTGAAGTGTTTACAGGGTCTAATTGAAGATCGGTAATTGTTTGCTCAGCTAATGAAAAAGTACTGGCTGGAGAAACAATGAATTCTTCAGAGTCATCGTCGCATTGCGTTAACAGCACTAAAGAAAATGCTATTAATACTAAATATGATAAATTTTTTATATTCTTCATTTCAATAATCATTAAATGTTAGTAACCTGTATTTTGAGTTAGATTAGGATTTGAAGCAATACTTGCAGTTGGAATAGGGTACTTATTGAAATGTGCTGGTAACGAAATTCCGTTACTACCATTTCCTTTCCAAACCCAATTGTAGTTTCCTCCTGTAAATCTTCCATAACGGATTAAATCTTGTCTTCTATGTGCTTCCCAGTGTAATTCTCTTGCTCTTTCATCTAAGATGAAATCTAACGTAAGACCTGCAGCGTTTATCTGGTTTGGATTGTTTGCTCTGGTTCTTAAGTCGTTTACATATTGTAAAGCAGTAACAATATCACCTCCACCACCTCTAAGGTGAGCTTCAGCATACATTAAATAAACATCTGCCAATCTAAATAGAGGGAAATCTGTATCTACAAAAGTTTGATCAGATCCAAAACCTCCACTTGAGTTTGCGTTTGAGTATTTTTGAATGATGTATCCAGTATCTCTGTCAGAAATATCTGTAATATCGATAGGTCTTCCAGCTGAAATAATTGTATTTCTTTCATCAGTTGCAAATTGACCTCCATCAAAAAGTAGTGCAAATTGCTTTCTTACACGAAGAGCACCACCCCATCCGCCAGCACCAACACCAACAGGAGTTCCATTAGCTTCAATACTTCCAACAGATCCATTAATTATTACTGTAGTAGGACCGAAGTTTTGTGTGTTTAAACCATCAGAAATCAATGGAAAAATGATTTCATCACTTCCAGCATTCACATCGTTATCAGCTTTAAAAACATCTAAGTAATCTGGAGCTAAAGAGAATCCGCCTCCAATAACTTTCACACACTCATCCAACGCTTTGTCATACATAGGAGTTCCCGTATATACTTCAGCATTTAAATATAGTTTTGCCAAAATCATCCAAGCAACAGCTTTATCAGCTCTTGCATGCTCGTTTTGTTTTGCATCTACTAAATTTGGAATAATTGCATTTAATTCTGTTTCTATATAATTAAATAAATCAGTTCCAACTATCTGTGGAGGTTGAAAACCAGACACAGGATCATCTTCAGTAGTAAATGCTGCTTTACCAAATAAGTCTAACATATGGTAGTAAGCCAATGCTCTTAACAATCTTGCTTCAGCTCTAAAGTTTACAATCTCAGCTCTTGTAGCTGCAGATACATTTCTAGCATCTAATTTAGCTGGAGTTGTTTCTCTTAAGAAATTATTTGCAAAAGCGATAGATACGTGTGCTCTACCAAACATACCATAAATAATAGGGTTTTGAGCCGTCCAAAGGTTTCTTTGAATTTCTCTTGTTCCTGGGTCATTTTCATAAGACCAAATCATTTGATCTGCCGATAAGGTTTGTAAATAAAGAAGTACTCTTCCGTATTGACTTGTACCTGCATCCAATCCAGTAATATTAGAGCTTCCAGCTCCGTCTACTCCTGTTAAAGAAAGATTTGCATAAATTCCTGCCAATACTTCTTTATAAGCACTTTCGTTCGCAAACAAATCTTCACTTAAGACCGTTTGATCGTCTTCTGGTGTAATGTTTAGGTCATCTGTACAAGAAATTGTAAAGCTTGATACAATGACAAACATTAAAATATATTTTATTGATTTCATAAATTCTTAATTTATTTAAAATTTAATATTAGCTCCAAACAAGATATTTCTTGATCTAGGGAAAATTGTATTGTCAATTCCTCCAAACACCTCAGGATCTAAACCAGAGTAATTTGTTATAATGAATACGTTTTGTACTCCCATCCATAATCTAATAGTATTTCTACTACCAAACTTTTTTATAGGCTGATTAAAAGTATAACCTATTGTGATATTGTCCATTCGTAGGAAAGAAGCATTCTCAATATAAATATCTGAGTTTAACACATCGGATGTGTTTACAAAGTTTGTATTTAATACTGATGATGGTACATTTCCTAAGACTGCATTGTCTTGTAATAAAGATAATTGAGATCTTGATGAATTTACATTATTATATACATAGTTTCCAATACTAGCTCTTAAGTTAAAAGCCAAATCGAAACCTTTGTATTCAAAGTTAGATTGGTATCCTAATGTAACATCAGCTTGAGGGTTTTCTTTCAAGTAACGATCGTCATCATTAATAATTCCATTTCCATCCAAGTCTGCATAAGCACCTTCAATTGGAGCTCCACTTGCATCATATAATTGTTTGTAGACGTGGAAAGCAAAAGGGCTTTCTCCTTCTCTCAATAACTGAATTGTATTTCCTGTACCTCCTGCCGTACCTCCAGTACGTACATCTTGACCGTTAGATAATTTAGCGATCTCTCTGTCGATATAAGTAGCATTGAATGTAAAGTTCCAATTGAAATCTTCTGTATCAACTACCGTAGCATTTAAGTTTAACTCAACACCATCTACTTGTAATTCACCAATATTTTGAATTACTGAATTTCCAAAGTTTACACCGTCGGGTAATGCAGCGTTAAATAATAGATCCTCTGAAGTTTTTTGAAAGTAGTTAATAGAACCACTTACTTTATTATCAAACAAACCGTAATCAATACCAAATTCTAGAGTGGTTGTTTCTTCCCATTTTAAATCAGGGTTTACAACTGAAGGAATTGTTGAAGCAATTAAATTTCCACCGAACAAGAATTGAGAATTTTGATTTCCAAAACGATATCTGTTTAAGTAAATATCATTTACTCCAGGTAAATTTTGTTGCCCAGTCTGACCATAACTTGCTCTTAATTTTAATTCAGAGATTACTTTAGAATCTTTTAAGAAGTCTTCATCACTCATTCTCCAAGCTACTGCAGCACCTCCAAAGTTACCCCATCTATTCTCAGAACTAAAACGAGAAGTTCCGTCTCTTCTATAGTTTAAAGTTAATAGGTATTTTCCATCATACGTAATGTTTGCTCTTCCAAAAAATCCAATGTTTACAACATCTGGATTTGCAAAAGTGGTAGAGAAAGAATCGGTATCTCTTAAGTTTCCAGAATTCCCTCCATTATTTGTGAATTTTTGATAAGAATAACCAGCAGTAAAATCTACTCCTAATTTATTGAAGTCATTTTTATAATTTAAATAACCATCTAATAGTTCATTTGTTACTTTAGAGAAACCTGTAGCTTCAGTTCCAGCAAATTGTAATGCTTGATCTGGGTTTCCAATTTGGAAGCCACTTAAGAATAAGGTAGAACCTTCAGATTGATCATAACCAAAATTCACAACTGCTTTTAATTCAGGTAAAAAATGGAATTTATAATCAAAGTTTAAATTTCCGTATTGTCTTGCAGATCTACCAGTGCTATTTGCTAATTCAATTGAAGCTAGCGGGTTTTGAGTTGCATTTGCAACAACTACATCTCCGCCTGGTTGTACTGTATAGTATTGGAAGAATCCTCCAAAAGGAGAAGCAGCATCATAAATAGGTTGCGTAGGATCAAAACGAAGTGCAGCTCCAATTCCACCATTTGCAAATCTATTGTCTTCAAAAGCTCTGTTATAATTCAAACTTACTTTTAAATGATTATCAAAGAAACTAGGGTTCATTGATAATGATACGTTTGAACGTTCAAATTTGGAAGTTTTAATTGCTCCCTCTTGTTTTGTAAAACCTACGGATATTCTTGTAGGAATTTTTTCTAATATAGATCCTCTAACACTAAAGTTGTGATTAGAAGATAATGTAGATCTTAAAATTGCATCTTGCCAATCTGTATCAGCAGATCCTAACAAACCAACATCTGCTGGTCTTTGTTGTGCAATGATTTGTCTAAACTCATCCGCAGAAAAAACATCAATTCTATCTTGAACTTCTCCAATGTTGTATTGCATGTCATAATCAAACGTAACTTCTTTTTTCCCTTTCTTAGTTGTGATGATGATAACCCCGTTGGCAGCTCTAGAACCATAGATTGCCGTTGCAGAAGCATCTTTCAATACCGAAAAAGACTCGATGTCATTTGGATTGATCGTTGAGAGTACTCCTCTAGAACCCGATACTCCATTTTGATCTAATGGCAATCCATCAACAATAATTAATGGATTGTTAGATGCAGAAATCGAAGAACCACCTCTAATCGTAATTTGAGAGCCTGCTCCAGGAGCACCACTTGTAGTAACGTTTACACCAGAGACTCTACCAGAAAGTAAGTTTTCAGGAGTTACAATATTACCTTTGGTAAAATCTTTCTCAGTAATGGCCTCTACAGAACCTGTAGCATCCTTTACTGTAGTTGAACCATAACCCACAATTACAATTTCATCTAATCTTTCAGAGCTTTCTTCTAACTCAACAGTAAGATTAAAATTTGTAGCGATCGTGAGTTCTTGATTTTTAAAACCTAGAAACGTAAAAACCAAAACATCTCCAGTTTTTACATTGTTTAATTGAAAGTTCCCATCAAAATCGGTGTAAACACCGTTTGTGGTCCCCTTAACGACTACGCTTACTCCAGGCAATCCTTCACCTGTAGTCTTTTCCTTTACAACTCCCTTTATTGCTTGCTGGGCAAACATTGAAAATGAGGAGAATAAAAGAATCCCAGTTAACAATAATTTAAATTTTCTCATGTATTTTTATGTTAAATAATAACCGTAAATTTGACTTGTGATTAACAATAAATTTACATTCCACGCCTCGAATATATCAAAGTTATATAGTAATTCCTTTAGTATATAACTCCCGAAATCGATTTCGTGTTGACAACTTCCTCGATTATTTTTACGAAATCGTGTTCGTGTAGATAACTAAGTCGAGACGAATTATTATATCTTTATAAAATCTTAATCTAATTATCGATTTTTTAAAAAATGAAGCAAAAAGTTACCATAAAAACAATTGCAAAAGAACTCGGAGTTTCTACCTCAACAGTTTCTAAAGCTTTAAGAGATAGTCACGAGATTAGTAAAGAGACCAAAGACAAAATTAAAGCGTACGCAGATTACTATAATTACAAGCCTAATAACCTAGCGCTCCAATTGAGAAATCAAAAAACAATGGTTATAGGAGTTATTCTTCCAAAGATTGTACACCATTTTTTCTCAACTGTCATCAAAGGTATTGAAGCAGGGGCCTCTGTAAAAGGGTATCATATTATGGTTTGTTTTTCAAATGAATCCTATAAAAGCGAGGTAGATAATCTAAAAGTTTTATCCAATGGTAGTGTTGATGGTTTAATTGTTTCTATAGCGAAAGAAACACTAGAGAATAGAAATTTTAGACATTTAGACGGTCTTGTAGATGAAGAGATTCCTTTAGTATTAGTTGACCGTGTTCAAGACTCTATTATGTGTGATAAAGTGGTAGTAGATGATGTAGGGGCTGGATATAAGGCAACTCAGCATTTGATAGAGAACGGCAGAAAAAAAATAGCAATGTTGTCAACCAAAGAACATGTGAATGTTGGTTTTTTGAGAAAGCAAGGATACCTGAAAAGTTTGAAAGAAAATGATCTTGATTCGGATGACAATCTAGTTATAGAGATCGATGAAAAAGACGATATTAGAAAACAAATAGCGCATGTTTATGACCATGACATTGATGCTATTTTTGCCGTGAATGAAATTTATGCAGCAAATGCAATACAAATTGCAAAAGAAAAAAATCTTCGTGTTCCGGAAGATGTAGCTGTCGTAGGTTTTACTGATGGATTAATTTCAGAATATTCTTCTCCTGCAATCACAGCCGTTGTGCAGCATGGCTTTACCATGGGTAAGCAAGCTGTTGAAATGCTGATAGAAAGAATAGAAAATGAAGGCGATTCATCGCCTCCGAGAACCAAAGTTATTTCTAGTAATTTGAATATTAGAGAGTCGAGTTAAGGTGATTTTTTTACTTTTTTCTAGACATTTCATAAAAAATTATATCTTTACCACCTTAATTCGATTTATCAATAAATTACATTCCACACAAAATTTAATTGATAAGTCATAGAACTTATCGTAGTATTAATTTAATAATATACGATAATGGAAAAGCGCAAATTAAGCTTTCTCGAAATCTGGAACATGAGTTTTGGATTTTTAGGAATACAGTTTGGATTCGCATTACAAGGAGGCTTTATGTCTCGAATTTTTCAAACCCTTGGAGCAGAAATTGATGATATCCCTATCTTGTGGATAGCAGCACCTCTTACTGGTTTATTGGTTCAACCTGTCATAGGTTATATGAGCGATAGAACTTGGAGTCCTAGATGGGGAAGAAGAAGACCTTATTTTTTAATTGGAGCTATTTTAAGCTCACTAGCATTACTTTTTATACCTCATTCTCCAGCCTTATGGATGGCAGCAGGATTTTTATGGATCCTAGATGCATCCATTAATATTTCTATGGAACCTTTTAGGGCTTTGGTGGCAGACAAACTGCCAAAATCACAAAGATCTTATGGTTTTGTTGTACAGACATTAATTATTGGAGTGGGTACATGGGTAGCAAGTAGCTTGCCTTGGATGGTCTCTCAATTGGGAGTTAGTGATTCTGCTGAATCTGGCGTGATTCCGATGTCGGTAAAAGTAGCTTTTGCTATAGGAGCCGTTGTCTTTTTGGTAACCATATTGTATACTGTTTTTACGACAACCGAGTATCCTCCTGAAGATATGGAGGAGTTTGAAAGAGAGAAGAAAAAGAAGAACAGTTTTGTTTCAGATATCTTAAACAATATTGGGAGTATGCCTAGCACAATGAAGAAGCTGGGGGTTGTTCAGTTTTTTAGTTGGTTTGCATTTTTCACAATGTGGAGTTTAGCGAACCCTGCTTTAACTGAACATGCATACAAAACACCTGCGCCTATACAATCATCCTATAACATGGAAGTTCCAGCAGAAAAAGAAGCATTTAATGTTGCCAATACTGCCTTTCAAAAATCATCAAATGAAGTAGGTTCTTATATGGGTATTTACGGATTGTCTTCCATGGCTTTTGCACTCATTTTAGTGCTTTACACTTCTAAGAGAAGAATCAACAGAAAGTATGTGCACATGGGATCATTAATTGCTGGAGGATTTGGTTTTATTTCAATGTACTATATCCCATCGCCAGAATATTTAGCAATTTCCTTTACGCTTATTGGATTTGCTTGGGGAAGTATTTTATCAATGCCCTACGCCATGTTATCAAGTTCTGTAGATCCAAAGAAAATGGGAGTCATCATGGGAATTTTCAACATGTTTATAGTTATTCCTCAAATTATTGCTGCTCTAGGTGGAATAAAATATGTTTCTGAACTTTTTGGAGAACAAACAATTAATGCGATGATTGTAGCAGGAGGTAGTTTAATAATTGCTGGATTATGTAATTTCTTAATTACCGATAAAAATGCAATCACTTATCAATCAGAAGAAGCTTAATATGAATAGAAGAGGTTTCATATTCGATTTAGATGGCGTTATCGTTGATACTGCCAAATATCATTTTTATGCATGGCAAAGACTCGCCAATACTGTTGGTGTAGAATTTACTGAAATACAAAATGAGCAACTAAAAGGAATCAGTAGAGTAAAATCATTGGAGAAAATTCTTGAATGGGGAGGAATTACACTTCCAGAAGAAAAATTTATGGAATTGATGACAAAAAAGAACAATGATTATTTGGAGTATGTCAACAAAATGAATGAATCTGAGATTTTACCAGATGTGACTAAAATATTAGAACACTTACAACAAAATAAACAACCAATATCCCTTGGTTCTGCAAGTAAAAACGCTAGAGCGATACTACAGAAAGTAAACCTGTATGATTTCTTTGATGCGATCGTAGATGGAACCAATGTAACAAAAGCAAAACCCGATCCGGAAGTTTTTTTGAATGCCGCAAAGCTTTTAAATGTAGATGCTAATCACTGTGTCGTTTTTGAAGATTCAGTGGCAGGGATTCAAGCAGCAAATAGAGCTGGGATGATTTCGATAGGGATTGGTGATCATAATGTACTTACTGAAGCCGATTTTGTCTTTAGAGATTTTACAGAAATTTCTCTGGACTTTATAGACGGATTAGCAACCAAACAGTTAAAAGTAAATACTTAATTAAGTTAAAGAGAAAAGATGAATCAAGATTATATTATTCCTAACGAATGGTCCATCATAGAAGAAGGATTCAATAAAGATACAGTTAAGGCCTCTGAGAGTCTTTTTAGTATTGGTAATGGAGCTATGGGGCAGAGAGCAAACTTTGAAGAGCACTACTCTGGACCTACATTTCAAGGAAGCTATATTGCTGGAGTTTATTATCCAGATAAGACCAAAGTAGGTTGGTGGAAGAATGGATACCCAGAATATTTTGCAAAGGTATTAAATGCTCCAAACTGGATTGGAATTAACGTCGTAGTTGACAAAGAAAAATTAGACATATATACCTGTAAAGAGGTTTCTGGTTTCCGAAGAGAACTGAACATGAAAGAAGGTTGGTTGTCAAGAAGTTTTAAGGCAACCTTACAGAACGGTATTCAGGTACATGTTGCTAGTCAACGTTTTTTAAGTTTAAAACTAGACGAAGTTGGAGCAATCAAATATTCGATAACACCTTTAAATTCAAGTGCAAATATTACAGTAACTCCCTATATAGATGGCGGAATTACAAATGAAGATACCAATTGGGATGATCAATTTTGGGATCTTCAAAACATTACACAAACAAATCATCAATCATTTTTGGAAGCCAAAACTATGAAAACAGATTTCTATACCTGTACATTCATGGAGTCTAAAGTTTTCATTAATGACAAAGAAATAGAGTTAATACCTGAAGATAAAAAATCGTCAACAGATGCGAGTAGCTCCTATTTAAAAAATATACAACAAGGACAGACTTATACAATACATAAATTTGGAGGGTATGTTGTGGATAGAAATCATGACAAATCTAAATTAGTAGAAGCAGCAAAAAAAGTTTTAAAAGAAGCAGTTGAATTAGGGTTTGATGAACTTCTAGAACTACAAAAAGAATCTTGGAGGGAAATCTGGGATATGGCAGACATTACTATTGATGGTGATGTGAAGGCTCAGCAAGGAATTCGATTCAATATTTTTCAATTAAATCAAACGTATTTAGGAACAGATGCAAGTTTAAATATTGGGCCAAAAGGATTTACAGGAGAGAAATATGGAGGAAGTACCTATTGGGATACTGAAGCATATTGCATCCCTTTCTATATGGCAACCAAAGATCAAAAAGTTGCTAGGAAATTATTAGAGTATAGATACAATCATTTGGATAAAGCCATTGGAAATGCAGAAAACATAGGCCTAAAAGGAGGAGCTGCATTATTTCCTATGGTAACTATGAATGGAGAAGAATGCCATAATGAATGGGAAATTACGTTTGAAGAAATTCATAGGAATGGCGCAATTGCTTTTGCAATCTACAACTACCATAGATACACAAACGATTATAGCTACATTCCAGAAAAAGGATTGGAAGTGCTCATTGGGATTGCACGCTTTTGGCATCAAAGAGCAACATATTCTACAGCAAAAGGAAAATATGTGATCCTTGGAGTAACAGGTCCAAATGAATATGAAAACAATATCAATAACAATTGGTATACAAACTATATTGCCAAGTGGTGTATTGAATATGCCATTGAAAACATAGAGAAAGTTGGGAAAGAATTTGCCAAAGATCATGCTAGAATCACGGCAAAAACCTCCATTACAAATAGTGAACTAGAAAAGTGGAAAGAAGTTTCTGATAATATGTACTTCCCTTATTCCGAAGAACACAAAGTATTTTTGCAGCAAGATGGATTCTTAGACAAGGATTTAATTACGGTTGCAGATTTGGATACTGCAAACCGACCTATCAATCAACATTGGTCTTGGGATCGAATTTTACGTTCTCCATTTATCAAACAAGCAGATGTTTTACAAGGGTTCTATTTCTTTGAAGATCATTTTTCTGAAGAAGAGTTAGCACGTCATTTCGAGTTTTATGAGCCTTTTACAGTTCATGAATCTTCGTTGTCTCCTTGTGTGCATAGTGTGCAAGCTGCTAAGCTTGGAAGAATGAATCAAGCCTATGAATTTTACCTAAGAACTTCTCGATTGGATTTAGACGATTACAATCATGAAGTACACGAAGGATTACATATTACTTCTATGGCTGGAACGTGGATGAGTATTGTAGAAGGATTTGGAGGAATGAGAGTGAAAGAAGGAAAACTATCCTTTGCTCCTAAAATTCCAGAACAATGGAAAGGATACTCTTTCAAGATTAATTTTAGAAATCAAATTCTAAAAGTAAATGTGAATCAAAACGAAACTAATTTTGAATTGGATAGTGATGATCAATTGACCATTCTTGTCAATGATAAGTTAGTAACTGTTGCTCCTAATAGTTTAGTAACGGTATAACAGATAATAACACGAATCATGAAAAAACTAATCTATCTTTTTATCCTGAGCGGAGGTTTATTTTTAACTTCATGCGAGAAGGAAAAAGAAGCCGTTGTAATTACTGAAATATCAAAAGATATTGAACGTGTTGAGCCTCCAAATTGGTGGGTTGGTTTTGAGAATGATCAGTTACAGTTGTTGGTGAAGCATCCAAACATCGGAGCGGCAACGGCGGCTATCTCATATCCTGGAGTTTCAATTAAAAAACAACACAAAGCCAAGAGTCCAAATTATCTTTTCTTAGACTTAGAAGTTGGAGATTCAACTCCAGCAGGGAAATTCAATATTGTTTTTACATTAGAAGATGGTAGTGAATTAAAACATACATATGAACTTAAATCAAGAGAGAAACCTGCTGGAGAGCATCTAGGTTTTAATAGTACAGATGTAATCTATTTAATCACTCCAGATCGATTTGCAAATGCAAACCCTGCAAATGATATATTTGAGAATTTGAATGAAAAAACAATCAATAGAAAAGATGATTATGCACGACATGGAGGTGATATCGTAGGAATTACAAATCATTTAGATTATATCGCTGAAATGGGTTTCACTGCAATTTGGTCGAGTCCATTATTAATCAATGATATGTCAAGACAATCCTATCACGGATATGCGATGACTGATTTCTATGAAGTTGATCCACGTTTTGGAACATTCGAAGAATACAGAGAATTAGCAGATAAAGGCCGTGAAAAAGGAATTAAAATCATCATGGATCAAGTTGTTAATCACTGTGGATTAGAGCATTGGTGGATGAAAGACTTACCTTTTGAAGATTGGGTGAATTATCAAAAGAATTACGAGGATAACATTAAAGAATGGGACTGGAAAAAGACAAAATTCTCGAACCATAGAAGAACGAGTAACCAAGATCCATATGCTTCAAAAATTGATAAAGAAGGAATGACAGATGGTTGGTTTGTACAGTCAATGCCAGATTTAAACCAACGAAATCCTTTTATGGCAAACTATATCACTCAGAATAGTATTTGGTGGATTGAAGCTTTAGGTTTAGGAGGAATTCGTCAAGATACATACCCATATCCAGATAAAGATTTCATGTCAAATTGGGCAGGAGCTATTATGAAGGAATATCCAAACTTTAATATTGTTGGAGAAGAGTGGAGTTACAATCCATTACTGATTTCTTATTGGCAAGATGGAAAAGTAAATAAAGATGGATATGATTCTAATCTACGATCTACGATGGATTTTGCGATGCAAAGCTTAGTTGTTCAAGCATTAAATGAAGAAGAATCTTGGGATAAAGGATTGGTGAAAATTTATGAAGGATTAGCCAATGATTTTGCATATCACAATCCGAAAGATATTATGGTGTTTCCAGACAATCACGATATGAGTAGAATCTTTACTCAGTTGAAAGGAGACATTTCAAAGACAAAAATGGCTTTGAGTTACTATCTCATGATGCCAAGAACACCTCAATTGTATTATGGAACTGAAATCTTAATGGATGATTTTGCAAAGCCAGGAGATCACGGTTTAATACGAACAGATTTCCCTGGAGGCTGGAATGGAGATGCTGTAAATGCATTTACAGGAGAAGGATTATCCGCAGATCAAAAAGACATGCAATCTTTCCTGAAAAAAGTACTGAACTATAGGAAGTCAAGCAAAGCAATGCATGAAGGGAAAACAGTTCATTTTGCACCCAAAGAAGGTTTGTATGTATTGTTTAGAATCTTAGATGATGAAATTGTAACGATCATTTTAAATAAATCAGAAAGAACTTCTGTAAATGTTGATATGGTAAGTGAAATAGGAATGGAAGGCAAAACAGTCAAAGATATCATTACAGGAAAAGAGATGCCTTTTACAGGAGAAATAGCAATCAACCCTAAAGGAGTAACCTTACTAACAACAAAATTAAAATAAGATGAAAAGAGTTGTTTTCATATTGGCGTTGTTAATCGGGTTTAGCCTTTCAGCTCAGGTAACTATTATAGTTGAACAGCTTCCTGAGTCTACTCCAAAGAATGCATCTATTTTTATTTCTGGGGACTTTGAAGGTTGGTCTGGAGGAAAGAAAGAATATCAACTTGAAAATAAAAACGGGAACTATTCAATTACTCTACCCAAAGAATTAAAGCAAATAAACTACAAATTCACCCAAGGTTCTTGGAAGTCGGTTGAATGTGATATGAAAGGGTTGAGTGTTGACAATCGTAGCTATACGTCTCATCAACCCAATGATACAGTTAGAGTGAAAATTGCTGGGTGGGATCATTTGTTTGATAAAAAACTAAGCTCTACAGCAGCTGAGAATGTTTCTATTTTAGCAAAAGACTTTGAGATTTCGCAACTAAATAGAAAACGGAGAGTATGGTTATACCTTCCTCCAGGTTATGAGAAATCTAATGAATCGTATCCTGTTATTTATATGCACGATGGTCAGAATCTGTTTGATTCGAAAACATCATTTTCAGGTGAGTGGGGTGTCGATGAAACATTAAATAAGCTATTTAATGAAAAGAATTTAAAAGTAATTGTTGTTGGAGTTGATAATGGAGGATCTAAACGATTGGATGAATATTCACCATGGGTAAATAAAAAATATGGCGGAGGTGAAGGTGATGGGTATCTTGAGTTTATAGTAAACACACTAAAACCATATATAGATAGCAACTATAAAACACTAGCAGATAAAAAGAATACAGGAATCATTGGAAGCTCTATGGGTGGATTGATTTCGCATTATGCGGGATTAAAATATTCAAAGATTTTTGGAAAGGTAGGAGTGTATTCTCCTGCATTTTGGTTTGCTCCCCAAATTAATAAGTTTTCAGAAACTCATGGAAACATAAAAGATACACAGATGTATTTTTTAGCAGGAGGGAAAGAAGGAAATAACACAGCATATAAAGAAATAAATCAGACTGTAAAAGGCATGAACAGTATGATTGATATTTTAAAGGCTCAAGGTTTTCCTAAAGAGAATATAGAGTCGAAAGTGGTTCCAGAAGGGAAACACAATGAAGAACTTTGGAGAACAAATTTTGAAGAAACCATTTTATGGTTATTTCCTAATGCGATTAACGAAAGAAAGTTTATTGATGCTAAATTGGTTCACAATCAGTTGCAAATAAATGTTTCAGATGGAGCTTATAAAATGAAGTTCTATGCGCCAGAAATTGCAGAGACTACATTTATTCCAAAAGGAGAAGTACATCAGTCTAAAGAATCACATGCAGTAGTTTTAAAATCTGTATTCTCGGATGTTTCTTATAAAGAAAACGATTCTTTACTAGTGTTCAAAAGCAAAGAGTTGTCTGTTAGAATTAAAAAGGCACCGTTTACTATTTCATACTGGCACAACGGAGAAAAGGTTGTTTCTGAGAAGAACGGGTATCAAAGAACAGATACTTTTGAAACCATTCAATTCAATCTGACTCAAGATGAAGTCTTGTATGGTGGAGGGGCAAGAGCTTTAGGAATGGATCGAAGAGGAAACAGGTTGCAACTGTACAACAAAGCTGATTATGGGTACGAAACTCGTTCTGAGTTGATGAACTTTACATTGCCCATTGTTGCTTCATCGGAAATGTATATGCTTCATTTCGACAACGCTCCCATTGGATATTTAGACTTGGATAGTAAAAAAGACAATACACTTAGATATGAAACCATTTCTGGACGAAAAACGTATCAAGTAATTGTTGGCGATTCATGGTTAGATTTGATTGGAAATTATACAGATTTAACAGGAAAACAACCATTACCACCACGTTGGGCACTTGGGAATTTTTCAAGTCGATTTGGATACCATTCTCAACAAGAAACAGAAAATACCATTGCAAAGTTCAAAGAAGAAAAGATACCTGTAGATGCTATCATTTTAGATCTGTATTGGTTTGGAAAAACATTGAAAGGAACGATGGGGAATTTAGCAGTTGATAAAGACTCTTTTCCAGATATGAAAGGAATGGTATCTACATTAAAAGACAAAGGAGTCAAAACAGTTTTGATTACTGAACCTTTTGTATTAACCACTTCAAATCGTTGGCAAGAAGCTGTAAACAAAGATGTTTTGGCAAAAGATTCTTTAGGGAATCCATTTAAGTACGATTTTTATTTTGGTAATACAGGTCTTATAGATATCTATAATCCCAAAGGAGAACAATGGTTTTGGAATCGGTACAAAGAAATTATTGATTTAGGAGTGAAAGGTTTGTGGGGTGACTTAGGTGAACCAGAAGTGCATCCTTCAAAATTGATTCATGCAACTGGAACAGCCGATGAAGTTCATAATATTTACGGACATGATTGGGCACGATTAGTCTATGAAGGATATCAACGTGATTATTCGAATGAAAGACCCTTTATTTTAATGCGCGCTGGGTACTCTGGATCGCAGCGATATGGATTAATTCCATGGTCTGGAGATGTGAATAGAACTTGGGGGGGATTGCAATCACAACCAGAAATTTCTTTACAAATGGGAATGCAGGGTCTTGGATATATGCATTCTGATTTAGGAGGTTTTGCAGGTGCAAATTTAGATGACGAACTCTACGCACGTTGGTTGCAATATGGAGTTTTTCAACCTATTTACAGACCTCATGCCCAAGAAGATGTTGCTAGTGAACCTGTGTTTCGATCTGATAAAGCGAAATCTTTAGCGAAAATAGCGATTGAATTACGTTACCAATTATTACCATACAATTACAATTTAGCATATCAAAATAGTCATACTGGTGCTCCATTAATGCGACCGTTATTCTTTGAGGAACCATCCAAAACTCAGTTAAGAACTTTGTCTTCGACGTACTTATGGGGCCATGACTTTTTGATTACTCCTATTTTAACAGCTGAAACCAAAGAAAAAGAAGTGTATTTCCCAGCTGCAAATAGTTGGTTCGATTTTTATACAGATGAAAAAATAGCGGGAGGTCAGACGAAAATGATTCCCACAAGAGAAAACTCAATTCCAACCTATGTAAGAGCCGGAGCTTTTATCTTAACAGCCAAACCTTTGCAATCGACTGATGACTACAAAGGAGATGATTTGGTATTGCACTACTATCATGATGCTGCTGTAAAACAAAGCAAAAGAAATTATTACAATGATGATGGATCGATGCCAAATGCTTATGAAAAAAGAGCTTATGAACTATTGAGTTTTGAAACTATGGTTGATAAAAAATGGTTAGAGATTGGTTTTGAAGCAGAAATAGGAAGTAACTACAAAGCTTCTTCAAAGGAGATTGAATTGGTCATTCATAATGTTGCTTGGACTCCAAAACGATTACAAGTAAATGGAAAGAAAGTTGCGTTCAAAAAAGAAAAGAATAGTATTCGTATTCAAATGAAATGGAATACTAAAAAGAAAATGAAGATTAAACTTAAAAATAAGTAAATGAAAAAAGCCGGAATACTTGTATTAGCTATAGTAGCGTTTATTTCTTGTCAACAAGAAAAAAAAGAAACTGAGTCAAAGAAAGATCAAGAAATAAAATCTTTTTCATCTGAAATGATGGAGAATGCAATCATTTATGAAGCAAATATTAGACAATATTCATCAGAAGGAACTTTTAATGAGTTCACAAAAGATATTCCTGAGTTAAAAAAATTAGGCGTAAAAATTATATGGTTAATGCCTGTCTTTCCAATTTCAGAAACAAAACGAAAAGCAACAGGAGGAGGCTTTGCAAGCTTAATTGAAGATGAAGAAGAGCGTAAAAAAGCGTTAGGAAGTTATTATGCCGTAACAGATTTCACAAAAATAAATCCTGAGTTCGGAACGATGGAAGATTTTAGGAAGTTAGTGAAAGAGGCACATGTTAATGGAATCTATGTAATTCTAGATTGGGTTCCAAATCATACAGGTTGGGATCATACGTGGTTAAAGACAAATCCTGAATACTATACCCAAAATGATAAAGGAGAAGTTATTCATCCAGAAGGAACAGATTGGACAGATGTAGCGGATTTAAATTACGAGAATAAAGACATGCGTAAAGAGATGATTGCAGACATGATGTACTGGATCACCAAAGAAGGAGTAGATGGTTTTCGATGCGATGTTGCAGGTTCAGTTCCTCATAACTTTTGGGAAGAAGCAATTCCGCAGTTAAGAGCGCAGAAAGACATTTTTATGTTGGCTGAAGCTTGGGAACCAGAATTGTTAAAAGAAGGATTGTTTGACATGGCTTATGGATGGGACAGACATCATACCATGAATGACATGGCAAAAGGAAAAGATGCCGTAAAAAAATGGAATGAGAATGTAGAGAAAGACGACAAACGCTATGCAGCAGATGATGTATTAATGACTTTTGTAACCAATCATGATGAGAATTCTTGGAACGGAACTATTTCTGAACGAATGGGAGAAGCATCAGAAGCATTAACGGTATTAAGTTATGTAGCACCAGGAATGCCTTTAATTTATTCTGGACAAGAGTATAACTTAAATCACCGATTAAAGTTTTTTGAAAAAGATTCAATTCCTAAACAGAAAGGATCGATGTGGAATTTACTAGAAAAACTAGGGAAATTAAAAAATACAAATCCAGCGATACATGGAGGAATAAATGCAGCAACATACAAATCGGTTAACGTAACAGGGAATGTGATGTTGATAGAAAGAAATAAAGATAAAAAATCGTTAATTTACATAGCTAACTTTTCAGACAAACCAGCAAAAGTTTCTCTTCCGCATGAAGGCGTTTTTTCAGATTATTTAAATGATGTCAAATTGGAGTTAAAAGGAAATGAAATCACACTGAAAGGTTGGGAGTATAAAATTTTAATCAACTAACGATGAGAAATAGCTGCCTTCTTCTTTTGGGATTTTTATTATTGATAGGGTGTAAACAATCCCCAGAAATCATAAAACCTAAAGCACCTTTTATTTGGGAAAATGCAAATTTGTATTTTCTCCTGACAGATCGATTTAATAATGGAGATACTTCCAATGACATTAATTTTAATCGTACTGCCGAAACTGGAAAACTTCGTGGTTTTAAAGGAGGAGATATCAAAGGGATTACACAAAAAATTAAAGAAGGATACTTCACAGATTTAGGAATTAATGCCATTTGGATGACACCTGTTGTTGAGCAAATTCATGGAGGAACCGATGAAGGTACAGGACTTTCATATGGGTTTCATGGCTATTGGGCGAGTGATTGGACAGCCATTGACCCTAATTATGGAACCAAAGAAGATTTAAAAGAATTAGTTGAATTAGCACATAGCAAAGGAATTAGGATTCTACTAGATGCGGTTATCAATCATACAGGTCCAGTTACTGAAAAAGATCCAGTCTGGCCAAAAGAATGGGTTCGTACAGAACCGCAATGTACATACGATAATTATGAGAATACTATTACATGTACACTGGTTAAAAATTTACCAGACATCAAAACAGAAAGTGATGAAGCGGTTGAATTACCACCTCAGTTGGTTGCAAAATGGAAAGCAGAAGGACGGTATGAGCAAGAAGTAAAAGAATTGGATGCGTTCTTTGCCAGAACAGGATATCCTAGAGCTCCACGTTTTTATATCATCAAATGGCTAACCGATTATATTACTGAATTTGGTATTGATGGATATCGTGTAGATACCGTAAAACATACCGAAGAAAATGTTTGGCAAGAGTTTAAAATAGAGTGTGATTATGCTTTTGGGCAATACAAGAAAAATAATGCTGAGAGTGTGTTGGATGATAATGCATTTTACTTAGTAGGAGAAGTCTATGGCTATGGTATTGGTAGTGGACCATACTATGATTTTGGAGATAAAAGTGTGAACTATTATGACGAAGCTTTTCATAGTTTGATTAATTTTCAATTCAAATGGGATGTACAACAAAGATCTGCTGAAGATGTCTTTGCAAACTATTCAGATATCTTACGTTATGATTTAGCAGGTTCTGGGACTTTAAATTATCTAAGCTCTCATGACGATGGTCAGCCTTTCGATCCGAAAAGAGAAAAACCGTTATTGGCAGGAACACTGTTACTACTTGCTCCAGGAGCTTCTCAAACCTATTATGGAGATGAATCAGCTCGTTCTTTGGTTATAGAAGGAACAGTAGGAGATGCAACGCTGCGATCTTTTATGAATTGGGAATCTATTGAGAATGATGTAAATACGCAAGATGTATTGAATCACTGGCAAAAGTTAGGTCAGTTTAGAACGAACCACCCATCCATTGGAGCAGGAGTTCACTCTTGGATTTCTGATGCCCCATATTCGTTTTCTAGAACTTATACCAAAGATGAATATTCTGATGCTGTTGTTGTAGGGTTAGATCAACCAAAAGGAAATAAAGTACTTGATGTTTCTACAGTTTTTAAAGATGGAGAGAAATTATATGATGCGTATTCTGGTCAAAATGCAGTTGTGAAAAATGGAAAAGTTTCCATTACATCTACAAGTACAATTGTCTTATTAGAAAAAACAAACGATTAATAATTACTGCTTTTTTCAGCTTAAGTGTAAACCTTGCTAAATTTTAGCAAGGCTTTTTCTTTTCTATATACAATAGGTGAAAACCCCCTATCCGCGAAAGTGAATCCTCCTAACTAAAAAACAGGAGGAAGACCATCTTCGAAACAGGCTATTTCCTTCCTGTAAATCAGATTCTTAAGATACTTTTAGGGTTCAGTATTTATGCTGATCAACCCAACGCCCTATTCATGATTTTCGAAGTTCTAAAAGTCATTACAGAAGAAGTAAACACGTATCTAAAAACGAATTCAGTTTCTTTAGATAACATTGCCAATCTTGATCAAGAAGGCGATGGTGATTCTAGCGGTATTATTCTAACATTATTAAATATGCAAGAAGAGTTTGCATTGAAGAATCGGTCGAATCATAGTATTAATGGAACAGAAGTTACTTATAAAAACCCTAAAGTTAGTTTAAACTTATACTTGTTGTTTAGTGGAAGTAATTCTACCTATACAGAAGCCTTAAAAAGTATTTCTAAGGTTTTACAATTCTTTCAAGGGAAAAGAGTCTTTACACAATCGAATACCAATTTTCAACGCGATGATGATGAAATGAAGAATCTGAAAAACTTCAAATTCATTGTCGATTTATACACACCTTCATTTGAGGAACTCAATTTCATTTGGGGGACACTTGGAGGAAAACAATACCCATCAGCGATCTATAAAGTATCATTAATTGAGATAGAACGAGATGCAATCCTTGCAAAAGGAGCTGTAATCTCTGGCCTTAATGCGAACCTAAACAGCAATTAAGATGTATTACAAATTATTATTCAATATCAATATTCATCATGGCTATTTCTTAGATAAAGGAGACCAGAAGTTTTTGTCTATTGAAAATGGAGACAAATTAATGAGTGAGAATGATAAAGAGACTTCATTAAAAGAATACAACTTCTCTGAGTATTTAACGATCAAACCTTCACGATCAACCCAAAGAATTTTTAAGAACTATAAAATGGTTTTAAGAATCCATTCAGAAGGAGTAAGATTGCTTGTGAATACAGAGAAAGATGAAGAAAAATACTCCCCTATTATTCCTTTTGAAGATGATGTTACATTCACATTTGAACTGCAATCAACCGACCCTTATTTTCAAAATTATACGGAGCTGTCAAAAGCTTCTGAGCATAGAATGTACTTGTTTACGAATGTAGAACCTAGCAATCAAGATGCTAGTTTTAAAACGATCTTTGAAGACAAGGGAGGTCCTATAGATAATCGGTATTTATTAAAGGAAGAAGCGACGAGAGATCTTATCAAAACTATTGCAGCTGAAGATGAATCTTTTGCTTCATTAGATGGTCAATTTAACATTACCCATTCCATTCAGTTTATAGAAGAAGATGAAACGTTAACTGAAAATGAAAAAGAGAGTAGAATTACCGATTTGTTAAACCAAGTGATTCAAAGAAAAAAGCAACAAAAAATTGTTGGTTATGTAAGACTTACTATCAAAGGAGATGGGAATGATGGAGAAAACGATTTACTCAAGTTAGAAGCTAACGAACAAAGTATCAAAGAAACTATTCCAGAATCCACCATAAGCTTTATCAACCGCCAGACGTTTTGGAGATTTCATAGTTCGTCTGATGATGTCACATTGATCACTAAAAATAAAAAATGGTTGTCAAAAAATGGCTTTACAGAAATCATAGGGAAAGCAACCGATGAAGATCCATCAGATTTTGATCCCGAGCCTGAAAAAGAGTACATATTCCCAAACCCAACAGTAGAGAGTATCACAAACAAGGATAATATAGATTATTCAGAAATATTCATTTAAAACTAAATATTAAAATTATGACAGCTTACAAGACACCCGGAGTTTACGTGGAGGAAATTGTAAAATTCCCACCATCAGTAGCCCAAGTAGAAACAGCTATTCCAGCCTTCATTGGATATACCGAAAAGGCGGAGAAAAAAAATGGAGACTCTTTGGCTCTTACACCTACTAGAATTTCATCACTATTAGAGTATGAAACCTATTTTGGAAAGCCATTAAAAGAAGATTCTATTTCAGTAACCATGGCAGATAAACTAGTTAATGGAGCCGCAGAAAGAACATATTCAGTGAGCAAGCCAAGTAGCCCTAAACCATTTTTAATGTACTATTCATTACAAATGTATTTTGCTAATGGAGGTGGACCATGTTACATTGTCTCAGTGGACCAGTATGGCGTTGCTTTAAATCCTCCAACATTGGTTAGCAAGGCAGATTTAGATAAAGGATTGGCTAAAATTCGTAAAGAAGACGAGCCTACGTTATTACTTTTTCCAGATGCTACAAATATGGGGAATACAGACGATTTCTTTGCATTGTATAATGATGCTTTAACGCAATGTAATGAGTTGCAAGATCGATTTACCATCATAGATACAGAAACAGATGATGATGAAACTGAAACACCAGTAGATGATCTAAGAAATAAGATTTCAAATGATAAAGATTATGTGAAGTATGGAGCAGCATATTATCCATTTCTAGAAACAATTCTCGACTATCATTACGATGAAGCAGAAGTAACCATTGCACATACACAAGATGTAGATGTTATTCTAACGGACGACCTAACAACAGCGCAAGATGCAGCAGCAGCAGTTACTCCTATGGTAGCAAGTACGGCAACATTGGTTACGACATTAACTTCAATAGATTTTGGAACCAATGCAAAAGCGGTAACAGAAGAACCAAATATAACGAACGCAGTTCAAGCAATTGTAACCGCTTTAGATGCTGTTGTAACAGCAGCTACTCCAGCAGTAACAGCAGCAAATACAGCAGGCGCTACAACAGAAGGAGCAGCTTTAAATACAGCATTAACAAGTAGTGGAGCAGCTTTGCTAACATTAAAAACTGAATTAACAAATCAGCTTACAGCAATTAGTAATGCACCTTTAGATGGATCAATTGTAAAAGCAGCAGCAAACGCTTCAGTTACTGCAGTAGCAACAATTGGAACAGTAATACAAGATATTGTTGACTTAATTGATCCAGCAATTACAAATGCAATTTCTGCAGCGATAGCAGCAAACCCAATTCCATCATTAAACGGATTAAAATTGAATGCTGTTGAAGGAATAGACAATGCAGCATATAATACAATTAAAGCAGAAATTAATGCGATGCCAATGGTATTACCACCATCATGTGCAATGGCAGGAATCTATGCTCGAGTAGATGAAGATAGGGGCGTTTGGAAAGCTCCAGCAAATGTAAGTTTAAACTATGTGATTAAACCAACACTACAAATTTCTCATGACGATCAGAAGAGCTTAAATGTAGATACTGTTGCAGGAAAATCAATCAATGCAATTCGATCTTTTACAGGAAAAGGAGTATTGGTTTGGGGAGCAAGAACGTTAGCAGGAAACGATAACGAATGGCGTTATATTTCGGTAAGACGTTTCTTTAATATGGCTGAAGAGTCTGTAAAGAAAGCAACAGAACAGTTTGTTTTTGAGCCGAATGACAAAAATACCTGGGTACGTGTAAAAGCAATGATTAGCAACTTTTTAACGTCGCAATGGAGAGCAGGAGCCCTTGCTGGACCAACACCAGACAAAGCTTTTTATGTAAATATTGGTTTAGGAGAAACCATGACAGCACAAGACATTTTAGAAGGAAATATGATTGTAGAAATCGGAATGGCAGTCGTAAGACCAGCCGAGTTTATCATCTTAAGATTCTCTCATAAAATGCAAGAAGCATAATTAATCAGTTTAATAAAATTTAAAAATAATACACGTTATGGCAACAATATATCCATTACCAAAGTTTAGCTTCAAAGTCACTTTTGGAGATGCCGAATTTAATTGTACAGAAGTCTCAGGATTAGATTTTGAGAATGAGAAAATAGAGTACAGAGCTGGCGCAGACAGCGAATTTCACAAATCAAAGCAACCAGGAATGTTTAAATACAACGACATTACTGTAAAGCGAGGAACGTTTGTAGATAAAAGCAAAGAGTTTTATACCCAATGGGCAAAAACTGTTTTTTTCCAAGAAGGAGAAGAACAATATCGAGGCGACTTAACCATTAGCTTACAAGATGAAAAAGGAGAAGCAGCGATTACCTGGGTTGGAAGCAACGCTTACATTACTAAAGTGCAATCGACAGACCTAAAAGCAGACGGGAACGAAATCGCAATAGAAACTGCAGTATTTGTAATAGAGAAATTAATATTACAATAATGGCAGAGTATACTCCACCCGTAGGGTTTCATTTCAAAGTTGATTTTTTAGGAATTGGAACTAGCCAACATGATCATCAATTTCAATCGGTTTCAGGTCTATCTATAGATTTAGAAACCGAAGAGATTGCTGAAGGTGGAGAAAACGGATTTAAACACAAAATTCCAGTAAGAACAAAATTTCCAAACCTAGTATTGAAAAGAGGAATGCTCATGGATTCTGGAGTTATCGATTGGTGTATAGATGCCTTAGAAGACTTCATATTTAATCCAATAGACATTACAGTTAGTTTACTAATTAAAGATGGTGAAAAGAGCGCATCTCCTTTGCAGACTTGGAACATTGTTCATGCCTATCCTGTAAAATGGAATGTAGGTGATTTCAATGCCGAAGAGAATAAACTGGTCATTGAGACACTGGAAATCTCATACAATTATTTCAAAATAGTATAAGACATGCCTATAGAAATCAAAGAAATGCACATCAAGATCAGTCTTGATGAAGGTTCAAATTCTGGAAATACAAAAGGAGATACATCGCAATCAGAAAAAGGTACAGAAGCAATTATCAATGCTTGTATTGAAGGTGTCATGGAAATTTTAGACAGACAAAAAGAACGATAAGAACTCATGAGTGAAGGTCAATTAAAGAAACTAGTGATTCGATGTTTTAAAGACGAGAAGTTTGAAACAGAAATAAAAGAGCTAAAGTATACAGCGCTTTTAAATCCAGAAAAATACTCTCAGTCTTATAAAACGGAATACAAAAAAGAGGAAGGAACAGGAAGCAGTTCTACTGCTCCTAAGTTTACACGCTCTTTGCCTTCAGATTTGGATTTAGAATTTCTATTCGATCGAACTGGAGTTTTAATGCACTATGGTGAGAAAAAAAGAAGTGAAGAAGAACAGAAGAAAGGAGTTATAAAAGACATTGAAGATTTTAAAAAAGCAGTGTTTGATTACAATGGCGATGAGCACAAACCTAATTATTTAATTATTAGTTGGGGCGCCTTATTGTTTAAAGGGATTTTAACAGATCTAGCCATAGAGTATAAGTTGTTTAAATCTGATGGAACACCCATTAGAGCCATTGCTAAAGTAAAGTTTATCTCCTCAATTGAGGCTGAAAAAAGAGCTGCTGCCGAGAATAACAAATCACCAGATTTAACACATTATAGAGTTGTTAAAGATGGAGATACGTTGCCTTTAATGACCCATAGAATCTATGGCGATTCAAAGTACTATTTAGAAGTCGCAAAAGCGAACAACATTACCAATTTTAGAAGTTTAACACCAGGACAAGAAATTTTCTTTCCACCCATCGTAAAACAATCATAAATGAATAATAGCGGAGTCATAAAAACCTCAAAAAGTGCAGACTTAATTACATTCAAGATACTAGTTGAAGGCAATGAGCTTTCTAAGGTGCATGAAGTAAAAAGTATTGCTGTAACAAAAGAGGTGAATAAAATTCCGACAGCAAAAATAGTATTGTTGGATGGAGAAGCTTCTAAGAGGGAGTTTAAATTAAGTGATGATGAGTTGTTAATTCCTGGTAAAAAAATTGAAATCACAGCAGGATATCATTCAGATGAAGAAACCATTTTTAAAGGTGTCATTATAAAGCATACTCTAAAAGCAAGAGAAAATAGTTCTCAGCTAATTATTGAATGTAAAGATGAGTCTGTGAAAATGACCATAGGGAGAAGAAGCAATTATTTCTATGATAGCAAGGACAATGAAATTATAGAAGAATTAATTTCTAAGCACAAACTATCTAAAGAGGTGGAAGCCACCAAACATCAACACAAAGAACTGGTGCAATACAATGCAACAGATTGGGATTTTATGATTTTAAGAACACAAGCCAATGGGAAGTTGTGTTTTGTAGATGATGGAAAAATTACGGTAGCAAAACCCAATATTAGTCAAGAAGAAATAGAAACGATCTCTTTTGGAGCTACGCTCTTAGAATTTGATGCAGAGATCGACGCAAGACATCAAATAAAGAAGGTTTCATCGTATGCTTGGAATCATGCCGATCAAAAACTATTAGAAATAGAAGCAAAGAATCCTTCAGTTTCCTTGAATGGAAATATTCCTGTTAGTGATTTAGAAAAGATCATTGGCTTAGACAATTTAGAACTCAAGCACGGAGGTGCAGTAAGTGACAAAGAGTTGCAAGAATGGGCAGATGCGAAGTGGCTATTTCAGCAATTAGCAAAAGTAAGAGGACGCGTAAAGTTTCAAGGAATTCCAGCAGTAAAGCCCAATACCATTTTGAAACTCGAAGGAGTTGGTGATCGCTTTAATGGAAAGGTATATGTCACTGGAGTTAGTCATTTAATTTCAGAAGGGAATTGGACCTCCAATGCACAGTTTGGATTAAATCCAGAATGGTTTTCTGAAACCAATGATGCAAGTTCACAACCAGCTTCAGGCTTATTACCAGCCATTAGCGGATTGCAAATAGGAATCGTAACTCAATTACAAGACGATCCCGATGGGGAAGATCGAATTTTGGTAAGAATACCTATCGTAGGAAATAAAGAACAAGGAATTTGGTGTCGAGTAGCTTCTCTAGACGCTGGAAAGAAGAGAGGAGCTTTCTTCAGACCAGAAATTGAAGATGAGGTGATTATTGGTTTCATCAACGAAGACCCCAATGATGCCATTGTTTTAGGAATGCTACACAGTAGTACAAAAGAAGCACCAATAAAAGGAAGTGACGACAATCACGAGAAAGGATTTTTCACTAGAAGTGATATGAGAATTCATTTCGATGACGATAAAAAAAGTATCAAAATTTCAACTCCTGTAGGGAAGGTTATTTCATTGGACGAAGATGCCAAAAATATTGTAATAGAAGACGATCACTCTAATAAAATTACGATGGATAGTAATGGCGTAGTCATAGAAAGTCCAGGGAATATAGAACTAAAAGCATCGAAAGATGTGAATATAGAAGGAACAAATATAAATATCAAAGCAAGTGCACAGTTTAAAGGAGAAGGTTCTGCTGGAGCAGAACTATCTACAAGTGCCGTCGCTGTTTTAAAAGGATCATTAGTTCAAATCAATTAAAAATGGGAGCACCAGCAGCAAGAATAACAGACATGCATGTATGTCCAATGGTAACAGGAGTAGTTCCGCATGTAGGCGGGCCAATTTTACCAGCAGGATCTCCCACGGTATTAATTGGAGGAATGCCAGCAGCAAGAGTAGGAGATATGGCCACCTGTGTAGGCCCACCAGATTCTATCATTTTAGGATCAACATCGGTCATGATTGGAGGAATGCCAGCAGCAAGAATGGGAGATATGACAGCGCATGGTGGAACTATAGTAGCAGGATTACCAACAGTATTAATAGGATAGGATGAATAATAAAGCACCTTTTTTAGGAACAGGTTGGAGTTTTCCTCCAGAGTTTAAGTTAAAGCAAGCAAAAATGATTTCTAATGAAGAAGACATTGAAAGCAGCTTGCATATTCTACTAACTACACGCCTTGGAGAACGAGTGATGTTGCCAGAGTATGGTTGCAACCTTGAAGAGTTATTATTTGAAGGTTTGAATAGAACACTGATTACCTATGTGGTAGAGCTAATTAAAACCGCAATCCTCTATCACGAACCTAGAATTGATGTACTAGAAATTGATATTTCAGAAACAGAACCTTTAGAAGGAAAACTGATTGTAGAAATTGACTATAGAATTAGAGCAACAAATTCAAGAAGAAATATGGTGTTCCCATTTTATAGAGAAGAAGGAACCGAAATTAATTAAGCATCCAAATGAGTAACAACATAGATAAAATATTAAAAAGAAGTGGAACTGATCAGGAAGAACGATTTTTAAAATCCCTGAATCCAGAAAACTTTGACCTACATGATTTTTCTATTGAGGATTGGATTTTATTCGCCTATAATTTTGCAAAGAATATTAATTACTACGGAACAGATGATGATAAAAAACCATCCGGAGATTGGCAATGTTTCTTCAATGATTTTGAACTTGAAAACGAAAAGGTTCCAGATCGCACTACAAAGGAATACGACCAACTTAAAGATAAGATTTCTGAAGTTTTAGCAACCTATAAAGAGACGCATGATTTAACGCCACACTTAACACTGTTTGTTTGCTTTTTACAGCTTTTGAAGTTCTCAAAAGAACGTTTCAATACATTAACAAAAAGGCACTTAGATTTCTACTATAAAAATATTTTACATGTAGATAAGTTAGCACCGATAGAAGATCAAGTCCATATTTTATTTGAATTGGCAAGAAAGAGCAACGAAGAACAAATTGTTGAAGGAACAGAGTTAAACGCTCAAAAAGACGCCATTGGTAATCAGAGAATTTACAAAACAAAAGAAGAGATTATTGTAAATAAATCGAAAGTTGCTAGTTTGAAAACAATCTACAACGGATCAAAAATAAAGGCTAGTCAAGTAGCCAATACTTTAGACGGAAAGGAGTTACCGCTTCCAGAAGAAGCACCGTATTGGTATCCATTTGGGTATACTTCGGCTCCAGGAGACTACTCCGAATTAGAAGATGCAGAAATTGGTTTTGCATTGTCTTCTCCGTTATTCAATTTAAAAGAAGGCTTACGAACCATTGCAGTCACTATAGATTTTACAAATGACATTAAAGGACTCAGTGACTTTACTCCAGAAGTATTAAAAGAAATTTTTACAATTTATGGAAGTGGTGAAGAAGATTGGGTGGGTCCAATAGAATTAATTAAAGAAGAGAAAGAAGAAGGTGAAGAAGAGGAAGAAGTAAATGAAAAACAACTTAAGCTATTATTTCAACTCGATAGAGATTCTGATGCCTTAGTCAATTATAACGAAGAATTTCTCTTAAAAAAATACAACACAAAGTTCCCAGTCATTCGATTTTTATTGAAAACGAATGAGGGCAAAGGGTCTCAATTTTATAAAGTTTTTACAGAAAATTCTGTAGAAAAAATAACCATAAAGGTAGATGTAGAGGATGCAAAGGAGGTCGTAGTAGAGAATGATAATGGCATATTAAAAACAGCAAAACCTTTCTATCCTTTTACAACACAACCAGTAAAGAACTCTAATTTTTATATTAATTATCCAGAAGTATTCTCTAAGCAATGGAGTCGCATGGACATTCATCTAAAATGGAAAAATGCTCCACAAGATTTTAAAAGTTGGTATCAAGCATATTTAAAAACACAAAGATTAGCAACGACAAAAAAAGATTTTAAATCTGATATGAAGGAAATTGCTGATGCCGATTTAATCGTAAAAGGGAATGGTTATTTTACTGCAGAGAAAGCAGTTCTTCATAAAGAAGTTTGGGATGTAGATGATCAAGAACAAGTTTTGTTTTCTAAAGTTATAGATGTTCCAGCGAAGGCGGCAGAAGAAGGGCAAGAAGCACAGGAAGAAGAAAGTCATTTTGAAAGCAACATTCACTTTACAAATAGCAATTACGATATTGATAAAGTAGGTTCAGTTCGATTGTCATTAGAGCAAACATTTCTTCACGAGTTATATCCAAGACTTTATGCGTTAGCATTAACAACAAAAGGAAGTCCTTTAATTCCAAACGAACCTTATACGCCTTTAATAGAGGAGATTACATTGAATTACGTGGCAGAAGAAACCATTGATGTAAAATCACAAGTATTTCCTGTGAAGGAAGATGATCCTGTAGCAAAAGAAAATACTGAAACTGCATACGAAGCAAGTCGAATTAAATTATTTCATGAAGAGCCATTTGGCCAACATGAGGAGCATAACTATTTAAAAATAAGTCAAAGAGAAAGAGGAATTAATGACATCTATGACGGCACTAATATTTACAGTTATTTGTTGCCAAAGCATTGTAAAGGAGGGGAATTATTCATTGGACTTGAAGATGCTGAGGTATCACAAACAGTTTCACTATTAATTCAAGTTTTAGAAGGTAGTGAAAACCCACTAGTTCCTTCATTTAAAGAAGATGAAGAAGTAGATTGGTCTGTACTCTGTGACGGGAAATGGAAAGATCTAAAAGAGTATATCATCTCTAATAACACAGATAACTTTTTAACGTCAGGAATTATAAAAATCAGCATTCCTGCGGAGGCTACAAAGGACAATACATTACTGCCAGAGAACTTTATTTGGCTCCGTGCAAGAATGCATAAAAGTTATGATGCAGTTTGTAAAGCAATTAACATACAAGCTCAAGCTGTAGTTGCAGAATTTGAAAATAATGATAATGATGTTTCACATTTAGACAAGGGATTGCCAGCTAAAACCATCAAAAAAATGATGACCAGGATTCCTCAAGTAAAAGGACTGGAACAACCATATACCTCTTTTGGAGGGCTTCCAGAGGAATCGGATCTTAACTTTTACCGAAGAATTAGTGAGCGTCTACGACATAAAAATAGAGCAATCACGCTGTGGGATTACGAGCATTTAATTTTGCAAGAATTCCCAGAAATCTATAAAGTGAAATGCTTGAATCACACTTCTGGAGATAATTTCACCGCAGCAGGAGAAGTAACCATTGTTGTTATTCCCGATACTGTCAACAAAAACGTATTCGATATTTATGAACCAAGAGTAAGCAAAGGATTGCTTAATAAAGTGGAAACTTATATAAACCAATTGAATGCAAAACAGGTAAAAGCAAAAATTATTAATCCCAATTATGAAAAAGTAACGATCACTTTAGAAGTGAAATTTCATGAAGGTTTAGATAAAAGTTTCTATGCAAAAAGAATAGATGAAGACATTATCAAGTTTTTATCGCCTTGGGCTTTTGATGATACAAAGGAGATTGCTTTTGGAATCACATTGCATAGAAGTGTTCTGATCGATTATTTAGAAAAGCTAGATTATGTAGACTATTTGCAAAGAGTAACCATGCAAAAAGATGGAGAGAGTAAAACGCAAATAAATATAAGTCCATCCGATCCAAAATCAATTTTAGTCTCTGCAAAAGAACATAGTATAAAAACAAACCTAACTCCCTGTAAAGGCGAATTAAAAGAAGAAGAAAAAGAATGTCAGGCCTAAATAAACATATTGCAATACCTAAAAATGTCGCTACCAAAGACGATTTAGACTTCTATTTTTTAAAACAACTAGGAATAGAATATATTGAGGAACTAGGAGGCGATTTATGGACTGATCTCAATTCACACGATCCAGGAGTTACCATGATGGAAATGCTTTCCTATGCGATAACAGATCTAGGAAATCGGATAGAAGTGCCGATTGAAAATTTATTAACCTCTAACAATCTAAACACTGCAATAGATCGCCAGTTTTTCAATGCTACAGAGGTATTTCCTTGTAATCCGGTTAATGAATTAGATTATAGAAAAATATTTATAGATCTAAAAGGAGTTCGAAATTGCTGGTTAAAAAAATATAAAAAAGAAGTCTATGTCAGTTGTCAAGATAACGAGTTAAGCTATGATCAAAACAAATTTGCTCACTTAGATGAAACATTGAAAAGCAATTTTAAATTGAAAGGATTGTATACACTTCTAGTTGAGTTTGATCCTTTTGATGATAATATCACGCCTGAAAATAAACAGCAACAAATAGTTTTTATTAAAGATGCAATTAAAGAAAAGTATCATCAAAATAGAAATCTATGTGAAGATTTAGTAGCAATAGAAAAGGTGAAAACACAAGCAGTTTCTGTATGTGCAAATATTGAAGTTGAAAAAGAAGCCAATGAGGAAGAAGTACATGCAAATGTATTGTTCGAAATCAATAATTACTTTTCACCTTTCCCTAAGTTTTATAGCATTAAAGAAATGCTAGCTAAAGGGTACACTCCAGATCAAATATTCGACGGACCGCTTTTAGACAATGGATTTATAGATACAGAAGAATTAATAGAAGCAGACCTTAGGAAAGAAGTTAGACTATCAGATCTGATGAAAATCATTATGAATATTGATGGTGTAAAATTAATCAAAGACATCTCAATAGGGCATTGCGATTCTTCAAAGGAGTTAAAAAATGATTGGGTTGTTTGTTTAGATCCAGATAGAAAACCAATTCTTTGCGATAAAAGCACATTCAATTATAGTAAAGGAGTACTGCCTTTAAATATCAACGAAGTTGAAGTTGAAAAGTTTAAAAAAGAATTAGAAGAAGAAGCCTTCATACAGCAAGAAAAAGCAAAACAAGACAAAATATTAGATTTTCCAAGTGGAAATTTTATTGAAGCAAATGCATATAACACTATTCAAAATGACTTCCCAGACACCTATGGGATTGGGCAAGAAGGATTAAGCGCAAGAGTTACAACAGAAAGAAGATCACAAGCAAAACAATTAAAATCATACTTATTATTTTTTGATAAAATATTGGCAAACTATTTCCAACATTTATCTAAAGTAAAAGACCTCCTGTCTATTAGCGGACAAGAAACCAAAACGTATTTTGCGCAAGCTGTAAAAGGAATTAAAGGGTTTGATGATTTAGTAGAAAATTACCCAGCGAATAATGAAGTAGAACTTACAGAACTGTTGTTTGAGAAGTTTGATAATAATATTGAACGGAGAAATGAAATCTTAGATCATCTATTAGCTCGATTTGCAGAAAGCTTTGGAGACTATGCCTTTCTAATGAAAACACTTTATGGATCGGTTTCTGATGAAATTATTTTAGCTAATAAGGAAGCTTTTCTGAAGGATTATATTGCGATTAGTTCACAAAGAGGAAGTGCTTTTAATTATTACAAGCAACCGCTAGAAGAATTATGGGACACCAACAATATTGCGGGGTTTCAAAAGCGAGTTTCTCGCTTGGTAGGAATCAAGAACTATTCAAGAAGAGATCTTACCTCTTCATTTATTGAAGTATATGATGCTCTAGATTCAGATGCTAAAAAAGTATATAGATGGAGGGTGAAAGATACAGGAGGAACTGTCATTTTATCTTCAGTTGTTGATTATAAAACGATATCTGAAGCTACCAATGAGCTCCATTTTTCAGTATTACAGATTATTCAAACTTCAGAGAAAAAGATAGAAGATACCTTAGAAAAAAAACTATTAAATACTACAGTAATCGATAACATAGAAATTACTCAAGTAGGTACAGAAGAGTATTCTTTACAAATAATCAATCCAGATGTTTTAAGTTCTGATCCGAGTTTTATACTTGCCAAGCAAGATGAAATCTATATTGATTTAGAAACGTTAAAAGAAGCATTGTTGTCATTAGTTACCTTCTTTAAACATGAGTTTTCTGAAGAAGGAATGTTTTTAGTAGAGCATATTTTACTCAGGCCAGATATCAATAAGAATATCACAGACAAGGAAGAGTTTTTACCTATTTGTGCTGATGATTGCGATGATTGTAGTATAGATCCATACTCGTATCGAGTAAGCATTGTTTTGCCAGGATATACCTATCGATTTTCAAACCCTGATTTCAGAAATTATATCGAAAATATTATCAAAGAAGAACTACCTGCACACGTTTTACCAAGAATTTGTTGGGTAGGACATCGAAGAGATATGGTAAAAGATGAGGAGAATGATTTGTGGTGTTTTGAAAATGCATACAAAGATTATTTGCTGACAAAAACCAATTTAGACCAAGAACAACCCCAAGAAAATAACGAACATAAAAACCTAATAGACGCAATGTCTAAACTAAATACCATTTACCCTATTGGACGATTGTTAGATTGTGCCGATGAGAGTGATGAATTAGAAGGAAGAATCATATTAGGACAAACCAATTTAGGAACACTTAAAACAGATAGCGATGGCGACTAAATTAAACGATATCAATACAAAATTAGTAGACATTTCTACACAATATAGTAAGTTCAATAAAAATCAAGTATTAACAGAAACACAGTTAAACGGATTCTTAGATTATTTTGATGATCAGTACCGCTTGTCTAGAACCAGTTTAAGTGGTGTTGGTATTGTTTGTGGCTTTAGAGTTGCCTATAACGGAAGCGATTTTAGTGTGAATATTACACAAGGAAGAGGTGTTACTACTGATGGAGATTTATTAGCGCTGCAAAAAAAATCGACTACAGAAAAAGGAAAAAAAGACGATACGCTAAAATCAATAAATCTACCCTCAAGAAAGTATAGATTTTATAAGAAATATATTGATGATATTTCAGAATACAATCATTTCATAGGAGGTAATAAAAAGCAAATTAACCTTTGGGAATTATATGAGGAAACTAATGACAATGACTCTCGCGGAGATTTAAAGGACTTTCCTAATATAGAAAACATGGTTGTTTTGTTGTATTTAGAGAACTATTCAAAAGAAGGTGATTTATGTACAAAACTCAGTTGTGATAATCAAGGAATTGAGCAAGTGGCAAAATTAAGAGTTCTGTTAGTTTCTATCGATGATGCAAAATATATTGCAAGTCAAGATCCTATCTATAACAAACATAATTGGTTTGAAACGTACAGTACTTTACCTGAAGTACAAGCAAAAAGAGTTGTGTTAACCTCTAAGAATACGAAGACGTATAAGGTGCTTAAAGAGAATTACTATAATGCAATTAAAACAGACAATACCTTAAGAAAATTAAAAGAAGGCTTAGATACCATTTTTAGAAAATTTAATCAGACCTCAGTAACGTCTGAGATGACTAGAATTTTTCATTTCAACTCAAATGTAGGTCCAGTGGATTTTCAATATAGATACGATGTCTTAAAAGATATTATCGACACTTATAATGAAATAAAGGAATTGCTGTTACACTTAAATGTTCATTGCTGCCCACAGATTGGTTCATTCCCAAAACACTTACTATTAGGAAAAATAAAAGAAGATAAACCCTTTTTAAGTCTTAGACATCAATTTTACAAATCACCAATTATTGGTCATGAAGATGCTAACTATCAAAAAGTAGTTAGCCTTTTAAAAAGAGTAAAAGATTTACTCTTTAATTATCGCATTTCAAATAAAGGAAACGCCATAAAGATAACGCCATCTAGAGTATGTGGAGAATTACAAACTAGAGCAATTCCCTTTTATTACAACGTTAATACACCTCTTTTAACCAATTGGAGTTTTCAAAAAACGAAGAATCTAAAACAAAAGTTCAACCTTAGTTATCATACAGGAAATTTAGCCAATGTCCCTTCTATTCGAAAACCATTAGAGTATAGTTTAGATTGTTTTAATTTTTATAGAATAGAGGGACATCAGGGTAAAATGTATCGAGATGCACTTGAGAGTATTATCAAAATGAGAGAAGAATATGGACTCAGTTTTGATGTAAAAGCACTTTCTATAGATGCAACAGATAAAAAGATTGACCTAAGCAAATACAAATGTCAGTTCGAAGATTTAAGTGTGTTATTAAGTGCTTGGACTGCCGAACAAAACTGTATTCTTTCTGAAATAAGTAATTTTTTATCTGGCTTTAGTACAAAAGATGCAGGAGCAAATGTAGTTGCTTCAAAAAGAGGTTATGAAATAATGCATGCTGGAGTTGGTATTGCAAGGAGTACTGAAATGATTATGGAAGCTAGAGAACTCATAGAAGATAAAAAATCCACAAGAAAAAAGCCTAGAACTCAAAAAGAATTGTACAAAAGAAATATTGTTAAGGAAGGTTTAACAGTTGAAGATGATACCATAGGGAAATTATTAGAAGCCTCATTTGAAAAAAATGAATATGGATCAGTTAACGATATTCTAGCGTACTTCAATAATAGTACTGCTGAGATAAAAACCTCTGAGCAATGGAAAACAGACAAAGAACTAACAGAGTTTGTTTTTAAAGAAGTGCCTGAGATATTGGTACATACGTATGTTCTTGATGAGAAAATTCCAGAAACAATTTTAGAGATTGATGATGTTACCTTGTCTCAATACCAATTAACCATTGAAGAACTGTGTAGATATGTGAAAAAATTGCAAACTAAATACCAGTCTGTAAAAATTAAAGACGGTTCAAAACAAATCATAGGTCTTTTAATTAACCAATTATCAACCGTGTGCTGTTCTGGAAAAAAACTAGAATTATTACTCACAGAAATTGAAAAAAGAAAAAAGGAAATTCTCATACAAATTCAATTATCAGAATTTGTAAAAACACACCCTGGATTAGAGCACAAAGCAGGAGTTGAGCCAGGAGGTACATTCGTTATGGTGTACTTAACAGAAAACGAAAAAGAAGATTCTGTCTATGAAGATACCATGTTGGAGCTTGACTTTCTTACACAACCTAATGTTGATGTTGAAGGACTCGAAGGTGATGCTGGCGTTTTGCAATTATGGAATCAAAGAGCAAGTACAAAATTTGTCTTTTTGAATAAGGTGCCTGACGATTTTCAAGATTCTTTGAATGAGGTAGTTCTTATTGGAAAATCAGTAGAAAGAACAGTTTTCAATTTTGCGCTGTTTTTAAATAGAGTATGGAAAAGAGCTGGAGTTGATTCGGTCAGAGCGAAAGCACAGGGAAGTAAATTAATCATAGGAATTAGAGGTAAAGAAATTCCAAGAGAAAAATATTTCATACAGTTTTCTAATGAGAAAATTATAGGAAAAGATTCAGAAGTGTTTTTTAAAGAAAATACAATTGTCAAAGATGACGCAACCAAAAAAAATGTAGTTGTAGCCGATTTTTGTTTGCCGTTTATGTTTAAGTCAGATTGTGCTCCAGTAAACTTTATTATTCCAAAAGAACCTGTGAAATTAAGGCTTCCAGAACCATATGTTTGCTTAAGAGAAGGAGAAGATTTAGCGCCTTTATTGTTTGAGAAATCTCCAGTAGATGGAGAAATTAAAGCAAAAGTTGCACCAGAAATTGAAAGCGGGTTGTCTAAAAATGAAGATGGAAAAGATGTTTTTGATGCTCAATTAACCGATGAAAGCCTTTATGGAAAAGTGATTGAATTTACAGTCAATGATGAAGAAACAGATTGCAGAATAACGGTTTATCCAGATGTACAATTAAGCGTTTCTACTGATGCGTCGTATAACAACTCAAGAACCGTTGCAACAGTAACATATAAAGTATCAGAAATAATTCCAGGAATTCTCTATGCATGGGACTTTGGAAAAGGAAACATTTCAGATCAAAAACCAGATCAAGATGGAATAATTACTAGAGAATATCAATTGCCTTTCAATGAGGAGAATTTGATTGAACCAAAATTAATTATCAGCAATGGATACTGTGAAAAAGAAATTCCGATTGATGTGATCAAGTTTGAGAAACCGATTGATGTATCCTTAGCTATTCAAGAAAAATATTGCTTAGATATTACGAAAACTAGAGTTGTAAAGATTCCATTTACAAGTAAAAATCCAACTCAAGGAATGATTGAAATTGTTGGAGGAATAGTGAACGGTTTAGACATTCAAAATGATCAATTAATTATAGACCCAAAAAAGTTTAAGGTATTTGATAAAGAAATTAAATTCACAATTGAAGGTATTGCAACCAGTGCGAAAATTACGATTTGTGAGTTGATGCAAATAGCTATTATAAAAGACCCCGCAGGTTTAAGATGGATTAATAATGTACTTCACCAACGATACTTCTTTGGTACAGGTGTTCCAGACGGCGTTGATACAAATGGGTTGATTTATCAATGGACGATCAACGGGAAAAAAGTTGGAAGTACAAAATCCATCAATCCAAATTTATTGGTAGCCGAAGGGACAAATAAACATGTAATAGCTTTAGAGATAACAGATAAAAATGGATGTATTTCTACCAAGACAATTACAGAAACTATTAAATATCCAAACTTTAAGTTAAGCATGCCAAACAATAAGTTAGACTATTGTTTAAATGATGATAAATCGTATTTAGTGCGAGTGTCTCCAGATATTTTTGGAACCAGAGTTGATGGATTAGGTGTGTTCGCAAATAGCACAGGAAAACCACAATTTACACCAATAAAAACGGGCATGACCTCTGCAGGGTCTAATCCGCTAAGTATTGCTGGTAAAACATTGTTAACGCTCAGTCTAAAAGAAGCACCAAGAGCCAGTTTTACAGCCAAAGTTGAGAATAGTGAATTGATACTTACTAATACATCTGATATAGCAGATACTTACATTTGGACTATTGGAAACAATCAACCGATAACAAGAACGAATAGAGTAGGAGTAAGACTAAAAACAACTACGATAGATGAAGATGTTATAGATATTACATTAACTGTAGCTGGTCCATGTGGAGAAGATGTTTTCAAGATTTCAAATTTTAAAATCAGAAATGAAGTTGTTATTCGAAATACATCTTGTATAGGAGAAACAAAAGAAGATATTAAAAGAGAAAGTGCAAAACTATCTACGAATTTAGATGTATCACGAGACATTAGAGCGAAAATCATTTTACCTACAGTAAGTATTTATAATACAACGTTGGCAGCACCTAATCAAATCTTTGAAGGTACAGGAAATGCAAACATGCTAAACGGAATGACTTCACTCTTAAATGAAACTGCAAAACAAATGTTTAGTAGTACACAGGATACTTTCACATTAGAGATTTTATCAACGTTCTATAGGGCTCAGATTAGACTTCTATTTAACCTTTTACATTGCCAGCCGCATACTGTGTTAGAAAGAGACAAACGAGCTATTTCTGCGGCCTTAAATACTTTAAGAAGAAACTTGATAAAAATGAAGAGTACAGATATAGCATTTGATGCAAATGGTGAGTTAAAAGAGTTTTTAACGGACTACTCTAATGATATTCAAGTGATAAGTTATTTAAGAAAAGTGATTGTAAAACTGATTCCGCAAATATTATAATGATCGGTTCTCAAAAACATATCATTAACAAAGTTATAGTCGATGTAGAAGCCAAAAGTGAAGGCGCTGCATTTCGATTAAAAGATACGATTGATGTGTTTTTAAAAGAAGAGGTT
The DNA here is from genome assembly GCA_049115595.1 of Flavobacteriaceae bacterium. Classification (GTDB taxonomy): domain Bacteria; phylum Bacteroidota; class Bacteroidia; order Flavobacteriales; family Flavobacteriaceae; genus Polaribacter. Next base: position 256,487 of record JAGDZS010000005.1, read on the forward strand.
TTTCCAAGTTTGGAGTGTTATTTTGAATCTTTAGAACAAGAATTACAATCGCAAACCATTCAGATTTCACAGGTAACATTGGATGTGAAAAGTACGAGCGATCATGATTTTAAAAATCTAAAAGAAGCAATTAAAGATCAAGCAAAGAAAGAGCTTCAAAAAATAATTAAAACCTCAAAAAATAAAAATGTAGTTGTTTTAAATTCAAACCAAAGTAAAGAACGGGCATTAATTTATTTTTTAGAAAAAGGAATTCCCCCATGGTGGAATGGAGCAAAAAATGATGACTTCTTACAAGAAAAAGCAATTGTTGAAGTTTCTAATTCCACCAGTTTTACACAAATATTTCGCAAGAAATTAGAACGTGTTGAAGTACAAGACCGATTGATCAATCAGTTCTCGGATACTCAAATTCAGCATGTACTTTACAACACATTTAAAAAAGATTCAATAAAAATAGTCATACTAGAAAATGAGATTGTTGAAAAATTCAAAGAATTAAAACCTTCACTTAGAAAGTTACTTTGGGCTAAGTACATTCATTATTTTTTGAAAAAAGAAGAAATCACTTTTTTAACTCAATTATTACAACTGTTACCTTCTGATTTAGAAAGAAAAAATCAAATAGTGACTAGCGAATCGTTGTTGAAAATTATTGAATTAATTGTATTTCAGTTTGATGAAATTTTATCAAAAGAAAATGGACTTCAAGCTTTTGATTTAAAAGGGGACTATCACGATAAGTTTCTTGGAAAACATGATACAGTTCAGAAGGACAATATTGATGTAAATGAAGGAGGAGTTCATAAAACAAAGAGCTCAATAGATATAGAGAGTGTATCTGAAGTTACTTCAAGAGAGGACCTAGAAAGGATTTTAAAAAACTCAGAGCCCTCTAATAGTATTGAGATAAAAGAACAGTTTGAAGAAGAAGAAAGAAGTCTTTTAGAAAGAGAAAACGAACCAAAGTTTATATCAAAAGATCAGTTAAAGTCCTATTCTGAGAAAGAATCAAATGAAAAAGCAGCGTTAACTGAGATTAAAAAAGAAAGCTCAAATTTAGAGTCAAGAGAAGTTCTCCAAGATGGAGTTGATTCAAAAACAACGAATACAGAATTAGGTCAAAAGATACCAAAAGAAATTAGATTGAAAGATGAATCTTCTTCAGAAGAAGAAAGTAAATTTCAATCAAAAAAAGATGTTGAATTTTCAGAAGAATTGACAACGAAATCTATTTCAGAGATTGATGTTACCATAGAAGAAATTACAGAAAAAGTTCAATCAAAAAAAGAAGTCTTCGATCATAAATCAACAAAACAAAATACACCTCCGAAAGAAAAAAATGTATTTCAAAAAGGCAAAGAGATATTGAAAGTCAATTCAGAAGCTACTGTAGAAAAACAGATGAAAGAAGAATTTAGCACGACTTCACAAACTAAAAAAGAGAACAGGTTAAAGGAAGAGTTTATCGACGAGATAACATCAGAAAGGAGTATTCAGCATGAAGAGAAAGGAGAATACTATGTTGAGAATGCAGGGTTGATGATTCTACATCCTTATCTAAAAGATTTTTTAATCAACTGTAATTTACTGAATGCCGAAAATAAAATTACCAATCCAGAATTGGCAATTCATTTGTTACATTATGTAGCTACAAAAAAAGAAAAGCAATTTGAAAGCAACATGGTTTTTGGAAAATTTCTTTGCGGATTTCCAATTCAAAAGTCTATTCGAAGAGAGGTTTCAATTTCAAAAGAATTAAAGCAAAAGACAGAAGATCTTTTACAAGCTATCATTGCCAATTGGTCAGCCTTAAACAATGCTTCTAATGATTTGTTGCGAAATGAATTTTTACAACGTTCAGGGAAAATTAGTTTTAAGGAAGACAACCCGAAAATTGTTGTGGAGAGAAAAGTGCACGACATTTTATTAGATAAAATTCCATGGACATTAAGCATTTGCAAATTACCGTGGATGAACAAACTCATTTTTACCGATTGGTAATTAAAACACATAGTATGAGAAGACGATATAAAAAAAAACCAGTACAGCTGAAGCAGGGAAATGAGCAATTTTTCAATCCTTCTATACAAGCAAAATTAAATATGGGGAAACCTGGCGATAAATATGAGGTCGAAGCAGATCAAATGGCAGATCAGGTAGTCAATAAATCAGGGAAAGACAATGCTGTTCAAAAGAAAGAAGGAGAAGAAGAGGTGCAGCAAAAACCATTAGCATCTTCAATAACACCGTTGGTTCAAAAAATGGAAGCTTCAGAAGATGAAGCAGCACAGACCAAACTTCAACGCAAAGAAGATGAAGAACCTGTTCAAATGAAAGAAGAAGAGGAGGTTCAGATGAAGTCTGAAGATGAAGAAGTACAAGCGAAGGAGGAAGAAGATGTTCAAGCAAAATGCAACGATTGTGAAAAGGAAGGAGTTCAGAAGAAAGAAGAGGATGAAGTACAAGCTAAATCAAACAACCAATCACAACAAAAAACATCTATTGAAAATAAATTAAGAAATGGAAGCGGTGGTGGAAAAATGGATGCCAATACAAGAGTTGAAATGGAGCAAGGGTTTGGATCTGATTTTAGCAATGTAAATATTCATACCGACGGAGAGGCAGCACAAATGAGCCAAGATATAGGTGCGCAAGCTTTTACACATGGTAATGATATCTATTTTAACAAAGGGAAATACAATCCCAATTCAAAAGAAGGAAAGCACTTATTAGCACATGAATTAACGCATACCATTCAGCAGAAAGGTATGGTTCAAAAGAAAGTGCAAAAAAAACCTACTTATGGGGGAGCAAGAATTAAACATGATATTAATCTTTTTGATTCTTCTACAGCACCAGCAGGAAATGCAATGGCACTTGGGCACACTTCTTTTATGATAAATGCAATAGACCTTAAAAGTTTAATAAATAATAAAGGTAGAGAAGCTGCAAAAAACATCCTTTTTCCTTTGCCTAAAGCTGTTAAAATGAGTGGAGCATGTTTCTTTTTAGATAGTAGAGATATCAACTTGAATACGTATAGTATTGTAAGAATACTTACTCCAGGGCCTTGGGAAAAAACCTTAGCAAAAGGAGATGCAGCAAAATTATTAGGAGGAGCAATTAGAGGATACATAAATAATGATACTCCGGCTAACGTAAAAGTTGTTATTAGAGGTAAAAGGGGCGATAACAAATTAAGGGGCGATGATTTGAAAGCAGAAATGCAACATGCTAATGACGATCGCTGCATATTTAAAAAGTATTTAGATAAATATCAAAATGATGTAAAGAGTCTAGATGATAATTTTTCTTCAGGTTATTTAGGATTAGGTTCTTGTGACGCAAGATTAGAAGAGAAATTAAATAGAAATCAAAGAATGAATTCGATGATACAAGATTATGCAGCATTCACTAAAGATTACGACGGAGCAGGAGGGTCTCATTTTGCCAAGCTATCTGTGACTAAAAGTCCAGACAAATCAATATTGTATCTGGATTTTGATTTTTCATCATTACCAAATGTTAAAAGAAAATGTTAGAGCAATCGTAATATATTTTAATAACCCAATTAATAAGAAGCAAAAATTATGGAAGCATTATTAAATAACCTTTACATCTATGAAATAGTATTACTGTTTTTGGGAGTGTTTTTATTTATGATTCTCTGTGGAGTTTTAGTGTACTATGTTGTAAAAAAAGAGAACATCAAAAAATTACTCTTCTTTTTTATGATCCCAATTATCATGATTGGATACCCAAGTATTCAAGAAATACAAATTGAGAAAGATAAGATTGCTATTTCAAAATACAAGGAGCAAATCAGAGAAAACCCAAACGATTCTACAGCAATAGAAAAAACAGAAGAACTTATTGGGAGTCTAGAAGGAAGGGCTAAAACAACTGAAGATATTGTAAGAATTAGCGAGGCTTATTTGTTAATAGATAAACCTAGACAAGCTATTGATTTAGTCGACAGAGCATTAGTAAAAGAGAAAAACACGTCAACTAAAGAAACTAAAAAAAATACTGAGAATAACTTTAATACGCTAGTTAGTTTCAAGAAAGCAGCTGTCTTACAGCAAGATATACAAGCGAATAAAATTTCAATACAAGACACTTCTCAAATTAAAAAAAGGTTGAAAAATATTCCTACTCTTAACCCTAAGACACAACAATATTTAAATAAGAGATACTTATCAAAAAAAAGAATAAAGAAAAATAATGTAACTCAATAGGTCTTTTTACAATATATGTTTGCTCCAAGGACAAATACAATATCACCAAATTCTACTCCTTCCAATTTTGGAGGAAGCAATCATGCCTTTATTCAACCAAAATTAAACATTGGTCAGCCAGGAGATAAATATGAAGTAGAGGCAGACAAAGCAGCCGATCAAATTGTTGCAAGAAAAGAGCAATCACCTTCTTCTTTTATAGCACCAGCACCTATTATTCAAAAACAATCCGAAGAAGACGTTCAAAAGCAAGAAACTGAGAATGAAATTGTACAACAAAAACCTGTTGTTGAATCAATAACACCTCTAATTCAAAGAAAGAATTCAGAGGATGAAGATGTTGTTCAAACAAAATGTGCTGCTTGTGGAAAAGAAAAAGAAATACAGAAAAAAAACAATAACGATTTCACCTCTAGTATTCAAACAAAAGAATCTGTAACAAGGGCTCATACAATTCAACAAAAATGTGCTTGTCATAAAGATGAGTCTGCCATTCAAAGAAAAGAACAAGGAAAAGACAAAGAATCTACGCTTAAGACTGCAATGCAACAAATGCAAAGCAACCAGAGTTTTGAATCTAGATTGGCAACTAGTAAAGGGAAAGGGAACAAGTTAGATAATAATACTCAAGCTGAAATGGAATCTGGTTTTGGAGCCGATTTTAGTAATGTAAGAGTGCATACTGATAGCGAAGCAACTTCTATGAGTCAAGAGATCGGAGCACAGGCATTCACGAATGGAAAAGATATTTATTTCAATGAAGGAAAATACAATCCTCAATCTGATACAGGGAAGCATTTATTAGCGCACGAGTTAACTCATACAATACAGCAAGGAGCGAGTAGTTCGAAAGATATTCAACGAATTGAAATGCCTGGCTTTGTTCAAGATGGATTGGACATTGTTTCTGGAACATACGACAATGCGGTTGATATGGTAGCAGATGGAATGTATGACGTAGGTGAAGCACTGGGTGTGAATGATGAAATATTAGAAGCTTATGAAATGGCTGAAGATGTCTATGATGCTGCGACTGAATATTTAATCAAAGCTAAAGACTGGTTACTCACTACAGCAGGGCAGGCAGCAAGAGCACTTGTTGAAGCTTTAGGAGGAACTATGAATGTTACCGAAGAAGGAATCATTATTACATTTCCAAAAACATGTCCTATTGAAGCGAAAACATTTGATATAGAAATCCCTCCTATTGAACAAGAGTTATTATATCCAGCCTTTATTTTTCCTGTTATAGTTGGAGTTATTGATGGGGTGTTTATTGGAGGAATAGGAGGGAAGATGGTAATTGATCCTGAAATGAATATGCAATTAGGTCCTTTCTGTTTAGAGGGAGCTAGAATGGTTATCAACCCTTTAACAGGGAATTTTTCTGCAGAAGGAGGTGTAAGTGCTACAGCCGCTGTTTCCATGGGAGCAGAAGTGAGAGGAGCAATAAAAGCAGATTTAAGTTTTATGGGTATCGCTTTAATAGGAGAAATTCCCATTCCTTTAGATATTTCATTGGTTTCCATTGAAGGCGGTTTAGCTGGTTTAGGAAGAGGTATAGGAGCTGGGAAGAAAACTTTAGAAGGTAGTTTGGGTTATAATAATGGTTCTTTGGTTATGAATTCTTCAGATCAACTCGATCTTGGTTTAGCAGCAGATTTATTTATTGGAGCTTACGGGCAAATGGACATAGGAGGTTTCAACTTCTGTCGTCTGTATTGGGATCTCTTCGAATGGCATGAACAAATTGGAGCTATGTTTAATACATCTACAAGTATAGTAATTGGGCCAAATCCTAGTTATACAGAGACTACAACAGCAGAGATAGGTGAATTTCCTTTCAATGAATATGAATTACTTCTTGGTAGAGGCGGATTTAAAGACGATTGTCCTTTTGAAGACATGTTATGTTGGTTAGCAGAGAAATTTGGGCATTTTCCATCTCAAAATGATGGAACTTGGAAAGACTACGGTGCAGGTGTAGAGTTTAGGGAAGGTCCGCTTGAGGTGTTTGGAAGAGACCCAAAAAGAGCTAGTGGAGCAAAATGTAGAGGAGCTTGTGGCCCCGATTGTGATACTTGTAACCACGAAGATAAACACAGATATAAAGATCCTGAAACAGGAGAGATTTGGGAGTACACCAATTTTGAAGATTGTAATACGCATACAGGTTGTAAAGAACACGATGCTGGATTTGATTGGGCAGCAGAAACAAAAGGAGAGTCCAAAGAGAATGAGGGAATCATACCATCATTTTTAAAGTATTGGCATATGCTTGCTAATTTGGAATGCTTCTGCAATTATGAAGCTAGAGAATGTGTTGGTTGGATAAAAGGAAAGCCGCCTTATGAAGGTAAATTACTATTTGCTGATAGCGTAACAAAAGTTACAGGAAAGGATGTAGGAGAAGGGGATAGTTTACATGATAAAATACAGGCTATTGAGATTTTCTTCTTTGATAAAGATCCAGAAGAACATAAGCTGTTTATAGAAATTAAAGAGAGTGGTGAGGTAATCATTATGATGGCAAGTGATGATCCTGGTCCTCTAAAAGATAAGAACCTTGATGAACAAAGAAACGATGATACAGATACTCCAGAAGAAGAAACATTATTGCGTAGAGGTGAAGAGTTGAGGAAGGAACTGGTAGATTTCATTCATAAACACCTTAAAAATATTAAAGGAGGTGAAGATGAGACAACAGCAAATAGCATTCGAAATGAAGTAACTGCTAAACTACAAGTGATAGCCGAAACAGTTTCAGAAGGAGGAATTGATCATAATGCAGAAATTCCAAAATCGTATGTAAGCTATGAGATGGAATCCAAACGTGCGAAAAAAGTAACTGCTTTTCCGCTTACAAATAAACCTGGGAATACGACTGGATCCAAACCAACAACTGATGATGAGATTCCTTTAGGTTGGCCACATGTTAGATCCTTTGACCTCTTCCCAGATAAGAATAATGATTTGAGAATAACAAATTGGGTTAAGTTTCACCTACTACATAATAAAAAGATGCACGGTCCAGGTGTAGTTTGGAATTTGGTTCCAGCTGCAGGGAAAGATAACGCTAACTATTATAGGAGTATTGAAGAACCAATGGAGAAAAAATTGAAAGGTGCAAAAAATAGTCATCGAATATTTTCTTTTGATGTGACAGTCAATAATTATCGAAAGGCAACAGATGAAAAACCATATTTGTCAGATTTTCCAGAGTCATTGACTGTAAATGCAAAAGAATATAACAATGATCTTACTGAAAAAGAGACTATCTATAATGGTAAGCCATTTAAGTTTCAAGTGTTACCAAAAGATTCAAGACCAGAAGGAGAAGCAGGGAGTTTTATTATTGTTGATGGAGGTGAGCCAAACTTAATAAGATTTACAAAATTAGATACGTTTGGAGCTAGAGTAGTCGCAAAAATGGATAAATATTCTACAGTGCCTACCTTCAGTGAAACCCTTGTAGAAATCGCTAAAAACAGAGAAAGTTTTAAAACAAGAGTAGGTTATTTAAGAAATATTAAAGATAGTTTAGGTGAATTTAGAAGAGATAAGGTATTAGAGGCTATGATTTATCTGTTCTCTGAAAGTGATACTAATATAAATATAGTGTCGGAGCTTGAAAGCAAAGCAATAATTTATGATGCTCTTCTTGAAGAGAATACAACTGAAACATTAAATAAAAGTTTCAATGAAGCGGTAAAAAGAAACAATAACCTTAAAGAATCTGAGATAAAAAAGCGTGTGCGAGAAAAATTTAAATTAGCAGAAACCACCTTAAGAGGTTACTTGAAGGGAGATAGAGAACCTAATCCTTATTTGATAAAGGGTATTAGAGAATACCTAGATACCCTATAAATAATGAAATCTATATGTTCACCAATTTAACCCAACATACCAACTCAGGGAATTCAACTCTTTTACATAAAGAGAAGGATTCGAGTTTCATTCAGCCAAAACTGAATGTTGGAAAGTCAGGTGAACAGGGTGAACTAGAAACGGCAACTGTTACAGATCAGGTTGTTGCAAAAAACAATCTATCTCCTTCCTCGTTTTTAGCACCCAATCCTGCTGTTCAGAAACAAGTAGAGGAAGATGTAAAAAAACAAGACAAGAGCAATGAGATTCAGCAGCAACCAATTCTAAATAAAATTACTTCAGGTGTACAGTTAAATTCTGATTCCATTCATGAAAAAAGCAAAGAGGAAGAAGGACAAACTAAAGAAGACGAAGAAATTCAAGAAAAAGAAGAAGTTGTTCAAAAAATGGTAACCTCTGTCGATGGAGATACATCAGGAGTTGAAGAATCTTCAGAAGAGCCAAGCGAAAAGACAACTATAGACATTGTAGAAAAGTCAGATACGGCTGCAGAAAAGGGTAAAGAGAAAGCTGCTAAGGCAAAAGAAAAAAAAGCTACAAAAGGAAAGAAAAAAAGAGGCGGAGGTGGAGGAGCATCTGTAACAACAACTCCAAGAAATCCAAAAGACGATCCGAATTTTAAGAAACTAGAGACTGGTGTAGATAAAACATCAAAAGAACAGCAAAGTCACGAAGATTCTAAAACGAGTGCAGGTGCGGCACAAAGTGCAGCTGTATCTCCAGACAATGAACGACTAAGTACTGCGCAATCTGGACAAGTAAAAGTAATGGATGCCGCAAAGCCAGGAACGTTTAATGCTGCGGCTTTTAAAGCAAAATTAATGAAGCGGATTGCAGGAATGCAATTGCCAAAAAATCAGGATGAAGCTGCTAATTTTGATAAAAATAATAACATAGAGGAGATAAACAACTCCGCTAGTAATGATGTACAAGGAGAGAAAGCAGCAGCAGCAGGTTCTGTAGAACAAACAACCAAACAAGAACCCAATGTAGAGGCTGTACCAAAGCGAGAAGTGATCATTTTACCTGAAGCTCCAATTGGAGAAAAACCAGCAGGTGTAAATTCTAGTAATGCAATGCCTCCGAAACGAGGAGAAGCCGAAGTTAGTAAACCGCTTCAAGAGAATATGTCTGAAGTAGATCAGCAGATGGCAGAAAATGAAGTGACAGATGAGCAGCTAGCAAAATCTAATGAACCTTCATTTATGAAAGGTTTAAAAGCAAAATCAAAAGCAAAAAAGAATACAAAAAGCGCTCCTGCACAATTGCGTAAAAAAGAGGAAGGAATTCTTCAAGATACAAAGACAAACGCTGAAGGGAAAGAACAAACTGGTTTGAAAGGAATGCATCAAGAACGCTCTAAACTGTTAAATCAAGTTGCAGGTGATCAAACCAAAACAGGGAAAACTGACACTACAGAACGTACCCGTATTGCTACAGCTATCAATAAGATTTATGAGAAATCTAAAACGGATGTAGAAAAGATACTAAATGATTTAGATGAAAAGGTAAAAAATGTATTCAAAGTTGGAACGATCATAGCAAAAATGAAGTTTGAACTCCATGTATTAGCTAAGATGAGAGCCTATAAGAGTAGACGTTATAGCGGAGCTGTTGGGAAAGCATTATGGTTGAAAGATAAATTGGCTGGAATGCCTGATGAAGTAAATAATTTCTTTGTGACTGGTAGGAAAGTCTACATCGACTCAATGGATAAGGTAATTACGAATGTTGCAAAGATGGTAGCGACTAAATTAACAGAAGCGAAGACACGAGTTGCAAAAGGTAAAAAAGAGGTACATGAATATGTAAAAGCACTACCTGATAACCTGAAAAAAATAGGAAATGAGGCTGCAGAAGAAATCAATGATAAATTTGATGAACTCGAGGATTCTGTTAATAACAAACAAGATCAATTGGTAGATAGTTTGGCCGAACAATATATGGAAGGCTTAAATTCTGTTGATGCCAGAATTGAAGAGATGAAGGCAGCGAATAGAGGTCTAATAGATGCTGCTTTAGGTTTTATCAACGGAATTATAGAAACCATTAAGAAATTAAAAGAGCTGATTTCTAAATTACTAGCCGAAATACAAAGTGCTATGGGAGTTATTATGCAAGATCCAATTGGATTTGTAAAAACTCTTTTTGGAGGTATTAAGAAAGGAATTGATCTTTTTATGGCCAATATTCAGAAACATCTTTTGGGTGGTTTTGTTACCTGGTTAACAGGAGCAATGGGGCCAGTAGGAATTACGATTCCAGATAATTTATTTAGCCTACCTGGAATTTTTAATTTGGTAATGCAAGTCTTGGGGCTGTCATGGGATTATATGCGAAAAAAATCGGTGTTGCTTATAGGAGAACCCGTAGTTCAGGCTATGGAAACTGGATTTGAAATGTTCCAAACCATAAGAAAAAAAGGAGTTGCAGGAATATGGGAACATGTAAAAGAGCAATTTACAGATCTTAAAGAAACCATTATAGAGTCAATTAAGAGCATGCTAATAACACAAGTTATTGAAGCAGGGATTAAATGGTTGTTGAGTTTACTAATTCCAGGAGCTGGGTTTGTAAAAGCTATTATGGCTATCAAAGATCTTATTGTATTTTTTGTAGAGTCTGCAATCATGTTAATCCCATCACTAATCAAAGCGATTAAAGCATTGGCAGCAGGTAATGTTGGCGGGGTAGCAAAAGCTGTAGAAAAAGGATTAGCAATGTTAATCCCACTAGTCATTGGATTGTTTGCAAAACTAATTGGACTAGGCGGACTGGTGAAGAAAGTACAGAAAATAATTAAAAAGGTTCGTAAGCGAATCGATAGAGCTATTACAAAACTGATTAAGAAAGCGAAAGCAAAGTTTAATAAAATAGTAAGTAAGAAAAAACCGAAAAAAGGAGCTGCGAAAAAAATAAAAGAGGATAATAAGAAAGGAAAACCAGATAAGATTACTTCTAAAGATAAAGCAAAACATAAAAAGATAGCGGCAGCGATTCAGAAAAAACTGAATAAGAAATCTGGGAAAAAGCATAAAGATTTTACCGCATTTTATAAAGAGAAAAAAGGCTTAGCTAAGAGTTTAGAAAATAAATACCAACCACAGCTAAAGAAAGGAATTAATTTAGATATAAAATCGGGTTCATTAGCAAAAGAAAAAAAGGATAATGATATAGACTTTAAGATTAAAATTTATCCAAATGATGAAAACCAAACAGCAGAAGTAGTTTATGAAGATGGTCAAGATATTACGAACCTTTCATTAGTTGCTGAACTCGAGAAATTACCAGCTAGTGCTGATTTTGATCAAATAAAAGGAGTGGTGCCTAAGTTAAACGGGATAGTAAAGAAAGAGTCTCTTGACTATGAGTTTACGAGAATAACACTTGAATCAGGCTCTGATAAGACTCACTTTGTTATTAAAATCACAGAAATAGTCAAAACTCGAAGAGAAGATGATAAAAGGAAAAAAGATACAACTATAACTAAGGTTGGAACAATAAAGATAAAACGAGAAACAAAAACGAAAGATAGTGTTGATGGAGCTCCAGATATAAATGAATTCTTAGTTAAAGCAAAAGAAAAAGATGATGGTTCTAAAAAAGCAACCATAGATAAAGCATTAAAACTACATAAGAAATTACGAAAAGTAGAAAAAAAGGCCAAGATTTCTGATTTAAGTTCCTATATATCTGATTTAAATGAATTATCTGTATTGTTGAGTAAACTGTCTGATGTAGAACAGGATTTGCCAGATACTACTTACGATTTCCAACAAGATTCTCAAGGGAAAGCAATAAAAGCTGAAGCTAAAAAACTTTCAACGAAGACAGGTCCAGGTACAGCACCAGAAGCCAATATAATAGGGTGGAATTTTGTAACAGGTAGTTTAAACAAAGGAACCCATAAGTTATGGGTTAGACTGCATCTTATTAATGAAAAGAAATTTGGTGGTAGAGGAGGTTCTTCAAATTTAGTACCTGGTACGAAAAACAATAATTCACATCATCTAGCTAGTTTTGAAAATAAACTTAAGAAATGGTTAGATGCAAAAGAAGAGGGGAGTTATAGGGTAGCAGGACTTGAGGCTGATGTTTCACGTTATGGAGCAAATCAATTTGACAATAGTAAGCATCATCATGAAAATGTTAAAACAGAAAGTGGAGATTTGCCTAAGTCGGAATGGTATTCAGATAAAATTACATTTAGCTCAAAAGAGTATGTAGAGAAATCTGGATCTTGGGAAAAAGGTTCAAAAAACGCTGTAGATCCATTGACGCTTAATATACCTCTTCCAAATTTTGATGCTGCAAATGTTCCAGCCTTACCAACTATAGATGGAAAGACGTTACTAAGAATTGCTACAGATAATGGAGTTAGTGAAACACTTATAAAAAAAGCGCAAGTAAAAAATTTCTTGAGAAGAGAAGTATTTTCCAATGATGCTGATTTCGCAACCAAACTAGAGAATAAAAAAGAAACTTACGGTATTTCAGATGAAGATGCCGAGAGTTTAAAGACTGCTATTTCACTTATGATAAAGCCTGGAATTTTAACATATTAAAGAAAATAAGAAATGAACGTACCAATTATAAACATCAATCAAACCCACTCAATGATTCCCTTATTGAATTATTTGGAGTCGGTGATCAAACACCGTTTGGCAAAAGAATTAAAACAAGAAACATTGGCAATTCCTATATTGGATTTAGAACACAACGAATCTCATTTGGTGCAGTTTATTAAAGAGCATCAATTGCCACAAGAAGATGTTATCATTCTATTATTGACCTTAGTTCCGCAATTAGAACCAAGTTTTTTAAATAATATTCTAACAGAATTCTTACCCAATGGAGGAGAGTTCCCAGAGTTTGGAGGAGTCAAAGGAAAAAACCACAGAGGAATTCTTCCCACAGCAGAAACAGCGTTGTATATCTTGTATGGAAATGATGTAGAAGGACGTTTGCATGGCATTGAGTTTATTAGAAGTCAATCTGTATTATTCAAACAAAGAATTGTTACGTTGGAAGGTGTTCCAAAAGGAGAACCGCAAATGAGTGGGAAGTTATTACTAGACGAAGAGAGTTCTGCTAAAATTACTTTGGGAGTTGTCTTAAAACCACAAATGAGTCAAGAGTTTCCAGCAAGTTTGATCGAAACTAATTTAGAATGGGAAGATTTGATTTTAAAAAGAAAAACCATTGAAGAAATCAAAGAAATAGAAACATGGTTGGAGCATAACGAAACCCTCATGAAGAAATGGGGAATGGGGAAAATTATCAAACCAGGATATCGAGTGATGTTTTACGGATTGCCTGGAACAGGGAAAACATTAACCGCAGGACTGCTAGGGAAATATACTAACAAAGATGTGTACCGTATTGACTTATCGATGGTGGTTTCTAAATACATCGGAGAAACAGAAAAGAATCTATCGAGTTTGTTTGATAAGGCCATCAACAAGGATTGGATTTTGTTCTTCGATGAAGCTGATTCCATTTTTGGGAAAAGAACCAATGTACGTGATGCCCACGACAAGTATGCCAATCAGGAAGTTTCGTATTTACTACAACGTATTGAAGCACATCCTGGATTGGTTATTTTGGCATCCAACTTTAAAAACAATATTGATACAGCTTTTACAAGACGTTTTCAATCCATTATCGAATTTGAAGTGCCTTCACATGCAGAACGCTTGCGATTATGGAAAAACAATTTACCAAAGAACATTCCTTTAGAAGAATCATTATCCTTAGAATCCTTATCAAGAAAATACACAATTACAGGTTCTAATATTGTGAACATTGTTCAGTATGCTTGTTTAAAAACATTGGCTTCCAAGGAAAAACACATCAAAGAATCTTTTATCATTGAAGGAATCAAAAAAGAATATCTCAAAGAAGGAAAAACATTGAGCTAGTTTTTTATTTTCTTGAAAGAAGTTGAAACTTAAATTATAATTAATAGTTTTATAATCTTCAAAATGTAAGATTATGAAAAGAGTACTTCTTTTATTTGGGTTACTATTTGTTACAACTCAATTATTTTCACAAGAAAAAGAGCTTCCGAGAGAAGAAAGATTGGCTTGGTTTAAAGAAGCAAAGCTGGGAATTTTTATTCATTGGGGAATTTATGCTGTGAATGGAATAGATGAATCGTGGTCTTTCTTCAATAATTACATTCCTTATAATGATTACATGAAGCAATTGGATGGATTTACAGCAAAGAACTACCGTCCAGAGTATTGGGCAAAGCTTATTAAAGAGAGTGGAGCTAAATATTCAATAATTACAACAAAACATCATGATGGAGTAGCTTTATGGAATACAAAACAGGGTGATTTAAATGTTGTTAAAAAAACAAAAGCAAAAAGAGACTTGATTGCTCCTTTTGTAAAAGCAATTAGAAAAGAAAACTTAAAAGTAGGACTCTACTATTCATTATTAGATTGGTCGCATCCAGATTATCCGAATTTTATAAGAGGTAAAAAAAGATATGAAAAAGACGAATCAAGATGGAAGAAATTCACAAAGTTCAATTTTGGGCAATTAAAAGAATTGACAAAATTCAATCCAGATTTGTATTGGTTTGATGGAGATTGGGAACAATCAGCGGAGAAGTGGAAAGCAAAAGAAATTCGACAATTGTTATTAAAGGAAACACCAAGCACAATTATCAATTCTAGATTACAAGGCTATGGTGACTATGCAACTCCAGAACAAGGAGTGCCAATTACAAAACCAAAGAATAACTTCTGGGAATTGTGTATGACTATGAATGATTCTTGGGGATATCAACCCAATGATCACAAGTATAAGACCGTAAACCAAATTATTCGAATTTTTGTCGATTGTATTAGTATGGGAGGTAACTTATTATTGGATATTGGTCCAAAGCCAGATGGAACCATTCCTGAAGAACAAGTCGCTATTTTAAAAGGATTAGGAAGGTGGACAAAGAAGCATAAAGAGGCAATTTACGGAACAAGGGCAGGAATTCCTTATGGGCATTTTAACGGTTATACGACTTTATCGAAAGATAAAAATATTCTGTATTTATATGTAGATAATAAACCTAATGGACCATTATTAGTTAAAGGGTTAAAGAATAAAGTGAATAGAATTTGGGTGGTAGGTAATGGAACTAAGTTATCTCACAAAGTTGTAGGAAAGCAATATTGGAGTTCTGTTCCTGGTTTATTATATATAGATGTTCCTGAAGAAGTTCAGGATAAAGATGTAACTGTAATAGCAATTCTTCTGAAAGGAAAAGTAGATTTATATCGAGAAGAAGGTCAAAAAATAGAGAGTAATTAATAAAGATTTTATAATAAGAGATTCTTTGAAAGAGGTGAAACATACAACTAGTTTTTATTTACACAATAAACTTTCTTTTTTTGTGTTTATATGATGTTGTTAAATTGTATTTTTCAATCCCAAATATTTCACAGAAAAGCATATATTTGACAACCCTTAAAGTACCATAACTTTATGAAGCTATTTAAAAGGCTTATCTTTTGTGTAACAACTCTTTTCTTTGCAGGCTTCGGCGCTGCTCAAGAAACACTGCCTATCTATTCGGATTATTTATCTGACAATGTATATTTAGTTCACCCTTCAGCTGCTGGAATTGGTAATACAGGAAAGCTACGTTTTACAGCAAGACAACAATGGGCAGGGATTAAAGATGCACCTACTTTGCAAACGATCAGTTTCCATAATCGTTTTGGGCAAAATGCAGCACTTGGATTTGTATTGTTTAACGATAGCAATGGATTCCATTCTCAAAAAGGAGCACAAGGAACATACGCATATCATTTAGATTTAAATAGAGGCGCTTTTATCAATCAATTATCTTTTGGTATTTCATTTACAGCAGTTCAAAATACTGTAGATCAAACACAATTTTTTGGAGACCCTACAGTTGCTCAGTTAATTCAGAGTGATAGTTATTTTAATGCCGATTTTAGTGTGGCATACCATAAGGCAGGTTTTTCATCCTATTTTACGGTAAAGAATTTATTACTTTCTGCTAAGAATAACTTGAATGCTAATCTTGAACCTTTAGATTTAAGAAACTACATTTTAAGTGCTGGGTATTATTTTGGACAGAATAAATTCATTCAATATGAACCTTCTATAATGATTCAATTAAGAGAGGCTACTGGAGAAAGGATTGTTGACTTTAACCTGAAAGCCTATAAAGATTTTAGCGGAACTAGACTTTGGGCAGCTTTGTCTTATAGAAGAAGTTTTGATGCAAAACCTATAGAAAACTTAACATACATCACTCCAATAATAGGAGTAAATCATAAAAGATGGATGTTTTCATATACCTATTCGCAACAACTAAATGATATTGTATTAACAGATGCTGGTTTTCATCAAGTATCAGTTGGAATCAATTTATTTACGAGAAGACCTAGAGCTTCAGCTTGCCCGAATTTAAACGCTACTTTTTAGAAATTTTCTTCTAAGATAATTGCATTTTTCAAACGAACTAAACTTTTCAAAACATTCGCATCCGTATTGCTATAAAAGAAATGTGTGATCTTTCTTTTATTGCTAGACTGAGCTAAATCAAATTTTCCTAAAACATGTTTTGTTTGCCTAGCTACAGCTAAACCAGAATCGATGATTTGTACAGTGTCTCCCACAATTACCCTAATTTGTGGAATTAGATAAGGGTAGTGAGTGCATCCTAAAACCAAAGCATCAATATTTTCTTGAATCATAGGTGATAGATACTGCTTTAGAAGAATAGTAATTTCGGGTGATTCTATATTTCCAGATTCGATGAGATCTACCAAGCCTTCACCTATTCTTTCTATGATGGAAATCTCTTCGCTTATTTTCTCAGAAGTAGTTTCAAAAAGCTTACTGTTTAAAGTTCCTTTGGTGGCTAAAATGCCTATTGTATTCGTTTTTGTAATAAGTCCAGCAGGTTTAATCGCAGGTTCAATACCTATAAAAGGGACATCATATTTTTCTCGTAAAAGGCTAATCGCATTAGTTGTAGCTGTATTACAAGCGACAACAATTAACTTGCAATTTCTATTCAATAAAAATTCGGTATTCTTATAACTGAATTCAATAATCTCTTCTTCCGTCTTTTGACCATAGGGGGCATTCTTACTGTCAGCTAAGTATATGGTGTTTTCATTTGGTAAAAGCTGATGTACTTCATGCCAAATTGAAGTTCCACCCACGCCTGAGTCAAAGAAGCCAATAGGATGATCTTGGAAGGAGTTCATAGTGATGTAAAAATAAAAAATCCTACTTTATTAAAAGTAGGATTTTTAAAACAATTCAATGTTGAATTTAATTTTTTGCTGTAGTAGCAGGCTGCTTTTGATTTGGTAACAAACCTAATTTCGCTTTTAGATCATCATAGATGTCTGTCCCTTCTGCGATTAATAATCCTTTACCAGCTGATGCATCTAAGATGTATACAAGACCTTTAGCTTTGGCTACCTCTTTAACTGCTTTTTCTGCTTTTTGAAGAATAGGAACTAATTTCTTTTGCTGCTTCTCTTGAATGTCTTGATACGCAGCTTGCTCTAATTGAGTAATCTTTGTTCTGTCTCCTTGTACTTCTTGTGCTCTTTGCTCATTTACTTGTTGAGTTTGAGTACCTGCTTCAGCTTCGTATTTTTTCAGCTTAGCTTTAAACTTGTTAACCTGACCATCAATGTCATCTTTGTAAGTTTTAGAAATTTTAGCAATTTCAGCTTGTAACGCTCTTGTTTCAGGCATATTTGCTATAACTCTCTCCAAGTTAACATGTCCTATTTTTTGTGCATTTGCAACTCCGCTCATTCCTAATGCTACGAATGCAACTAATAGTAAACTCTTCAATTTTCTCATTTCTGTTTAATTTAATTATTATCCTGTTCTTTTTTCTCTTGTTCTTTTTTCTTTTTAGCAGCTTCTTTTTTATCTCTCAATAATTTTCTTTTTGCTGCGATGTCTGCCAATCTCTTTTTTCTCGCATCTTCAATCTTCTTCTTTTTAGCAATACGATCAGCTTCTTTTTTCTTTTTAGCGGCTTCTCTATCTGCTATTGCTTTTTTCTGAGCCTCTGTTAACTCCTTAGTAGGGGTTTTCTTAGCTCTTCTCTTCTTGTTTTCGTTCACTTTTCGTTCACGAACAATGGAATTTAAAACAAGTTCGCTAATATCGTATTTTTTATTGAAATACAGCATGACTAAGTCCGCTGATTTATCAAAAACAAAATCATATTTTCGCTTACTAGCAATACTTTGTACAGAATTGTATACTTGATCTTGTACTGGCTTTACCAATTGCTTTCTTAATAAAAACATATCTCCATTTGGTCCAAAATACAAAGATTCTAGTCTTCTTAATTCTTGTTGCTTCAACGTAATCTCATCTTCTTTCTCTTGGATCAGGTCATTCGTTAAAATTGCTCGTTCATTTGCTAGATCTGTTTTTATCTTTTCGATGTATCTAGTTAATTTATCTAATTCACCTCTCCATTTTGTAACTTTAGAATCCAGTGCTTTCTGAGCTTCCAAATATTCTGGAACATTATCAAGAATATACTCCATATCTATGTAGGCAATCCTCTGAGGTTTTTGAGCAAACACTGTAACCGCAGAAAAGAGTAAAATAAATAAAGAGATTCTCAACCTCATACTACTATGCTTTGAAAATATCATGCCAAAAAAATTAAAATTTCTAATCCCCTTTTAGAACTGTTGTCCAATAATGAAATGCGTTTGCCACCCAGATTTTAAATTTGAACCAGGTAATGGATCAAATCCGTGGGCAAAATCAATACCTAACAAACCAAATGCAGGCATAAATATTCGCACTCCAAGACCAGCAGATCTTTTTAATTCAAACGGATTAAAGTTATTAAAATTGTCATAAGAATTACCTGCTTCTAAAAAACCTAAGGTATAAATAGATGCATTAGGGGAATCTGTAATCGAATATCTTAATTCTAATTGAAACTTATTAAATATTGTACCTCCGTCTATAGAAGATAATCTATTGTTTTCATAACCTCTAATACCAATATTCTCTCTACCATCTAATTGGAACTGTGCAATTCCATCTCCACCAACAAAGAAACGCTCAAAAGGTGTTGCTCCTAATTCTTTATTGTAAAAACCTAAATATCCTAGTTCGGCATTAGCCATTAAAACCAGTTTGTCTGTAAATCCATTGTACCACTTACCTTTGAATCCTAATTTGTAGTACTCTAACCACTTAAATCGCTCAGCTGGATCTAGAGATTGGTAATCTTTATCATTAAATAAAGAATAAGGAATCGTTGCTTTAGCAGTTAAGCTAAATGTTGATCCAGATGTTGGGAAAATTAAACTTGGACCTGCAGAGTTTCTCGCTAATGTGATACTATAAGATAAATTGTTTAAACTTCCATTTGATAAAAAGTCTGGTCCCACAGGGAAAACATAATTATTAAGATTAAAGCTTTGGTAACTTACTGTTTGTGATAAAGAGAAGTAATCACTAGGCCATTGTAATCTTCTACCTAACCCTACAGAAACTCCTACAATACTTAATTTTTGACTCCTGTCTACATCAAATGTTTGAGGATTTAAACGGAATTGATTAGAATTATAGATAGAAAATGATAAAGATTCAGGTTTTTTTCCACCTAACCAAGGTTCGGTAAATGAAAAACTATAGGTACTAAAAGTTCTACTTGTTTGTAATCTTAAAGCTAAGGATTGTCCATCTCCACTAGGCAATGGTTTGTATGCTTCTTTATTGAAAATATTACGAAGAGAGAAGTTGTTAAAAGATAATCCTAAAGTTCCAATAAAAGAACCTCCACCATAACCACCTTGTAGTTCAATCTGACTTCCTCCTTTTTCTATAACTGAAAATTCAATATCAGCAGTTTTGTCTTGGTAGTTTGGTTTAACGTCTGGTGAAACATTCGTGTCGAAAAATCCTAATTGACCAATTTCTCTAATAGAACGAATAATTGCATCTCTACTAAATAAATTTCCTGGCTTCACTCTCAATTCACGATAAATAACATTGTCGTTTGTTTTGTCGTTTCCAACAACAGTTACTTTATTAATAGTAGCTTTCTCGTCTTCTCTAATTCGGATTTCAACAGTGATAGAATCATTCACAACTTTTGTTTCAACAGCATTTACAGCTGAGAATAAGAAACCTTTATTTTGATAGAGTGTTTGAATATCAACAGAATTAGGAGTGCCATCACCATTAATTCTTTCTTTTAAAACAGATCCATTGTATATGTCTCCTTTTTGAATTTTTAAAATTTGATTTAAGTAATCATCAGTGTAGGATTTGTTTCCAACATAAACGATATCTCCAAACCTGTATTGACGACCTTCTTCAAGGTCTATTTCGATATTAATAGTGTTGTCATCATTCCAAGTAACTTTGTCACTTAAAATTCGAGCATCTCTATATCCTAATCTACTGTAAGCATCTAGAATTTTCTCTAAATCTTCATTGAATTTATCCTCAATATATTTAGAACCTTTCCAGAACCTACCTGGGAACTTCCTCTTGGTATTGCTCATGATTCCCCTTAATTTAGGATCAGAAAGCGCTTCATTACCAGTAAATGATATTTTTTTAATTTTAATTTTTTGCCCTTTATCTATATGAACTAATAGATTAACAGTATTAATGTCTGAAGAATCAACTTTAGCATCAATAGAAACTTTTGTTTTTAAGAACCCTTTGTCTGTGTACTTCTTTTTGAAATAATTTTTTGAGGTAACCAATAAGTTATCTGTTACCATAGCACCAACGCTTAAATCAGCATCGCTAATTAAAGTTTTAGATTTTCTTTTTTTAATTCCAGTAACGGTAACAGTCTTTAATTGAGGTAATTCCATTACATCAAACTGAAGATATACAGTATTGCCATCTACTTTAGCTAAGTATACATCTACGGTACTAAACTGCTTACTTTCGTATAACTTTTTAATTGCACTGGTAAGTTTATCTCCAGGAAGTTTTATAGGCTGCCCTTCTTTTAGTCCTGTAAAAACTTTTACGGTCTCTTCACTAAACTTTTTGAGTCCTGTGACAGAAATACTTCCTAGAATATATTCCTTACCTTTTTCATAAGTAATATTATTCGTAACAGGAACTGTGTCCTTCTTGACTACTAAAGTAGAATCTTTCACTGTTTGAGCTTTACTTGATAAAGCAGATGTTAACAGTAGTAAGATAAACAAAACAGTACTGTATATAGTTCTATTCTGTAGGTGTAATTTGCTCGCTAGTTTTTCCAAATCTTCGTTCTCTATTCTGATATTCTATTATAGCATCATAAAAATGCTCTCTTCTAAAGTCGGGCCAAAGTATATCTGTAAAATACAATTCGGCATAAGCCATTTGCCATAAAAGGAAATTACTTATTCGTTGTTCGCCACTTGTTCTGATCATCAAATCAACGTCGGGCAAATTAAATGTATATAAATGGTTATTTATAATTTTTTCATCAATTTCTTCTATATCAAGTTCTTTATTAACAACTTTTTTAGATATGTTTTTAATAGTATTAACAATTTCTTCTCTAGCACCATAGCTTAGAGCCAATGTCAATACAATTTTTGTGTTTGTGCTTGTTTGTTGAATTACGTCTTGTAATGTTTTTTGAGCATTCTTTGGTAGACTTTCTGTATGACCAATGGTGTTCACTCTTACATTGTTTTCCTGAAAAGTAGGTAGTTCTTTATTTAAAGAGCTAATTAATAAACTCATTAAAGCATTTACCTCTAGTTTAGGTCTGTTCCAGTTTTCAGTTGAGAAAGCGTAAAGTGTAATAGCTTTTGTTCCAATTTCTGCGGCAGCTTCTATGGTTTCTCTTACGGCAGTTAAAGCATTCCTGTGTCCAAAAATACGACTCATGCCCTTGTTTTTTGCCCAACGACCATTACCGTCCATAATTACGGCAATATGGTTAGGAACATTATGTGGGTCAATGAGTAGTTTTTTATCCATAAATCTATCTGAGGTTAGCAAAACATGCAGGTCTTCCAAAAGTATACACTAAAGAAATTCCTGAAAACATATACCAATCATTTGAAGTTCCTCCAAAATTTAAATCTGGAAACTGACTTTTTGAGTAGTCTAACTCATCAGTAAATGTATATCGAGCTGTAATTTCTGCAGCAAAAGCTATTTTTCCGTACAATCTGGTTTTAAAACCAATCCCCATTGGAATTGCTAGACTAGTGTGTCTAGAAAAAATATAATTATCTTGAGTTACTTGCTCTATAGGAGTGCTATAATCTACGGCAGCAACTTGTAATAGAATATAAGGAGTACTTGTCTTATTTGCTGAAGACAAATCATACTCGAAAAAATTATATTCTACACCCACTGCGAATTCGTTTATCACATTTTTAAATTGAAAACCTCTCTGTTGTCTAATGATATTCTCAGAGTTAGCATCATTTCCTAATAAGGAAAAACTACTAAACGATCCTCTTAAAGCTATTCTAGGGTTTAAATTGTATTTGTAAATAAGGCTTCCCCCGGGGTTATTAGGTTGTATGTAATTAGTTCTCCCTACGTCACCTACGTAGTTAGTTCCCCCCACAAAAAATCCTATTTCATTTATTTGCGATAAACAATTGCTTGAAATGCAAATACATAGTAACAACATTAAATACCTTCTCATCCTAAAAAATAGCGTGCAAATATAATTAATTCTATTTGCTTAATAAAGTTAATACACGAGTCTTTTCTGAATAACAAAGAATTTAATTTTTTATTGTTGCGCAAAGGTTAAAGATTAGATTCATTACGAGTATCCTCTCCCCATAAAAGTTTGGTCCTTAGCGTTTTTAAGAAAGATTGATTTGCAGGAATAATATTTTTAATTGTGAAAGGCGATTTCTGAATAATAACCTTCGTGTTTTTAGGAACAGATTCGATTCGAGAATCTAATGAAATTAGAAAGCTTTTTTCTCTAGCATTTACTTCCAATTCAATCACGGTGTTATCAGGAATCACCATGGGTCTTGCATTCAAATTATGAGGTGCTATAGGGGTGATGACTACATTTTTCGAATTAGGAGAAATCACAGGGCCATTACAACTTAATGAATATCCTGTAGAACCTGTTGGGGTAGCAATAATAACCCCGTCTGCCCAGTAATTGGTTAAGTATTCACCATTTAAATATGTTTTTACACCAATCATAGAGGTGGTGTTTTCTCGTGCAATAGTAACTTCATTTAAAGCAAAAGAAAGCTCCCTAGTTTGATTGTGATCTGGTGAAGTTTTAATACTTAACAATGTTCTCTCTTGAGTTGTATACTCTCCTCTCATTAATAGTTCGATAGATTCTTCTATGGCATCTTTTCTAACAGAAGCCAAGAACCCTAATCTCCCTGTGTTAATTCCTAAAAGAGGAATGTTTAAATCTCTTACGTAGGTAACAGATCGTAACATAGTACCGTCTCCTCCCAAACTAAAAAGTAAATCAAAAGAATTGTTTAGATCTTCAAAACGAGAGAATGTTGGATATTTTTTAACAAGATGGTCATGCTTCTTTAAAACCTGGTAAAAATTCTCTTCGAAGAATACAACAATGTTATGTTTCTCTAAGGCAGTAATAAGAATTTGAATTTCTTTCTCTGCATTTACAGTATAGGTTTGCCCAAAAACAGCTACTTTTTTCATCATTACATGTCTAAGTATTTTTGTAAATAATCTGAGCGATTTTTTAAATCTTGTAAATAGAAATCATCCTTGTATTGAGAAACAATATTGTAATTATACCTTCTGAATGTTTGAATAATTTCATTAATATCTTCTGAGTTTACTTTGATGGTAACTTGTGTGTTATCTGACATTTCGCTAGAAACATAGAGACCGAGTAATGTTCCTCCATTGCTTTCTACAATCTGACTGATCTCGCTTATAGAATAATCTTTGGTTAGCTTTTCTACAACAATGACAACTCCTTGATTGTATAAAAACGGACTGGAAGTAAATAAATCTAAAATATCATTCAATTCAAAATAACCTAGATAGGCTTTTTCTTCGCTTAAAACTGGCATGATGTTACAATCATTATCCGCAAACAATTTTATTAAATCTAAAATAGTAACATCATCAGTAGCAAAAAAGAAATCAATCAAATCTCTATACTCAGTAATAGCTGAATCTTTCTCTTCAATAGTTTGAAAGTCACTTTCAGAAATACAACCAACTAAATGATCATTCTCTACAATAGGAATGTGTGTAATAGGGAAACTCTTGTACATTTTTTGAGCATTTTTCACAGTGCTTCTAAGTGTTAGAGTTTTAATCTCATTCAGAATGTATTCTTTCATATTCATCTGTTACGAATATAGTTTAAAATCATTTAATGCCTTACTTTTGTACTTTATTTATAAGGAATGACAAAGTTAAGTGTAAATATTAATAAAATAGCTACGTTAAGAAACTCAAGAGGTGGAGACGTGCCTAATTTGCTGCAAGTAGCAACAGATATTCAAGAGTTTGGTGCTGAAGGAATTACTATTCATCCAAGGCCAGATGAACGACATATTCGTTACCAAGATGCCTATGATTTAAAACCTATTGTAACTACAGAATACAATATTGAAGGCAATCCTATTCGGAAATTTATGGATTTAGTGTTGGATGTAAAGCCAACCCAAGTCACTTTAGTTCCAGATAGTGTAGATCAAATTACTTCGAATGCTGGATGGGATACCATTACCAATCAATCGTATTTGCAAGAGGTTATTGCTGAATTTAAAAATGCGGGAATTCGAACTTCAATTTTTATTGATACCGATCTAAAATTGATTGAAGCTGCGGCAAAAACTGGAGCAGACCGGATAGAACTATATACAGAACAGTTTGCGAGCGAGTATGATAAAGGAAATAAAGAAGCTGTAAAGCCATATATTGAAGCGGCAATTCTAGCACATAATTTAGGATTAGGCATTAATGCGGGGCATGATTTAAGTTTGGAGAATATCGAATTTTTCAAACAAAGCATTCCCAATTTAGCAGAAGTTTCTATAGGGCATGCATTGATTTCTGAAAGTTTGTATTTAGGAATGCAGAATGTTGTGAATATGTATTTGCATCGACTGAGTTAAATAATCAAGTCATTTCGAGAGCCTCAATGACCAAATGTATGGCGAATTGAAGCTGACTGAGGTTCTCAAGTCACTTTGATATGTAAATATATTTTAGAAATTTGATAACTGATAACTGATAACTGATAACTGATCAATGGAAATTTTACACTCAAGAATTGTAGGGCAAGGTCAACCTTTTCTAATCCTTCATGGATATTTTGGAATGGGTGATAATTGGAAGTCACTTGCCAATCAGTTTGGACAGCATTTTGAAATGCATTTGATAGATCAACGGAATCACGGACGTAGTTTTCATGACAATGAGTTTGATTACGACCTGTTGGCAGAAGATGTATACAATTATATCAATCACCACAACTTAGAGAAAGTCATTTTACTAGGGCATTCGATGGGTGGGAAAACTGCGATGTTATTTGCTGTTGAATATCCAGAATTGGTTGATCAATTAGTCATCGCTGATATCTCCCCGAGATATTACCAACCGCATCACAATGAAATTTTAAAAGGATTGGATTCTATCGATTTCTCTATTCAGAATACGAGAAAGTTGGTTGATGAGAAACTATCAGAACTCATTCCCGAAATAGGTGTTCGTTCTTTCTTGTTAAAGAATGTGTATTGGAGAGAAAAAGGGGTGTTGGATTTCCGATTCAATTTGCAATCACTTACAGAAAACAATTCAGAGGTAGGAACAGCATTGCCTTCATTTACTACTTTTGAAGGAGAAACATTATTTTTAGCAGGAGGAAATTCAGGGTACATTACAGAAAATGAAGTCCCTATTATTAAAGCACATTTTCCAAAGGCGGCTATTGAAACCATTGCCAATGCAGGACATTGGCTGCATGCAGACAATCCAAAAGCTTTTTATGAATTGGTGATGGAGTTTCTTAATTAAATCATCTCGATTCCCTCCAAAATTAAAGTTCCTAATGTAGCGTTTTTAGAAGCTATTGTTTTAAGGTAATCCGTAATCTCATTTTTAAGACTTGAATCTTTCGTCAATTCTAAAATCTCTAAAGGAAGCAACCATTCATTAGAATAGTTTGTTTGAATTTCTTTAAAGATTGTTGTCAATTGAGAATTATCTTGAGATTTTTTTTCTCTAAATTTTCTGACAGATTGATAATAGGATTCTAATAAGAGTATGTCTTCTGACTTTATAGGTTTTACCGTCAATGTTTTTGAAACATTGTATAAGTTTGGAAACGAATTGTAGTCAGCTGCTCCAGCAAATGCAGAAACAATTTTCTTTCCAACCACCATGTCAAACACGCCATATTCTGGTTTGAATAAGACTTCGTCTTTATAGTTAACGGTACAATCTTCTAACTGAATCAACATCAGTTTTCCTTTTAGATTTCTAATTCCCGTTACGTTGAGCCCTTGTACTTTGATGCCACTTTCAAATTCAAACGACAATTGCTTTCCGTCGTAAAAGTTGTAGGCTTTTAAGTCTACAGGCCCCATATCCTCAATCGCTAGATTGATATTTTTCAATTTTCCTAAAGGAGAACTAAATCCGTGAGAATGGTACTCAATTCCATGTCCAATCAATTCTCGTTCTCGGTAGACTAACGCAGTTGGGCCTTCAGTCTTGAAGAAAATAACTTCTCTGTCTTCATTTAAAATAACTCTAGAAAACTGACCAGAGACTTGCAATCCAGTACTCAATTCAATGGTTCCTACCATTTGAGAATCAATCAATCGTTGCACTCCTTTGCTACCGCCTTTTCGCAAACTCAATCGATTGGCAAACTCTTCTAAAACTTGCATTAAATAGGAGAAATCAGGACTTACATACAACTGAGGTTGTGGTTGCGTGATGTCAAAAGACTGTTCAATTGCTTCAATAGAATAGGATAGTTTCTTCACTTGGTCGCTCATGCACCATTTGCTTTCTCCAATAGAGGATAACAATCCAGCACCATAAATTTTCGGGTTTTCAAGTTCTCCAATCAATCCGTATTCAACAGTCCACCATTGTAGGTTTCTAATCTGTGCCATTTCGGATAATTCAACATCCATTTGTTGCAAACGGTCAACTTCTTCTTCAGCTTCTTTTAATTCATTTTTGTCAACAACTTCCGCTTCTTTTAGAATGGATAATTTCCGAACGGCTTCGTACAAATCGATATCATACTTAGATAGAATTGCTTTTGTACCAACTTCACCCAAACGTCTTAAGTATTCGGCATAATCTGGATTGGCAATAATAGGTGCATGACCTGCAGCCTCATGAATAATGTCTGGAGCAGGGGTGTATTGAATGTTTTCTAATTGACGAATGTCTGAAGCAATGACTAATATTTTGTATGCTTGAAACTCCATAAACGCATTCGGAGGTATAAAACCATCTACAGACACAGCTGCCCAGCCAATGGACTTTAAAATCCTGTTCATACCGTACATGCTCGGAATTTCATCAATCTTGATTCCCGTTTTTTCTAAGCCATTCAAGTAAGATTCATGGGCGTTCTTAGAAAGATACTGTACATTTTTACGCATCACATAACGCCAAACAGCTTGATTGATTGGTGTATATTCCTCATAGTTTTGAGGTTTGATAAACTGCTTTAAATGTGGAGGTAACCTGTCGATTAACTCATTGCTTTCAAATTCTTGTGTGCGTCTCATTTATGATCTCTCAATAAGTAATCAAAGGTAGCTAATGTATCTAAATTATTGCAGTTAATTTTTGTAAGAAGATGAACACATTTAGAAATTCAGTTATTTTTTTAACAGGTGTATTTACGTGTTTTTAATGAAGAACTGGCTCCTTTTCACAATAAGATTTCTTGTTTCATTATATTTGAAAGTATTCAAAATATAGTTAATCATGATGAATGTAAATGCATTGAAATTAAATTTTCAATTTGATGGAGATCGAATGAAACAAGAGTTGGAATCTATTTCAGATTCTTTTAAACCGATTGAAAATGCATATACAGGGAATTCTTTGCATGGGATGCATTTAATTATTCCTACGAAAGATGGAATTCCGAATGATAAAGGGGAGACTTTTAAAATGACGGAAGAGTTGGAAAAATGCCCTTACTTACAAGAGGTGTTGAATACATTTAAAAGCAATAAGTTGACTTTTAGAACTCAAAACTTACTTCCAGGGGGAAGAATAGGAAGGCATAACGATGGAGATAAAGGACTAGATAGTAATGTTGTTCGTTTAAATATTCCTGTAGCTACGAATGATGATGTGCATATCTATTATAATGAGGAGAGGATACCCATGAAAAATGGCGATTGTTGGCTTCCTGATGTAAAGAAAATCCACGAGATGAAAAATGATTCAGACGAAACACGATGGCAAATTATGGTTGATTGTGATTTGAATGATTGGTGGAAAGAGGTTTTAAAAGAGCATGGAGTGAGTATAGATACTTCTACCTATGGCAGATATAGTTTAGAGGAACTTCACGGAATGAAGGAGCGCTTTATTTCTATGGATATGAAAGAAATGATTGAAGAACTAGAATTGGAAATAGCTTCTAGAGTATAAGTCTAGACTTTAAAATTTATTCAATAACTCCATCTAACCAATGGATAATATTTAAGAGCAATTGGTAGTTTTGAGTAGCAGCTTTGTTATTCATTCCCATTTTTACTTTATTGGGGCCTGCTATTTGAGCCGTAAACATTGCTGCCTCGCCAGAAACAACAATTCTTCCTTTTCCATATTTTTTAAAAGCTCCCTGAAACCAACCTTTTAGATTGTGATTTGGAGTGCCTTTTGTAAAAACCCAAGCTTTACTAGGAAGTAAATTTACATGCTTGTCATCAAAGGTTAGAATAGGTGTTGCGTCTGATGGAATTTTAAAACCTTGACCAGTAAAAGTAGCAATTTGATGAACACTTTCGTTTGCGTTTCTCCCTGAAGTAATGCTACTCATATGAAGCGTTTTCTCTTTTAGATTAAAAATAGATGGACCTCTTTGTAGTGAATCCAATGCAAAACCATTAGTGAATTCAAAACCAAATTCTTTCGCTAAATCTGTTGCGGCTCCAGCCATTGGCATATGATCTGCAATTAAAAATAAACTGCCTCCTTCATAAATCCACTTTTTGACAATTTGGATTTCTTCTTTTGTAAACGCAGATGGGTTTGGTAATGACCAATCGCCCACATTACGCTTATTTAAAGCATTTGAGATCACTAGAATTTTACCATTAGCTAATTCCGTTTTCTTAAAAGTTCCTTTGTAAGGAAGTACCTTGTATCCGTCTCTCTCTAAAAGATTTGAGAACGATTTATATCGACCTTCTTTGGTATGGAAATTATGATGCCCTTCGTCTATAAAAACAACAGATCCTTTTCCAGAATCATAGGCTGGGTTTTTAATTTCTGGATTAAAACCTGTATCGGAAACTTGTTGAGAATAACTATCTAATGAAAGAATTAGAAATAAGCTTACTATGAGAAATTTTATATTCATAACTATTAAGAATCAAATTTATATGTATTCCTAATTGCTCCTTCTGGAAATAATTCTTCTTTTCTTTTTTGCATTTCATTTGCAATTAGAGCACTATTCCCATCTCGTTTTTCAAGTTCAGAAATGATGTTTAAATAACTTTCTTCATCTTTATCTTGACTTAACTTGAAGACATTATCAATTTTATCAGCTTTTATTTCAAAACCAACAATCGCTGACATCATTCTATTTACATACGAATCTGCAAGGTTGTCGTAAAATGTTGGAGATTGGTTATTACCTCCTTCAAACTTTAAAGTCAATTTTTTCATAAAACTAACAAGTTCGTCATCAGACATAAAGTTCATTTTTCCATTTACATGGACACTCATGTAGTTCCATGTAGACCCAATTCGAGGATTTGAATACCAAGAGGCACTAACATAGGCATTCGGACCTGTAAATACAGTTAATACATTTGGGTTCTCAGAAAATGCTTTGTGATGATCTGTATTCCTCATGATATGCCCTTGCAGAAATAATTCCCCTTCTCGAACTTCCATTAATAGAGGTATTTGTGTGGCAACTTGACTACCATCAACATTGCTGCTTGTTAAAAAAGCAAAGGGATTTTCTGTAATAAAATCGAGTATTTTACTTTGATCTTTTTCTTTAAAATAGGAGAAATTGTACATGAATAATAGATGTTATTTGAATTTCATAACCGTACTAAATTAATAAAAAAAGCCCGAGCATTTGCTCGGGCTTCGATAAATATAAAGTAAGGCTTATTTCTTAGATAATAAATCTCTAATTTCTGCCAATAACTCTTCTTGCGT
This sequence comes from Flavobacteriaceae bacterium, assembly GCA_049115595.1. Taxonomy (GTDB): domain Bacteria; phylum Bacteroidota; class Bacteroidia; order Flavobacteriales; family Flavobacteriaceae; genus Polaribacter. The sequence continues at coordinate 287,005 of JAGDZS010000005.1, forward strand.
TGGTCCAGCTGGTGGTGGAGGTGGCGCAGGAGCTTCTTTTTTCTTCGTTGCGTTGATTCCTTTAATCATCATGAACATTACAAAAGCTACAATGATAAAGTCAATTACGTTGGTGATGAATGAACCATAGAGTACAGCTACTTCTCCAGTAACTTTCCCTGCGGCATCAACAGTACCTTCATCAACAACCCATTTTAAATCTTTCAAATCGGTTTTGATAAGCATTCCGATTAGTGGTGACACAATTCCCCCCGTAAATGAAGTCACTACTTGTTTGAAAGCGGCACCCATTACAAAACCGACAGCGATGTCGACTAGGTTCCCTTTCATTGCGAATTCTTTAAATTCTTTAAGCATTCCCATATTTAATTAGTTTTAATTAGTTAATAGATGTCCAAATTAAGAAAATTTTAACACTTTAACAATCTTTTGACGCGCTGAGAAATAGCGGTAAGTATTTCATAAGGGATTGTATCTGTTTCTGAGGCAATGTGAAGAATATCTTCTTGAGTTTTAAAAATATAAACTTCGTCTCCTTCCTTGCAATCTATTTTGGTAATGTCTACCATAATCATGTCCATGCATACATTTCCAATAATTGGAGCTTTCTTTCCACCAATGGTTACATATCCTTTTTTGTTTCCTAATTTTCTTGAAATTCCGTCTGCATGACCAATTGGGATGGTAGCTGTTTTTGCATAATTCTTAGCTACAAATGCTCTATTATATCCAACAGTTTCACCAGGCTCAATCCTATGAATTTGAGAAATAATTGATTTTAAGATATGAGCATTTTTCAATTGAGAAGTTTCATCATCATGATTTCCAAAACCATACAATCCAATTCCAATTCGAACCATATCAAATTGAGCTTTCGGATAATTAACAACCCCCGAAGTGTTCAATGCATGAATCATGGGTTCGTAGTCTAGGTGCTTGTAGATCTGTTGAACAATTGCTGCGAAATTATTTAGCTGTCCAATCGTGAACTCACGTTCTTCAGGGTCTTCACTAGCCGCTAAATGAGAAAGGATAGATTCAATTTTAACATGATCAGATGCTGCGATGCGGCTTAGTATTAAAGGAATATCGGTATGCCAAAGTCCAAGTCTATTCAGACCTGTGTTAAACTTTAAGTGTATCGGATAGTTGAGTAATAGTTGCTTGTCTGCTAGCGCTAAAAAAGCAGTCAGCGTTTTAAAATTGTAGATGCTAGGTTCTAGTCGATAAGCGACTAATTCTTCGAAATTCTGAATCTGAGGATGTAATACTAAAATAGGAGTTTCAATGTCAGCTTCTCGCAAAGCAATTCCTTCATGAGCATAAGCCACAGCAAAATAATCTACTTTGTCTTCTAGAAAAGTAGCAACTTGTACACCATCGCTTCCATAACCAAAAGCTTTAACAACAGCTAAAATTTTTGTTTCAGGTTGTAGCTTTTGTTTGAAATAATTTAGGTTATGCACTAAAGCATTTCCATCAATCTCTAAAACAGTTACATGGTTGTTCATTCATTTTCATTTATCCTGAACTTTTACCCTGAGCTTGCTTGGACTGAGCCAGTCGAAGTGTCGAAGGGTTATTTTCAGAATGGTTTATTTTGATTCAGGGTCTTTTTCTTTCAGAATTTGTTCTTGTTGTTCTCTTACCGCTTTATAATAAGCAGCTCTGCTTAAAGGCTCGTATTCTTGAGTCTCTCCAAGAAAGACGATGTCGTCACTTTTCGCTTTTCTAAAACTGTAATTTGCTAAATTTCCAGTTCTAGTACAAACGGCGTGTACTTTGGTTACATACTCTGCAGTTGCCATCAATGCTGGCATTGGGCCAAAAGGATTTCCTTTAAAATCCATATCCAATCCAGCAACAATAACACGAATTCCTCTATTAGCTAAATCGTTGCAAACTGCAACAATCTCATCATCAAAAAACTGAGCTTCGTCAATACCCACCACCTCTACGTCATTGGCAAGTAGTCGGATATTTGAAGAGGCAGGAACAGGTGTAGAACGGATCTCATTAGAATCGTGCGAAACAACCATTTCGTCATCATAACGAGTGTCTACAGCAGGCTTGAAAATCTCAACACGTTGCTTTGCAAATTGAGCTCGTTTAAGCCTTCTAATTAACTCTTCTGTTTTTCCTGAAAACATAGAACCGCAGATTACTTCGATCCAGCCAAATTGTTCTGTATGATTTACGGTATTTTCAAGAAACATTTTGTAGTTTTAAGGCTTGAAAGGATTTGTTTTTATTCTTTGTGAATGTAGGCAAATTTATTAAAAAATGGTTTCAAAAAATTAATTTAAGGAGACAATTTATGCACAAAAAACTCACCGCAGACCTTATTAGTTTAGCTCATAGTATCTTGCAGATGAAAAACAAGGACGATGTTTTTGCTTTAAAGCAGAAAGCTCATGAGGTATATGAAAAATTATCTGTTTTAGCGTATGTAGAAGAATACATTAACAATACACCAAATCCTGAGCATACAAAAGAGGAACTTCTTGAGAAAATTGAAGACTTAGCGAAAGAGAAAAAAGCAAAGGAAGAACCAGCTGAAGAAAAAATAGTGAAGCACGATTTAGAAGCACCTATTGAGAAAGTTGTAGAAAGCGAAGTAGAAAAAGAGGTTGTGGAAGAAACAAGTTCAGAAATTGAATTATTAGTTGAAGAACCTACAGAAGTTATAGAAGAAAAAGTTGAGGTTGCTGAAGAACTTGAAGAAGTAATTGAAGAAACCACAAACGAAGTAGAAATCGAAGTTGAAACTGAAATCGAAATAGAAAAGGAAGTTGAAGAAAAGACTCCTAGTTTAGAGGAAGAATTAAAAGATACAATTGCGGTAGATGTGGTTGCTGATTTGTTTGAAAATGTGCCAAAGAAATCATTAAACGATAAATTACAAGGAGATATCCAGATTGGATTAAACGATCGAATTGCTTTTGTAAAAAATCTTTTTGGAGGAAGTCAGGAAGATTTTAACAGAGTCGTCTCTCAATTGAATACCTTAAAAACTGAAAAAGAAGCAAAGAAATTTATCAATAAGATGGTAAAGCCAGATTATGATTGGGCAAACAAAGAAGAATTTGAAGAGCGTTTTATGGAAATTGTAGAACGTAAATTTTTATAAATAACTAGAGGTCGATATCTACTGCCGAGCTTCTCGAAGTGGAATATAACCCGCAATAAACAGATACCCATTTTCATGGGCAATATTATGAAAATAGAAGTTTCTAACGGAGAAATCATAGACAAGTACACCATTTTAGAAATTAAACTTTCTGAGATAAAGGATACTAAGAAATTGGTGAACATTCAAAATGAATACAATGTTTTAACTCCAGATGTTGAACGCATTTATAAAGGATGTAAAGATGAATCGCATCTTGGAAAACTTCAAAACGATTTATTAGAAGTAAATAAAAAGTTGTGGAAGATTGAAGATGATATTAGAGAGTGCGAACGAGCGAATGATTTTGGACAAACATTTATAGATCTTGCACGTGCCGTATACTATACGAATGACGATCGTTCTGATGTGAAAAAAGAAATTAATGTATTTACTGGATCCGATTTGGTAGAAGAAAAATCATACGAAGATTATAAGTCGTAATGAAAAAACATACAATGCATATTTTAAAAACCACAATTTTCTTTTTGATCATTGTGGTTTTTTCGAATTGTAGATCTACGTTTAAAACTCAAACTTTTGACCGCTCTATAAGTCCAGAAAAACCCGATTATAATCAGGAGATGTCTTGGGCAGTTCTACCGTCAAAGTATAGAAGCGATTTTAAGGAATTTGCTTCTGAAGAGTTGGACACTTTGAAAATAGATGTTTTTTATATTTATCCTACCTTAATTACATCTAAAAAAGATGATCGCTGGAATGTTCCAATAATTGATAAGGAGCAAAATGAAAAAGTATTAGGAAAAGCAGTTTTAATGCAAGCATCAGCTTTTGCTACTTCAGGAAAAATATATGTTCCTTTTTACCGGCAAGCCCATATTAGATCTTATAGAATGATGAATGAAGGTGGGAGAGAAGCACAAGAACTGGCATACTCCGATGTTAAAAAAGCATTTGAAACCTATTTAGAAAAATACAATAATGGAAGACCAATTCTGATGGTTGGACACAGTCAAGGAACAACTCATACACTACGATTGATATCTGATTTTTTCGATGAAAAACCTCTGCAAGAGAAGTTGGTAGCTGCATACATTCCGGGGATTCGAGTAAAACATACTCAATTTAAAAGTATCAAACCAATGACAAATCCCGATGAAATAGGTGGTTTTGTTTCATGGAATACCTTTAAGAAAGGTCATTATCCAAAGAAAGATAAACACTGGTATGATGGAAGTGTAACAACAAATCCAATTACCTGGGATGCTTCTAAAGTAACGACTTTAGATCAACATAAAGGCTTTTTATATACCAATAAGAAAACATATTTAAAGGCATTGAAGATAGAGATCACAGATGGTTTAGTTTGGTCTAGCAATCCAAAATTCCCACTGCGACTTTTCATGTCATTTTTGAAGAACTATCACGCTGGGGATATCAATTTATTTTGGCAAGACATTAGAGAGAATTCATTATTGCGCGTAAAAACGTACTTAAATAAAAGTTCTAAGTAATTGCTATTCCTGTGGAAAAAGGAACTCAATTTGTTTACGGGATTCGATTTGGTAGAAGAAAAATCATAAGAAAGAGTATGACTATTAACCAATCCTCTCTTTCAATCGTTCAATTTCTTTTTTACTATTTCCGATAAAAATATCGTCTTCGACAATAAAAACAGGACGCTTTAAGAAGGTGTATTCATCTAAAATGAATTGCCTGTATTCTTGTTCAGTAATGATTTCATTTTTTAACCCCATTGCCTTATATTTCTTAGCACGTTTATTAAATAACGCTTCATAGCTATTTGAAAAAGAATGCATTTCTTCAAGTTGAGAAACTGTAACAGGGTTTGCTTTGATTTCTTGTCGTTCAAAACCTTCAAGATTTACTTCTTTTAAGATTCTACGACAGGTGTCACAAGTTTGTAGAAAATATACTTTCTTCATTTTTTAAAGGTTTATCTTTGACGAAATTACATTAAAAAATGAAAATAGAATTCAACATTTTAAAAAAAGCGAGAGAGCTTACTTCAAAAAGAATAGACGGTTTAACCTTAGAACAATTACACACTATTCCTGAAGGGTTTAATAATAACATTGCTTGGAATGTAGCGCATTTAGTGGTAACACAACAACTACTGCATTATAGAATGTCAGGAAAAGACTGTTTAGTTTCTGAAGAGTTAATCAACGCCAATAAGAAAGGAACAAAACCAGAAAGTCAATTTACGAAGGAAGAATTTGATGAAGTGTTAGAATTGTTTCAAGGATTACCAGAGACTTTAGAAGAGGATTATAATGCTGGAATTTTCACAGAGTATGAGTCGTATACGTCTAGTACAGGATTTGTTTTAGACTCGATAGAGACAGCAATTTGTTTCAATAATTTTCATGAAGGAATGCATTTAGGAGTAATTATGGCGTTAACAAAACTAGTATAATAGTATGGATTACTTTTCAATAGCAACAATCTTAATTGTATTGTCAGCAATCTTTGGTTATATCAATGTGAGATTTATTAAACTACCTAGTTCCATTGGATTAATGTTGGTAACCATAGTATTTACATTGGCAGTTTTAGGGTTGAGTTATTTTGATGACACTTTACTTGAAAAAGAAAGAGAATTAATAAATAGCATTAATTTTAGGGCAGTTTTGTTGGATGTTATGTTAAGCTTCTTGCTATTTGCAGGAGCATTGCATACCAATTTCCAACAATTAAAAATTCAACGTAAACCCATTTTAATTTTCGCAACCTTAGGAACTTTTGTGTCCACTTTTTTATCAGGAACCCTAGTCTATTATGTACTTCAGTTAGTTGGTTTGGAGGTAGATTTTATATACTGTTTGCTTTTTGGTGCCTTAATTTCGCCTACAGATCCAATAGCAGTTCTTGGGATTATGAAAAAAGTTGGTGCTCCAAAGAAGTTAGAAACAAAAATTGTAGGAGAATCTTTGTTTAATGATGGAGTAGGCGTAGTTATTTTCCTAACGATATTTCAAATAGCAAAAGGAGGAGCCGATATTTCTGTTGGTCATATTGCCGAATTGTTTTTGGTAGAAGTTGTAGGAGGGATTGCTTTAGGCCTTTTAATTGGTTGGGTTACTTACAAATTAATGAAGAGTATTAATGATTACGATGTAGAAGTAATTATTACCATAGCAGCAGTAATGGGTGGAACTATAGTTGCTCAAAAACTTCATTTATCTGCGCCACTAGCAATGGTAACTGCAGGGTTAATTGTTGGAACAGACACTGTGAGACAATCTTCGATGAGCGAGATCACTGAACAATATGTAGACAAGTTTTGGGAGTTGATAGACATTCTTTTGAATACCATTCTATTTGTTATGATAGGAATGGAAATGTTGGTGCTAACCTTCAATAGTTCATATATGATCGCTGGTTTTATTGTTGTGCCAGTACTTTTAGTATCTAGGTACCTGTCGCTATTATTACCAATAAAACTATATGCAAAGAAGTTAGATTTTGTGCCTAAAACAAATCTTATTATGACTTGGGGAGGGCTTCGTGGAGGAATTTCTATTGCGCTGGCTTTGAGTTTAACAACAGTAATGGAGAGAGATTTATTTTTAGTGATCACATACATTGTAGTTGTCTTTTCTATTATAGTTCAAGGGTTAACAGTGGGTAGATTAATTAAAAAATACACTCCTTAATTAGAAGATTATAAAGGGTTTGTAGACCTGAAGAGAAATTTTTACAGATGAAATTCAATACAAAAACAATACATGGAGGTCAGAAGCATGAAGAAGCTACAGGCTCTGTGATGACACCTATTTTTCAAACGTCAACCTATGCGCAATCTAGCCCAGGAGTTAATAAAGGCTATGAGTATTCTAGAGCTGCTAATCCAACAAGGAGAGCTTTAGAAAACAATTTTGCATCCATTGAAAATGGAACCCATGGTTTTGCTTTTTCTTCTGGACTTTCTGCTATTGATTGCGTTTTAAAAATGTTGAATCCAGGAGATGAGGTAATCGCAGGTGATGATTTGTATGGAGGGACCTATCGAATGTTTACTAGGATGTTTGAGAAGTATGGATTGAAATTCCAGTTTGTAGATATGGATAAATCAGAGAATGTTTCAAATGCATTGTCTGATGCTACTAAGTTAGTATGGATAGAGACACCAACAAATCCATTGATGAAGATTGCTGATATCGAAGCAATTTCTTCAGCTGTTAAATCTAAAAACTCGACTATTTTAATAGCAGTAGACAATACATTTGCAACTCCGTATTTACAACGACCTTTAGATTTAGGAGCTGATATTGTCATGCATTCGGCAACAAAATATTTAGGAGGACATTCTGACTTGGTAATGGGAGCTCTAATGGTAAAAGATGAGGAATTGGCAAAAGAACTTCACTTTATTCAGTTTGCAGGAGGCGCAATAGCCGGACCGATGGATTCTTTCCTAGCTTTAAGAGGAATTAAAACCTTACATGTAAGAATGCAACGCCATTGTGAAAATGGAAAAGCAATAGCTGAATTCTTAGAAAACCATAATAAAGTAGGGAAAGTATATTTTCCAGGATTTGAAAATCATCCTAATCATGAAATTGCTAAAAAACAAATGAAGGATTTTGGAGGGATGGTATCTTTTCGATTGAAGGATGAAAGTAGAAAGGCTACTTTTTCATTTTTAGAAAGCACAAAAGTTTTTACGTTGGCAGAATCCTTGGGAGGAGTAGAAAGTTTGGTGAATCACCCAGTGACAATGACACACGCTTCTATACCAGAATCAGAACGTTTAAAGATAGGGATTACTGACTCTCTAATTCGATTGAGTGTAGGAATTGAAGACGTACAGGATTTGCTAGAAGATTTAGCACAGGCATTGAATCAATAAAAAATAGAAAGAAAGGAACCTAAAAAGGGTTCTTTTTTTATTAGAATAATTTAAAAAACGAAAGAGCCCTATCATAGTTTAAGTGATAGATAACACCCATTTGAAGGTTAATTAACCACTCGTTGTTTTTATTTTCAAAGACATTAGCCTGTAAACCATCAACAGCATCTGAAAGGAAGAACTGCCAGTTAAATTGTAAGTTAAAGTCAATTTTAGGTTTGAATTTATATCGGACACCTCCACCAAATGTTACCGCATATGTGCTCCCTTTTCCAATATCTATGGCTCCAGGAGTTCTCCATTTTCTGGGCAATACAGTAATGTCTTGTCTCCAATCTCCTTGGGTAGAAGTAAGCGTATTGTTGTATTTAGAAAACTGAACCCCTGCAAGTACATAGGGATTCCACTTTATTGTAGACCAAGGATATATAAAGTCTTTTAAGCACCTCATGTAGTACTCAAGTTGAAATCCAACACTTGTTATGCTTGTAGTACCTGTCATGGCTCTAAGGTCTCTTGCTAGGTCAGTATTTCCTATAATAAAAGGACCATGGTGTTGAAAGTTAGCGTTGGTAATGATGTTTAATTCACTACGTAAGGCTAAATAACTCCATAATTTATGATCTGAGTTCCATCGAGGATCTTTATTGAAAAAATGTAATGTATGCGTAAAACTTAAAGAAACGGCACTGTTTCCGTAACTACTTAAAAAATTATCTCTTACTCCATAATCAGTTTGTATGGTTGCAGTACCTGCATGAAATCCTATGTCATGAGTAAAGTATTGTGACTTTGCTGATTGGTGAGCAAAAATCACAAAGAGTAAAAATGTGAGAAATTTTCTCAATGTAGGGGTTAATTTAAAGACAAATATATTAAAATTGATTATATATCAATAACTTAATTTCTATTGCTTTATTGTAACAGTAGCATTCAGGCTCCAATTTGGTCTTACAGCTTGGGTTTCTGGATGGTATTCAATTGTTTCTGGTTGTGTTCTAGAAAGGAAATTTCCAGAATCCCATTTACCATTATTATTTCTGTCGTATACAATTCTTATTTTATATTCTTTGGGTTGAAGATACTCAAACTTAATTGTTTGACTATTTGAAACAAATTGCCTTCGTTCTAATTTATCTTTTACATCGGTCAGTTCAATAATTACTGGACTAGCATCTGGATTTTGAACCAAAACAGTAATATCTCCATAATCTTCAATATCTACAGTTCTGAATTTAATGTTTGTAGAATCGATCGTTTGATTAAAAACATCTGTTAAGGCTTCAGGATATAAATTGAACGTATAATTTTCTTTGAATTTTTTTTCAAAAAGAAAACCTACTCGAGTATCAATTTTAGAGATAAATGGAGTAAAAGGAACATTCACAGTATCCTTAGTGGTGAAAAAGGAAATTTTAGTCGTGTCTATTGCAATAATAGGGTTGTTGGAGTTAAAGAATAAGGTGTCTGTGTAGTGTAAGACTCCTCTAACAGAGGGTGTTATCGTTAAAGAGTCCAATTGCTTTTTCCTTAGTTTAACTGTTACTGTGTCAGTAAAATCTCCTTTTATCACTTTAAAAAGAAGTGAATCTTTTTTTATAGGTGAATGCCATAAGTTTAAAGAATCTTTGGTTCTATCAAATAACGAAACAGTTTTAAAGTCTTCGGAAACGTCAGACAATACTTCAACCTTCAGTCCTTTTGCATCTCCTTCGTAGCCAAAAATTAATTGACCTTTTTGTAATTCTCGCGCTCTTTTAAATGTAAATGGAAGAACTTCTTTAAAAATAGATAAAGGTTTAGTAATCACACTGTCTCTTGGCAATACAATTGTATCTTGATAAAACCCAATATTATCTGTTTTAGGGTTAAAAATATAATCGCTCGTGTTTTCTTTCAATGCGAGTAATAAATATTTTCCTTCTTTTATATTGGTGAACTCATAATTAGAGGTGTCTAATGTGCTAGTCACATAATCAGGTTTGCGTTTGTATATAATTGAATCTGTATAAGCAGTGTCTAGCCTGTAAAGTAACATGTTAATGTTTTTTACATCTTCAGACTCAAAAGCATTTTTAGTACTACCTTTTAAGCTCAAAGAATCGATATAGCTACCCGTAGAAAAAACATACTTAAAACGTTCTAATTTATTTCCTTCATTATTGTCTTGAACACTATTTCCAAAGTTGAAAGTATAGGTAGTGTTGGGAAGTAATGTATCTAGAATCTTTATGGTAATAAATTTACTTGGGGTGCCTTGTGGAGTAATTAATGAAGGTGTTTTTAAAGGAGGGGAAACCACTAACTGTTTATTTAAATCTTTAAGAGTGATATACTCATTAAACTCAATTGTAATTTCATCTGTGTCAAAATTGACTGTTTTATAAGGTGGATTTGTTGTTACTAACAAAGGTGCAAGTTCGTCTTTAGGACCACCACTAGGTCTGCCTTTTTTTGCACAATTAAAAAAAGTGAAGGCTACGAGGATTAAAAAAAGAAAAGATGATTTCTTCAATTCAATTATTTTATACAAATAAACGATATATTTTTTGGAAAAGAATGTCAGAAGATTGTTAAATTTTATTGTGTTAAAGCCATGGTAATAATACTTATTTTTAGATTTTTTACTTTCTCTAACTCTAGACAACAAGCTTCTAACGTTGCTCCAGTGGTAACTACATCATCAATTAATAAAATGTGTTTGTTTTCTAAAATAGTTAAATCGTTTACTACAAATTTTGAGTCCTGATTATTGAACCTTTCTAGTCTCTTTTTGAATGTTTGTGTTTTAGCAGATGATACCCTTTGTAGAATTTCTTCAGAGTAAGTAGTGCTTAAAATAGTTTCAAGAATTTCTCCAAATTTAGTAAGTTGATTGTATCCTCGTTGGCGCAATTTTTTTGAATGAAGAGGGACGGGGATAATATAGTCAATGGTTGAAAAATGCTTAGATTCTAAGAGTTGCTGCCCAAACCAATGGCCAAAGAAAACTCCAATCATTTGATTTCCTTTATACTTTAATTCATGAATAATTTTCTTGACTTTGCCTAGTTGTGTGTAGTAAAGAAAAGCACCTCCATTTTCGATAGAAACTCTTCCTTCAAATATTTCTGTTAGAGGATTTGATTGATAGTTTAGATTGTCAACAAATGGCAAGTCCATTCTACATTCCAGACAAATATGAGATTCTTGATCTAACAATTTTGTATCACAGCAAATACAAATAGGAGGGTAGAAGAGATTGAAAAGATTGTGTAAACCTTTCATTTTCATAGCTTTTTTTAGTGAAGATAGAAAAAAATGTAAAAAAATAAGGATAACTATTCCTCTAGATTCAAATTCAATTGACTTTTTTATTTAGTTTTGTTGTAACAAAATAGGTAGAAAAGCTGTCTACTATTTGAATCTATAAACAACCAAAAAATTGCCAAGTCGATATAACTTTTTTAAAGTAGCCGTTAAGAATATGAGAACTTCTGGATCCATTATTCCAAGTTCAAGATTTTTAGCCAAAAAAATGCTGAACGCAATTGATTTTTCAAAAGCAGATGTTATTGTAGAATTAGGACCAGGAAATGGTGTCTTTACAAAAAGAATCTTAAAAAAAATGCATCCAACGGCTAAGTTAATTTGCTTTGAAATTAACGATGAGTTTTATAGTGATTTAAAAAAAATAGAGCATTCTCAGCTAACAGTTATCAATGCATCAGCAGAAAATATTCAAGAAGAATTAGAGAAATTAGGACATTCTAAAAGCTGCCATATTATTTCTAGTTTGCCTCTTACAAATATCCCAGACCCAATTTCAAAAAATATTTTGAAAAACTCCTATGCAAACTTAGGAGAAAACGGAATGTTCATACAATTCCAATACAGTCTTACTTATTTTAAAAAATTGAAAGAAGTCTTTAATAAATCAGTATCTCTAGATTTTGAAGTACTTAACTTTCCTCCCGCATTTATTTATCGATGTAAAAAAGTCGATTAAATTTATCTTGATAACTTTCTCGAATCCTGTATATTTGCCGTCATTATGGCAAAGCAAGAAGATCAATTTAAAAAGGTAATATCACACGCTAAAGAATATGGTTATATTTTTCAATCTAGTGAGATTTATGACGGACTAAGTGCGGTATATGATTATGCTCAGAATGGAGTTGAGTTAAAGAAAAACATTCGCGATTACTGGTGGAAAGCAATGGTACAAATGCATGAAAATATTGTAGGAATCGATTCTTCAATTTTAATGCATCCAACTATATGGAAAGCTTCTGGGCACGTTGATGCGTTTAACGATCCTTTAATAGATAACAAAGATTCGAAAAAGCGTTATAGAGCTGATGTTTTAATAGAAGATTATTGTGCTAAAATAGAAGGTAAAATAAATAAAGAGGTTGCCAAAGCCGCTAAACGTTTTGGAGACTCGTTTGATAAAGATCAATTTGTTGCTACCAATCCTAGGGTGTTAGGATATCTAGAGAAAATCAATACTATTTTATCTCGAATGGGGAAATCATTAGAAAATGAAGACTTAGAAGATGTAAAAGCATTGATTGAAGAATTAGGGATTGCAGATCCACAAACAGGATCTAAGAACTGGACTGATGTTAAGCAGTTCAACTTAATGTTTGGAACACAAATAGGAGCTTCTGCTGATAGTTCTATGAAAGTGTATTTACGACCAGAAACTGCACAAGGAATTTTTGTAAACTTTTTAAATGTTCAGAAAACTGGCCGTATGAAGATTCCTTTCGGAATTGCACAAACAGGAAAAGCCTTCAGAAATGAGATTGTTGCTAGACAATTTATTTTTAGAATGCGTGAGTTCGAACAAATGGAAATGCAGTTTTTTGTAAAACCTGATACTCAAAAAGAATGGTATGAGCAATGGAAGCAAACTCGTTTAAAATGGCATTTGTCATTAGGAATGGGAGAAGAGAATTATCGCTTTCACGATCATGAAAAACTAGCGTTTTATGCAGATGCTGCAACAGATATTGAGTTTAATTTTCCATTTGGATTTAAAGAGTTGGAAGGGATTCACTCAAGAACCAATCACGATTTAAGTCAACATGAAAAATTTACTGGAAAGAAATTACAGTATTTTGATCATGAAGAGAACAAAAGTTATGTTCCTTATGTAGTAGAAACATCTATTGGACTCGATAGAATGTTTTTAGCTGTGTTCTCTAAGGCATTAGTTGAAGAAGAATTAGATAATAATACCACAAGAACTGTTTTAAAACTTCCAGCAGTATTAGCACCAACCAAAGCTGCTATTTTACCATTGGTAAAGAAAGATGGATTACCAGAGATAGCGCGTACTATTGTTGAAGGATTGAAATGGGATTTCAATGTGTTTTATGACGAGAAAGATGCAGTAGGAAAGCGTTATAGAAGACAAGATGCTGCGGGAACTCCTTTATGTATTACGGTAGATCACGATACATTAGAAGACAATATGGTAACTGTTCGTTATAGAGACAGTATGGAGCAAAAAAGAGTAAAGATTGAAGATTTACGAGAACTCATTAAGCAAGAAACAGATGTAAGAACTTGGTTGATGAAATGCAACTAAATAAATAAAAAGCCTCATCAATTTGATGGGGCTTTTTTATTAGTTTTTATGGAAGCAATTAAAATTAATCTAACCAATTGTTCTTTTCGATGACTTTAAGAGAGTTCTCTAAAATGTCCCAAGTGTTTGTTGGATAGCCATTGTATAAACCGATAAAAAGAATATCTTTTTCAGGAATAGTAATGTAAAAGGCTTTAAAACCTCCTTGACTTCCGGTATGAAATACAAAGTCAACATTAAAATCATGATCTATTCTTTTAGAAGGAGACCCTTTAGCTGTAAACCAACTGTAACCAATAGCTGGTTTAATTGAATCTTTCCAATTAGCATGATTCAGAAAGGTTCTAGATTTTTTAATTAAATCTTTATTTAGAAAAGTGCCATTCTGTAAAGCTTCTTCATATTTAGCTAAATCATTTAATGAACTCCAGATACCTCCATTACCAGCTGCAGCAAAAGTTGCTACCTCACCATAATCGAACTCGTAAATTTCTTTGTTATTTGGATTTGTATAATAGCCATGAGAAACACCAGTGTCAGGATAAGAACCATTTGTAATCTTACTACTAGACATTCCTGACGGGACAAATATGTTTTCCTGAATGAATTCTTGCCATGGTTTTTTTGTTATTTTTTCAATGATTAAAGCAAGACCATTGTAGGCAGGGTTAGAGTATTGAAACCTTTCTCCTGGTTGAAAATTTAAACTATCGGCACGTTTTAACGGTTCAAAGTTTGCGGTATCTTTTGCAGTAAGATAAAACTCATAATTGTCACTTACTTTCCTCAAATCTGGAAGTCCAGAGGCGTGAGATAATAAATGTTTTATTTTCACCTTTTTAGCCAGTTCTTTAGAATCAAAATCATCAAAATATTTGTACAGGTCATCTTCTAGAGATAATAAACCTCTTTCATTTAAAATAAGAATTCCATTGGCAACAAAAGTCTTGGAAATAGACCCAGTATTAAAAACGGTATTTGCAGTAATTTTCTCCTTTGTATTTATATCGGAAACACCATAACCTTTGCTAAAAACAATTTCATTTCCCTTTTTTAGAAGAAATGCTCCACCTGGTTTATCTGCAGAAAATTCCTTTTCAAAAATGGCGTTAAGTTCTACTTTTACTTGATCTCTGTTATTGCATGAAATACATGTAGAGATAAAGCATAAAACAAAAATACTTTTTATAAACTTTTTCATAGTACTTAAATTAAGTAACTAAAGATAAATGATTTCGGTTACTTATTTAAATAAAAAATAGTGGATTAAAACTGATAGCCAATATTTATTCCAATTCTAGGAATCAATGTGGGTGCTTCTTTACCAAATAAATAACGTCCAACACCAACGTGTGTATCTACTGTAAAACCTCCAGGGGAAATATATTTATATCCAACGGCCAATCCTAGTGCTCCTCCTGTAAAATCAATTGGAACATTATTAGAAGTTACATTGTCTTCTCCTTTACTATAAGAAAAGAAAGCTTCACCAAAGAAATTCCACAAACTTTCAGTAGAAAAGTAATGACGAACAAAAGGGGTGATGGCTAAATCTTCATTGTAGCGAAAATCTGCACTCTCTTTTTCAAAATTGAATAACCCAGAAACTCCTAAAGAAGTTTGTTCATCAAAATAGTGTTCGTAGGAAGCAGTCAATGTTTTTAAAGCCAAGGCATCAGTAATATTTAGTTTTAGTTCTTCTTGCGCAGATAGAAAACCAGAAACAAACAATGCTAAGATTAGTAAATTCTTTCTCATCATAAATAGTTTAATAGATAGTATAACGAATGATACTACAAACTTAGTGTAAAATAGAGTTAAAAACGATATCCAACTGAGATTCCTACTCTGCCTACAACTTCGTAATCAAAGTCATTGTTTCCAAGATTTCTTCCCAGTCCTGCATAAATGTCTGCGGTAAAGCCTCCTTTTGAGATAAATTTTCCTCCAACAGAAATACCCAAAGCAAAATTGGTTCTTTTTTCATTTCCGCTTCCAGTAACACCAGGTGCAGGGCTATTAAAAAGATAGTAATCGTCTTTAAATGTATGTAGCATACCAAACCCTTCTACATAAAATCCTCGAGCATATTTGCTAGAAAAGTAACGTCTGTAATAAGGGGTGATAGAAAATGTTCTGTAGGTATCGGCAATTTGATTTTCGTCATCTAGCCCAAACTGTAAAGCAACTCCAAAAGATGATTCTTCATTGAGTAAATACTCATAACTAAGATCAATCCATTCGGAGGTTAGCAATCCAAGAGCATTTAATTTGATTTCATGTTTTTTGTTTGTGTCTTGTGGTAATGTATCCTCTTGTGCATATGCAATCGTTGAAATGCAAAATAATAGGACAGGTAATAATTTTTTCATGTGATGGTTTTAAGGTTAATAAGGTGGTGATTGTCAAAAAATATGCCAATTAATACTGTTTTAATTGGCATACTTTTTCATAGACTTGATAATAGGTTTAGTATCAAAAAATTAGCAATTTTCCCCAGTCTCATGTTTTATTTAATTAAAAATAAATAGCGAAACTGGATGATGAAATGAATGTAGTTTTTTTCATAAATAAGTTGGTTTTTGAATGAATAGTTGAGCAATGATATTTAGAAAAGAGCTTTTTAAAAGTTAAGAAAATTGTAAAAAGAGAAAAGGAAACAGTTTTTTGGGAAGGTTTAACGAAGATTTTGTTTTTATTAACACTTACAGAACAATATATTCTTAAAATCGGTATCCAATTGAAATTCCATTTTTTACACCAAAAGAGAAATCTTTGCTAGCAATATGAATCAAATCAATACCAGCACCTAAATTTCCTCCGATTGTTATTGTATTGTCAATAACAAACTTAACTCCAAGAGAAACACCTAGAAACAATCGACCGGGTTCTTCAATTCCATTTCTAGAATTGTAATTAGCGTACATTAAAAAGCCTTCCGTAAAAAAACCATTCCAGTTTTTAAAAAAATACCTTCTGTAAAAAGCAGTGAGCGATAAACTTCTTTTAATATCTTGTTTGCTGTAACCAGTTCCATAGAGCGTTTCAAAACCATAGGTGTGTTTTTTGTCAAGCATATTTTCGTAAGAAACTCCAACCATTGAGCCAAACTTCTCATTTTGATCGGCAAAAGTGAATTTGATTTCGTGTTTTTTTATGCTGTCATTTTTTTGAGCATAAACAGCAGATGAAATTAGGAATAGAAATAAGAATTTTTTCATAGCAAATGTTTATCGTTATATCTGTAAAAGATAGTATTTAAAATACAGCTCTTAATTGAATCGTTCCAGTATGAATTGTTTTAGAATTCTCACTTTTTCGACCTCTGTAATTTAAATTTAAGTTCAAAAATGAGTTTAATTTTTGATTCCACAAAAAGCTCCACGTATAATTTGTACCTTCTTGTAAACCTTCTAACATTTGATATCCAACAGGAGAGTTTGGATTTCCTTGGAAATCATTAAAGAAAGCGGAGAAATTGGCATTGAACTGCGTTTTTTCCTTTCCAGCATAAAAATACTCAACGCCAATTTTTTGTTGTTTGAGTTCTTCGAAATCCAATAAAGTATTTTCTTTATTCTTAAATTGATAAAAAGTCGAAAACCGATTATCGTTATTTAAAACATAGGTGATTTTGGGTAGAAACTCCAAGATGTCAATTTGATAATTCCTGTTTGCAAAGTTCTCTGTTTGCAAATTATTTTCCGATACTCTTCCTGTTAAATCTAATAACCAGAATTTACCAAGCTTGTGCTGGAAATCTATTTGATGAATTTTGGTGTCTGTATCTTGATTTCCAATGGAGAATTGCTGTTTGTTTTCTGAAGTAGCATAGGTATAAGTAGTACTGAATTTTTGAAGATTTCTATTGAAGTACAAACTGTTTCTTACATTGAAGTTGAGACTAATTTGTTGACTTTCATTTAGGTCGAAAGGATTTAGGTTAAATGAGTTCCCAATTCGTTCTTGTTCGTTATTTATCGTTAAAAAGAATTGATTGTAAAAGTGAGAAAGTACTTTTCTAATTCCTGTCTTTGAATTCCATTGACTCGCATTAATAGTCATAGATTGGTTCCATTTGGCACTCTGAGTGGGAATAAAACGAAGGTTGGGAAGAGGTACTCGTAAATAGTTAGCCTGATCTTGAAATTCAGCAATTTCAAATTCATCGAACTCCTGAATACCATTGTTGTTGTAGTCTCTCCAAGTGTAAAAACCTTGACCAGGTTCTACCTCTATATATACAAAATCTTGTCGTGCTACATTTCCTGAAGAAGTTTCATAACGTGTTCCTAAAGTGATAAAATTATCGAACAATCGCTGTGTGTAAATAATTCTAGAGTTTAATGTTTTCTCATCGTCAATAAAAGCATTTTCTGTCAACCTATAATTCGCATACATGGAAAGGCTGGTTTTTTCATTTTGAATCACCTTTGCATCTAGATAAATTGTTTTTCTATTGTTTATTTCTGTAAAACGATTGTTTCGAATGCTATCATTATTTCGATAGTTAAAACCAATTTTAGCAAACACTTTTGTACTATCACCAACTCCTAAGTACCCTTCATATTCCTTGTATTGGTGATTGGTGATCGCTAAATCTTGTGTTGCTTTATTCTGAACATCATTAGATTCTAAAGCAATAGTTGCCCCCAGCCATGATTTTATAAAACTCTGTTCTACACCTCCTTTTAAACGTAAAAAGGTACTCTCTTGAATTTCTGAATCACTATCTAAAATACTACTGTTCATGAAAAATGAAGTGTTGTTTAATTTCATTCTAGAATTTAAGAGATGCTTGTTTCCTGTAAAGCTTTCAGAAAATTTAAGCTGTTGGAATGAATAGGATAAAAAATCATTCTCTTTATTCTTTAAGGTTAGTCCAATTCCAACTTGTTGTTGATTCCCTGTTGGATTTAATAGATTCCAATCACGATTGAACTCTACAGATTGAAAACGTTGAATTGTACTAAAATTCTTATGAATAAAGAGGTAATCGATAGCGCTAATAACTTGCCATTTTTGATCAACTAATGTCTGTTGCCATATTAGTTTAGCTGCTGCTCCTTTGTTTTGGTTATTATCGATACTAGAGAACAAGTTCTTGTCATTATTACTAAAGGCAAGTTCAGCGTCAATAATTGTTTTGTTGTTGGGTTTATATGAAGAGTTAACGACAGCCACCTGTAACTTCGTGGGAGCAATCAATTGAGTAATTGGGTCGTAGTTCCCCAAGTTCTCGCCAGCATAAGCAAAAACAGTCCCGTTTGCTAGTGTTTGGTCTAAAATATAATCTCCTTGATTGCTTCCTACATTGGTGAAAGTAACATTGAATAGTTGGTCATTCTCATTTGTAGAGTATTCAAAAACCTCTTCAGTGCCTACGAGTACTTTTCGATATAAAATCTTATTCACGTCAAAACTATCAGGAAAAGCACTTTCAGCAACCATTAAATCTGGGTTGTTTCCAGCACTGGCTAAAATTTGCCTTTGAGCATCCGTTAAACTCAATTGTATTGGCTGATTTTTTACATCATTCTCATTGTAGAAATATCCAGAGATATTGAATTTTTCACCAGAATACTGTGCTTTTTCATAGGTGATAAAACGAGTGTAGTTTTTGTTGGAAAACTGAAATTCAACACGTATTCTCATGTCATTTGTGATTGGAAAAGTAGTGTTGAAGCGAACTTCTCCAATATTATAATCAATAACATAATCTTCATCAATACCTTTTTTGATTTGTGAACCATTAACGAATATTTTTTCACTCCCAGCGACAATGATAATATTAGGCTCGTTATTAGGGCCAAAAATTTTATAGGGCCCTTGATTTCCTTCACTTCCAACAAAATTATACGATGTAAACTGACCTCTAACAACTGCGCCAGATGCTGAAACTGTTGTTTTTGCACTTAAATTAGCTTCTACTTCTAATCCCGAAATCTGTTTGTCAAATCTTAGAAAGTAACTATCTTGATTGTTTAAACTTACATCACCTGCTTTAATACGCCAGTCTTTGCTGTAAAGCTCGATGAAAATCCTATCAAAATCTGTAATGTTCTGTGAGTATCCATTCTCTTGTAGTGGAATATTGGTGTCAAAAATATTAGCTCGAATAGATACTTCGCTAGATAGTTTTCCCTCTATGTTTAAATCCATTGATGAATTAGTAACGGTACTCTGATTGTTTCCAGAAGTAACACCTCTTGTGATAAAGCCAGAAGTTTTGAGTCCGTCAAACAATTTTAATTCAGTTGCTTTCTTATTGGTGGTTAAACTGTATAGTTTGCCTGTATTACTAGTGTTGGGAACAATAAGGTTTTGATCAAAAGGGCTATAGGTTTTGGTAATAAAATCTGGGAACCGAAAATATTCTATGGTAATCTCTTGGTACTTTTTTGAATTGATAATTAGTGTTGCATCATTGTATATCATCAGATACTCCGAAGGAGGGATGATACGTAGTTGATTGTTTAGTATTTTGAATTTCTGAGGATTGATAGGGACAGAATCAAAACGAACGGTGTCTTTGGCAATAATAATTTTTTTTGAACGAAAGTCAGAGGAAGTAGTTTGCGCATTGGCAAAGAACCCAATAAAAAAGAGTAATAAAAACCATGCTTTTTTAGACATATACTACAAACGTAGGAATAATAAAATTAGTCTAAAATAACGATTGTTGTTTTACAGGGCTTTCATGCTCTAACAACCATTTTTTACGCCAAATACCTCCAGCATACCCAGTTAAAGAACCATCAGAGCCAATAACACGATGACAAGGAATTACAATCCAAATAGGGTTCTTTCCATTTGCGGAAGCAACAGCTCTGATGGCTTTTGGATCTCCAATTTGTTTGGTTTGTTCCATGTAGGTTCTTGTTTTTCCATAAGGAATATTGTTTAATTCATCCCAAACAGATTGCTGAAAAGTAGTGCCTTGTGGATTTAATTTCAAATAGAACTCTATTCGCTCTCCTTTAAAATATTCGTCCAATTGAGTCACACAATCTTGCAAACATTTAGGAATGATATTTTCTGCCACTTCGAGCTCAGTCGAAGTGTCATCTAAAACAGAAATAGATTGAATGCCATCTTCGTTCCCTATTATTTCAGCAGTGCCGATTGGTGTTTTGTAGTATGTAGTTTTAAATTCCAAATACTTCTTTTGAATTTTGAGTTGTGATTTCGGCAATTTCTTCAAATGTTAACCCATAAATGTCAACGAGTTTGTTAACTACCATTTCAATATAACTGCTTTCATTTCTTTTTCCTCGATAAGGAGTGGGAGCTAAGTAAGGAGCATCGGTTTCAAGTACAATATGTTTGATGTCGATTTGATTTAGGAACTTATCTATTTTACCATTTTTAAAGGTGGCTACACCTCCAATCCCCAATTTCATATTGTAAGAAATAGCTTTTAAAGCTTGTTCGTATGTTCCTGTAAAACAATGAAAAATCCCTCGTAAATCATCGCTTTTTTCTAATTCCAAGACTTCAAAAATTTCATCAAAAGCATCTCGGCAGTGTATGGCAATAGGAAGCTTTTTTTCTTTAGCCCATTGAATCTGAGTTTGGAATGCTTCCTTTTGTTCTTCTAAAAATGTTTGATCCCAATACAAGTCGATTCCAATTTCACCAATGGCATAGAAATCTTTTTGATCAATCCATTCTCTTACATGTTTCAGTTCTTCTTTGTAATTGACTTGAACGGATGTAGGATGGAGCCCCATCATTAGAAAAACATCTTCAGGAAATTGTTCTTCTAAGTCCAACATCCTTTGTGTATATGTGCTGTCTATAGCAGGAATAAAAAAGCGAGAGACTCCTGCATCTTTTGCTCGAACCATTATAACACCTCTGTCTTGGTCAAACTGTTCTGAATATAAATGTGTATGAGTGTCTGTAATCATATTTTCATCTCCTCGAGCGCAGTCGAGAGGTGTTGTTTTGTTAGTAAGGTCTCAACTGCGCTCGACCTAATAATTTCATTACCAAAAGAAGTTATAGCTTCTTTATTAATAATGTATTTTTGCTCGATAAAAATACAGTTAAATGAGTAGTCTAAAAAAACTATTAAGGAAAAAGAAATATCTAAAAATCAAATTAAGAAAGATTGTTACCAATCATTTAGAATTAGATGCGGAAATCAATGGAGTAAAAGGGAAGTTTATTTTAGACACTGGAGCATCAAATTCTTGTGTAGGATTAGACTTGATTGAGCATTTTAAGTTAGAAGCAGAAGAAAGTGAAACAAAAGCTGCTGGAGCTGGGGCTACAGATATGGAAACTCAGCAATCTAATAACAACAGCTTGAAAATTAGCTCATGGAAGACAACAAAGTTTCATTTAGTGTTGTTTGATTTAACTCATGTAAATGCAGCATTAACACAACATGAAGCTGAAGAAGTTCACGGAATTATTGGTGCAGATATTTTAGAAAAAGGAAAAGCAATTATAGACTATAACAAGAAAGTATTATATCTTAGAAAAGGAAAAAAATTCTCTTAAGAATTGTATCTTTGGTCCGCTTAAAAACACAAGACATGAGTTTGCAAAAACAAATTATGGAAGAAATGAAAGCAGCTATGAAATCGAAAGATACAGTTGCTTTACAGGCATTAAGAGCAGTAAAATCTGCTTTTTTATTAGCAAAGACTGAAACTGGAGCTGGTAGTGATTTAACTGAAGAGCAAGAAATGAAAATCATTCAAAAGCAAGTTAAACAACGTAAAGACAGTGCTGCTATTTTTATAGAACAAGGAAGGCAAGATTTGGCTGACCCAGAATTAAAAGAAATTGCTGTCTTGGAAAAATTCTTACCTGCAGCTCTTTCTGAAGAAGAAATAGAAAAAGTAGTCCTAGAAACTATTGCGAAAGTTGGTGCAGAAGGAATGAAAGATATGGGGAAAGTGATGGGAATAGTTTCAAAACAATTAGCTGGACAGGCAGATGGTAAGACTATTTCTGGAATCGTTCGCAAAAACTTAGCATAACATAGTATTTATTTTACGGAAATAATTGGCTGCGTAGTTCAACTGGATAGAATATCAGATTTCGGCTCTGAGGGTTGGGGGTTCGAATCCCTTCGCGGTCACGAATAAATAGAAACTCAGTACGTCAAATCAAGCTCGCTTGAATTTGTAAGTGCTGAGTTTCTATTTTCAAAGCGGAGCTTTGAGGGATCAGTTTAGCTAATCCTAGACTTTTTCATTTTCTAAAGAAAGATAGTAATCATGATTTGCTATATTTAGCAACCCTTAAAAAGTCTATGAAGTATTTATATGCTATCCGATACGCTCTCCATTCAATAGGTATTCTCGAGCTAGTTATTTTGCTAATAGAGTCCTTTACCTTGTACTTTTTTAATTCTTCTGCGTTTACTCATTTCTACATCAGGAAGAAAAAATTATCTATTCAACAGAAAAAAATCCTTGAAGAGAACATTCTGTTTTATCAAAGATTGGATGCTAAACACCAAGAATGTTTTGAACACCGATTGGCGACATTCATCAGGAATTATAAATTTATTGGTAGGGATAAACTTGTAATTACTTCAGGAACAAGAGTTATGATTGGAGCTTCCTATGTCATGCTTACTTTTGGGAATAGAAGATATATGACGGATGTTTTTAACAAAATAATTGTCTATCCAGATATTTTTTTATCACAAGTAAATCAGCGAAAACACAAAGGAGAGTTTAATCCAAAATATAAGGTAGTTGTTTTTTCATGGAAACATTTTTTAGAGGGGAATGCTATAAAAGATGATAACTTAAACCTTGGAATACATGAGTTTACTCATATATTACATGTGAATTCAATAAAGAATAGAGATGTTCATTCATTAGTGTTTAGAAGAGGGTATCGAGAGTTAATAAATTATATTCAAGAGAATAAAGCAGTCAAAAAAGAATTGATTGCTTCAGCGTATTTTAGGGAGTATGCATTTGAAAACCAATATGAGTTTATGGCAGTTTTGCTTGAGAACTTTATTGAAACCCCAAAGGAGTTCAAGTCAAAATTCCCTAGAATTTATAGAAGAATTAAAAAAATGCTGAACTTTAACTTCTTAGATTATTAATTTAATTCTAAAACTTTCTTTATCTTAAGTTTTGGTATTATTTTTGCCTTTCATTTTTCGCAAAAGATATTAGTAATGAAAAATAAAGTTTTACATAGAGTATTGAGTTTGATTTTTGTGTTTACTCTTTTCGGAGCATTGCAAATGAAAGCTCAAAAATCGAAAGCAAGAGCTCAGTATATATCATTAAAGAGAGGCTATGCTTCATTTAAAGGAGAGAAAAATGGATTTGATTTTGAAAAGGTCAAACTAAAATATCAATTTATTACATGCAAGAACACCTTAATGTTAGGTGTCACTTATGATAAAGATGCTGTTTTTACAAACTACTGGAAAAATGGAAAATCTTTCAAAAAAGGAGACCTTAAAGCTTCATTATGGGCCAAGCCGCAAGACATAAGAATTAATGATGTTAGCGCAGACCTATATTTTGGGAGAACAAAATTAGGTAGAGTGAAATTAACAGATATCGCAGAACGTTATTCTGGTTGTGCTGGAAAAGTATATGAAATATTAAAATTGGCAGGATTAAACGGTTCTGGAACTGCATTCATGTCGAATATCAATAAACTTTCACTAAGGGATATTAGAGTCTTGAAGGCTAGTGTTCAATAAGGTTTTATATACCCTCTTTTAATAGCTAATGTAATCTTATTGCATTTTAAGATATAAGATAATAGAAACAAAAGATACTCACATCTTCTTTGTCTTTGTCTTCGTCTTCATTTATATATCAACAATACAAATGGGTCATTGCCTGTAATTACTTCGATATTTAAATCATAACAATACAAAATACAATCAATATTTTTTTTAGCAAATGATAAAAGTCATTTGTGTTTAATTGTTTTCTGTGGAAATTTGGTATAGAATTTAAAAGCAAAGACCATGAAAAAAAGAATGCCAGTTTCCAGAATAATGACCAAGGATTTAATTACCGTGAATCATTCAGATGATTTAATAACTGCGGAAAGATTGTTTAATAATCATAATATTAGACACATACCAGTTGTAAACGGGAAAGAAATTATAGGGATGTTAAGTTATACAGATTTATTACGAATAAGTTATGCAGACGCAATCTATGATGATGAAACAGAGGTAGATACAATGATTTACAATATATTTACAATAGAGCAGGTTATGGCAAAAAATTTGGTAAAAGTATCGCCAGAAACTACAATAAAAGTAGTTGCAGAGATTTTATCTGAGAGAGAGTTTCATGCCTTGCCTATTGTTAAGGAAGAAGAATTAGTTGGTATTGTTACTACTACAGATTTGATTAATTACCTGTTAGAGCAGTACTAGTGTTGTTGGTTTTAGAGGCTTCTTAATTAAGAAGCCTCTTTTTTTGATAGGTAATGACGAAGTATCCTTTGCACATCTCTATTGTCTTTTTGAGGTTGAACATAGAATGAATACTCATCTGGATTTTCTAATTTAATGTCTTTATCGATATACCCAAATCCTTGATAAATGCCATTTAAAATTAAAGCGAATCCGATTTCATGCTCATTTCTTCCTTTTTCTTTAAGAACTAAATTTTCAGCTTGTAGCCCCATAGAGGCTATTGCGCTTTCTACCCTTTTGTTATAAGAATCTACACCTTCTTTCTCCGAACATATTCCTTTACATTTTTTAATTTGATAATGAAAACAGGAGCTTACATTGGTTTGTAAATGACAGTACTTTGGACATAATTCATATTCCTCACAAATTTTCTCTAAAACATCTCTACATTCAGCAAGAGAGTAGAAGTTTAAAATAGGATTAGGTACTAATTTGAGACGGTTAAAAGCAAGGTGAATAATTCCTTTTTGATCTTCGTAAGAGAATAATCCAATAGCTTCATTGGCTCTTCTTTGTGCTCTATTGAATTTCGGATATAAGTGTTTGATGTCTGCGGATTCTTTTAAAAGCGCTAATAATTCACTACCCGTTTCTTCGTAAGTAATATTGGCTGTTTCTAAACACATAGTGATTTCTTTTTTCTTTTTATCATAGAAATGACTAATCACTCGTTGTTTGATATTGTTTGCCTTACCCACATAAATGACTTCTTTCTGTAAGTTCTTGAAATAGTAAACTCCATGTTTTTCAGGTAAACTATCAACGACCTTCTTATCTAGAAGAGGAGGGAGTGTCGCTTGCCTCGATTTCGGATTTAAAAAACTATTGATAGTAAAGTTATCATCTCTCTCAATCAATCTTCTAAACAGCTCAACAGTTGCTTCTGCATCTCCTTTGGCTCTGTGACGTCCTAGAATCTCTATTCCTTCGGTACTACAGATATTTCCTAAGCTATAAGAGTTTAGTCCGGGGATAATTTTTCTGGAAAGACGAATGGTACATAATTTTTTTCTCTTGAAATCGAATCCGAGACTTTTAAATTCACTTTGAATAATATTGTAATCGAAGTTTACATTATGAGCAACAAAAATGGTGCCTTCAGTAAGTTCTTGTACCTTCTTTGCAATTTCATAAAACTTTGGAGCTGTTCTTACCATGGCATCAGTAATACCAGTAAGATTGGTAATAAAAGCGGGAATGGTTTGTTCTGGATTAACTAACGATGTGAATTCATCGATTACTTTTTTACCATCAAAAATAAAAATGGATATTTCAGTAATCTTCTGACCTTTATATCCATTTCCTGTAGTTTCTATATCTACAACTGCATACAATGGTTATGATGGATTTTTTTTATCCTGAGATATTCCAAAATATACTACCCCAGCTGCTGTAAATAGCATTAATACGCCATAAAGAGCAGAAACAATTGCAAAGGATGAATTTTGTAGTAGTACAACAGCTACAGTTATCCCAAGTGTTCCATTCTGTATTCCCGATTCAATAGCAATAGATAAAGATCTTTTCCCTGTGACTTTAAACATTCTTGCAGAATAATACCCCACTAGCATTACAATAATGTTTAAAGAAATAATAACGGCTCCTGCTTCTTTAAATGAAGCGGCTAAGCTGTCTTTCTCTTTTATGATAATTCCTACGATGACTAAAATTAAAAGTAATGCAGATGCAACACGCACTGGTTTTCCCATTTTTAAAGCAAAAGATTCTTTGCGTTTTCTTATGATCATTCCTAGAGAAACAGGAATAATAACAATCATCAGTATTTGAAGAAATGTTTGAACAATGTCTAGCTTTATAATATTGCTTTGATCTAAAAAATGCTCTAGAGAAAAGTTAACAATAAAAGGAATGGTTAGGATTGTAATAAAACTGCTAAAAGCCGTGAGTGTTACAGAGAGTGCGGCATCAGCTTTTGCTAAATGAGAAATCAAGTTTGAAGTTGCTCCTCCTGGACATGCGGATAAAATCATGACTCCCACTGCAATTTCTGGTTGTAAAGGGAATAGCGATGCTAGTGTAAAAGCAATTACAGGCAATAAAATAAGCTGATTTATCAGTCCTACAATAATTGCTTTCGGTTGTGAAAAAATACGTTTGAAATCATCAGCAACTAAGGAAAGTCCCATTCCTAACATGATAATACCTAGGGAAATGGCAAGAATAATTGCTGTAGTTTGATCCATAATAAATGTATTAGTTAACCTGCGCTTTTAAATTACTAATTGTTTCTGTAGGGTTCTCACTCTTAAAAACATAACTACCAGCCACCAAAACATCAGCGCCAGCTTCTATCAATTCACTCGCATTTTTGTTGGTAACACCACCGTCGATTTCTATTTGACAGTTTGAGTCTGAGAATTCAATTAAATGTTTTAACTGACTTACTTTTTTGTAGGTGTTTTCAATAAAAGATTGACCACCAAACCCTGGGTTTACACTCATCAAACATACCAAATCTAAGTCGGCAATAATGTCTTCTAAAACTGCAATAGGTGTATGTGGGTTTAAAGCAACTCCAGCTTTCATGCCAGCAGCTTTAATAGCCTGAACAGTTCTGTGTAGATGGGTGCAAGCTTCGTAATGTACCGTCAATATATTAGATCCTAAGTCTGCAAATGTTTGAATATAACGATCAGGATCTACAATCATTAAATGTACATCAATCGTTTTTGTTGCGTGTTTAGAAATTGCTTTTAGTACAGGCATTCCGAAAGAAATATTTGGAACAAAAACTCCGTCCATAATATCAATGTGAAACCAATCGGCATCACTAGCATTTACCATTTCGATATCTTTTTGAAGGTTTGCAAAGTCGGCAGCTAAAATTGAAGGTGCAATTAATTTACTCATGTAGTTAGTTGTTATGTTTTATGTAAAAATAGGTATATAAAAAAGAAAACTCTCGAAGAATTTTCGAGAGTTTTTCATGTTTTATTGACAATGATTTAGATACCTAATAGAATCTAAGACAGTTAGCCTAAATAGGTCATTAAGATTTTACTTCTAGATGTATGTTTCAATCTTCTAATTGCTTTTTCTTTAATTTGACGAACACGCTCACGAGTTAAATCGAACGTTTCTCCAATTTCTTCTAAAGTCATTGGTTGGTGTTCACCCAAACCGAAATATAATTTTACAACATCAGCTTCACGTGGAGTTAAGGTTTCCAAAGCTCTGTTAATTTCTATACGTAAAGATTCGTGTAATAATGTTTTGTCTGGATTTGGAGATTCACCTGAGTTTAATACATCGTATAGGTTAGAATCTTCTCCTTCAATTAAAGGTGCATCCATAGATACGTGACGACCAGAGTTCTTCATAGATTCTTTTACGTCATTTACTGTCATGTCTAATTTCTTAGCAATTTCTTCAGCACTTGGAGGGCGCTCATTTTCTTGCTCTAAGAAAGCATACATTTTATTGATCTTGTTAATAGACCCAATTTTATTTAAAGGTAAACGAACGATACGAGATTGTTCTGCTAATGCTTGAAGAATCGATTGACGAATCCACCATACAGCATATGAGATAAATTTAAAACCTCTAGTTTCATCAAAACGCTTAGCTGCTTTGATTAAACCTAAATTTCCTTCATTAATTAAGTCTGGTAATGTTAATCCTTGATTTTGATACTGCTTAGCCACAGACACCACAAAACGTAAATTAGCTTTTGTTAACTTCTCTAAAGCCAATTGATCTCCTGCTTTGATTCGTTGTGCTAATTCAACCTCTTCATCTGCGGTAATTAAATCTACCTTACCTATTTCCTGTAAGTATTTATCTAATGAAGCTGTTTCTCTGTTAGTTACCTGCTTTGTAATTTTAAGTTGTCTCATCTAATTTGTAGGATTGTTTTTAGGATTAATACTATCGTTACAATTCATTATACGGAAGACTTTACATAAATGTTACAAAAAAGATATTATTTTTTTAAGTTTTTATAAAATGAAAAAAAACGAGCTTAATAGTTGAGATTAAGTTCTTTATTTTTATATTTGCCTATATTAACATATGTTAATAATTTGAGATTTAGAATCGAATGAATAGAGGTTGGGGGACATCTATCATTCAAGTGGAGTAAAATTCACAAAAAAAGCCGCTTTTTAAAGGCGGCTTTTTTGTTTATAAGCTTTTCATAAAAAATAAACCTCTCTATATACAGGATTCACAGATGTTCTTAACTTTTCAATGTGACTTTTTGAAAAAAAGGTGTCTAAACAAATATGAAGTTTTAAGGAACGATTGGAAACATTAGATATAACCAAGCTTACCGATGAAGAACTAGTTTTTAAAATAGTTCAATCTAACGATGCGCATTTATTTGCGACATTGTATGATCGGTATGTTACTGTAGTCTATAATAAATGTTATGGCTTCTCTAAAAATAAAGAAGAAGCAGAAGACTTAACACACGATGTTTTTATTCAACTGTTTATAAAACTGAGAACCTTTAAGGGAACCGCAAAGTTTTCTACTTGGTTGTATTCTTTTACATATAATTTTTGTGTGAATTATGTGCAAAGAAATGCAAATAAAAAGAAAGAGAAAGTCACGGTAGTAACAGACAAAGTAAAGGATGATGTTTCTGATGATGAAATAGATGACGAAACATTGTTTGCTTTAAAATCAGATCAATTAGCCAAAGCGTTGGAAATTATTGATCCGAATGATAAAATGATCTTACTAATGAAATATCAAGATGATATGTCTATCAAAGACTTGTCTGGATTATTAGAGTTAAGTGAGAGTGCTGTAAAAATGAGGCTAAAAAGAGCTAAGGGAAAAGTATCACAAATATGTAAAGGATTGTAACTATGGAGAATCCGTTTAAGAAAATATTACATCACGAAGAAGTGCCAGAGGCGCTTAAGAAGAAGGTGCTTGGTGATATAGCAAAAGTGAAGCTAGCAATTGATGTAGCTGATTTATTTGTGGTGAAATACCCAAATACTATAGGAGATATATTGAATGGCGGTGGAGCAAAAAAGAAAAACTAACAAACAAACATACATACTAATTTAAATTTAACATTATGAGTGCTATACTAGGATTACAGACAGACATCGTCGCTCCCTTCAGAAAAATCTGGAATAATATGGTAGATTCAATACCTGCTGTTCTAGGATTTATTGCTTTTGTGATTGTATCATGGATTGTAATAAAAGTTTTTTTATGGTTGGTGAAGAAAGCACTAAGTAAAACAAAAATAGATGAATGGTCTAAAAAACTAAACGAAACTGAAATTTTTGGAAATACAACCATCAATATTGTGCTAACAAAAGTCATATTAGGTGTTCTAAAATGGTTTTTGATCTTGATTTTTGTCATGGTCGGTTCAGAAATGTATGGAGTAAAAGTTGTTTCTGAGGGAATTACAGGGTTCATTGCTTACTTGCCTAAATTACTAACTGCTCTAGGTATTTTTGTAGCAGGAGTATATGTAGGAACTCTCGTAAAGAAAGCCGTTAATTCATTGTTTAAATCATTAGAAATTACTGGAGGAAACTTAGTAGGAAATATTGCTTTCTATTTGATTGTTGTTTTTCTTTCCATCACAGCTTTCGATCAAGCAGGAATAGACACGAGTATTATAAAAAGTAATTTAACCTTAGTAATAGGCTCTGTATTACTCGCTTTTGCTATTGCATTTGGTTTGGGGTCAAGAGACATCATTAAAAGATTGTTGTTTGGGTATTACTCTAGAAAAAATCTTGAAATAGGTCAGAAGATTAGAATTAAAGACGTTGAAGGTGTTGTAGAATCTATCGACAATATTTGTTTTGTTGTGGTCACAGCTGAGGAAAAAATAGTGTATCCAATAAAAGATATTGTAGATAGTCAGATTACAATTTTAAAATAATTTTTTCTTAAAATGTGACCTGTAAATAAAAAGTGTGTCATAAGAGTATAAAAGAAATTTACTCATGGCAAAAAAAGTGACATTAGAAGATTTAAAAGGGAAAATACATACGAATAAGCACAAAATAGCTGTGTTTAATAAAATGATTCCTGCTTTAGGATTTTTATTTATATTAATCAGTTTCTTAACATTTTACATGAGTAGCGTTTTGCAAGTAAGTTCTCTTTATGAGATCATATTTGGATTGTTATTAGTTGCAATAATTCTAACAATGCTACTTTTTAAAGAGCTTATCAATAAAATGAAAAAGGAAAATAGAAAGTTTGATAATAAAATCTATTATAGACTTTATAAGGTTAAAGCTGGGTAGGTAATAGTAATGTTGGGGGACATCTATTATTTCTAGTTTTAAGCGTTGAGCTTAATTACGAAAGGTCGCTAAATAGCGACCTTTTATTTTTTATAAGATATATTTTGATGTTAAAATAGACCATTAATTTGTGAATCAATTCGATCAATAATGTAACCTAAATCTTCTTGGTTGTCTACAAAATCTAAATTGTCTACATCAATAATTAAGAGCTTCCCTTTTTTGTAAGTAGAAATCCAAGCTTCGTAACGCTCATTTAATCTACTTAAATAATCAATACTGATTGAATTTTCATAATCTCTCCCTCTCTTGTGAATTTGACCTACAAGTGTAGAGATGTCAGCTCTCAGATAAATAAGTAAATCTGGAGGAGTTACCAATTTTTCCATCAATTCAAAAAGAGAACTATAATTGCTGTAATCTCTATTGGTCATCAACCCCATGGCATGTAAGTTGGGAGCAAATATGTGAGCATCTTCATAAATCGTCCTATCTTGAATGATATTTTTTCCAGTTTTTCTTAGTTCTAAGATTTGACGAAAACGACTATTTAAAAAATATACTTGTAAATTAAAAGACCAACGTTCCATTTCTCCATAGAAATCATCCAAATAAGGATTTTCATCTACAGATTCATAATGAGGTTTCCAGCTATAATGTCTGGCTAATAATTTTGTTAAAGTTGTTTTTCCGGCACCAATATTCCCAGCGATGGCTACATGCATAATTTAAAGATTTCTAAAGTTTAGAAAGGGGATTTAAAGGTAAACAAAATTTAGAATTCTGAACGATTAAATTGTTAGTTTGTAACCAAAACCACGAACGTTAATAATTTGTACGTTCTTATCTTTCGCTAGTTTTTTGCGTAGTTTGCTGATAAAGACATCCATACTTCGTGCATTAAAAAAATCATCATCCCCCCAAAGTTTTTTCAAAATGAAAGTTCTATCAAGAATTTCATTTTTCTTTTGATGTAGATGAAATAGTAATTCAGATTCTCTATGCGTTAATAGAACAGACTCTTCTGAGAAATGCAAACTTTGCTTGGTGTAATTGAATGTATAATCACCAATAAGAATTTTTTGATGATCTTTTTTTACGGTTACTCTATCTAATAGAGAATGGATTCTAACAATCAATTCTTCCATAGAAAAAGGTTTCTTTAAATAATCATTCCCTCCATGCTGAAACCCATCCAAAACATCTTTTGTTTGAGATTTCGCCGTTAAAAAAATAATAGGAATTGAATTATTTTCTTCTCTAATTTCTTTTGCCAATGTAAAACCGTCTTTCTTAGGCATCATCACATCCAAAACTAAAATTTTCGGATCTTCATTCTTGTAGTATTCATAAGCTTCCACGCCATCTTTAGCTAAAAAGACTTCAAAACCTCTGGTTTCTAAACTCTCTTTGACTATCTGACCTAAACTAGGTTCATCTTCAGCTAAAACAACTTTAATAAGTTTATCCATTCGGTAAGCTAATTTTAAAAACGGTATCTAAACTAGTTGAAGCTAATTGAATAGATCCATTATGTTTTTTTACAATTTTTTTTGAATAATACAACCCAATCCCAAAGCCTTTAACATCGTGTTTGTTCCCTTTTGGAATTCTGTAGAATTTATCAAAAATCTTTTCTTGTTGATTTTTTTCAATTCCTTTTCCATCATCAGCAACGGATATCTCTGTAGTATTTAAGACAGAGTTGATGGTCACCTCAAGATTTTCGCCTCCATATTTTATTGCATTATCAATTAGGTTAGAAACGGCGTTTTCAAAATGAAATGAATCGATGTTTAAAAATTTTGAATCAACATTAGAGGAAAAAGAAATTTGTTTATCCGTTAGAATTTTATGCTTTGTGGTAATTTTAGAAACCAAATCAATGAGGTCGATAGGTTCTTTATTTAAAATCAATTTTTCAGAATCTAAAGTAGCAGTCTCTAATAATTTCTCTACCATTTGATGCAATTTCTTCAATTGCATAGATGACATAGATAAATACTTTTGAGTCTTTTCTTTGTCATCTAGTACGTTAAAGTTTTCTATAGCTTCAATTGCCGTTGAAACAGTGGCTATCGGAGTTTTAAACTCATGTGTAATATTGCTAATTAAATCGTTCTTTATTTCAGCCAACTCTTTTTGTCGGTTGATAATCTTTAATAGGTAAAACAAACTTCCAATAACAGTTAATGATAAAAGTAGTGATATTAAGATACCTGATGTACTTCTTTTTAAGGCAGCAAGTGCTGGGTTCGAATAAAAAACACGTAACTCTTGTGTGGGTCTTAGATAAGTGGATTTTGAGTTCGTGAAAAAGTCAAGAGTATCTTTAGAGAGTTCTTTTGTTGTTCCTATAACTCTGTTTAATTCTATGTAATCAAAATAATAATCAGTAGAAATATTTTTAGAAGCTAACTGACTATTGAAAAGTGAATCTAATTCTGTAAAGTCAATCCCATCATTTGTCAATGCAATGTAGACGGTTTTAATTCCTTCTATTACATTAACCTCAGGAAATGTTCCTCTTCCATTCACTAATTTTAATCTAGTATTTTTTCTATTCTCAGCAATAATATGATTTGGATCGTTTTTTATAGACTCATATTGCAAGCTATCAGCTTTAAATAAAGAATCTAAAAGTTTAGGAATATTCCTGAACTTTTCGTCGTATCGAGCTTCAATAGCTATCGATGGAGTTAGGGTGTCTACTCTTGTATGGTACTCTTTAATCCAACCATTTTTAGGAATAGAGTCATTGTATATGCTGTCATTCGTATTGAAAACACCAAAGAAATTTCTTTTTGAAATACTACTGTAGTATTCTTCTATAGCATTATCTAAGCTAATTTGTATTTCATTATTAACTCGTTGTCTATTCTCTTGATAATTTTTAAAATTCCAATAGAATTGCACCGCAACGGTAGTAATGATTGTTGCAGTGATTAAATACAATATCCAGTTGTATTTTTTTGTGTTCATACCTCAAAGGTAGGTAGTTAAGTTGGAATAGCGTAGCCGCTTAACACTCGTTAACACTCATTAACCGTAGAGTTATAATTTGATATGCATATTTGTACTGTTGAAAAATCTAGAATCTATAAATTAAACATTAAATAAATGAAAACTAAAATTTTTATCATGCTACTGTTCTTGTCGGTTTCTATATCCGCACAAGAATTTTTTGGAAAGGCTACATACAAAACTTCAAGGAAAACAAGTTTTAAGATGGATAGCACAATGACCGCTACAAACCCTGAATTGGAAGATCAAATTAAGGCGCAAATGCGTAAAATGTTTCAAAAAACATTTACATTAAATTTCACAAAGTCAGAATCTACGTATAAAGAAAATGCAAAATTGAATTCACCAAGTGGTCCACAATTAGGAGGAGGTAATGTGATGGTTCAAGTTGTTGGAGGCGGAGGTGGAACCGATCTAATTTATAAAAATGTAAAAGAAAATAAAATGGCCAATAAGGTAGACTTAATGGGTAAGATTTTTTTAGTGAAAGATGATCTTGTAAAGTATGACTGGAAGTTAACAGGCAAAACAAAAAATATTGGAAATTATACTTGTTATCAGGCTACTTATGAAAGAGAAGTAGAGAGTATTGAAATGAAGATGGTAGATGGAGAAGCTAAAGAAGTTGAAAAGAAAGAAATGAGAACTACTATTGCTTGGTATACATCGGATGTTCCGGTAAGTAATGGTCCAGGAAACTATTGGGGTTTACCAGGATTAATTTTAGAAATTCAAGATGGGGATCAATTAATTGTATGTACAGAAATTGTAATCAATCCTACTGATCGAAAAAAGATAGAAGCTCCAACAAAAGGGAAAGTAGTTTCCAGAGATAAATTTGAAAAAATATCTAGAGAAAAGTCAAAAGAAATGATGGAACGCTTTAGAAGTAGAAGAGGGGATGGTAATGGAATGGAAATAAGAATCGGTGGATAGGTATTGTTTCTGTTTAATTATTTTTTAGAAAGATTAAACTTTTAGCTTTTTTTTAAGTCTTAGTGAACAGTATAAGATGTAGTTTTACAAAAATTAAAGCCAAAAAGCAATGAAACAAATACTTACGCTGTTATTATTAGTCTCTTCTATAACAGTTTTTTCACAGAAAACTTTCCAAGGAAAAGCAACTTACATGTCTAAGACTACTGTAGACTTAGATGCTTTCGGAGGACGTCAGATGTCTGAACAAAGAAAAAAACAGATCATGTCGAGAATGAAGAATATGTTAGAGAAGACATACATTCTTAATTTTGATAAATCATCTTCAGATTTTAAAGAAGAAGCTAAGTTAGAAACTCCAGGAGGAGGTAATAGTAGAGGTTTCCGATTTGGAGGTTTCGGTGGCGGAGGAGCAATATATAAGAATTCGAAAGAAGGAAATATGATTGAGTCTGCTGAATTTTTTGGGAAGAAATTCCTAATTACTGAGAAAATGGAACAACCTAAATGGGAATTAGGAACTGAGACAAAAAAGATTGGAAATTATACATGCTATAAAGCTACAATGATTAAGGTAGACAATAGTTTTGACTTTTCTTCTTTCAGAAGAAATAGAAATGATCAAAAAAAGGATTCAACAAAAACTGAAGAAAAAAGTAAAGTAAGAACTTTAGCAGTAACAGCATGGTATACGCCTCAGATACCTGTGAGTACTGGACCTCAAGATTACTGGGGATTGCCAGGGTTAATTCTTGAGATTAATGCAGGAAGAACCACCATGTTATGTACAGAAATTGTTTTAAACCCATCTGAAAAAGTAGAAATTAAAACTCCTAAAAAAGGAGACAAAGTAACAAGAGAAGAGTACGATGCCATCGTGAAAAAGAAGACCGATGAAATGCGTGAGCGTTTTAGAGGACGTGGTGGTAGAGGACGAGGTAGATCTTAACAAAGACAATCTAAACACACACAATGAAAAAAATATTACTAATAGCCATCTTAATGGTTAGTGGGGTAACTAGTGCCCAAATTAAATTAACAGGAGTCGTTAAGGACAGCATTGGAGATCCATTAGAAATGGCAAATGTTGTCGCTATTGACACCATTGCAAAAAGAATTGCATCCTATGGTTTTACTGATGCCAAAGGAAACTACAAGTTAGACTTAAAGAAAAACACCATCTATAACGTACGTATTAGTTATGTTGGAATGCGTACTGCCGATTTGGTTTTTAAAACTGGTGAAGTAGATCTAGTAAAAAATGTAGCATTGGCCTACGATAATACACTAGATGAGATTAATATTGTCTCTAAGATGCCAGTAACCATCAAGGGAGATACAATTATTTACAACGCAGACTCTTTTAAAAACGGTACAGAACGGAAACTTGAAGATGTTCTGAAGAAAATACCCGGTATGGAAGTCAATGATGCCGGAGAGATTGAAGTTGAAGGAAAGGTTGTTGAAAAAGTCATGATTGATGGAAAAGAGTTCTTTAGTGGAGATACAAAACTGGCTACCAAAAATATTCCTTCAAATGCTGTAGATAAGATTCAAGTATTAAGAAATTATGGAGATGTAGGTCAGCTTAAAGGAGTACAAGATAATCAAGACCGAGTTGCTTTAAACATCAAATTAAAGAAAGGAAAGGATAATTTTTGGTTTGGAGACATTACTGCTGGTCTTGGAGATTCTCCTAATACAGGTTTATACCTTTTTCAGCCTAAACTTTTCTATTATTCCCCAAAATATACGATCAATGTGATAGGTGATGTAAATAACCTTGGAGATGTAGTGTTAAATAGAAACGATCTCAGAAGTTTTGGAGGAGGTTTTAGAAGCCAAAGTCCTTCTAATGGAACAAACATTAATTTAGGAACTGCAGGAATTGGATCTTTAACTGCCGATGCTAGAAATGCCAATCGTATAGAAACCAAATTATCAGCGTTTAATTTTAGTTATACACCAAATAAGAAATTAGATTTAAGTGGTTTCCTTATTTTTTCGAACAATCGTAGCGGGCAGCAAAACAATAGGCTGGTAGATTATGTAGATCCAGCGACACCAGATGATTTTACACAAAGTATCACAGACCAAAATAGTAGTACAGGGTTGTTTAACTTCAGATCTATCTATAAGCCGAACTTTAACAATCAAATGAATTATAATATCACTGGTCGCTTTTCTAATGATAGAAGAATAGATGATGTTAATTCATTGGTTTTAAGTGATATTAGAGAAACAGAAGAGTCAACACCATTTAATGTTAGTCAGAATTTAAGTTATTTCTACACTGCAAACGAAAAGAATATTTTTGCTCTAGAGGTACAACACGTACTCCAAGATGAAGATCCTTTTTATGTTGCTTCTTTAGAAAATGATCCTTTGAATAATAACCCTACAGATGATCCATCATTAGACGAATTTGAAGATGGTTTTGATGATGCAGCTGAGACTCTTGGATTAGATAGAAGTAATTTATTTTATACGTTGAATCAAAATAGACGGGTGAAATCAAACCAGGCAGATGCAAAGTTAGATTATTATCACATTTTAAATAGCAGAAGTAACTTAAACTTCGTAACAGGAACTATTTTGAGTAAACAAAACTTTGACTCTCGGTTTTTTCAAGTATTGGATAATGGGGATGTTTTAAATCCAACTCCAACTATTCCAGGAGTTACAGATCCTCAAATAACGAACGATACAGAATATAGCTTCACAGATGTTTACGTAGGTTTAAGATATCGATTAAAAACAGGAATATTTACGGTTACACCAGGGTTTACAGCGCATTCATATGTGTCAAAAAACACACAGTATGGAACTGAGTTTTTCGAAGATAAATTTACTAAAATACTGCCAGAATTTAGATTGGTTGCTCAGTTTAAACAAAGTGAAAGTCTACAATTTAATTACACTCAACGAGTGAATTTTACAGATGTAAATTCAATTGCTAGAGGAATTGTTGCAAATAGTTATAATTCATTCTTTACTGGAACTGAAGATTTGACAAATGCTACAACTCATAATTTGAATTTGAATTATCGTAGTTTTAACCTCTTTAACTATACCAATGTTTTTGCAAGAATAAGTTATGTGAAAACCATCGATCAAATTAACAGCAATACTATTTTTGAACCTGGTTCGGTAGTGTCAAGTAGTACAAGATTAAATTCTCCTTTTGACAATGAAAGATTTTCTGCTTTTGGAAATGTAGGAAAAACCTTTAATAAAATTAGAACTTCAGTAGGAGGAAATTTTAGTTGGAATAAAACATTTCAGTTTGTAAATAGACAAGAGAATGTGAATGAGGTATATTCTCAATCGTATAACGCTAGGGTGAGTACCAATTTTAGAAAGGCACCAAATGTTAGTTTGCGATATTCAGTGAGTTTTGCAGATCAAAGTAATAGTGCAAGAACTGCTGACGTTAAATCTACTACTCACAGTCCGAGAATCAGTTTCGATGCATATATTTGGAACTCAGTAACTGTAAGAAGTGATTTTTCATTCAATGAAGTAAGACAAAATGGAGCAGTAACAAACAAGTTTAAAATTTGGAATGCAACTTTGGCATATAGAAAAAACAGAGATGCAAAATGGGAATATGAGATTCAAGGAAGTAACTTGCTAGGGACAGGATCACAAGCAAGTGTTAATAATGGAGTGATTTCTTTCTCTGTGAATGAAAGATTTATCCTACCTAGGTTTGTAAGCTTTAGAGTAAGATATCAATTATAAGTCGATATACATATTAATTAAAAAGCCTCTCATTTGAGAGGCTTTTTTTATGCAAT
This sequence comes from Flavobacteriaceae bacterium, assembly GCA_049115595.1. GTDB lineage: Bacteria > Bacteroidota > Bacteroidia > Flavobacteriales > Flavobacteriaceae > Polaribacter. Next base: position 326,034 of record JAGDZS010000005.1, read on the forward strand.
CTCTTTTGTTCTTTTGTTGTGAAATCAGGTTTTCTGTGGAGGTATAAAATGATATATTTGTGAAAAACGTAATCAAATGAAAACCTTTGACGTTGCCATTATAGGAAGCGGGCCTGCAGGAGCTTCTGCAGCATTGAAACTTGCTGAGAATAACATTTCTACAGTCATCATTGAAAAAGAGACCTTACCTCGTTATAAAACGTGTGGAGGTGGTTTTGCTTACAAAGGAAGACGAAAAATGCCTTTTGATGTAAGTTCAGTTGTAGAGAAAGAATTTTTTAGAGTAGATGCATTTTTTCAGAAAATCGGAGTCCACGTAACGGCAGAGAGAGATGAGCCAGTAATTAGCATGGTGATGCGCGATGATTTCGATAAATTTCTTGTTGATAAGGCAAAGGAAGAAGGGATTACGTTGTTAGAAAATCATAAGTTAAAAAAAATCACATTCGAAGATGATATCACCTTGCACACAACACAAGGGGATGTGAAAACAAAGTTTGTGATAGCTGCAGATGGAGCATTAAGTGCCACAGCGAAATTGACAGGTTGGGAAGAAACACGTTTGTTAATTCCAGCTTTAGAATATGAAGTAGAAGTAACCCCAGAAGATTTTGAACGATTGTCTAAAAGTGTTCGCCTTGATTTTGACGCTATCCCTATGGGATATGGTTGGTGCTTTCCCAAGAAAAATCATCTGTCAATTGGATTAGCTTCTTTTAGAAGAGTGAAGGTAGATTTTAAAAAGTTATATCGAGAATATATGACTGATACTTTAGGAATTACTGAAGTTGTTAGTGAAACAATGCACGGTTTTCAAATACCAGTAACGCCAAGAACAGACGGATGTGTTCGAAAGAATGTATTTTTAGTAGGTGATGCAGCTGGATTTGCTGATCCTTTAACGGCAGAAGGAATTTCCAATGCTATTTTCTCTGGAATTATGGCAGCAGAGTCGATTGTTGAAAGTAATCTTGATGAAAAATTAGCGGAGGAACTCTACAATTCAAAATTAAATAGTTCGTTAATCCCTGAATTGAAAACAGGAGAACGTCTGTCGAGATTATTTTACGATAATGAAAAGATTCGGAATTTTCTGATTAAGAAGTATGGAGATCGTATTTGTGACGGAATGACTCAAATATTAATGGGAGAACGTACTTACCCTACAGATGTTATGAAGAAGATAAAAAAGAAATTACGAAAGGCTATTTTTTCTTAGAATATGAGCGTATCAGCATCCAAAACCTTTTTTCCAGCGTTCTTAAAATCCTTAGGAATTTTATTTCTATACATTTTTGTTGGGCTATTTATAGATAGTAAATATGTCCTAGAGAATTATCAAGAATCTCAATGGATTGCGAATGTTTTAATGGTCTTTATTTTCTCTATCGTGCTATGGAAAGTTCCTCCAAGAATTAAAGAGTTAATGATCTATGCAGTACTCATTGGTTATGTCGGAGAATACTTGTTTTCTGTTGTATTAGGGATGTATACCTATCGATTAGAGAATGTGCCGCATTACATTCCAATGGGACATGCATTGGTATATATTGGCGTACTATATTTTATAAAAACAGCGTATACAAAGAAGAATATAAAGCTTCTTGAAAAAATCTTTACGACATTGATTATTGTATACTCTCTGTCTTTTTTGATTTTCAAAAATGATGTATTTGGATTTATTTTAACTGTGGCAACTTTACTGATTCTTAGGAATAAACCGAGAGAGCGTTTGTTTTATCTAACAATGTATCTATCCATTGTCTTTCTAGAAATTGTAGGAACCAGCTATGAATGTTGGGTGTGGCCAAGTACTGCTTGGGATTACTTTGCATTTTTACCAAGTGCAAACCCACCAAGTGGAATTAGTTTCTTCTATTTTGGATTGGATTTGGGATGCCTATGGTTGTATAAAAAGCGTCATCATATAGCTTGGAGACGAATGAAGGTTCAAAGAAAAATGAGATTGAAAGATTAATAAAAAAACCGTTGCATTTGCAACGGTTTTTTCACTAACTATATTTTATAGATTTAGAGTTTGAAAGCTTCTTTTACTTTCTCAACGTAATCTAATTTTTCCCATGTAAACGTTTCTACTTCTTGAGAAACAGTTTCTCCCATTGGATTTGTAAAAGTAACAGTCTTTACTTCAGGAGTTCTTCCCATGTGCCCGTAAGCAGCAGTTTCAGAATAAATAGGTGTTCTTAATTTTAAACGTTGCTCAATAAAGTATGGACGCATATCAAAAATAGACTCAACAACTTTGCTAATTTCTCCATCAGTCATGTCTACTGTAGCTGTTCCGTAAGTTTCAACATTAATACTCGTTGGTTTTGCAACTCCAATGGCATACGATACCTGCACTAATACTTCTTTACATAGACCAGCAGCTACTAAATTCTTTGCAATATGACGAGTAGCATACGCTCCAGATCTATCTACTTTAGATGGGTCTTTCCCAGAGAAAGCACCTCCACCGTGAGCTCCTTTTCCACCATAAGTGTCAACAATAATCTTACGACCTGTTAAACCAGTGTCACCGTGAGGTCCACCAATTACAAAAGTTCCAGTTGGATTGATATGGTATGTTATACTATCTGTAAATAATTTTTGAATGTTTTCAGGCAATTTAGCCACCACTCTAGGAATTAAAATAGTAACAATATCAGATTTAATTTTCGCTAACATTACCTCATCGCTTTCATCAAAATCATCATGCTGTGTAGAAACTACAATAGCATCAATTCTTTGAGGTACGTTATCATCAGAATACTCAATGGTTACTTGAGATTTTGCATCTGGACGCAAATAGGTAATATCACTATTTTCTCTTCTTAACTCTGCTAATTCGATTAACAAACGATGAGATAATTCTAAGGCCAAAGGCATGTAGTTTTCAGTCTCATCAGTAGCATAACCAAACATCATTCCTTGGTCACCAGCACCTTGCTCTTCCTTAGACGCCCTTACAACTCCTTGGTTGATATCAGGAGATTGCTCATGAATGGCAGAAAATACTCCACATGAGTTTCCGTCAAACATGTACTCGCTTTTTGTATATCCAATCTTATTAATCACATCTCTAGCAATCTTCTGAACATCTAAATAAGTAGATGATTTAACCTCTCCTGCTAAAACAACTTGTCCAGTAGTTACTAATGTTTCACAAGCAACTTTAGATGTTGGATCGAAAGCTAAAAAATTATCAATTAACGCATCAGAAATCTGATCAGAAACCTTATCTGGATGTCCTTCTGAAACGGATTCCGAGGTAAATAAATATGACATATATAAATCTTTTAATAATTATAAAAAGAGAAAAGTTAGTCTGATTGGTCGCTTAAAGTAGTAGAAATTACTGCTTTAGCATTTTTATTTATTCTGAATTTATTTCAGAATCTAGCTTTATAAAACTAGGCGCTAAAACAAGTCCAGCACAAAGAGGTTGCAATCAGTCAAATTTTTCCTCCAAATTCACGGCAAAATTACAGATTAAATCTGAATAGATAAACCTTTATTTAGGAAAAAACAAAAACAGCGAATTTGTTAAGAAAGTAAAAAAAAGTAAAAAAGATTAGGATATTAACTTTTTCTGACTGAATATTTGCGCTCACAAAGTTCAATAACTTATTGAAATGTTATCAAGAAAGGTGGAGGGATTAGACCCTGTGAAGCCTTAGCAACCCTTTAGCAATAAAGAAGGTGCTAAATTCTACTTTTATACTGAACTTGTTTCAGTATTTCAGATAGATAACCCAAACCAATGTACATCCTGTACATTCGAATGATTTCTTTTTAACATTTTTCTAGTAAGTACGCTTTTAAAGCGCATTTGACTTTTGGTTTAATTTATTTATTAACTCAAAAATTAGAAAAATGAGTACACAAAAATTCGCAACCAATGCGTTGCACGCAGGACATAATGTCCAAGAAAATGGAGGAGCAAGAGCTGTTCCTATTTATCAAACAACATCGTATGTTTTTAATAACTCAGATCATGCGGCGAATCTTTTTTCGCTGAAAGAATTAGGATTTATTTACACACGATTAAACAATCCAACAAATCAAATTCTACAAGAGCGTTTAGCTGCATTAGAAGGAGGAGTTGGAGCAGCTGTATTTGCTTCAGGAACTGCTGCGATATCTACAGGTTTGTTAACCTTGTTGAAAGCTGGAGATCATATTGTAGCTTCAAGTAGTTTGTATGGAGGAACCTACAACTTATTGAATGTAACACTTCCAAGATTGGGAATTTCAACAACTTTTGTTGATGCCTCTGATCCTGATAATTTTGAAAGAGCTACACAAGAAAATACAAGAGCCTTTTTTGTAGAATCTTTAGGGAATCCAAAATTAGATGTATTGGATTTAGAAGCAATTTCTTTGCATGCTAAAACAGCTAGAGTTCCTTTTATTGTTGATAATACAGTAGCTACTCCAGCATTATTGAACCCAATTAAACACGGCGCAAATATTGTTATTCATTCGTTAACAAAATACATTGGAGGGCAAGGGAACTCTTTGGGAGGTGCAATTATAGATGCTGGAACATTTGATTGGTCTAGCGGTAAATTTCCTGAATTTACAGAGCCATCTGAAGGATACCACGGTTTGGTATACCATGAAGCATTGGGAGCAGCAGCGTATACATTTAAGTTAATTCTGGAGGGATTGAGAGATTTTGGAGGGGCTCTAAGCCCAACCAATGCTTTTAACATTATCCAAGGATTAGAAACCTTAGAAGTTAGGATTCAAAAACACTCTAAAAATGCATTAGCTTTAGCAGAATGGTTGCAAGAACAAGAAGATGTTGCTTGGGTAAATTACCCAGGATTAGAATCAAGTAACTACAAAAAGTTAGCAGATAAATATTTGCCAAACGGTCAAAGCGGAATTGTCACTTTTGGAGCAAAAGGAGGTTATGAAGCCGCTAAAAAAATTGCTGATAACGTGAAAGTATTTTCATTGTTAGCGAATATTGGAGATACAAAATCATTGATTATTCATCCAGCAAGCACAACACATCAACAATTATCTGAAGATGATCAAGCTTCTGCAGGTGTTACAAATGACTTAATTCGACTATCCGTTGGATTAGAGAATATCGATGATTTAAAAACGGATTTAGAAGAAGCATTTTCAAAAATCAAGAAAGAAGTTTTAATCTAAAAAAGTTTTGTCAAAAGATCTACTTTATATAGAAATAGAAGAACTCACAACTCAGAGTGGTTTTCAATTGTCTAATCTTTCATTGAGTTATCAATTGTTTGGATTGGCATTGGGAACTGCTCCTGTAGTTCTGGTAAATCATGCTTTAACAGGAAATAGTAATGTTGCTGGAGAAGAAGGCTGGTGGAAAGATTTAATAGGAGAAGACAAAGTAATTGATACTAAAAAATACACGATTCTTTCTTTTAATATTCCTGGAAATGGATTTGATGGATTTGTTATTGAAGACTATAAAGATTTTATAGCAAGAGATATTGCTAGATTGTTTCTAACAGGACTAAAAGAATTGAACATTGATCAATTATTTGCATTGATAGGAGGTTCTCTTGGAGGAGGAATAGGATGGGAAATGGTTGTGTTGGCACCTAAAATTACAAAGCACTTTATACCTGTTGCTACAGATTGGAAGTCTACAGATTGGTTGATTGCTAATTGCCAAATTCAAGAACAGTTTTTAGTGAATTCAAGTAATCCGGTGCACGATGCTAGAATGCATGCGATGTTATGCTATAGAACTCCCGAGTCATTTAAAGAACGCTTTCAACGATCTAAAAATGAAGATTTAGAAATCTTTAATGTAGAGAGTTGGTTGCTCCATCATGGAAAGAAATTGCAAGAACGATTTCAATTGTCTGCCTATAAGCTAATGAATCAATTGTTAAAAACTATTGATGTAACGAATGCTGGAGAAAAGAGCTTAGAAGTTCTCGATAAAATAGAAGCTGATATTCATATTGTAGGAGTAGACTCTGATTTGTTCTTTACCGCTAAAGAGAATAAAGACACATTCAAAGAACTGGCTCTTACTAAACCAAATGTGACGTATAATGAGATAAACTCGGTACATGGTCATGATGCTTTTCTAATGGAACATCAACAATTAGAAAAAATTATTACCCCGATATTTAGAAATAATGAAACGCTCAAGAAAATGAAAATAGTAAAATTTGGAGGGAAATCATTGTCCAACGAAGGAGTGGAAAATGTAATCTCAATTATAGAGAATAAGGTAAACGACGGCGAAAAAATTACGGTTGTAGTTTCTGCTAGGGGGAATGCTACAAACGAATTGGAAGAGATTCTTAAAAAGGCAGTTCAGAATAAAGCCTATCAAGAGCAATTAGAAGCGTTTAAATATTATCAAACGTTTATCACACCTCTGGTTGATTTTTCATCAGAATTTTCTCGATTAGAGAAGTTGTTTGAAGGCGTAAATTTATTAGGTGATTATAGCGAGAAAATAAAAGATGAAGTCTTAGCACAGGGTGAATTGTTATCTGTAAAAGTAATTTCACAGTTGCTGAACGATCGAAATATCAATGCAAAACCTACAGATGCAAGGCTGTTGATAAAAACGGATGACAAGTTTGGAGATGCACAACCAATTTTAAAAACATCTAAAAAAAATGTGATCGATCATTTTCAAGAGTTCAATGAAAACACAATAAATGTGGTTACTGGGTTTATTGCTTCTAACCTAAAAAACGAGACCACTACGCTAGGTAGAAATGGAAGTAATTATACAGCGTCATTGTTGGCCAATTATTTGGATGCAGAAGAGTTGCAAAATTACACCCATGTCAATGGAATTTTTACAGCAAATCCAGATTTGGTTCCTGAAGCAAAAAAAATAGAGAAACTCTCATTTGCAGAAGCAAATGAATTGGCAAGCCTTGGAGCAAACATTCTTCATGCTAAGACTGTAATTCCATTGATAGAAAAGAATATCAACTTGCGGATTTTAAACACTTTCAATCCAGCGGATACAGGAACTTTAATTACTTCAAAGTCAGAAGAGAAAGGAATCAAGTCATTGTCTGTTTTAGACAATGTGGCTTTAATCAATTTTGAAGGAAGAGGTCTGTTAGGAAAAGTAGGAGTAGATGCTAGAATCTTTAGCGCATTGAGCAGCAAAGAGATTAGCGTTAGTTTAATTTCTCAAGGTTCTTCAGAACGAGGAATTGGTTTGGTGGTTCAAAAAGACAAATCTTCAGAAGCTATTGATGCATTAGAAAAAGAGTTCGAAATAGACTTCTATACAAAAGATGTAAGTCGTATTTCTATTATTGATGATATCTCTGTAATTTCTGTAATAGGTCAAGACTTAAGTGATTTTCATGAGTCTTTTAATGAACTTATCAAAAATCAAGTAACCCCTTTGTTATTTAGCAATGCAGTGACAGGAAAGAACCTGAGTTTGGTGGTGAAAAAACAACAATTGCGAAAAGCCTTGCATGTAATTCACGGACAGATTTTTGGAGTAGCCAAGAAAATAAACATTGCAGTTTTTGGAAAAGGCTTGGTAGGAGGAACGCTCATTGATCAAATTCTAGAAAGCACAAACACTATTTTAGAACGAAGAAAAATTCAGTTAAACATCTTTGCTGTCGTTAATTCTAAAAAAGTATTGCTGAATAAAAATGGCGTAACAAACAATTGGCGAACCGATTTAGAAACAAACAATTCAGAAGCTTTACTTGTAGACAAAGTAATCAATTATGCAAAGGAACATCATTTAGAAAACTTAATTGCTGTAGACAATACCGCAAGTAGTGATTTTGTTCAAAACTACTTTCCATTAATAAATTCAGGTTTTGATTTGGTTTCATCCAACAAAATAGCAAATACGGTTTCGTATGATTTTTATAAAGAACTAAGAAAGACTTTAGAAGAGAAGAAGAAGTCATATTTATACGAGACCAATGTAGGAGCTGGATTACCATTAATTGATACCATTAAATTATTACACGATTCAGGAGAGAATATTACAAGAATAAGAGGTGTTTTTTCTGGATCTTTAAGTTATTTATTCAATCGATTTTCAGCAGATAATGTTTCTTTTTCAGAGGTTCTACAAGAGGCAATTGATAAAGGATTTACAGAGCCAGATCCACGCGAGGATTTATGTGGAAATGATGTGGCTCGAAAATTATTAATCCTTGCTAGAGAACTGGATTTAGAAAATGAATTTGATGAAGTCACTATCGAAAATTTAATTCCAGAAGAATTCCGAACAATTTCTTCAGCAGACTTCTTATCAAATTTAGACAAACTAAATAAAGAATTTCAGCAGAAAAAAGATTCCCAAGAAGAAGGCCATGTACTAAGGTATATTGGCGACTTGTCTGGTGACTTATCAAAAAGCAAAGGAAAGCTAGATGTAAAATTAGTTTCTGTACCAAGTAGTTCACCTTTAGGATCATTAAAAGGTTCGGATGCAATATTTGAAATATACACGCAGTCTTATGGAGAACAACCCATTGTTATTCAAGGAGCAGGAGCAGGAGCAAAAGTAACAGCAAGAGGTGTTTTTGGAGATATTCTTCGATTGACCAAAAATAATAGTTAAATAGAAAACATGAATAATCATTTTGAAACACAAGCAATAAGGCAGCAAACAGAGCGCTCACAATTTTCAGAACACTCAACACCCTTATATCTAACGTCAAGCTTTGTCTTTGATGATGCTGAAGACATGCGAGCATCCTTCGCAGAAGAGAAAGAGAAAAATCTTTACAGTCGATTTTCAAACCCTAATAACACTGAGTTTGTAAATAAGGTGATTTCTATGGAAGGAGCTGAATCTGGTGTTGCATTTGCAACAGGAATGTCGGCCGTTTTTTCAACATTTGGAGCGTTATTAAATGCAGGCGATCATATTGTTTCTTGCCGATCAGTTTTTGGATCGACACATAGTTTGTTTACCAAATATCTTCCAAAATGGAACATCAGTACAAGTTATTTTAAATCGAATGAAGTCGATAAAATTGAAAGCCTCATTCAGCCAAATACAAAAATCTTGTATGCAGAAACACCTACCAATCCAGCAGTAGATATTTTGGATTTGGAAGTATTGGGAACTATCGCTAAAAAACACGATTTGTTGTTAGTGATAGATAATTGCTTTGCAACACCTTATTTGCAAAACCCAATTCAGTTTGGTGCCGATTTAGTCATTCATTCTGCAACCAAATTAATGGACGGACAAGGAAGGGTTTTAGGCGGAGTTACCGTGGGAAGCAAGGAATTGATTCGAGAGATTTATTTATTTTCTCGAAATACAGGTCCAGCAATGTCGCCCTTTAATGCATGGGTGTTGTCGAAGAGTTTAGAAACGTTGGCAATACGTGTAGAAAGACATTGTGAAAATGCATTGAAGGTCGCTGAATTTTTAGAGAAGCATCCTAGTGTTAGGTTGGTGAAGTACCCTTTTTTGAAATCATATCCTCAGTATGAAATTGCAAAAAAACAAATGAGATTAGGAGGTAATATTGTTGCTTTTGAAGTAAAAGGAGGTGTAGAAGCAGGAAGAAAGTTTTTAAATAGAATCAAAGTATGTTCACTATCAGCAAATCTAGGAGATACTAGAACTATTGTTACACATCCAGCATCGACTACCCATAGTAAATTAATAGAAGAAGATCGACTGGAAGTTGGAATTACAGATGGATTGATTCGATGTTCTGTAGGATTAGAACACGTAGATGACGTAATTAATGATATTAATCAAGCGCTGGAAAATTAACAGCAGAATAAAAAAGTGTATTTTTGCGAAATGCTTTCTAAGAGAACAAAATATGGAATAAAAGCGATGGCTTACATTGCACGAAGAGAAGATAAATCTCCAGTGCAAGTAGGAACAGTAGCGGAAGATGAAAATATCTCTCATAAGTTTTTAGAAAGCATCTTGCTAGCTTTACGTAAGGCAGGGTTTTTAGGAGCCAAAAAAGGAAAAGGAGGAGGCTATTATCTGTTAAAAGATGCTTCAGAGATTAAAATGACAGACATTATTAGAACTCTTGAAGGACCGATAGCGATGATTCCTTGTGTCAGTTTGAATTATTATGAAAAGTGTGATGATTGTCCAGATGAGGATGCTTGCTCAGTTCATAAGCTAATGATTCAGGTTCGAGACAATACTTTGCAGATATTACGCAACAATACACTTGCTGATTTAGTTTAAATTCAAAAGAAAACTACCAAATAGTTAATTTTTTATAAAAAACCTTTTATGTATGGGTTGAAATGTTACATTTGCAACATAAACCCTAGTATCCCGATAGGGTAATAGTTTTTAAAATGATTATAGAACAAGTAATAGATAAAAAAAGAGATTATATAGAAGATAAACTTTCTGAAAAACCAGCGAGAAGTATAGTGAAATCTATGAGCTGGAGACTCATTGGAACTATAGATACTATTTTAATTTCATGGTTTATAACAGGAGAAGCTACCATCGCTTTTTCAATAGGAAGTATAGAATTAATGACAAAAATGATACTCTATTTCTTTCATGAAAGAGTGTGGAACATAATTAAATGGGGAAAAAAATGAACACAGTAGACGTTACCATAGAACAAATCAATTGCAAGTTTAAAAATGCAAGACCACACGAGATTATACGTTGGGCTTTGTCTGTAGCACGAAATCCTTTAGTGACCACAAATTTTAGACCTTACGAAAGCGCTATCCTACATGCTGTAAGTACAGAGAAAAATGATATAAAAGTCATTTGGTGTGACACAGGTTATAATACGCCGCAAACCTATAGACATGCTGAAAAGCTAATTAGAAAATTGAGTTTGAATGTGTATGCCTATGTTCCAAAACAAACGGTCGCACATAGAAATATTTTCTTAGGAATTCCAACCATAGACGATCCAAAGCACAAAGTTTTTACAGAACAAGTAAAGTTAGAGCCATTTAAAAGAGCAATGGATGAACACAAACCAGATGTTTGGTTTACAAACTTAAGAAAAGGACAAACTGTTTTTAGAGACAATATAGATATTGTTTCTAGAAGTAAAGATGGAATCTTAAAAGTAAGTCCATTTTATAACTGGCCAGATAAGGAATTAGATGTGTATTTAAGAGAAAACAACCTGCCGAACGAATTTATTTATTTCGACCCAACGAAGGTTGAAAGTAATAGAGAATGTGGATTGCATAATTAAAAAATAATGAAAGAAGAAACTATAAAAGTAGGAGCCTTAGAAAGTGAGGCCATATATATATTAAGAGAAGTAGTCGCTCAATTTGAAAAACCAGCGCTGCTCTTTTCAGGGGGAAAAGATAGTATCACATTGGTACGACTAGCTCAAAAAGCATTCTATCCAGCAAAAATACCATTCCCTCTTTTGCACGTAGATACTGGACATAATTTTTCTGAAACAATAGAATTTAGAGATCGTTTAGTGGAAGAATTAGGAGTTGAACTGATTGTAAGAAATGTTCAGGATAATATTGATACTGGTAAAGTAAGAGAAGAAACAGGACGATATGCTAGTAGAAACATGCTGCAAACAGAAACATTGTTGGATGCCATAGAAGAGTTTGGTTTTGATGCGTGTATTGGAGGAGCTCGAAGAGACGAAGAAAAAGCTCGAGCGAAAGAGCGTATTTTTTCTGTTCGAGACGATTTTGGTCAATGGGATGAGAAAAATCAACGACCTGAATTATTCGACATGCTAAATGGACGGATAGATTTAGGGCAAAATGTACGTGTGTTTCCAATTTCTAACTGGACAGAACTAGATGTATGGTCCTATATTAAAAAAGAAAATATAGAAATTCCTTCCATCTATTTTGCTCATAAAAGAGCAACATTTTTAAGAGATGGACTCATATGGTCTGCTTCTGATGCTATTGTCTTTAGAGAGGAAAACGAAAAGGTACAAGAACGGACAGTTCGATTTAGAACTGTAGGAGATATGAGTTGTACGGCCGCAGTTTTATCTACCGCTTCCGATGTAGCAACAATTGTTGATGAAATTAGAGTGTCTCCAATCTCAGAGAGAGGTGCTAGAATCGATGATAAACGCTCCGAAGCTGCCATGGAGAAACGCAAACAACAAGGGTATTTTTAAAATTTAACAAAGTAAAAATTTGCTTTTTGCTAATGGCTTTTTGCCTTTAGCAAATAAATATATAATGAGCTAATAGTTGATAGCTATAAGCCAAAAGCTTAAAAAATGAAAGTAGTAAAAATAGCAACCGCAGGAAGTGTGGATGACGGGAAAAGTACGTTAATAGGACGCCTTTTGTATGATACTAAATCACTTACTGAGGATAAACTAGAAGCTATAAAAGAGAAAAGTAAACAACGTGGATTTGATTACTTAGACTTCTCCTTAGCAACAGATGGTTTAGTAGCAGAGAGAGAACAAGGAATCACCATTGACGTGGCTCATATTTATTTTTCAACACTGAAAACTAGCTTCATCATAGCTGATACTCCTGGACATATAGAGTATACTAGAAATATGGTTACAGGTGCTTCAACAGCACAAGCTTCAATTGTGTTAGTCGATGCAAGAAACGGAGTAGTAGAACAAACATATCGTCACTTTTTTATCAATAATTTATTGAGAATTAAAGATGTGGTAATCGCTGTAAACAAAATGGATTTGGTCGACTATTCTGAAGAGAAATTCAATCAAATTAAAGGCGAAATTGAGTATTTGGCAAGTAAGAGTGGTTATCAAAATCAAAAACTAACATTTATTCCTCTTTCTGCATTAAATGGTGATAATGTAGTTGATTCTACTGAAAAAATGCCATGGTATGAAGGAGAGACATTGTTAAATCATTTAGAAGATTTACAACTAGAAGACGTTGAAGAACAATCGCAAGTTCGTTTCCCAGTTCAAACCGTTATCCGTCCTAAAACATCAGCATATCATGATTTTAGAGGCTATGCAGGGAAAATTTATGGAGGAGATTTAGAAGCTGGAGATGATGTCCTGGTACTGCCTTCAGCAATAAAATCAAAAATAAAGAAGATTCAGTTTTTTGATAAACAATACCAAAAAGCAAAGAGTGGAAGTTCTGTGACGCTTACGTTAGAAGATAATGTCAATGTAAGTCGTGGAGATATGTTAGTGAAACTTGACGAAGAACCCCAAATAGCAAAAGAATTAAAAGCTACAATTTGTTGGATGGATAAAGACCCTTTGCAAGCATCAGCGAAATACTATTTAAAACATGGTGTGAATGATGTACAAGCAAAAATCACCGATATATCGTCAATTATTCATACCGATTTTTCTGGAAAGAATGATGCTCCGTCGCAATTAACACTCAATGAAATCGGTGAAGTTCAATTAAAGTTAAGCAAGCCTATTTTCTTTGATCGTTACCAAGAAAATAGAGCGAACGGGACGTTCATCTTGATCAATCCGAAAACAAACAATACAGCAGGAGTTGGATTCATAAACTAATCCTAAAATAGAAAAGAAATGCAAAGTTTTAGAACTGAAATAGAAAATCCAATTGTAGAAAAAGATATTCTAGAATTAGAAAGAAAAATACACTTATTCCATGAAGGGAAAATAGACGAAGAACGCTTTAGAAGCCTTCGATTGGCTAGAGGAGTTTATGGTCAACGTCAGTTAGGCGTTCAAATGATTCGAATCAAATTGCCGTATGGAAAAGTAACAAGCGAACAACTGCATAGAATTGCAAATGTATCAGATGAATACTCTAGAGGTCGATTGCATATTACAACACGACAAGATATCCAAATTCACCATGTAAGTTTGGATAGAACCCCTGAGTTATGGGCTCAATTGGAGAAAGACGATATCACGTTAAGAGAGGCTTGTGGCAATGCTGTTCGAAATGTAACCGCATCAGAAACTGCAGGAATAGATCCAGAAGAATTGTTTGATGTGAGTCCGTATGCACATGCAACATTCCAGTTCTTCTTGAGAAACCCAATCTGTCAAGAAATGGGAAGGAAGTTTAAAATTTCTTTTTCAGGAACAGAGAAAGATAGAGCATTAAGTTATATGCATGATTTGGGATTCATTGCCAAAACAAAACAAGAAGGAGATCGTACGATTAGAGGATTTAAAGTATTGCTGGCTGGTGGTTTAGGGTCACAACCTAGACATGGAGATGTGATGTTTGATTTTCTAGAAGAAGATAAATTGATTCCAACAATTGAGAGTGTTTTACGAGTCTTCGATCGATACGGTGAACGCACCAAGAGAGCGAAAGCACGATTAAAATTCTTAGTGAAGGATTTAGGATTAGAAGCTTTCTTAAACTTGGTAGCAGAAGAGAAAAAGGCGTTATCATATCATTCGTATGAGATAGATACAAAGGCTTTCGAACAACCTATTACGTTCGAAACCGAGGAAGCACCATTTGTTTCTATTGGAAACAAAGAGGCTTTCGAAAAATGGAAATCGACCAATGTAATTTCACAAAAACAAGAAGGATTTTTTGCAATTGGAATCAAAGTACATTTAGGAGATTTCTATACAGACAAAGCACGTTTATTAGCTGACTTGATTAAAAAATATGCTGCTAATGAATTGCGATTTACACTGCGTCAAAATATTCTGATACGCCATATAAAAGAAGAACGAATTCCGTTTTTCTATAACGAATTGAAAAAATTAGGATTTGTAGATGCAGGATATGATAGTACGCTAGATATTACTGCTTGTCCAGGAACAGATACTTGTAATTTAGGAATTACAAGCAGTACAGGAATTGCAGCAGAACTGGAAAGTGTTTTAAAAGCTGAGTACCCTCAATATGTAAATAACAAAGACATTACTATTAAAATTAGTGGTTGTATGAATGCCTGTGGACAACACAATATGGCGCACATTGGTTTTCAAGGAATGTCTGTAAAAGTAGGTGGTTTGATAGCTCCAGCTTTGCAAGTATTGTTAGGTGGAGGAACGGTTGGTAATGGTCAAGGGCGCTTTTCAGACAAGGTCATTAAAGTGCCGAGTAAGAGAGGTCCAGAGGCATTGCGAGTACTGTTAAATGATTTTGAGAAGAAAGCTCAAAAGTCGGAAGACTTTTTAAGCTATTACGATAGAAATGGAAAAACATATTTCTATGATCTTTTGAAAGAACTTTCAGATACCACCAATTTAAAAGAAGACGATTTTGTGGATTGGGGACAAGATCAAAAATACGTGAAGGCCATTGGAATTGGAGAATGTGCTGGAGTAGTAATTGATTTGATTGCAACATTGCTTTTTGAAAGTGAAGAGAAAATTACCAATGCAGAAGAAGCACTAAAGAATAAACAATGGTCAGATAGTATCTATCATTCTTATACTTCTTTGGTAAATACAGCGAAAGCATTATTGACTTCAGAGCAAGTAAAGACCAATACGCAAAGCTCGATTATTAAAAATTTTGATACTCATTTTGTAGCGACAGGAAAATTTGATGTACCAACATCATTTTCAAAATTGGTGTATCAAATCAATCAAAATGAACCGAATGAAGTTTTCGCAAGTGATTATTTACAAAAAGCTAAAGAATTCTACAAAAAAGTAGATGCTTTTAGAGCAAAAGAAGTGAGTTATGCAGAATAAGAAACCCGAGGTTACATTAGTTGGAGCTGGCCCTGGTGATCCCGATTTAATCACAGTAAAAGGAGCAAAAGCATTGGCAAAAGCAGATGTTGTGATGTACGATGCATTGGCAAATGATGATTTGTTAGGCTATGCGCCAAAAGCAAAGAAGGTCTTTGTAGGGAAGCGAAAAGGATACAAAAGATATTCTCAAGAACGCATCAATGAGTTGATTGTTGAGAATGCTTTCAATTACGGTCATGTTGTGCGATTAAAAGGAGGAGATCCATTTGTCTTTGGGCGAGGTTCAGAAGAGATTGATTATGTAGATAGTTTTGGAATTCCTATTGAAATTATTTCAGGAATTTCTTCATCTGTATCTGTTCCTGCGAACTTGGGAATTGCTGTGACTCAACGAAATGTATCCAGAAGTTTTTGGGTATTAACAGGAACGAATTCAAACAATGAATTAGCGAAGGATGTGCATTTAGCTGCTAAATCTTCAGCGACGATTGTGATCCTAATGGGGATGGGAAAGCTTTCAGAAATTGTTAAACTTTTCCAGAAAGAAGAAAAAGGAGATGTGCCTATAGCAATTATTCAAAACGGAACATTGCCTAATGAGAAATTAGGAATTGGTGTTGTTGATACGATTGAAGAAGAGGTGTCTCTTAAGAATCTATCATCTCCAGCAATTATTATCATTGGAGAAGTGGTCAGGAATAGTTATAAACTGCGTTCTTTTTATGAAGAACTGAAAACAGTTCATAATTCACAATTCGTAATTCAAAATTCATAATGATTATGAGCATAGCGAATGAATTATACCCAATCTTCTTAAAGGTAGCCGAGCTGGAAGTTTTAATTGTGGGTGGAGGTAATGTAGCTTTAGAAAAACTGACTTTTTTATTAAAGTCGAGCCCCAATGCAAACGTACAATTAGTAGCTCCTGAAATCAAAAAAGAAATCAGAGAGTTAGCTTTAAAGCATCAGATTTACTTTATAAAAGAAGAATATCAGAAAGAGCAATTAGAGCAGAAGCACTTGGTCATTGTAGCAACAGATAAAAAGGAAGTAAACAGGCAAGCTTATTTAGATTGTAAAGAGAAAAATCTTTTGGTGAATGTAGCTGATACACCTCAGCTATGCGACTTTTATTTAGGAGGTATTGTCACCAAAGGAAATGTAAAAGTTGCCATTTCTACGAATGGAAAATCACCAACAACAGCGAAGAGATTACGTCAGTTTTTTGAAGAAGTCATTCCAGATGACATCAATGAATTGGTTGAAAACTTGAACAAATACAGAAAAACCATCAAAGGAAATTTTGAAAAAAAAGTAGTAACCCTAAACAAGCTAACAGAGAGCTTAGTGAAATAGAGAATATAAAAAACAGATTCCTGCCTACATAGGAATGATAAAATCATGATACAAACAGATATACTAATTATAGGAGCGGGACCAACAGGGTTGTTTACCGTTTTTGAAGCAGGATTGTTAAAACTAAGATGTCATTTAATTGACGCATTACCTCAACCAGGGGGGCAATGTTCTGAAATCTATCCAAAGAAACCTATTTATGATATTCCTGCATATCCAGAGATTTTGGCAGGTGATTTAACACACAAGTTATTAGAGCAAATCAAACAATTCCAGCCAGGATTTACTTTGGGAGAACGTGCTAATACAATTGAAAAGCAAGAGGATGAAACTTTTATTGTGACAACCAATAAAGGAACAAAACACCAAGCTCGAGTGGTTGCTATTGCTGGAGGTTTGGGTAGTTTTGAACCTCGAAAACCATTGATTCCGAACATTGCAGATTTTGAAGACAATGGGGTGGAATACATTATTAGAGACCCTGAAATTTATAGAGATAAAAAAGTAGTGATTGCTGGAGGAGGTGATAGTGCCTTAGATTGGGCTATTTTCCTTACTGATGTCGCATCAGAAGTAACACTAGTACACAGAAGAAACGAATTTAGAGGAGCTTTAGACAGTGTAGACAGCGTTCAAGAATTAAAGAATCTAGGGAAGATCAATTTAATTACACCTGCTGAAGTAAAAGGAATCTTAGGGGAAGATAAGGTAACAGGAGTAGTGATAGATAAAAAAGGAGAAGACTCATTCATTCTAGATGTAGATCATTTCATTCCGCTTTTTGGATTATCACCAAAATTAGGGCCTATCGCTGATTGGGGATTGGAGATAGAAAGGAATGCTATTAAGGTAGATACATTCGATTATCAAACAAATATTCCCGGAATCTATGCCATTGGAGATGTGAATACCTATCCAGGGAAATTAAAACTAATTCTATGCGGATTTCATGAAGCAACATTGATGTGTCAAAGTGCTTACAAACGAATCTTTCCAGATAAAAAATACGTGATGAAGTACACCACTGTTGGAGGGGTAGAAGGTTTTGATGGGACTAAAAAAGAAGCGCCAAAAGCAGTCGTGAAAGCAATTCAATAGTAATTAGTTTTTAGTAGATAGTTGTTAGTTCTGTCATATCGAGCGTGTCACACTGAGATGAACCCTGAGCTTGTCGAAGGGTGTCGAAGTGGAGTCGAGATATCTCATAATTTACCAAAATATAAAAAAAGAAAATGTCAGACATCATATTAAAAATTACCGATAGGGAAGGGGTTCTTCATGAAGTCCTTGCACCAACAGATATGGCGATGAATGTAATGGAAATTGTTCGATCCTACGAGTTGGCACCAGAAGGAACTATTGGCGTCTGTGGGGGCATGGCCATGTGCGCTTCTTGTCAATGTTATATCAATTCAAATCATTTGTTACCAGAAAAGGGAATCGATGAAGATATGATGTTGGCAGAAGCCTTTCATGTAGAAGACAATAGCCGATTAGGTTGTCAAATCAGAATCTGTGAAGAATTACAAGGACTAGAAATTGAATTAGCACCTGAGGTGTAATAATGAATCAATGAGTCAATTTATCAATTATAAAATCGCACTTAAAGATGTTGTAGAAGAGTTTACAAAAAAACTGTTCTATGCGTTGTTTGATGAGGTCTATTGCGAGAGGAATAGAGAAAAAATAACACAGTTGTTTTTTGAGATTACGCAAAGTTTACAAATTCAAAATAGTAGCGAACTGTGGGAAGTGTATCAAGGAACCTTTAAAGAGATTCGAAAGAAATTGGATTTAGATGCTATTGCTTTTGAACAATCGGATCCAGCAGCAAAAAGTTTAGAAGAAATCTATTTAGCATATCCAGGATTTCATGCCATTGCTGTATATAGATTAACCCACGAACTGTATCTGTTGAAAGTTCCTGTGCTACCTAGAATGATGAGCGAATATGCACATGGATTAACTGGGACAGACATACACCCAGGAGCAAAAATTGGAGCATCGTTTTTTATTGATCACGCAACAGGAATTGTGATTGGAGAAACTACGGTGATTAAAGACCATGTAAAAATATACCAAGGTGTTACGCTAGGAGGAATTCAAGTCAGTAAAAGTTTAGCAGAAACCAAAAGGCATCCAACAATAGAAAATAATGTAACGCTCTATGCCAATGCAACTGTACTAGGAGGAAATGTTTCCATAGGAGAAAACAGCATTGTAGGGGCTAATGTTAGTATTACGGAATCTATCCGAGAAAACTCGATCGTGATTAACGAATCGGGAAATAAATTATTAATAAGAAATAAATAAAACAGATATGAAGACAAAAAGTATTATTGATTTTGTAGGGAATACCCCGCTCATTGAAGTAAGGAATGTTTTAAACAAAGAAGGAGTTACGTTGCTTTTGAAGCTTGAAGGAAATAATCCAGGAGGAAGTGTGAAAGACAGAGCCGCCTACAATATGATTTTTGAAGCGATAAAAAAAAGAAACATAAAAAAGGGAGATACTTTGGTTGAAGCAACCAGTGGAAATACAGGCATTGCGTTGGCTTTGATGGCGAAAGTTTTGGAAGTAAATATGATTTTGGTTTTACCCGAGAATTCTACCCCAGAAAGAATTAAAACGATGAGATCGTATGGAGCAGAAGTTATTCTAACGCCTAAAGAATTGGGGATGGAAGGCTCTAGAGATTACGCCTTAGAATTGAAATATAAGAAAGGATACTTTCGATTAAATCAGTTTGATAATAACGATAATTCAAGAGCGCACTACAAAACGACGGGTCCAGAAATTTGGCGAGATACACAAGGAGAAATTACACATTTTGTTTCTGCGATGGGAACCACAGGAACCATTATGGGTGTTTCAGATTTTTTAAAAGAGCAAAACAAAGAAATTACAATTGTGGGTGTACAACCAGATGAACATTCTAAAATCCCTGGAATTAGAAAGTGGACAGAAGATTATGTTCCAGCAATTTTTAAACCTACAAAAATAGATGAAGTCATTGAGGTAAATGAAGACCAAGCTAGAGCAATGACACAAAGATTGGCCAAAGATGAAGGAATTTTTGCAGGAATGAGTAGTGGAGGAGCTTTGCATGCAGCACTACAAGTTGCTCAAAAAATAGACAAAGGTGTTATTGTCTCTATTGTATGTGATAGAGGAGATCGATATTTATCCTCCGATCTTTTTGAAGGTTAAAATCTTAGCATAAAACTATGTGAAATAGAAAATAATACGTTTCTTTGTATCATAGTTCATTAACGTAATGTGTTATCAAGAAAGGTGGAGGGATTAGACCCGCTGAAACCTTAGCAACCCTTTATAAATTCTGATGTCTATCAGAATCTTAAAGAAGGTGCTAAATTCTACTATTTTCCTGAACTTGTTTCAGGATCTAAAAATAGAGAGATGACGAAAAGAAAATTCTTCCTTTTCCTGATAACATTTTTAAAACATCAGGAATGTCAAACATACATCTCGAATTACAAAAACGAATCTTAGTACTAGATGGAGCCATGGGCACCATGTTGCAACGATATAAATTCACTGAAGAAGACTTTAGAGGAGAACGTTTCAAGGAATACCCATCTCCATTACAAGGAAACAACGATTTACTATCGATCACACAACCAGAAGCTGTAAAAGAGGTACATAGAAAATATTTTGCAGCTGGTGCTGATATTGTAGAAACAAATACTTTTTCGGGTACTACCATTGCAATGGCCGATTATCAAATGGAAAATTTGGTGTATGAACTCAATTATGAATCAGCAAGACTAGCCAAAGAAGCAGCCGTAGAATTTACAGAGAAAGAACCACACAAACCTAGGTTTGTTGCAGGTTCTATAGGTCCAACCAACAGGACAGCAAGCATGTCTCCCGATGTGAATGATCCGGGGTATAGAGCCGTTACGTTTGATGAATTACGCATTGCTTATAAAGAACAAACAGAAGCTTTATTAGATGGTGGAGCCGATTTATTATTGGTAGAAACGGTTTTTGATACATTGAATGCAAAAGCAGCATTATTTGCGATAGAAGAAGTAAAAGACGAACGAAATGTTGAAGTTCCAGTAATGATTTCAGGAACGATTACCGATGCTTCTGGAAGAACTTTATCTGGACAAACAGCCGAGGCATTTTTAATTTCAGTATCACATATTCCTTTGTTAAGTGTTGGCTTTAATTGTGCTTTAGGAGCCAATTTATTACAACCACACTTAGAAGCGATTGCATCAAAAACTGAATTTGCTATCTCTGCACATCCCAATGCTGGATTACCGAATGCTTTTGGAGAATACGATGAGACAGCAGAAGAAATGGCTGATCAAATAGAAGAGTATTTAAAAAAGAATCTGATTAATATTATTGGAGGTTGTTGTGGAACAACACCCGAACACATCACTGCAATTGCCAATATAGCAGCGAAGTATGAACCTAGAAAGATAGTTGTTGGTGTTTAGTTGCTGGTTGCTGGTTGCTGGTTGTTAGTGTTCAGTTGCTAGTGAAATAAAAAAAGTAAAGTTAAAACAGATGATAAGCGACCTATAAGAATTTTTTGTAAAACTTCAGATGAAGATTTCGTGAAAATATCCGTTTGTGATGAATTTTGATGTTAATCAAAAGAAGTTAGGAGATTTTAGAAATCAAATTTAGAAGTTTAGAAAAAGACTTATTAGTCTTGACTTTTTGATTCGTTTTGTGTCAAGACAAAATGAATAAAAGA
Source organism: Flavobacteriaceae bacterium (assembly GCA_049115595.1). Taxonomy (GTDB): domain Bacteria; phylum Bacteroidota; class Bacteroidia; order Flavobacteriales; family Flavobacteriaceae; genus Polaribacter. The sequence continues at coordinate 347,707 of JAGDZS010000005.1, forward strand.
AATAAAGAATGAGTAGAGAAGAAAAGAAATACATGAGGTTAAGCGGACTTGAACCTTTAATCATTACTCCAGAAAGTAATTTTATCAACGTAGGTGAACGGACCAATGTAGCTGGATCGAGGAAGTTTTTACGATTGATCAAAGAAGAAAAGTTCGATGAAGCTTTAGCTATTGCAAGACATCAAGTTGATGGAGGAGCACAAATTATCGACATTAATATGGATGATGGTTTGATCGATGGAAAAGAATCCATGGTTCGTTTTTTAAATCTTATCGCAGCAGAACCAGATATCTGTAGAGTTCCTATCATGATCGATAGCTCCAAATGGGAGATTATAGAAGCAGGATTGCAAGTTGTTCAGGGGAAATGTGTGGTGAATTCCATCTCTTTAAAAGAAGGAGAAGAAAAATTTATTTGGGAAGCCAAACAAATTAAAAGATATGGAGCAGCAGTGATCATCATGGCTTTTGATGAAGTAGGGCAAGCTGATAATTACCAAAGAAGAATAGAAATTGCCGAACGATCTTATCGAGTTCTAGTTGATAAAGTAAATTTTGCTCCAGAAGATATTATTTTCGATTTAAACATCTTTCCAGTAGCTACAGGAATGGATGAGCACAGAAAGAACGCCATAGATTTTATAGAAGCTACTCGTTGGGTGCGTGAAAATCTACCACATGTTAGTGTGAGTGGAGGTGTGAGTAACGTGTCCTTTTCATTTAGAGGAAACAATGCAGTGCGTGAAGCGATGCATTCGGTGTTCCTTTATTATGCTATTCAAGCTGGAATGAATATGGGAATTGTAAATCCCGCTATGCTGGAGATTTATGATGACATTCCAAAAGATTTATTAGAGCACATAGAAGATGTGATTCTCGATAGAAGAGACGATGCTACTGAGCGGTTATTGGATTTTGCAGAAACGGTAAAAGGTGTAAAAAAAGAAGACGATGGAAAAGCGTTAGAATGGAGAAACTTACCATTGCAAGAACGTATTACACATTCGTTGGTAAAAGGAATAGATACCTTTATTGTAGAAGATTCTGAAGAAGCTAGAAAGAGTGTAGAAAGACCTTTGCACGTAATTGAAGGTCATTTAATGACTGGGATGAGTGTTGTTGGAGATTTATTTGGAAGTGGGAAAATGTTTTTGCCTCAAGTAGTAAAATCTGCACGTGTTATGAAAAAAGCGGTAGCACATTTGAATCCTTTTATAGAAGCAGAAAAAGGAGAGGAACAAAAAGCGATCGGAAAAATATTAATGGCAACTGTAAAAGGAGATGTGCACGATATTGGTAAAAATATTGTGTCGGTTGTTTTGGGTTGTAACAATTACGAGATCGTAGATTTAGGAGTGATGGTTCCTCCAGAAAAAATCATAGAAACAGCAAAGAAAGAGAATGTAGATGCCATTGGTTTAAGCGGATTAATTACACCTTCTTTAGATGAAATGGTGTATTTAGCAAAGGAGATGGAGCGTCAGAACTTTGATGTTCCGTTATTAATTGGTGGAGCTACCACTTCAAAAGCACATACAGCAGTAAAGATTGATACTCAATATAAAAACGCAGTAGTGCATGTAAACGATGCCTCTAGAGCGGTTACTGTTGTTGGAGATTTACTAAACGAAGAAAAGAAGAATGAGTATGTGGCAAAGCTGAAGAAAGATTACGAAGAGTTTCGTGAGAAATTTTTAAAGCGAGGGAAAACAAAAGCCTATGTTTCTATTGAAGAGGCGAGAAGAAGAAAGTTTACTATCGATTGGGAAAGCAGTAAGATTACAAAACCCAACGAACTCGGTGTTCAAACTTTAGAACAATTGAGTCTGAAAGAATTAGTGCCTTTTATCGATTGGTCGCCATTCTTTAGATCGTGGGATTTACATGGAAGATATCCAGATATTTTAACTGATGAAGTAGTTGGAGAGCAGGCTACAAGTTTGTATGAAGACGCTAAAGTAATGCTACAAGAAATTATTGCCAATCAGTCTTTAAAAGCCAAAGCTATTTTTGGACTCTTTGAAGCAAATACTATAAATGACGATGATATTTCTATAAGTAAGAAGGGAGAGGAAGTCGCTATATTTAGAACCTTACGTCAGCAATTGAAAAAGAGAGAAGGAAAGCCAAGTTTTGCACTGTCGGATTTTATTGCTCCTAAAGAAAGTAAAAGGCAAGATTATATGGGAGCATTTTGTACCGCTATTTTTGGAGCTGATGAATTGGCAAATGGATACAAAGAGCAACAAGACGATTACAATGCAATTATGGCGCAAGCCTTGGCAGATAGATTTGCAGAAGCCTTTGCAGAATACTTACACCATAGAGTAAGAACACAACACTGGGGATATGCATCTGCAGAGAATTTAACCAATGAAGAATTGATTAAAGAAGGATATAAAGGAATCCGACCAGCACCAGGATATCCAGCGTGTCCAGATCATTTGGAGAAAGAAACGATTTGGGATTTGCTCAAAGTAGAAGAAAACATTGGAGTAAAGCTCACAGAAAGTATGGCTATGTGGCCAGCAGCAGCAGTTTCTGGATATTATTTTGCCAATGAAGAATCGAAATACTTCGGACTTGGGAAAATTACAGATGATCAGGTACGAGATTTTGCCAATAGAAAAGGAATCAAATTAGAAAAAGCAAGGAAGTGGTTGCATCCAACAATTGCAGATCAATAAAAATGCGTTAGTCCTGCCTGTCGGCAGACAGGGGTTGAAACCCTTCGACTATGCTCAGGATAAATTTAATCCTTTTTTAATTGTCTCTTCGAGCGTGTCACACTGAGCCTGTCGAAGTGCAGTCGAGAAGTTGTCAATTAGAAAAGATACAATGGAAAGCACGACCTAGGTCCTGATATATATCAGGATATAGAGAACGCCAAAATAAATAAATAAAATGTCATTACGAGTAAAGCGAAGTAATCTTTTTATGATTAATGAGATTGCGTCATTTCATTCGCAATGACAAAAAAGGAAATATGAAAGTAACAGAGCACATTCAAAAAGCAAAAGAGAAAACATTGTTTTCATTTGAGATTATTCCGCCAAAAAAAGGGAAGAATATTCAAGATCTTTATAATAATATTGATCCATTAATGGAATTTAATCCCCCGTTTATAGATGTAACTACTTCAAGAGAGGAATATGTTTATATAGAAAAATCGGGGTTATTTGATAGAAAAATAACCAGAATGAGACCTGGAACTGTGGGTATTTGTGCAGCAATAAAACACAAGTATAATGTAGATACGGTTCCGCATGTTTTGTGTGGAGGTTTTACAAAAGAGGAGACAGAATATCTATTGGTAGATTGTCATTATCTAGGAATTAACAATGTAATGGCGCTGCGTGGAGATGCTATGAAACATCAAACATACTTTGAAGCTACTAAGGGAGGACATCAATATGCAAAAGGTTTGGTAGAGCAAATTCAGAAATTGAATCAAGGACAATATTTACACGATGTATTGGAAGTGGATGATAAAAGTGATTTCTGTATTGGTGTTGCCGGGTATCCTGAAAAGCATATGGAATCACCTTCTTTGCAATCGGATTTAAAGCGATTGAAAGAAAAAGTTGATGCGGGTGCTGATTATGTGGTGACTCAGATGTTTTTTGACAATCAAAAGTATTTCACTTTTGTAGAAGAGGCAAGAAAAATGGGAATAGAGGTTCCTATTATACCAGGAATAAAACCAATAGCAATTTCAAAACATATGCAATTGTTACCACAAGTTTTTAAAATTGATTTACCTCAGGACTTAATAGGTGCAATTGAAAAATGTGATAATAACAAACAAGTTCGTCAGGTTGGTGTAGAATGGTGTATTCAACAAAGTAAAGAGTTAATTGATTTTGGTGTTCCTGTTTTGCATTACTATTCGATGGGGAAATCTTCGAACATTCATCAGATAGCTTCAGAAGTGTTTTAATCATTGATCAGTTATCAATGAACAATTATCACTGATCATTGTTTATTGTACATTGTTTTATGTAAGGATAGACAACCTTGATAGACTTATAGCGAAAAGTAATTTTTTAGCACTTGGAAAGGCGAAATATTTAATTACTTTTGTATCATACATTTGAATTAATTAGAAAAAAATAAAATCATGGCATTAGAAATAACAGATGCAAATTTTGATGAAGTAGTATTACAATCAGACAAGCCAGTATTGGTGGACTTTTGGGCTGCTTGGTGTGGACCTTGTAGAATGGTTGGACCAATCATCGATGAAATTCACGGTGAATACGATGGGAAAGCTGTAGTAGGAAAGGTAGATGTAGATGCAAATCAAGAGTTTGCAGCGAAGTATGGAGTACGTAACATTCCTACAGTATTACTATTTAAAAATGGAGAAGTTGTAGATAAGCAAGTAGGAGTAGCTCCTAAGAATGTCTATACAGGAAAGATTGATGCTGCGTTATAGTCAGATTTATCTGTCCTAGGCAGAATTAACAAAATTGAAAGATAAAAGGTTTGGCTAGCGCCAGACCTTTTTCTATTTTCGGTATCTATGATTGATCTTTCTCAAGTACAAGGCTCAGAAATTAAAAACCTAGAACTGTTGGCGCGCCAAGTAGTGGAAGGTTTTATTACAGGAATGCACAAGAGCCCGTTTCACGGATTCTCTGTAGAGTTCTCTGAGCATAAGTTGTATAACAAAGGAGAAAGTACACGTCACATTGATTGGAAGCTCTTTGCCAAAACCGAAAAACTCTACACAAAAAAGTACGAAGAAGAAACCAATTTACGATGCCATTTAATCGTAGATAATTCTGCTTCGATGCATTATCCTGAGGTAAAAACACAGCAGTTAGACAACCTCAACAAGATTGGATTCTCGGCTGTGGCTGCGGCTTCTTTGATGGAAGTATTAAAACGACAACGGGATGCTGTAGGCTTGAGTATTTATTCCGACACCTATGAGTACTATGCTCCAGAGAAAGGAAGCGATCGCCATCGGAAGATGATTTTACATCAACTCGAAAATTTATTAACGAGTTCTTCAAAAGCTACGACCGAAACCTATCAGTTTTTACATGAGATTGCTGAAAAGATTCACAGGCGTTCTTTGATTTTTCTGTTTACAGACATGTTGCAGTCGAACACAGATCAAGAAGCGTTGTTTGAAGCATTACGTCATTTAAAATACAACAAACACGAGGTGGTTTTGTTCCATACGTTTGATGGAAAAACAGAATTTAATTTTGATTTCGACAATGCTCCTAAAAAGTTTGTGGATGTAGAAACAGGAGAAGAGGTGAATTTATTTAGCGAGAATATCCAAGAACACTACACAAAGTTAGTAGATTCTTATTTTAAAGAGCTGAAAAATAAATGCTTACAATATAAGATAGACTATGTTCCTGTAGACATACAAGTAGGGTTTAGTCAAGTATTGACAAGCTATTTTTTAAGTCGACAAAAAATGATTTAATTTTTACTGTTTCTGTTTGGAAATTTAAAAAACTGACTTATATTTGCACCCGCATTCATGCAACGGTTTGGTAGTTCAGCTGGTTAGAATACCTGCCTGTCACGCAGGGGGTCGCGGGTTCGAGTCCCGTCCAGACCGCGAAAGCCTTCTCAATTTGAGAAGGCTTTTTCTATTTAAAATATGTCAAGAGTTTATTCATGTAAATACTTTAAATAGAAAAAGCATAACCACAAAGTGGTTGGCTTTCGCAAGGCCGCCCAATAGGGGCGGCAAGCTCTGCTTGCCAATCCCGTTTCTATTCCTAACTTATTAAGATAAAAAAAACTTTGACAATTCTGTGTAACTCCTCGTTGGGGTAGCTTGTTAATCCAGGTTAAGTTCTAGAAAGCAAAAGGAATTGAAGAGATTGCTTCAGTTTTTTCAAAACTTCGCAAAGACAACGTAAACTGTCACTTCGAGTGTTCTGAATTCATTCAGAATGTATCGAGAAGTATTTGACAAGTTCTCAATACAAAATCACAACACACTCCTTCTCAAACAAAAAGTAAGCTACTTCACTCTTAAACAGTTCTTAAAAACCAAAAGAATTGTTAAAAAAATTAACACACTCATACATTCAGAAAAATTACAATTACATTTATATGATTTTCTAAACAAACTAACTTATGTACCGAATTAAAAAAAATGGAGGCCTTTTAGCCTTTATACTTACTATTCTATTTGTGGCTACTTCTGTAGAAACAAATGCGCAAAGAAAAAGAGGTAAATCAAAATCCAAAAAAGAAAAAAAGTTTGAACTCTCTAGCAAAATGCTTAGTATGTTCAAATTTCGTAGCGTAGGACCTGCTGCTTATTCAGGTCGTATCTCCGATTTGGCTGTCAATCCAGAAAACACATCAGAATATTATGTGGGTGCTGCTTCGGGCGGACTATGGAAAACTGAAAATCACGGAACAACCTTCAAACCTATTTTCGACAATCAAAAGGTATTTTCTATTGGTTGTGTTGCCATGGACCCTAACAATTCAAATGTTGTATGGGTGGGCACGGGAGAAAACAACACACAACGTAATTTAGCCTATGGTGATGGTGTTTATAAAACCACCGATGGAGGAAAATCATTTACCAACATGGGACTCAAAACCAGTTCTCAGATTGGAAAAATAATGATCGACCCAAGAAATAGTAATGTGGTCTATGTTGCTGCACAAGGACAAGCTTGGGGGCCAGGTGGTGAAAGAGGATTGTATAAAACTATTGACGGAGGTAAAACGTGGAAACGTGTCCTAGAAATAGGTGAATATACAGGAGTTACCGATATGGAAATGGATCCTAGAAACCCTGATATTTTATACGCAGCTTCGCATCAACGCGAACGAAGAGTGTATTCGAAAATTGACGGTGGTCCAGAATCTGCGATCTATAAATCTGAAGATGCAGGAGCAACATGGACAAAACTAAAGAAAGGATTGCCTGGAGGTGATGTCGGACGTATTGGTTTGGCACTTGCACCTTCGAATCCTGATATTGTATATGCGGTGATCGAATTGCCTGGAAGTAAAGGCGGATTTTACCGTTCGAACGACAAAGGAGAAAGCTGGGAGAAAAGAAGCAACAAGGTGGCTGGAAGTCCACAGTATTACAATGAAATTTATGCAGATCCGAATAATTCGGATGTTGTCATCCTAATGGATACTCGTGCTGGACGTACAAAAGACGGAGGAAAAACTTGGGAGAATATAGAAGGAAGAGACAAGCATGTAGATAATCACGCTTTATGGATCGATCCAACAGATGCCAATCATTATTTGATGGGATCAGACGGCGGACTCTACGAAACGTATGATGGAGCTAAAACATGGCAGTTTAAAAACAACTTGCCATTAACACAATACTACCATGTAAGAACAGATAACGACTATCCTTTCTATAACATTTATGGAGGTGCACAAGACAATGGTTCTTGGTATGGACCTTCTCAAACAAACAAACGATATACTGTAAATTCAGATTGGACGCACACGATTGGAGGTGATGGATATTTATCAATCCCAGATCCTAACAATCCAGATATTCACTATTGTGAATCTCAATATTGTGGTTTACAACGCTACGATCGTTCTACAGGAAACAGTATTTACATCAAGCCACAACCTACTGAAGACGAAGAATACAACTGGAACTGGAATACACCTTATTTGATTAGTGCATTCGATTCTAAAACTCTGTATGTTGGTGGAAACTATGTATTAAAAAGTACCGATATGGGTGGTACATGGAAAAAGGTGAGTGGAAAAATGACGCGAGGAATCGATCAAAATACTTTACCGATGATGGGGAAAGTTTGGCCTCCAGAAGCCGTTGCGAAAAACTTATCTACCTCTAAATTTGGAAATATATTTTCATTACAAGAATCTCGCTTCAAAAAAGGGTTCTTATATGTTGGAACTGATGATGGTCTGATTTGGAAAACTGAAAATGATGGTGCTAATTGGACAAAGTATGACAAATTCCCAGGAGTGCCTGAGATGACTTTTGTAAATCATGTACTGCCTTCTAGACATAATGAGAACGTTGTATATGCTTGTTTTGACGGACGTAAAAACAGCAGTGATTTTACACCTTATATAATTAAGAGTACAGACAAAGGAAAAACGTGGAAATCAATTTCATCAAACCTTCCTTCAGGAACAGTTTATGTAATTCAAGAAGATCCTAAAAACGCAAACATCTTATTTATAGGAACTGAGTTTGGTGTTTGGACAACTATAGATGGTGGTGAAAAATGGGTGCAATTGAAAAGAGGAATTCCAACCATTCAAGTAAAAGATTTAACCATTCAAGAAAGAGAAAACGATTTGGTCGTAGCTACTTTTGGACGTGGATTTTATGTCTTAGATAATTATTCAGCTTTGCGTGAAATCAGTGAGCAGGTTGAGAAAAAAGAAGCACATTTATTTGATGTGAACGAAGCACTATTGTATTTCCCAACGAGAAATTTAAGCTACCAAGGAGCGGTGACGTATAGAGCGCCAAACCCGAATCCTGCTGCGAAGTTTGAATACTATATCAAGACAGGATATGAGACGCTAAAACAGAAAAGAGTAAAAGCATACAAGAAAGCGTTGAAAGCGAATGGTAAAATTCAGTATCCTACTGAAGAAGAATTGAGAGCAGAAAGAGCCGAGCAAAAACCGAATTTAGTGTTTACTATTTATGACGCATCAAATAACATCATGAGAAAACTAACGACACCTCTTCGTGCTGGATATGGTACATTGAGTTGGAATTTAAGTTACTTAACAAACAGAGGTGCTAAAGTACCTCCTGGCACGTACAAAGTAGCGATCGATAAGAATGTAAAAGGTGTGTATACGAGATTGGTGGAACCACAGTCGTTTATTGTGAAATCACTGCCGAATGCCTTAGGAACACCAAACTATGCTGCGAACTTTGATTTTGTCAAGAAAGTGAATCAACTAAACGCTCAAGTTGCTTCAGCAAGAGGAAAGATTACAGATATGAATAGCCGCTTGAACAGTATAAAGTCTGGTTTGACGAGTCTTCCTGTAGAAGCGAGTGTTTTGGATGCGAAGGTAGCGGCCATTAAAAAAGAAGTTGATGCTATTGGCAAAGTAATTGTTGGTGGTTTCGGTGCGAAGAATACTGTTTCTGGGCGTTTAGGATTTGCATCTTTTGCGACGAGATCTGCACAAGTTGATGTTACCGGAACTCAAAAAGAGCAATATGCCATTGCCAAAAGAGATTATGATGCACAAGTAGCAGCTTTAAATAACTTGTTCAATAATAAAATTCCTTCATTAGAAAAAGAATTCGAAGATGCAGGAGGAGTTTTACATGTAAATACGTCAAGACGTAGGTTTGCAGAAAGTGATAAACAAGAAGAAGGCAAAAAGAATTAAACCCAATTCTTGAACTAAAAAAAGGTAATCTTAAAAAGGTTGCCTTTTTTTATAATTTAGTCACAAGTCTTTGTTTTTTTACCCTTAGCCCTTAGCCCTTAGCCCTTAACCTTTAACCCTCTCATCTCTTCTTCACCCCAATATCTTCAATGGTTTCTTTTCTTTTCGGTGCTGAAGGGTTTAATTTACGATACCCATAGCGAGTTAAGAAAAAACCAGGAATAACGAATACTAAGCTGCCAAATACATATCCTATTTTAAAGGCAATGTCTTGGTTAGATAGAAGTTCGGATATAGTTTTTGGAATACTAAGAATAAACATCAGTAAGAGTAATACTCCAAAAATCATGGTGAGTGCATAAATAATTTTCTTTCCCATGTGTTAAATGTATGAAAATCCTGGGGAGTTTTTACAGTCTTGCCTCCTGTCTCTTATCTCAAGTCTCAGGTTTTTAGTTTCTAGCTTTACCCTTTACCCTTTACCCTTTACTCTTTTACCTTTTACCTTTTCCCCTCTCATCACTTCTTCATCCCAATATCTTCAATAGAATCTTCGTCTTCTGAAGGGTACATCTTCCGATATCCCAAGCGAACGAGGTAAAAACCTAGAAAACTGAAGAGTAGATAGGCAACAAAGGAATCAACCTTCACCGTGAATTCCTCTTCAGAAAAGAGAATGAGAATCACTTTTTGAATTTTAGCAACACCTCCTAACAACAAGATGCCGCCAAAGAAAATGATTGTTACATGAATAAGATTCTTCCCCATGAGGTACACGTATCCAATACGTTTTAATCTTGAATACTCTTATCTGTAGCACTTTAACCTTTTTTGTTACGCTTTGGGAACAAAAAATAAAACCCTTGAATATTTTTAATACTCAAAGGTTCCTCATCATTCGCTATTCGATATTCGCTATTCGATATTCAACATTCAATATTCGCTATTCAATACTCATCATTCACTAACCTCTTCGCTTTCTTCGTTTCTTTTCATTCTTAGCAAGAAAGGTTCTTAATTCTTTTAGGTCGATTTCATTGTCGTTATTAGCATCTATGGCATCAAAGTTTTTAGAAATCATACGGTTTTCTTTTGCTGCCACTTCTAGCTTATTTAATTTCCCATCTCCGTTGTCATCTATTTGTTTGATGATTTTCTTAGCGTTTGGTTTTTTACGCTTTCTGCCTTCTAAGGAAGCTTTCAATTCAGCTAGATTGATGACACTATCTTCATTGGTGTCTATCTCATCAAAGCGATCGGAGATCCCTTTTCGTTCGTCATTAGCCGCTTCTTCTTTATCAATAACACCATCGTTGTTGGTGTCTAATTTCTTTAGAATCATCTCTGCATCGGGTTGACCGCCTCGTTGTTTCATACCTTGTCGGTCTCCACTTTGTCTACCGCCTTGTCTTTGCGCATATACATTTACACATAATAAGAATGCTATAATGCTTGTGGTTATTTTTAATTTGTTACTTTTCATGGTCTTGTATTTTATTTAGTTAGTACTCTGTTTTCATGCCTTGTTTGTTAAGACATCTGAATCTTTAGAGATACTTCTCCTAAAAAACTTGTGTATGAACTTGTTAAAGAAAGTATAAAAGAAGACTAAAAACATCAGGGATATTTTATAATTCCAAGCATAAATCATAAAATTTTAAAAAATATAGTATCTTCGTGATACTATCATATGATACTATGAAAAATGAAACCTCCATATAAAATTACGGAAGAGATCTTACAATTAGTTGCTTCAATTTCAGAGAGATTGGGAGAAATCAATGCAGTACATCTATACAAGCCGCCAACCGAATTACGAAAAAAGAATCGTATCAAAACCATTCAATCCTCTTTAGAAATTGAAGGAAATACGATCACCGAAAAACAAATTACTGCTTTACTGGATAACACAAGAGTCATTGCTCCAAAAAAAGATATTATAGAAGTACAAAACGCTATCAAAGTATATGAGCAATTGAACACCTTTCATCCAAATAGATTAAAAGACTTAGAAAAGGCTCATGGCCTTTTAATGAGAGGGCTTATTGAAGATGCAGGAAAACTTCGAACTAAAAATGTAGGCATTGTAAAAGGGGCTAAAATAGCGCATGTTGCTCCAGGTGGGAGGTTGGTGAAAGGTTTAATGAATGACCTGTTTCAATACCTTAAAACAGACAAAGATATCTTGTTGATTAAAAGCTGTGTGTTTCATTATGAATTTGAATTTATTCATCCATTTATAGATGGAAACGGAAGAATGGGGAGATTATGGCAAACGTTAATCTTACGACAACAATATCCTGTATTTGAATACCTGCCAGTTGAAAGTTTGATCAAAGAAAACCAACAGGAATATTACAAGACATTAGGAATGTCTGATAAGCTAGGACATTCTACGCCGTTTATTGAATTTATGTTGAGGATGTTACTCCAGGCATTAGAAAACCTTCTGAAAACACAAAATAGAACGCTCACTCCACAAGATAGAATAGAACTTTATAAAGTACTCATCGGAAAGAATGAATTTAGCCGAAAAGAGTATTTGCAAAACTTTAAAGAAATTAGCCAAGCTACAGCGAGCCGAGATTTAAGGTGGGCGGTGGATAATGCGATGTTATCTAAACACGGAGATAAAAGAATGACGAAGTATTTCTTTTCTAATTAGAAGCTCTCCTAAAAAATTGTTTATGAACTTGTTAAAGAAAATATAAAAATGAAAATTGCGCTATTTTTTAATCAATCCCTAGATGATTTAATCTTTTACGGAGGGCTCATTATAGGCGCTATTCTCTTTGTGTGGTTATTGATGAAACTCTTAGGATATGAAGAGAATCAAAACGACATGAATACAGACTATGTAGACGATGATGAGTTTTGGCAAGGCGGTGATGACGATTTTTGAGAGAGAGTTCTACTGTTTAAATCTCTTTCTTAATCCAAGTATTATAAAAGCTAATAATGTAGAACTAAATATAATCTGTAAAGTTTTTAACCACCAGTTCTCGGTTTGATATTCAGACTCTATAAAAGGAAATGCATTGGAAATACTTTTTTCAAATGATTCTAGTAAATTAAAAACCTCACTTGAATTAGGTTCAGATAAAAAATAAATCGAAGGAAATAGAATAAATGTAAATAGTAAAAAAAAGAATAGAGGTCTTGCAAAATTTTGTGTGTAACCGCCAAAAAAACTATAAAAAGAATATATCAAATACTCTAATGCATCTTTACTCAAATACCTTTTCCCATCATCAACTTCATAACCTAATCTTTTCTTACGCATCTCCATTTCACTAATATAGGCTAGACCAGACATTTCCCAATCTTGCTTTTTAGTAAATATTCTCTTTAGTTGTCGATACTGATTTTCTATTTCTATATGTTTTTCATTACCAAGGATTAACCTGTTTTTTATATTCCAGTCACAATTTGAAAAGATAATTTCTTCAATACTAGAACCTGGAAAAGAAAAATTTTCTAAGTTAAGCCAGTAAAAGGTAAGAGGTTTTATAACAATAGTGTTTTCAAAAGAGATAACAGGTTTGTGGGTTTTTAAAGGCGGATTTAAATAATAACCTACTTTCTCTTCATATTCAATTTTCTCTTCATCTGTAAAGCTTGGTGACTTGAAAATGAAAGTTAAAAGATCTTCTTTTTTAATCGAATATGCGAAATCGAAAATAGTATTATTGCGTTTTTCTTTTATGTATCTATACTGATTTTCAATCTCTTTAATTTTTGAAAACCATTCATAATCCATTTTTTCAAGATCTAAATCTCGAATACCAGTAATTAAGCTTTCTTCTTCAGTTATGAATTTCGTCTTCTCAAAAGATATAGAATTAGCAATTGAAGTATTACTTAGGTTAAATTTTTCTTCAAAATAAGTTCCTTTAAAGCTTATAGAACCAAATACTTTACAATAATCTATTGATAATGATTTGATAGTTGATCTCCCAAAAACAGATAAATACTCACTGAAAATTGATGATTTTATTTCTATTTTAGTTATTTCACAGGCATCAAAAGATAATGAACCTTCAAACATACAGTTTTCAAATTGGATGTTTTCAATTGTTAAGCCTTGAAAATAAGCACCATCTAGAAAAAGACAATTGGAAAAAATGAGTTCTCCTGAGACAGAATTAAATATATCTTGAGAAAAAAATGAGGTTTCTAATTTTGGAAATACAACGTTATCAAGTTTGTTTCCGTTGAGTTTTAAAAAACGTGAAAAATATTGATGATAAGCCTCCAATAACTCATATGTCCATTGTTCACCATCATAAGTGATATGTTTGAATGAGTGTATTCTTGTTTTAAAGAGCCTTAAAATATGATCATCAGAAAATCCGTTCATAACTCATGATTTTATTCCTCAAAATAATCTAAATCAATTTTTTTGATTTCAATAGTTTCTGAAATCTGTACACCTAAATTATATTCAATGGCAAGTTCTGTAAGTTCTTTTCCATCAATTAGTACAATTTTTTGTTGCTTACTGTCTTGTGCAGTTTTTATTGCACTTGAGGAAAATCTACTTGTTGTTAAAAACACTCCCTTGTTTACGCCTTGCAAGGCAAGAGATCCGATGAAATTTCTAATTTCTGGAGATCCAACAGAATTACTAGTGAATCGTTTGGCCTGAATGTAAACATTCTCAAGACCTAACCTGTCCTGTGATATAATGCCATCAATACCATCATCACCTGATTTTCCTGTGTGTAAAGAAGATTCTTCTCTAAATTCACCATATCCCATTTTTTGAAGCAACTTGATAACAAAATTCTCAAAATATAAAAATGAGTTTTCTTTTAGTTTATCTAGAAGCTCAGTAGCTAGTTCTTTTTTTAATTCTGAAACTGTAGCAGCTAAAACTTCTTCAGGTGTTTGTTCATCTTGATGTGAACTTTCTTTAGGTTTTGAATTAGATTCGCTAAATGTCTTTCTCCATTCTTGATATTTAGGGAATTGCTCTAATTCTTTCATTCTTAACTGGCTAGGATTAGTCTCTAGAAAATTCTTTCCTGCTTCTGTTATTTGATATATTCCTCTATCTGGATAGGTAATGAGTCCAGCTTTTTTTAAATAACTACGGGTCCATCCAACGCGATTACGAAACAAACCTATTTGTCCACTAGGAACTTTAATTTTTAAATGCTCTGGAGTTAGGTTAAAATGATTTGAGAGTAATCCCATAACATCATTCAAAGATTTAGGTTGTTCGTTTGCTAGTAATTCAAGCATAGGAAGCATAATGCTCTGAAAGTCGGGGATATCAGATTTTTGAATAATCATAAGTGCTACTTTTTCTTTTTATATTATTAATCAACTTTCCATTTTACAATACCAAAATCGACTTCTTCTACTACATTTTTAAAATCATTATAGACCTCAATCCATTTTTTTATTGGCTTTTCATCTTCTTTAAAATCATCTAACTTTTTAGCAACATCAGCGAAATGTTTTATTCTCTTTTTAATTGCTAAATAGTCATTAGGGTTTATTGATGATAAATCTTTCTCAGCGAAATCTTTTAAATGTATTAAAACTTTAATTATATATTTTACTATTTGCTTTGCTGTTTTATCTTTTTTGTAAGATTTTAAACAGTTAATTCCTATAAGACTAAATTCTCTCAATGTACCAAAGTGAGCATTTGTAAAAAGCTTATCATCTTTATAAGCTAGAACTATGTTATCAGCAAGAGTTCTTATAATTATTCTAATATCTTTATTATTTAGATCTCCATCTTCTATTAATCGTTTCATCAAATGTTGGGGAACTCTTAAACAGTCTTTTGTATTCTCATACATTTCACTTTTTAGAGCTTTATGGCTATTGTTGAAAGAATGCGAAAGTATTTGCCATGTAAGGTTGCCTTTTTGATAAGAACCTAGAGAAATCATATGAAAATTTAATTTAGTGCAAATAGTTTCAATTCGTCTACTGCTTTCTTCAAAAATATCTTTATCATCTAACTTTATAGCACTCTCCTGTATTCCTGCTATATAGTGTAAAAGATCTTTAAGATTTCTCCATTGAGCAGCAGGTGTATAATCATGCATGTATTCAAGGTCTCCACCTTCGTAGGCATGAATTAAGTCTACTAAATCTTCTTGCCTTGGGCAATTCTTTTTAAGATTCTCTATAAATGAAACCTCAACACAATCTAACGCGGTAGATAAAGGAGTTGAGTTATTAAGTTTTATGTGCAGTTTCAATAAATCAAACTCTATGAAGTAATTTAATTCTTCTAAATTAGAAAGAGGCGTTTTTTGATTGGCAAAATGAGTGTAAATTTCTTTTATATAAATCCAAATCAACTCAAAGTAATGGTCATCATTAACTCTAATTGCAACTTTCAAGTTCTGACGCCACAACCAGATTAAACCGTCTATGACGATACCACAATTATAATTATTTTGCCCGTTAGAAATTAATTGTAACCCTTTAGATAAAATATTGCTATTAATTTTCTCATAAGCAGAAACGTTATTAGATAATATATATAAATCTAACTGTTTCTTTAATGTCTTTAAAGTTTCGTTGGTTTCATTATTTTTATGAACTCTAGGTCTTGAAGCAATTTTAAATGAGTTTAAATCTAAAATATTGGTTAGTTCAATGTTGTTTTTTATCTGACTACTATTATTAATTATTTTTCTTAATACAGGGTAAACAGAATATATATAGGCAATAAATATTATTCCTAAAAAATATCCAATAGTAAGATTTTTTGAAATGTTAAAATCATCAAATAAAATGTAAGAAATAAAAGATAAGCCAATAAGGTTAATAGAATTGTAAATTGAGTTTCTAATTAGTTTGTTATCTAGTGGATTTGTGTGTTTGTTTTTGTCTAACTTTTCTTTAAAAAATTCTACTGTTAATAAAATAACAGCCATCAGAATACCAAAAATAGATGCAATAGCTCCTATAATTAAACCAAAGTAATCTTTAGATTTTACTTGTGATAGGTTCAAGTAATCAGGTATAAATGCAATTTTTTCTGCTAAAGGTGTAGTGACTAGTATAGCAAAAATAATTATGCTTAAAAGAAATAACTCTCTTTCTTTTGCCCAAGTTTTAATAGTAGAAAGAACTTGAATACTTTTTCCTTTTATAACCGAATAGATCATCTTTACTTATTAACTATTTTCAACTATTGAGATTTCCTCTTCCGTTAGCCCATACAACTCATACACCATAGCATCTATTTCTTTATCTGTTTTATCGATCTCAGCTTTGAGTGCTTGCGCCTCAGCTTTTTTGGTTTCAAAAACATCCATCCATTCTAGCTCTTGTAACTTTGATAACTTTTCTCCACCTTCCTTTTTAATAGCTTTGTTTAATTCTACTATAAATTCTTTAAAAGATAAGTCATGCCAATTTTGGAGTTTTTTAGTTAGTTTTTCAAAAGAGAATAGAGATTTAAAATATTTTTGGAATGTTGATATTCTTAATTGATAATCATTGTTTAAGGATAAGTTTTTATCTGCCTTTTCAACTAAGTTAGTTTGATTGTTTTTATTAGGAACCTTAATAGGGATTTTTTCAATGAATGGTCTTCTGAAATCATAGTAACCACCTTGTAACGTTGAACTTATGTTCTTTAAAAAGAAAAAGATTAAACTTGAATTTAAGATTGCTAATAATTCTTTCTTATCTGAACTAATAAAAAAGTTATTATCAGACAAAGAAAACTCTCCTTTTGAATCAATAAAAAAATTAGATTGATTATTAATTCTAGGGTATATTATTTTTGGTTCGGTTAACAGGTGTGAATTCTTACTTCCATAACGACTTAAGCACCACCAGTTAAATCTTCCTTGTTTAACTTCAGGTCTCTTTTCTAACTTTGATTTATTTTCTAACAAATACTCTTTAATATTTTCATTAGATTCTAAATCATAGTCCCAAGGAAGAAATAATAAATAAATGCTTTGAAAATCAACAGTATTCCTCTTTACTTCTTTACCCATTAATATTTTTACAATATTATTCGAATTTCCAAGTCTATCTTTAATTTTTTGATTTATTATAAATACTTCATTACAACCAGTGGAAACACCTCTAAAGATTTTATTATCAACAAACTCTTTTAAACTAATTGAGCCTTGGTTTATTTTTTTAATTACACTATTTATTTTTTCATCGATAAAAATCCAATTATCATCTTTAAGAGATGAATAATTAACGTTATATTTTTTTACTTCTAAAGTGTTAATAGGATCAATAATATTGTCTCTTTTATTTATTTCAGAATATAAAAACGTTTTTGCTTTATAATCTCTTTTCTTATTTAATACGTAAATAATTGGATAAGTAGTTGCATCCGCAAATACAGGAAAATCATCAAAATCTAGTAATAACTCTAAATTAGCTTCACTCTTTATTACTGATCTAATTTGTTTTCCATAACTAGCCTTTAAAAACTTATTTGGTAGAATAAATGAGAATAAGCCCTTATTATTCATTAAGTTGATGCCTTTCTCAATAAAATAAGTGTATAAATCAGCTATACTATTGTAACATTTGTATTTACTCTCTAAGTAAGGTTTTATTTCTTTAAATAGTTCTTGTCTTACATAAGGTGGATTTCCAATGATTACATCAAAGCCACCTTTGGCAAAGACTTGAGGGAATTCTTCTTCCCAGTGAAAAGCTTTATCGCCTGCTACCGCTTTGCTATCAATTAAGGAATTTCCACATTTAATATTGCTACTTAAATTATTCAGCTTTCGTCTCGGTTGTGCAGTACGTAACCATAAGGACAGTTTAGCAATTTCTACTGATTCTTCATTAATATCAACTCCGTAAATATTGTTTTCTAATATGGTGTTTTCAATGTTTGGAAATACAAAACCTCCACCCAACAGTTTGGTTTGCAGTTCGTCTATGTATTGATGTTCTTTAATTAAGAAATCTAAGGCTTGGTTTAAGAATGCGCCAGAGCCACAAGCAGGGTCACAAATGGTCAATTGTAACAACCATTCTCTATAGTTTTCTAATAGTGTCAGTAATTTCTTCTTAGTTTCTTTTTTGCGTTTTGGGTGAAAATCTTCTTCTTTTAGTTTTAATGTTGCTTTCTTTTCTTCACAGAGTTTACCTACCGTATTGTCAACAATGTATTTGGTAATGTACTTAGGTGTATAAAACACACCATCTTTTTTTCGTTTGCTTTTTTGTTTGTCAAAGTCACCACCTTCAATCTCTGCATTTACACTTTCAATCTCATTCAAAGAGTTTTCAAAAATGTGTCCCAGAATATTAACGTCAACCTGACTTTCAAAATCGTAGCCTTGCAAAGTATTCGTGTGCTTGTACAATAAGTCATTGTCAATTAATAAACTGTCTAATATAGGATCAGGTTTAAATAAGCCGCCATTATAAGCAAAAATTTCAGCTCTACGTTCAGTCCCTTTCCTACCAGTATCTAAGAATTTAAAATACTGCTTGAATAAGTTATAGAGAGGTCTTTCATCGCCAAAATCATTGTCGTCTTTCCATTTGTCTAAAATCTGTTTGGTAGAATTACTTGGTAGTAACGTACTGTCTTCAGCAAAAAAGATAAATAAGAAACGATCAATCAATTTCTGAGACTTTTTAAATAAGGCTAATTTTATTTTCTTGCTTACTTGTTCAGCATCTTCTCTATTTAATTCTGCTCTAAACACATCATTTTTCATGTTGAGCTTTACCAAATCACGAAATAACTCACGTTTAAATAAGGAGTAATCAGAATAAAACTTTTTGGTGATTTTTTCTTCTTCCTGTATAGAAGCTTCTTTAATTTTTAAAGGAACATTGTTGAGTAAATTGTCTTTTGTAATACATAGGTATAGCAAAGAGAATTGTTGTTCTGTCAATGTAAACAAATCAAACTCTTCAAATTCTACAGCATTATTAATATAGAATCGTAACTTTTCAAAATTGGAAGTAATCACATAGACACAATCAGATTGATTGGCTTTATAATCGAACGCTTGCTGGCGAACTTTTTCTAAATCTTTGGTTTTCGTTCCCTTTAATTCAATAACTGCCAATGCTTTTCCATCAACCAATATAGCGCCGTCTGCTTTTTTAGCACCTTTCTCGTTTTTAAACTCCGTCGTTAGATTGTAATTAGGATCGGGATTGATAACATATCCGAAGACATTCACAAAAAGCTCCATCAAGAACTTTTGTTGGAAACCTTCTTCTTTGATTTCACGAATGTTTTGTTGAATGATAGGATTGTGAAAGTATTTCGTAAACTTTTTATAAGCTTTCGAAACTACATCAGTACTTTGTTGTTTTAAAAACTTATTTAAAACAGATTTTTGAAATAGAGGCATTCGTGAATAGTTCTTTTTTAGTTAGGAGCTATTTTTTGAGGACAGCATAAATGTAATAAAAAAACAACGTATGTAGATGAGGGAACCCTCTTTTCAATGTAGAAATCTCTTTAACAGGTTGGTTTAAAGAGAATCCCCAATAAGGAATCCCGTAAAACAAGTATTTATACCTATTTCCCTTCTGCTTGCAATTAAATAGCTTTACAGGAACTCATTTTATGCCCTTTATAGAATGAGAATTTATAAACCGTAAACCGAACAATTTATGCAAGATACTCAATCAATCAAAAAACTATTTACCATCCCTAAACAGGTGGTAAACGATGAAAATTTTGCGGAAGCAATGGTACAGGCAATCGCCTTAGAATTGGCCACCATTCCTACCTATTTATCAACGTATTATTCCATCAATCGGAATCCATCTCAAGAAGATGTATATAACAACGTATTAGCAGCATTGCCTAAAAGCCTAGATGCTACAGAAGCAGAGGCAATCGCACAAGAGTTAACCATAGACATACAAGTATACGCTAACAAAACAGCTGCCTTAGTGATGAGCGTTGTTATTGAAGAGATGTTACACCTTTCATTGTCTAGTAATGTAAATCAAGCCATGATTGGTCCACCACCATTGGTTGATATCGCTTCTACATTGAGTTTTCCTACACAGTTAGACGGACATGAACCAGAGTTTCCAATCAACTTGGCAAAGCTTTCCATGAACCAACTGAAAACGTTCTTGCAAATTGAAAGCCCAAATCCGTTTACAGAGGGAACTCCAGAAAAATTAAAAGTGATTAAGTATACGAGCATTGGAGAGTTTTACGATATGATTATCGACTATGTTCAGAATAAATACACAGGGAGGTTTGATATAGAGAGACCACAGTTATTACCAGATCAACCGTTCTATTCACAGAACTCTATCAACACCGTGTATTACGATCGCGATCACAATCCACATTTTACCAGTGATGAAGATAGTAAAGGACTTTTAGGTGTTGTCAACAAAGAGACGGCTATTGATGCAATGAATGAAATCATTGAGCAGGGAGAAGGACATCAAGGGGGAACGAAGTTGCGATTTGATACAAATGGAATGCCAATTCCTTTGCCAGTGAATGACAAAGGAGAAGTAGAATTCAGTCCAGAAGATTATGACGATCCAGACAAAAAAGAATTGTCGCACTTTGCGAAATTTATGGAAGCCTATAGTCTAGGAGGATACTATGGAGATAAGTTTAAAAGCCACGGAATAGACAGAGATTTCTTTAGCTTTTTTGTGTATGACCAAGCTCCGAATGCAAAAGCAGCAGATTACGCAAACAATGAAGCGTTACAATTAATTGCTGAGTTAGGAAATGCGATGTTTACCTACATTATATTAATGGTAGAAACATGCTATCACTCAGACAAGTCGACACAGTTTAACGTATTTATGTACGGAATCCATAAATCGATGATCTGGCTGTTGAGTGAGTTCGGAAACGGAATTCATAAAGAAATGTATACGAAAGACGGTAGAGCGTATCAAGGTTCATTAGGCTTTGAATTTTATGACTTCTCGAAAGACACAAAGAACACTCCAAAAGAGCAAATGGTTGCCATGGCTACAAAGTTAGGATCAATTTCTCCATCTTGGGAATGGTTGATTACCGATACAGCGTATTTGGAGTCATTACCAGATGTAGGATTGGATTACAGTGTGAAGGTCAATGAACCATTAGTTCCGAAGCAATAAAAGGAGTCGTTAGTAAACTTTAAAACAAAAAACATGTCAGAATCAACAAAAATAAAACAATTAGTCCCACCAATGGAATTGCATACCTGTATGGGATTAAACGCCTGTAAAGGTCACGGATATTCAGGACAGAACGACTGTGCTGGACAAGGAGATTGTGCAACAGTAAGTCACCCATGTCATGTCTTAAACGAATGTAAAGGACAAGGTGGATGTGGTTTGTTTGGAACCACCAAAGAATTTTGTCACCCAGGAGAAAACGACTGCCGTTACCAAGGAAGTTGCGGATCGCCTATTATCTCTTCTCGTTTTATCGTACAAGGACCAAACAAAGGGCAAAGTGTATGGTTGTTAGCAAGAAAGCTTTTTGAAGAGCGCATGAAGAAACAAGGAAAGACTGTTGGAGCTGTTCCAAAAGGACAAGAGTATGGACCAACGCCTGCATTTGCTGCAGCACGTAATGGATATGAATCTTGTGGACAAAGTGGAGCACGTTATTGCTCGTTTTCCTTTAATCCTATTGTGAAAGCAGAACAACAAGAAACAAGACAAGAAAGGTTTCAAGAGAAAAGCAAAGAAGATTTACCGACTACACTAGGTAATTGTGATTGCAATTAGTTAAATTCATTTGTCAAGTTATTATATTGATAAAGTAAAACTAAATGTCAGTTCAAATGTCCTGAACTTGTTTCAGGGCGTTTCAAGAACAGATTTAGACATGGGGGATTTGTCAATTCGAGTGCCTTTAACTTGTTTCAGGGCGTATCGAGAATAAAATTTCCCTAATAATGTATAATGAACCCAATACATTTCCCATCTAAAGAATGCAGAAAAAACAACAACGATTAGGTCTTCCGAACCTCGGACTTGGGCTAGGTTTAAGAACCCAACATTTCAATCATATATTGGAAGAGCAACCTAAAGTCGATTGGTTTGAAGTCATTTCTGAAAATTTTATGGATTCCCATGGGCGTCCAATGCATGTATTGCAACAAATTAAAGAACGATACCCTGTGGTCATGCACGGGGTATCGATGTCTATTGGAAGTACAGATCCTTTAAATTTTGACTACTTAAAGAAGTTGAAAGCGCTGGCAGGTAAGATCAATCCTGTATGGATTAGCGATCATTTATGTTGGACGGGCGTGCTATCTGTGAACTCTCATGATTTACTTCCTGTGCCGCTCAATGAAGAATCGTTAAAGCATGTCTGCGATCGGATTAAAAAAGTTCAGGATTATTTAGAACGACCATTAGTTATAGAGAATCCAAGTACCTATGCTTCGTTTAAACATTCTACGATTAAAGAGTGGGATTTTTTACGATACATGACCGAAGAAACAGGATGCGGTTTGCTCTTGGATGTCAACAATGTTTTTGTATCGGCCTTTAACAACGATTTCAATCCCGTTGAATACTTGGAAGGAATTCCGTTTGAAAATGTGGTGCAAATGCACTTAGCGGGACATCAACATTGCGGGAACTATATTGTAGATACCCACGATAGCAATGTCACAGATCAAGTGTGGGAACTCTTTCGTTTGGCGTGGCAGAAAACAGGAGGTGTCTCTACCTTGCTAGAATGGGATGGGAATATCCCAGCATTTGATGTGTATTATGCAGAACTACAAAAAGCAAAAAGCTTTATGGAAGGGACTTTTAAAGGTGTTGATATGGAGGCGACTCCTACCGAGGTTGCGCAAGCGATCTCCAACCCAATTCATGTGGTAAAACCCGAATTTATTCACGAAGGAAATTAGCATGGAAAAGAAATCAGTAGCACCCTTAACATACTTTCAGCCATGGATGATGCAGCAATTGCTAGATCCGTTTGGAGCAACTTCTTCTAGAGAATCAGGAGTTTCAGAAGCTTCTATTGAAGATGTGGTGTGTGATTCCAAACGCTTATCAGCGCGCGAACATTTGGCAATTTATCAGAACAGTTACATTGCTCGATTGAGAGACTGTATGTCGAAGGTATTTAGTGCATTGGAATATGCCTTGGGGGAAGAGTTGTTTGTGGGCTTTGCCGATATGTATTTAGAAATGTATCCATCATCGAGTTATACCCTAAGTGATTTAGGAGCGAAGTTTGCCGATTTTTTAGCAGCAACACGCCCCGATCTTCACGAGGAGGTAAAAGAAGATTGGCCAGATTTCATGATTGAACTGGCAACCTTTGAATTCTCGGTAAATACCTTATTTGATCAAGAAGATACTTCGAAATATGAATTAGCAACCCTAGAAACAAAAGAAGAAGACCTCTGCTTGGTATCT
Organism: Flavobacteriaceae bacterium; assembly: GCA_049115595.1. GTDB lineage: Bacteria > Bacteroidota > Bacteroidia > Flavobacteriales > Flavobacteriaceae > Polaribacter. The sequence continues at coordinate 371,437 of JAGDZS010000005.1, forward strand.
GTGTTGGAATTGTTTGAATTCCGATTTCCAGTCCGACCATTTTACAGTGCCTTTACCAATGGAGAACAACCCGATTTTCCAGCATTGCAAGAAACCTATGCTGCCATTGTACGGCAACGTCATAATTACCGAATTGCCTTATTCGATCTGCAATCGCCACAATACCATTTACTGAAACAACTACAATTAGGCAATAGCGTTCGCGATGCCTTGGATTTTATCAAAGAAAAATTTTCACAAGAAGAAGAAACGCTTCAATCCTTTTGGACCATTTGGAAAGAAACATGGATTCAATCTGGATTCTTTGCAGACAGTTCTGTGCTAAAGAGCTAATATTGTTTTCGTATTTCAATAGCTCAGTCTTTAGATCTTTAGAAATTCTTACTTCTTTAAGTGCGTAAATACGCATTTTAGACTGCGGAAAACCGCATCGTTATCTCAATGGTTTTTTGTAAAATTATCTAGACATAGTATAAATTAAAACCACAATAAAATGAGCGCTAAACCTTTTGAACTAGGAATTTGTATGGCAGGAGCCGTTTCAGCTGGAGCATACACCGCAGGTGTAATGGATTATCTTATAGAAGCATTGGATGCATGGGAACAGAGAAGAGGGCAATCTGATGTGCCTACACATGAAGTAATTATGAAAGCTATTGGAGGTGCTTCAGCAGGTGGTATGACAGGAATTATTGCAGCATCAGCACTCAATAATTCTATTGTTCCTGTAAAAGAAATAGATTCAAATAATCTATTAAAAGAACACCCTGAAAATAAATTTTACCATGCATGGGTAGATTTAATAGCCGAGGATATGTTCCCACTATTACTCAAAAACGATGATATCGAAAAAGGAAAAATATATTCACTTTTAAATTCACAATTTATTGATGAGGTTGGAAAAAAATCGCTAAAAGTGAATTCATCAGAATTTGTAAAAAGAAAATATATAGAAGAAAATATTAAGATTTTCACAACGCTTACAAATTTAGAAGGATTTAAGTACAATACCGAATTTGAAGGTGAAATGAGTGATAATGATTACTATCTATCTCATCATGCAGATTATGCCACTTTTATACTGAATAAGATAGAGAACCAATATAATAATGATGGGTGGATCCCTCTTGACTTCTTTCAAAATGTAAATACAAATATAGCGCTAGATGCTGCTATGGCTACTGGTGCGTTCCCGGTAGGTTTAAGATCAAGGAAAATTACAAGAAAAAAGGAGTACGTAGAACAGCTTTCTTGGAACAAACCTTTGTTAGAAAAGTTCCCGCTTGAAAATGATCCTTATGAAGCATTAATTGTAGATGGAGGTACATTGAATAACGAACCATTTGAACGAGTAAAGAGCCTTATTAATGGGATTGATTCAGATGAAAACTCTTTTGGAGGAACTGCATTAATGATAGATCCTTTTCCTAGCTATGCAACTGGATTTGATATTAAAACGGATGGAATGACATCCATTATAGGAAAGACACTATCGGCGATGCTTGGGCACTTAAGGTCTAAGCCAGAAATAATAGAAAAAACATACAAGCCAGAAGATGTTAGTCAGTATCAAATTGCTCCTGTTCGTTATAAAAACGATGTAAAGATTGAAGGAGAAAAAGCGATCGCTTGCGGATTTATGGGAGGGTTTGGTGGATTTATCCATAAAGAGTTTAGGGTGCACGATTTCTTTTTAGGAAGGGCTAACTGTGAACATTTTTTAAGAGAATATTTTACTGTAGATGCGAACACTACAAATCCAATATTTAAAGAAGGCTATGAAAATGTTGATCCTACAAAACATCTTTCCACTAATGGTAGAAGGCAAATTATTCCAATTTTCACAGAGAAAAAGGATAAGATGTACATGCCAGAATTTGAAAACGGTGATATTTGGCCAAAACGTAAAGAGGCAGATGTAAATCGATTTAAGAGAGCCTTGAAAAGACGATGTGGGAAAATTATCATGAACCTGAGTGATTATAATTGGGGGACACGTTTCTTTTTAGGAATTGGAAATCGACTCATTTTAAGAGGAAAATTAGCAAAAGCAGTTTTAAATACCATTAAGTCAAATATGAAAAATCACGATTTACTTTAGAGGTATCAAAAAGATTTCATAATATTTTTTTGCTTTTTAGGTAGGGTATTTTTAGAATTCCCTGTTACTATATCAAATGAACTTTTTAAAAGAAGTCATATTCCAACACTGAAGAAGAAATTGGGTGTATGATGTTAAAAAGTTTTGGGCATAAAGCGCATACTTCAGTAATTACCTTAAAAAAGGGGTTACTGGAGTACGTGCTTTTTTTGGTATCAGGAAGAATATTAATTTTTAAATTTTAAAGACATGAGAAAAAAGAGAATTTTAACCTTGATGACAGTTTTAGTTGCAACAATTTTTATGAGCTGTAGTACTAATGATGACGATTTAAATCAAACCTCAGAAAGACAGTTTGGTATTTTTAAAGTTTTGAGTGATGATACAACCATCGAAATGGACGGAACCATCAACAGTTCGTCATTAGTTAACTTCAATAGACTAGCAGAAGTTTATCCTAATATCAATAAAATAAACATTAAAAATTGTGATGGTTCTTCAGATGATAATGTAAACCTACAGGTCTCTGCAAAAGTGCATCAAAAAGGAATGAATATTCATTTAATGGATAATGGAGAAATTGCCTCTGGAGGGGTTGATTTTTTCATAGCAGGAAGACAAAGAACCAAAGGGAATAATACTAGAATTGGTGTTCACTCTTGGGCTGGAGGCGGATCTACTGCCACAGATTTTCCAGTAGGGCATGCAAATCATTTGCCTTATATTAATTATTATGTTTCTGTTGGATTTACACAGCAACAGTCAGAAGCGTTCTATTATTTCACAATCAATGCAGCTCCTGCAAGCTCTATTCATTGGATGACTGATGCTGAAATAGCACAGTACAATTTAATCACACAGTAATCAGTATTCGGGGGAGAGTTTATTTTTAGAAGATAGTAGTGGTCGGGGTCATGATACATTTTGTACTTGAGATGATTAGAGAAATCTCAAAATTGACCCTTCAATTTTACTAAATTGATAATTATTTTAAAATCAACAATCGAATATTTGTTTATATCAATTTAATACTTAGATTTGTCGCGTAACACAAAGACAATGAATTTACAACGCGCTTGGCAAGGTTTCTATTTTTACTTTTACTTTTTTAGTAAGAGGTGAGACTTTGTAGATAGTATGTAAACAAAACATATAACAAAAAAGTCTCGATCCTATCGAGACTTTTTTTTTGCTTTTGAAGTAAGAGTTTTTGTAAAAATGAATAACGAATGAATATCGAATAAAGAATATTGAATAACGAACGCTGAAATTAATAAATGAACACTGTAAATAAAATAGCCATTCAAGGAATTGAAGGTTCCAACCATTATATCGTTGCTCAGAACTATTTTGGCGGTAAAGCAGCCATTAAAGAATGTCTGTCTTTTGATGCATTGGTGAATTGTATTACCACTGAAGATTGTGGTGTAGGCATCATGGCATTGGAGAATACTATTGCAGGATCGATCATTCCTAATTACGCATTGATTGATCAGCATAATCTAAGCATTGTTGGAGAGTACTATTTAGGGATTCACCATCATTTGATGGCATTGCCAAATCAGACATTAGAAGACATTCAAGAAGTGTATTCACATCCGATGGCTTTGCTACAGTGTAAAGAGTTTTTTAAACAGCATCCACATATAAAGCTAGTAGAAGATGTAGATACCGCCGATGTTGCGAAACGAATCTCTGAACAACAATTAAAACATGTTGCTGCCATTGCTCCGAAAATAGCTGCGGATATTTTTCAGCTTGAAGTTGTGGAAGATGAAATTCAGACCATTAAGAACAATGCAACACGATTTGTGATTGTTCAAAAAAGAGAAAAGAGAAAAGAGAAAAGAGAAGAGAGAAAAGAAAATAAAGCTTCTTTAAAATTCGAATTGGATCATAAACGTGGAAGCTTGGCGGCGATGTTAAACGTAATGAGCGATTGTCAATTGAACATGACGAAGATTCAGTCGTTACCAAAAATTGAAACGCCTTGGAAATATGCTTTTTTTGTAGATGTTACCTTTGATGATTATAAAGATTATGAAAAAGCAAAAGCGATTATTGAAATCATGGCGCTAGAATTTAAAGTATTAGGTGAATACAACAACGCTCGCCTCGCACAGCGAGCTTAGGTAAAGCAGCAGTGTGAAGAAGGAAACCAACAGGATAAAGAACATGAAACCCGCAGAACGATTAGAACATATCAAAGAATATTACTTCTCCAAAAAGTTGAAAGAAGTACGTGGACTTGCGGCACAAGGAAAACCCATTATTAATATGGGAATTGGAAGCCCAGATTTGCAACCTCCACAAGAGGTGATTACTGCCATGCAACAAGCAGTAACAGAAGGAGGAGCGCATAAATATCAAAGTTATCAAGGATTGCCAGCGTTTAGAGACGCAGTGGCTAATTTTTATCAAAGGAACTATAACGTTGCTGTAAATCCAGAAAACGAGATCATTCCATTGATGGGAAGCAAAGAAGGAATTTTGCACATCTCTATGGCGTTTTTAAACAAAGGAGATCATGTGTTAATTCCGAATCCAGGATATCCAACCTATACTTCGGTAACCAATTTGGTGGAAGCGATTCCTGAATATTATGAATTGAGTGACGAGAACAATTGGGAACCTGATTTTGAAGCTTTGGAGCAAAAAGATTTAAGCAAAGTGAAAATCATGTGGGTAAATTATCCGCACATGCCAACGGGAGCAAAAGGAAGCAAAGCGGTGTTTGAAAAACTGATTGCTTTTGGAAAGAAGCATCATATTCTCATTGTAAATGACAATCCGTATAGTTTTGTGTTGAATGAGAATCCGCAAAGTATTCTTTCAGTAGAAGGAGCCAAAGAGACTGCAATGGAATTGAACTCTCTAAGCAAGTCGTTTAATATGGCAGGATGGCGTGTAGGAATGTTGTTAGGAACCTCTTCTTTATTAGACGAAGTGATGAAAGTAAAAACACAAATGGATTCGGGAATGTTTTTCGGAATTCAGAAAGGAGCAATTGTAGCTTTAAAAATGAGCTCTGAATGGTTTCTGCAAATGAACGAGATCTATCAAAAGAGAAGAGTACGGATCTGGAAAATAGCAGATAAGTTAGGCTGTAGCTATGATAAAAAAGCATCAGGAATGTTTGTATGGGCAAAATTGCCACAAGGAAAAACAGCTGAAGGAATGGTGGATGAATTGTTGTACAATAAAAATGTTTTTATAGCGCCAGGAACCATTTTTGGAAGTCAAGGAGAAGGATACATAAGATTTTCGTTGTGTGTATCTGAGGAGAAGATTGAAGAGGTGTATGATAGGCTAATGGCTAAAGGCTAAGGGCTAAAGTTGAAAGAATAAAGAGACTAGGCACTAAAAACTAAGTACTAGTTCCTAAATAAAAGAAAAATGAAAAGACAAGAAGAATTAATTAACATTTATGTAAAAGGGTACAACGATTTTAATATGAAAAAAATGTTGTCACCTCTACATTCTAAAATTGTTTTTGAAAATTATGTAAAGGACGAATTGACAATGAAGTTAGAGGGGATTAAATCCTTTAAAAAGAAAGCACAGAAAGGTGTTGAGATGTTTTCAAAAAGAAAAAAAGATGTTTTAAGTTTTGATCACCAAGAAGACCATTCCGTAGCTATTATGAATTATTCTGCAACATTGAAAGTTGATATAGGTGAGAAGATGAAGAAAGGTCAGGTAATGAATATTTCAGGGAAAAGTATTTTCTTTTTTAAAGACGATAGAATCTCGAAGATTCAAGATTATAGTTAGGCTTCGACAGGCTCAGCCACCAGATGAATTCGGACACTGAGGTTCTCGAAGTGTCATATAAAATGGTAGTTAGCTTACAGAGTAAGTCGAGAAGTCTAAAAGAGACAAGAGACAAGAAGAAAGAATAGATTTTGATTGATCAAATTCATCATTTAAAATTCGTAATTCATAATTAAACATGAACATATTTATCATAGGGACGGGATTAATTGGCGGAAGCTTTGCATTGGATATTCAGCAAAAATACCCTGAAGCAATCCTCTATGGAATTGATAGAAATCCATCGCATCTCAAAGAAGCAAAAGAGTTAGGCGTTATTCATGAAGAAGCCACTTTTGAGGATTTATCGAAAGCAGATATTGTTTTTGTAACGATTCCTGTAGATACCACTTTATCTGTGTTGCCAATTGTATTGAATGCTGTGAATGACCAGGCGTTGGTGATTGATGTAGGATCAACCAAAGAACGTGTTTGCGAGGTTGTAAAAGAGCACCCAAAACGACGTAACTTTTTAGCGACACACCCTATTGCGGGAACAGAGTTTTCTGGACCGAAGGCAGCTTTGAAAGGTTTGTTCAAAGAAAAGACCAACATTATCTGTGAGGTAGAGAAAACAGCATTTAAGTTGCAAGAGAAAGCGCTGGATATTTTTTCAAAATTAGGGATGAGAATTCGATATATGGATGCCGTTTCGCATGACAAACACATTGCGTATGTATCGCATTTATCGCACATCAGTTCTTTTATGTTAGGGAAAACAGTGATTGAAAAAGAGAAGAACGAACGCGACATTTTTGATATGGCAGGAAGTGGATTTGAATCGACCGTGCGTTTGGCAAAAAGTTCACCAGCCATGTGGACACCCATTTTTGAGCAAAACAAAGCGAATGTTATAGAGACTTTAGAAGAATATATAGGGAATTTACAAGCGTTTAAAACGTTGATGCAAGAAGATAAATTTGATAAAGTCTTTGATGAAATGGAGAATACAAATCACATTAAAAATATTTTAAACGGAATAAAAGTCTCGTAAAGAATAAAACAATAAACTAAAAACAATTAAAATGGCCTGAACAGGGCAACAGTAAAAATGAAGAATACAAAAGAATTAAGAACATGGTTGGATGATTTAGGATTAGATCACCCACTCGTAGTAGCAGGGCCTTGTAGTGCAGAAACAGAAGATCAGGTGTTGAAGATCGCGCACGAATTAAAAGATTCTGATGTAAATTATTTCCGTGCGGGAATATGGAAACCAAGAACACGTCCAGGAAACTTTGAAGGAGTTGGAGCTTTGGGCTTAAAATGGTTGCAGAAAGTAAAAGCGGAAACAGGGATGAAGACAGCAACGGAAGTTGCCAATGCAGCCCACGTAAAATTGGCGTTGGAGCACGATATCGATTTGTTGTGGATTGGAGCACGATCTACAGTGAGTCCTTTTATTGTTCAAGAAATTGCAGAGGCGTTGGAAGGAACAGACAAGATCGTTTTGGTGAAGAACCCAGTCAATCCAGATTTAGCATTGTGGCTAGGAGGAATAGAACGTTTGTACTCTGCCGATATTAAGAATTTGGGGGTGATTCATAGAGGGTTTTCTACCTATGAAAAAACAAGATACCGTAACAATCCAGAATGGCAAATTGCCATTGAATTGCAAAACCGTTTTCCAGATTTACCATTAATCTGCGACCCATCACACATTACAGGAAAAAGAGATATGATTTTTGAGGTTTCTCAAACTGCGTTGGATCTGAATTTTAACGGATTGATGATTGAAACACATTACGACCCAGACAATGCATGGAGTGATGCAGCACAACAGGTAACACCCGATTCATTGATTCAGTTGATGGAAGATTTAAAAATTAGAAAATCGACAGATACAGAAGCGGACTATAGAAACGCTTTAAATACTTTACGTACTCAGATAGATGTGGTCGATCACCAGTTGATTGAAATGTTAGGAAAACGTATGCAGGTAGCAGATGCTATCGGTGCCTTAAAGAAAGAAAAGAATGTTGCGATTTTACAATCGAGACGTTGGAATGAGATTTTAGGAAAGATGATTTTAGAAGGCGAGGAGCACAGCCTAAGTGAAGAGTTTGTCCTTCGTATTTTTAAAGCCATTCACCAAGAGTCGATTAATCATCAGAAAAAAGTGATTAACGGATAAGAGGAATTTTGAAGTTGCTTGAAAAGTGTGATCTTTTCAAAATGTCACATCGAGCGCAGTCGAGATGAAATTGTAAATCAACATTTACTAGTTCTCGACTGCGCTCGAACAGACAAAAGATGTCATTTCGACTTTAATGGAGAAATCTCATTTATCAAAAAATGATTTTATAGATTTTTCGACTGCGCTTCGACAACACTTCGACAAGCTCAGTGTGACATCTCAGTGTGACATGCTCAAAGTAACACGTTTTAATACTTTTCAGAAAACCACTTCCTTTTAATTCTTCAAAAGAGTCAACGCTTTTTCAACGGTGGTGACGGGCAGTTTGCAACTATTGTTGACGCAAACATAGATGTAGGTTTCGTCTGCGATATACCTGTTTTCTAACAAAGGAGAATTGTCTTCAGTAGCGCTATAGGCAACTAAAATATTAGGGATGTAATAATCTCCTAGTTCAGCTACTTTTTGTGAAGCATCGCTTCCAACGATAACAACTTCATAAAAAGGTTGTGTATAATTGAGCATTAAATCTAGCCAATTTGAGAATGAACTGCCGTCGGTAAGAATTTCAGGTTTTACGTTGTTTAACATCGCTATGGCCATGCTGTTATACTCTTTCTTGTTTGCATAATGAGAAAGCAATGCTAAATTCTTTGCCATCATAGAATTGCTAGAGGGAATAACGTTGTCTGTATAATCGACCGTTCTCGCTACCAAAGCCGGATCTTCCTTAGAGGCAAAGTAGAACATCTTTTTCTCATCATCATAAAAGTTCTCAATGCTATAGGTTGTCATTTGAGTCGCTTTTTCTAACCAATACTTCTCTGAGGTTACTTGATATAGCTTGATAAAAGCATTGATAGCAGCTGCATAATCTTCCAAATAACCGTTTACAGTGCTTTTACCTTCTTTATGAGAATGATATAATTGTCCTTCTTTTGTAAGCTGATTGGTTACAATAAAATTTGCCGCTTTTTGGGCAATTTCTAAATACTCTTTTTTCTGAAAAACGGTATACGCATCTAAGTACGCTCGGATCATTAAAGAATTCCAAGAAGTTAATATCTTATCATCCAATCGAGGTTTCGTCCGTGATTTTTTAATTGTAGATAATTGTTTTTTCCAGTGTTCTTTCTTACTGTTTAATTCAGGAACAGAAAGTTTGTTTTCTTTTGAAAACGCTACATCGCTTTGAGTTCTAATAAGCACATATTTACTGTTCTCCCAATAACCATACTCATTGATGTTGTAGTATTTAGAGAACAACGAATATTCGTCTTGTAAGGCAGATGACAATTCTTCTTTTGTCCATATATAATAAGCGCCTTCTTCCAAAACATTTTCAGAGGTGTAACTATCGGCATCTAAAGACGAGTAGAATCCGCCTTCAGGAGAAGTCAGTTCATTTTGTACAAACTCCAAGGTTTTAAAAACAACATTTTTATATTCATCATTTTTAGTCAATGCATAGGCATCGGAATACAAACTCACTAATTGAGCATTGTCATACAGCATTTTTTCAAAATGAGGAATATGCCACTTTTTATCAACAGAATACCTAGAAAACCCACCTTCCAAATGATCAAAAACACCTCCGAAAGACATTTTTAATAAGGTGTTCTCTACATATTTAAGTAACTCTTTGTCTTTATTCTGATGAGCGTAGCGCAGAAGAAAATGATAATTATTGGGAATCATAAATTTAGGCGCTCCCTTTGTGCCTCCAAAGGAATCATCGAAGTATGTTTTCCAATTATTGACAGCTTCATCAATAAAGGAATTTTCAAAAACTGCTTTTTCGGTATTCAGAGCAACGAGTCCAACACTTTTAATCCCTTCTTCTAACTTATCGGCATATTCATATAAACTAGCAGGATTTTCTTTATATCGTTCAGAAATTTGATTTAAAACACGTAGCCATTGCTCTTTTGTAAAGTACGTCCCACCAAAAACTGGCCTTCCATCAGGAAGTGCAATTACATTCATGGGCCAACCTCCACTACCTGTCATTAGCTGTACAGCTTTCATGTACACCTGATCTACATCTGGTCTTTCTTCTCTGTCAATTTTAATGCTGATAAAGTTTTGATTCATGATGTTTGCCACCACCGAATCTTCAAAACTTTCTTCCTCCATGACATGACACCAGTGGCATGCCGAGTATCCTACACTGATAACAATGAGCTTGTTTTCCTCTTTGGCTTTTGCTAAAGAAGCATCATTCCACGCTTTCCAATGAACGGGATTGTGGGCGTGTTGTAATAGGTAAGGGCTTGTTTCGTGAATTAGGTCATTGGTATATGCATGTTTGGAATCCTTGCTTGACTCTTTAGTACAACCGAGTAAAAGAAGTAACATTCCAACTATGTATACAATTTTGACTTTCACCGTTTTTATTAATTATACTTTGTTGTTGATGATCTCTTCTACCACATTTGGATTTAATAGGGTAGAGGTGTCTCCTAAATTTGTAACATCACCGGAAGCTATTTTGCGTAAAATTCGCCTCATTATTTTACCGCTTCGTGTTTTGGGTAATCCGCTTACAAACTGAATTTTATCGGGTTTGGCTATCGGTCCAATACTCTCGGCTACTTTTTGTCGAATAGACTGTAGTAACGAATCAGAAGGTGTGAAGCCATCATATAAGATCACATATCCATACAATGCATTTCCTTTGATATCGTGGGGAAAACCAACTACAGCACTTTCTACTACTGCCTCATGTTCGTTAATCGCATTCTCTATAGGTGCGGTTCCAAGGTTGTGACCAGAAACGATCACAACATCATCAACTCTACCAGTAATTCGGTAATTTCCGTTTTCATCTCTCAAAGCCCCATCTCCAGGGAAATACATTCCTTCATAAGCAGAAAAATACACATTTTTGTATCGTTCGTGATCGCCATAAATGGTTCTTGCTAAAGAAGGCCAAGGGTGTTTAATGGCTAAAATTCCTTCAGCCTTAGCATCCGTAATTTCAGTACCATCCTGATCTAATAACACAGCTTGAATTCCGATCATCGGTAGTGTTGCATAGGTTGGTTTTTGAGGAGTCACTCCAGCGAGAGAAGAAATTAAAATCCCACCTGTTTCTGTTTGCCACCATGTGTCTATAATGGGGCATTTTCCTTTTCCAACATGTTCATCATACCAATGCCAAGCTTCTTCGTTGATCGGTTCCCCAACAGTTCCCAATGTTTTTAATTGAGATAGATCGTACTTGTCAATCAGACTTGTAGGGTGTTTTGCCAAGGCTCTAATGGCGGTTGGCGCTGTATAAAATTGATTTACTTTATGCTTTTCACAGATTTGCCAAAAACGGCCATAATCAGGATAACTAGGAACTCCTTCAAACATCACTGTAGTAGCTCCTGAAGCTAGTGGCCCGTAGACAATATAACTGTGTCCAGTAATCCAACCGATGTCTGCCGTACACCAATACACATCTCCTTCTTCGTATTGAAATGTGTTCTGAAACGTATAAGTAGTATACACCATATAACCTCCACAGGTATGCACCATTCCTTTCGGTTTTCCAGTCGATCCAGAAGTGTATAAAATGAATAACATATCTTCAGCGTCCATTACTTCAGCAGGACAAAAATCATCTACGTTTTTAATTTCTTCATGCCACCAAACATCTTTCTCGTTCCAGTCGACTTTTTGCTTGGTGCGTTGGTAAACAATTGTTTTTTCAATAGACGGACACGTCTTTAGCGCTTCATCTGCAATGTCTTTTAACGGAGTGATTTTACTTCCTCTAAAACTACCATCAGCAGTTAATAAAACTTTACAAGAAGCATCGTTAATTCTAGCAGCCAGTGCAGTGGAAGAGAACCCAGCAAATACTACGGAATGGACAGCTCCAATTCTTGCACAAGCCAATACAGCGACAGCCAATTCTAAGACCATCGGCATATAAATACAAACACGATCTCCTTTTTGAACATTGTTGTTTTTTAATACATTGGCAAACCGACAAACTTTACGATGTAGTTCTTTGTAGGTGACGTGTACAGCTTCGTCGTTAGGACTGTCTGGTTCCCAAATAATGGCAGTTTGATCTCCTCTAGTTTCTAGGTGTCTGTCCAAGCAATTCTCGGTAATATTTAATTGTCCACCAACAAACCATTGTGTTTCTGGTTTAGACCAATCGTATTTTAAAGTTGTATCCCACTTCTTTTGCCACTGAAAGTTTTCTGCAATTGAAGCCCAAAATGAAGCAGGGTCTTCAACACTTTGTTGGTAAACCTCTTTGTATTGTTGATGTGAAGTGATTTTTAATTCGCTCATTTATATTGAAATTTTCAAGAGGTGTAACTCACTGTTTTTATTTAAAATAATGAAATGTGTGACACCACCTATTGTGATTTTTTTAATTGTTTTTGCTTCTTGATTGCTAAAATAGCTAGAATCATTAGAAAACTGAAAATTTCCACTTTCATTTCCTAATAAGACATACCCTTTTGATGCATCGTAACGAATGGTTTCTACCTCTGCGTTATATACGTTTCCAACACCAAAAATATCGAGAATTCCATCATTATTTACATCAAAGACCTCTGTGCTAAGTGTTGGACTGAACTGTGCTTCATTGGGAAGCTTTTGTACTTCAAATTCACCCTTTCCTTTGTTCTTTAAAACGAAGGAGTAGAAACCATGAGCTTCAAAATGGGATGCTTTTTCTAAAATGCTTTTTCCGTAAATTTCTGGCAATGTTGAGTTCGCAAACTCTTTGTAGGTTTTTACTTTCTTTTGCAGGAAAGGCGTTTGCTGTGTAGAACATTCTTTTCCTCTTACTGGTAGCAAATCTCCAGTTTTAGATACTTTACTGAGCACCATGTCAAAAGAAGTGTTCTTATCGAAATAGTCGGCATAAATATGCAAAGGCTTCTCTTGGGTAGGATGAAACTTATTGTTTGTACCCCAATTTCCAATCACATAATCGATGAGACCATCATTGTCTAAATCGGAAGCCGTAATACTTTGGTGCCAACCATGAAAGTTTTTTAAAGCATCTATCTCTTTTTTTGCGAATCGCCCGTTTGTGTTTTCATAAATGGCAACTGACATCCATTCTCCTACAACGATTAAATCGTCGTCGCCATCATTGTCATAGTCTGAGAATATTGCATCATTAACAATTTGAAGATTAGAAATATCATTGATTTTTTCAGCAGTAACATTGGTAAAGCTTCCATTGTTGTTCTCTAGTAAGTAAGAGGGGTTTGCTAATGGATATTTACCATGTATAACGGCTCCTCCAACAAAAACATCTTGATCTCCATCCTTGTCGTAATCTGAAAAAGTAATTCCTTTTGTATTGACGTACATTTTTGGTAGTATCCCTTTTTTAAAGACTCCTTTTCCATTGTTGATGTACAATCGATCTTGTAAAAGCGAACTGTTTTCTGGAACTTCATAACCACCTGATGTGACATATAAATCCAAGTCATTGTCGTTGTCAATGTCTATGAACTTTGCATCCGTATCTTCAAAAACTGCATCAGAAGAAAAGAGGTTTTCATTTGTTTTTAGAAAGCTTCCGTTCTTTTTTTGAATGTATAAAGAAGCGCTTGCATTAACTGCATTTCCTATGAAGAAGTCATCTAAGCCATCGTTGTTTACATCGGCAACAGTCATCGGTGTGCTTTTCTCAGATTGCTTCTGAGGCAATAGGAGTTGTTGATTGAAATCGTTGTATGAATTTTCTTTTTGTCGATACTGAATACCAATAGTTGCTGGATCTATAGTAGAAAAAAGCGATTTATTTGATGCTTTTAAAGCGTATTTAATTTGTGCGTTTTCAAGATCTAAAACTAGACTGCTATTAATTTCTGGATTTGTAATTTTTTGAAAAGAACCGTCAGCCCAAGTAATGGTAACACTATCAATTTTAGAAACTTTTCCTAAACCAAAATGTAGTTTGTTTGTCACAGAAGATTGAAACCCTCTACTCACAAATTGTTCTTTAGATTGCTCTAGTTCTTTGGCGAATACTATTACTTTACTGCCAATTCCATTTCTATTTTCCTTAGACCCTTTCAACGAGAAATTGATGAAATTTGCTGTAGCATTATTTCTATAGATGTGTGCTTCTTCAGACTGATTGTTGACGATCAAGTCTAAATCACCATCATTATCTAAATCGGCATACACAGCTCCATTGGAATTCACTTTTACATTCAATCCCCATTTTTGAGTGACATTTTCAAAGGTTAAGTCTGTCTTATTTTTAAAAATATAATTCCCTAATTTATGAGAAGGCATCATATTGATGGCTTCATCCAACGATACTCTTTTTCGATTTCTGATGTTGGTCTTCATCTGATTCCTGAAATCTTGATTCGATAAGTCATTCTGAATTCCATTGGTGACAAACAAATCATTAAAACCATCGTTGTCAAAATCGGCAATTAACGGAGCCCAAGACCAATCTGTTTTGGCGATTCCAGCAAGCTGACCTATTTCACTATACGTACCATTAGCATTGTTGAGTTGAAGCATGTTCGACATGTACTGATGGTGGTACCCTAAACCAACCAAGGTGTGGAAGTTTTCAATACTCATGGTTGCCATATTTTCTTTGCTTCTGATATGGTCTTCTGCGAGCATGTCGAGAACAATCAAGTCGGGTTGCAAATCGTTGTTAACATCCGCATAGTCAGAACCCATACTATTTGCAGAAATATGATTGAAATGTTGTTGTATTTCATCTTTAAACGTCCCATCACCTTGATTGATGTATAAGAAATCTGGTTCAAGAAAATCATTCGCTACATAGATGTCGAGAAGACCATCATTGTTAAAATCTCCAATAGAGGCACTGAGTCCCCAAGCTTTATTTAAAACTCCTGCTTCTTTGGTTACGTTGGTAAAAGTTGTTCCTTCATTTCTAAACAGTTGATCTGAGTTGTACGCTTCTTTATTGATTTGAATGCGTTGATCGATGTTTACATTATTTTTGAAATCTTGACGATGATTGACCAAATACATGTCGAGATCACCATCTTGATCGTAATCGAAAAAATATGCCTGAGTAGAAAAGCTAAAATGATCTAAATTATACTTCGCAGCTTCTTCCTTAAAGGTATTGTCTTTTTGATTGATGTATAGTTTGTTTTTGCGTAATTCATGACTATCCAATGATCCAGATTTACAAACATAAATGTCTAACCATCCATCATTGTTAATGTCTACCATAGTGACGCCAGTAGTCCAACCTTTTAAATCGGCAACATTTGCGTTGTCTGTGATGTCTTCAAACGCAAGATCACCTTTGTTGAGATATAACTTGTTTGATGTTTGATTGGCTGTGAAATAAAGATCTTCCAAACCATCATTATTGATATCGCCAACGGCAACTCCAGCACCATTGTAGATGTAGGAGTAATTGATGAAATTGAAGTAGAGATTTTCTACAACTTTGTTGGTAAAGTGAACATTCGTTTCGTTATTGTCGACCAGATCGAATAAAGTATCAACTTTGTTTTTTGAAGTATCAGGAACGCAAGCGTTTGCTATAATTAATAGAACAATTAAAAGGAGATTGAGGTTCTTGATTGTATGCTTGAGCGTTACTTTCATTGTGTAAATCTATATTTTGAGATATAGGAACTAAATCAGCTCAATGTACCACATTTTTCGTATTCATTTTGTCAATTAGACACCATAATTAGTTTTGCAAAATCCTATTAGTTTTTTTAACGAGACTAGGATAGCTAACTCTACATCTGCATAAGGCTTCTTTAACTCATTTAATGTAAGTTCTAGGTCATCAAAGGAAGCTTGTGTTAATTCTTTCTTAGTCAAAGTAGTTAACAATAATTTAGAAATTTTTGATAAATTCTGAGATAGGGGTACTATTGGTTGGACATTAGGGGACTCAACTATAGGCAACAGAATTTCATGATTTCTTGACCAGATTTCAAGCATTCCTTTAATGACTTTCAAACTTTTAGAATTGTTGTTTTTTTGGAAAGTAGTAACTGCTTTATTAAAGAGTACTGCATCTTGCGCATCAGCAATACAAGCATCTGCAAACAATGTAAAAGGGGAATAGGATTTGTATTCAGTACCACCAGCATTTCTACTGTAAATTTTTAAAGGCTCGCAGACATTGGAAAGTGTTTTCAAAGCAGTAATATTTTGGTGATTGCTGATGTTTCTTAAAATGACATCTCTATTTTTAATATGGGTAATTCCTAATTCTTCAAGTTTTTGATTCACGTCTTTCAAACGGTGTAACATATCATCGATATCTGTTACTTCTTTTGCAGACCAGAAGCGTTCTGCAATTGCTGCTGTTCTTGGCCAAATACGAGAGTCGATGGTGAGAGGTGTTACCAATTCGCTCCACATCGTTGCTTCTCCTCCAAGCACTCTTTTTCGTTCTTCTTTTGTAAGGGTAGCATCTCCAATAGGGTCTACAGTATAATGATGCTCTACGGAAAGCATTCTATCAATATAATATCCATTAGAAAGTACAGTTTGATAGCCTTTTTTTGCTGCACTAATTAAAGAACTACCTTCCAATCCTTCATTCTTTCCTCTCCATGAATGTATGACTGCCGTTGTTGGAGTGCTAGGTGTCATTATCTCATCCCAACCCATTAATTTCTTGTCTAACTTTTTTAGAATTTTTTCTAGTTTGACATTAAAATATGTTTGTAAATCGTGATTTGTTTTTAATCCGTGTGCTTTTTTGAATTTTTGAATGGATTCATTTTCATCCCAATGTTTACCAGCGTTCTCATCTCCTCCAATATGAAAGTACTCATCTGGAAATAACGGAGCAATCTCTGAAAATAAATTTTTAAGGAAGTTGTACGTGATTTCTTTGGTAGGGTTTAACGTTGGATTAAAAACACCTGCATATCTTTCAATAGTATAAGGGTAATTGTCCTTACTTCCTAGTTCAGGATAAGCAGTTAAAATTGCAGATGCATGTCCAGGAACATCAAATTCAGGAATCACTCTAATCCCTAAATTTGAAGCATAGCTTACTACATCTTTTATTTGTTCTTGTGTATAGAACAACCCATCAGATGCATGTTGTTGTAACTTAGGATATACTTTTGATTCAACTCGAAAACCTTGATCGTCTGTTAAATGCCAATGAAAAACATTCAATTTTACAGACGCCATAGCATCTAAGTTTCGTTTTAATACACCGATGGGTTGATAGTGGCGCGCAACGTCAATCATTAATCCTCTCCAAACAAACCGTGGATAATCCTTGATAGCTACGCCTTCAAAAAAATAGCCGTTTTTATTAAAACTGACTAATTGTAATAATGTTTCTAAAGCTCTTAATGCTCCTACATCTGTTTTTGCATTGATGGAGATTAGATTGCTTTTAATATCTAGAGAATAGGATTCGTCTTGATGAATTGTTAGAGGAGAAACAGCTTCAAAATGAATTTGAATGGTTGCTGATTCCTCTTTAACAGGGAAACCAGCATCAATAAAAACGCCTGTTCTATTTGCTAACCTTCGTAAGAATTTTACGGAAGCATTGTGAACTCTTTTCTCTGAATCTTTTCCGTGAATTGCTACGGTAAGGGATTCTTGTATTTTTAAAGGGGAATTATTTTCTTGTACCTCTTGAGGCCAAGGCATTAGGTTGTATGTTTCTGTGTGCTTACTCTGTGAAAAAGTATGCTGACTAAAAAAACCTAATAGTAGTATTAAAATAATTCTCTTCATTCTCTTATTTAAGTTTAATGTATTTTTCAATAATCTCCCGATTCATATTCGCCGCAGGAACTTTTTCTAATCCAGATTGAATGAGTGTGTCTCCAACTATTCGAACAGTAAATGAAAATGCATGATTTCTAATTGCTTTGTTTGCTGAAAACTTCAAAGTTTCAGTATAATTATCGCCCTTTAAAGAGTAGGTGCCACCGCCACTATAAAAGTTGCTAGCACTGGAGTTCTCTTGATTAAAAAATGCAAAATGATTTTTACCAATAAATTTCACAAAGGAAGTATTGGATAAGTCTTTTCTTACAATAGAATCGTTTTCTTTTGTTTCTGCATAAACCATTTTCCAAGAACCTTCAATATTGTTTGAATTGGTAGGTTCTTTAGCGCTTTTATTTATACAACCATAAGCGCTAAGGGGTATAATTAATACAAAAATTAGTTTCTTCATTTTTAAAAATGATATCTTTTAAAAGCTTCAATAGCTGCGTAATTTGCTAGACCTAAATCGGTATATTTTTTTGCTGTAAGACGATTTCTATCTTCTACACGAACCCAAAACTCTCTAGAATCTCCTCCTTGGAACATGACACCATCTTTTTGAGATTGATGGTAAAAGATTGCATGTCTTTTACGTAGTACCTGATCTGGACTCATAGGTACAGCCATGTCTATTTCATAAGATTCCCATTCATGCCATGCACCTCTATATAACCATACCCAGCAATCGTTCATATACTTTTCTGATTTTAATTCACCAAGTGATGTAAACAAGGCATCTAAACAAACTTTATGAGTTCCGTGTGGATCTGCTAGATCTCCCGCAGCATATATTTGATGAGGCTTTACGTTATCAATAAGGCTCTTCATTATTTGGATGTCGTCTTCAGATATTTTGCCTTTTTTAATGGCTCCAGTTTCATAAAAAGGAAGATTTAAAAAATGAATATTCTTGTCAGGCAAACCAAGGTATCTTGTGGCCGCAAGTGATTCACTTCTTCGAATGGAACCTTTAAGGTTTCTCACTTCAATAGAATCCATGATGTCATTTCCTTTTTTGTTTTTGATGAAGTCAATGATGTCATTTACCTGTTTAGAATCTGAGTTGAATTCTTTTGAAATTTCAGCAAACTTCAACGCTTCTTCATCAGAAACTGCAATGTTTCCAGAGGTTTGATAAGCAATATGTACTTCATGTCCTTGCTCTACCAATCTATCGAAAGTTCCACCCATTGAAATAACATCATCATCTGGATGTGGACTAAAAATAATGACTCTCTTTTTATCTGGATTTGCTCTTTCTGGTCTATTAGAATCGTCTGCATTTGCTTTTCCTCCAGGCCAACCCGTAATCGTATGCTGTAGTTTATTAAACATTTTAATGTTTAAATCGTAAGCAGTTCCTTCTTGAGTTAAAAGACCAGACATCCCATTGTCGTTATAATCTTTGTCTGTTAACTTTAGGATAGGTTTGTTTAAAAGTTCACTCAACCAAACAACAGCTTTTAACTTTAATTCTTCTTTCCAAACACATGAGGTAACTAACCAGGGTGTTTTTACTCTTGTTAAACTAGAAGAAGCTTCTTCGTCTAAAACAAAGGTTGTGTTTTCATGTTGTTGCAAATATGTAGCAGGAACGTTTGAACTTATTTCTCCTTCAATAGTTTCTTTTATAATGTCACTTTTGTTTGCACCCCAAGCTAAAAGAACAATTCTTTTTGCATTTCTAACGGTGCCAATTCCCATAGTAATTGCCTTTCTAGGAACATTTTCAATTCCTAAAAAAGCAGGAGCGGCATCTACTCTTGTGATGTGATCTAATGTAATGATTCGTGTTCCTGAATTTAGGTGAGAACCAGGTTCGTTAAAACCAATATGACCGGTTCTTCCTATTCCTAAAAGTTGAAAGTCTAAGCCTCCAACAGCTTTAATTTTTAATTCATAATCGATGCAATATTGATAAAGATCATCTAGGTGTACTGTTCCATTTGGAATATTGATATTTTCTGGTAAAATATTTACATGATTGAATAAGTGCTCATGCATGAAGTAAAAGTAACTTTGAATGTTATTTTTATCCATTGGATAATATTCATCAAGATTAAAGGTGATTACATTTTCAAAGCTTAAACCTTCTTCTTTGTGCATTCTTACCAACTCCTCATACACTTTTATAGGAGAGGATCCTGTTGCTAGCCCTAGAACACAGTTTTTTCCTTCAAACTGTTTCTTCTGTATTAAGGTAGCGATTTCCTGAGCAACTAAGAGGGATGCTTCTTCTGAAGAATTGTAAATTACATTGTGGATTTTTTCAAATCGTGTATCTTCAAATTGGCCAGCTTGTTGGTATGTTATTTGTTTTTGCTGTAGCATTTGCATTTCGGGATTTCTTTTAAGTAGTTTTTTAATTAAAATAAATGTACTAGCGATTTCTTTTTTTGCATAATTTTTTCGACCAAAAACAGCAAAATGAGTATAAAAAACAACCGATAATGTATAAAGCATTATCGGCTGAATTAATAACTAATCAATAATTATAATAATATGATATTGTTGGGTTTAGAAGTTTGGTCCTCCAGTATCCCACCATAAGCGTGTTCCACCATTATCAGCTCCTCCTAATAATGATACAGCTCCTGCAACTCCTGCTGCATTTGTTGATAATTCACTATCGACAAAAGGAATTCTTCTAATTTGAATGTTAGTGTCTATTACACCACCACTTTGATTGCTCACCACTGGGAAGATTTTTGGATATCCAGTTCTTCTAAACTCACTCCAAGCTTCTTGTCCTTCAGGGAACATTGCGATCCATTTCTGTGTAATAATACGTTCTAATTTTTCTTCGTTGGTTGCAGCAGCATCCCAAGCAACTGTAATCGTACTTAAAGCTGTTGCGCTATTAGCAGCATTTACTGGGTCTACATAATTTGCTGGTGTAGATGTGTTATCTGCAATGTATGCAGCAGCTCCACTAGTACCATGTTGTTGAAATGAAGATGTAATTCCCATTTCATAGTTTGCTTGCGCTCCTCCAGCTCCAGCCCAACCTCTTAATGCAGCTTCTGCTCTTAAGAAGTATACTTCAGCTGTAGTCATTAATTGAACTCTAGATGTATGAATGTTATCGTTAATGGCAGAGAAACCAATGTAGTCTGCTTTTTGAGCTAACTCATCGGCATATCCAGGTAATAAAGGCAATCCTCCACGAACACCTTTTACAGATCCACCTACACTTGTTGGTGCATCAAAATAACTCCCAGCTCTTCCGTCATTGTATCCTGTTAGAATAGATTCCATAGAAGCATTCATTCGAATGTCTCCCCATGAATTATCAATCACTGAAAGTGGGTGATCTAAAGAACTGTTCACGAAAAACCCATCAGCATTTGTAGCCATTACTCCTAAAGATTGAGACAATGCTTTTTCACCTTCAAGTTTTGCTTTTGCAGGATCTACTTTAGAAATACGAATTGCTAAACGCAAGCGTAATGAGTTGGCTAATATTACCCAATTTCTGTTATTTCCGCCATACGATAAATCGAATGCTGTAAATCTTTCATTATCTAAATCTGCCATCAAACTTGCAACAGCAGTATCTAAATCTGCAAAAAAGGCATTGTATGCTTGCTGTTGAGAGTCATACACTCCTGCATTGCTAAGGTCACCAAAACTAGTATAAACTATTGGTCCAAAAACATCAGCAACTCTGTGCATTCCTTCTACTTTTAAGATCAATGCAATTGCATTTAATGCAGGGAAATCTGTAGCTGTTAAATCGCTAATCTGTTTTGCTTTATCCATTACATTGTCATAAGGGACACTCCAGATAAAGTTATTCCATCCGCTAACTAAACTATACGTTGTGTTATTTGCTCCTGCAACAAAAGGTCTAGGGTTTGTTAAATATCCTGAATATACATCAGCATTTAAGTTTTGTTGTAATTGATATGACCAAGCTGGAGAGTATTGATAAATACTTTCAAATATAGGTTGGTATAAAGATCCTACATGTTGAAAATCTACTTCTAACTGATCAGCAGTGATATCTCTATCATTTTCGTTGAATTTATCTAAGTCACTACATGAAGTACTAATTAATCCTAGTAGTACGAAACATGCTAATAATCTGTTTATTTTTTTCATCATGTTATTTTTTAGAATGTTAAATTAAGATTTAGTCCAATACTTCTTGATGAAGGAAGTCCTAAAACATCTACTCCTTGTAATGCATTCCCTGTACTTAAAGAAATGTTAGGGTCATGTGGTGCGTCTTTATAGAAGAAAAATAAATTACTTCCTACCAAAGAGGCTTTTACACCACTAAAGAAAGAGTTCTCTGATAAATTGAATTTATATCCAATAGCAAACTCAGCCAATCGTACGTTGGTAGCACTATATATATATTCTCCTGTAAAACCATTTCTACCACCTGCTAAACCATAATATTGTTGAGCTGTTAATGTAAATGGATTTCCTCCTGTGTCTACTACATTAACAGTTCCATTAGAGGTTTCTCTAGCAGAGTTATTACTAAACCCTTCAACAATAGCTTGTGTCATACTCATGGTCTCTCCTCCAAACTTACCATCGATTAAGAAATCGATTGTGAAGTTTTTGTATTCGAATGAGTTGTTCCAACCTAAAGTGAAATCTGGATTTGCATTACCAACTTTCGTTAATCCATCAACAGTGTTATCATCGTTTTGTTGGATAGAATAAACAGGACTTGCTGGGTTTGTATTGTCAACGGCAACTATTGGTAATCCATCAGCATTTCTTCGTACTACTTGTGCGTAGATATCTCCGAAAGAACCACCTTCAACTAAATAAGATCCAAAAGTATTTACACCTTTTCCTGAAAGTGTGAAAAAATCAGGTGCAATTAAACCGTCTAATACTTGACCATTGTATATTTTTTCAATTTTATTTTTGTTAGATGCAAAGTTCACCGAAGTTCTCCATTTTAAATCGTCTGTTTGAACTGGGATTGCATAGATAGATACTTCAATACCTTTATTTGAAATCTCTCCAGAGTTTAATCTCGCAGAAGGTGCTCCAATTACTGCAACTGATGTAGCAAATTCATAATACTGATCTACAGTTTTAGTGTTGTAGTAACCGATATCTATTCCTAATCTGTTGTTGTTAAATCTCCATTCTGTACCTATTTCAAAAGATTTTTGTCTTTCTGGCTTAGGTGTAGAACCTGGGAATGGTCTTACAGGATCTACTATTGGAGATCCATCAAATTGAATTTGTCCATTTGGATTGATTTGATTTGGACCAAAACCACTACCTACCTCAGCGTAAGAAGCTCTTATTTTTGCAAAAGAAACATTTTCGGGTAATTCAAACAGTTCGTTTAAAACTCCTGTTACACCAATTGATGGGTAAAAGAAAGAATTATTTTCTGCTGGTAATGTAGAAGACCAATCGTTTCTAGCTGTTAAATCAACAAAGATTTTATCATTAAATCCGATGGTAGCACTTGCAAATATAGAATTCACACGAGTCTCAAATGAATTTTGTCTGAAGTTTGTTGAAGGACCACCAGCAAAGTTTTGAAATGAAAATACATTTGCAAATTGTAAGTTTCCGTTCGTTCCAGAATCCCCTGTAAATGATTCTGTAGTTGTACGAGTTGTACTTACCCCTACGATTGCAGAAACAGATGTTGTTTCATTTAATTTTGAATTAATATTTGCAATTAAATCTCCATAGTATTGTGTATAATCATTTTCACTTACAATATAACGACCATTTGATGGAGCTAAAGTAGCTTCAGTAGTTGCGTATATTTTTCTTTCAAAACTGAAAGATGATTTGTCATAAGTTCCTCTTGTTTGAAGAGATAACCAGTCATTCACTTTAAAGTTTAAATTTAAAGAAGCAACCAGTTTTTGATTTTTATCTTCTGAGACATTACGATTGATAATCCAATATGGATTTTGCTCAATATCACTGGTTAAGAATGTTCCAGGAGCTACTCCTGGACCTCTAAACCAACGTTGTGTCATGATATTTCTAGCTGGATTTAATACTTCAAAATTAGCATAGTCCGATAAGCTTTCAGTTGCAGATTCAAAAGCATAAGCTCCTACTAAAGGGTTAAAGTATAAACCAGAAATTGGTCTGTTTGTAATTCCTTGAGTAGAACCCATTACACTAGCGCTTAGATTTAGCCTGTCGTCAAAAAGTTGAGCAGTTTCTCTTACATTAAATGTATGTTGCTTTAACTTATTTGTTGGTAACACACCATCAGCAAAAGTATTGCTATAAGAAAAATAGGTTTGTGCATTTTCAGTTCCTCCAGAAATAGACAAAGAGTTAATGTTTGTAACTCCAGATTCTAAAAATCCGTCAACATTTCCTTGTGCAGTTCCGTTAAGGTCTAAAGCATAAGCAGCAGTATCTACTGTTAGGTTAGAAGAAAAGTCTACTTTAAATTTTCCAGAACGACCTCTTTTTGTCGTAATTAAAATTACACCATTTAATCCTGCGCTACCATACAATGCAGATGCAGAGGCTCCTTTTAAAACAGTTAAAGATTCAATATCGTCTGGGTTTATTAAAGATAATGCATCTCCACCATCTCTATTACCACCATTAATGTCTCCAAAAGTATCTCCTGGTTGACTAGATGATTGGTTTGATAAAGGAATTCCATCAACAACATATAAAGGTTGGTTGTTCCCTATAGAACTATTTCCTCTTAATGTTACTTTAACAGACCCTCCAACTCCAGAAGCACTTCGTGTAATAGATACACCTGCTACTTTACCTGATAGGCTGCTCATTGGGTTTGTCTGTTTTGCCTTATTTAATTCGTCTGCATCAATATCTTGAGCAGCATAGGTTAAAGACTTCCTCGTTTTCTTGATACCGAGAGCGGTAACTACGATTTCATTCAGTGTTTCAGAATCCTCTTCAAGTTGTACGTTAATAGTATTTGAATTGGATACAGTTACTGTAAATGTTTTCATTCCTAAGAAAGAAAAACTTAAAACCTCTCCAACAGATGCTTTAATTGTGTACTTCCCATCAAAATCAGTTTCCGTACCTCTTGTAGTGTTTTGAACAGTAACACTTACTCCGAGCAAAGCTTCTCCGTCGGTTTTAGATGTTACAATACCTGAAATACTTTTTTCTTGAGCAATGGCATTCGTTGCCAGCATCAATGAAAAAACTGTAAATAAAAGTATTTTGATTTTTTTCATAAGTAAATTGTTATTTAGTTTATCCGTATAAAAGTAGAATGAATGACTTTAGTCTTAAAATTTAATATCTAAACAACACAAATTTAACAATGAATGACATTCTTTTAATGATAAGACAGCTAAATGCTTAAATATAAGTCGATATTGACTTAATTGTTTTTATCTATATTTACCGACTTTACTATTTAATTTTTTGAATGTGGTAGGTAAATTTAGAAACATAGGAGACAAGGTTCCAATTAAATACCACTTTATTTTTTGGTTTGGCTACTTCTTTTTAAACTTTATTAGGTGGGGAAGTTACTTTAATGATTACTGGTACTCGTTAAAATCAAACCTAGTTGAATTCCCACTGCACATAGTCATTGTTTACGTTACTATATATTACCTCTTTCCTAATTTTATATTGAAAAAGAAATACTATCAGTTCTTTCTTTACTTTTCTATATCGTTGGCATTGTTATATATAGTTAGAACAGGTTTTATTTATCTATTAGTTACTGAAAATGTTTGGCCAGAAGCAGAAGGAATTCAAACAGCGTTCACTTTTAATCATGTTTTAGCCGTTATATTAGGAGAAATTTATGTAATTGCTTTAGTATCTACGATAAAGTTAATTGTAGATTGGAGTTATGAAAGAAATCGGGTAGATAATTTGCAAGCGGTACAATTACAAACCGAACTTCAGTTTTTAAAAGCACAAATACAACCTCACTTCTTTTTTAATACATTGAATAGTCTGTATGCATTAACGTTAGAAAAATCTAAAGAGGCTCCGGAGATTGTTTTAAAGCTCTCCGAGATTATGGAGTACGTTCTGTACAATGCAAAAGAACCAAAAATTAGATTATTGAATGAAATACGATATATTCAGAATTATATTGATTTGGAAAAATTGCGATATCGAAAAAAAGTGAATGTCCAAGTCGATATTCAAGGAGATATAGAGAGTCCAGAAGTTCCCCCATTGTTGTTTTTACCATTTATAGAAAATTGTTTTAAGCATGGATCAATAGAGAATAACAAGCTTAATGTTTTTATTAAGTTTGAAGTTTCCGATACTAATTTGTTGCATTTCACTGCGATTAATAATTACAACTTCTTTACTAAAAAGACAAATAATCACGGTATTGGGAATAAAAATGTGAGAAGAAGATTGGAATTATTGTACAATGAAAATTTTACACTGACAACTAGAACGGAAAAACAAAATTATATTGTAGATTTAAGCATACAATTATGATCGCATAATTTTTAGGGATGAAAATAAAATGTATAATTATTGATGATGAACCTTTGGCAATCAAAGTGGTTGAGAATCATCTAAATGAATTTCAAAACTTTGAAATTCTAGGGAAATTTGACAACCCATTAGAAGCACTTCCTTTATTAAAGAAAGGAGGTATAGATGTCTTGTTTTTAGATATTAATATGCCTCAAATGAATGGACTTGACTTTGCCAAAATAGTTGGGGATGAAACGAATGTTGTTATTACTACCGCATATAGAGAATATGCCGTTGAAAGTTATGACTTGAATGTTTTAGATTATTTAGTAAAACCCATTCCATTTAACCGTTTTTTAAATACAGTTAATAAAATTACTCAACAGGCTTACGGACAGAAAGACGAAGGTGAAAAGAAAGAAGATTCGGTAAAAAATGATTCTTTTATGTTCATGAAAGTGGGTAAGAAATTAGTGAAAATACAGTTTGAAGATATCCTATATATAGAAAGCCTAAAAGACTATATTAAAATTTTCACTAAAGGCGGTAATCACTTGGTTCATAAGTCATTAACAAGTGTTACTGAAGAGCTTCCTAAAGATAATTTCATTAGAATTCACAGATCTTTTACCATCGCAATAGATAAAGTTGCATCTGTTGAAGGGAACTTAATAGAAATTGGCTCAGCTAGAATTCCTATTGGACGGAAGTATACAAGTCATGTAAAACGTATGATCTTAAATATTGATTAGCGTAGACCTTCTTCACACTTTTTTATTGTAAATAACCCTGTTTAGCTCACATTCAGTGTCATTGGTAGAATTAATTTAAGATATCAAAGGTTAATTTTTAATTTTCATTCTTGTTAATTAATAAATTCAAAAATGATATCATTAAGCAGTTTAGACTACACGATTATCTTTTCCTTTTTTGCCGTCACTTTGTTTATAGGTGTTTGGGTTTCTAAAAAGTCTGGAAAAAACTCAACAGAATTTTTCTTATCAGGAAGAACTATGCCTTGGTGGCTCTTAGGGTTGTCTATGGTAGCAACCACATTTTCTACAGATACTCCAAATTTAGTGACTGACATTGTAAGAACAAATGGTGTTTCTGGGAATTGGATTTGGTGGGCTTTCTTAATTACAGGATTACTAACTGTTTTTGTGTATGCTAAATTGTGGCGTAAGTCGAGTGTAAAAACTGATTTAGAATTTTATGCCTTGCGCTATTCGGGCAAGCCAGGAAAGTTTCTAAGAAAATTTAGAGCACTCTATTTGGGAGTGATTTTTAACGTAATTACAATGTCGGCTGTAACACTAGCAGCTATAAAAATTGGAGGAATTATGCTAGGCCTCGAGCCTTGGCAAACAGTGATTAGTGCTGGGTTAATTACAGTGGTTTTTAGTGCTGTAGGTGGTTTTAAAGGCGTTGTTTATACCGATTTTATTTTATTCTTTGTCGCTATGGGAGGAGCTATTTGGGCTGCTGTTTATTTAGTGAATATCCCTGAAGTAGGTGGAATAGAAGCATTATTAGCAGACGAAAATGTAACAGGTAAATTATCGATTTTACCTGATTTTAATGATAGGACAGCTTTAATAACATTGTTAATTATTCCATTGGCAGTACAGTGGTGGAGTACTTGGAGTCCAGGCTCAGAACCAGGGGGAGGAGGTTATATTGCACAAAGGATGCTTGCTGCTAAAGATGCAAATCATGCAATTGGAGCAACCTTCTTTTTTAATATTATGCATTATGCTTTGCGCCCTTGGCCGTGGATCATTGTAGCTTTAGCTTCTTTGGTTGTATTTCCAGACATTGCAAGTATTCATGAAGCATTTCCAAACATTGCAGAAGATAAGTTAGGACACGATTTAGCATATTCAGCAATGCTAACAAAGTTGCCTAGTGGATTGTTGGGAATTGTTTTAGCTTCTTTGATTGCTGCCTATATGAGTACTATTTCTACGCAATTAAATTGGGGATCTTCTTATATTGTATTCGATTTTTACAAGCAACAAATAAATCCGAAAGCGTCAGAAAAGCGTTTAGTAGCAGTAGGAAGAATTTCAACAGTATTGTTAATGGTTATTAGTGCTATCGTTGCTTTATTAATGCAAAATGCCATGCAGATATTTAACTTGTTGTTGGTGTTTGGAGCTGGAACTGGACTCATCTTTATTTTGCGATGGTTCTGGTGGAGGATAAATGCATGGAGTGAAATAACAGCAATGTTTGCTTCTGGAATTATTACGCTAATATTAACAATAGACTCTGTGAAATCATTCTTGTTTGATAAAGTGGATGGTATATTCCCAGAATGGGGAGAGCTGCCTTTTGTTGTTATCTTAACAACAATCATTTGGCTGGTGGCTACTTTTGTAACGAAACCAGAAAAAGACGAAGTCTTGGAAAGTTTTTATAAGAAAATACAACCTGGCGGACCAGGATGGAAATCTGTATTAACCAATGCGAAGAATAAAGGGATACAAATTATAGAAACAAATGAAGGATGGAGTGTACCATCAGGAATCATTGCAATGTTATTAGGGTTGGTTTTAATATACAGTTGTATGTTTTCAACAGGTTATTGGATTTATGGCGAAACAACTTTTGCTATTAGCACAACCATCTCGGCATTGGTTTCTGGGTTTTTATTGATTAGAACTTGGAAAAAAATAAAAGCAACAACACTTTAAATTAAAAAATGAAGCCTAGAATTCAATCTGTAGATATATTAAGAGGCGTTACAATTGTTGCCATGATTCTGGTAAATACACCAGGAACATGGAGCCATGTATATGAACCCTTATTGCATGCCAGTTGGCATGGGTTAACACCTACGGATTTAATTTTTCCATTCTTTTTAATTATTGTAGGGATTTCAATTTACTTTGCTTACAAACAAAAGAATAGAGGCTTTTCAATATACAAGAAAATTTCTATTCGAAGCCTAAAATTAATTGGCCTCGGATTGTTCCTAAATCTTTTTTTACCTTATCTCCCGTTTATTACTGATCTAAGCACAGTGAGAATTCCAGGCGTACTTCAGCGAATTGGGATTGTTTTTTTTGTAACCTCTTTACTATACCTTCATTGTAATTGGAAAGTTTTGTTAGGAGTTGCAATCACACTCATATTCGCGTATTGGTTGTTTTTAGGCTTTGTACCGTTACCTGATGGCACATTGCCAACATTTGATAGATTACCGAACAATTGGTCAAATTTTATTGACTCAAATATTTTAGGGGAACACATGTGGAAAAGTGATTACGATCCAGAAGGTTTGTTTAGTACACTGCCCTCTATTGCTAGCTGTTTGTTTGGAGTGCTTTTAGGGAAGCAATTAGACAGTTTAGAGCCAATGAAATTACTGCTTTTTAGCGCCTTTTCTTTTTTAGCGTTAGGGTACGTATTAGATATGTGGTTTCCTATAAATAAAGCAATTTGGAGTAGTAGTTTTGTTTTGGTTACCTCAGGATGGGCGTCGTTAATACTAAGTATGATCTATTTTATAACCGATGTAAAGAAAATACAATTTGGAGCTGTCTTTAAGTATGTAGGAATGAATGCGATTACAATTTACTTCTTGTCGAGCTTCATTTCTAAATCTATGTATCTAACAAAAGTAGGAGAGCATCATAATTTGCATAGTTATGTATACAATGAAGTGTTTGTTCAATCGTTCTTTTCAGACAAATTATCCTCATTTTTATATGCATTGGTTGTTGTCCTATTCTACTTATGGATAGGTTATGTATTGTATAAAAAGAAAATAATAATCAAAGTGTAAAAATGATCTCTAAAGAAGAAATATCATTTTTTAAAAAGGAAGGCTATTTAGTTGTTAGAAACCTTTTATCAAAGGAAGAACTAGCTTATTATGGTCAATTGTACAATTCATTCCTAGATAATAGTATTGATGCATCAAAATATCGTTCAGATCTTTCGGGTATGAATAAAGCTAAAGAAAAGATCACACAAATTATGGTGCCTAGCAAAGTCCTACCAGAACTATTGCAGAAATCTATTCATATAAAAACGTTGCTAATTGCTAAACAATTGTTGGGAGATGACTTGGCATTAGATTTTGATATGTTAATTAATAAATCACCAAATACAAATACTAGTACACCTTGGCATCAAGATGCGGCTTACTGGATTGATATGCCAGATCGAAGAGCACTAAGTTGCTGGGTGGCAATAGACAGAGCGTTTAAAGAGAATGGATGCATGTGGTACACGCCAAAATCACATATAGGTGAAATTGTGAAGCATGAACAAACAGGAAATAAGGGGGCGTTAAAGTGCAACGGTAAAGAAGAAAATTCTGTATGTGTAGAACTAGAACCTGGTTCTTGTGTTTTTCACGATGGAAGAACCATGCATTATAGTAGAGGGAACTCAACTAACAGTGATAGAAGAGCTTTTATCACCAATTTCCGACCTCAAAAGATGATTGATTTGGAACGAGAAAAAGGATACGATCATACTGGAGAAAGAAAAAATGGTGAAGCTTAGCATTGCTGCCAAAGACATCACCATTTTTAAAGTATTATTTATTCTTTTCTAGGTCTTTTGAAGATGTATCGAGTAATAAAGATTCCTCTCTTATCTCCTTTTCCTGCGTCACTTTCCACTGCACTAGTTACAAAAGCAAGATCCCAGCCTTCTTCAACCATGGTATTGATTTTTGAAGTGATTACTGCGTCGTTAGCAGCGATGTTCTGAAAACGGATTCCTGCGATGTTGAAGAAGTTCAATAATTTTGTTTCTTCAAAATTCTTTACTCGGATGTCTGATCTGCTTGATTTGTTTCTTTTGTCTTTTTCTGTTTTCCCATCAGTTCTAGATGATGTGAAGTCTCTGTAATTACGTTCGTCGTTGGAAGAAACGATTCGAGATCTTCCTAAACCACTACCTACAATGGATTCTACACTGGTGATTACTTTGTACTCGTTTTTTTGAGCATCGGCTGTATAGACACAACTTAAAATGGCAATTACTAAATAGATTTTTTTCATGATATTTGTTGAATAATTATTAATGATTTTAAAGATAGTCAAAAATAATGCCAACAGGTAAAATTGAGTTATGGTAGGAGTGGTTTATAAATCGACAGGAAGTTGGTATATGGTGAGATCCGAAGACGGTGCTTTTCATCAATGTAGGATTAAGGGGAAGTTTAGGATGAAAGGGATTAAAAGTACAAACCCTATTGCTGTTGGAGATTTTGTGGAATTTGATCTTGAAACCAAAGGAGATGAAGAGGTGGGGGTTATTAAAGATATCCAAGAAAGAAGAAATTTTATCGTTCGAAAATCTGTAAACCTCTCTAAGCAAACGCATATAATTGCTGCTAATATAGATCAAGTGTTCTTAATGATTACCATTAATAATCCACCTACTTTAACCACGTTTATAGATCGTTTTTTAGTCACAGCTAGAGCATATTCCATCGAGGCAGTTTTAGTCTTCAACAAGATTGATACCTATGAAATTGAAGAACGTGCTGAGATTTTGTACCTAAAGGATATTTATGAAGCAATCGGATACCAATGCATCGAGGTTTCAGCAACCAAAAGCAAGAATGTAGAGAAGGTAAAAGAGTTGATGAAAGGAAAGGTAAGTATGTTTGCTGGGCATTCTGGTGTTGGTAAAACAACCTTGGTGAATGCTATTGAGCCTACCTTAGATTTAAAAACCAAAGAGATTTCCGATCAACATAAGCAAGGGCAACATACAACGACGTTTGCTGAAATGTTCGATTTAAGTTTCGATGCAAAAATTATTGATACACCAGGAATTAAAGGATTTGGTGTTGTTGACATAGAAAAAGAAGAGTTGGGAGATTATTTCCCAGAGTTTTTTGCATTGAAAAGCGAATGTAAGTTTAACAATTGCATTCATGTGAAGGAGCCACAATGTGCGGTAAAGGAAGCTTTGGAGGAAGAAATTATTTCTTGGTCTCGATACAAGAGTTATTTGCAGATCATGGAAGGAGAGGAAGAGCATTATAGAACAGATATCTGGGAAAACGAATAAGTATGAAAGCAGTAATACAGCGTGTTTCTAAAGCAAGTGTAACCATAGGAGAAGAGAGAGTATCATCTATACAACAGGGACTTTTGATTTTGTTAGGTATTGAAGATGCCGATACCCAAGAAGATATTCAATGGCTTTCTAAAAAGATTTCGAACCTTCGGATTTTTGGTGATGAAAATGGGGTGATGAACAAATCATTACTTGAAGTTCGTGGCGAAGCAATTGTTGTCAGTCAATTTACTTTGCATGCTTCCACAAAGAAAGGGAACAGGCCTAGTTATATCAAAGCAGCGAAACCCGAAGTAGCAATTCCATTGTATGAATCTTTTGTAGCACAATTTGAAACAGATCTAGGAAAGAAAGTGCAAACTGGAAAGTTTGGCGCCGATATGAAAGTTGAACTTCTCAATGATGGCCCCGTAACCATCATCATCGATACAAAAGATAAAAAATAATTCAATATATTTTCCATGGAAACTATATTGTTTGTATATTTGCCATGGAAAATAATTTTAACAACAAAATTTTTATAAAAGAATGAAAAAAGTAATTATCGCTGTAGTAGCAATTTCTACCATCTTAGTATCATGTAAAGGGGAGAAAAAAGAAAAGTTAGAAGTAAAGGATGAAGTGAAAGTTGCAAAAGTAGCTGTGGTGAATAATGTAGATTTATCTTCATCGTTACTAACATGGAAAGGAACTAAGCCAGGAGGATCTCATAATGGAACTGTAGCATTAAAGGAAAGTTCTTTAATCGTAGATAAAGGAATTATTTCTGGAGGAGAGTTTGTGATTGATATGGGTTCAATTAAGTGTTTGGATCTAAAAGAGAAAAAAGCAGGAAATTTAGTAGGTCATTTATCATCGCCAGATTTCTTTGACGTGGCAAAATACCCAACGTCGAAATTTGTAATTACATCAGTAGAAAATAAAGAAGGAAAGTTAGCCGTAACTGGTAACTTAACTCTTAAGGATGTAACAAAAAGCATTACGATTCCAGCTACACTTTCAGAAGCAGATGGTGTAATAACTTTTAAAAGTGAAACATTTAATATCGATAGAGCAGATTTTAATGTAAAGTATAAATCTAAAAAATGGTTCGATAATTTAAAAGATAAATTTATTGACGACTTGGTAGAAATGTCTTTTGAAGTGAAGACGAAAAATTAACATAGGTTAATAAACCAATGATTCATAACCCTAGAATTTCGATTCTAGGGTTATTTTTTTACCTTGCAACCAAAATCAACCTAGCTAACCTATGAAAAAGTTGCCTTACCAAATACT
Organism: Flavobacteriaceae bacterium; assembly: GCA_049115595.1. Lineage (GTDB taxonomy): Bacteria > Bacteroidota > Bacteroidia > Flavobacteriales > Flavobacteriaceae > Polaribacter. Next base: position 404,973 of record JAGDZS010000005.1, read on the forward strand.
GCTCTTGGTATTATTACTCGTGTCTATCGATATATATGCTCAAGATTCAAAGCTAATTGCGTTTGGAATTCCTCAGAACCTTAAAGAAAACTCTAATGTTGTTATTCGTAATCATGATATTATCGTAAATGTTACTTCGGTAGATCAAATGATTGTAAGGGAGCGAAAAGTAATTACCGTACTTAATAAGTTGGGAAATAATTATGTAGATGCTGGTGTAGGATATGATGATAATACAAAGGTTACAAAGCTAGAAGCTAAAATTTATAACGGATTGGGGAAAGAAATAAAAAAGTTTTCCAAAAAGAAGTTTGCTGATGTGAGTGCCGTAGATGGAGGGACCTTGTATTCAGACTCCAGAGTAAAATATATGGAGTATACACCAATAACATATCCGTATACACTTGTTTTTGAATGTGAATACAAAACCTCATCAACAGGTTTTATTCCAAATTGGAGTCCAGTGCCTAATTATCATATGAGTGTAGAGAATAGTTCATTTTCTGTGAATTATCCAGCTAGTCTCGGGATCACAATAAAGCCTAAAAATTTCGCCGGTTTTGTGATCAAAAATGAATCAAAGGAAGGGCGTTTGAAGTACGTTATTGAAAATGCAGAAGCGATTAAATATGAGTCTTCTTCTCCATCATTAAATTATATAAGACCCAAGTTATTGGTGAGTTTGAATACCTTTAATACCGAAGGGGTTAGAGGCGAGTATTCGAACTGGAAAGAATTTGGTCAATGGATGAAAGATAAAATTTTAGTAGGCAAGGATCAAGTAGACGAAGCTACAAAAACAAAAATACTAGCACTCACTGCAACCGCAACAACAGATGTTGAAAAAGCAAAAATAGTTTACAATTTTGTTCAAGAGAAGACTCGCTATATTAGTGTACAAGTAGGTATAGGCGGAATACAACCCATTGCTGCCAATCAGGTCGATAAAGTCGGATATGGAGACTGTAAAGGGTTAACAAATTATACAAAAGCATTGTTAGATGTTGTTGGTGTTACTTCGTATTATGTTCATGTAGAGGCAGACAGAGGAGATAATGTTTCTTTCGAAAAAGACTTTGCTTCTTTAGAACAAGGAAATCACGTTATTTTAAATATCCCTAATAATGGAGATGATGTTTGGTTAGAATGTACAAGTCAGATTATGCCTTTTGGGTTCTTAGGAGATTTTACAGACAATAGAGATGTATTGGTGGTTACTCCAGAAGGAGGAGTGATTAAAAGAACTCCAGCTTATGTGAATGAAACGAACTTGCAAACAACAAAAGCAACCATTCAATTAGATGCTACAGGAAGTGTAAATGCTACAGTAGATATTTTGTCTAAAGGGATACAATATGATAGTAAGTTTAGTATCGAATCAAGATCTAAGGAAGAACTGAAGAAGTACTATAAATCTTCTGTTTGGAGTTATAATAACAACCTTGAAGTGTCTAGTATCCATCATGAAAACAATGAAGAAGCTATTGAATTTCAAGAAAAATTAAAAGTCACGATTCAAGATTATGCCTCTTTAAATCAAGGAGAATACTTGTTTAGAGTCAATGCTTTTAATAGAAATGGTTTTGTTCCGAAACGATATAGAAATAGAAAGTTGCCATTAAAAGTAACTAGAGGTTATAAAGATGTAGACGAGTATACCATTAAAATTCCTGAAGGATATATGTTAGATGTAGTTCCAAAAGACATCGCTTTAGATACGAAGTTTGGCGTTTATAAAGTATCATTTCAAAAAGTAGATGAGAAAACATTAAGCTACAAAAAAGAGTTGTTAATCAAAGAAGGATTGTATCCTAAAGAAGACTATAAACTCTATCGAAAATTTAGAAGAAGCGTTGCTAAATATGACAACCTCAGAATTGCTTTGACCAAAATATAATTTAAATAATGAAAAATTTTTACATAGTATTTCTTTTAATGACTGGTGTTTGCTTTTCTCAATCGGGAGACTTAGGATCTTTTGACTTAGGGCAAACTACAAGTGAAGAAGTAAAGATGACTGTTTATGGTAAAGATTCTACAGCAGTAGGGTTAGTGCTTTTAGAAAAAGGAAATACCTACCATGATGAAAGTGGTAGAAATTTAAACTTAATTACGGATTACTATGTAAGAATAAAAATCTTTAAGAAGGAAGGTTTTCGTAAAGCGACCATTACAATACCGTTTCATAACAAAGAGAAAATTAAAGACATAAAGGGAGCTACCTATAATTTTTCAGATATTGGGGCAATGACAACGGATCTAATGAAAGAGGAAGCAATCTTTACCAAGAAGATGAATAAAAACTATTCAGAAGTAAGTTTTACGTTGCCTAATATCAAAGAAGGTTCTGTGATTGAGTACCATTATTCTTTGCACTCTCCATACTATGAATATTTAAATGATTGGTACTTTCAATCCGATATTCCAAAATTAGAAAGTAGATACGATTCATCCATATTAGCCAATTGGAAATATAACATCCGATTGAATGGGTATTTAAAGTTAGATATTGATAATCCGACGATAAAAAAACAATGTGTTAGTATTCCTGGACTTGGAGGCGGACAATGTGTAAAACTCTCTTATGCGATGTATGACATCCCTTCATTTAAAGAAGAAAGATATTTGTCTTCTCGTGAGAATTATATATCACGAATCATTTTTGACCTTATTTCTTTCACAGGACAAGAGTACAAAGAACAAGCAAATAGTTATTCAGATTCTACGACTAAAGAAGTGGTTACAAAATATACCACTACTTGGAAAGATGCCGAGAGAAAGCTGAAAGAGGACTTTTTATACAATCAAGTTTCAAAAAAGAAATTCTTTAAAAAGCAATTGCCTGAAGCGATCTTAAACGAACAGAGCTCCTTAGCAAAAGCAACAAAAGCGTTTCACTTTATTCAAAGTCATTATAGCTGGAATTCAAAGTATTATGAAGAGAACAAGCTCGATTTAAAATCTAGTTTTAAAGAGAAGGTAGGAGGTATAAGAGCCATTAACCTTTCTTTGTATAACGCATTACAAGTTTTAAATATTGAAAGTTATGTCGTAGTAGTATCTACAAGAAGTAATGGTTTTGTAACCGAACTCTTTCCTGTTGTGAAAGACTTTAATTATATGGTTGTAAAAGCAATCATTGATGGAAAAAAATACTTTTTAGATGCTTCCGATAAATATTTGAGTTTCGGACAGGTACGATTTAATTCCTTGAATGGTAAAGTGCGTGTGCTGAATTTTAAAAATGGAGGAGAATGGGATGTCATTAAGCAAAAAGAACAATCCTCTGTAAATACCCGATTAAAATTAGTGCTTAATGATGAAGGGACTCTTAATGGAGTCATGACAAAGGCTACCAAAGGACTTAAAGCTTCTGATAAAAGAGAACGATTAGACACAAGAACTGAAGAGCAATATTTAGAAGAAATAGAATCTGGAAATCCGTATTTAGAAATCAATGAGTACAAGGTTGAAGATCAAAGAAACTTAAACAAGCCTTTGAAGGAAACGTTCGATATCGTAATGTCTGATGATTCAAATACTAATGAAAACCTTCGAATTTTTCCTTTCTTTGACGAACGAATTAAAGAGAACCCTTTTAAATTAAAAGAAAGAAACTATCCAGTAGATTTTGGAGAAGTATTCAAATATTCCTATTCATTAAATCTAAAGATACCAGAGAAGTATTCTATCAAAAGCGTGCCAGAAAACAGTAGTTTTTCTTTACCGGGAAGAGCGGGCTTGTTTATGTTGAAGGTGCAACAGAAGGAGAATGAAGTCAATATATTTATGCGATATTCTATTAATAAGAAAAGATACAATACTGCCGAATATCAAAAATTAAAGGAATTTTTTAACCAAATAATCAAAGCACAAAATTCCTTTATTGAAATATCAGCGAACTAACAACCAAACAAAAATCAACTGACCTATGAAAAAACTCATGATTATTCTACTAGTATTTACTAGTACAGGAATCCTCGCGCAAAACTATAAGTTTGGCAAAGTATCTAAAGAGGAATTAGAAGAGAAATTTTATCCATTAGATTCTACTGCAAATGCAGCGTATCTATATCAATACCGAAGAACATATTATCATTATTCACCAAATGATGGATATCTATTAATGACGGAAGTTCATGTGCGAACAAAAATTTATAATAAAGAAGGCTTTGATAAGGCTACAAAAGAGATACGTTATTTCAAACCTGAAAAAGGTTATAAAGATAAGATTACAAGTATTAAAGCTAATACTTATAACTTAGTAGATGGTAAAGTTGTCAAAGAGAAATTATCTAGTAAAAGTATTTTTGACACCAAGCTTAGTAAAAATACGAGCGCTAAAAAACTCACAATGCCTAATGTGAAAGAAGGCTCTGTGGTAGAGTGGAAATACAAAATGACTTCTCATTATGCCGCTAGTATTGCAGATTTAGAGTTTCAGTATGATATTCCTGTAAAGAAATTATATTATGTTGTTTCTATCCCAGAAGCATTAAAATTTAATACAGCTTCTAAAGGGTTTTTTATAATTAGTCCAACTAAGGACGGAACAAAGTCAAAGTATAATGCAGAAAATATTCCAGCTCTAAAAAACAATGAACCTTATGTAGATAACATCAGGAATTATAGAGGGGGAATGAAATATGAATTAACATCAATTCAATTTGAAAATTCTATCCCTAAATTTTATTCAACTTCTTGGGGTAAAGTTGCACAACAAATTAATGCAACTCAAGCATTTGGAGATGAGTTAAAAAAAACGAGCTATTATAAAGATGATTTAGCAACAATTTTAGCTTCTGCTAATAATGATGTAGAAAAAATTTCAGCTATTTATCAGTTTGTGAAAACCAAAGTGAGATGGAATGGATACCGAGGCAAGTACGCTGATCTAGGTGTAAGAAAAGCATATAAGGAAGGAGTTGGAAATTCTGCGGATATTAATTTAATGTTGACGTCGATGCTTCGTAGTGCCGGAATCAATGCAAATCCTGTATTGGTGAGTACTCGAAGTAATGGAGTGCCTTTATTTCCTACACTAGATGGTTTTAATTATGTGGTGTCTATAGTAAATATTGGCGAAGGATATGTACTCTTAGATGCTACCGAAAGGTATGGAGTTCCTAATGTTTTACCAGCAAGAGCATTGAATTGGAATGGGAGAATTGTACAACAAAATGGAACCTCATCTTGGATTCCATTAACTTCTTCGAAACTTGCTACAGAGAATCATGTAGTCACGGCTAAAATTACAGACGATATGATGGTAGAAGGAATGCTTCGTTCTAAGTTCTCTAATTTAAGTGCATTGAATTATAGAAATAGATACAATGTGATTAAAGAAGATAACATTTCTTCGAAATTAGAGGAAGATTATAATATCGAAATTGAAAATTTTAGAATAGGTAATAAGTATGCATTAGGGAAACCAGTTAGTCAGATGATTAAATTTTCAAGTGAAGATTTAATTGAAGAAATTAATAATAAGATTTACATAAGTCCTATGTTGTTTTTTACAATGAACAACAATCCGTTTAAATCTAAGGATCGAAAATTCCCTGTTGATTTTGTCTCGCCTTGGATTGATAAGCATACAATTTCTATTGAAATCCCTGAAGGATATACAATAGAATCTCTTCCGGAATCTAAAGCTATTGGTATGAGCGAGAGAATAGGGGTTTTTAAATATCAAATAAAACAAGTAGGAACAAAAATTAATCTTATTTGTTCTATCCAATTCAATCAAGGTAAGATTAGTGCAAATTATTATCAAGAGCTCAAAGAATTCTATAAGAAAATGGTAGAAAAACAGGCAGAGAAAATTGTTTTGACCAAAGGATAATTAGTGAAAAGAATAGCTATGAAAAAAGGATTGTTATTGTTGGTTTTGTTAATTCAAATTTCTGGCTATGCTCAAAATTATAAGTTTGGTAAAGTCTCTAGAGAAGAATTAAAAGAGAAGTTTCACCCGATAGATTCAACAGCAAGTGCAACGTATTTGTATAAATTTAGAAAAACCTACTTTACGTATTCTACAACTGAAGGATTTAAAATAGTAAATGAAATTCATGAAAGAGTAAAAATCTATAGCAAAGAAGGCTATGAAAAAGCTACGAAGGAGATCTCTTATTATAGTCCTGAAAAAGGTTCCAAAGATAAAGTGACTAGCATTAGGGCGTTTACGTATAATTTAGTAGATGGTAAAGTTCAAAAAGAGAAGTTAAGTAGGAAGAATATTTTTGATACTAAACAAAGTAAATTTTATAACATTAAAAAATTGGCAATGCCTAATGTAAAAGAAGGAACTGTCATTGAGTATAAATACAAAACATCTTCAGTGTATTTTTCTGCGATTGAAGATTTACAATTTCAATTCGACATCCCAGTAAATAAGTTAGATTATTCAGTTGCAATACCTGAGTACTTTAAATTTAATCAAATGTCAAAAGGATATTACTCTGTCTATCCCGTGAAAAGTAAATCGAGAGAAATGAAGACTTTTACTTCTAGTGAGAGAACTGGAGGGACTTTAAATGAACCACTCAAATCGAGAACAATAAGAAGTAAGTTGGAGTATAATGTGAATGTTTCTGACTATAAGGCAGATCATGTTCCCGCATTGAAAGATGATGAGCCTTATGTAGATTATATAGGAAATTATAGAGGAGGTATTAAATATGAATTAACTTCAATTCGGTACCCAAACTCGATCCCTGAATATTATTCAACTTCATGGGATAAAGTAACTCAACAAATTTATGACTCTAATAGATTTGGAGGAGAGTTGAATAAATCTGGATATTATAAAAAAGATTTAGAGGCATTGTTGTCTTCCACTAAGAATGAAACAGAAAAGATAGTTGCTATTTATCAGTTTGTAAAATCAAAAATAAAATGGGACGGGTATTATGGGAAGTATTCTGATGAAGGAGTACGAAAAGCATACAAAGAAGGAGTAGGGAATTCAGCAGATATTAATTTGATGTTGACCTCTATGTTACGTAGTGCAGGACTCAATGCGAATCCAGTACTGGTAAGTACGAAGGGGCATGGAGTGCCTTTATTTCCGACTATAGATGGTTTTAATTATGTAGTTTCAATAGTGTATGTTGGAGAAGGTTATGTGTTATTGGATGCTACTGAGAAGTATGGAGTGCCTAATATTTTGCCAATAAGAGTGTTGAATTGGGATGGGAGAGTCGTAAAAAAAGACGGGACTTCTTCTTGGATCCCTTTGGTGTCCTATAAGCCAGCGACAGAAGATCATTCTATTAGCGTTAAGTTTGATTTAGATGAAGCAATTGTAGAAGGGGTATTACGATCTAAATATTCAAATTTAAGTGCATTAAATTTCAGGAATAAATATAACAACGCCAAAAAGGAAAGTGTTCTTTCTCAATTACAAGAAGACTATAATATTGATATTAATGATTTAAAGATTTCTAACAAATTTAACCTTGCAAAGCCTATAGCTCAGGTAGTGAAATTTACCTCTGAAGACTTGATTGAAGGAGTTAATGGTAAAATATACATTAGTCCAATGTTGTTTTTCACGAACTCTGTGAATCCATTTAAATCTGAAAACCGAAAATTCCCTGTCGATTTTGCTACACCATGGAAAGAAAAATTTGTTATTATTATTGAGTTGCCAGAAGGATATACGGTAGAATCAATTCCTGAATCTATTGCCATTGGAATGAGAGATGAAGTAGGAGTTTTTAAGTATCAAATAAAACAACTAGGTAACAAGGTTAGTCTAGTATGCATCACTCAAATTAATGAAGGGAAAATAAATGCAAGTTACTACCAAGAGTTAAAAGAGTTCTATAAGAGAATGGTAGAAAAGCAAACAGAGAAAATTGTGCTTTCAAAAAGTTAAAAAATAAAGACCCTTCAGTAAATTTGAAAGGTCTTTTCTTTTACAAAGGAATCTCTGTAGAATTTTTTACCTCATCAATTGTAAAAATGCTATGTGTGCTGCCTATATGTTTTAATGCGGTGAGTTTGTTCACCATGAATTCACGGTAAGCCTTCATGTCTTCCACGTATATCTTTAAAATATAATCATAATCACCACTTACATGAAAACATTCGGCAACCTCTTTTAGTTGAGTAATCTTTTGTTCAAAAATGGAGATATATTCCTTGGTGTGCTGCTCTAGCCGTATGTGACAGAACACTAAAAAAGAACGATCGATTTTATTCTTATCGATAATTGCAACATAACGTTTGATAACGTTCTCTCTATCTAACTTTTTAATACGTTCATAAACCGCGGTAACTGATAAATTCAATTGTAAAGAAAGTTGTTTTGTGGTTTGCTTACTGTCTCTTTGGAGTAAATTGATCAATTTTTTATCTATTGCGTCGAGTTTCATCTGAAAAATAATCTAAAAAGTGGATTTAAAATTCAAAATTAAAGATTTATTATTTATAAATTGTGTTTTAATTAGAAATAAAATCTATATATATATCTTAATATTGATTAATTTTCTATTTGTGATTTATTTTGTAGTCTAAATGCAATCATTATGAAATTCAATCCAGCAGACAATATTCAAGATTTACAGTACTTCGGAGAATTCGGAGGTGTCAATCCATCTATCTCAGATTCTTCAACCTATACGTTTTTATCGGCAAAGACAATGTTCGATACTTTTGAAGGAAATGCAGATGGATGTTATTTGTATTCTCGCCATACATCGCCAAGTAATTTATACTTAGGAGAAGCGTTGGCTGCTATGGAAGGAACAGAAACTGCCAATGTATCAGCTTCAGGAATGGGAGCTATTACACCCGTATTGTTACAGTTATGCGAATCGGGAGATCACATTGTTTCTAGTAGAACGATCTATGGCGGAACCTATGCGTTCTTAAAGAATTTCACACCAAGATTAAATATTGCCACTACGTTTGTAGATATTACAAAATTAGATACTGTTGAAGCTGCTATTACAGAGAATACAAAGGTGTTGTATTGCGAATCTGTAAGTAATCCGTTATTGGAGGTAGCAGACATCAAAGGATTGGCACTATTGGCAAAAAAGCACAATTTAAAATTGGTGGTAGACAATACATTTTCGCCTTTGTCTGTATCACCAGCAAAATTAGGGGCAGATGTTGTAATTCACAGTTTAACCAAATTCATTAATGGATCTTCAGATACCGTTGGAGGTGTAGTATGCGGAACACAAGAGTTTATAGATCAATTAAGAAATGTAAATGACGGAGCAAGTATGTTATTGGGGTCTACGATGGATAGCCTTCGTGCTTCCTCAGTTTTGAAGAACATGAGAACGTTGCACATCCGTATGAAGCAGCATAGTTATAATGCTGCTTATTTAGCAGACAAGTTCGAGTCGGACGGATTAAAGACAGTATACCCAGGATTAGAATCGCACCCTTCTCATAAGTTGTTTAATGCCATGATGAATGAAGAATATGGATATGGAGGAATGCTAACTATTGATGCTGGTTCTTTAGAGAAAGCAAATGAACTAATGGAATTGATGCAACACAAAAACTTAGGGTACTTAGCGGTAAGTTTAGGGTTCTATAAAACATTGTTTTCTGCACCTGGTTCTTCTACTTCTTCTGAAATTCCAGAAGACGAACAAGTAGAAATGGGGTTATCAGATGGGTTGATTCGTTTTTCAATAGGATTAGATAACAATATTGAAAGAACCTATCAAATCATGAAAGAATGCATGTTAGAAGCTGGAGTTTTATCTAAAGAAGAATTGGTTCACTAGCTGCCAAAGATTCTGTCGATAAACTGATTGAAATCCTCTTTAGAAATTTCACGATCAAAGGATTGTTGCGTATTCCAACGATCTCCCTCTTTAATCAATTCAAAACGAAACAAAGAGGAGTTAGGATCATTTTCTCTGAGTAAAGGATACCGTAAATCTTTATAGATAATTCGATTGGTAGAGTCTACTTTAGAAAGTGTATAATAATCATTACTAAACCATGCTAATACTTGCAAATCTGTATGACTCATATCGAGCAAATCTTGATTTCTAGGTAGTGTAATAATGTTATCAGCAGTACTGCTTTTATCAAAAACTGAATAGAAAGCCAAATGATAATTTGTGTCAGTTTCAGCAACGCTATACCATAAGAAATTATTCAATAAAGTAGGTTGTGCGCTAAACCGATTGTATTCGATATCGGCTTTTTGAAACGATTTTTTAAAAACAGAGTCCATGTAAATTTTATTCCCAATGGTAAACAACATGTAAGTGGAACTCATGTAAATTCCAGCTTTTGTCCATTGAATCCTTCTTGGGTTAGAACGTTTGAAAAACATGCTAACAACCAAACAGAATAGAAATGGAATTGTGTACAAGACATCAACTACGGAGATATTATTAAAAGCAACTCTGTAATCTGTAAATGGTAAAAAGAGTTGTGTTCCGTAAGGAGTAAAACTGTCAAGAATAGGATGTGTGAAAATGGATAAAAAGAAGAGCCATATCCAATCTTTCACATTGGTGGTGTCTTTTCGTTTGCCAGAATTATATAGTTCATAGGCAATAAATCCAATCACTAAAGAAGCCATGCATGCAAATACAATCGAATGCATAAAGCCTCTGTGAAAAGCAAGAGAATCGATATCATTTCCATAAAAAATACTTCCAATAATTACATCTAAATCTGGGATAGTACCTCCAATGGCTCCAAAAAGTAAGGCTTTGTTTCCAATTTTTTTACCTAGAGCAACTTGTCCGCAAGCAGCCCCTAAAACAATTTGAGTTAATGAATCCATGAATGCAAATGTAAGTAACTCAATTCATTTGCGTAACTTCTGTTAAAATCGTAACATTACAGAACGAAAAACAAGAACATGCAAGACGATAAAAACCTTTCTAAGATTAATATTCAAAAGCAACACATTATGGAAAATAAAGAGCTAAGTTTACTAGAAGCTCTAATTCCAGTTGTTATTTTAATGGGGTTTTTAGCATACAATATTTTCTATGCAGATGGAGTAATGTTTGGAGATTATTCCAATCAATACATCTTATTAATTGGAGGATTGGTTGCAGCCTTTGTTGGATTTTACAATAAGGTTTCTATCATTAGGATGCTATTAGAAATTTGGGAGAATTGGATGAGTATTAAGGTCCCAATTTTTATCCTTTTGTTAGTAGGAGCATTAGCAGGAACATGGCTAGTTAGTGGAGTGATCCCGGCAATGGTGTATTATGGATTGCAAGTATTGAGCCCAGACATCTTTTTACCAGCATCCGTAATTATTGCAGCAATTATTTCCATCGCAACAGGAAGTTCTTGGACAACCTCAGCAACGGTAGGAATTGCTTTAATAGGAATAGGTGGTGCTTTAGGAATCCCAGCAGGGATGATTGCAGGAGCCGTAATTTCTGGAGCTTATTTTGGAGATAAAATGTCGCCGTTAAGTGATACAACAAATTTAGCACCAGCTATGGCTGGAACTGATTTATTTACACATATTAAGTATATGGCATACACAACAGTGCCTACTGTTTTGGTTACGTTGGTTGCTTTTACGATTATGAGTTTTACAATTGATACATCAGGAAGCGCAGATATTAGTGGTTTGCTTGCTTCCATTGATAATACATTTCATATAACACCTTGGTTGTTTCTTGTTCCAGCAGCAGTAGTTGGGATGATTGTATTAAAGACAAAACCTTTAATAGCACTAGGAGTAGGTGTTCTGTTGGCTATTGTTTTTGCATTTATTTTTCAAGGAGATGTATTGAGCTCATTATCAGATTCAGCAGGAGAATCAATCTTGAATGCTGTATTTACTGACACCCAAATAGCGACAGAGAATAAAACATTAGCAGATTTATTTAATTCAGGCGGAATGGGTGGAATGACTTGGACTATTTTATTAATTGTTTGTGCGATGGTCTTTGGAGGTGTTATGGATGCTATTGGAGCCTTGGCAAGATTAACCAAAGCATTATTGTCGTTAGCAAGTTCAATTTTCGGATTGTTTGCTAGTACTGTAGTAAGTTGTTTAGGACTAAATGTAATTGCTTCAGATCAGTATTTAGCGTTGGTAATCCCAGGAAAAATGTTTAAGAAAGCATACGAAGATAGAGGGTTGGCTCCTGAGAATTTAAGTAGAACTTTAGAAGATTCAGGAACCGTTACTTCAGTACTGATCCCTTGGAATACTTGTGGAGCATATCAATCAGGAGTGTTAGGGGTAGGAGTAGGAGAATACTTCTTCTATGCTATTTTTAACTGGCTATCTCCATTCATGACATTGATGTTCGCAGCCTTTAGAATTAAAATTAGACAGCTAGTTACTAAATAATGATTGTTAGAGCTGTTCTTTCCGATGCTGAAATTCTTACTGAAATAGCGATGGCTTCCAAAGCTTATTGGGGATATACAGATGAACAGGTAGAAAGTTGGCGAGAAGATCTTACCATTACTCCTCAGATGTTTGAAGATTGGAACATTTACAAATACCTTGTGGATGGTCAAATTGCTGGATTTTATATTTTAAATAGGGCAAACATTCGAACAAGCTTTTTGGAATTTTTATTTATCTCACCGAACTACATTAAACAAGGAATTGGATATCAATTGTTACAGCATGCTGTTGAGTATTGTAAAGCAGGAAGTAGTGCTATTTTAAATGTACTTTCTGATCCTAATGCACAATCGTTCTATGCCAAGTATGGTTTTGAAGTAATTGCAGAAAGAGAAAGCTCTATTCCTGGTAGAATATTGCCCGAAATGGAATTGTTATTCCCTGAAAACCAATAGAGGAAATTCTAAATAAACCAGTTCCAAACCAAGCCAAATCGAATTACGAAATCACGGTATGGATAGTTAGGTGCAGAGAAATAATTTCTTTTACCTACACCTGAAAGCGCATTATCTACTCGAAAATAAATTCGTGTTCTGCGTATTTGAGCATTGAAAAATAAATCGACAGTTGAATACCCAATGTCGGTGGTGTTTTGCAATGTGAATTCAGATAGTAAAGGATTGTAAGCATTAGCTTTATAGGAGGTGAAATATTTAAAAGTTGCTCCAATTTGCACCTTCATTGGTTTCCCTTTAAACCAATAGTCAGAATAGTACAATGTATTTCTAGTCACAAACTCTGGAACTCTAAATACTGCGCTACCACCACTTACATTTTGATACATGATGGTATTGTCTAGTGCAAACTTTTTGTATTTGAATTCTCTAGATGCCTTTACTTTTAAATACGTAACACTTTCAGAAGATTGATACGGTAAATTGTCTTCTCCGAAATACGTGTAATTTTCTATATTAGTCAAGTTAGCACTTGCATTAAGCCATTTAGAATCAAATTGAAATCCTAAATTTTGAGTTTTTACATTGTCAAAATCATTTTCCCAATTATAGCCATCATAACTACTTTGATGCAATAAGAAATTAAAATTAGGAGATCTTGAGTTTAATAGTAAGCTGGCTTTAATTGCAAAAAGACTGTCTTTTTTGTAAGAAAGATTTCCATTAAAATTTGACCCAGATAGTCTTCCACTTCCTGGAGTAATTTCTCCAGATGCTGTTAATTGAAACTTGCTAACTTTCGCTTTCCAATCCGCTCCAAAAGAAGCGACATTGTCCTTTAAACGATGTGCTGTTAGTCCGCTATTGGTATTTAAAATGGAATCATAGGCATAGTCGGAGTTAATTAAATTTGATTTAACTCTAAATGTTCCTAAAACAAGCCTTGAGTTGAATTCTAAAAAGAATTGATTCTTTACAACTGTATGTGCTACTTCATTTTTTATAGCGCTTGTTGCACTTGTAGTTCCAAAAACTGTTGCGTTTGGCGAAGCCTGAGTAAACTCATTTGATTTTTTCTCTCTAGTATATATGTGTCCAATTTTTAAATTGCTAAAATCTTTATCCGCTACAGAATCTTTTGAGGATAGTAACTTATAGTCATGTTCGAAATACAATCGAGATCCTTTGAACATGTTTTCAGTATCATCGAGATTGGTGTCTAAACGTCCTCTGTCTGTAAAGTTCGGGTCATTGTCAATAAAAGATTGTAGGTCGCTGGTCGTTAATCCGCCGCTTTCCTCTTGCAATAAATCTTGCGTGATGAGATGACCTTTCATCGCATATTGATTTTCCTTTGTTCTGTAATGAAAAGTAGTCTGGAAAATCCCTTGACTTACCAATGACTCTCTATATTTTCCTAAAGAACGCAGTCCTCTATATCCAATAGAAACATTGAAGCGTCTTGAGAAATTAGTTGTGAAAAATGACTCTAAAAGTTGACCTTGTTCTAGCGTGGTTAAAAACATTAATTCTGAAGTTGGTGTAGGAACTTCATAGTAATCAATGTCTTCAATATTCATGTAGAAAAACTGCTTGGCACGAACACCAATATCAGGCAAGGAACTAATTTGGTCAAAACTATACCCTAGGCTATTAAATGTCTGTCCGATATTATGAAAGGGAAGTAGTTCGAAATTATCCTTTCGTAAAAAATTAGATTGATATTGTTTTTTGAGCGTTAGTGTAGTGTCAATATAGGTTGTATCTCTAAAAAAAGAAAGTATTTTATAGTCGGTGTACTTTGTTTTTCCACTCAACTTCACTTTAACATTCCTTCTATTTAAACTATCGTTTAGTTGATTTGTATTGTTACGGATAAAGTCTTCTTTATTTGAATTTAAATCTCTTACTTGAGAAAATAAAAGAGAAGAACTAGACAGAAGTGTAAATAAAAGTAAGAAAACGACTCTCTTCATCAACAATGATAATTTAGGCAAATGTAAACTTTTAAACGTAAAACATTCTAAATAATTATTTTGAAAATGTTAATTTGGCAACGTGTTAAAAAGTAATTATAGCGGAAACCAATTAGAGGCTGGTACGGATGAGGCAGGAAGAGGATGTTTGTCTGGACCTGTAGTAGCTGCTGCTGTTATTTTGCCAAAAAATTTCCATCACGAATTGTTGAATGATTCTAAGCAAATTTCTGAAGCAAAGAGGCGAATTTTAAGGCCTTATATTGAAGAGCACGCCTTAGCGTATGGCGTTAGTTTTATTCATCATGAGGAAGTGGATGAATTGAATGTCTTGCAAGCATCGATTACAGGAATGCATCGATCGATTGATCAATTGACAATAACTCCAGAGTTTATTATTATCGATGGAAATAAGTTTAGGCCTTATCAAGAAATTCCTTATGAAACGATTGTTAAAGGAGATGCGAAATTTAAGAGCATAGCCGCGGCATCAGTATTAGCAAAAACATATAGAGACGAATTTATGGAAAAGATTCATCAGGAATTCCCAAACTACAACTGGAAAAAAAATAAAGGATATCCAACAAAAGAACACCGAAAAGCAATTCAAGAATTTGGGATTACAAAATATCACAGAAAAACATTCAAGCTATTGCCTACTCAAATGAAGTTAGCTCTTTGATACAAATTCCTCTACTAGAAATTGTTCTTTAAAATGATGAAGGATTTTTTCTTTGATTTCTTCTAAATCAACTTTTTTATTCAATTCTGCTGCAATAGATGTCACTGCTTTTCCGCGAATTCCACAAGGAATAATATTGTCGAAATAACCTAAGTCAGTATTTGCATTCAAAGCAAACCCGTGCATTGTTACCCATCGACTACTTCGAATTCCCATTGCACAAATTTTTCTTGCAAAAGGAGTCCCTACATCAAGCCAAACACCAGTTTCACCATCGCTACGTTCTCCTTTGAGACCGTATTCTGCAATAGTTTTAATGATCACCTCTTCTAAAAAACGAAGGTACTTGTGAATATCGGTAAAAAAATTCTCTAGATCTAGAATAGGATATCCTACAATTTGACCAGGACCATGGTAGGTGATGTCTCCACCACGATTAATCTTGTAGTAGGTTGCATTTTTCTTAGAAAGCTGCTCTTCATTAAGAAGTAAATTGTTTAAATCTCCACTTTTCCCTAGTGTATATACGTGTGGATGCTCTACAAATAGGAAGTAGTTCTCTGTTGCTGTAGCGTTTCCTGTACTGCGATTTTTACGTTTTACATGAATAATAGAATCCAGTAAACTTGTTTGATAATCCCAAACCTCTTTGTAGTCACTAACTCCTAGATCTTGTATTGTTATTTTTTTATTCATATAGACGATGCAAAGTTAAGGATTTAGGTATATTTGAGTATCGTTTTTATGAAAGATTACAAGATGCAAAATAAGTTCTTCACCTCTTTATTATTTGTATTCGTTTCTTTATCCATTTTCTCGCAAGAGAACTATTGGAAGAGTGGAGTAACTACATCTAAAAAGAACACTTTTTTTAACGATTTACACCAGAATAGTTATCAAACATCGACACTCAATGTAAACCTTTTTAAGACCAAACTAGAGAGTTTTACTTTAAGGAAAAGTGCAGTTAGGCAAAGTGATGTTGTAATTTTATTGCCAAATAATGATGGAGGCCTAGAGAAATTTAAAGTACAAGAAGTTGCTATTTTCAGTCCAGTATTGGCAAGTCAATACCCAGATATTAAAGCGTATATAGCATATGGAATAGATACTCCAGGAGCAAGAGCTCGTTTCACAGTATCCCCACAAGGACTGCAATCCATGATTTCATATCCAAACCAACAGCATGTTTTTACGGTACCTATAGAGAAAGGGGATGATCAAAACTATATCACCTATACCAGAGCGTCTAGAAAAAACAACCTAAAAAAACTTGAATGTTTAACGGAAGCAGTAACTCCTGAAGCTGAAATTGATTCTTTCAATGAGAGAGCTGCCAATGATCAAACCTTAAGAACATTTAGAATTGCAATTTCAGCTTCAGGAGAGTATACCGATTTCTGGAACGATGGAGATAACTCTAATGGAGATGCAAGAGCAGATGCCTTGGCTCAGATCGTCTCTACATTGAATAGAGTGAATGAGATTTATGAAGTAGATATGGCGATCACATTTCAATTGGTTTCAGGAACGAATACTATTTTTTCTGATGCTACAACAGATCCTTATAGCGGAGAATTTATTGATTTAACTGGTCAGGTTCAGGATGAGTTAGAGAATACGATAGGAAATGCAAATTTTGATGTAGGGCATTTATTTCACTTTGGATCAGATTCATCAAGTTTAGGAAATGGTTTGGCTTGTGGAAGTTGTGTTTGCGTCGACGGTCAAAAGGGACGTGCTGCATCAGCACATATATTTGAAGGAGAAAACGGAAGTCCGTACATGTCAGATTACTTTGATATTGATTATGTATCCCATGAAATTGGGCATCAAATGGGGGCGAATCATACGTGGTCGCATAGAGGTGAGAATTTTGGCGTAAATGTCGAGCCTGGAAGTGGGACAACCATTATGGGATATGCAGGAATTACAGATGAAGATGATGTGCAAAATCATAGTGATCCTTATTTTAACTACCACAGCATTCGCCAAATATTACGTCGAGTGGAAACGAGAACTTGTTGGACCTCAACGAACATTACAAACAATTCTCCAGTTGCTAATGCTGGAGCTGATTATACGATTCCGGCTGGGACGCCTTTTTTATTGAATGGTGAAGGAACTACGGATGCAGACAACTCAGATGTATTAACATACACATGGGAGCAGATTGATAATGGAGTCATAAATTTTGATAATTTCGGACCAACAAAAACAACAGGAGCTATGTTTAGATCGAGAACTCCTGCCACTTCTCCAAATCGCTATATGCCTGTGTTGTCGAGAATTTTAAGTGATCAATTAACGGAAACAAATCCTGTAAAAAATAATGACAATACTTCTTGGGAAACGCTTTCTTCTGTAAGTAGAGATCTCACTTTTGCATTAACGGTTAGAGATCGTTCAGAGGCGAATGGAGTTGGACAGTTTCCACAAAGTAGTTATGATGTGATGACGGTTACAGTAGACGATTCAGCTGGTCCGTTTGAAGTCACTTCGCAAACTACTTCCGAAGTATGGGAGAAATGTTCTATTCAAAACATTACTTGGAATGTTGCTAATACAGATCGAGGGAATGTAAATGCAAGAAATGTGAATATTAGGTTGTCTGTAGATGGTGGATTTACGTATCCTTTTTTATTAGTTGAAAACACACTTAATGATGGGAGTTATAATGCTGTGGTACCAGATGTGGGAGGTGCGGTGAATACTGCAAGAATTATGATTGAAGGGAGTGATAACATATTCTTTGCGGTGAATGCTGCAGACTTTACAGTTCAGAATTCAGGAAATATAACAGGTGAATGCCCTTCTTTTGCTGAATTTGAAATGTATCCTAATCCTTCAAACGGATCATTCATTTTAAACCTAGATCTTAATAATCCAGAGGTAAAGATTAGAGTTTTCGATTTAAAAGGTGCCCTCATAAAAACATTAAATTATGCGAATGCTGGAAGTCGATTTTCAGAAACAGTAGTTTTAGGAGATATCTCTAAAGGGTTATATATCATTCAAGTGAGCAATGGGGGAAACTCTTATATGAGAAAAATAGTAATTGAATAATTTTTTTAAACTAAAATGAAATAAGAATCGTTATAACAGCAATTCGCTTATTTTTGTGGTATGTCTATAGAAGTACAATCAGTAACAAAATCTTACGGAAGTCAATTGGCGTTAAACCAAGTCAATTTCTCTGCTAAAAAAGGAGAGATTATTGGTTTTTTAGGGCCTAATGGAGCAGGGAAATCTACGATGATGAAAATCATTACTGGTTACTTAACTCCAGATGAAGGACAGGTTTCTGTTGATGGAATTGATGTGTTAAGCAACTCTATAGGTGCACAAGCTAAAATAGGATACTTGCCAGAACAGAATCCTTTGTACAAAGAGATGTATGTACGAGAGTACTTACAATTTCAAGGCTCTATTTTTAAAGTAGAAAAAGGGAGGATTGAAGAGGTAATTGAAAAAGTGGGACTCACACCTGAAGTACATAAAAAGATTGGACAATTGTCTAAAGGATATCAGCAACGTGTTGGTATTGGAGCTGCGATTTTAAACAATCCAGAAGTACTAATTTTAGACGAACCAACAACAGGTTTAGATCCAAATCAACTACAAGAAATTAGAGGTTTGATTAAAGAATTAGGGAAAGAAAAAACCATTCTTTTTTCTACACATATCATGCAAGAAGTAGAAGCAGTTTGTGATCGAGTGATTATCATTAAAAAAGGAAAATTGTTGCTCGATAAATCAATCAATGATTTAAAAGGAAGCAACGAGCAAATGGTGGAAGTTACCTTTGATTATAAATTGGAAGAACAGTTTATTCAAAAATTACCCAACATCAAATCCTATAAAAACAACTACGACAATACGTGGTTTATCACATTTGAATCTGAAGAAGATATGCGTCCAGTGATCTTTGATTTCGCACAAGAAAACGGACTGAAAATCTTAGAATTAAATTCTAAAAATCAGAGTTTAGAGAAGTTGTTTAAGGAGGTGACAGATTCGTAAAGCTTTAATCTAATCTTGGTGTAACATATGAAACAAGCTGATCATTTACAGATGCTCCGATATAACCATGACCTTTCAAATAATAGAACTTAAATTTCCCTCCTTGTAAGTCTGCCTCTATAATCATCACGTTTTTATAGTTACACAAAGGAGTTTTGAACGTGCCTTTAGTAGTTAGAATTCTATAGGTCCCTTTTTTGTCGGCTGTTTTCCAAACATGTCCATCTTTGAAACGTTTATCATACCGAACAGTTTCTTTCCTACCACAACATTCTTCATATTGGTAAACAACACCATTCTCTTCTCTTAAATATAACCTGTCTACATTGCCTTCTTTCCAAGTTTGATTAAATGCTATATATGTTTTCTTATTGATTGTTTTTCGACCAGCAATGGCTTCAATATAGTGAGTATTCGACCAGAATATTTTTTTATCTTCAATAACTAATGGGAAGTAGCTTCCATCTTTATTCTCATCACAAAAATTTTGACCTTGTGTGAATTGAGCAATAATGGTTGTTGATAATAATAAGAAAGAAATAAGAGTGATTTTATTTTTCATAATGAGAAATTTAGATTGTACTTATAAACTAAGTAATTACTTACTGAATAAAAAACACCTTTTGAATCTTACCATCTTTGATATGATAAATGGCAATCGCTTTTGATTTTTCGCTTCCAAAAGTAACAAGCTCTTGATCAATAACCACATTCCCTTGTACAATTCTGTTCTTTAATTCGCAATGTAAGTTAGGCGTATTTTTAAACATTTGAGCATAGGATTTTCTCATCGTTTCTTTTCCTTTAAATAATAATCTAGAAGGATGAGAGTACACCTCAACATCTTCTGCGTAAGGCTCTAAAAAGGCATCAATATTTCTTTCATTATAAGCGTTCAACTGTCGTTGCGCTAAATCTTCTGGCGAATCTGGAAGTGTTTTTGAAGGATCATATACCTTTCCAAGGTTAATCACTCTGTGAATCTTTGTGATGTTTTCGATATCGTCAATAGGGTTTTTATCTAGTAAAATCAGATTTGCTTTTTTACCAACTTCAATAGAACCAAATTCCTTTTCTTGAGATAATATTTTTGCTCCGTTAATGGTGGAAGCGGTCATAATTTGCCAATTACTCATTCCACTCTCGCTCATTGCTTTTACCTCTGCCAAATAAGAAGAAGCATGCATTGTCCCTATATTTCCAGCATCCGTTCCAGTAGCAATTAAAACCCCTGCATCCGACAATATCTTTAGATTGTCTAACATAGTTTTATATTTCTTTTTTTCCTTGCTTATGGTAGAAGGGTTGTTAAAATAGGCTTTGTAACTATCTACGATCCTATTGTTTTCAATGTGCTTTAAATCTGATAAAGTTCCTATTTGATAAGGATCAGCAGTTCGTAATTCATAATTACTAAAAGCTAGTCTTTGACCAAGTGCAACATCATAATCTTTGCTAACAATTAATGTTGGGGATAGAATAGTCTTGTTTTTCGCTAATAACTTCGCAAAATCTTTGGTAACTACTTCATCATCTACACTATGTACTAAAAAGTCAGCGCCACTTTCAACGGCTAATTGTGCGGTAATTCTCTCAGTAGCATGAACGGCAACTTTTAAATTGTTTTTGTGAGCTTCATCAATAATCGCTTTGATAATTGGTTGACTTTTACGAGCACTTTTTTCGAAAGACAAGCCATCGGCTCCAACGATATACCAGATCTTAATGAAATCTGGTTTGTAAGCCAATTGTTCTTTCACCATGTTTATTCCGTCTTCTACAGTTTTTACGAGGCTAAAAGGAGAATTCTTTTTTAAGCCTTTGTATGGCTCAGGCATGTATGTGGTTAGTAGAGGTCCAGTCATAGAGAAAGACGAATATTTAGGGGTGTTTTTATAAGGCGCTCTTTTTTCTAAGAAATTGTAGGTAGCTCCCACATCAATCACATTCGTAATTCCAGTTTTTAAATAACGCTCTAACGTGCTTCCCATGGTTTCATGAGCATTCTCAATTTCTTTATCATAAGAATATTCTTTTCGTAAATCCATAACATCAGGGCGTGTATACAATCCACCACTTTGGAAGAAATGAATATGAGCGTCCGTCATTCCAGGGAATAAAAACTTTCCAGCCCCATCAATAACAGTAGCGCCCGATGGAATTTTTACTTTCTTACTAGATTTAATTTCAGTGATCAAATCACCCTCAATAACAACCGTTTGATTGGTTTTTAGCTTTTGCTTTTTGACATCCCCAACAGTTACATTGGTAATATAGGTTTGAGCAAATAGTGAAAAAGAAGAAAATAGAATGGCGAATAGGAGTAGTGTTTTTTTCATAGTTGATTTTTGATGATTTGTTTTTCTTTCGATAAATATATACAAATTAGTTGCGCTACTTCTTTTTATGTTACAGAGTTAACAGAACTTTTTGAAACCGAATGTTGGGAAGTTTTACAAATTGATTAAATGAACAAGTTTATCTCTTAGGTCAGAATTATAAGCCCTTAAGTTTTCAAATGTACTTTTTAAGCTATCAGAATCTGAACACTCATTAGGGAAGTTAATGATAGTTTTTGGTTCATTTATTTTAGTAAACGGCGCGGAGAAGTCACTCTTTGAGTAAAGTTCATTTAGCCTTATGTATCCTTTGTCTCTGTGACTAAACTTAGTGGTATGCCAATGCTTTTCATAAAAATTGTAGACTGTTCGATAGAACCAGAAAAACGAATTGTTCCAGCTAGGCTCGTCTTTTGGAACAAGAAGTACAGGAAACACTCTTTTGTCTCCATAAACCAAAGGCTCAACACCATTAGCGTATTGACTGTAGTAAGCAACATAAGCTTTCTTCATATCAACTACCAATCCGGAAATAGGGCTACTTAATTCATAAGTAGCTGTAAAGGTTCTGTCTTTTTGCCAAAAATATTTTGGCTTCTGAAGTTGGCTATAAGAAGTCAAATGAATTTTTAGAACTGCTTGATCTCTCTCTATCCAATCTCCAACTTTTACGAGTGACTCTATAATGCCCATACAGCATAATCTTTCCTCTAAACCAACTTCGCTAAGTGTAGGAAATGATAAAAGTTTTGTATCAAAAAATATATTGTCAGGTACTTGTGATTTAGCCATTTTTTTAGTTTAAAACCAAAGCTAATGTTTTATTGATTGAAAAACAATTGTTTAACTTATTTGATTACCTGTTCTAGTTGAATTGAAAGCATATTGAAGCTAAAGTCAATTTTCTGGAAAAGCAGAAATTCACATGCTGATTTTCTAAAGAGACAGTTTCAATAATTTTTAATTGAAATAAGTTATTGACTTGGTGTAATCTTTAATAATATATTTAGCGGCTGCATCTCGTAGTTTATTATTTTCTTTAAAGTCGACTCCAATAAAATCAATTCCTAATTCTTGAGTAGTTTTTAAATCCCACAATCCATCTCCGAAATAAACAATAGATTCAAATTGTGTAACAGAATTTTTGACCATTGCTTCGTTAATAACTAGCTCAATGATTTTAGCTCTATTAAAATGGTCATTCGACGATTTAAAAATAAATTGAGTTATATCTAATCCAATGGAATTGCATTTTAATTCAGCAGTTTCCTTCCACCCTCCAGTTGCAAACCCGATTTCAAAATCAGTTTTCCTTGAGAGTGCATCTATAAAAGATAAAGCACCGTGAATCTCCGTAAACTCCTTTGTTTTTTGACTTAGTAGATTGTAGAAGTATGCTTTAATGGCTTTAATTTCATCTTCTGTTGGAATTCGGTCTAACCACTTTTTGAAAATTTCAAAGGTTAATCCGCTGTCTGTAACATTGTTGAATTCATTCCAGTTTACATTCGTTAAATCAATTTGATGTAGATCTTTGAATGTTTGTATAAAGCACTCATCATCTGTATTTACGGAGTCTAAAATAGTGCCATCAATATCAAATATGATAAGTTTCATTCAAGAGAGTAAAATTAATTCAACTTAAAATTCACATGCTGTTCTTCTAATGTAGAGAGTAATTCACTTGAGATTTTAATCTTTGTATTTCGACTCGGTACATTCAGTTCAATTTGCTCATCGGCATCCCAAATAGTGAAATTCAACGATTGTTTTCCTTTGTGTTCACTGAACAATTGATTAAAAGCTTCAATAGATTTTTTAGTCACTTGCTGAATAGGCATTTTAATGGTGATCTTTTTACACAATTCGTCCATGACATCATGCAGTAGTTTGAACTCTGTGAATTTCAATCGAGCATCCCCTTCAACACCATCTTTATTGACCCATCCTTTTTGAATGGTGGTTCTAATAAACAAGAAAGAATTCGGAACAAAGAAGTGTTTGAATTTTAAGTAATCTTCACCAAAAATTCTGAACTCAAAACTATCAGAGTAATCTTCCACAAAGAAAGAAGCCCAACCTTTCCCAGCTTTAGAAATTCGATGTTGTACATCGGTAATAATTCCAGCAAATACTAAGTTCGATCCTACAAACTTGTTTAAATCTGCTTTAAAATGAGCAACACTAGCATTGCAAAACTTGAGTTCATTTTTAAAGTCGTCCAAAGGATGTGCGGAGATATAAATCCCTACCACTTCCTTTTCTTTAGCAAGTTCTTCCATAGTCCCCCAAGTTTCACATTCAGGAATATCGGGTTCAGGGAATTGTACCTCAGAAGTTTCTCCAAACATAGAAACTTGTGCAGAGTTTAAGTTCTCTTGGTATTTGTTTCCGAAACGAATTGCTTTTTCAATAAAGGTTTGCCCTTTATCATCCATTGCAAAATATTGTGCTCTATGTGTGCTTGAAAAAGAATCAAATCCACCCGCCAAAATCAAACCATCAAAGGCTTTCTTGTTAGCTGCTCTTAAGTCGACCCTTTTGGTTAAATCGAAAATGGATTTATAATGTCCGTTTTCTTTTCGTTCTTTGATGATTGCATTTACAGCAGAAGTACCTACACCTTTAATTGCTGCCATTCCAAAACGAACAGCACCTTCTTTGTTTACAGAAAACTTCAAATACGATTCGTTCACATCTGGTCCTAATACTTCAAGTCCCATTCGCTTGCATTCTTCCATAAAGAAAGAAACCGACTTGATATCGTTCATGTTATTGGATAACACAGAAGCCATGTATTCGGCAGGGTAGTGCGCTTTTAAATAAGCTGTCTGATACGCAATCCAAGCATAACAGGTAGAGTGCGATTTGTTAAAGGCGTAGGACGCGAAGGCTTCCCAGTCTTTCCAGATTTTCTCTAACTTATCGGCTTCATGTCCGTTCTTTCCAGCTTGCTCAATAAACTTAGGCTTCATTTTAGCAAGAACAGCTGCTTGCTTTTTTCCCATTGCTTTACGAAGTACATCGGCCTCACCTTTGGTAAAGTCAGCTAGCTTTTGAGAAAGCAACATTACCTGCTCTTGATAAACGGTAATTCCGTAAGTTTCTGCTAAATATTCTTCCATGGCAGGAAGATCGTATTCAATGTCTTCCTTTCCGTGCTTTCTATTAATAAACGAAGGAATGTATTCCATCGGTCCAGGACGATACAAGGCATTCATGGCAATTAAATCTTCAAAAACTGTCGGTTTTAAAGAACGCATGTGTTTTTGCATTCCAGGAGATTCATATTGGAAAATCCCGACGGTTTCTCCACGCTGAAACAACTCATAGGTTGGCACATCATCTAATGGAAATGTTTCAGGATCTAACTCAACTCCATGGCGTGCCTTGACAATCTTTACAGTGTCCTTGATTAACGTTAAGGTCTTTAATCCTAAGAAGTCCATCTTTAGCAATCCTGCGTTTTCCACAACAGAATTGTCAAACTGCGTCACGTACATGTCCGAATCCTTTGCCAAGGCAACAGGAACATAATTGGTGATGTCTGACGGTGTAATGATCACACCACAGGCATGAATTCCCGTATTACGAACAGAGCCTTCTAAAATAGTAGCCTTGTTAATGGTTTCGGCTTCAATTCCGCTTCCATCCGCAATGGCTCTTAGCTCTTCTACCATGTCTTTTTCTTCAGAACGTAAACCAGCAACTTTTCCTTTGCTCTTATCGTCCGATCCGAAAATATTATTCAGTTTGATATTGGGAATCAACTTTGCAATTCTATCCGCTTCAAACAATGGCAAGTCCAAAACTCTGGCAGTATCACGAATAGAAGACTTTGCAGCCATGGTTCCGTAGGTGATAATTTGCGCTACTTGATTGGCTCCGTATTTGTCGATTACGTAGTCCATGACACGACCTCTACCTTCATCGTCAAAATCAATATCGATATCGGGCATGGACACACGTTCAGGATTTAAGAATCTCTCAAAAAGTAAGTCGTACTTAATCGGATCTATGTTGGTAATCCATAAACAGTAGGCGACTACAGATCCCGCAGCAGAACCACGTCCAGGTCCTACCGAAACATCCATGTTTCTCGCTTCCCTGATAAAGTCTTCTACAATTAAGAAGTATCCTGGATATCCTGTGTTTTCAATAACTTCTAGTTCAAAGTCTAAACGTTCTTTGATGGATTCTGTGATTTCCCCGTATCGTTTCTTTGCACCAATGTAGGTGATGTGTTTTAGGTAATTGTTCTCACCACGTTTTCCACCATCTTCATCATCCAATTTGTCTTGGAACTCTTCAGGAATATCAAAAGCAGGTAATAAGACATCACGAGCTAGAGAGAACACTTCAATTTTATCAACGATTTCCTGAATGTTGCTGATTGCTTGAGGTAAATCAGCAAACAATTGCTTCATTTCATCGGTCGATTTGAAATAGTATTCGTCATTCGGTAAACCATAACGATATCCCCTTCCTCTACCTTTAGGTGTGGCTTGTTTTTCACCGTCTTTTACACACAATAGAATATCGTGTGCATTGGCATCTTCTTTATTTAAATAGAAGGTGTTGTTGGTGGCAATGATCTTAATATCGTATTTCTTGGCAAACTTTAATAAGGTTTCGTTGACCACACGTTCGTCATCTTGATTGTGGCGCATCAGTTCGATGTAGAAATCGTCTTGAAACTGTTCTTTCCACCAGACAAGCGCTTCTTCGGCTTGTTTTTCACCAACGTTCAATATTTTATTAGGAACTTCACCATAAGTGTTTCCAGTTAAAACAATCACATCTTCTTTGTATTGTTCTATGACTTTTCTGTCGATTCTCGGTACATAATAGAATCCATCCACAAAGGCAATGGACGACATTTTTGCCAAATTATGATACCCTTTTTTGGTTTTCGCTAATAAGACAATTTGATATCCATTGTCCTTTCGAGACTTGTCTTTATGATCTTCACAAACATTAAATTCACAACCTAAAATAGGTTTTAAAATTGTCTCCGTAGGCTTGTCGCCATTCTCTTCCGAGATTTCGTTTTTGGCAGCTGCTTGCTTGTTGTGATTTAAAATAGCGCTCACAAAATGAAAAGAAGCCATCATGTTTCCAGTATCGGTTAAAGCAATGGCAGACATGTTGTCTTTGGCTGCTGCTTTTACAATGTTTCCAATTTGAATGGTTGATTGTAATACGGAAAATTGTGTGTGATTGTGAAGGTGAGCGAACTGAACATTTTCCAACTCAGACAATCCTGCTGAGGTAGAATGTGTTCCTTCGACTTCCTTCAGAGCATCAAGACGTTTCCTGATTTTATCACTCTCTTTTTTAAGGTTGATGTGTTTTAAACCAATAACCTGAATTGGCTTTGGATTGGCTTCAGAGAAGTTGGTAAAGTAATCTTCGTCTACATCTAATTGCTCTTTGGTGAATTCACGTAAGCGAATCAGCTCTAAGAAACAACGAGTGGTTGCTTCTACATCGGCAGTTGCATTATGGGCTTCACCAAAACCAGTTCCGAATAAGTGATTGTGTAATTCTGTAAGCGTTGGTAATTTGAATTTACCTCCACGTCCACCAGGAATCTGACACATCAAAGCTGTCCTTTCGGTACAGGTATCTAAAACAGGAAGTTCAGTAAGATTATTTTCGACACCCAATCGATGGAATTCACATCCCATAATGTTGATGTCGAACTCTAAATTTTGACCAACAATAAACTTTGTTTTTTGTAAAGCTTCATTGAATAATGTGAGTCCTTCATCTAAAGGAATTCCTTGTTCTTGCGCTAATTCTGTAGAGATTCCGTGAATACGTTCTGCATCATACGGAATATTAAATCCGTCTGGTTGTACTAGGAAATCGTTATGCTCCACCACATTACCCATTTCATCATGTAGCTGCCATGCAATCTGGATGCATCTAGGCCAGTTGTCTGTATCGGTAATAGGAGCATTCCAACTCTTTGGTAACCCGGTGGTTTCCGTATCAAAAATCAAGTACATAGTTGCGGATTTCTCGTGTAGAAATTAGTACTATAAAAGTAGGAAAAAAGGGAGAAAGGAGAAAAGAGAAAGGGTAAAGAGTTATTTGGTTTTATTAACAATATGAAACGGTCATTGAGTGTGTCACATTGAGCCTGTCGAAATGTTCTCGAAATGACATTCCATTTATTATTTTTGGTGACTTCGAGAGCCTCAGTCACCATAAGTGAAATATTTTAATGTTTCAAAAACGCAATAGTTTTCTCTAAAACAATCTTAAAATCTTCTGGAAATTTTTCTTCTGTCCATGGTTGTTTAGCACCAAAAACATGATTGGCATTTGGAATGATCACCAATTCACTATTTGGATTCCATCGGTGTAGGTTTTTTCCATGAATTACGGGAACTGCAAGATCTCCATCGCCATGGAAAATTAAATGAGGAATATTAATCTTCTTCGTTGCTTTTTCAACATCGAGTAGTTCTTTGTTTTCGATGTAGTTGTTGTAAAACTGAATGTAATGTGGCATTTGCTGTTTTGTTCGTCCGTTTACAATATAAAAAACACCGTCTTTTTTCCATTGCTCTAATTCGGCTCCTTCATGAAACATAGACCGGTTTAAATCACACACCGCAGCCCAAGTTACCAGTTTTTTAATCCGTGAATCTTTAGCGGCTGTTAAAGTTGCCATAGCACCTCCTCTAGAATGACCAATGAGCGTAATATTATTGATGTCAATTTCATTCTGAACCTTTTCATTTGAGGTGATCCAATTCAAAACACTTTGTAAATCGTCCAATTCCATCGTGTAATTATTGTTTCCGAAGGCTTCTAAATCAGGAAAATCAATGGGTTGATCTGGTGTTCCTCCATTGTGAGAAAAATTGAATTTCAACAAGGCTAAACCCTCTTCTAAAAATAGAGAAGACATTTTGTCGAACGCACCCCAATCCTTATAGCCTTTGTAGCCGTGTACGAAAATCACCAACGGCTTTTGAGTGTTCGTTTCGTGATAATAGAGGTCGGTTAGAATAGGCTTTTGATGGTTGCCTTTTACTGGGATATTTCTGAGTTGAATCATCTTTCAAAAATAGTAGAAAAAAAGCTAGATTATTTAAGGATTTGTTTTTGTTTTGATTAGGAAAGAATTTTGTACATTTGCGCCCACTTATCACGAGATGGTAAGATTATTAATAATCAAGGTCGTGTACCTTAAAAAATTAAAAGAATGTCAGTAAAAATTAGATTACAAAGACACGGTAAGAAAGGAAAGCCATTTTATTGGATCGTTGCAGCAGATGCAAGAGCAAAAAGAGATGGTCGTTACTTAGAAAAATTAGGAACGTACAATCCTAATACAAACCCAGCAATTATCGATTTAGATGTTGATGGTGCTGTAAAATGGTTACAAAACGGAGCGCAACCTACAGATACTGCAAAAGCAATTTTGTCGTACAAAGGAGCAATGTTGAAAAATCATTTAGCAGGAGGAGTAAGAAAAGGTGCTTTAACTGAAGAGCAAGCCGAAGAGAAATTTAACGCTTGGTTAGAAGAAAAAGCTGGAAAAGTTGCTTCAAAAGAAGAAAACTTAGCAAAAGCGAAAGCAGATGCAAAAGCAAAAGCATTAGAAGCTGAAAAAGCAGTAAACGAAGCTAGAACTGCAGTAGCAGTGGAAGAAGTAGCTGAGGAAGTTGCTGAAGAGGTTGAAGCGGCTGCTGAAACTACAGAGGAAGTTGCTGAAGAAGCTCCTGAAACTACAGAAGAAGAAACAAAAGAAGGGTCTGCTGAATAAGCGAAACTCTAGGCGATATGCGTAAAGAAGATTGTTTTTATTTAGGCAGAATCGTTAAAAAACACAGTTTTAGAGGTGAAGTTGTTATCAAATTAGATACAGACGAACCCGAATTGTACCGAAATATGGAATCAGTATTTGTCGACTTAGGAGGCAATCTGGTTCCATTTTTCATTAAGAAAAGTTCTTTGAGTAAAGGAACGATGTTGCGTGTTCATTTTGAAGACGTAAACACCGAGGAAGAAGCAGATTTTTTGATGAAGTCTGGAATTTACCTTCCTTTAGATCTCTTACCAAAATTGGAAGGAGATCAATTTTATTTTCATGAGATCATTGGATTTAAAGTCATCGATGCAAGGCATGGAGATGTAGGTGTGTTGGTGTATATTAATGACAAAGCTGCGCAACCTATGTTTGAGATTGAAAAAGGAGACGTGGAAGTTTTTATTCCGATGATTGACGATTTCATCAAGAAAATAGACAGAGAAAACAAACAAGTACATGTTGAGACGCCAGAAGGGCTGATTGATTTGTATTTATCCTGAACTTGATTCAGGATCTCATTAATTTGAGTTCTTAATTATACAGATGCTGAAACTACACTTCGACAAGCTCAGTGTGACAGTAGATGTTATTATACAGATGCTGAAACTAGTTCAGCATTTATAAAGAGAGGTGGCCGAGTGGTCGAAGGCGCACGCCTGGAAAGTGTGTATACCTCTCAAGGGTATCGAGGGTTCGAATCCCTTCCTCTCTGCAAACGGAAACCCTGACGAATAATCGTCAGGGTTTTTTAATTCACAAATCCTGAAAGCTAGCTTTTTAAGGATTTGTGAATTAAAAAATAGCAACCACGCTTTTGACGTGGTTGGGTTTCCTGCCTACGCCAAGGCTTCGGCTTACAGGCAATTCCGTTTGTATAAGTTTCCTTTTCGGGATTAACGGAGTTAATCCCTTCCTCTCTGCAAAATCGTTTATGAGCCCTTGCTACTAAAGGACTCAGAGCGTGTCACTAAAAAAATGCTCACCATATACTCACCACAGACATAAAAAGACACGTCTTAAATATCTGAAAGTCAATTAATTGTTGATATTGTGGTTTTTAGTTAATTCTATTCAGAATAGACTTAGAATTATAATTCCATATATTTATTGTTAAATTAATCTAACGCTTCCAAGTTTAAGTTAGCGTTTGTAATGAAAAGAAAAAGATTATGGCTTCAATGAATCAATATTTTAATGAAGATTTTCCTAAAAACGTATCTATAAATGTAGGTGCAAGACATTCCTTTAAGACCTACGATAAATTAATAGCTTGGATTGATAAAGAGAAAAAATTCTATCAGGATATTGGAAATCCTGAAAGCATTAGTTCTTATTTTGAGCGTACAATGAAAATTGGTATAAATAAGAAAATTAATCAGGTTAGAGGAGAAGGTTTTACAGGGCTTGAATTAGTTGATGATTTGAAAAATTATATCGAAGGTGAATATAAGTCAAAAGGTCTAATAGCTTCAAAAAGTAAAGAAGGTGTTTTTTTGTTAAAACAACATAAGAAAAATGAAACTTTAACTAAGGGGGGCTTTTCGTATTTTCAAAATAAAATAAAAGGATCTTTAAATAATAATATTAAGGAAAGAAATGGAGAATTTTCAGCTTACTTATTTGATACGGGGATAGAGCCTAACTTTGAATTGGAAAAAGAACAGTATAATTCTTTTTATAATGAAATAATTGAAGAAAAGGATGAGATTTTAAATGAACTGCTTGAGGTAAGAGAGAAAAATAAAAAACTCAATGAGCAAATTGAAAAGCAAAGCTCTGACTGGGAATCTACTTTTAATGCTCAAAAAAAAGCTGTAGAAGAAAGATTTGATATTGAATACGATCGTCATAAATCTAAAATGACAGAATCTGAAGATTTCTATGAGAAAAAATTAGCTGTAAAAAACGCTGTAACTTATTGGTCAAAAAAAGCTAAGGGTCATAGAACAAATAGTTATATTTTTGGAATTATTGCAGGAATTTTAATTATTTCTTCTTTCATAGCTATAATAAATTTTGGAAATTACATAATCAGTTTAGATGTTTCGGAACCTAGTGGAGATGGTAGGAAAATATTAACAGAAACTGGCGCACTTCAACTTTGGGTATATGGTTTTTTTATTGTTTCTATGACTTTAATTATTTGGTTTATTAGACTTGTAGTTAAAATGTTTTTAAGCAATTTACATTTGCTTTCTGATGCAAATGAGAGAGAAACTATGATAAAAACATATTTAGCTCTAGAGCGTGAAGAAAAAACACTAAAACCTACTGATAGAGATTTAATTTTACCATCTATATTTAGAGTTTCTACAGATGGTTTTATTAAGGGAGATTCTGCTCCAAACTCACCGATTAATATTGTTACTAAAAAAGTTACGGAATAATTATATAATAAGCTTTTCCTCTAGTTAAATGTTATGGTCACTTTTTTGACTTACAATTTAAAGGCTAAAATTTTTTTAGATTCATTTCTGTTGATTCGATGGTGTTCCTCGTGCCTAAAAGCATGTAGTCACTTCATTGACTATTGTACAAGAAATTAAATTTAACTAGCTTTATAATTCACTAATGATGAGTCAAGCCCTTTTTGGGTAAGGGCTAGAGAAGAATGGTGATCACCATATTCTCACCATATTGAGTAATTTTTAAAAGTTTAAATGACTGATTGTCAAATATTTGAAAACATAAAAAACACAAAAAAGACTCCCTTCCTCTCTGCAAACGGAAACCCTGACGAATAATCGTCAGGGTTTTTTAATTCACAAATACTGAAAGCGTGCTTTTAAGGATTTGTGAATTAAAAAATAGCAACCACGCTTTTGACGTGGTTGGGTTCCCTGCCTACGCCAAGGCTTCGGCTTGCAGGCAATCCTGTTTGTACAAGATTCCCTTCTGGGATCAGCGAAGCTAATCCTTAAGAAAAAGCTCGCTTTTGTAAGAGGTTGAAAAACAAAAACAACAAGCGCTAGCTTGTACAGGTTTCCTGCCTGCCGCAGGCAGGCTTGCTTAAGATTCTCTTTTGGGATCAACGAAGTTAATCTTAAGGTATTCTTAAATACTGAAACTGAAACCTATAATTCCATATATTTATAGCTAATCAAAAAAATACAATGTATATGAAACAGAACTTTAAGCATTTTTTGACTTCGATTCTTTTTATTTCGATGTTCAGCACACAATCTTTTGGGCAATATCTTATTAAAGCCCCGGAAGGATATACTACTCAAATAGGTAACATGGTTTCGATGTTAGAAGATTTAAAAAATCGTGTCACTAGTAGTGTTGCTAATATCACTTTAAAAGAAACAGATTTTTTACTAGATAAAGATGCAAATAGAATTGGTGCAATGATTTATCATCTAGCAGCCACAGAAAAATACTATCAAGTATATACCTTAGAAAATCGTAGCTTTAACAAAGCTGAAAGAGAGAAGTGGAATGTCGCTCAAAGTTTAGGAAGTGCTGCTAGAGATGTGTTAAAAGGTAAAGAGATAGATTACTATTTAGATATTTGGAATGAAGTTCGCAAAGAGACACTTCGTTTGCTTAAAACAAAAGACGATAAATGGTTTTCATCAAATGTGTCTAACAATGTCATGAATAATCATTGGGCTTGGTATCATGTAATGGAGCATCAAGCAAATCACATGGGGCAAATTCGATTGATCTTAAAAAGGGTTAAGTAGCTACAACAACTATATAATTAACTGAACCATGCTAACAACTATACATCCAAAACTACCCATGCGTAACAAAAGTGTTACGAGAGATTTTTATATCAATACCTTAGGATTTGAAGAACTTGGAGATGTTGATTATGAACATTATTTAATGGTTAAAAAAGATCAAATTGAAATTCACTTCTTTTTGTTTAAAGAACTCAATCCAAAAGAGAATTACGGGCAGGTATATATTAGAACTGATGATATTGATGGTTTGTATCAATCATTTTTAGAGGATAATGTTCCTATACACCCTAATGGGAAACTAGAATTAAAACCTTGGGGTCAGAAAGAATTTGCTATCCTAGATCCTGACACTAATCTGTTAACCTTCGGAGAAAGTATTTAAGAAGAATAGTCTTAGAATCGCTTTTAATGCTTCTTTTTCTTAAAGAAATCTAATGCTTTTTATAACGGGACAAAAAACTATAATTCCATATATTTGATGATATATACTATCTAATGAGAAAAATTTTAGCACTTATTTTTTTAATTGCAACGACCTTATCGTATAGTCAAGAATTTAAAGAACGGTTTAGTCAAGACGTATGTAAATGTTTTACCGAAAAAAAAGAGATTGAGAGGAATACTCTAGAGTCTTGTTATACTAAATATCTGGTTAATTATCAATCTGATTTTAACAAGTTAATTGACAAAGACTCCAAGTTATCAGAATATGAACAAGGGGTGATTCATGCAAGGAAATTATTCGAAGACATGCAGTCGGGTTTAATACAGAACTGTGATGCGTACTATGAATTTTTCAATTCCTTGAGAGAAAAATCTATTCTTGAAATGAGGAAAAATTATCCTGACTCGAAATTAGATTCTTTAAATAAGGAGATATCAGTAAATAAGACAGCAGAACTTTTATGGGAACGTGGTAATGCTCACTTTACTAGAAACGAATTATCAAAGGCTAAAAAGGATTATGAAATGTGTTTAGAAATAAACCCAAATTACATACAAAGTATTTACTTTTTGGGTTGGGTTTATGAGAAACAAAAAAACTACTCAAAGGCAATTGAGTTATATAATAGGTTGTTTCTTGTTACCCAAAATGTTGAATTTAAATTTATAATTGAAATTGCTAAAAGAAAATCTAAATTATAAATACAGTATGTAATAATTGCTGTAATTTATAGCTGGTTGGAGATTTTCTTTTTTAGGTCTATTAAAATTAGCCCTCTTTTATCATGTTACCTTTTTCAAAAAGCTTGGTCTTTATACTATAAAGATCAACTTACCATGAATAATAACAACCTAACTTCATTTTTTGCACTACTATTTTTCACATGCTTTTCTCTATTTTCTCAAACCACTCCGCACATAGAAGGAAGGGTTTTTGTTGATATGAATACTGGATTATTTCGATGTGATTTTACGTTAAGTAATATTCAACCTTTAGAAAAGTATGCGATCTTAATCAATAAAGGGATGAATATTAAATCTTTTAGAGATGTAAATCAAAAATTAATCAATTATGATGGCTTTTATGATTCTAAGGTAAAAGGCGAAGCTGTTGAATATATCCTAGGAAATAGTAAAGGTGAGCTTTACCTTCCAGAGTCTTTTCAGGTTTCCTATGTGGGAGCTTTTCCAAAATATGATGATTCATACAATACCTATGATTTTAAAGGTTTTATTGCCATTAACGATGAAACGATTAGAGCAACTGAGCAAACAAAATGGTATCCGACACTTTATGATGCTACAAATGATCGCTTGATTAATAGTTATACCTATAACCTTGAAGTAGAAGTTAAAGGAACTTCTTCAATTTTTATCAACGGAAGCGCACCTCAGAAAACAAGTAAAGGCGTTTTTACCTCTAAGAAAGCTGTTCCTCTATTTTTATTTGCAGGGAACTATGACTTTGTTGAGGATGAAGGCAATTACTTAATCAATACAGATGTTTCTAAGAAAACAGCCACGCAAATCTTTCAGAATGTAAAAATCATTCAAGATTATTTAGCGAAAAGCCTAGATCAAAAGTTTGATGGAAATATTTATTTAATCAACCACAAAGCTGTAAACAAAAGACGAGCGGGGAGTAGTTGGGGATTTAATACCTATCCTGCTTTTGCTTTTACAGGAAAGAATGCTTTTGGAAAAATTTTGGATGATAAAGGAAAGTTTGATAATGGATCATATCGTTATTACGCGCATGAATTTGGGCACAATTACTTTGGAAATAATGTGCAATCTGGGAATTTGTATTGGTTTTGGTTGGAATCATTTCCAGAATATTTATCGTTTACATTCGCAGAAGAAATAGGTGGAGAAGCATTCTTGAAAGAGGTCATCCAATCAAAATTAAAATCGGTTTCCGATAAAAAGTATACGCCATTATCAGAAGTAACAGAAGCGAGTCAAGTTACAGGAAGTTATCGCTATAATATGGCGCCATTGGTACTGTTGTCTTTTGATTATGAATTTGGTAGAGATAAAACCTTTGATGTGATTAAAGAGTTGTTGGTAATGGCTAAAAAAGAAACATTGACCTTTAGTCATTTTAAGAAAGCTGCAGTAAAGAGTGGGGTGTCTGCAAAAGCGTATCAAAAGTTTGAAAAAACGTATCTCTCGAATAAGAACTTTAAGGAGAACGTAATGAATTACCTTAAGGCGAAGTTATAGCTCTCATAAAACAAGAAAGCCGCAACATGGCATCCGTTACGACTTTCAGGCAATTATGAAAAAGAAAAATGCAAGGTTATTTTTTATGGTAAGCCAAGGTGACAATTAAGCCACCTTGACTTTACCCCCAGAGTATTCCCAACACACTCTATATTGTTCTTTTTAATATCTGTTGTTTTTGGAATTCTTTTCTTTCAATTTCTTCTTTTTTTTCATTGGCTAATTGCCAAATAGCATCTTCAATGTTCTGATTTTTCCGAACGCCCTGAAAAACGGTTCTGATGTATTGAATGTTGTAGGACTTTCCGTTTCTGTTCTTTAATTTTTTTTCTTGTAGGATTTCTAAAACACTTTCAGCGTAATATCCCTGAAAAAGTTTTCGCAATTCTTTTCTTTCTATTTCTGTAATCATAGGAATTATTACTTGATTTTCACATAATTGTTATTATATTGTTATAGTTTTGTAGTATACAATATACGTAAATAAATTTACGATTAAAAGAAAAATGGAAAATAAATTTACTAATATCAAAGAAAGGGTTATTCAGGTTGCTGAAAAACAAGAGATTAGTAAGGAGCGTTTCTTTATGAGTATTGGCATGACTTCCGCCAGCTTTAGAGGGAAGGCTAAAACGACTCCATTGAATTCGAACGCACTAGTAAATATAATTACGAAATATCCTGAGACCAATTTGCATTGGTTACTTACGGGCGAGTATGAAAATTCTGATGATTTTGGATTGTCTCAAGTAAATGAATCTCCAAATTCTTATGGAGATCCTAATGAGAGTTGCAAAGAAAAAGACGAGATGATTGCCTTGCTAAAAAGTCAAATTGACGATTTAAAATCTGATAAGGAGGATTTGAAAAAGTTATTAGGATTGACGCAAAAAAAATAGAGCTGCTTTCAATTAAGAAAACAACTCTATGGAAGCGATTGTTAATACCCGTATTAATTTATAATCACTTTTTTTGTTACTGTTTTATTGTCTGAAAAAATCTTCATCAGGTAAATACCAGATTGTACCTCTTCAATATTAATTTGATTCGTTCCTTTTTTAACCATAATAGACTTCCCTAGCATATTAAAAAGCTGAATTTTATCTACTGTTTCATTGGTTCTGATGTTGATAATGTCTGAACTTGGATTTGGATACACAGAGAATTTACTTGCAAATACATCATCGGTACTTAAACTTGTGTTCTGATATACTTTTACATAGTCTATGACCATGCTGCTTTCAGTAAAACCTGAATCTATTGTGCCTGCAATTCCTCCCATAGCAACATTTAATAAAATAAATTGATCTTGGTAGAAAGGCCACGTTGCATCGTTCTGCGTAGAAGGTTTATAAGTGTAGTATCCAACACCATCAATCATGAATGTAATTTGATCTGGAGACCAGTTCATAGAATATATATGGAAATCGTTCGCTACATCTGCTAGCATTTGAGAAGATGTGTTTACGGTAGCTCCTGAGCTAGATGGTGTATGAATTGCAGAACTTACTTCGTTAACACTATGCAGTCCATGTTCCATAACATCAATCTCTCCACATGCAGGCCAGCCTGTTGTTCCAAAACCTTGAGTTTCAAACCAAGCGCCTGTTTCGGAAATATTTTTTCCTAAAGTCCAAATAGCAGGCCAGGTTCCATTCCCAAAAGGAAGTTTCGCTCTTACGTCTACACGACCATAAGTGAATGCAAATTTAGAATTTAAACGTGCAGAGGTGTAGTTTAGGGTGACTCCATTTTGAGTAACAGTTTCTTTTTTAGCAACAATGTTTAGAAATCCTCCAGAGACAAATGAATTGGTCTGGCTATCTGTATAGTGCTGTTCTTCTCCATTAAACCATTGCCCTCCATTAGGTCCAAATGTTTGATGGTGCCAATTGGCGCTGTTAATTGCCCCGCTCCCGTCAAACTCATCTTCCCAAACTAAGTCTGTATAAATAACATCTAGAGCATTTGGGTCTGTAGCTACAGATCCATCATTAATATCGTCTATTAGGTAGGTTCCCGCTGTAGTGTTTCCTTCATCAATAAAAATGGTTAATCGCGTGTAGGTTCCAGTTGCGTTTGTAGAGGCGTCGTTTGAGCTAAATTGTGCGTTTGAGAAATCGAAAGTTAAATCTTTCCAATCAGAAGGCGAGGGCACACTGAATGTTTGCTTTACATAGACATCAGGATTTACTCCGTTTTCTAATTTGACCATGATGTTGTGAGAGTTGGGATCAAAAGAATAAAAAGAGAGCGTAATGTTTTTTTCTGAATCTAAATCAATCGCTTGAGTTAGGTCGATATAGAATCCTTGCGTTGGATTGGTTCCGTCGTTATGAAACTGTCCCACTTTGTCGCTTGCATCTTGTGGATTGTTAACAATAGCAAAACCGCTTCCTCCAAAAACGATAAAATTGTCTGCCGAATCAGAAAAATCTAGTGGTGTTTGCTGAGCATAACAAAACGTGGTTGCAAAGAAAAAAAGAAGGTATATCGAGTACTGTATTCTCATGGGTGTAAATTTTTTGATAAAAATAAATCAAAGCAAGGGTTTTAGAAGCCTGATGCACCTATACAAAAACCAAACAAAACGAGAAAAAAAGGTGAAATTGAAGTAGAAAGTCGAAATCGAGGTTGAAGTTGGGGGTTTGAATATTCTTGTTGTTGTGAATGGTGTTTAGAGAAATTGAGAAATCTTTGATAGCGATATATCAGATTTAAGAAGTAGTTTTGCGCTTTGTATGAGTAAACCATTTCAATTTAAAGAATTCACGATTCATCAAGATAAAACTGCGATGAAAGTCGGAACTGATGGAGTTCTTTTAGGTGCTTGGTGTTCTGTGGATGGTTATCCTGATGCTATTTTAGATATCGGTTCCGGAACTGGTCTGATTAGTTTGATGTTGGCGCAACGTTGTGATGCCATGACTATTGATGCAGTAGAGTTAGACGATGGCGCTTACGAGCAAACAGTCGGGAACTTTGAACTGTCTGATTGGGGAGATCGATTGTTTTGTTACCATAGCTCTTTTCAGGATTTTGCAGAAGAAATGGCAGAAGAGGAAGAAGAGTACGACCTCATCATTTCCAATCCGCCTTTTTATACAGATGAATATGAAACTGAAGATACTGCGAGAAACAAAGCACGGTTCACCTCATCGTTATCATTTCAAGAATTGATAACAGGAGTCACCAAGGTGCTTTCTTCCGCAGGAAGGTTTGCCGTGATTATTCCATATAAAGAAGAGCAAACGTTTGTTTCCTTAGCAGAAGAAAGCACCTTGGTTCTCAACCGTGTTTGCAGAGTAAAAGGAGCGGCTACTTCTGAAGTAAAACGTAGTTTGTTGGAGTTTTCATTTCAAGAATCTAAAGTGATAGAGGAGGAGTTAATCATAGAAATCTCCCGCCACAATTATACAGAAAAGTATAAGGAGTTGACGAGAGATTTTTATTTGAGGATGTAATATCTCAAGAAGCAATTTTCCTAAGTCTCCTATAGTCAAGAACTCTACTTTTTGGGTATGCTTTAATACAAACACTATTTCTTTGGTCTCCACCTAATAAATAAACATAGCGTCTAGTTTCTTTAATGAAAACACCAACATAGCCGTCTTTATTTTCTGGAATGTCTTTCCATAAAACCACAATATCTCCCCACTCTGGAGTGTCAATTGAGTTTCCTACGCCAAGCCAACTTCTAGCGTCTAATTTTCCAGAATATTCATATCCCGACTTTTTAGCAACCCAATTTACAAAAGCGCTCGACCAAGAGTTGTTTTTTTTGAAATCGGTCATTGTATATCCAATGACTGTAAAGTATTCTATAATTTGAGGGTGAATTTCTGATTCGTCGTTTTTTTGAACCCCATATTGTGTAAGTGCAATTTTTATAGCTTCCATAGTTTTTCTTATTGTTTTAAGTTCTTTTGGTTGTTAGGAAAATATGTTTTTATAGGCCTATCTTCTGTATGAGGCAGGTTTATGAATTTCCTCATTAGCAATTTTTCCCAGCTACGACAAAGTTTAGGTGAAGTATACCTTAAAAACAGAAGAATATAATTACATATTTTCCTAACAACATATTTAGAATCTCAACATAGATTCTATGAAGAAGTTGCATAGATTAAAACAAATGTTTAAATTAGCAACATAATACAAAGCAAATATAAAACATATTACAAAATATAAAAATATTTTTTAAGTTTTTTTATCTTAAAAAGGAAAAATAAAATGTTATGATTTCAGATAAGATTAATGCAATTATTAATGAGTTTCAGTTAAATAATTATTCTTTTTCTAAAAGAATTGGTGTTACTAGTACTACGGTAGATAGCATTATTAATGGAAGACCGCAGGCAGATGGTTCTCGAAAAAGAACCAAACCAGGGTATGATGTCTTGATGGCTATCATTAATGAATTTGAAATCAATCCAGACTATTTGTTTGGAAAAGATGAACACATGATTCGTGAAAAAGGCACAGGAGTTCAAACATATTCAGGAATGCCGCAAGTAGTAGCGGTCAATCAAACAGGAAATGAAAATGTTATTTATGTTCCTATCAAAGCAAGAGCAGGTTATTTAAGCGGTTATGGAGATACTGAATATATAGAAACTCTGCCATCCTTTAATATGCCGCATCTTACTAACGGAACTTATCGTTGTTTTGAAGTCTATGGGAATTCGATGGTTCGTACTTTTTTTGATGGAGATTTGGTTTTTGGAAAATATGTAGAAAGCCTCAATGATATTAAAGACGGTCGTATTTACGTAATCATCAGTAAGAATGATGGAATCGTTCTAAAGCGTGTTATCAATCGAGTAGAAGAAAGAGGGAAGCTTATCTTAAAGAGCGACAACAAAAATGGAAATTATCCAACATACACCATCAATGCAGATGAGGTAATGGAAGTTTGGTATGTAACCATGTTTGCTTCCAAGCAAATGCCAGAGCCTGTAGATATCTATGATCGTTTACATGAATTAGAAAGTCAGTTAGTTACTTTAAAAGAGTCTCTTAACTAAGAATTAATTCAGGTTCTAGTTCTCTTCAACCTATTACATTCTCAGGATTATACCCTAAATACGGTACTTTCTTTTCAGAGAATTTGATGCCGTATTCTTCTAATTCTTTTAGAATTGGAACGTATACTTCTTTGCTAATTGGGAGTTGAACCCCTGGAGTTGTAATCTCTTTATTTAAGATTTTTAACGTAGCAATTGCAACAGGCAATCCAACCGTTTTTGCCATGGCAGTAAAGGTTTGGTTCTCGCCTTTAACAACTAAGCTGCTTTCAATCTGACGTTTTTCACCATTGATTTCATATCCGAATTTATGATGCATCACAATCATGTCTTTATCGTCTTCTTCTAAAGTCCAAGAGTCAGACAAGATTTTTTGAAGCATTTGTGCTGGTGTCGCATTTTTCAATCCTATTTTTTTGTCAGGGTTGAAAATATCTAACTCTACCAATTTGTCCCACATGATATCGTCCTGATCAATTTTTAAATACGAGCGTAATTTTAGTTCAACAGAGTCACTTGGAGAGTATGCAAGAAATAAATTGGTAAAATCACGATAACTCATATTTTCAGAATCTTCAATTGTGTACGTGTCATCTGTCATTCCTAATTGGACAAATGTATTCCAAGCTCTTGAAAAACCAACTTTCCTGATGGTTCCTCTATACATCGTAGGAATATCTTCAAGTCCATAAATACTTCTGTACTTTAAAGAATCTCTATTCGCGTACGCTTCAAACTTTCCATCACCATTTAAGGTTAAGAACTCAGTTCTTCTAAATAACTTATGATATGGAATGTACTTGTAGGTTCCTTCTTGAATAAACATGGCGGCTCCACCTTGTCCAGCTAAAACTACATTTCTAGGGTTCCATGTGAATTTATAATTCCAAAGGTTATTATCACTTTCAGGAGCAACCAATCCACCAGTAAAAGATTCAAATAACAATATTTTGGCTCCGTTATCACTAATTCTATCGATGACATCCATTGCGCTCATATGATCAATACCTGGATCTACACCAATCTCATTCATGAAAACGAGTCCTTTTTCTTTTGCTTTATCATCTAAAGCTTTCATCTCTTTCGAAATATAAGAAGCGGTTACCATATGTTTTCCAAACTCAACACATTCTTTGGCTACTTCAATATGAAATCTTGCAGGCAGCATAGAAACAACAATCTCTGCTTTTTGAATTTCTTCTCTACGTTGTGCTTCATTAAAAACATCAAACTCTAAAGCGATTGAATTTTTATGATCGCCAGCTCTCGCTTGAGCATTTTCGAGTGAAACATCTGCAATAGTAATGTGCAAATTTTCTGATGCTGATTTCTTTTGAAGGTAATCGATCAAATAAGAACTTGATTTCCCTGCGCCTATAACTAAGATGTTTCTCATCGTAGAATTATGTTTATTTTTGGTTGATTATTAGAACGAAATTAAAAAAAAAGAGAAGTCGAACATTTCTTTTTATCATTAGATATGAACAAAAATTTAAGCATTACAGCGTTACTAGGGTTAACAGCCATAGTATTAGGAGCTTTCGCAACTCATAGTTTAAAAGAAAATTTAACAGCTGAAGCAATGAGCAGTTTGGAGACTGGAATTCGATATCAAATGTATCATGTGATTGTTTTGCTATTTGTCAATACCTTTTCAGGATTTACAGACACATTTAAGAATAGCGTAAGCATTCTTCTCTTTTTAGGCATTCTTTTCTTTTCAGGATCTATTTATGCAATTTATCTCTTAGGAATACCTGCTAAAAGTATTTGGTTTGTTACTCCGTTAGGAGGATTGTTATTCATCATAGGTTGGTTGTTGCTATTCTTACATTTTGGTAAGAAAGTAATCAACAAAAAATAGTGAATAAAAAAAGGGTAGAGATAATGTAGTATTGAAAATATGATTAATTTTGCCATGTAATCTAACACAGCTAAAAAATAACAAATGATAGATTTAAACACGAAAACGATTTCGTTAAACAACTTAGGAATCGAAAATGCTACAGTTCGTTATCAGCTATCTTCCAGCGAATTACATGAATCTTCTTTAGAGAAAAAGCAAGGAAAAGAATCATCTTTTGGTGCTATTTCTATTAATACAGGAGAGTTTACAGGAAGGTCTCCAATGGATCGTTTCATTGTAAAAGATGACGTAACTAAAGACGAAATATGGTGGGGAGATATCAACATTCCTTTTGATGCAGACAAATTTGACAAGTTATATGACAAGGTAACTGCGTATTTGTCTAACAAAGAAGTTTTTGTAAGAGATAGTTATGCTTGTGCAGATGAAAACTACAAGCTAAACA
The DNA here is from genome assembly GCA_049115595.1 of Flavobacteriaceae bacterium. Lineage (GTDB taxonomy): Bacteria > Bacteroidota > Bacteroidia > Flavobacteriales > Flavobacteriaceae > Polaribacter. The sequence goes on from JAGDZS010000005.1 coordinate 448,299, forward strand.
TTCGTGTTGTAAACGAGTATCCATGGAGTAACATGTTTGCTTACAATATGTTTTTACGACCTACAGAAGAAGAATTAAAGGGATTTTCTCCTGAATGGACTATTATTAACGCTCCAGGTTTTATGGCTGATGCTGAGGTAGACGGAACTCGTCAACATAACTTCGCTATTTTAAATTTTGGAAAGAAAATTGCTTTGATTGGTGGAACTGGATATACCGGTGAAATCAAGAAAGGAATTTTTTCTGCATTGAATTTTATTTTACCAGTATTTAAGAACACCTTACCTATGCACTGTTCTGCAAATGTTGGAAAAGATGGCGATACTGCCATCTTTTTTGGTTTATCAGGGACAGGTAAAACAACCTTATCTGCTGATCCAGAGCGTAAATTAATTGGAGATGATGAGCACGGTTGGACTAATGAGAATACTGTTTTTAACTTTGAGGGTGGATGTTACGCAAAAGTAATCGACCTAACAGAAGAAAAAGAACCAGACATTTATAAGGCGATCAAAAAAGGAGCGATCTTAGAAAATGTAATTATGGATGAAAATGGTGTTGTCGATTTCGAAGACGTTTCTATTACTCAGAATACAAGAGTAAGTTACCCAATCTATCATATCGATAATATTCAACCAGGATCTATTGGAAAGAATCCAAAGAACATCTTCTTTTTAACAGCTGATGCTTTTGGAGTACTGCCTCCGATCTCTAAATTAAACCCAGGTCAAGCTGCATACCATTTTATTTCTGGATATACGGCTAAAGTTGCTGGTACAGAAGCAGGAGTAACGGAACCATTGCCAAGTTTTTCAGCTTGTTTTGGAGCGCCATTTATGCCATTACACCCAACTAGATATGCAGAAATGCTGAGTCAGAAAATGCAAGAAGCAGGAGTGACTGTTTGGTTGGTGAATACTGGTTGGACAGGTGGACCTTACGGTGTTGGGCATCGTATGGCTTTAAAATATACCAGAGCAATGATTACTGCTGCCATGGACGGAAGTTTAGAGGAAGCAAACAAAGATAATTACCATATTCACTCTGTGTTTGGAGTACAACAACCTCGAATTTGTCCGAATGTGCCAACAGAGGTGTTAAGCCCAAGGAAATCATGGAATAACGATGAAGGATATTATAAAACTGCACAAAAACTAGCAGATTCTTTTAAAGCGAACTTCAAGAAATTTGAAGAATATGCCAATGAAGAAATCTTAGCTGGTGGACCACTAGTGTAAGTTTTACTAATTATAAAGAATAAAAAGCACCTTTTAAGCTGAATCAATTTCAGTTTCTAAGGTGCTTTTTTTATGGATTCTTTTTTCTACTTTTAAGAACCTATTATTTCAATTATGAAGAAACTAATTATTGGTGCTTTATTCTCTATACTATTGGCATGTAATCCTACTGAAAAAGAGACTAAAAAAGTAACCTCTCAAAAACATGAATTGTTGCAACTAAATTTAGAACAAGCCAATCGATTGGCAGAACTTCCAATTCACTGTGTGGATGTAGAATACCCAAATAAATTAAATCAGACTATTGGAGGGAATGAAGATTTAAAATCGCCTAAAGAATTGCATCCTGCATTTTACGGTTGTTTTGATTGGCATTCTTCAGTGCACGGACATTGGAGTTTGGTTTCCTTATTAAAGCAATTTCCAGAAATGAAAAGTGCTTCAAAAGCGAAGGAGCAATTACTTCTTAATATGACAAAAGAGAATATTGAAAAAGAAGTCGCTTATTTCGATGGTAAATACAACAAGAGTTATGAACGTACTTATGGTTGGGCTTGGTTGCTAAAGCTTGCAGAAGAATTGCACACGTGGGATGATGAAACGGCAAGAACTTTAGAGAAAAACTTACAACCATTAACAGATTTAATGGTGCAGAAGTATCTCGATTTTTTACCGAAATTAAATTACCCAATACGTGTAGGAGAACATCCTAATACAGCTTTCGGATTAACCTTTGCATGGGATTATGCAAATACAGTGGGGCATCAACCATTAAAAGAAATGATTGAAAAAAGAGCTAAAGACTTTTATCTAAACGATGCTGATTGCCCAATCACATGGGAGCCTAGCGGATTTGATTTCTTATCACCTTGCTTGCAAGAAGCAGCCATTATGAAACGTGTATTACCAGTTTCAGAATTTAAAACTTGGTTTGGGAACTTTCTACCTCAATTAAAAGATGTTAATTATCAATTGGCTGTTGGAGAAGTTTCAGATAGAACAGATGGAAAATTAGTTCATTTAGATGGAGTAAACTTTTCTAGAGCTTGGGCTTTGTATGATATCGTAAAAGATTTACCAGAGTATGATCATTTAAAGAGTGTAGCCAATCAACATATCAATTATTCATTGCCAAATCTTGTTGGAGATAGTTACGAAGGTGGTCACTGGTTAGGGAGTTTTGCGATTTATGCTTTAAATTCAGCTAGCAATGATTAAGAATATATTTAAAAATATTGGGCCAGGAACTTTAGTTGCTGCGGCTTTTATAGGTCCGGGAACGGTCACCCTGTGTACACTTGCAGGAGTCAATTTTGGATTCAATTTGTTGTGGGCAATGGTGCTATCTATTGTCGCTACCATCGTTTTACAAGAAATGGCTGCTCGTTTGGGAATCATTTCTCAAAAAGGATTGTCGGAAGTCATCAAATCAGAAATAAAGAATCCGATCATTAATAAGTTGATGATGGTGCTGATTTTATCCGCAATTGTTGTTGGTAACGCTTCCTATGAGGCAGGTAACATCAGTGGAGGTATTTTGGGTCTGGAAACCATTGTAGGAACGTTGAATATTGATGTATTCGGATCTACTTTTAACATGCTAAGCGTTGTGATCGGAATCATCGCTTTTGTGTTGTTATACATTGGTAATTACAAGTTCTTGGAAAGAGCCTTGGTTTCTTTGGTGTTGATTATGAGTGTGTCATTTATCATCACTGCTGTAATGACCAAACCGAATCTTCTTGAGGTTTTCAAAGGAGCATTTGTCCCTTCAACACCGAAAGGAAGCTTATTAACGATTATCGGACTGATAGGGACAACCGTAGTGCCTTATAACTTGTTTTTGCATGCATCTTTAGTAAAAGAGAAATGGAGCGATCAGAAGGATTTAAAAGCAGTGCGAAAAGATACCATAGTTTCCATTGTTTTAGGAGGTTTGGTGTCTATGGCGATTATCATATCTGCAGCATCTATTTCTTCTTTAGAAATATCAAATGCTTCGGATTTGGCAAAAAGTTTGGCGCCATTGTATGGAGATTTTGCAAAATACTTTTTAGGAATTGGATTGTTTGCAGCGGGAATTACTTCTGCTATAACAGCACCACTGGCAGCAGCTTATGTGGCTAAAGGATGCTTTGGATGGAAAACAGATTTAAAATCGAAACGATTTAGAAGTGTTTGGATATTTATATTGGTATTGGGAGTTGTATTTTCTTCTTTAGGAATCAAGCCTATTGAGATTATCAAGTTTGCTCAAGTCGCCAATGGAATTCTATTACCAGTAATTGCTGGAGCGCTATTGTGGGTGGTGAATAAGAAAACAGTTTTGGGTAATTTTGCAAATTCCAAACTTCAAAATGTATTAGGAATACTCATTCTTGTAACAACAATCTTCTTGGGATTAAGAGGGTTGGATAAAGTATTTGGACTTAATTTATTCTAATGATAGATATCAACTGTGATGTAGCAGAAGGCGTTAATAATGAGCATTTGATTATGCCATTGATTTCTTCCTGTAATATCTCTTGTGGAGCGCATGCAGGTTCTGTTGAGGTGATTGATAAAGTAATTCAGTTAGCACTAGAAAACAACGTGAAAATTGGAGCACATCCGTCCTTTGCAGATCGAGAGAATTTCGGAAGAAAAATATTAGAGATTTCAAATGAAGAACTGCAAGAAAGTTTAGTGGAACAGCTAACTCTTTTTAAAGAAAGAGCCGTGTTGCAGAATGCAACTATCCATCATGTGAAACCACATGGAGCATTGTATAATTTAATCGCTGTCAATGAAGAAAAAGCTATTGTGGTTGTAAAAGCAATCCAGGTAATTTTTGACAAGGTAAAATTGTATGTTCCTTATAATTCTGTGATTGAGAGAGTCGCTCAAGAAAACGAAATTGAAATTGTGTATGAAGCTTTTGCAGATCGAAATTATAATGACAATCTTACCTTGGTGTCGAGGTCATTGCCCTATGCGATAATTTCAGATAAAGAGAAAGTTATTCAACATGTAAAGAAGATGTCAGAGGAATCTAAAGTGAAAACGGTTCAGGGCAATGAGCAAGAGATCAAAGCGCAGACTTTTTGTGTGCATGGAGACAATGAGAAAGCGATTGAGATTTTAGAAGAATTACATAAAGAATTGATGTCGGCTCAAGCATAGTTGAGAGATTTTGAAGAATAATTTTACTAAGATTTCTCGACTGCGCTCGAAATGACAATAAAAAAAACTTGAGTACATACAAACTTACATACAAACCCTTTGGAGAGTCAGCTGTTTTAATTGAATGGCCAGCAAAAATTGATGAAGATATCATTGATGATATTGTTGGTTTTGAAAAAGCTATTTCAAAAAAAGTAAATCTCTTAGATACTGTGATTGCATACAACTCTTTGATGTTGAGGTATCACGAGCCTATAAAAGGTTTCGATTCAGTAATTGATCAGCTCAAAGAGTTGTATGCAATAGAAAAGACTGAAAAGAAAACGAATAAAAGGGTCTGGCGAATTCCTGTTTGTTATGATGTAAAATTTGGCTTAGATTTAGAAGAAATTGCCGTTGCAAAAAAACTTTCTGTAGATGAGGTGATTCAATTGCATTCTGAGCCTGAATATTTGATTTACTTTCTCGGATTTCAACCTGGATTCTTGTATTTAGGAGGATTGAGCAAACAGATTCAAATGGCTAGAAGACCAAATCCCAGATTGCGTGTGGAAAAAGGTTCTGTAGGAATAGGAGGAGAGCAAACAGGTGTGTATCCGCAAGATAGTTCGGGAGGTTGGAACATCATTGGAAAATCACCAATTGATTTTTTTGATGTTTCTAAAGAACAACCTTGTTTTGCGAAAGCTGGAGATAAAATTCAGTTTGAATCAATTGATTTAGAGAATTACTCTCAAATAGAAGTAGCGATCAAAAAAGGGACATATCAAATACAAAGTATATGAAAAGTTTGACTTGGAAATTAGTAATGCCATTAACAATATTGTCTTTCCTGTTTGTAACAAAATCATGGTTTGTACATGTTGTAGATGGAGCTGATAAATATATGAGAGGGTTTCCGTTGATATGTGAGGGTCAGGGGTTTCATACTTCAATGTCTACACAAATATTCGTAGCGGAGTTCTTCTTTAACTTATTAAGTTATTTTTTGTTCTGGTTCCTCCTTGTATTTATTTTCAATCGCTTTGTATTAAAAATAAAGATGCGTAAAGTCATTCAACGTATTCTAATATTTTTATCTGTTTTAACATTGGCATTGTATGCATCAATGCTAACGATAGGAGATGTAGAGTTTAAAATGAAGAGAAGTTTTGATGTCGAGGTGAAGTCTACTAACATAACTTTCTTAGGATTATGATTAAAGTACTACATCCCGGGATTTATACTTCTGTACAAGATGCAGGTCGTTTTGGGTTTGCAAAAATGGGAATCCCAACGGCAGGAGTAATGGATTCTTATTCAGCAGAATTGGCAAATACTTTATTACAGAATACTAAAGATTGTGCCGTTCTAGAAATCACCTACGGACAAGGAAAGTATGAGTTTACAACAGATACTTATATCTGTATTACTGGAGGTGATTTTTCTCCGAAATTGAACAAAAATCAGATTTCGTTAAATACAGTTTGCAAAGTTGAAAAAGGAAGTGTTTTATCCTTTGGAAAACGAAACTACGGAGCAAGAGTCTATTTAGCCGTTCAAGGCGGAATTCAGTCAGAAGTTCATTTTGGAAGTCGGAGTTTTTCTCTGGGAATTACAAAGGCAAGATTGGAAAAAGGAGATGAGTTAAAAATTCTGAAACAAAATTTTCAGGAAATAGGACATGCTAGAGTTAAGAGTCAAGAGGAACATTTTACTTCTCCAATATTAGAATGTTTTCTTGGGCCAGAATATGACCAACTCAACAAAGCACAAAAACAACGACTACAAGAACCGTTTACTATTTCGAGTGATACTAATCGAGTTGGGTATCGATTAAATGAATCTATTGAAAATGACTTACCCCAAATCTTAACATCAGCAGTATTGCCGGGAACCGTTCAGCTTACGCCTTCAGGAAAACTGATTGTTTTAATGCTTGATGCTCAGGTAACGGGTGGTTACCCGAGAGTGTTGCAGTTGAGTGATAAAGCTTTGAGTCGATTGGGACAGAAGGCTGCTGGGGATGAGATTTATTTTTGTAGACAGTTTTAGCATGGACTAAAAGTTCACACAATCTAGAAAAATAGTGAGGTTTGATTTGTGGTATTATTCAAATGCGTTATACATTTAATAATCCAGTTCGATACATCATGATTTGTTCTTTAACTCTTGTTTCCTGAGCTGCAGTTAACTCTTTCATCCATTCATCATCAACATAATTCATATAGTTATGAATTGGCGCTTTTTCACCAGTTAGACATGCATTGTGAGTTTCACCTTTTTGAGGTTTACCATAATTAGCACTGCTGTGTGCAGGAGTATCATGAACATGATCTCCAATACCATTACACCCTCCTTGGAAAGTATGATATAAGCCTAGCCAATGACCAACTTCATGTACGCCTGTCATTCCCAAATTATATGGAGATGCATTACCATTTGGCAAAGATTCGTCTAAAACAACTACTCCATCTAAATCTGGGTCTCCTGCTAAATCAAAAGGGAAAGTCGCCCAACCCAATAAACCAGAAGTTAATCCTCCAGTATAGAAGTTCAAATATTTTTTAGAGTCCGAACGAAGTGATGTTTTAGCTGTACGTTCAGTTGCTGAACCATGACCCATGTGATACCAGTTTTTATTATCAATAAACTGGACTTCAGATTCATTGTATTTGAAAGTTAGGTTTGCTCTCTCAAACGCCTTGTTAAGTAGTTCAATTTGCTTTTCTCGTTGGTTTTTAGTAATTAAACCTCTTGCTCCATAAGTAATGTGATGGAATCGAATTTCGATTGAAAGTTCAGAAAAAAATGTTCGTCTCGATTTGTTAGAAGAAATCTCTTCATCTACTCTGAGAATTTCAATAGGAGTAGGTGTTTTAGTGGCGCAACCTCTTCCGTATTTTGAAAACTCTCCTTGATCGATAAATTCTTTATTATTAATGAAAAATGCCATTACATGTTTTATTAGTTATTGTTAAGTATCTAGTTAGTTTTAATATGCTTAAAACCACATGATAAATAAACACACAAAAACATCACAACCCAATCCCTACAAATAGGTATTTACCATAAAAAAAGCCTCAGTTGATTAAACCGAGGCTTGTGTTGTATAGGTGTAAAATATAGGCCTTGAGTTTACAAGACTTTTTACAAATTTTTCTTAAGACCTGACAAATGTATCATGGAAGGCTTGAACACCGTTTTCTAATGGAAAACCGCCCGCAACTTCAATGCTTGGAAATCCTTGATTATTCGTTGTTCCCACTCCAGCAACATATTGATTTGGATCATCATTGTTACCAGCAAACCAAAGATCTGTATCAGGGCCCACATTATTTTTGTAGTGATAGTGCATTTGTACATGGATAACATAACCATCTCCAAATTCCATAACTCCTTTAGCCTGACCCGTGGCTTCATTGGCTTCTGTTACGATAAGTTTTGCTGGGATGGCTTCGCAAATATAAGTTCCTACTAATGACATAATTGTTCTAATTTAAATTTCCTTACTCTCTATGCTTTTCAGGCTCCGCACTCGTTAACTGAACGAGACAGTATACGATGCTGAAGATATTTGAAAACCACCAGCTCTAAATGCAAGAATACCCCTGATTTGAATTAGGGGTATATATACTTGTATCAAATGTTGAGTTCAATAATATCGAAATACAAATTAGTGAAATTATATACCTTCCACCATCAATCGAGTATCTGGTAAATACTTTAAAGGTCTAATTAAGGCATCTGGTTTTGCCATTAAGGTAATGGCATTAATTGCAGAAGCAATGGCTCCTTCTTGCCAACCTGGTAAAGACGAAATTTGATCACCTACAATAAAGAAATTGGTCAGTGTTCTTTCTCCTCTGTTACCATTTACTCTCGATCCTTGCGCAATGGTGTTGAATTGCTCTGTAGCATATTCGGCATCTCCTACTGCTTGCCAGTACGCCCAGCCTCCTTTGATATGCGGCATGTTTTGCCATGCAATCGCCAAACCATCTTTAAGTCCGTCTGCGAATTTCTGATTGAACTTAGCTGCGTCTTCTTGCGCTTTGTCTAATCGTTCTTGAACAGACATTTCTCCCCATTCGGAAGCGATCTTATCAAAATTATAAGCACCTGTTAGCACGCCTTTTTCATCTTGATAGGCAGAAGAAGGGTACCAAATTTGTTGAATGTCATTATCGGTCCATGAAATACCTCCGAAAATTGGAACCACGCCTACTTCTGAATCTTCTACTGATAAATCATCTTTAATCGGACTTCCTTGCCATAGATTCCTATCCGCTTGCCATCCTACTTTGGTTGTAGAAGCTAAGAATTTTGGGATGTATCCGTCTTCTCTAGGTTCGTACCCTGGAGCTTCTGTTGGGTGGAATTCAGCAGTGAAAACTGCCCGTAATGCTTCTTTAAATTCATTATCTAATCCAGTTGAACCGTCATTCAATAACTTCTCGGATAATATTTCTCTAAGGAAAGGCATGGCAAGATTACAAATACAGTAATCTGCCTCATAGTCTTTGGTTTCTTCTGTTCCTACCTGACTTACAGATATTTTAAACTTCTTACTTTGTTCATCCCAATCAATTGTCTTTACTGGGCTATTTAGATGAATGTCTCCGCCTAAGGAAGCTACTTGTTGCGCAAAAGCATGTTGTACATGATCCATTCCGCCAACTGGTTGAAACAATGTAGGTTGCCATAAGAAATCTACAGGTTGATAAAACTTGGTGCCTTTCCAAAACTCTGATTCTAGTAGTTCGTCAAGGCTAATTTTATCTGCGACTTCTCCTGCATCTACTCCAGGTAATATTGTATACCCAGCACGTGACTTTCCGTCTTCAAATCCTTCTGTACCAGCGCTTACTTCATAGTTCCCATCTGCATCAAGCTCACCAAAACTGACCATTAAATCTTGTAGTTCTTCAACACGAGTCTTTAATACTTTATTGTTAATTCCCATGTTTATTAATAGTTTTGTAGCATTATGAAAAACCATTTGCGCCAACCAACCACGTGTGTTATGATCCAATCTGCGATACACCATAGGATCTCCACCAAAGCTGGTATCCTTTTGTACAAGGTTTGACTCCGAATTCATCACATACACTTCAATATCTACGGAGAATTTCTTTAAGTAGGCAAGCAAACGTTTGTGACTACTTGGAATACGACCAGGCCCAGCATTTAAATATGGTTCGGCATCACCTACAGGTCTTTTAAATCGAACAACCTGAGTTTCTGATGGCTCAGATTCAAATAAGTTGCTATTGGTGTCTTCGGTTAAGGTATCACCTGTTCGTAAGCTTAAGCAACGCCCACCTGTTCTGTTGAGTGCTTCCAATACAGTCACTTGCGCTCCCGAATTTTGAGCAAGGATTTCATAAGCAGCAGTAAGCCCTCCAACTCCTGAACCAATAACAATCACCTTTTTATCTTTTAATTGATTAGCTGAAAGTTTTATAGCATGATCTGTTACTTGCTTTTGTTGTTTGGTGGCTTTTGCTAAGGCTTCAAAAGCAGCACCTTTTGCAAATTTTGCGAAAGCAGTAGCTTTCGGATTTTTTTTGAGAAAATCTCTACGACTATTGTACTGTGACATTTTATATTGATTTTAGAATTATCATTAAATTATTGAAAACCAATACAGAAAAAATGAATAGCAATTTCATTCCCTAAAACAAAAATTAGGGCTGAGATGATTCGTTACACTGGGGACGCAACTTGTTGGTTTTCATTTAAAATTATAAAAAATAGAGAGATATAAAAAATAGAAAACCTCAATAAAAACAAAAACAGGTATTTTTACTTAATTGGTTATAGTGAGCAATAGGTTTTACTAAAAATATGGAAGTACAAACTCACCCAAATCTTCCACAACTTCTTGTGCAGGTCGTGATCCGTATTTTAAATTCAGTATCACATGATTTACACCCGAATCTTCAAGTGCTTTTAAATAGGTAATCAAATAGTCTTTTCCAGATTGAAAACCTAAATGAATGCCCTTAGGTGTTACTTTGTTATCTTCTAACAAGTCAATATACAAGGATTTCATATAGGGTTTCCAAGGTTGCTCATTACGTTGCAATGCTTCGTTCCAGTTTTTTAAACTCTGTTGTAGAAAATTAAAATCTCTTGGATAATACAACCATCCATCGGCATGTTGAGAGATCCAATCCAACGACTGACCTGAGTGACCAGTGACAAACATGGGAGTTGAGTTATTGTATTTTGGTAACAAATCGATCGAACCATTTAATGTGCCATAATTAGATGAGCTGTGTTTAGGGAAACCTCCTTGCAATGCTTTTATATACTCAAAACTATCTCTAAAGAGCTCTCCTTTTTTGCTCAATTCTTTTTGAAACGCTGGATATTCATTAGGACGATCACCAGAAGCAACACCCAACAGGATTCTTCCTTTTGAAAGTTGCTGCAAGCTAGCAATTGACTTAGCGGTATGAACTGGATGTCTTAAAGGTAAAATGAGACTTCCTGTAGCCAATGCAATTTCTTTCGTGTGATTCATGATGTGCGTCATGTAAATCCAAGGATCGTAGATTTGACCAACATCACCAAAAGTAGGATCATTAAATGGAACATCTCGAAACCACAACGCTTTGAAACCAAGTTCTTCCGCTCTTTTGGCCAATTGTTCTTGATTCTCCATGGTTGGAATAGCTCCTTGATATGACTCAATAGGAAAGACCAATCCTAAGGTTAACTTTCCTTTTTTTGCAACTTTTTGAAATGTGCTCATAGATTATAAATTCACTAAAACCTTTTCAGTTTCAGTCATCAAACGATCAATTTTCTCTTGATTGTAGGCATCAGTATGTGCTTTCCCAAAAGCACCTCTTGGATCACCCAAATCATTATCGAAATACTTCTCAGTAACGCCTTCAAACTCTGAAGAGGTGGCCAAGTCATGTAAAAGGTTAGCGCCTTTGCCTGCGGATGACCAATGTTGGCCATAGGCTTCAATAGCCATTTTTGTATTTAATAAGGAACCAGGATTTACGGCAATAGTTGAAATTGAGGGTTCTTTTTTCGCGAGATCAAAACTCCACATTGTTAAAGCCAACTTGCTTTGCGCATAAGCTTGTTGTGTATCCAGTATTGCTTCATTTGATAATGAACTCATCGATACTGGCGCTTGTGCTGCGGAACTTAGGTTCACGATTCTAGGTTGATTTCCTTTTTGTAATAAAGGGATTAATTCTTTGGTCAAAAGATAAGGAGCAAGATAGTTGACAACCATTCGAACATCGAATCCATCTTTGTTTTTGGATTGAGTTGTTTTAAAAATTCCAGCATTGTTAATGAGCACGTCCAGTTTTGGGAGATCGTTTTGAAGTTGATTAATCATCTTTTGAACGCTCTCTAAATCAGAAAAATCTCCTGCAAAACCACGAATATTTAGATTGCCAGAAAGTTCTTTAACCTCAGAAATAGTATTGTTTAATTTCTGAACATTTCTTCCATGAAGATATATTTCATGTCCTTCTTTTGCTAATTTGATGGCAGCTAGTTTTCCGATGCCATCTGTGCTGCCTGTAATAAGAATGCTTTTTTTCATACTTAATTTCTAAGCTAAATCGTCTTTTCCTTCAATCAAATAATGATGGCTGACAGAACCTTCCGTTCTTGCTTTTAAATGTGGAGCATATTCTGGATCGTTCATGAAAGCTACTGCTGCTTCTTTAGAAGGCCATTCTAAAATAACTCGAAGAGCAGCTTCTTTGGTTTCTCCTTCCACTTGTTCATGTGAAGCAGTTCTTGCAATATACTTTCCGCCATGCCTAGCAACCAATTCAGTGGCTACTGGAACATAAGCTGGAATCCATTTGTCTGTTGTTGGGTTTACGTCTAATACTGAATAATAAGTCATGATATATGGTTTTAGTTGTTTTAAGAATTAAATAAAGGTAAAGATTTCTTCCTCAGGTAATCTAGATTTCGGTGTTTTCGCATTAAAATCGTTATCTGTTCTATATCCTAGTGATACAGCTGTAATACTTGTAAAGCCTTTTTCTCGTAGCTCAAACTCTTCATCAATCGCTTTTAAATCGATTCCTTCCATAGGAACAGCATCAATGCCTAAAGTGGCAACGCCTAATAGGAAACTTCCGATATTTAAATAAACCTGTTTCTCTAGCCAATGTTGAAAATCTTTAAAATCGTAGCGATGCATGTCTGCAAAGATATTTCTCCCTCCGTACATCATTTGTTTTACTTCCTCATTCGGGTAGCGTCCATCTTTTTCTTCTTGGGCTAATAGATGTTGCATATACTCTTCGTCTGCGCTGATTCTTGAACAGAAGATAACTACATGGGAAGCATTGGTTACCTTTTTCTCATTGAAATGGAAAAACCCTTGTGTTCCTTTGGCTACTCTTTCTTTACCTGCATCAGTATCAGCAATAATAAAATGCCAAGGTTGAATATTGGTACTTGAAGGACTCATACGAAGCAATGCCTTTATATGAGCTACATCTTCAGTTGATATTTTTTTAGATGGATCAAAATCTTTCGCAGAATATCTCCAGTTAAGTGTTTCAGTTAAATTCATTTTTTATACTATACTTTTTATAGTAGCAAAAGTAATTATAGTATATTTGCTGTGCAATAACGGTCAAAAAGGATAGTATCACTTTTTTTGAAAAAAATAAAATATATGCATTGCGTTAACGGTAAAGAATATCCATGTTGTACTAGTGTTACCATGGGGTATATAGGAGGAAAATGGAAAACAGTTATTTTGGTATATCTCATTGATGGACCTTTACGATATAACGAGTTAAGAAAGAAAATGGAAGGTGTTACTGAACGAACCTTAAGTTTACAACTCCAAAAGCTAGAAGCAGATGGCGTTATCCATAGAAAAGTATATACATCTAAACCTCCTTTAAAAGTAGAGTATTCTTTGACAGAATTTGGAAAAACGCTGATTCCATTATTGAAAGCAATAGCAGATTGGGGAGATTACGTAATTGAAAACCATTTGGAAGTTAGCAGCTAAGTTTTACTTAGTTCAATAATTGGCTTTAGTTACTAGAGTTTGTGTAAAAATTAAGAACACAATTCAAAATATTTAATAATTTTACAACGAGTCAAATAATCCACTATGAAGAAAACACTATTTTTAGTCTGCTTGGTACTGAGCTCATTTTCTCTTTTTTCTCAGAGTGATATTTCAGGATATGTTTCTGAAGATACAAACCGAACTAAAGAAGCTCAAGTTCATCTGATAGAAGTGAATGAAAGTAAAGCATCGAACTTCCCGGTGAAAATTGTCGCGTCTTCTACCATAGATGAGAAAGGATACTTTCATATCAGCAAAAATTTATCGAAACAACCGAAGTTTTATTATTTGTCATTGAATGAAGAAGAGCTCATTGCTCGTTCTAAAGAGTTTCTTTTGGGTGAAAACGATTCTATTTTCTTTCAGAAAACTACTCCTTCATTATCTACCTATGAAACCACTAGCTTGGGGCATAAAGAGTGGGCAAAAATGACCATGTTTTTGAAAAAAGTGAAAGGCAAGAAAAAGAACCTGGATGATATACGGTCGTATTCTAAAGATTCTTTGCAAATACTAGCAGTAAAACTCATTGGTGTTAAAGAACTCGAGAATAAACAATTATTGGATAAAGACATTGCTCTCAACAAGACCTATTACTCGAACTTGTTACAAGAACTAAAAGAAAGTGATATCAATCCGCAAGAATATGTATTCCTAGAATTGAAACTGGCGCAACTTCATATTATCAATACCGAAGAGAGTTATGCTTTAAGTAAAGGGTTGAATGTAGGGTTGGTTTTTCTAATTGTTGGAATCCTCTTTTTTGTTTACAAATCGAGAAACTCGAAACAGCAATTGGCTGTTTTAAGCAAGCAAGAAGTAGCGATCAAAGATTTGATTCTAGAAGAAAAAAGCAACAAAGAAATAGCAACGGAATTGTTTATCAGCGTTAGTACGGTAAAAACGCACATCACCAATATTTATCAGAAGTTACAGGTGGTGAATCGGAATGATCTGATGACCAAATTCAAATAAAGTACGGGGACTAGTACTTAAATCAGACCTCATTTTCAAGGTTTTCAAAAGCTTCTTTAAGTTCTTTGTTCTCATAAAATACTATTTATGAAACACATTGTTTTTGTACTCCTATTGTTCTTTTCTTGGAATACCTTTTCTCAAAATACATTTTCTATCAAAGCAACTGTCAACACAGCATCGAAAGATAAGATCTCTGTTGGTGATGCGTTACTCTATAAAAACAATAAAATCGTAAAGTATACTTCGGTGAATGAAGGGAGCTTCTCTTTCGATGCTGTGACTGCTGGAAACTATGTGTTAAAGGTGTTGTGTGTGGGTTATGAACCATATGAAAGAAAGCTGACATTAAAAAAGAATGAGCAATTAGAACTTGTATTAAAAGAATCTTCTGTGGGGTTGGATGAGGTAACCATTACAGCAACCAAAAAAGTATTGGAAAATAAAGGCGGAAATATCACTGCCAATGTGGAAGGAACGATGCTATCGAAAGAAATCAGTACCATTGAATTGCTTTCTAAATTACCAAACATGCAAGTGAGTCCAGATGGAGAGCAAATATCGATTCTAGGAAAAGGAAATCCGCTAATCTATATTGGAGGGCAGAGGATTTCTGTGGATGAGTTACAAGCTCTTCAAGTAGATGATATTAAGAGTATTCAAATCATTAACAATCCGTCAGTGAAATATGAAGCAGAAGGGCGCGCTGTTTTATTGATTACCAAAAGAAGGAATAGAGGAGAAGGAACTCGATTGACTTTTACCGAACGAGCTTCGTCTAAAACCTTTTTTAATAATAACTTAGGTTCGAATTTAATGGTGAAAAAAGGTGGTTTAGAATATCGTCTAAATGCTGCTTACAACCAATTAAAAGTATGGGAAAAGAATTCTGCTGTGTATGAAGTGACCGACAAAAATGTTTTTTCTGATTATGAAGTAGAAGCGGTTACAACTCGACCTCAGTACGTATTTGGTGGAGGTTTGTACTATGCAATCAATGATTCAGATTATATTTCGTTCAACTCTCGATACAGAACGCAAACGGAACCTTTTACCATTGATACCAATACGTTTCTGGATGACAACGGAACCATACAGAACATCAATACCGATAGTGAAAATGAAGGCAAGCGAATTTTATGGAGTAGCAATGTCAATTATTTTCATGCATTCAGTAAAAACAAGCATTTGTTCTTAGGAGCTCAGTATACCGATTACACAAGAAATGTAAGAAACAGTATTGAGAATACGGTGACCAATACAGGATCGATAGATAACGATGAGATTTCTCAAGATTTTAATGTGCAAAGTGTTGTGTTGAAAGGAGATTATGATGTTGCTTACGAAGCGGGAACGAAACTAGAACTAGGTTTTAATTATGCACAGAACGATTCTGAATCGTTATTGAATTTAAATTCGATACAAAGTAGTTACCGATACAAAGAATCGATTCAAGGGTTGTATTCGCAGTTTTCAGGTGGAAAAAAGAAATTCAGCTATTCGTTTGGATTGCGTGTGGAGAACACCAAAGTAGAAGGTGGTTTTGTAGAAAGCAACAATTTGTTAGTCGATCGAGAGAATACCTTTTTGTTCCCACGAGGAAACTTAGATTTTACGCTATCCGAAGAAAGGTCCATCAACTTCAGTTATGCAAGAAGCATTTCACGACCGAATTATTCTACGGCAGTAACCACCACCGCATTTATCAATCCTGCGTTGGAGTTTCGAGGAAATATCAATTTGAAACCAACGATTACAGATGATATCTCTACAAATCTTCAGATGAAAGACAAGTCGATTACCTTGCGTTATTTTAAAAGAACAAACCCTGTGAACTTCCGATTCTTTTACGATACCACACAAGATATTACCGTGATGTCACCTACCAACTTTGATGAAGAGATTGGATGGGCTTTACAAGTATCGCTACCTTTTAAATACAAGTTTTGGACGTCTAACAATACCGTGAGTATGAATTACAATACGGTAAAGGATTCACGAGTAGACAAAGGGATTACCTCGCCTTATATTTACTTGTATACTAATCAGCAATTCAAGATTAACAACACAAGTTCTTTTAATCTAAATGGTTGGGTGTTAACAAACCGAAAGGATGGTGTTTTTAATAGAAGGGCGGTCTTTACCTTAAATGCTGGGTATACCACCAAACTGTTTGACAAACTAGATGTCACCCTCAGTGCCAATGACCTTTTGAATACGATGGAGTTTAGAGATAGTTATATTCTACAAAACTTAAATGTAAGTAATCTGTTCTTTACTGATGTACATGAGTTTTCTATTGCCTTACGTTATGTATTTGGAACGGTAAAAAACTCTCAATACAAAAACAAAGCCGTAGATGAAGAATTGAATCGGATGAATTAGGGAATGAGGCATTTTTAGATGTGTAAATGTAGTAAGGTTAATACGAATACTTACAGGTATTAACGCCACATATCTTGAAAATTTTCATTTAAAACTAAACCAGGTTTATCGGTAATGACAATATTTATCCATGAATTGAGAAAATGGGATTCTAAATCCTTTTGACTGTTAACTGTCCAGACTCCTATTTCATAATCGCAATCAACTAAGTGTTGAATATCTTCTTGGGTCGATAAGTTGTATTTCATGAGAACTGACCATTGTACAGAATAAGTTTTATTTCCTATTTCTTTTGAGTATGTAGGTAATTCTAAACCCTTTATATCCTTATTTGATGCTGTCAAAAAACCAAGGCTCAAATTCTTAGCGTAATCTGAATCTTCTTTCCAATGTTCAGCAATTCTTTTAATTAATTCTAAGTCAAATGACATGATTAAAAACTTCTCTACCTTTTTCGAAATTACTAATTCTAATATTTCTACCGGGTTCACTACAGTTTCTTTTTTAAGCTCTATAATTGCTTTTGTATTTCCCCAGTTAAGACCTAGGATTTCATCAAGAGTTGGAACGTAGGGATGATTTTTCTGAATTCCTTGTATAGTGCTACCGCTTTGTTTGTCATGATGTATATAGAACCCATCTGAAGCTTCCTGTACATCAAACTCTACACCATCAACTCCTGAATCCATAGCAGCTTGAATAGCGTCCCTAGTATTCTCTTCATGATTAATATTACCTCCTTCTACATTGCCTCTGTGTGCATAAATCTCTGTACTCTTAATAAGGCTAGGATCATAATAACTTTGCCATAAAGTATTACTATTAGAACCACGCCAAACCATGAGTATTTTATTTTTCCAATTAACAATACCTATTCTTTGAGAAGTCTTTGCACCGTTAGCAAGTCCAACATCAATTAAATAACGCCATTTAGCTCCATCATATGCCATATACCATATGTTATCTCTATCTGATCGATAATCACGAAACATCAGATAAAGGAATTTGTTATCGCCCAGTAAAGTCGGCCCTCCTTTTGTTTTTGGTGATCGATCTTCTAGGCCCACTTTTCCAGGAGAAGACCAAATAGATGACCCTTTGTATGATTGAAAATAGATATCATCATCTGTTGAGTATGTATAGCCAACATTGAGTTCTTTTTTAAAAAACGCCAAAGTTGGACCATATTTCGGGCTAGCAAATATATTCGTTTGAGTATCCCAATTATTTCCATCATCAGAGCGACTGTACCATAGAGTACTACCACTTACACCAGTCCATGCTAAATATAACTCGTTTTTATCACTCAAAATACTTGGTCCTGAGCCAGATCTGGCATCAATGTTTTTGTTATTAAATTTAATAGGATCTGACCAAGGAGATTTTTCGGATTCCTTAATACAGTAGTAGAGATAATCACTCTCTTTATCTTTGTAAGCTAAGTATAACTTACCTTTGAACTCAGTTAGTGAAGGTGCACTTGAAGTATAGTTGTTGTTTATTTTTTCTTCTTTACTCCATTTTTCTGTTTCGTTACAAAAAATACTATACCATAAACTATTAGAGCTTCTACCTCGCCAAACCATATAAATATTATCATTAAAAACAGCTAGTGCTGGCGCTTTTGAAGTTTCAATATCATGTTCCGTGATTTTTCTTTGTGGACTCCATTTTGGTGTTTGTATCATCTTAATTTTATTTAAGTATTAAAAAAGTTGCCTATTAATTAACCATTGTGAAAAAGGGAATCTCCTACATTAAAAAACTAGAAAGGTGTTACTCTATTTGATTGTTTAGATATATTGTGTGATACAATAATGACTAAGTTAGAGAATCACTTATACTTATTATACATAGTACAAGTTATGTAAAATACTAAAAGAACAAAAGCAAGAAATCGTGTAGAGTATAAAAACAGGTATAACTACTTAACTGGTTTTAGAGATAAAAAAATGAAAAACATAAAGTTATATAAGTCAAGTTATAACTATGCTGAAGTTGGAAAGTTATATTTTAGCTTCCTTTATTAAGTGGGTTTCAACAAAAACAATTAGCTCTGGAGTAAAGTGTTTTTTCATGAAATTCCATTTCTCTAATATTACACTTGAACTCATCCACATTCTGAATAGAGACATCCATCCTTTTGCCTTATTAGAGTCATATTCTTTTTCTAAATCGTGAAGCAAATAAATATCTTCAATTAATTGAAATATAATTCCACTAAATGCTATTTCGCTACTTTTTTTCTTTCTTAAAGAAATATCTTTCTCAGGGAACTCATTGCCGTCAAAATAAAATGAAAGGTTTAACTCGTGCAAATAATCAGATTCTAGTATTGATTTTTGAAGCTCTATATATTTTTCAGTTCCAAAAAGAAATTTCTCTTTATCATTAATGATGACTTGTTTTTTCTTATGGCGATACTCAAATATTAATGAAAGTATACCGAAAATAACTATTACGTTGGCAATGATTTGTGAAATGTTTAAGGCGTATTCCATAATTATTTTATTTGAGTATAGGTAAGGTTGTACTTTTTTACTTATAGTTTTTATAAACAACAAGTTATATAAAACGAAAGAAGCAAAAAAGAGGAAAACCGTAAACGGGTAGTAATACGTAGCTAGTTTTAGGGAGAAAGGGAAAGGGTAAAAGGTAAAAGCCTAAAGTCGGAAAGATAGGAAGTTATTCGTTGTTCATTCTAGTTAACAGATTTTTGTATTGGTCTTTAGTCATAGAGATGTTATTAACTTCACCTTTGTAAATTTTAATTTTTCCTTTGTAGCGAAAGCATGAATTCACCATCAGTATCCCATAATTTTTAGCGTCTTTGTAAACGATAATTACAAGCTGGTATTTAATCTCATCCGTAATAAATGAAGCAACTTCTTCAGTTTTTAAATGTAAAATTTTTGCGGAACCCCAGTCTGTTTTTCTGTTGTTTAAATCGGTTTTATAAGCTTTGAGGAATTCAGTTCGTATTTCTTCTAAAATCTCACTCCAATCATCACTGATCATTTCTGTCCATTGACTTGAGAGTTTTCTCTCCTTAATGTTGGTTGCAAAGAAGTCGATAATTTCTTCTTTTTTAAAAAGGATTGGTGTCAACTTCTCACTATCCTTTGCTTTTAATGCAGAGATATATGTATTGGCAAAAAAGGCCAACTCTTTTTCTGAAACTTTTCCTTTTGCTTCTTGTGAAAGAAGACTGTTGCTGTATGTGAGAATTAAAATAACAAGAAGAAGTTTACGCATGGTTACTTTGTAATCGGAGATTAAACATCAAATCAATTTTTAATATTTATTGGAAACTTTATTCTTTTTGAGATTCCATTTGTAATAAAATGAAATAACCGTTTAAATGAAAGGAAAAGATTTTCAAATTCAAGAAAGAAGTGAATATAAATAACCCCGGGTAAAGTTTTTGTATACCTGTTAGATAAAGAGTTTCTTACATTTCTGTATCTAGCTAAATCTGTGTTTATCCCATGAGCAAAAGGGGCTTCCTTAAGGATGTTTAACCATAAATTATAATCTGCACTAGTTCTCATTTTTTCATTAAAAGAAATACTACTTAAATTTTCTCTATTAATGATGACAGTTAAGAGGGGGATGTTGTTGCTCATTAACAATTCTTTTCTAGACGTTTTTTGAGCGACAGGAATTATTGTACTTACTTTTTTACCATCTGAAGACATCCTTCGATAAGAACTATATACCAAAGAACTATCTTTTTTATCTAGAAGAAAAGAAACCTGTACTTTCAATTTTTCGTTTAGCCAAACATCATCACTATCTAATAAAGCAAGAAATTGTCCTTTTGCAATGGAGATTCCGCGGTTTCTAGCATAGGCGACTCCTCTATTTCTTTGACAGTCTATATATTTTATTTTATCAGAGTTGCTTGCAAAAGAATGGATTATTTCTAGTGTGTTATCCTTTGATCCATCATTTATAATAATGAGCTCCCAATTTTCATAGGTCTGATTGATAACAGATTCTATTGCTTCTTTGATAAAAGAAGCAGCGTTATAAGCGGGCATTATTACTGAGACCAACCCTTTAATCATAGCATGCAGATATAATCGAAGTCACCTTAGCACTTTGGTGTTCTATAGTATTTGTTAATGATTCCTTATACAGCTTGTCGCTAATACTCTTGTAAAGTTTCTTGTTTTCAATGAGTGTTATTATTTTTCTTGAAATATCTTCCGATGATCTAGCCTCAACTTTCAGGCAGTTTTCATGATCTCTTAATTCGGTTTTCATCCCTCCAACATTTGTGCAAACTATCGGTAGTCCAAATCCTCTAGCTTCATCAATAACCCTTGGGAATCCTTCACTTAGTGAAGGGAGAACAAAAATATCGGAATTGATATAGTGACTAAACAGTTCTTTCCCAAATGGAACATAACCATAAAACTCAACTGAATCAGTAATTTTTAGTTCTTTTGATAGTGCCACTAGCGTTTCTTCGTTTATTCCATCTCCAACAATGCGAAGCGTTACTGGATGTTTCTTTTGAATTAAAGGGATTGCCTCAAGTAAATATTCAATTCCCTTCTCGGCTTCTAATCTTCCAACAAATAATAAATGAATTGGATCAATTTTTTTTCGATCAGGCATTGTAAAGGAGTTGTTTGAAATAACAGTATTCCTGATGTCATACGTGTTTGGAGAGAGCTTAGAGTAGGCTTCTTTTAATTCTGAACCAGTTACAAGAACTGTGAAATCTTTTACTAAAAAAGGTAAGAGGCCATTGCTTAATTTAATAAAGCTAGAGGCAAGGAATCGAAAGATACCTGAATATCTAATTTTCACCAATTCAGCCAAGTCACATCGTACATTCAAAATGATTTTTTTACCCTTGCCTATTTGTAAAAAGAGAATCAGTAAGCTAATTGGGTGAGGCCAAGCAAGCCATAGAATATCACTCTTCTTAATTACGGAGTTAATTGTTTTAACTAATCGAAATGTTTTGAAGACGTTAAAAAAAGGAAAATATTTTAAACTTGAGTAATACGGGATTTCAATAATATCACTAGGTGGTATAGGAGTTTCATATGATCTTTCGTCTTTCTTATTTTGACTAATTCGCCCTAAAAAAGATTTTTCTTTAAAGTTCTTTCCCACAAGATCCGCAAAAATGATGTAGGAATCATCGGTATAAATTGAATCACCTTCTCTATGAAAAAGAAAATCATTAAAAATTAGAATTGATAAATCTTGGTTTTCCAACTTCCTCCTATTTAAGTTCGAAACGCATGAGCTATTATAGCATTTCTTTTTCTAATTGTCTACGAAGGTTTTATATCAATAACTAAAGCCTATCGTGAAACGTTTACTAACTTTTTTATACATGTCTTATGTTTGTTGTTTATTAAATTGTGTTAAACAAACAGAATGCATATAAGGTGGGGGAGAGCGGTCAATATACAAATTATTTGTATTCGTAAGGTCTTATTTTATTGTTAATTCCGTTTTAAACATCCAAGATGCACGAAATGAGAAGAGAATAAAAATTGAACCCGTAAAAGGTAAATCAGGGAAGAAGGAAGGAAGAAAGAGAAAAGAGGTGATGCTTCAGTTTAACGCTCTTTAGAAATACTGTAGCATTTTTCAATCAACTTGTGTAAAACGGTTGCATCTACATCGGCTAATTTGTTAATATACAAACAGCCTTTTCCATGTTTGTATTTCCCTAATTGATCTAAGAATTCTTGTTCTTGAGCAATGTCCATTGTTAAATACAATGTAATCTTTGTTTTTCTAGGTGCAAAACCTACATGAAACCATTCAAACTCTTCTTTCCCACCTTTTCGTTGGTAGGTATATTTTCCAAAACCAATGATAAAATAGTCGCCCCAAATCTTAGCTTCGCAGCCTGTAATTTTTTGCATCATGGCTAAAATTGCTTTAGCATCTTCTCTTTTAGAAGCACTGTCTATGGTTTCAATATAATTGAGAACGTTTTTGTTGGTTTCTTGAGTTGTGAGCCCCATAAGTCTGGTTTTTAGGCTTCTAAAGTTACTAAAAATAAAAAAGCACCTCAATTGAGGTGCTTTTTAAATATTTTTAAAAGAGTAAGAAAACTATTTGTTCTTCTTTACTTCTTTTTTAATTCTCACTTTTACTTTCTCATTCTTACTTTCAAAAGCTTCAATTTTCTTTTCTACTTCTTCTAACGTTCCTTCAAAAACTTGATCTTCTGTAGTAGTCTTTCCGTCTTTAGTGATAGAAGTAGTAATGGTTGCTTTTACAGTTCCATCTTCATTCTTATCAACGTTTACTTTTGCTATTTTTTTGATTTCAACATCAGAATCAGCAGTAAATGTATACTCTCCTTTAGTTACTTTATGCTCTTTTCCATCACTGTCAACCCAAACTTTAACGCTAATACCATCAGCATGACTGTCATCAGCATGTCCTCCTAAGATAGGAGCAACTACCAATCCAATTAAACATGTTAATTTGATTAAGATGTTCATTGATGGTCCAGAAGTATCTTTAAAAGGATCTCCAACTGTATCTCCAGTTACTGCCGCTTTGTGAGCATCAGAACCTTTATAAGTCATTTCTCCGTTGATCTCAACTCCAGCTTCAAAAGATTTCTTAGCGTTATCCCAAGCACCTCCAGCATTGTTTTGGAAGATTGCCCATAACACACCACTTACAGTAACTCCAGCCATATAACCTCCTAGCATTTCAGCGATCGCTAAATTGTCCATTCCAAAGATCATTGGAACAAAGGCAATGATTAACGGGAAACCTATAGTTAACAAACCAGGTAACATCATTTCTTTTAAAGAAGCTTGTGTAGAAATTTCCACACACTTATCGTATTCAGGTTTTCCAGTCCCTTCCATAATTCCAGGAATGTTCTTAAACTGACGTCTTACTTCTTGTACCATTTCCATGGCAGCTTTTCCAACTGCATTCATTGCTAATGCAGAGAATACTACTGGTACCATTCCACCTACAAATAACATAGCTAGTACTGGTGCTTTAAAGATGTTAATACCATCAATTCCAGTAAAGGTTACATAAGCAGCAAATAATGCTAATGAAGTTAATGCAGCAGAAGCAATTGCAAAACCTTTTCCAGTTGCTGCAGTTGTGTTTCCTACTGAATCTAAAATATCTGTACGTTCTCTTACAATTGGTTCTTGTTCGCTCATTTCAGCGATACCTCCTGCATTATCAGAAATAGGTCCGAATGCATCAATCGCTAATTGCATAGCAGTTGTTGCCATCATTGCAGAAGCAGCTAAAGCAACTCCGTAGAATCCAGCAAATGCATAGGATGCCCAAATAGCACCTGCAAATAATAATACTGAAGGGAAAGTAGAAATCATACCCGTTGCTAAACCAGCAATGATGTTTGTTCCTGCTCCAGTTGAAGATTGTTGAACGATTTTTAAGATTGGTTTTTTACCTAATCCTGTATAGAATTCAGTTACTGAAGAAATTACAGCACCTACAACCAATCCAACTAAAGTTGCGTAGAATACGCTCATTTTAGAAACTTCTTTTAATCCTTCTCCAAAGAACTCCATGTTCATTGTTTCTGGTAGCATGTAGTAACACAATCCGAAACATGAAACAGCTACTAAGATGATTGATGTCCAGTTACCAACGTTTAAAGCACCCATAACCTGAGCTTCTTTTGCGTCGTTACTTTTAATTTTCACGAGTACAGTACCAATGATAGAGATAATGATTCCTGCACCTGCAATTGCCATTGGCAATAAGATTGGTCCAATTCCTCCGAAAGCATCAGAAATGCTTCCTCCCATATCTTTAATTACGTAGTTTCCTAATACCATTGCAGCCAATACTGTTGCTACATAAGAACCAAATAAATCAGCTCCCATTCCTGCTACATCTCCTACGTTATCTCCTACGTTATCTGCAATTGTTGCAGGGTTACGTGGATCATCTTCAGGAATTCCTGCTTCTACTTTTCCTACTAAGTCAGCTCCAACATCAGCAGCTTTTGTGTAGATTCCTCCACCAACTCTTGCGAACAATGCAATCGATTCAGCTCCTAAAGAGAATCCTGCTAATGTTTCTAAAACGATGGTCATGTCTCCAGTAGAAGACCAAGTTCCACCCATAAAGAATTGATAGAATATGATAAAGAACGCTGTTAAACCTAAAACGGCTAAACCAGCAACACCTAATCCCATAACAGTACCACCACCAAAAGAAATTTTCAATGCGTTTGGTAAGCTAGTACGAGCAGCTTGTGTTGTTCTTACGTTTGTTTTTGTTGCGATTTTCATTCCGATGTTTCCAGCGAAAGCAGAAAATACAGCTCCGAAAATAAAAGCGATTACGATTAACCAGTGTGTAGTTGGAACTACAAATGATACAATCGCTAGTAATACACTTACTATGATTACAAAAATTGCTAAAAGTCTATACTCAGCATTTAAAAAAGCCAAAGCTCCTTCGTAGATGTGGTCAGAAATTTCTTTCATCTTTCCATCACCAGCATCTTGTTTCATCACCCAAGATTTCTTAACTAGCATGTATACTAGACCTAAGACTGCTAAGGCTATCGGCATGTAAATCATCATTGATCCCATATTCTATAGTTTGTTTTTTGTTAATTTGCTGCGCAAAAGTAGTAAAATCGACCCGAATAGAAAAACCCTTTCACACTGAATATGAAAGGGCTCGTATTAAGATTTGGTTAACCAATTTTAGATGGTAAAATTACCATTTGTTTTATGCTCGCTATTTTCATAACGTTCTACACATTTTTCATAAATGGCATAAGCTTCTTTTGCGTCTCCCCATCCACCAACATCTACTTTCTTTTTTTCTAAATCTTTGTATACTTGAAAGAAATGTGTGATCTCTTTCTTTCTATGTGGATTCAAATCAGTAATGTCGTTGTAAATATTCCAAATAGGATCTGTAACAGGAACACAAATTAATTTTTCATCTGGCCCTTTTTCATCTGCCATATGAAACACTCCAATAGGTTTTACTTCCATCACACACATTGGGAAAGTTGGCTCAGTTCCCATGACCAATACATCTAATGGATCTCCATCTAATGCCAGTGTTTCAGGGATGAAGCCATAATCTCCAGGATACATCATTGAAGAGAAAAGCATTCTGTCAAAACGAATTTTCCCCAACTCAAAATCATACTCATATTTATTTCTACTTCCTTTTGGAATCTCAATTAAAACGTCGAATGTTTTCATAATTTTTATTTGGGGGGCAAATGTACAAAATAGTGATTTCTTGACCAATTTATTTGATGTTGGAGATTTAATCTTTAAATTTATGGTTCAACTCCTAGAAAATGAATTTTAAAAATACCCTTATAGCCTTTTTTGCCCTATTTTTATTGGGGTGTGAAGTAGGTGAAGTTAATATTGCTACTTGTGGACCGCGACCAGTAATTAACGCCGATTTTTATGCGCATGCAATTGATGAAGGACAATCCTCAGTTTTATCTGCGGATATACAAGGAGATTGTTTGTTTTTAAATGTTTCAGCAACAGATATTTGCGATATTAATAACGTAGTTTTTGAATTGCTTGATTCTGGTAGTGTTTCGAGTACGGAATTGCCTGAGAGAAACATCCGATTGGTTTCTAGTGTGGAAAGAAACTGTGGTGCTTCAGATACAGGGATATTAAGTTTCGATATCCGAAATCTTAGAGTAGCAGGAAATCAAGTACGGATCAATATTCAAGGATACTCAGGAGATATTGTGTATTCGTATTAAAGGCTAAAGGCTAAGTTGAAAAAGAAACTTTGTAATTAAAATTCAACGAACAACTAAAAATTAAATCCAGTACCAAAAGTAATCCCAAACTTACGTGCTCCAGAACTGTCTAAATAATTTCCTCTAAAATTAAAATCTACTCGTAATACTTTTAAAATATTTCCAATACCAATACTGTATTCATAGTAAGGTTTTCCATCTGGAGCCTGTAAAAGAATTTGTGATGGGTTGGATGTGGTGTTTAATGAGCGATTTGCATCAGACAACTGCCCCCAAGCTGTTCTAAACCCAACGATGGTTCTTAAATTTAAACGTCTAAATAAAGGAATCCTTGCAAAAAGCCTTCCGTTAAAATTATGTTCTAAATGAAAAGAAGCGTAGGTATCTGTTACAAATTCGTAAAAATCTAACTGATTAAAAGTATTGAAAAAGGCAAAGAAAGTTTGATTTCCAGGAACCACACTTAACAATCCTAAAGGAACATCTCCAAATGTTTTTCCAGCTTCTAAAGAAGTTCTTAGCCTTCCAAAACCACCAACATTCCAAGGTTGTGTGTATGAAAATTGAACTTTAGTATAATCAAAATCACCGTTTAAAATTCCTTTACTTCCTTTAGTCACTTGTAAAAAGAGCTTCCTTAATTTATCAGTATTGGTGATTCTTTCTACACCATGACCTGATACTTTTCGACCAGGATAATAAGAAGCAGAGAAAATAGTTTCAAACTGTGTTATTTTAGAGGAGATTCCAGAAGGGGAACTCGGATCATTATAGTCTAAACTAAATGTTGGAGATGCAGAACTTAATGTCTTGTATGCTCCAGATAGACTCACTTCGAAATTTCGAAAGGGTTCTGCAAGAATACTTAACATTGATAGATTGATGTTGGTTAGTCGATCATTAGATCCTGTTCCAACAATAGAGGACGATCCGTTGCTTCTTCCCAAAACATCAGTAGATGCGGTTAGAGAAGCTCCTATTTGTTCAACATCTCGCCGGTTTCCACCAGAGATAATCAATCGACTCTTTTTATCAAGAATAGCTTTACCTTGGAATCCGTATTTAAATTTTTTGTCTTTAAATCCGTAAGCAGTATAAGCTTCGATTCTCCAAGGATCATTGTATCCAAAATAGGTTCTACCACCAGTCCTTATTCTAAGCCCTTCCACATCGTTAAATCCGAATGTAGAGAAGATAGGTCCGTAATCGAAATTAAGACTATCCATTTCATAATACCCAGAGGAAAACGTGGCAATTAATGTGTACAAACGTTTGAATTTAGGAACCGTTTTTAACGTATCTAATAACTTGTAAACTCCTTGTTCATCCTTGTTTAGTTTCTCTAAACGATTGGAAACCCAAAATTCTTCAGGACGATTGTTGATAGAGTCATTTAAATCGTACTGTCTTTTGTCATAAAACTTTGGATCTAAAGGTTTATCAAACTCATATTTATTGTATAATGTTGTTCTTTTTCCATAGAGTCCTTTTGATTTCTCACGTTTATTCAATGCAAAATCGGATAAGAAGTAATCTCTTTTTAATAAAAAGATCGAGTCATTTAGAATGTCAAACTCTTGCTCTATGTATATATCTTTTACCCAGTTGATATTCGCATTCTTTGACGCTTGCATATTAATTTCCTTAATAGCAAAGGTGGTGTCGTTTACCCAAAAATCACCTCTAAATGTTAATTCATTCTTACGTCTTGGATAGTAAATAATATTATAACACCATTTGTTATCAATAAAAGAACTGTCTGCTAAGTAGTAATTATAGTTGGCAATCCCAGTTCTAGACAATGGGCTCACAAAACTCTTGTAAAAGAATTTAATATAGTTGTCATAGATATCATAATCTGAATATAAATCATCAATGAAATCAATGATTGCTTGATTGTTACTAAAACCTGAATTTTTATTCCCTTTAAGGATTTGTCGTTCTTTCTTTAAATTGTTGTCTCCATAAACTTCGGCTACAGATTCATTTAAAAAAACTGGGAGGTATGTTTTTCCAGTAATTGCAGAGGTATCTATATTCTTAAAAGCAAATTCCATCCCACGAAATAATTTTTTCTTCTTAAAGGCACTGTCGATAGTGTTTAAATCGAATTCTACTTTTTGATACTTATTGTATCTGTATTGCTTGAATTTTTTGAGACCATTTCTTCGTTTTCGCTCCCAAATCTTACGAAGAATATCAATAGCAGGGTTGTTTTTTTTAGGTTGTTTACCAGTAACTATAACAACTTCATTCAGTGTGTTGGAATCTTCTTTTAATGTAAATTTTAATCCGTAGTTTATTTTTTTAGGAAGATCAAACTCAATGGATTGAAACCCAATGAAAGAGATCACTAATTGTGTCCATGTCTTTTTTGATTCTAAGTAAAAAAGTCCATTTTCATCAGTTGTAGTTCCTTCAATAGAACCTTTGAACAAAATATTGGTGTAAGCGAGAGGCTCCCCATCTTCATCAAAAACATACCCTCTAACTTTGGTTTGAGCAAAGTTGACTCCCACATAAAAAAACAATAGGGAAATAAATAAAAATCTCTTCATAAGAAAAAAAACTTCATCAACATTTATGCCGATGAAGTCATATAACGCAAAAAAGTGCGATTTATTTGTATAATACTTCTTTTACAGCTTTCACTACATCTTTACTATTAGGCAACCAAGCTTCTAATAATACAGGCGAGTATGGTGCAGGTGTATCAGCTGTAGTAATTCTTTTAATTGGAGCGTCTAAATAATCGAACGCTTCATCTTGAATTCTAAATGTAATTTCTGAAGCAACACTAGCAAAAGGCCAAGCTTCTTCTAAAATAACTAAACGATTGGTTTTCTTTACAGACTCTACAATAGCAGCATGATCCATTGGACGTACTGTTCTTAAGTCGATAATTTCAATAGAAATCCCTTCTTTAGCTAATTCATCAGCTGCTTTGTATGCCTCTTTGATAATTTTACCAAAAGAAACAACAGTTACATCTGTTCCTGCTCTTTTAATGTCTGCAACACCGATTGGGATGATGTATTCTCCTTCTGGAATTTCCATCTTGTCCCCATACATTTGTTCCGACTCCATAAAGATAACAGGATCATCGTCACGAATCGCAGCTTTTAACAAACCTTTAGCATCATAAGGATTTGAAGGGACTATTACTTTTAGACCTGGAGTATTGGCAAACCAATTTTCAAAGGCTTGTGAATGTGTGGCTGCTAATTGACCCGCAGAAGCTGTTGGGCCTCTAAAAACGATAGGGCAATTAAATTGACCCGCAGACATTTGTCTGATCTTTGCAGCATTATTTATAATTTGATCGATTCCAACCAATGCAAAGTTGAAGGTCATATACTCTACAATAGGTCTATTACCATTCATGGCAGAACCTACAGCAATTCCTCCAAAACCTAGTTCTGCAATAGGAGCATCGATTACACGTTTCTCACCAAACTCATCTAGCATTCCTTTACTGGCTTTATAGGCTCCATTGTATTCTGCTACTTCTTCACCAATTAAATAAATGCTTTCATCTGTACGCATTTCTTCACTCATTGCCTCGCAAATGGCTTCTCTAAACTGAACTGTTTTCATGTATTATATTCTAGTTGCTTATTTGACAAGCAAAAATAGGAAAAATATGAATAAGAAAAGAGGACTTTAAAACCGAAATTCGATAACGTTTTCTTAATGGATATTTTTGATTTTTTTGAAAACCCAAATATCTTGTTTTTGCTTCTTCTCGGAAGATTTTCTTTCATCATGTTTTAACAATTCAAAACCAGCATCAGTAATTAATTTGTTGAAGTAAGATGGAGGTTGGTAAGCAGCAAACAATCGATTTCCTTCTACTTTATATCTGCGCTCTACAAGATTTCCACTTACATACAATTCTTTCTCACGAGTATTTAACTTGGAGATAAAGTTATTACCATGGGTGGTTGTAAAAACAACTCCTCCAATTTTTAAAACACGATTTAATTCTTGCATCCAAGCACGGTGCATTTTTTCTGAAAGGTGTGTAAAAATGGAAATATTGTAAATAACATCCATAAAAGAACTTTGAAACTTTAATGGAGGCTGTAATCGATTTTCTTTGAAAGTAACATGATGTAAGTTTTCAGAACACCATTTTATATAAGATTCATTATAGTCAGAACCGAAAATTTGATTACTGCTGTCTGCAATAGTTGGTAGATGTCTAACAATTCTTCCAGGACCACATCCCCAGTCCAAAATATTCTTCTCTTTTAATTGAGTAAAGTCATTGATATAGTTTAAGACCCATTGTGCTGTTTCTTTTCCACCATTATAGTATTTATCATAGTTCAAATCGAAGGTTTCATACAGGAAAAAGTCAGGTGGAAGTGCTACTTCAGAGTGTGCTTTTTTGAAACTTGAATTAATTTTTCTTCTATTGAATTGATGTAACTTAAATCTAATCAGTTCTATAGTGGGTAGGATGCCAAGTCTTAGGAATATGTTTTTTATAAAATGTTTCAATGAAAATAGATAAGTTGTAAAATTAGAAAACTTATTGAATAATTAAGAGTAAAAAAATACTATGCATGCATAGTATTTTTTAATTATTTGTAGTATCTTCGTAGCCATCAAATTAAAATAAAATAAATGAAAATATTGGTATGTATCAGTCACGTTCCTGATACCACTTCAAAAATTAATTTTACAGATAATGACACAAAGTTTGATACAAATGGAGTGCAGTTTGTAATCAATCCATATGACGAGTTTGCTTTAACTAGAGCTATGTGGTTTAAAGAAAAACAAGGAGCTACTGTAACAGTTGTGAATGTTGGAAATGCAACAACAGAACCTACCTTAAGAAAAGCATTGGCTATTGGTGCTGATGATGCGATTCGTGTGAATGCAGAAGCAACAGATGGAATGTCTGTAGCGAAAGAGTTGGCAGCGATTGTAAAAGATGGAGGATACGATTTAGTATTGGCAGGAAAAGAATCTAGTGATTACAATGGACAAATGGTGCCAGGAATGTTAGCTGCGCTTACAGATTATAATTTTGTGAATGGATGTGTAGGGATGGAAGTAGATGGAACAAATGTAACTGCAACTAGAGAGATTGACGGAGGTAGTGAAGATTTAGCGACCAGTTTACCATTGGTTGTAGGAGGACAAAAAGGGATTGTTGAAGAATCTGATTTACGTATACCTAATATGAGAGGGATTATGATGGCTCGTAAAAAGCCTTTAAATGTTGTAGAACCTACAAGCACAGAAAACGCAACATCTTCTCAATCTTTTGAGAAGCCTGCGCCAAAAGGAGCTGTAAAGTTAGTAGATGCAGATAACGTTGATGAATTAATCAACTTACTGCATAATGAAGCGAAAGTGATTTAATTGAAAATTAAATCATTCCAAAATTGTCACACTGAGCTTGTCGAAGTGCTATTTTGGAATCTATTGGATAAAAGTTAGAATAAAAATTAGCCCCTGAAACAAGTTCAGGATAACAAACAAAGAGATATGTCAGTTTTAGTATACGCAAGTTCAACGGACGGAAAATTTAAGAAATCAGCTTTCGAAGTAGTTTCTTATGGAAAAAAGGTAGCAGAAGAATTAGGAACCAATGTGGTAGCGTTAACAATCAATGCAGAAAATGCTTCTGAATTGCAAAATTATGGCGCCGAAACAATTGTTACTGTAAGTAATGATCAATTGGCTGTGTTTAATGCGAAAGCAGTTGCTTCAGTAATTGAACAAGTAGCAGAGGCAAAAGGAGCAAATGTAGTTGTTGTCGATTCAACAATTGATGGATTGTACGTTGGTCCATTAGTTTCTGTAGCCTTAAATGCTGGATATGCATCTAATGTAGTTGCAGCACCAAGTAGCACAAGTCCGTTTACAGTAAAAAGGAAAGCGTTTTCAAATAAAGGATTTAATAACACTGTGATTGCTACAGAAAATAAGGTGATTGGAGTAGCAAAGAATTCATACGGAGTACATGAAAATGTAGTTTCAGCGTCAATAGAAAGTTTAGATGCTGCATTGTCTGATGCAGATTTCGGAGTAAAATCGACAAACATTGAAAAAGCAACTGGAAAAGTAACAATTGCTGATGCAGATGTAGTTGTTTCCGCAGGAAGAGGTTTAAAAGGACCTGAAAACTGGGGAATGATTGAAGAATTAGCAGATGTTTTAGGAGCGGCAACAGCTTGTTCTAAGCCAGTGTCTGATTTAGGTTGGAGACCACACGCAGAACACGTTGGGCAAACAGGAAAACCTGTAGCATCTAATTTATACATTGCAATTGGTATTTCAGGAGCTATTCAACATTTAGCAGGAATTAATGCTTCAAAAGTAAAAGTTGTCATTAATACAGACCCTGAAGCTCCTTTCTTTAAAGCTGCTGACTACGGTATTGTTGGTGATGCTTTTGAGGTTGTACCTCAGTTAATTAACAAACTGAAAGAATTTAAAGCACAAAACGCATAATTTTATTAAATTGTGCCCTAGTAAAGGGCTGTCTGATTTTTGGTAGTTGCCATAAATTAGACAGCCCTTTTTTACTTTT
Source organism: Flavobacteriaceae bacterium (assembly GCA_049115595.1). Lineage (GTDB taxonomy): Bacteria > Bacteroidota > Bacteroidia > Flavobacteriales > Flavobacteriaceae > Polaribacter. The sequence goes on from JAGDZS010000005.1 coordinate 481,430, forward strand.
GATGATTGATACATGGGTTTAATAAAACTAACGATAAAAGGAATTTCTTATAGTCAAACGCAAAGTGGCGCGTATGCATTAGTTTTAAGTGAAATGGAAGGGACAAGAACGCTTCCCATTATTATTGGAGCCTTTGAAGCTCAATCAATAGCCATTGCACTTGAAAAAGAAATCCGACCACCAAGACCACTTACACACGATTTGTTTAAAACATTTTCTGAACGTTTTGATATTCAGGTTAAGCAGGTGATTATTCATAAGCTAGTTGATGGAATCTTCTTTTCTAGCCTTGTTTGTGAAAAGGATGGAGTGGAAGAAATTATAGATACTAGAACTTCTGATGCCATTGCTATTGCTGTTCGTTTTCTTGCGCCTATCTATACCTATGAAAATATTCTAGACAAAGCAGGAATCTATTTAAAGATAGAAGAAGAGCTAGCAATTAAAGAGACTTTAGACCCAGAAGCCGTTGAGGTGAATTTGGACGATGTTATAAAGCCTTCAAAATCCTCTAGCTTCTCAAGATACAGTATCAAAGAATTGCATGACCAATTGAATGAAGCAGTAGCAAATGAAGATTATGAATTGGCTGCAAAAATAAGAGATGAAATTAGTAAACGTTCTTAGAAAATACTTATGAAAAAAATTATCATTGTTGTTTTATGCCTTTTTTCTGTAGCAGTCTATGGGCAAACTATTGAAAAGGATTGGAAATTTGAATCAGTTAAAAAAACAGATGGGACTTCTCTTGTAGAGGTGAATTCAAATGATGACTTTAATTTAAAAGACGGAAAGTTTCATTATTCACTAGTTGCTAAAGATAGCCTTGTAGCAAAAGGAAGTTATATTCATCAGAATAATTTATTAATCTTCAATTACAAGCAGCCAAAAGATACGGTTCGCTATTACAATATTACTCAACTAACAGATTCTCTATTAACCATTTCTGAGAATGATGTTTTGTATTCATTTGCGTTGAATTCCAAGGTGAAAGAAAATACAACACCCATTGTAAAAAACAAAGGAGATACAATCGTTAAGAGTCAAGGGTTTTCTGTAACTAGTCTATGGCGTGGAGTTTTAGGGATGATTGTTTTAATAATAGTAGCATTCTTATTCAGCTCTAATAAAAAAGGAATTAATTGGAAAACTGTAGGAATTGGATTGTCGTTCCAGTTGTTAATTGCTTTTGGAGTTTTAAAAGTACCATTTATTCAAAAAGCTTTTGAATGGGTTGGAAGTTTGTTTGTAAGTGTTCTTGATTTTACAAGAGCAGGAAGTAAGTTCTTGTTTGAAGGGTTAGTGGTAGATATGGATACTTTTGGATTCATTTTTGCCTTTCAAGTACTACCCACCATTATCTTTTTCTCTGCCTTAACATCCTTGCTTTTCTATTTGGGAGTTATTCAAAAAGTAGTAAAAGCTCTTGCGTGGTTATTATCTAAAGGGCTAAAGATTTCTGGAGCTGAAAGTTTATCAGTTGCTGGAAATATCTTTTTAGGACAGACGGAAGCACCTTTGTTAATCAAGGCTTATTTAGAAAAAATGAATAGATCTGAAATGCTCTTGGTGATGATAGGAGGTATGGCTACAGTAGCTGGAGCAGTTCTAGCTGCCTATATCGGATTTTTAGGAGGCGATGATCCAGTATTAAGACTACAATATGCGAAACATTTATTGGCGGCTTCTGTAATGGCAGCACCAGGAGCTATTGTGATTTCTAAAATATTATATCCACAAACTGAAGAGGTAAATACAGATGTATCTGTCTCTCAAGAGAAAATAGGTTCTAACGTGTTGGATGCAATTGCCAATGGAACTACAGAAGGTTTACGCTTGGCCGTGAATGTTGGAGCAATGCTACTAGTATTCGTTGCTTTTATAGCAATGTTGAACGGTATTTTAGGATGGGTAGGCGATATTACATCTTTAAATGATTGGATGGCAGCTAATACACCTTATGATAGTTTCTCTTTAGAAGCAATTTTAGGATATGTTTTTGCTCCTTTGATGTGGTTGATTGGAGTAGCAACTGAAGATATGGCATTGATGGGACAGCTCTTAGGAATTAAATTAGCCGCAAGTGAATTTGTTGGATACATACAATTGGCAGAATTGAAGAATGTTGCAAGCGCTACACATCTAACCTACAATAAATCGATTATTATGGCGACGTATATGCTATGTGGATTTGCCAATTTTGCTTCTATAGGAATACAAATTGGAGGAATCGGTTCTTTAGCTCCAGGACAGCGTAAAATATTGTCAGAGTTTGGAATGAAAGCTCTAATCGGAGGAACAATAGCCTCTTTAATGTCGGCTACAATAGCGGGAATGATAATTGGCTAAATAGAGGTAAATGTGGAAAGGTGAAGGGTGAAAGCTAAAAAAAAGAAAAATGAAAGGAAAAAGGAAAAATGAGAAATTTCAGAAAGTTGAATATATGGAATGACTCCAGATTATTAGTTAAAGAAGTATATATATTAACTGAAATTCTCCCTGAAACAGAAAAATTTGGATTAGTCTCTCAGATGAGAAGGTGTTCGATTTCTATTCCTGCTAATATAGCAGAAGGATCAGCTAAAGATTCAGAAAGAGATTTTATTAGATTTTTACAGATTAGTTTAGGCTCTTCTTATGAATTAGAATCTCATTTAATTCTTTGTGGTGATTTAAAACTATTATCTGAAAATAAATTATCTTTGACACTGGAAAAAGTACAGACATTACAGAAAAGAATTTCAGCTTTTATAAAACACAATAAATCGAGACTTTAACCATTTACCTATAACCTTTTAACTAGATATGAAGCAATACCACGACTTAGTAAAACACGTTTTAGAAAACGGAAATGAAAAGGGAGATAGAACAGGAACAGGAACAAAAAGTGTTTTTGGCTATCAAATGCGATTTGATCTAAGTGAAGGGTTTCCAATGGTGACAACCAAGAAGCTACATTTAAAGTCGATCATTTATGAATTGTTATGGTTCATTAAAGGTGATACGAATGTAAAGTACTTACAAGAAAACGGTGTGAGAATATGGAACGAATGGGCTGATGAGAATGGAGATTTAGGACCTGTTTACGGGCACCAATGGCGTAATTGGAATAGCGATGATATCGATCAGTTAAAAGAAGTAATCAATACATTAAAAAATAATCCTGACAGTAGAAGAATGCTTATTTCTGCTTGGAATCCTAGTGTCTTGCCGGATACATCTGTTTCTTTTTCAGAGAATGTAGCCAATGGCAAAGCTGCATTGCCTCCTTGTCATGCATTCTTTCAGTTCTATGTGTCAGATGGGAAATTATCTTGCCAATTGTACCAAAGAAGCGCAGACATTTTTTTAGGTGTACCATTTAATATTGCATCATACGCTTTGTTTACAATGATGATGGCGCAAGTATGTGGATATGAAGCAGGAGATTTTATTCATACGTTTGGAGATGCTCATATCTACAGCAATCACTACGAGCAATTAGAATTGCAATTATCTAGAGAATTGAGACCGTTGCCAACCATGAAAATGAATCCTGAAATTAAAGATATCCTTGATTTTACTTTTGAAGATTTCGAATTGGTAGATTACAATCCGCATCCACATATTAAAGGAGCTGTGGCGGTATAAATTGTTGAATGAGTTTTAGAAATTGAGGTATGATTACAATAATTGCTGCGATAGGAGAAAGAAACGAATTAGGTAAAAACAACGACTTAATTTGGTACCTGCCTGCCGATTTAAAACGATTTAAAAAAGTAACTACAGGTCATGCCATTATTATGGGTAGAAATACTTTTGAATCTATAGGGAAACCGTTGCCTAATAGAAGATCTATTATCATTACACGGAATAAAGACTACCGTCAAGAAGGTTGTGAAGTAGTTCATAGCTTAGAAGAAGCTATTGAGATGGTTAGCAATCACGATCAAGCATTTATTATCGGAGGAGCACAGATTTATAAAGAATCGATGGCTAAAGATTTAGTTGATGCTTTAGATGTTACAAGAGTACATCAAGAGTTTGAAGCCGATGTTTTCTTTCCTGAAATAGATGAAAATATATGGGAAGTTACTTCTAAAGAAGACTTTTTACCAGATGAGAAGAACAAGTTTAACTATAGTTTTTTAAGTTTTAGAAAAATTATCTAACTCTTGGTATAGTTCCATCTAAACTCATTTTATATTTCTGTTGAGCAAATTGGAAATATTGGAAAAGCTTGTAATTTACTTCCATTCCGTAATTAGTTCTTGTGTTGTATTGGATAACATTCTCATAGATTGAACCATCATACTTCAAGGGATTTTGAGCTCTTAGATTCCAATTGATTACATAAATATTATTTCGGTTTTCCAAAAAGCTCTGAGTATAAAAACCCATTGGCTTCGCAATAGAATTTAAATACGCATTAAAACCTATATCAATAATAATAATTTCATACTCTAAACTGTCGTTAGCAATTACAACAGGCTTTTCTTTTTTCGTTTTTAAGCCTTTAGTAGGTGAAGAACTACAAGCATAAAAAATAACTCCTACGAGTAAGATGAATGTTATTTTGTGTAGATGTTTCATAATCAATTTGTTTCTAATAAGTTAAAGTTCCGAAAAATATCTCAGACTAGAATGTTTTTATGAAATTTTAACGTATTGATTGGAACAAGTATCTTTAGGGAAAATTATCCAACCTTATGAGAGTTTTAGTTGTACTTGTATTTTTCCTTTTTGCCCAAATTACTTTTGCTCAGGTTTTATCTGAAAGAGATAGAACAAAAGTAAAAGACGAACTGTTAGAAGACCGATTTCAGAATTTGTTACCATCATTGATGGATAATTCAGATATAGATATGTGGTTGCTTATTTCAAGAGAGTATAATGAAGATCCCGTATTAAAAACAATGTTGCCAGCAAGATGGTTGAATGCGAGAAGAAGAACAATTATTGTTCTTTACAGAGACAAGAAAAAAAATACCATAGAACGTTTAGCCGTCGCTAGATATGATATAGGGAAGAGTATTAAATCTGCATGGAACAAAGAAAAAGAACCCAATCAATGGAAGGCACTTTCTGATATTATCACAGAAAGAAATCCAAAAAAAATAGGAATTAACTATTCAAAACATTTCCCTTTAGCTGACGGGTTGGTAAAAACAGATTATGAAGAACTGAAAGAAAATTTACCAAAGGCATTGGTTTCAAAACTAGTTTCCGCAGAGAAATTAGCGATTGGTTGGATAGAAACGAGAACTCAAAAGGAGATGAAACTTTTTAAAGAGTTGGTAAAAATAACACATGATATTATTGATGAAGCCTTTTCTAATAAAGTAATTGTTCCAGGAACAACAACCACTGATGATGTTGTATGGTGGATGCGACAAAAAGTAACGGATATGGGATTAGAAACCTGGTTTCATCCAACAATAGATACTCAAAGAACCAAAGAAGAATTGAAATCACATATTTATTCCTTTACCAAAGGAGATAAGAATCAAATCATTCAGAAAGGAGATTTACTACACTGTGATTTTGGAATTACTTACATCGGATTAAATACAGACTGTCAGCAACATGCTTATGTTTTGAAAGATGAAGAAAGAGAAGTGCCTACGTATTTAAAGAATGCTTTTAAAAAAGGAAACAGATTGCAAGACATTCTAACAACAACGATGAAGAAAGGAAAGACAGGGAATGAAATTTTACTAAGCTCATTATCAAAAGCAAAAAGTGAAGGTTTAAAACCTGCAATTTATTCTCATCCTTTAGGGAAATATGGCCATAGTGCAGGAACTACTATAGGGATGTGGGATTCTCAAGGAGGCGTTCCCGTTCGAGGAGATTACCCATTGCATAAGAACACTGTATATGCCATCGAATTAAATGTAACTGTGAATATTCCAGAATGGCAAAAAGACATTCGAATCATGTTAGAAGAAGCAGGTTTTTTTGGAGACAATTTCTTCGAGTATGTAAATGAAAGACAAACAGCCATCAAATCAATTAAAATCAATTAATGATTTCAGCAATTCCTAAACCTGATCTAAAAAAGATTCTTTTATTATTCACCAGAAAAATAGGGCTTTTCTTTGTCTTTGTAGTAGCCTTGTATTTTGATGGAACCGAATTTGCATCAATCTATCCGCATGCACAAACAATCACCAATATTTTTATGCTGATTGCTTTTTTCTGGTTGTATCTACGATCCGTTAAAAGAACTCGAGAACTCATGATCTATGCCGTTATTGTAGGGTTTGGAGGAGAGTATTTATTTTCCATTATGTTAGATATGTATACCTATAGGTTATCAAATCTTCCTTTGTATATACCTTTTGGACATGCTGCTTTATATGCAAGAACCTATGTGTTTTCTAAAGCTTCTATTGTTAAAAAGTATGCAGCTACAATTACTCTTTATTTTTCCATTATTATTTGGATTTTGGCCTTGCTCTATTTAATAGTATTTAATGATGTTTTTGGTTTTGCGATGACAGTTGCTGTTTTTTTACTATTGATAAAAAGACCAAAAGATCGATTGTTTTTTCTAACCATGTATATTGTTGTAGCGGTTTTAGAGATTGGAGGTACAGCTTATGAAGCATGGTCTTGGCCAGATACAGCTTTCGGAGTTTTTCCGTTATTAGACAGTCATAACCCTCCAAGCGGAATTAGCCTTTTCTATTTTTTATTAGATGTTAGTTGTTTCTTATTGTATACCTTATTCAATAAAAAGGCTTGGAAAAGAGTAAAAAATATAAGGCGACTCTCAACTTCAACAAAATAAAAGATCATGGCTAAAAAAGTAAAAGACCCAGGGTTTGGATATCGTTCTTTTAAAAATGCAAAAAGCATTGTAAATCATGATGGTAGTTCTACGATTGTACACGTGAATAGAAAAAGAGGATTGCATGATTTGTATTCACATTTGATAGACATACCATGGTGGAAATTTTTCCTTTTTGTATTCCTCGTTTACACATTTATCAATATCTTTTTTGCAGTAGTTTATAACCTAATAGGCATTGAGCAAATAACACCAAGCACGGGACATTTAGGGCGTGATTTGTTAAATGGTTTTTTCTTTAGCGCTCAAACTATAACAACTGTTGGTTATGGAGGAATTGCTCCCCAAGGATTAATTGCAAACATGATTGCTGCATTTCAAGCGATGATTGGTTTAATGGGTTTTTCTTTTATTACAGGATTGTTGTACGGACGGTTTTCTAAACCTAGAGCGGTGATTAAATTCAGTAAGAATATAATCGTGAGAGATTTTAAAGAATCGAGAGCTTTAATGTTTCGATTGATGAATAGTAGAAAGGCGGTTATGATAGAGCCTCAGGTGACGGTTACATTGGCAATAACAGAACTTGATGAAAAAACCAAGAGCTACAAAAGAAACTTTTATAAGTTAAAACTAGAAAGAGATCAGATTATGTACTTGCCAACTATTTGGACAGTAGTACATGAGTTTGACGATCAAAGTCCACTAGCAAAGTATACTAATGAAGAGTTACAGGAATTGGATGCCGAATTGTATATTCTAATGCAATACCATGATGAATCTTTTTCTCAGAAACTTTTTAAGATACACTCGTATAAGTTTGATAAACTAAAAACGGATGTACAGTTTGAAAGTTCTTTAATGTTTGATGAAGAAGGGTATACCTTATTAGATCACGATAAATTAGATGAACTAAAAGAAGTAGGCAGTTAAGAAACGTAATCCTATAAAAATGATGATAGCAATAGTACCATACAGTGCTACTTTTTTTGCTGAATTTTTATAATACGATTGATGATTTTTTGCATCTCCTTTGTAAGAAATGACCATTAAAATAACAAACGCAATGACAAAAAATGCTATAAAAATGATTCGCCCAGTAGTAAACATAAAATCGTATTTTTAGCAAAATTACAAATTAAATGAAGACCGCAATTGTTTTTGGAGCAACTTCTGGAATTGGAAAAGCAATTACTGAGTTTTTGATAAAAGATGGCTATAAAGTTGCCATTACAGGACGACGTTTAGAAAAACTTGAAGCGTTAAAAAACGAACATCCAAATCAGATTTATATAGCTCAAAATGATATTCAGAAAGTAGATGAGTTAGAGCAAGTTTTTAATGAAATTGTTCAAGAATTTGGAACGGTAGATTTAATTATTCAATCTTCAGGAGTTGGGCATATCAATCCAAAGCTAGAATGGGAGAAAGAACTAGAAACCATCAACACCAATGTAGTAGGAGTGACCAAATTATATGACTTATCCTATAATTTATTTAGAGAACAAGGATTTGGACATTTGGTTGGAATTACTTCCATTGCATCAATTAGAGGGAATCGAGGAGCGCCTGCTTATTTTTCTTCAAAAGCCTATCAAAAAGCCTATTTAGAGAGTTTGTACATCAAAACGAAAACCATCAAATCAAAGCAAGTCTTTATTACAGATATTCGACCAGGGTTTGTAGATACAGCGATGGCATTGGGAGAAGGGGTTTTTTGGATGGTGTCGTTAGAAAAAGCTGCAAAACAAATCTATTCAGCCATTAAAAAAAAGAAAAGAGTTGCGTATATTTCGAAGCGTTGGAGCATCATTGCTTTCGTATTGAAAATTGCTCCAGCTTGGTTACTAAAAAAAGCGATTTAATAGAATATCTATGTCACACTGAGCCTTTCGAAGTATTGTCGAAGTTTCGTCGTAGTGAAATAGAGAGATCTTAAAAACATAAAACAACAATCACACATGAAAAAATACACAGACGCCGTTCACGAATTCCACACAGCATTCGGATTAGGAATTAAAAACGAGCCTACAGCAAACATAGGAGAAGCGAGAAATTTACTTCGTTTCAATTTGATGAAAGAAGAAAACGAAGAGTATTTTGAAGCTGCGAATAACAATGATTTGGTAGAGGTTGCAGATGCGTTGGGTGATATGTTATACATTTTAGCAGGAACCATTATAGAACATGGAATGCAATACAAAATTGCAGAGGTGTTTGATGAAATTCAGCGAAGCAATATGAGCAAGCTAGGTGAAGATGGAAAGCCTATTTACCGTGAAGATGGAAAAGTCTTAAAAGGGCCTGATTACTTTAAGCCGAATATTCAGGAAATATTAGAGAAGTAGGTAGGAGCGTTAACTCCTACACTACAACTATATTTTATTTATAAGAAGAATGATTCTACTTTATTTGGAATTAGTTTCTTGTACTCCTAGCTCATCATAACCAGCCGTAATAGTGGCCTTCATTAAATCAAAAGGGAAATCTTGCCACATAGGAATACCGGTAATTGAACCTTCCCCCACCAAATCATAATCAACGGGTATAAAATCGGCTGTAATATGTCCATTAAAAAAAATTCCATCTGTTTTAGTCGTATAACCGCCTATCGATACCATTTTTTTTTCTTTATCATTATCTATTTTGTAAAATGCAAGTAACGAAAGAGTTTTATCATGAGGATTAACAGAATCAGTATCAAATTTAGCATAGAAGCTACTAAATTTATTGTCATAGTTTACTAAATGAAATCTCTCACAATGAGCTTCACTCTCTTCTTCCAATGTTTTTACTGACATTAATGTAGTGGTCACACCATCACCACCATATACACGATAATCATCTTTATCATCAGTATTTAAATAACCTAGTACTGCCCAACCAGAATTTTCATTATCTTTTTCAGATAAATACGTTGCCAGTGCTACATATGGTTTTTCTCCACCATGAATTATCGGCATAAATCGTACACTATCTTTTGCAATTGCTTGATAATCATCTTTAATCCCTCTCCAGGGAGACATTAAATTTTCTGTAGCAGGAGATATATGACCTTTTGTAATTATATTTTTATAATTACTAGTTTCTTCTCCTTCACTTTTATAGCGTTCTGCATAGAATCTTGTACGCTCCTTAGGAGAATTATCGTAATTAACGGTAAGCATAAAACCAAAAGCCGATTTTGAAAAGGTTTCATAATTTTTATTAAAATAATGATATACAGACATTCCTATCTTGGCGAAAGTTGTATTTGCCTCTAACATTTGGTCAAATTCAGCTGTACATGCTTTAAAGTCATCATCTGTGATATATCTTGTACTCTTAATATAATTATTAATAAAATCGGAATATTCATGGAGTGTTTGTTCATAGGATGCTGCACGATCTGGATTGATATATCCTCTAGTGATACTTGCAGGCAATTGACTTATATAATTAAAGTAAGAGCCTATAAGCTGTCGAGTCATTAAATACATATTTATTTTAGCGATGTTTAATCCAGATCGGGTTGGAAAAATGGACTTGGGTATAATTCCAGGAAAATAGTCGGCATAATTTGTGAACTCAAAATCTAAAACATCATATTCACCCAATGAAATATCTCCTGATGTTTCATTTTGAGTTTTTTGACCAAGGTTTATTTTAGTTTTTAAAGTAGGGCTTTTTTTTAGATCACTATTATTCCTTTTTTGCGATTTATTACCAGGGTCGTTGTCTTGATTTTTAATCACCTCCTTAACAATTTCTTCAGGACCAGCTTTATCCGCATCCTCTTTGAATTTTTCAGAGAACTTTTTCCAACTCACCTCATTACCATTTGCTTTCATTTCTTTCATACGCATAAATTCTACCACCTCATCTGCACTGCTTAATGTAATTGACGGTGTAGGGAGGTCTTCTTTTGCTACCTTCGGAGGATCTATTGAAGGAATCTCAGGAGCTTTAGCCTCTGTTGTAGGAGCAGATATTGATGTGGGAGGTTTTTCTTCTATTGAACCGATTCCTTTTCCAGCATATTCTGAGATAAATGCATTTGCCCAATCTGCTACCCTAGATATTCCAGGAATGCTTTCTACTTGAGCGGTAACTATTCCACCTGATTTTGACTGACTATGAGCTTTTACCCAATCTTGTGCATTAGATGCGCCAACACTTTTTCTAAGCTTTCCTATTGTCATTGAGGCACCCTCCCCATATTTTTTTTCATCTTGTTCTACACCAGATTGATAAGATACATGTAACTCTCCTGAGGCAGTGGATATCAATTTTAACTTGGTGATAAATCCATGTCCAAATTCAAGTTGAAAATCAAAATAAGCGTTTGCTAATTCTTCTAGGGTTTCATCTTTTATTATTCCTAACTCTTTTAAGAATTTCTTTTTTTCTTTTTCTGCTTCAACATACTTTTTATGAGCTGTAACGAGTCTATTATAGGCTGCTTTAAATTTTGGAGTAGCACAAGCATACAATTGTTTAGACGTTATGTCGTCGTTGAGTACAATATCATAACCAATTAAAGAATGCCTTACTTTAAGGCTTAATCCGTTAGCAGTATTCAGTTTTGCTCCACTTTGGGTGTTATGATGCTCTATTGAACTTTTAAAAAAAGGGAATCCTGCACGAGCCTTGCTATTGGTACTGAAAGATGAGGACTCTTGAGTAGATTTAGTAAATGAATTTGCGTCAATAGTTAACTTGCCTTTAGGCTGCTTAGTTACTAACATACCCAAAGCATTTAATTTAGACATGTCAAATGCATGCCGCAACGGGTGAAAGTCACGTGTCAAGTAATTCATAACACTACCAATTCTTGCAAATCCGTATTCATAAGGTAATTCTGATTTTCCGTTCATAATGTGGGGGTATTTTTTAAATTAAAAATGATTATTAGTAGTGGCTAACCTAGTTTAAAAAGACAGGATGTATATAAGTAATACTACCTGATTTTAAAGTAGACAATCATTTCTTCAATAAAATAAGTAACTTTATCTCCTATGGGATACCGAGCAACCAAAAAACAATCAGCAAAAAAAAAGAGAGAGGTTATTAAGTCTGGAAAAGCTTGGATACGTTGGCTCATGATTCCAATTGCTTTCTTTGCTGTTTTGGATATATGGGATAAACCATACCGTTGGACAGGTTTAATCGTCTTGTTAATCTCTATTGGACTGTTTTATTTATTCAAAAAAGCTAGAAGATTAGAGCATGATGATGAAAACTTATACATCATCAGAGACAAGAAAGAAAAAGTGGTTCCTTTTATATCTATTATCAGTATTAAAAGAAGTGCAGCTAAAGTAAATGGAAGTCGCTATTGGATTCTCTCATATAGAGATGACTTAGACAAAAAAAGAAAACTCCGCTATTTTAGAAGTTTCTATAACAAAGAATTTCAAGAAGCTCTACGAATTGCAAACCCGAAAGTTGTTATCTGGACGCATCCTCATTTTGCACATGCGGAAGACAACAAACATAACCCTGATTATAAAGGTTAAATCTATTTTTAAGTTGAAGGTTCAATGTGAGTTACCGTGTTAACGCCTTCTAATGTATAAAAAGCAGTGACAGTTTTGCCGTTTGCTTTTACGGTCTCATCATCAATATATAATTCAAATTCTATTTTCTGACCGTTAGAATCTGTTACAGTAACTTTTCCAGGTAAATCTCCACTTACGCTTTCAGCTCCACTTAATGTTCCTATGATTTTTTTCCAATTCGAATTCATATCTGGAGCATATTCTCCAAACAAAGACTTTCCTTCAAAATGAAGATCAACTAAATCATTTACTAAATCACTGGTGTAATAGATAGTTGCATATTTCCCTTTCAATTTATACAATTCGCTATCTGTTAAGGAAATAGATTCGATACTTAAATTAAAATCTTGCTTTATATTTCGTTCAACAAAATTTAAGGTTACTTCAAAGAAAGGATAGGTAGCATCTTCAACTCTTTCAATAATCCCATATTCACGAATATCATCATCACTAGGTTCATATTCTTTCGTTTCAGAATCGGTATTTACAATGGTATCTTTTTTAATTGTTTCTGTATCCGTTGATTTCTTTTTCGGTTCTGATTTACAACCCAAAAGAAATGTTGTCGCTAATAATACAATGAGTAGAGAATTTTTGATTTTCATGGCGAATGAGTAGTTAGTTCAGCTTTTTAAAGATAAAGTTTTTAAAATTAAGTTGTTATAGATCTTTTTGATATCTTTTAATCATGTCTTCTCTAGATTCTGCATCTTCGGGAGACTTTAATTGATCTTTTAACATCTTACCGATAGATGGGAAATTTTTAGGGTCTATTTGAAAATCACCTTTCCAAAGCTTCGATCTCATCAATGCTTTTGCACAATGGAGAAACACTTCATCAATAGAAATCACCAAGCAGCTAATAGGTGTTTTCTCTTCAGAATCAAAATGATCTAAAACAGATGGATCAGTTGTAATGTATGCACTTCCATTGATTCGTAACGTTTCATCAATACCAGGAAGTAAGAAAATCAATCCAATAGAACCCGTTTCAATAATATTAGAGAAACTATCTACTCTGTTATTTCCTTTTGCATCTGGAATGAGCAATTCTCCTGTTTCGGAAACTTTTACAAAACCAGGCACTCCACCTCTTGGCGATACATCCATCTTTCCATCTTTGCTAATTGTTGAAAGCAATAAAAAAGGCGACTTAGAGATAAAATGAATTGAGTGTTTCTCTAAAGCTCCCAATACTTTGTCTTTAGCTCTCCCTCTAGGGAAACCATAAATTTCTCTTAATTGATCTGTTGAAGTAATTTTATTTTCAGTCATTTATACTTGATTTATTTCAGTGTATCAATATATTTTAGTAAAAATAAATCTTTTCTAATCAAACTATTCGACAATTTTATTTTTCTTCTTTTTTCTCTTTTTCTTTGCTTTAGGCATGCTACTACGTCCAAGTATATACCCAGAAATACCACCAATTAAAGCAGCAATTTCCTTTCCTCCTAGAACTTCTGTAATCCCGAATAAGATAATGGCGATAATGATAGAAAATATGGTAATAAATTGTAGACCGACGTCTCCAGAAAAAATTGTCTTTCTAATTTGATCATCTTTATAAGCAATAATGAAAAAACCAAGAATAACAAGACCAACTAATCCCGCAAACGACCAACTAATTTGTTTTTTGAAATTTTGACTTACATAAGAAGTGTTATTCAACTCAGTTACTTTGGTTCCTACCGTAGAAAGGCGATCTGTTTTCTTTAGAATATCTTGTACTTTGTTTTCAATGATTCGACGAAATCCTTCTGTTGCCGAAATAGATTTCATTTTTTTGATGTCTAAACCACCCACTGATTTAAGTTCAGGTAATATAACTTCGGCTCGAAGCTCTTCCAAACGAATGATATTTGCTTTTTCTTCTGCTGTAATAGCTCCTGACTTACCTTCTTTAGAACGTTTTTCCTTGTACTTTTCTAATATTTTCTCAAGACTTTGAGCCCTTTCTAACTCTGTGAAAAGCCCACTAATCTCATACATCATACTGTACATTTCAGCAATAATCTCAAGTCTTTCTTTTTCTAAGTCATGAAAGTTTGTCGTTAGATCGATGTTAAGAGCTTTTTTGTCTTTAGTTTGTTGCCCAAAAAAAGGTGTGCTGAATAACGTTATCAGCATAAAACTAATAGTAATAATGAATGATTTTTTCATGAGTTGTAATATTATAAGTTAGCTATAGGTGTTCATTGAATATGAAGAAGATAGAATATAGGGAAGCTATTCTCAGTGTATAAAATGAAATCGTATAAAGCTATTGGAACTTTGCAAAATACCTTTAGGTATTTATACCTGTTTTAATGAGCTTGTTTATCTGAGAGAACCTGATTTTTGACGTCGATAATAATTAAATATTTCACTTTTTATTGGTTGTTTTAAGTTAAACAAGTAGTTTTAGAAAAGAATTATCTTAGTGTCATCTTCTAAAGAGATCTTAACAAATCATCCAATGAAAAAAATATATAAGAAAATAGTAGCTTGGTTAAAGAGAGTTATAAAATCGGCAACACCGGGCAAAAATGCTTTCAAGGGAGCTACAAGAGCATTGTTCATTGTTTTAACGCTGCTATTTTTAACATATGGCATCATCGCTTCTTACAATCTAAATGATCCATGGTTACTTGTTTTCTTTATGTGTTTTGCAGCTCTTTTTGTGTTGCTGGCTTTTGGAATAAATTGGGGGCTGAAATTAGTGATGGCAATTCCTAAATGGTATCGAATCGTAGTTGTTGTTTCCTTTTGCATTCTCCCAATACTATTTGATGATACGTTAGCCTATATGATTATAGGAGTGAGTTCCTTATTAGGAGCTTCTGTTTTTTCATTGTTCATCACCAAATTCAAAAATTTAAACCTGTTTAGAAAAATCATAAGCCTTTTAGGATTCGTGATTGGAATAGGAGGAATTGTACTAGCAATTGTACTCTATATGCCCGATGGAATTGATGTAAAGCCTATTGTAAATGCGGCATACACATCTGAAGCAACGATACCACATATTCAATTAGAGTCTCCAGCTAAAGAGGGAAGTTATGTAGTGAAAACATTAAGTTATGGTAGTGGTAAGGATAAACACCGTAAACACTTTGGAGCTGAAGTAGATATAAAAACAGATTCTGTAAATGGAGTTGCATTTTTAGATGGTTGGAATGGAATGAGTGGAAATTGGCGAACAAGTTATTGGGGATTTGATTCGAAAGCTTTACCATTAAATGCACAAGTATGGTATCCGGAAGGTGAAGGGCCGTTTCCAGTGGTGTTAATTGTCCACGGAAATCATGGGATGCAAGATTTTTCAGATACAGGATACGGATACATTGGAAACCTTTTAGCTTCTAGAGGTATGATAGTAGCATCGGTAGATGAAAATTTTATCAATTCTTCTTGGTCAGATGAACTAAGTGGAGGGTTGTCTAAAGAGAATGATGCGAGAGGGTGGATTTTACTAGAGCATTTACGCCTATGGCACGAATGGAATGCTACAGAAGGGAACCCTTTTTATCAAAAAATAGATACTGAGAACCTATCATTAATAGGACATTCAAGAGGAGGAGAAGCTGTTGGACATGCCGCTTTGTTAAACACACTTCCTTATTATTCCGATGATGCTACAATAAAGTTAGATTACAACTATAATATTAAATCGATTATCGCTATTGCTCCTGTAGATGGGCAATATGCTCCGGGGAATACTAGAACAAAGCTAAAAGATATCAACTACTTTGTAATTCATGGTTCACAAGATGGAGACGTAACTTCTTATGCGGGCGCAAGACAATTTGATCGCATCTCATTTACTGATAGTATTTATCGTTTCAAATCAGGTTTGTATGTGTATGGAGCAAATCACGGTCAGTTTAATACTAGTTGGGGAAATAATGATGTAGGAACACCTTTCACAAAACTGTTAAATCTTAAACAGCTGATGAAAGGAGAAGATCAACGGGAAGTGGCGAAGGTATACATTAGTGCCTTTTTGGAAGCTACATTGAGAAATGAAAAAGGATATTTGCCCTTATTTGCTGATGTAAGAGCAGGTAGGAATTGGTTGCCAGAAACTATTTATCTAAATCAGTTTGAAGACTCCAATACAAAACTCATTGGAACTTTTGATGAGGATTTTGATGTTACAACACTCTCTGAAAATTCTTCAGAAGTATCTTCTACTAGATTAACAGTTTGGAAAGAAAAAAGAGTTCCTACAAAATGGGGAAGTAAAACCAACAGAGGCTTGTTTTTAGGATGGCATTATCAAAAGAAAGATATGGATGCTAAGAAAGAACAAGACTCAGCGGTAGCTGAAGATAAAAGAAAATACTTAGCACCTGTGAACGATTCACTGATTGCTAGCTATACAATGAAATTGAGTGGAGGTATTTCTGATGTTGATTCGACTTCAGTCTTTGTGTTTTCTATGGCAGAATCTAGTGGAAGTACCAATCCTAAATCTAGTGGAAAGTGGGTGGAGAAGAAGAAGAAAAAAGATAAAAAAGAGAAAGACGAAAAGAATACGAAGAAAGACGAAACGTATAAGAATAAGAACAAAAAGAAAGAGAAGAAGAGTGATGATAAAAAAGAAGACAAAAAGAAAAAAGGAAAAGAACCAATTGATTTTTCGATATCTCTTTTAGATACTTCAGGAGAGAAAGTGTATTTTCCACTAAGTAGTTTTTCAAAACTACAGAGACGTTTGGGAGTGAAAGTTTGGAAAAGAGATTATAATGAAGGGGAAAAATCAGAAAGCGTAATGCAGCTGTTTTCTTATCCTATTAAAGATATGCTTATAGTAAACCCAAAGTTCGATTTTTCAAATATTGTTGAAATCAATTTTATTTTTGATAAAACAAACAAGGGAGTTGTGGTTATTGACAATGTTGGGTTTATGAAGGATTTACGAACGATTGCGAATTAAAAGATCGCTTAAAGTTCAAACCTCTGACCTTCTGTAGCAAAATGAAAACCTAATTTTTCAAGATCTTTTCGTTCTTGAGAATTGGGTTGCAAAGCTGGATTGGTATGATTGAAATGGATAAAGAATATCTTGTTCTTTGTCACTCTTGATTCGTTTTTAAAGAGATCAACAGTTTCTTCAATGAAAGGATGAGGTACTTCACTCATGGGTCTATTAATTTCACCGTTCTTAAAGAAAGTTGCGTCTAGAAAAGCATAATCAACTTTTTTCACTTCATCAACAATACTCTTTTTCCACAAGTGCCATTTGTTGATGTCTGGAATAAACAAGGCTGTTTTATTCTTCCCTTCAATTTTGTAACCAACAGTTTCAGAAAATTCATCGCGATGAGGTACTAAAAAAGGAGTGACTTTTAATGAACTGCTAAGAACAATGGTACTATCTTTTTGTAAGTCAGAAAAGACAATATTCTGTAAATTCACCAACTGACTCCAAGGTCCGTTTTTGGTTAAGAACTCTTTCATCTTAGGCATTGCATATACCTTGATGTCTTTCTTTCCTAAAGCTTCACGACCAAAGTAGATAAGGCCGGCATAATGACCAATATGTGCATGTGTTAAGAAAACACCATCAATAATTGTTTGTGTCTTTAAGTGATTACGCTCTAAATCATCCAATTGCGTCGAAATATCAGGAGTAGCTTCAAACAACCATTTTTGATTTGATTGTTTATCGACTAAGCCAAGCGCAACAACTTTTTGTTTTTGAGATTTTCCTTCATAGAAATCTGAGCAACATGTTTTCTGACAACCAATATGAGGAAAACCACCATCTTGCGCGGTTCCTAAAATTGTAATGTATTGAGGTGTGTTACTTTCTATTTGTTGTTTTTTCTCGCTAGGACTACATCCTAAAAAGCAAAATAAAACGACAAAAGAAAATAGGAAACGCATTATGAAATTTTAACTCTCCAATTATGTGGGTCATCAGCTTTGTTATACTGAATGCTCATTAATTTATTTTTGAAAATAGTAGCATAACTTTCTTCAAGCTTTGGTAACTCAAAATCGTCACCAGCATGTTGAAAACCTAAAATAGGATTGATGACTGCTGCTGTACCTGCTCCAAAAATTTCTTTTAAAGAACCATTTCTTGCAGCTTCTTTAATTTCTGCTACAGGAACTCTTCGTACTTCAACATCTACACCGCTATCTTTCGCTAATTGAATCACTGATTTACGTGTAATTCCATCTAAGATTCGATCGTTGTTAGGAGCTGTAATTAAAGTATCATTAATTCTAAAGAAGATATTCATGGTTCCAGCTTCTTCTAAAAATTCATGAGAGCTAGCATCTGTCCAAATGATTTGTTGAAACCCTTTTTTATGCGCCAAGCTAGTCGGATAAAATTGAGCGGCATAATTTCCAGCGGCTTTCGCAAAACCAACACCACCATCAGCAGATCTACTATATTTTTCTGCAAATAATACACGAACGTCTCCGCTATAATAAGACTGAGCAGGAGATAGGATAATCATGAATTTATATTCTTCAGCTGGAGAAGCAGAAATTGCTGGTTCTGTTGCAATAACAAAAGGTCTTATGTACATAGAATTACCCCAGCCTTTTTGAATCCAATCTTTGTCTAATAACAATAAATGTTTTAATCCTTCAAAAAAGAACTCTTCATTAAACTCAGGCATTGCTAATCGAGAAGAAGACTTATTAATTCTAGAAAAGTTTTCATCAGGTCTAAACAAGAAGATGTCATCATTGTCGTCTTTGTAGGCTTTCATCCCTTCAAAAACAGCTTGTCCATAATGAAATACTCTTGCGGAAGGATCGATTGTTAAAGGTCCATAAGGGACAATTCTAGGGTTTATCCATTCACCGTTTACATAATCACATTCAAACATGTGATCTGTAAAGACCTTTCCAAATTGTAAATTATTAAAATCTACAGTATCAATTTTAGAGGTTTCTACAGATTGAATATGCAAGTCTACTGCCATAAGAATTTGTTATAAGAAGGGTGCAAAGGTACAGAATTAAGTTCGCTTTTTTTAAGAAAACCTTACACAGTTTGTTATTCTAAACAACTATCTTTGTTTTGTATAAAAATCACATATCCAAGATGAAAAAGTTTATCATGATTATGGTTTTATCAGTAGCAGTAATTGCTTGTAAAACCAACAAAGAGGACAAAAAATCAGAAGAAAAAGAAGTAGTAACGGCCTACAATTCTTACGGAGATAAAATTTCTGATAAAGATTATTTGTCGGCGAAAGATGCTTTTGCTAAGTATCAAACGTTAAAAGCTGGAGACACAATTAATTTAAAATTTGCATCAAGTATTGAAGAAGTATGTTCTAAAAAAGGATGTTGGATGAAGCTTCCTGCTGGAGAAACTGACGAAACAATTATGGTTCGTTTTAAAGATTACGGATTCTTTATGCCTTTAGATTCTAACGGAAAAGAAGTTATTGTTGCAGGAAAAGCTTTTGTAAAAGAAACTTCTGTAGATGAATTAAAACATTATGCAGAAGATGCTGGAAAATCAGCGGACGAGATTGCAAAAATCACAGAACCTAAAATGGAACTTGCATTTGAAGCAAACGGGGTTTTGATGAAGAAATAATGAAGAAATTATTTTTTGTTTTCATTCTTGTAGTTTCATTTTCATCATGTAATACTGATGAAAAAAAGAAAAACTCTGAAACATTAACCATGCGAGAACAGTCAGAGATGTCTGTTTTGATGAATAAAATGTATGATGAAAATGAGAAGGTAAAGCAGCAAATTTTGAATGGAGAAGTTCCTAAGGGGTTTCCTGAAGATTATTCAAGAATTCATACAGCAACGCTTACAGATCCTTCTGATAGAACTCAAGAGTTTAAAGCCTTTTCGGAATTATACATTAACACTCTCAAAGATGTTTTTGAAACAAACGAGAGGTCACTAAAAAACAAGTTTAACGCGACTATTAATAGTTGTATAGCTTGTCATAAAACTACTTGTTTGGGACCAATCCCTAAAATTAAAAAGCTTTTGATACGATAAATTGAAACGTGAAATTATAATTACTTCGGATGGTTCTACAACCATTCATTTACCCGATTGGGATGAACAATACCATTCCAAGCACGGAGCGATTCAAGAAGCCTATCATGTATTTATAAAACATGGACTAACACCGATTTTTAAAAAGGAAATTTCTATTTTAGAAATCGGTTTTGGTACTGGACTCAATAGCTTTATCACACTTTTAGAAGCTCAAAAAAATAACCTTACCATTGATTATGTTGGAATAGAAGCTTATCCAGTTGACGTGGATGAGGTGGACAAACTGAATTATGTTGCTGAATTAAAGGCAACAGAGTTAAAAGCATTATTCAAAATACTTCACACCAATTCTTGGGAAGAAAAACACCAAATTACTCCTGAATTTTCTTTATCAAAGCGAAAGCAATTCTTTAATGATATAGAAGACGAAAATCAATTCGACCTCATCTATTTTGATGCTTTTGGTGCTCGTGTTCAGCCAGAACTATGGACAGAAGAGATCTTCACTAAAATGTTTAACGCATTAAAAAGTGAAGGAATCTTGGTGACGTATTCTGCCAAAGGAAGTGTTCGAAGAGCCATGCAGTCGGTTGGATTCACAGTAGAACGTTTGCCAGGGCCTCCAGGGAAACGTGAAATGTTACGAGCAACGAAAGGTTGAGAGTAATATTCAGAGCATCTAAATGTTACGAGCTACAAAAGGAGGCGAGTAATATTCAGCTTAAAATTAGTTATAACTAGAAGTCAAGTCGGAATGATTTTTGTTACTTAACAACAAACGTTTCTTTATTAAACGTTAAATATTTATCTTAGTACTTTAATTACAATTACACTATGGAATTTCAAAGAAAGTTTGGGAAACGAAAAAGAGCAAATCCTAAAAAAGGGATTTTTTTGGTTATGTTATTAATCTTGGTTTTGTTCCTTTGGTTTCAGGCTGAGAATATTTTAACTAAGATATTTGAGTAACTATTTTTTAAATTCACGTCCTTTCCAATTGTAGGTGCTAGTAAGCGTTCTTAAAACGATATAACTACTAAAAAAAGGATACAATAGACTCCCAAAAATAAAATCTCGTACTTTTTTGTTTTTCCTTCTATAAAAGCGAGAAGTTTTATGAATTAACTTATAATCTAAAACTTTTTTTAGTCCAAAACTGAAAATGAAATAAGTCGAATTTTCTATGGAGACAAACATCATAATTAGGGAAACGAAAAGGCTTAGATTCATTAATAAAACAATCACTCCAACTTGTTTGCCAAAAGATAAACTATAAGAACTTGATTTTGCCGCCCATCGCATACGTTGATGGATTAAGCTTTTCCATGTTTTTACAACATGTGTAGTAACAAGGGACGACTTAGATTTTAAGAAATGAACATCATTTGGATATGCTTTGTAAAACTTTTCGAATAAGAAAACATCATCCCCGCTAGCAATTGTATCATTGCCTTGAAATCCGTTTAGCTCTAAAAAAACTTCTTTTTTGTACGCCAAATTTGCACCATTACATAAAAAAGGTTTCTTGATTCCAAACCCTCCTACAGTAACGCCTTGTAAACTCAAAAACTCTAAGATTTGAAAATGCTCTAAAAAAGAGAAATCTTCAGAAGTGTACATCACTGGTCCAACAATCATTTTAGAATGATATACTATAGAAAATGCTCCAAAATTTGATAGCCAAAATTCAGGAACTTCACAGTCTGCATCTGTAGTAATAATCCATTCAAACTGTGCTTTTTTAATGGCAGTAAGTATGGCATCTTTTTTTGGCGAATTCGACAATCTTTTGTTTTCAATTATTGAATAGGAAATTTCTGTTGCCGATAAATGTTGATGGATAATTTCAACAGAATTATCGGTAGATTCATCATCTACAAAAATAAACTCGTATTGATTTCTTGCATAAGTGAGTTTGTCAATTGAATCTAAAAGTAGAGGTAGATAAGTAGCTTCATTTCTAAAAGGGACAACAATAGAAAAACCAGTGCCTGGTTGTTCTTGAGGGGCCATAAATTCGTTTACTTTATCAAAACCTGAAGTAAGTGAGCTAATCAAGATTGCATACAAACCAGTAATCACAAAAAGAAATGTTATCGCTATCATGCTTGTGTAGGTTTAAACGTTAGGACGAAATAACTGCCTATGATTGCTGGGATTGCAAAATTATAGACCCACATGAGTGTAGAGATAGATAGGATAATTACTGGGTCGATTTCAAAAAAAGAAAAAACAAATACAGCAACAGAACCCTTTACGACAAAATCGAATAATGAGAGCATCGGAATAATAGAAGCAATAACGTACATACTAGAAATACATGCCATCGCTTCCCAATATGTAATATCTATATTGAACAAAACCAAAAAGAAATAGAACTGATGTGAGAAAACTATATATCTCAATATAGAGAGTAACAATACGGTATTGCTTTTTTGTTGCTTTGCAGCATTATAAATTTTGTCAAACCAGTTGAGTTTTTTCAATAAAAAACGAATAATAAAAAAGAGAAAGATACTTCCTAGAATGAATAACAAAATTTGTTGTGTTGAAAATGAGAAGTAGTTAATTAAGTAGAAAACACCTGCCAGACCGATCAATACCGTAACTAATAATTGATACATATTTCCTGCAAAATTAGCCATCAAAATGCGTTTTCGTTTTCCCTTTTCAAAATACAGTGCTTTAACAGGATATTCTCCAATTCGATTTGGGGTAATTAAAGAGAAGGTTAATGAAGCTAAACTTTGTTTTGCAGCTGTCGACCATGGAACTAATTGAATTTTCTTAACGAGTATTTGCCATTTAGAGATTTCGAAAAACCAATTAAAAATGGTGAAAATGAATAGGAAAACGATGTTTTTGGTAGAGAAAACATCAAATTTCGTTAAAAAAGACCAAAAATCAGAAAAATCAAGATGTTGGTTTGAGCTTATCGTTAGAAAGATGTAATAACCACAAACAATAACTATGAAAAGTTTAAAGACTAGCCATAAGAATTGATTAGATTTGTATGAGTTCGAAGTTAACATCTCGGCGCAAAGTAAGAAATAATAGCTACAGAATTAATTGAAGTTCAAGAATCTTTATAACATTCACGTAGCTTGCGTATTAAAAACAAAACCGAGAATATAAAAACAATCTAAGATTGTGAGTGTAGAAAAAATCATTTTAGGGATAGATCCAGGAACCACCATTATGGGGTTTGGGTTAATAAAGGTTGTAGGTAAGAAAATGGAGTTTATTCAAATGAATGAATTGATGTTGAAAAAATATGATGACCATTATCTAAAATTGAAACTCATTTTTGAAAGAACTGTCGAATTAATCGATACATATCATCCAGATGAAATTGCTATTGAAGCCCCTTTCTTTGGAAAAAATGTTCAATCCATGTTAAAGTTAGGAAGAGCACAAGGAGTTGCAATGGCAGCAGGATTGTCTCGCGAAGTTCCCATTACCGAATACTTACCCAAGAAAATTAAAATGGCTATTACTGGAAATGGAAACGCTAGTAAAGAGCAAGTTGCAAAAATGTTGCAAAGTACATTAGGATTAAAAACACTCCCTAAGAACTTAGATGCTACTGATGGATTGGCAGCTGCCGTTTGCCATTTCTATAACATGGGGAAAATCACCTCAGGGAAAAGTTACACAGGCTGGGATGCGTTTGTAAAACAAAATCCGAAGAAAATCAATTAACAGTAAACAATTATCAATGAACATTGAGCAATTAAAAATATAAAACTGAAAATGTAAAAGCTTAAAGTTGAAAACAAGAAAGTAGCATCGTAATTTTATTTTCAACTAACAACTAACAACTAACAACTAACAACTAAATTGGCAGGAGTCTACATTCATATTCCTTTTTGCAAACAAGCATGTAATTATTGCGATTTCCATTTTTCTACTTCATTAAAGAAAAAAGATGAACTCGTTAATTGCTTGATTCACGAAATAGAATTGCGTAAAGGCGAATTGAAGAATGAAGTTGTAGAAACCATTTACTTTGGAGGAGGTACGCCGAGTATGCTGTCACAATCGGAAATCGATGTAGTTATTGATGCCGTTTATCAAAATCATTCGGTGATTTCGAATCCAGAAATTACATTAGAAGCAAATCCAGACGATTTAAATGAAGCTACGATTGAAGAGCTGAGAGAGAGTAAAGTAAACCGATTGAGTATTGGGGTTCAATCGTTTTTTGAAGACGATTTGAAGCTAATGAATCGTGCTCACAATGCACAAGAAGCAAAAGAATGTTTGTCTTTAGCTGTTCAACATTTTGAAAACATTTCATTGGATTTAATTTATGGAATTCCAGGATTGTCTAACGAACGATGGAAGGAAAATATAAGAACAGCATTGTCATTTGGAGTTCCACATATTTCAAGTTATGCGTTAACTGTTGAGCCCAAAACCGCTTTAGAATCACAAATAAAAAAAGGAACAGTTCCTCCTGTAAATGATGAACAAGCCCAAGAACAGTTTGATATGTTGGTTGGAGAGCTAGCATTCAGTGGTTTTATCCATTACGAATTATCAAACTTTGGAAAAGAAAATTTTTTTAGCAAGAACAATTCAGCCTACTGGCAAGGGAAGTCTTATTTAGGAATAGGACCTTCAGCACATTCTTTCAATGGAAAACAACGAGGGTGGAATGTGAGAAACAATTCGAAATACATAACGTCAATTCAGAAAAACGAATTGCCAATTGAAAGAGAAACCTTGTCAGAGACAGACCAATACAATGAGTATATCATGACTGGTTTACGAACTATTTGGGGAGTTTCTCTAGATAGAGTAGAGCGTGTGTATGGAAAGACTTATTTAGAATATTTAAGAAGACAATCAGATCAATATATAAAACAACAATTGTTGTATATTGACAAAGGAAAACTAAAAACAACACAAAAAGGAAAATTTTTATCGGATGGAATTGCATCTGATTTATTCATGCTGAATTAGTTTCAGCATTTGTTAAAAAAGTTATTGAAAAAAGTTTAGGATACATGATTGCAGAAATAAAATATAACTCCAGAAAATATTCGATAGACCTATCAAAACCGATAGATATTTCAATTGCTGTAGACACAGCTAAAAATGTAAATGCTTGGTATATTGGCCCGCCAAAGATTTATCCAGTAGCTACTGAGGAATGGGTTGGGCTTGTTAAGGAAGGAGCTGATGTGAATTTTAACATGATTGAGTTTAATCCGCATTCTCATGGGACACATACCGAAACGGTAGGGCATATTACAGAAGAAATACATTCCATAAATAAACATTTAAACCAGTTTTTCTTTTTAGCTGAAGTTGTGACGATTCCACCTGAAGAATTGAATGGTGATTTTGTGATTACGAAACGACAGTTGCAATTTGCTTTAGGAAATAAAAAGAGAGATGCCGTTGTCATTCGTACGTTGCCAAATTTAGTAGATAAAAAGTCGATGCAATATTCGAATACCAATCCGACGTATATGCTAGAGGAAGCAGCTATTTATTTACGAGAGAAAGGCATCAAGCATTTATTGATAGACCTTCCTTCTGTTGACAGGGAAAAGGATGAAGGAGAATTGAAATCTCACAATGCTTTTTGGAACACAGCAGGGAAACTTAGAATGGACGCTACCATCACCGAATTTATTTTTGTCCCAAATACCCTAGTAGACGGTACATATTTCTTAAACTTAATGGTGGCTGCTTTTGAGAATGATGCAAGTCCCAGTAAACCCGTACTGTTTGAGGTAATTTCTTAGATTATTATTCTTTAGAAATAATGCTTGAAAGCATTAAAGAAGCTTTTAAGGAACCAGAGAGATTCATGTGATGAAAATCAAAGAAATCATAATTAGAATATTGATTGGGTAAGTAATTCAAATCATAGAAAGGAACCTTTAGATTTGTTCCAATACTGTCAAAAAGCATCGATAAATTTTGATCTCCAAGAACATCTTTTTCTAATCTTTTCGGAGGATAAGGCGTTCTTATGCATATTAATTTAGCATTTTTCTCCTTACATAAATCACGAATCTTAGTTAAATAAAAATCGATTGTTTCTATGGCTTTGTCTCTTTGTTTAAATTTTGTTGTAGGGATTAAATCGTCAATGGTTTTAGAATCTATTACTGAAGTGACTTCAGAATATCCTTTATACCATTTCACCTTGGGAGAATTACCAGACTCGCTGCTAGAGTAATTTTCGAAATAGATTTTATATTTCAATAAGGGAAAGAGGTAATTCATAATTCCATCAGTACCGAAACCATTTACAATAAGATCTAGTTTGTTTTTTGTAGATAGAAAATCAGCATTAGACAGAATATGAGAATAATCAGGATTGCTATATTCTACAGATCTTGAGAAAAGATCAAAAACAATTACTTTTGGTTGTTGACTATCAAAAATTTCCTTTAATAAATAATAGCTTTCAATGATGTTTTGGGAACCAGTTCCCATATTGACTGAATTGATGTTTAAGACGCTATCAATAACTTTTGGATTGTATGCATTATAAACCCGACTCGACCCTAGGATAACTAGATCATACTTTTCTTTGGAATCATGGATGGCATCCCACTTTAATTTTTCGGCATATGTATTATTGTTAATAGCATCTCTTTTCGGGGCTTCGTAAAACCAAACAATCACATGATTTATCACAAAGAGAATCAAGAGAAATAAGAAGATATTTTTTAAATATGTTTTCATAAATTAAAATTGAAAATAAATAAACTCTTGCTTCTCGCCTCCAAACCAGTATATGGTAAAAATGATTAACAAATAAGTTGTCCAACGAAATACTTTTACTGCCTTTAATTGAAAGTTAGAAAATGCAAAATCTTCTTTTCTGTAAACCCACTCAATAGCCATCATCACTAAAATTAACCCTAATAAAACAAGCGGTTTTACTTCAGGAATACTAAACAAAGTAAGAGAACATATTTCTGTAAGAATTTGGAATGCATGATGAATGTTTTCTGCTCTAAAAAAGATCCAAGCTATTACAGCAAGTATAAAAGTTACTGTCATTTGAAAGAATTCTTTCAAAGAAGGAAGAAATCGTTCTTGAGCTACATTATCTAAGTTCACTCTATTCTTTTTAGATAATAATAATGGTAAAAAATACAAAGCATTTAAAGCTCCCCAAACTACAAATGTCCAGTTAGAGCCATGCCAAAAGCCGCTAACTAAAAATATGATAAATATATTTCGAATTCTCTTAGATGCATTCACTCTACTTCCTCCTAATGGAATGTAGAGGTAATCCCTAAACCATGTAGATAATGAAATATGCCATCGTCTCCAGAACTCAGCCATGTCTCTTGAGAAATAAGGGAAAGCAAAGTTCTTTTTCAAATGAAATCCGAACAATTTTGATGTTCCAATTGCGATGTCAGAATACCCTGAGAAGTCACAATAAATTTGAAAAGCAAATAAAACTCCGCCTAAAAATAGTGTACTTCCTCCAAATGTTCCTGAATTATTAAAAATCAAATTGACCACTTCAGCAGCATTGTCTGCAATCACTATTTTTTTAAATAACCCCCAAAGAATTTGACGCATTCCTTGTGTAGTATTTTGATAGTTAAAAGTTCTTTTTTTATAAAATTGAGGCAGCAAATGTGAAGCCCTTTCAATCGGTCCAGCTACTAGTTGAGGAAAGAAACTAACAAAAGCAGCAAAAGAAATAAAATCGTTGTTAGGAGTTAACTTTTTTCGATAAATATCTATGGTATAACTCAATGTCTGAAACGTGTAAAAACTAATTCCTACGGGGAGAATAATATTTAGCGTATTGGCTTGTATTTCACTGCCGAAAAATGAAAACGCTTCAGTAAAACTCTCAATAAAGAAATTGTAGTATTTAAATACAAATAGCAACCCAATATTTGTGACCAGACTTGTTGTTAAAAGAATTTTTCTACGAGAGTTCTTCTTTTCTTTTAAAAGGAGTTTTCCTACAGAGAAATCAACGAGTGTACTAAAAAGAATCAATCCTAAAAATCGCCAATCCCACCAACCATAGAAAACATAACTAGCAACTAAAATGAAAAAGTTTTGAAGCTTTAGATGTTTGTTTAGAACAAACCAATAGATAACAAAACAGATGGCTAAAAAAAAAGCAAAATCGAAAGAGTTAAATAACATTGAGCTGTCTTAGTAATTGAATTGTGTATTACAATGATAGAGTATTTGATTCAATTTTTTTACTGAATTGTAATTTTTAAAACGATGCAAGTCCAAGTAAACCTGTGTTGTTTGAGCTTAGATTTTTTATTTTTAATGGTACTAGAAATTTAATTAACTCCATTTTATACAATTGTTTAGCGTCTATTTTGTGTCCAAAATGGCTTTTGTAATTACTTTTACGGTTCCCATTGGGCCATCTATATATAATTGTTGTTCTCTTTCTATATAGGTAAGTGTAAACCACTTTCCTTGTAATTTTTTATTAGAACCCCAACCTTGGTTGTCTGAGTTTGCTTTAGAATCTTCTAGTTCTATTCCAAATTCAAAATTGTCAACAGTAGAACCTCCAAAATCTAGGGTTACACCAGATTCATTTTCAAAAGTGTAATGTTCTGCATCACCCAATCTAAACTTTTTAAACTTCGCTTTTATAGTAAATTCTTCTTGTGTTATATCATCTTTCACTTTTCTAACCGTAGTGTCTAAAATAGCTTTTGTAATGATATACAAGGGTATAGAATCGTTTAAAAACTTAGAGTTCTCTTTTTGGGTATAAGTAATATGAAACCATTTTTCTTGAAGTTGATAACTAATGCCCCATCCTTTGTTATATTCGCTAGTTTCAGATTCGTTTAACTTTTCTACAAAGTCAAAAGTATTTGTATCTATATCTTCAAAATGAATTGATGTACCCGATTCGGTTTCAAATTCTAAAGAATAGGGTTTGTCGTCTTTCAATTCAAACCAATTAAATTGAGCAGTTATTTTATGTTCCTTTTGGACTGTTTCTTTAGAGGTTATTGTTTTGTCAACCTTTTTCTTTTCGGTTTGTTTCTCTGCTTTATTTGAGCAAGAGGTTAGAAGTAAAAAGCTTAGAAATAAAAAAAGTACTTGTTTCATAGGATTCGTTTTAAAATGAATATAGAAGACAGACATAAACGAATGTATCTTAAAAAATATTCATAAACAAGTGAACGTGAATAAATTGAGCGTTTAAGATAGTTTTAATAATATACAATATCCTCAGAACCTTCTATTTTATGTTGTTTTCTCCGGGCTTAAAACCTGATATTAATGGAAGTGTAACAAGTTAAATAGTTCCGTTCTTGTATAAATTTAATGCTTGATTCATAATGAAATCGATATCCGAAATGGGAAGGTCTTCATTTGGATTTATTCTGAAGATCTTCATTCGAGATCGATCTCCTATTTCTAGTTTTGGGTGATTCAAATGTTTTCCTTCAACCATTAGAAAATAAGGTTCGTTACTTTTTTTATCGATCCATAAGTAGCAAAAAGCTTTCTTGTAATAACAAAAACAAGGCATTCCATATTTACGAGTCTCAGTAATGGCAGTGTCATAGCTAAGCACAATATCGCGCATCGTCAACAAACAACTTTTGTTGGGTTCTAGTTTTTTAAAGTAGAAATCGTCTTTGTTATCCATTGTCTACTAGCTTTTTTATTGCTTCTATATCTTCTTACGACAAATCATTATATCAGAAAGCGCTAACCTCAGAAACTATTTAATTTTTTAACTAAATTAATCGTTTAATAGAAGACTATCAATACCTTCAAAACTTCCAAAAGGATCTGTCTTAATATATCGTTTAAAAGTTCTTGGGGGGAATAATACTTTCCAAGTATAAACAGTAGCTAAAATTAACCCTCCGTCTTCTTCTACATATTTTAAATCATATCCATGAGTATCTGTATCAAAACTGTTTTGTAAGTAAAAAACAGACCATAACTCACTACCAAAAGAAGAGAATTTATAAATGCCCATTTCACCAAAACTTCCAGAGGTTATTTGTCCAATTGTATAAAAATTCCCTTGATTATCTTCTGTTACTGATCTTATCATATCTTCTGAACCTCTATAGAATTCATTAGACCAAATAACATCTCCCTGAGGGTCTATTTTATAAATTTTAGATCTACTTGCATTATAAGCCCCTAAAACTTGACCAACAAAAACGAAATTACCATCAGAGGATTTTATCATTTTTCTTGGGATGTCAAATGTGTTCTCTGGATAAGATTTTTCATGAATTAAATCTCCGTCTTCATCAATAATACCATACCAAAAATTATCTACCCACGTTTCATTTGAAAAATTATCTGCTGTTATAGTTCCTCTCTCAATAGATCCAAAGAAACTGTATGTTCCATCTTGGTTATTTATCAAATCATGAATTGATTGTGCCCACCTTTCACCAAAAATTTTTTCCCAAATGACTTGACCTGTTGAATTTGTTCTTATTAGATAAGCATTTGTAGTGATATCAGTTAATTGAGCTACACTCCATTCATTTGATTTTAAGCCACCAACTATGAAATCACCATTACTTGTTTCTGTAACTGTATTTATTTCGCAATTATTTTGAGAACCGCATGCAAATTCAGTGTGCCATAGTAAATTTCCGTTTTGATCTATTTTCATTAGAATGTAACCTCCCATAAGAATAAAACCTCCGTCCATTGTTTTCTTCATTTCTGGAAATCCATGACCAACATTGATGTCATACTTCTTATACCAAACGGTATTTCCGTTTTTATCAATTTTTTCAGTAAAAAAAGCTTTGTAACCTGAGCTTGTTAGGTTTGTAGTACCAGAAAAAATATATCCATCATCTAAAATTAGTACCTCATGAGGCTCTGGATTGTGATTGATATCGAATTCTGTTTCGTTAACAAAAGTGAAGAAGTATTTGGTCGTACTAAATTGAAAATTAGAATCAGTGGTATTTCCACGTTCATCGATAGCTCGTACATAACCGCTATAGTTCGTAAGTTCAGTTAAATTGTCTATATCAACAGTTAAGACATCTAGGTTAGTGTGAATTTCTTGGCCTTCAAAAAAAACAGAATATTTAATAATACCATCTATTGGATCATCAGGATTTATAGATTCAGTCCAGCGTAATGTAGTAGAGTTGTATTTTGTGTTTTCAGAATAAACATCAAAATTCGATGGCGGTTTATCTGGTCTATCAACGTTAATTATAACGATTTCTTCAACTTCATCTTCTTTTGAACAGGAAGAGAACATTAAGATAAAAACGGTAAGAATAGATAATAAATAATACTTTTTCATAGAGCAATTTCTTTAGTAAGAAGTAACAAATTTAGTTGTTTTTATGAGATTTTTTTATTTTTTGGAATTATATGATTAAAAACAATGGTTGATTTAGTCATTTTTTTTAATATTACCCTTGATAGAGTTTTACAAATTAGAAATGAACATAGAACAACTACGTGAATATTGTATTTCTAAAAAAGGAGTGACCGAAGAGTTTCCTTTCGACTTTGACACCTTGGTGTTTAAAGTCATGGGGAAAGTGTTTGCATTGGTGCCTTTGAGTCGATGGGAACAAGGAAGTGAAACCATCAATTTAAAATGCGATCCAGAAAGAGCTATAGAGTTACGGGAAGAATACGAAAGCATCAATTCAGGTTTTCATATGAACAAAAAACATTGGAATACTGTTACTGCAAATCAAGATGCTTCCGATCAGTTTTTGTTTGAGTTAATCGATCATTCATACGATTTAGTAGTGAAAGGATTGACAAAGAAACTTAAAGTTGAATTAGACGAATTATGATAATAAAAAAAATAACAAGAGTTGGGTTATTATCAGCTACTTCTTGGGTTACTTATTATTATTTAGAAAATTCTACAAGAATCAATGAGGTTTTAAAGAGCGTTAGTAAACCAGGAACTTCAAGTCGTGGATTTGGAGTTTTTTTAACTATAAGTATTATTAAATTTTGTGTTCTATTATTATCAATAATATCTTTACTGTTTTTCATATATATGCTATATAAAAGAGTAAGAAAATGAACATCGAAGAACTTCGTGAGTATTGCATTTCAAAAAAAGGGGTAACAGAACACTTTCCTTTCGATAATGATACATTGGTTTTTAAAGTGATGGGAAAGATGTTTATCATGATTCCTTTAGATCGATGGGAAAACGGACACGAACTCTCTATTGTAAAACTAGATCCAGAATGGGCATTAGAACTCAGAGATTCTTATGAAGGAGTTATCGGAGGATTTCAGCAAGGAAGAAAGCCTGATGCACGATATGTACATGCAAAGCATTGGAATACGATAGTAAACAATAGCGATATCTCTAAGGGGTTTCAATTAGAATTAATCAATCATTCCTATGATTTGGTTGTAAAAGGATTGACAAAAAAAATAAAAGAAGAACTAAAGAATCTTTAGATAAACTGTTTGTATTGAGAAGGTGTCTTTTTCTTAACAGTTTTAAACTGTCTATTGAAGTTTGATAGATTTCCAAAACCACATTGATAAGCGACTTCAGCAACAGAAAGTTCGTTTTTATTCAATAATAATTTACTAGCATTTTCAATACGAAGCTCATTTAGAAATTGAACATAGGTTTTGTTCGTTCTCTTTTTAAAGTATTTACAAAACGCATTCTTTGTCATTGCTGCTACCTGTGAAATTTCATCCAAGGTGATTACTTGATGAAAATGATTCATGGTAAAACTCATTACATCTTGCATCCGTTTCCCTTCATCAGCAGAATAATTTTTTCCATAGGCATAAGAAGATAAAGATTGCTTTTTCCCTTTAGAAGTTAACTTCAGTATTTGTAAAAAATAGACAAATCGCTCTAACTTACTACTCTCTTTTAATGCTAAGAAAGCTTGTTCTAGTTGTTTCTTATAAGAAGTTACCTTAAACCCATTCTCAATTCGATTAAAAAAAGAATGTACTTCTGAGAGTTCTTCTAATTTAAAAAAATCATTTCCAAATCCATCTTCTGTGAAAAATAAAGTCAGCATGTGAGACTTCGTTTTAGAATTCGGTTCGCTTTTAAAAAGATGCGGGAGGTTACTACCAATAGCTAAAACATCTCCTTTTTGGTAATTAGAAATGGTGTCTCCAACAATTAAAGTGCCTTCACCTTCTAGAATATAACTGAGTTGAATTTCTTGATGCTGATGAAACTTATCATAGAAAATATATTCATAATCTTCCTGATAGATTAAAGCATCCTTTGTAGGTTTCGGTATTTGAAAAGGTAAAACTTTCACTATTATCAGTTATCAGTTATCAGTTATCAATGTTCAATGATAATTGTTAATTGTTCATTGATCATTGAAATATCAAATATATGCAAATACTATTCATTTTAAATATTGAAATCATATATGTAGATAATATAGTATTGGTAATGGATAAAAAGAGATTAATGAAGACTAAAGACATGTAGTAATTTTACATCACTTTAAATACATTAAAATGAGTATACAATGGGATGGCGTAATGCCAGCCGTGTTTACATGGTTGAAAGAGTCAAAATCAGGCTCTCTTGAAATTGACCTTGATGCAACACAAAAACAGGCAGCAGGTATTTTAAAAGTTCAAGGAAAGGGTGGAAGCAGAATGAGCGGACTTGTCGGTTCTGGAACTCTGGGAGAGAATAGCTACCTGAGCACCAAGCAGCGTCTTTCCTTACTTAAATCCCTTTCTGAGGTTTCTAAAGAATATAATGTCCCGTTGATTAGCGGAGCAGCTGCAGAAACTAAGGAAGAACTTGCTAAAATCGTTGAAGGACTTGCAACAGTTGGAGTTGATACAGTGATGGTCATGCCACCAAAAACGAAGGCGGTTCCTTCAGAAAAAGAAATGTATGAGTACTATGCACTTTCTGAAGTAACTGCAAAAGATGTAGGCGTAACAATTATGCCTTATAACAATCCTGATGCAGCCGGTTATCATGCGCTCTCAACAGACCTTCTTAAAAGACTTTCAGTTCTTCCTAAGGTAACTGCTCTTAAAATATCGACTATAGATGTTTCAATTATTGAAACCTTGGTATTAGAGAACAAAGATTTAAAAGTTTTGGCAGGAGTAGATACAGTCACTGTATATGCAGGACTTGCTGGAGCAAGTGGTGGAATTACTGGTGTAGGTACTATTTTCCCAAAAGCAAGTGTTACGATGCAGGAGTATGTTTTAAATGGAGAATGGGCTGAGGCAAACAAAATTTCTCAGGCTTTAAATTCATTATCGTATCTTGATGCTCAGCCGTTGCTTATGGAATATCTTAAGCTTGCTATGGGAATTCATCATAATGATGTTGCTGGAGGGCTTCGTACTTTTGGTAAGAAATTAACTCAACAGCAAATTGATGATGTACGTGCAAGATATATTCTGGCAAAAGAAAGACTTGAAGTTCTGGACTTAATAGGTTAAGCCTTTCAAATATTAAAAAAAAACAGCTTACAAACCAGTAAGTTTGAAAAAAAACATTTAAAAAATAAGTAAGGATGATTACAGGAAAAAATTATATAGGTAATTCGTTGTCTGCAAAAGGGACTATTACTTTTAAAACATTTAATCCTTCATTAAATAATGAAAACGAAGCTGTTTTTACTGAAGCTTCAAGTGAGGAAATTAATGAGGCTGCTGAATTAGCATTAAAAGCTTTTCAGGTATACAATAAGAAGTCAGGAAACGAAAAAGCTGCTTTCTTAAGAGCTATCGCAGAAGAAATAGAAGCTCTAGGAGATGCATTGGTTGAGGTATATACTTCAGAATCTGGATTACCAGCTGGAAGAGCTATGGGAGAAAGAGGAAGAA
The DNA here is from genome assembly GCA_049115595.1 of Flavobacteriaceae bacterium. GTDB lineage: Bacteria > Bacteroidota > Bacteroidia > Flavobacteriales > Flavobacteriaceae > Polaribacter. The sequence goes on from JAGDZS010000005.1 coordinate 516,545, forward strand.
CTGTAGGTCAGTTAAGAGCTTTTGCAGCACATATAGAACAAGGTTCGTGGGTAGAAGCAAGTATAGATACTGCTCAACCAGATCGTGCACCATTACCAAAACAAGATTTACGTAAAATGTTGGTTCCATTAGGACCTATTGTTGTTTTTGGAGCAAGTAATTTTCCATTTGCATTTTCAACAGCAGGAGGAGATACGGCATCAGCATTAGCTTCAGGTTGCCCTGTGATTGTTAAGTCGCATCCAATGCACGCAGGAACTAGTGAAATGGTTGCTTCAGCAATTATCAAAGCTGCTGAGAAGACGGGAATGCCAAACGGTGTTTTCTCTAACTTAAATAGTAGTGGTATTTCTGTAGGACAAGGTTTGGTACAACATCCACAAGTAAAAGGAGTTGGTTTTACTGGAAGTATCAGGGGTGGAAGAGCATTATTTGACTTAGCAGCACAAAGACCAGAGCCGATTCCCGTTTTTGCTGAAATGGGAAGTATCAACCCAGTAGTTTTACTACCAGAAGCTTTGAATGCAAAAGGAACAGATTGGGCAAAAACATACGCAGGTTCCATTACTTTAGGATCTGGACAGTTTTGTACAAACCCAGGATTGTTATTAGGTGTTAAAAGCGAATCGCTAGATAAATTCGGACAAGTTTTAGCGGAAGAAATCGTAAAGATTCAACCATCCTGTATGTTGCATCCAAACATTTTTGGAGCCTATGAGAGTAACAAAGAAAAAGTAACTTCTCAAGAAGGAATTGAAATATTAGCAGATTATTCAGGAGACGTTAAAAATAATTTCGGACGCCAAGTAGTTTCAAAAGTAGATGGAAAAACATTTTTAGAGAATAAGGCATTACACCAAGAGGTTTTTGGACCATTTTCATTATTGGTAGCCTGTGAAAATGAAGAAGAACTAGCACAAATCATTTCTCACTTAGAAGGACAGTTAACAGGAACTATTATAGGTACTAAAGAAGAGGTTACTAAGAATTCAGAAATTATAGCAGCATTACAAAATAGAGTAGGTAGAATAATTTTTAATGGTGTCCCCACCGGCGTAGAGGTGTGTCCATCCATGTTACATGGAGGACCATACCCTGCTTCAACAGATGCAAGGTTTACAGCTGTTGGAGTTGATGCAATTAAGCGTTGGGCTCGACCATTTAGTTTTCAATCTTGGCCTAATGAATTACTGCCAGATGAACTGAAGAATGAAAATCCTTTAAACATTTTAAGAAATATAGATGGCGTAAGTACAACGAATAAAATATAATCACATGAAAATCATAAAACTCTTTGGATTTTTTCTATTATTAAGCTTAGTAGCTTGCAAGAACACTTCTTCAAGCGAACAATTGCAATCTATTATTAAAGAGTATGAAGAGCCCAGAGAGCATGATTTTGAAAGGAACGAATCCGTAGAGAATACCATCAAATATTACCAAGCAGAATCTGATTTTGCAGCAAAAATAAAAGCGAAATTAAAACTTGTTTCTGAAGAAGGATTAACAGAAACTGATAAAATTTCTATAGAATTATTGTTGTTTGTATTGCAAGATAAAATTGATACCCATTCTTTTAAAACCTATCTAAACCCGATTACGAATGAATATGCTTTTCATTTGAATTTAAGCCGGATGGGAAATAGAACTTTTAAAAAGGAAGAACAAGTAAAAAGATATTTAAAGGATCTAGAAGGATTGCCAGCGAGAGTTGATTATAACTTAGATCTATTAAGAGCAGGAGTTAAAGAAGGTATTTCGCAACCCAAAGCTGTTTTTTATGAATATGAGAAAACGTATGATAAGCATATTATTGGTGATGTAACTAAGAGCGAATTCTATACTCCATTTCATAAACTACCAGAATCATTTTCTTCAGCATTTAAAGATTCTGTTATTGCTGTGGCAAAGAAGAGCGTTCAAGAAAATGCAATCGATCAATATAAAAAAATCAAGACCTTTTTTGAAGAAGAATACTTTCCTAATACTAGAAAAGGCTTAGGTGTAAGTGCGGTGCCAAATGGAAAAGAATTTTATCAGAATAGAATTAATTTTTATACTACAAGTACAAAATATACTGCGGATGATATTCATCAGATAGGGCTAAAAGAAGTTGCAAGAATTAAGGCTGAAATGACGCAAATCATTAAAGATTTAGGATTTAAAGGAACATTTGCTGATTTCTTACAATTTTTAAGAACAGACGAACAGTTCTATGCTAAAACACCGAATGAGCTATTAATGTTTGCTAGGGATATTGCAAAAAGGATAGATGGTGAGTTGCCAAAGTTTTTTAAGACGTTGCCTAGAAAACCGTATGGAGTCGTTCCTGTTCCTGCTGCAATAGCACCTAATTATACAGGAGGAAGATATTCGGGTTCTTATAGTGAAACAACAGCTGGATTTTATTGGGTAAACACGTACGATTTACCAAGTAGAACCTTGTATACGATTCCTGCCTTAACAGCTCATGAAGCTGTTCCAGGTCATCATTTACAAATCTCATTGAACAATGAATTGCCAAAAACAATTCCAGCATTTAGAAGAGGTTTGTACCTATCGGCTTATGGTGAAGGTTGGGGATTGTACTCAGAATACTTAGTAGATGAAATGAATATTTATAGAACTCCCTATGAAAAATTTGGTCAGTTAACCTATGAGATGTGGCGTGCGTGTAGACTAGTTGTGGACACTGGAGTTCATGCAAAAGGATGGACACGTGATCAAATGTTGGAGTATATGGGATCTAATACAGCACTTTCATTGCATGAAGTTAGAACTGAAACAGATCGATATATTTCTTGGCCAGGACAAGCATTGTCTTATAAAATGGGAGAGATTAAGATCAGAGAAATGCGAAAGAAAGCCGAATCTGAATTAGGCGATAAGTTTGATATCAGAGAATTTCATGAAGTCATTTTAGCAGAAGGAACGGTTACTTTATCAATATTAGAAAGTAGAGTCAATAATTATATAAACAAAGAATTAAATAAATAACACCCTCCTAAATCCTCCCTCAATGGAGGACTTTAAAATTCTCCCCCTGCCTTTGTCGGCAGATAGGCTAGAGAAGGGACTAAAGGAGGTGTCAATATTAGATATGAGTAGAAAAACATTTTTTTGTGTTGATGCACATACCTGTGGAAATCCAGTAAGAGTAGTAGCAGGTGGTGGCCCTGATTTAAAAGGGGAAACAATGAGTGATAAACGTCAACATTTTTTAAAAGAATATGATTGGATCCGAAAAGGATTAATGTTCGAACCACGAGGTCATGATATGATGAGTGGCTCTATTTTATTTCCACCCCACAATCCAGCAAATGACTTTGCCATTTTATTTATTGAGACTTCTGGTTGTTTACCGATGTGCGGACATGGAACGATAGGAACCATTACGATTGCTATAGAAGAAGGTTTAGTCACTCCTAAGGTTCCAGGGAAAATACGAATGGAAGCACCTGCAGGATTGGTGAATATCGAATATCAACAGACAGGAAAAAAAGTAGATTGGGTAAAACTAGTCAATGTAAAAAGTTACTTAGCAGCAGAAGGATTAACAGTAGACTGTCCAGAATTAGGAGAAATCACCTTCGATGTATCCTACGGAGGAAATTATTATGCGATAGTAGATCCACAGAAAAATTTCTCAGGAGTACATGATTTTACAGCGAGTAAGATTATTCAATATTCGCAAGTGGTTCGAGAACGAATCAATGAAAAATATCCAGACATGTTCATTCATCCAGAAAACGATACCATTAGAGATGTAAGCCATATGCTATGGACAGGTGATCCAATCGATCCAACATCTTCAGGAAGAAATGCAGTGTTCTACGGTGATAAAGCCATTGATAGATCGCCTTGTGGTACAGGAACATCAGCAAGATTGGCTCAATTGCATGCCAAAGGGAAATTAAGAAAAGGAGAGGAGTACATTCATGAGAGTTTCATCGGAAGCAAGTTTGTAGGTTGTGTTGAAGAAGAAACTACGTTAGATGGTAAATCAGCAATTGTTCCAAGTATCAAAGGATGGGCAAAAGTATATGGATATAATAACATCATTATTGACGATGAAGACGATCCGTATGCACATGGATTTCAAGTGATTTAAATCATCCTGAACTTATTTCAGGATCACATAAATAATTTAAAACGAACAAAATGAAGTTTTTTAAACCAGTAATATTCTTGTTGGTAGCAGTAATGTTGGTATCATGTTCAGATTCGAAAAATGAGATATCTGAAAAAGAATATCAAAGTGCTGTTAGCTTTATGTATGCTAATTACAATAACAAAACAGCCTTTAACTTAAATACAACTGTCAATTGGTTTAATGATGATTCTGGATGTTGGTTTGTTGAGTATAGTAAGGATAAAAAGACCTATAAGAGAGTTAACTTTAAAGAAAACGAAGTCAAAGAATTATTTGATCAAGAGAAATTAACTCAATCATTAAATGAGTTAAACGAATCTAAAATAGAAGCAAATAGTTTAAGCATATCAAATATTCAACCCGTTAAGGATGGAATTTCTTTTACGCATTCAGGAGATAATTATCTAGCGAATCTTACTACGTATGAAGTAACAAAAGAAGAAAAGAAGAAAAGAGAAAGATCAAATCAGTTTGAGAGTACTTCACCAGATGGGAAATGGATTGCTTATGTGAAAAACTACAATTTATATATAAAATCGACTTCTACTAAAAGAAGCTATCAATTAAGCTTTAACGGAAAGAAAGGTTACGAATATGCTTCTTGGTATGGATGGTATGACAAAATGGAAGGTGAGAATGGAGAGCGACCAAAGCGGTTCTATGTAGATTGGTCTGAAGATTCAAAATGGATTTCAACAAGTGTTGTAGATACAAGGAATGCTGAAAAGATGTACCTGTTAGATTGGAGTAAAGATGGTGTATACAAACCAGAGTTATTATCCTATTATCGTGGTTCACCTGGAGATACCAATATGGTGCATTTGACCCCAGTCTTTTTTAATGTTAAAACAAAGAAAGAAGTAAAAACCAAATTACCTAGAGCAACTCATATCAGTTCCGTAGGAGCAAATTTGTTAAAAGAGTCCGGGAAGTTGTTGGCGAGTTATCCAGAAAGAGGTTTTCTAAAACAATACGTGAAGTTGGTGGATTTAAACACCAATACTGAGAGGACATTAATTGAAGAAACAAGCGATACTGGAATTGATAATTTCCAATTTAGAACACTTGAAGACAAACAAAAACTGATCTTTCTATCAGAAAGAAGCGGATGGAGACAGTTATATACTGTTGATATGAAAACTGGTAAAACAACTTCATTAACCAATGGTGATTATTACATCAATTCCATCCAGTACATCGATGAGAAAAATGAAACAATCTATTTTTTAGCTTCAGGAAAAGAAGAAGGAAACAATCCTTATCATCAGCAGTTATACAAAGTGAGCTTTAAAGGAGAAACAACATTATTAACTCCTGAGAAAACACACCATATCATTAATTTTTCTAGAGACGGGACCTATTTTGTAGACAATCATTCTACCATTCAGACTCCAACGAAAACTGTTTTACGTGAAGCAAAAACAGGGAACATCATCGCAGAATTGACAACGGCAGATATTTCAGAGGCAACTTCTAGAGGATATGAAGTTCCTGAAACATTTAATATGACTGCGAAAGATGGGAAGACAACAATTTACGGAGCGTACTGGAAACCAACACATTTTGATGCTTCAAAATCATATCCAATTATAGATGCAACTTATACAGGACCACATACACAAAGATTTCCAAAATCATTTGGAGGTGTATTTAGTGAACAATCACTTGCTGAGTTAGGGTTTATTGTTGTTAGAGTAGATGGATTAGGAACTTCAGGAAGATCCAAAGAGTTTCATGATCACTCTTATAAGAACATGGGAAATAATTTAGAAGACCATGTACTAGCAATTAAACACCTTGCAAAAGAATATTCTTGGATTGATGGGGGTAAAGTAGGAATCTTCGGACATTCGGCTGGAGGATTTGATACAGGAAGAGCCTTGTTAGCATTCCCAGATTTTTATAAAGTGGGAGTCGCTAGTTCTGCTGATCACGATTTTAGAATGGAGAAAGCCTGGTGGCCAGAAATGTACCAAGGATGGCCTGTAGATGATACCTATGAGCAAGTTTCAAATGTGACAAATGCAAAGAACTTAAAAGGAAAGTTATTGTTAACTCATGGAGGATTGGACGATAATGTAAATCCATCTGCAACTTTTAAATTATCGGAAGAATTAATTAAAGCAGATAAAGATTTTGATTTACTAATTTTACCAAGTCAAAGGCATGGATACCAAGGAGACCATCGTTTGTATTTTATCAAAAAAAGGTGGAATTATTTTGTAGAGCATTTATTGGAAGCTAAGCCAGTTTGGGATTTCGAATGGAAGTAGTATTAATTCATTAACTCATTAAAAATTGAAAAATTGTGTTATCATCGGTGGAGGTATTGTTGGTTTAAGTACTGCATACTATCTACAAAAAGAAGGTCATCAAGTAACTGTTGTTGACAAGTCTGATTTTACAAAAGGAGCTTCGTATGTCAACGCTGGATATATTACTCCGAGTCATATTATTTCATTAGCAGCACCAGGAATTATTACGAAAGGATTAAAATGGATGTTAAATCCTGCGAGCCCTTTTTATGTAAAACCTAGACTCAATGCAGATTTCCTAAAATGGAGTTTGGCTTTTAAAAAATCTGCGAACCAAAAGAAAGTAGCTCAATCGATTCCTGTGATTAAAGACATCAATATCTTCAGTAGAGAACTCTATAAGGAGATCAAATCTTCTGGTGATTTTTCTTTTCATTATGAAGATAAAGGATTGTTGATGGCATATCAAACTGAGAAAGCTGGAGAAGAAGAATGGGGAGTCGGAAAAAAAGCCATCGAATTGGGAATGAAAGTAGAGAGTCTAACAGCAAAACAAGTTGCTGAATTAGAACCAAAAGCAAATTTAGATATTAAAGGAGCGATTCATTACCATTGTGATGCACATATGACGCCTGGTGACTTCATGAAAGAAATGCTGAATTACTTAAAGGCAAATGGGGTAACTGTTTTAGCTGAAGAAGAGGTGAAGGATATAGAAATGTCTGGAAACTCAATTTCAAAAATCATCACAGATAAAAGAGAATTAGAAGGGGATGAATTTGTGATGGCTGCTGGAAGCTGGAGTCCTTTGTTAAGTAAGAAATTAGGCGTTAAGATGTTGTTGCAGGCTGGTAAGGGATATCGAATTAACGTAGCAAGAGAGATCAATATTACCATGCCTACAATTTTAATGGAATCTAAAGTTGCGGTCACTCCAATGAATGGATTTACTCGTTTTGCGGGAACTATGGAAATCAGTGGCATCAACCATAAAATCAATCCAGTTCGTGTCAATGCGATTGCTGAAGCAGGAAAGAGGTTTTACAATGGATTAGAGATTACTGAACAAGAAAAAGCGGATGCTCAATGTGGATTACGACCAGTAACTCCAGACGGATTGCCATATATCGGACGTTCATCAAAGTGTAAAAATCTAACCATTGCTGCTGGTCATGCTATGATGGGTTGGAGCATGGGGCCAGCGACAGGAAAACTGGTAACAGAAATTATTTCAGAACAAAAACCTTCCTTAGATTTACAACCTTATAACCCAGATAGAAAATTTTAAAATGTCACCTCGAGCGCAGTCGAGAGGTCTTGAGATTTCTCGTCGCTTGTTCCTCGCTCTGTCGAAATGACAATAAAAATAAATTAATCATGAGATACTCCCAAATTCCGAGTTCATTATTCATCAAAAACAGAAAGAATTTCGTCGCTCAGATGAAACCAAATACGATTGCTATTCTAACATCGAACGATGTAAAACATACCAATGCAGATGATGTGATGGGATTTGCTCAGAATAACGACCTGTTTTATTTAAGTGGAATAGATCAGGAAGAAACGATTCTGGTGTTGTATCCAGATGCGTCTAAGGAAGAGAATAGAGTCATTTTATTTGTAAAAGAAACCAATGAGCATATCAAAGTTTGGGATGGAGAGAAACTCACCAAAGAACAAGCAACGGAAATTTCTGGAATTGACCGGGTAGAGTGGACGGGTGATTTTGAAACCTTGTTACAATACATGGCTTTTGAAGCAGATGGTTTTTATCTAGGACATAATGAACATTTAAAGAGAACTACCAAAGATCAGGAGACACAACAAGATAGAATGATTGCTTGGTGCAAACAAAAGTATCCATTGCATGAGTATTATCGAGCTGCAAAAATTACTCGCGATTTACGCCCGATTAAAAGTCAGGAGGAAGTTGATTTAATGCAAAAAGCTGCTGATATTAGTGTTGAGAGTTTTCATAGAGTACTCAAAGCTGTAAAGCCAGGAATCAAAGAATACGAGTTAGAAGCAGAACTCACGTATAATTTGGTGAAATCAGGAGGAACTCGTCACGCTTTTAAACCTATTGTTGCTTCAGGAAAGAATGCTTGTGCATTGCATTACAATACCAATGATGATACGTGTAATGATGGAGAGATGATTCTCTTAGATTTTGGAGTTTGTTATGCCTACTACAATAGCGACACGACGCGTTGTTTTCCTGTGAATGGAAAATTCTCTGACCGACAAAAAGAAGTGTATAGTGCAGTTTTACATTGTTTGAAAGAAGGAAGTAAACTCTTGAAACATGGAGTTGTACACGCTGAATACGAACAACAAATGGCAAAATTGGTTGAAGAACAACTAATTGGACTTGGTTTATTAAATGCTGACGAGGTAACGAACCAAGATCCAAAAAAACCATTGTATAAGAAATACTTTATGCACGGTACGGCACATCATATTGGATTGGATGTTCACGATGTTGGGTTGTATTCAAGAAACATAGAAGCTGGAATGGTCTTTACCTGTGAACCCGGAATTTACATTCCTGAAGAAGGTATTGGGTGTCGTTTAGAAAACGATTACTTAATTACTGAAGATGGAAATGTTAACCTAACAGCTGCGATGCCCATTGAGATTGAAGAGATTGAAAGGTTGATTGGTTAACGTTTCTTTATAAGGTTAGTTGTGTGATCTAGCAATTAATCTTATATATTGTTATGTGCTGGATTCTATTTTAATCTTACTGATTGTAACTAACGCTTCTTTTCAATTGGTATATTATGAATTATCCTTTCTTAATTTATTCTTTTTCAAATTCCCACTCCAAATTGATAAATGTATAAATTAACCTAGAAGAATGTTCAAAACGAGTTTTACATTTACAAACTAAATTAGTTTCGTCCCTTATTAAAGCACCAAGTTCATTTGCGAGCTTTTCATTTAATAAATTTCGTTGATTTAATGTTAACCCAATATATAATTTGTCCGATTTCCCTTTCGGGCTTGGTTTAAGTAAAATAATGCGAATTCCCTGAGCAATAATATCAAACTTTTGAGAATTGATTTTATTTTTTTCAATTAATGATCTGCTTTTTTATTTTATTTTCTTGAAACCTAGATTTGCTCAAAAATTTTAAATACTCATAATTCAATTTCACTAAATCAGTAATTTCACTAAATCAGTAATTACAGTATTTAAGTCATTTGCGACTGCTTCAATTATCAAATTTTCACTTTTAGTGTACTTTGAAAGTTTATTCAGCGAAAACAAAGTTAGATCCTTATTGTAATCGATAATTTCAGCGTATAGCTTATCGGGATCAGTACTGTTTTCAAGAGTTGAATAAAATTCAATGGTTGATTTATCTAACTTTGTAAAAATGTCGATGGAATCGCTTACAAATTCAAATTCTTGATTTCCTAAATTTGTATTCCCGATCAATAAGCCGATTATTAAAATGATGTAATTAACTTTCATTTCCTGTTTGATTAATGTTATACAAAGAATTTTCTTCCGATGCCTACATTTGATTGTTTTAAGCTGAGGTATAGCTAGTCACTAAATTAGTAAAAGAAAACTAACCTGAGTGATGTCTATAGTTTTTTACATTGGAGTTAGTGACGATTTTTTTTAAGTTTTATTTCCTTTCCTAAAAAAGAAATCATTTCCGATGCCTTATTGACTACTTTCCTGATGATTCCATTTTTATCTAATACGATATGGGTCGGATAAATATCTAAGTCCAAAACTTCTTGTATGAATTCCTTTTGATCAGAAACTACGCTGTATTTAAAACTTTTCTTTTGCAAAAAATCTTTTAATTTAGATTTAGAGTCCAATGCTAAGCTTATAAAAATCATATCATCACGTTTTTTGTGTTCATCTACAAGTTCATTTAGTTCAGGGAATTCAGCAATACACGCCTTGCAATGAATAAACCAAGTTTTGATGATAGTAACTTTCCCTTTCGTATTTTCATTGGTGAAACTATTACCATCTAAACCTGTAAAGCTAAATTCAGGAAAAGGTTTGCCTTCCATATTATAATATTTGAGGTAGGTTATAGCCTCATTTTTTATTGTACTTCTAATATTTTTACCTATCGAAGAGCTCAACCTGTGTAGTTTGTATACTTCTCTTTGATCTTTTGATTTTAACCTTAAAGGAATGAAATTCCCAGAGACTAATTTTTTTAAAAAAACTTTTTTATTTATTGTGTCCAACTTTTCATCTACTCCTATAAAGTTAGAAGGTAATGAGATATTATAAGAATGATAAGTCCACCATTTAATAAATTCCGTTTCAAGTTCATTCAAATTAATTCTAGGTTCTAGGCTTTCAAATTTTTCAGAGACTAATTTATTTTGAGATTTTATTTTACTGGGAAGAATAAAAATTGAAAGAAGTAAAATGATAATTAGATGAGGTCTTTTCATTTTCGTAGAATTATGCAATAATCTTATATGTGAAATGAAGGGCGCAAAAAAGATGCCAATTCTTAGGTTAAGTTTTGTGAATGCTTTAAAACAAAAATCCCTTTGACAAAATGCCAAAGGGATTTCTATATTCTTTTAAAAAGAGGCTTAGATATCCAAACTATTCAATAACTCTTTTAATTTATCATTTGATGGCCTAGGAGCATCAGCAGTGACAATGTTTCCTTTTGGATCGATTAAAATGAATCTTGGGATTCCATTAATCTTATAGTCTTGTACAAACTGAGATTTCCAAGCTTTATCAGCCAATAACTGAATTCCGCCTAATTCTTTGTCTTTGATCATAGATTTCCACTTATCATAGTCTCTAGGCTCGTCTATAGAAAGGCTTACAAAGTTTATTTTTTTACCATGGTATGCTTTTTCTATTTCCTTTAAGTAAGGAATCTCTACTTTACAAGGTCCACACCAAGTAGCCCAAACATCGATATAAGTATACTTTCCTTTAAGATCATCTAAAGAGGTTGTTCCTCCTGCATTGTTTTCATACTTTACAAACTTAGGAGACTCTTTTCCTTTTCCTAAAACAGTGCTTAAGAAAAGTTTCTCTTCATGATAATTCACAAGATATTTCTTTAAACCATCAAAGCCTTTTTTCTCGTTAGCAATAAAAGCAGAGTCTACATTTTTTAGTTCTTCAAGTGATTTGATAAAATCACTTTCAATGGTTTCTAATTTTGCAGCAAAATCTTCTTTACTTAATGTAAACATAGATTCATCTGAAAACATAGCTTGTTGATCAGCTATTTTTTGAGATAAAAAATTGTTTGCTTCAGAACCATTACCTGTAAAAACAGTAGTCTTTCCAAACTCTTTAGCATCTAACGTTACGTTTAGCTCAAATCCGTTTTTTAAGTATAAATAAGTTCCTTGCGTTCCATCATAAAAACTATGCTCACCATCTGCAACTTTTAACGTATCGTTAAAATTACCATCAGCATCTACAGCGATTTTCTTTTTAAAATTTCTATCAGCTCTAGAAAAGATAACTAAAGAGTCTGAGCTTGGGTTTGTGATTTTTCCAGAAAAGACTACATAGTCTTTAGGTTCTTGTTGACAGGAAACTACCATTAAAGTAGCAAATGCCAAGTACATTATTTTTTTCATTATTCTATTTATTTCTAGTGTTAAGGATTTCAAAGATACCTGAAAATATCGAATGGAAAAGGGTTTTGTTTGATAAGCTCTTAGAATTAAGAAAAACCGCTAAAATTAACAGGAAGTGTCTGCTACAATCTTCCATTCACCATCAATCTTTTTAAAGATAATCATAAAGACTCCAAAGGCATTTCCTATTGTTCTAGTAAGGTGATACTCTCCCATGATATAATACGATTCATCTTGAATTTTAGAAATATCCTTGACTTTGAATTTCAAGACTCCTGTGTATTCTTTGGTAGGATAACCTTTCTTATAATTAGCGAGTGTTTCTTTCCAACCATAAGTAAGTCCACTACTTCCATAGAATTTAAGAGAATCGCTTTTCCAATAGCCTTCCATAAAACCTTCTAAATCATGGTTAGACCATGCTTTTTCTTGGGCTTTTATGATGGAAAGAATTGCAGTTTTATCTTCTTGCTCTGTTGTGCTAGAGCAAGAGGATAGGATGAATGTTAGAATGAAAAGTAGGGTTAGTTTTTTCATATTAGATTTTAAAGTGACTTCGAGAGCCTCAGTCACCTATTGTTTAATAATTGTTTGCAGGTAGCTGAGGCTCTCGAAGCTATTCATGACAGCTACACGTTGGTCTTGTAAAACTCATCGTATTTATATTGAAAGGAACTCCTTGATTGTATTTTCCATTTTCCCAATAAAACTTGGTTCTTTTGTTGTCATAATTTCCAACTTCATTCATTGTTGAAATATCATACAAGCGTCCATTTACCATGGTGTAAATTACAGAGTTGGTATTCTCGATGTCCTCTAATGGATTTTTGTCTAAAATAATTAAATCAGCTAGCTTTCCTTTTTTCAAAGAACCAATTTCATCATCCATTCCTATGTATTCAGCTCCATTAATTGTTGCAGCTTTTAAGGCTTCCATGTTAGACATTCCACCTTGTTGTAACATCCACAATTCCCAATGTGCACCCAAACCTTGCAATTGCCCGTGTGCTCCAACATTTGCTTTTACTCCTAATTTCGATAAAGCTGTTACAGAGCGAGATGTTAAAATGTGTCCGTTGTCATACTCTTCTAAAGGAATCATGGTTCTATGACGTGCTCTTGCATCTACAACATATCTTGGCGTATATTTTAATAGTGTTTTATTTTCCCAAACATTAAACTTTTGATACCAATAATATTCACCGCTCATTCCTGCATAGTTTACAATCAATGTTGGCGTATATCCAGTTTCACTATTCTTCCAAAGTGTTTGTACATCATTATATAAAGGAGCTACAGGAATGTTGTGCTCAATTCCAGTATGTCCATCGAAAATCATACTCATATTACCATAAAAGTTTGAACCTCCTTCAGGAACAACATTAACACCTAATTCTCTAGCTGCTTGCATAATTTGCTGACGTTGTTCTCTTCTTGGTTGATTGTAACTCTTTACAGATCCTGCTCCAAATGCTTTAGTTCTTTTAACAGCAAATCGTGCATCATCTAAATTGTTTACAACAGCTTTAAAGTCGCCTTCAGCTCCGTATAAGATAAACCCTGTAGAGAATAATCTTGGACCAACTGTTGCTCCACTTCGTTGTAATTCTTCTAACGTAAAAGCTGCTTTTGTATGAACAGATGGATCATGAGACGTGGTAACTCCAAATGCTAAGTTTGCATAAAATTGCCAATGTTTTTGAGTGCTTAATCCATTTCGGAAAGCACCAACATGTGCATGCACATCGACGATTCCTGGCATGATTGTTTTTCCTTTTGCGTCTATTACCTTAGCATCAGCAGGAACGGTGATAGCACTTGATTTTCCAATCTTCTCAATGATATTTTTATGAACGATGATTGTTCCATCTTCAATGATTTCATCGCCATCCATTGTCAAAATTCGAGCATTGGTAAAAGCAACTATTCCATCTGGGACATCTGTTTTTACTTCTAAATTAATTTTAACTCCCTGAGCAACGGCAGTACTCAAGTTGGTTTTTGCAAAAGGATCTTTTGTGTTATCTGTTACTGTTTTAGTGAAATACTCATCCCCTAAAGTCCAGTGTACATTCTTGTTGTTAGTAGACCAATGCAAATTAATTCCAGCTTCTGTAGATAAACTTTCAACTTTAAAAGACTTGGTGTTTGCATCAATATTTATTTCTTTCCCATTATGAACAAATGGAGCAACATACACTTTGTGTAAATGAATAATAGCAACCCACTGGTTATCTGGACTAGGAACGATTCTATTTGCTAATTTTGATTTAAAGTGACTTCTTTCATCTTTTCCGTTTAGGTTCACACTTTTTAATTGTTTTGTTAAACCACCAAAGAAAGAGCCTCCAGTTTGGAAATACAATCTAGTTCCATCTGCAGAGAATTGTGGAAATTCACCAGTTTTTGAAACTCGTTTTGGATAAGCTCCTGTGAAGCTCATTGTATACAATCCTGTTTTTTTTGTGAAATCAAATCCTTGGTCACCATTTCCACCTTCTTTTCTATAGGCAATTTTGCTTCCTGCATTATCATATACCGGAGTTCTATAGATTCCTTCTTCTTTCGTTAGTTTTTCTAAACCACTTCCATTGACGTTCACTTTGTAAATAGCACCTAATTTTTCATCATTCCAAGTCACAAATAGCACAGATTTACCATCAGGAGAAAAACTTGGATCAGCTTCAAAATCATTTAAAGTTGTTAACCTTGTTGGTGTTCCGTTTGGTAAAGATTTCTTGTATACATGTCCTAACGCAGTAAACACAATTGTTTTTCCATCAGAAGAAGTTTTAGCATCCTTAATCATTTTAGAAGTAAAGGATTCAGTAAATACTTTTCTTTTTACTCGATGTGTTTTTGCTAATTTTAATTGCTCATCTACTTCAAAAGGAATGACAGTTGCCATTTTTGAATCGATGTTAATCTTCTGAATCTTTCCTTGACTCCAAATCACAATGTCTTTGTTATTTGGCATCCAACTGAAATGCGGATAAACTCCAAAAACAGCCCAAGCTTCTTGTTGATCTTTTGTTAAATCAAAATTGATAGGAGTTTCTTCTCCAGTTTCTAAGTTGTGTATGTATAAAACACTTTTTGTGCGAACACGCTTTACAAAAGCTAATAGTTTTCCATCTTTAGAAATAACTGGTCTTGCTGCACCACCCGGTCCTCCAGTAATACGTTCTGTTTTTCCAGTTTCTAAATTGTACTGATTAATCACATAAATCTGCTTGTTAGGATCTTTGTTGTATTGAAAGAATCCACCAGGATACATGTCTTCAGCATAGTATAAATACTTACCATCTGGAGAAACAGAAGGATCATTTACATCTTGTTGGTCATTCTTACGCTTTGTTAATTGCAATCCAGCAGAGCTTCCTAAAAATGAATACTGCCACATTTCACCAGCTCCAACAGAACGTGTAGAAGTATAATGTTTTCTAGCAATTAAAGATTTTCCATCTGGAGTCCATACAGCATTGTTTAACAAACGATATTTTTCTTTGGTAATTGATTTTGCGTTTTTACCATCAGCAGTCATAACCCAAATGTTATTTCCACCTTCTAAATCACTAGTGAAAGAAATGTATTTTCCGTCAGGGCTAAATCTAGGTTGAACTTCATACGCCAATCCAGATCGCAACTGAGTTGCTTTTCCTCCAGTAATAGGCATACTATAGATATCACCTAATAAATCAAAAACGATGGTCTTTCCATCAGGACTCACGTCGAGGTTCATCCAAGTTCCTTCATCAGTTTTTAAATTAAAAGTCTTGTATTTCCAGTCTTTGTGTGGATTGTTAACATCCCATTTGGCTTTCTTCTTTTCTGCTTTCTTTTGAGAGAATGCTGGGAGAGAGAAAGAAAAAATAAGTACTACTAGTAGAAGTTTTCGTGTCATAATTATATTGTTGAAAGTCTATAAAAATAAGTTTTTGAAATTTAATGGTCAAACTATTTTGGTTTTATAACAAATCCGTAAGAATAGTTTTTATTTGCAGGAATGGTATATTCTTTATGCACCAATCTTCCCCAAGAAGTATCTCCTCCAACTCCCATTTGTAAGAAGTCAATGTTCCATTGTACTGTACTTCCAATTTTTATATCTGCTCCGTGCTTTTTGGTGACAGGAACCAGTCCTGAAGCTGATTTGCCCGCTTCGCTACTGTTAAAGTCGATTTCTTTTATATCAAAAGGCCAAACACTTGTGCTTAAAAAAGTACCCAAACTAGATGCTGTTAATGAAAGTTCTTTCGAATGTACAATAGCCCATCGAACATCTGTTTTGTTTCCTGTTTCTTGCGGACGAGAATAGCGATGAAATTGATCTTCAATCTTTCCAGCATAGATTCCCGTTTTCTGACCCGTTTTTCGATCCCAGTAACTTTCTTGTGGACCTTTTCCATACCAAGAAACGTCAGCGAAACTCTTGTTCAGTGTTAGGTACATTCCTAATCTCGGAATATTAGGTAGGTCTTTTTTAATTGGTGAGAATTCATATAGAACAGCTAATTCACTATCTCTAGAGAGTTGATATTCAACAACAACTTTTGCTTCATTTTCTGGCAAAGTATATTGAACCGTAAAATGTACAATTCCGCCTTTTTCAACTGGACTCTCAATAAGTTTTGCTGAATAATTGTAGGTGGCAGTTTGCCATGCTTTTGCCCATTTGTCCATTCCGTTCCCTAAATCATTGTCAGTAGGAGGTCTCCAAAAATTTGGACGAATTGGATGACTGGTGATTTCATTTTGAAGATATTTCCAAGAAATAATTTCTCCTGTTTCCTTATTTATTGTAAGATTTGTTCTCTCATCTTCTATTGTAAATTCATTGTTGTCAGTAATCGTAAATTTACTCGATGAAGGAGGTGTCTTCTCATTTGATTTTTGCAATATAAATTCATCCCATGCAACTTCATGACCTTTTGGAACCATTTCTGTTACTTTAGATTGAATTAAGCTTATTTGTAAGATATATTCTTTGTCAGAGGATAATGTAATTGGTAATTTTTCTAACTTCCAAGTTTTACTTTTTTGTGGAGTGACATTAATTCGAATATCGGATGCTTTTACTATTGGTTTTCCATCTTCTAGTAACCTCCATGTAATTGTTTTATCAGAAAAATCAGCAAAGAAATTTTTATTGGTCAACCGAACTTTTCCATTTCCAAGATATGTAAATTGAGCAGGTTCATAAACTTTCTTTACTTCTGATAAGTGAGGGTGTGGGTTACGATAAGGATCTACCAAACCATTGTTTAAGAAGTTTCCGTCAGTAGGCAGATCTGGATGATAGTCGTGACCATAGGCTAAATATGGTTTCCCATTTTCGTCTTTGTATTCCAATGATTGATCTACCCAGTCCCAGATAAAGCCTCCTTGCAAGTTTGGGTATTTTTCAATGATATTCCAATAGTCTTGTAAATTCCCAACAGAATTTCCCATCGCATGAGCATATTCAATCATAATGGAAGGCTTGTCTGATTTCGATTTTCCGTGATTGATTAGATATTCAGGTTTTGGATACATCGGACAATACAAATCGGTATACTCTTCTTTACCAGCTGGTTCATACTGTACAATTCTATTATCATCTTGTTCTTTTAACCATTTGTAGGTTGCTCTAAAAATATCTCCTTCACCAGCTTCATTCCCTAAAGACCAAGAATAAATAGAAGCGTGATTCCGATCTCGATAATACATCCGTTGGGTACGCATCATATGAGCGGGTAACCAGCTCATTTCATTTCCAATTTGAGTTTTATCATCAATGGCTAAGGGGTGACTTTCTATGTTTGCCTCATCAACAACATACAATCCGTATTTATCACATAAATCTAACCAATAAGGATCGTTAGGATAATGTGCAGAACGTACCGCATTGATATTGTTCTGTTTCATTAGCTGTATGTCTTTTTCCATAGACTCTTTTGAAACTACGTGTCCAGTGAAAGGATCCGTTTCATGTCGATCAACACCTCTAATATAGATCGCCTTTCCATTGATTAAAACTTGACTGTTTTTTATATCAACACGTTTAAATCCGATTTGTTTTTGAATGAATTGATCGTAGTCTAGAGTGATGTTTACATCATATAGATTCGGAATTTCAGCAGACCAAGGTCGAATGCTTTTTATTGATTGATCAACATTGAAAGTTTTCGTAGAATTCGCTGGAATCGTAATTTCTTTTCTTGAGTAAACAATGGCTTCTCCTTTATCGATTACTTCAACTAATAAACCATGAGTCGATATTGAATCAGTGCTGTTTGTAACAGAAATTTGCCCTTTAAAAATTCCATTTTTATAGGAATCATCTAAATTAGTATTCGCATGATAATCTGAGATGTACACTTTTGGTCTTGAGTATAAGTAAACATCACGCTCAATTCCGCTCATACGCAGCATATCCTGACTTTCTAAGTAGCTTGCATCCGACCATCGGAACATCTGTAATGCAATGATGTTTTTTCCTTCTTTTAAAAATGAAGTAATGTTGAATTCAGCAGGAGTCTTACTTCCTTGAGAATATCCAACATAGTGACCATTGATGTACACATACATCGCTGATTTAGCTCCTGCAAAATGAAGAACAACATCCTCGGATAAGAATTCTTTATTTAAAGTGATTGTTTTTCTATAGGTTCCAACTGGATTATAATCTTTTGGAGCATCAGGCCATTTTGTCGTAAATGGATAGCGTTCGTCTAGGTAAATAGGCTTCCCAAAACCTTCAACTTCCCAGTTGGCAGGAACAGGGATTGTTTTCCAATCAGAATCATCATAATTTTCATTTTGAAATGTTGTCGGTCTTTTTTTAGGGTCTTTTACCCAGTGAAACTTCCAATCGCCATTGAGGTTAAAGAAACGTTTTGAATTCTCTTTAGTTTTAATATCTGAATTTTCAAAAGCAAAAAAAGAAGCTCTAGGAGCTAACTTGTTCTCTTCAAAAATAGTGTGATTATAATGATAAGTTTGTTCTGCAATTTCTTGCAATGGCTCTGTTGCACAGCCATTGATTAGAAAGAGTACTACAATTAAATATGATAGTTTTAATTTCATAATTTTAATATTGGTTCTCGATACTATTATACCTAGAAAGGACCTTAAAAGATGTCATTTTGAGCGTAGTCGAAAAATCTATTTAGATTTCTCCATTTCAGTCGAAATGACAATAAAATTAACTTTCAGTCAATCTATCTCTACCTTAAATTATTTTGTTTGAATATATTTCGATGTCATAAAATCCTCTCCTAAAATCTTATCTAAATAGAAAATAAGTTCTTCAGCATTCTCTTGTGAAAAGACCATTGGAGGTTTTATCTTTAACACGTTATGATCTGGACCATCTGTACTCATTAAAATACCATGATCTTTCATTCTGTTAGCTAAATAATCTGTTTGGTCTGCAAGCGGATTCATGTTCGTATCTACCAACTCTATTCCAAGAAATAAACCCTGACCTCTAACATCTCCAATAATTGGAAATTTTATAGCGAGTTCTTTTAATTGATTTTTTAAATAGCTTCCAACCTCAAAAGCATTTTCTTGTAATTTTTCTCTTTTAATCGTTTTCAAAACTTCCAATCCAATAGCGCAAGAAACTGGGTTTCCGCCAAACGTATTAAAGTACTCCATTCCATTAGCAAACCTTTCTGCTACTTCTTGTGTACAAGCAACAGCAGCTAATGGATGTCCGTTCCCTATAGGTTTTCCGATGGTGATGATATCAGGAATCACATCATGCAATTGAAAACCCCAAAAGGTTTTCCCCATTCGTCCACAACCCACTTGTACTTCGTCTGAAATACAAACACCGCCTGCATTACGAACGGATTCATAGGATTTAGGTAAGAAGCCTTTAGGCAATTCTACTTGTCCGCCACAACTGATAATAGGTTCAATAATAAAGGCAGCAACATTTCTCCCTTTTTTGTGCACTTCATCAATTTGATATTGAACTTCATCAACATATTTTTGCCCTGTATTTTCGCCTCTGTATTTCCCTCTAAAGGAATCAGGCAGTGGGAAGATGTGGGTATGTTCTGGAGCTCCTTTTCCACCTTTTCCATCAAATTTATAGGAAGAGATATCGATACACATATTACTGTTTCCATGGTATCCAACTTCCGATGCAATAATGTCTTTCTGACCTGTAACAGCCTTTGCCATTCGTATGGCTAATTCGTTAGCCTCACTTCCTGAATTGACAAAATGAAGCACACTTAACTCAGGGGGTAAGGTTGCTAATAATTCTTCAGCAAATAAATTGATGTTTTCATGAAGGTACCGGGAATTGGTATTGATCAAAGCCATTTGTTCTTGACCTGCTTTAACCACTGATGGATGCTCGTGACCAACATGAGCAACATTATTTACAGTGTCTAAGTATTTTTTACCCAATGCATCTACTAAATAAGCTCCATTACCACGAACCATTTTAATAGGAACCTTGTATTGTAAACTTAAACTTTTCCCTAAATGCTGTTTCCTATAGGATATTAAGTCTTCATTTAGCGCTTCTTTTTTTGTTTGTAATGTATCAATCTTGAAAAGTAAATTTGGATCTAAACAGATACTTTTCCAGATGTCAACTTGATTTGGATAAGCTACACCAGGGAAATCATCTTTGTAATTTAAGGTCGACAACATAATCTGAAAGTGGAGGTGAGGAGCCCAATTTCCATTTTCAGGATAGTTCGCTAATTCAGTAATTTTATCCCCTTTATTAATAATGTCTCCTACGGTATGCTTTAATGCACTCTCTGCTGTATTATGACCGTAGAGCGTATAGAATTCAAAATCTTCTATCTGATGTTTTAAAATTACGAGTCCGCCATACTCTTTATCACCAATATCATTAGCTACGGTTACTACTTCACCATCAAAAAGTGCGTGAACTGGTGTGTATGTCGGTAACCAAAAATCGATACCTAAATGAACAGTTCTGCTTTCTCGACCATAGTTCCCTATTTTATCGTAGGCTGTAGATGTATATATAGGTCTAGGTTCTAAATATCCACCAGCAATAATTTTGTTAGGATGAGTTTGTTGTAGTTTGTCAATCTTAAATTGAAATAAATCTAAATCGTTAAACTCTGTTTGATGTCCAATCCATTTGCTAGAGATTCTTAAGTCTAACAAGCAGATGTCATTTCTATTTAAGGTTGGAAATAAACCTGTTAACGAGAAATCTTGTTTGGATGCCCATTCGTTGAATTTTCCTTCTGTAGGATGTGGACAAAAGCCACAAGCGTATCTGAAATTATAGTAAGCAAAGTTTGAATCAATTTCGTGCCATTTATAGAGAAGATTCCATGCAGGTTTCTCACTAATCAATAAATACTCATTGTCTGGTTCTTCTACTTTATTGATAGCAGATTTGGTTACAGAAATCACTAGACGCATCGCAATTGCATTGTACAAATGAAAGAGTTCTTCTTCTTTGAGTTGGAACTCGGAATGATATCCTTGTATAATAGCTAGAGAAGCTTCTAAAGGATCATTATGATGCATGATTGCATAGGCACAGGTAATGGCTAAATCATTGATGGTTTGTGTGTAAATAGCATCTCCATAATCAATAGCTGCTTTTACTATAGGGTTCGTCAATTCTTCAGAAACAATAACATTATTGTCATTTGCATCATTATGTACAACCGATTTTCTTAGCGGTTCATAAGAGTTCAAGTTACTTTCAAACTCAGTTTGAAAATGACTAACTACTTTTCTCTGTTGCTCATTAAAATGGTCAAGATGGTTTTTAGTCCATAATGATTGTGCTACATCCCATTCGAAATGACGATGTGCTTCCGAATGATCAAAGTTTTGTAAGGCTTTGGTTAACATACCACATTTACTTCCTAAACTAGAACGTAAGCTATTCGGTTGTGGATTAACACCACTTAGAAGCCTGCCAGAAATCCATGTTAGCAATCTGACTTTCCGAATATTTCCATTAAGGTCTGTATATTCAGAGGTAGTTTCTCCATTCTTGCTTTTAATTGTTTTAGGAGCTGTAATCTCAGGATATGCTTCTAAATGCTGAAGAAGTCTTTGTTGAAAACTTAGATAACTTTCATCTTGATCAGGCCGAGATATTTTTAAAATATAACCGTCTTCATTTTCTACTTTAACACGGAAATTAAAATCGACATCTCCAGGTAATTCTGTAATTTTCCCTTGGATATCAAAAAGAGAAAAGAGTATTCCTTTTGCTTGTTCAATAGATATTTTTAAATCTTGATAACTCATCTTATTTATCCATTAATAACATAATAACGTGTGCAGCGCTCCAACTAAAGTTTTTTGCATGCAATCCCTGACCTGTAATTGGATGATAATTTTCACGGATTGGTTTTCCTTCTTCAAGAAGTCCTTCAGCACCTTTTAAAATCTGTATTGTGGCTTCATTTACTTCTTTGTTGAACCCATAATTTCGTAAACCTTTTACTCCAAAATAAGCTTGATCTAACCAGTTAGGTCCTCTCCAATAACCGCGTAATGGGTCAAACTTAGGGTGATCTGCACTCATGGTCTGAAAAGGAACTTTCGTATAGAACTTTTTAGGATCCATCATTCTGTTTTTTACAGCTTCTGCTTGTTCTTGTGAAGCTGCTTTAGCCCAAAGAGCTGTCCAACCTTCGCTTCCTTCTCCTTTAATGAATTGATCTCCCTTTAGGTTAGTATCGTAAAACCAACCATCGTTTTCATCGTAAAACTGAGATTGAATACTAATTTTTAGTTTTTCAGCATCAGCTATATAGGTTGTATGATCTTCGTTGTTTACAGCTTTTGCTAATATCGCTAAATATAATTTTTCTGCATAGAGATAGCTATTCAAATCCACACTTTCTTGGTCTAAAGAATAAGCTCCTTCACTGTTCTTTAAAATTTTTGAATTGTCAAATCGGATCGCATTGTCCATGCCACTTTCCCATTTTGCAGCGACCAAACTACCATCTGTAGAACCGTATTCGCAAAGACCATCTTGATCATGATCTCGTTTAGCGTACCACCATTCGTGATATTTCTTCAGTTTTGGATACATGTATTGTACAAATTCTAAATCGTTGTCACGTTCGTAAATTTGAACAACAGCCCAAGCAGATAGTGGAGGTTTTGTGTCTCGGTAATTATGAGCTTCTATACTTGTGTCTCTATAAACACAGTCAGCTACAAAACCATCTTCATTTTGAAATTCAAACATGAGCTTCATTTGTTTTTTAGCCAAATCAGTGTTGTAAAATGACAACCCAACGGCATGCTTCCAAGAATCCCAAGACCAAAATCCATTGAACCATTTGTAATGATAACTTGGAAATAACCCTTCGTGTTTAATTTCACCAGCAGGAATACGCCAGTTGTTTTGCAGTGTTAATTGAGCCTTTGCTAGAACACTAGCATATATTGAATCTTGAAACTCAGGTTTTCTATTGTTGATTAGATTTTTTAATTCTTCGTTTTTTTCATTTTCTCTTTTGCTCAACAATTTATCAAAATGAGTTTGCTCAATGAGGTTTTTTTCTGTATTCCAATCATATTCTGGAAAAATAAAAGATTGAGAAATTACAAATGAATTTGATTCGTTGGGTTTGAGGTTTAAAGTAGCAGATTTATTTTGAAAAAGAATATGACCTACAGCTTCAGATTTGGAAGAGGTAATTGTAATCTCATTATTCCCAGGTTCTAGTTGCAAACTATCAGCTAAAATTGGATTTGTTTTCCATGCATAATCGATCGTTATTTCTTTATCAGTGTTGTTTTGAATGGTCGATTGAATCATTGCTGTATGACCTGAAAGAAAAACCAATTTCTGTGTCAATTTAATTTCGGAAGAAGTAAATGATTGCACTAAGTGACTTGCATAACTATCGATTCGGTGTGAATGCCATTGTACATTTTTGATAGACAATTCTGTTATAGCTTTACTAGACCAAACGCCATTCTGTTGTGTCATTAAGAAAGGACCTGTAAAACCAGTTTTCAATTCATAACTTTTGCGCAAATTGGAACCAGAAAAACCATAGGCAAACCAAGCTCCTTGATCTGAAAACATCAATCCGTTTTTATCGAATTTTTCTTCTGGAGTAATTCGATAGTTTAATACATTTTTACTGAAAGTATTGTAATCTGTTGTTTCTTCTTTTTTTGAAGAACAACTGACAAATATTAAAAGGATTATAAGGGAGGGGAATTTAATCATGAACTTCTAAGTTTAAATTAACTTTATAATGATAAACCGAATCAGGGGGTAATTCTAATAACCCTTCTCGGTTGTTAAAAGCATCTGGCATACAGCTCATAGGTTCTATAGCAATACAATCTCTAGATGAGGGAGTGAATACTTGTAAATATTGTTGATTTTGATGGCCAATCTGTATTTGAGCTTTATACTTTTTAGTGTTGAGAGTAACGTTATTTTGATTTAAAACATAACAAGTATCAAAATGAGTGTTGTTTATTGTAAAGTCTTTAAAATTCTCAATTTCTTTCTTTCCTGTTGGAATCATTTCTTTATTGCAAAGAACCTCTTGAGAAGTTTGAAACGTTAAGGTATCTTTTGATAGTTGATTGCTGTTAAAATAGGGATGCCACCCAATAGCAAAAGGAAATGTTTTTATCCCTGTATTTAAGATTTCAAAATCTAAAAGAATTTGTTTTTCAGTAATGATATAATGAATTGTGAAATCGAAATCATAAGGAAATCCAATAGCAGCATTCTTTGCAGAATATTGAAAACTGAATGTTGCGTTGTTTTTTGTGGTTTCTGAATGAACTAATGTAAAAGATTGATGCGCCACCAATCCGTGAATAGCATTGGTTCTATCTTGTTCGTTTTGATCGAATTGATATTTTTTCTCATTGAAGAAATAAGTTCCATTTTCTACTCTCCCAGGAAATGGGAACAAAAGTGCGGATGGGTGAATTGTATACACATCTGATGGCTTCAATAAAGAATCAATTCCGTAAATGATTTTAATGTTTTTCGAAATCAAACTTTGTAGGGATGCGCCTAAATCAGGATAGATTTTACAGGATAGATTTTCATTAAAAATATGAATGTGATTTTTTAATGGATCATTATGTTTAAATTCTTTGCTATAAAACATATTATCTTAAAATAAAACCATCTTTCATAGGATCATTTGGATCGATGACAAAAGTTTGTTTTCCTGTGATATGAGCCGTTCCTTCTACTTGCGGAATGACTGCTTTAAAAGAACCGTAATCTTCTTCACGAATTATAGATCCTTTAAATACAGAACCAGTAATGCTCTCTATAGACATGGTTTTACCATCATTAATTTCCTTTCGAGCTTTATGAATTGCCATTCTTCCAGAAACGCCAGATCCAGTTGGACTTCTATCTACTTCTCCTTCAGCGAAAATGCACACATTTCTACTGTCAGCACCAGAGTTCTGTTGATTGTTGTCGATGAAAATAGTCCCATAGAGAAAACTTAAATCTTCTTCATAAGGGTGTAGGATTTCTTTGTCAGCTTTCATTACTGCATGCTTGATATCCATTCCATTTGATATTAATGCTCTATAGGAATCTGATGTTAAGTCAAAATTAAAATTGTTTTTAGCCATGTCAACATAAGCATAAAAAGCTCCTCCGTAGGCTAAATCATAAGTAACCATACCTAAACCTTCAACGTCAACTTCTCTATCTAAACCAACAACAAAACTGGGAACACAATGAAAACGGACACTAGCTACTTTTCCTTCTTCTACATTTACAAATGAATGAATCCGGCCACAGGGAGCATCAATTTTTAATTCATTTTCACCTTCTTTGATTGTTATCCAATTCATCTCTACTGCTAGTGTAGAAATCGCAATAATTGCATGACCACACATCGTAGAGTATCCTTCATTGTGTAAGAAAATGATTCCAAAATCTCCGTCATCATCATTTGGAGGAAGTAAAATACAACCATACATATCTACATGACCACGAGGCTCAAACATCAATGCAGTACGTAAATGATCAAAGTTTTCTTTGCAATAGCGACGATATTCTAATACCGAATTCCCTTTCAACTCAGGAAAACCATCAACAATAACACGTAAAGGTTCTCCTCCCGTGTGCATGTCTATTGTTTTGATTTGTAACCAATTTTTTGGCACATCAAATTCAGTGTTCTTTAGTATGTTATGATACGTTTTACTCATTCGTAAATTGGTTGTAATAGTAATTTGCTGCCATTAAATCTTCCAGAGCATGTCCTACAGATTTAAATAGGGTAATTTGTTTGTTGTCTCTTTCTATCGACTCATTCTTTGCACATAGATCAAATAAATCGCCTTTAATGTCTTTCTCAGTGATGATTCCTTTTTGTAGAGGAATGGCAATATCTCCACTTTCTTTGAGTCCGCCTTCATAGGTGTCTACATAGATAGAAGCTTTTGTAATAGCATCATCATCTGCTTCTCTCATATCTGGTTTGTATGCTCCTACCAAATCTATATGCTGACCTTCTTTTAACAAATGACCATGAACAAGAGGAGTTTTTGATAATGTAGCACAAGAAATAATATCTACATCTGAAATCTTGTCTTCAATATTTTTAACAGCTGAAATGTTATAGGTTTCATCCTGTAATTGACTACAAATCTCAAGAGCTTTCTTAAAGTCTCTTCCCCATACGTATACTTCTTTTATTGGTCTTACTGAAGCGTGTGCTTTGATCAGATTAGCTGAAAGTGCTCCAGTTCCAATAATTAAAAGTGATGAAGCATCTTTCTTTGATAAATATGAGGATGCTAAAGCAGAGGTAGCAGCAGTTCTTTTAGCGGTCATCTTTTTTGCTTCTAGAATGGCTTTTAGTAAACCAGTTTTGGCATCGAGGTAAATATAAGTCCCTTGAACAGAAGGTAAATCAAACTGTGTATTCTCAGGGCTAATTGTCACAATTTTCACACCAGCATTAGTACTTGGATTCCATGCAGGCATTAGTAATAACGTAGAATCTGCATTTACTTCTGGATTAGGGAAATCATGATGGTGCCTCATGGGAACCATAGTTTTTCGAGAAGAAAACCCTGTTTTTATTTCTGAAATAAGCTCAGGAAAGCTTGTGTGATTCTCTACAAAATCATCGTTAATGAGTACGATATTATCCATAAGTTAAAAGTAACTAAAAGCATGCTTTTAATTCTATATTGGTTTATAAATTCGTAAAATAGTATGACAGTTGGATAACTTAGTACAAGTTGTAGTGAAAAGATATAGTAACTTTAAAAAATTAAAACTGAAATAACATGCTTAAAAAACTCTTTATATTCTTATTCATAGGGACTATCCTTTCTTCCTGTAACTCGGAGGGTGAAAAATTAGAAGGAATCTCTTTTCAAGAACAACTGAAAACCTTGTTTCCTAAAGCAAAAATAGATTCGATTAAAGTAAATGATCATTTTACTGAAGCATACCAGTTAATAATTCAAGAACCATTAGATCATAAAAATCCTGACAAAGGAACTTTTGAACATTATATATATGTTTCACATTACGATTACAAGTCACCAACTGTTTTGGTTACTGAAGGATATAATGCAAGGCATCAAACCTATGAATTAAGTAAAGTTCTAAACTCAAACCAAGTGATGGTTGAATATCGATTTTATGGAAAATCGAGACCCAACCCAATTCCATGGGAATATTTAACCAATGACCAAGCCGTTGAAGATTATCACGCTATAGTAAGCAAGTTGAAGCAACTGTATCAAAAAAAATGGATTTCTACAGGGATTAGCAAAGGAGGAGAAACCGTTTTAATTTATAAGTCGAAGTATCCAAAAGATATGGATGTTGCTGTTCCCTATGTGGCTCCATTGATTAACACACAAGAAGATCCAAGAACAAATGAATTGATCAATTCTGTAGGAACAGATGAATGTAGAACAAAGATTGTTCAATTTCAAAGAGCTATTCTAAAAAACAGAAAAGAAATTATGGTTGCATTGAGAGATAATGCAGCTGCTAAGAATATGTCATTTACAAAAATACCTATTGATGAAGCTTTGGAGCATTCTGTGTTAGAGTTTCCATTTTCGTTTTGGCAATGGGGAAGCAAATGTGAAGAGATTCCAAATGAAAAAGCAAGCCCAAAAGAATTGTTTGCCTATTTAAATCGAGTTTCAGGATTCTATTTGTTTAGTGATGCTGGTGTTCATCATTACCTGCCTTCTTTCTATCAACACATGACCGAATTAGGATATTATGGGTATGACCTAAAACCAGTGAAGAATTTATTGGAGCATGTTAAAACTTCTTCGTTGGCTTGTTTTGGTCCTCAGGATATGGACTTGAGTTACAATCCAAATTATATAAAAGAGGTAAGAGATTATGTAGAAAATAAAGGAAACGAAATCTTATATATTTACGGAGAGTATGATCCTTGGGGAGCTTGTTCACCGAATCCTAAAGAATCAGTTGATGCTTTAAAAATGGTTTTAGAAGGAGCAGATCATGGTACTAGAATTAAACACTTCTCCAAAGAAGACCAGCAAAAAATATACGATAAATTACAAACTTGGCTAGGAAAAGAAGCTAAAATCACCCCTACAAACTAAAAGAAGATGACAGGAATTGGTGGCTCTACAGCAGCAATTGAATTAGATAAAATAACTTCAAGAATAGATACAGTACAACCTATTCAAAAATTAGAATTCGAACAAAGAATTCAGAAAGCAACTCATCTAATCAAAGAAGAGAATGCTAGGGCAATGTATGTTCATGCTGGTACAAACCTATATTACTTTACAGGAACCAAGTGGAATTCAAGTGAACGAATAGTAGGCGCAATTATTTTAGCCTCTGGAGAAGTACATTACATAGCACCAGAGTTTGAAAAAGGAACCATTTTAGATTTCATGTTAGTAGAAGGGAAGGTGCATTGCTGGGAAGAGCATGAAAACCCGTATGACCTTTTAATTAAAATCTTAGCAAATCATCAAATTACCTCTGGAAACTTATTGATAGATGAGGCGACTCCTTTTTTTATTACGGATGGAATTTTAAAAGCGACAAACAATTTTGTTTTGGTCAATGCAAAACCTGTAACTGCGGGGTGCAGGATGATCAAGTCGAAAGCAGAGATTGCTATTATGCAAGCAGCGATGGACATCACGTTAGAAGTTCAAAAAGCGGCTGCAAGAATTTTAAGAGTAGGAATTAGTTCCAAAGAGGTTACTGAGTTTATACATGAAGCTCATATACGATATGGAGCTCCAGCAGGATCGTATTTTTGTATTGTGTTGTTTGGAGTTGATACGTCATTTCCCCATGGAGTTAAAAAACCAAAGAATTTAGAAGCCAATGATTCGGTGATTATTGATACTGGATGTATCATTCATGATTATATCTCAGACATTACAAGGTCTTATGTTTTTGGAAAAGCTAGTGATTTACAACGAAGAATTTGGAATATAGAAAAGGAAACACAACAAGCAGCTTTTGAAGCCGCTCAATTGGGAAGCACTTGCGAATCTGTAGATATTGCTTCTAGGGTTGTATTAGAGAAACATGGATTAGGACCCGATTATAGGCTTCCCGGCTTGCCACATAGAACAGGGCATGGGATAGGGTTGGATATTCATGAATGGCCTTATATTGTTCGTAATGATAAGACTCTTTTAAAAGAAGGAATGTGTTTTAGTAATGAACCAATGATTTGTGTTTCAAATGAATTTGGAATTCGCCATGAAGATCATATTTATATGACCTCTGAAGGCCCTCAATGGTTTACAAAACCAATGCATTCATTAGAGAATCCTTTCGGAGTTCTTTAAACAATTAACCAAGAATTTTAATAGAAGCAGATGAATTTCTTTATAATTTAGCTTCAAATTATAGAGATGAAAATTCAGGGTAAGATTGTAGACATACAAAACAGACAAATTTTTAAAGGAGAAGTTGAGGTTGCAGAAGGTAAAATCATTGCCATTCGGAAGTCTGAACATATCGTTGAGAAATATATTCTACCAGGTTTTGTAGATGCCCATATTCATATTGAAAGCTCTATGCTTGTCCCTTCTGAGTTTGCTAAGATTGCGGTTACTCACGGAACTATAGCAACTGTTTCTGATCCACATGAGATTGCCAACGTTCTAGGAGTAAAAGGTGTCGATTTTATGATTGAAAATGGGAAGAAAGTACCCTTGAAATTTAACTTCGGAGCTCCTTCTTGTGTGCCTGCAACTTCTTTTGAAAGTGCTGGCGCTGTTATTGATTCTGAGGATATTAAAAAGATGATGGAAAACCCTGATATCAAATACCTGGCAGAAATGATGAATTATCCTGGAGTGTTATTTGAAGACGAAGAGGTGATGAAGAAAATTGCTTGGGCGAAGCACTATGGCAAGCCTATTGATGGTCACGCTCCTGGGTTACGAGGCGATGATGTAACAAGGTATATCGCAGCGGGAATTTCTACAGATCATGAATGTTTTACCTATGAAGAAGGTTTAGAAAAGTTACAAAAAGGTATGAAGGTAATCATTAGAGAAGGGAGTGCTGCTAAGAATTTTGAAGCATTGATTGATTTGTTGCCAACACATTATGAAAACATGATGTTTTGTTCTGATGATAAACACCCAGACGACTTACTATTGGGGCATATCAATCAATTATGTAGAAGGGCTGTTTTAAAAGGAATGGATGTTTTTCATGTATTGCAAGCGGCTTGCATTAATCCAGTAAAACACTACAATTTAGATGTTGGTTTATTAAATACAGGAGACAATGCCGATTTTGTTGTGGTAGAAAGCTTAGAAAACTTTAATGTTTTACAAACCTATATCAATGGAGAATTAGTTGCTGAAGATGGAGAATCTTTTGTTAAGCATGTTGATTTTGAAGTGCTAAATAACTTTCAAACGGATCAAAAGAATCCTTCTGATTTTGAGTTTCAATCTAATGCCGATAAAATTCGTGTGATTGAAGCATTGGATGGCGAATTGGTGACGAACGAAATTGAAGTCGATAGTTTGATCGAAGGCGGAAATTTAATTTCGAATATTGATGCTGATGTTTTAAAAATGACAGTTGTAAACCGATATAAAAACTCAGAACCTTCGATTGCTTTTATCAAGAATTTCGGATTAAAAGAAGGCGCAATAGCAAGTTCAGTTGGACACGATTCTCATAATATTATTGCAGTAGGAGTCTCGGATGAACTAATTTGTAAAGCAGTCAACTTACTAATTGAAAATAAAGGAGGCGTGTGCGCAGTAAATGATACGACAGAAAAAGTAGTTTCATTACCCGTTGCTGGAATTATGAGTGATCAACCAGCTGAAGTTATTGGAGAAGCTTATGCAAAGCTAGATCAATTAGCGAAAGATTATGGAAGCACTTTAAGAGCACCTTATATGACGTTGTCCTTTATGGCTTTGTTGGTTATTCCTTCATTGAAGTTAAGTGACAAGGGATTATTTGACGGAACGTCGTTTCAATTTACTTCTTTAGAGGTTGATTGAAATTGAAATTGAAATTGAAATTGAAACTGAAACTGAATTCGAATCTAAATCTGAACCTGAGTTTGAAAAGAACTTTTTATATGAACTTCTGATTTGTAAACAGACAAATTTCTTCATCTTCATCATACAGTGTGGTGTGTTTTGAGAAACGAAATCCTAATTTTTTTAATAGGAGATGAGAACGAACATTGTCTTTGTTTGCGATTGCTAGGAGGGTGTCAAGCTGTAAGTTTTGCTTTCCGTATTCTATTAACGCTTTAGTAGATTCATATCCATAACCTTTTCTTCTTCCAATAGGTAGAAAGGCAAATCCGACATCAATAAAATCTAAACTTTCTCTATCAACAAACCCAGAAATGCCAAGAGGAGTTCCAGAATCTTTTTCAGAAACTAAATAAAAACCAAATCCCCATTTTTTATAGCTAGGAATCATCTTTTCAGTTAGATAATCTTCAGCATCTTTAAGTGTATTTATGTTACGATCGCCAATAAAACGCTTCCAATCTTCATCATTTACAAGTTCGAAAAAGAAAGGAGTATCTTGAATAGTTAGTTCAGTAATGACAAGTCGTTGCGTTTCTAAAATCATGAGATAAAAATAGCATGATAAAATTAAAAATGTACTTTTACGCCACTAAAATATTAAAATGGCATTACAACAAGATCTTGAGAATAGAAGCGGAAATCAATGCGAATTGTGTGCATCGAAAAGTAATTTAGAAATTTATGAAGTTCAGCCAACTTCAACAGGTGGAGTAGATGGAAGCATTCTAGTATGTGATGTGTGTAGAAACCAAATTGAAAACCCCGAAGCTACCGATGCAAATCACTGGAGGTGTCTAAATGATAGTATGTGGTCTGAGCATAGAGCTGTAAAGGTTGTGGCATGGAGAATGTTATCTCGTTTAAGAAAAGAAGGATGGCCTCAAGATTTGTTAGACATGTTATACTTGGAAGATGACGATTTACGCTTTGCAAAAGAAACAGGTGAGCATCTAGAAGAAAGTGAAAAAATCATTCATAGAGATGCAAACGGAGCCATTTTACAAGCTGGAGATAGTGTTGTCTTAATCAAAGACCTAAAAGTAAAAGGATCTAGTATGGTGGCCAAACAAGGTACAGCGGTTCGCAGAATATCATTGGATCATGAAAATGCAAAATACATAGAAGGAAAGGTAGGTCCTACACAGATTGTAATCATTACTGACTACGTCAAGAAAATGTCTGAGAAGGAGTAATTTACAATAGTTTCTGTTGCTTCTTATAGAAAGCATCTGCTTGGGCATTCATCAACTCTTGTGCTTTTTTACGTTTATACGCATAGACATCTTCGTCTTCTTGAATATCCTTATAGACTTTTCCATTAATCACTACATCTGAATCTAATAGTTGATTTCTTTGATCTACTTGTTGTGCTACCCAGTTTTTAATTGCTGTGTCTTCATCTTCTAATTTATAATCGTATTCGCCTTTAGGAGAAACTAGTTTTGCAAAAATAGGAGCAGTCTCAATCGCTAAAAACAATAAAAAGATAAAGAAAGAAGGAAGCCAAGGAAGTTTGCCTAATGCATTGATCCGGGCCATAAAACCATCAAAGTTAGAAATAATAGGCTGTGTGGTTACTTCTGCATTTTTCCAATCAGCTTGCAATTTCCCAATGGCAGCTTCATTATTCAATATTTTGTTGTTGTTGTCTTGTTTTAGTTGATTCAATGCCAATAAAACAGCATCGTGTTTGTCTCTTTTCTCTTGATAGACGGGGCCTTTTCCCAGAAGTAACGTGCCTTGTCTTCCTTCAGCTTCAGCAATATAGGTTTCATATAAACCATTTACTTCAGTTTCCTTGGTTGCAATTTCTTCTTTTAATGCTTTAATTCCGTTATTAAGTTTTGCAATTTCTGGTTCAAATTGTTTTGCAATTTGTTCTTTGTTTTCCAATGTCATTTGATTCTTCTCTGTCAATAACACCTGATTGATTTCTTTCTCAAAAATTTTCAACTCTAAAGGTTTAGAAATCACGACAGCAATAATCATCGCAAGAATAAGTCGCGGAGTCGCTTGCAATAATTCCTTCCATTTCGAATTGCTTTTCTTGATGGTTGAAACAATGAATCTGTCTAGGTTAAAAATCAATAATCCCCAAATAAGCCCAAAAAATAGTGCTGTGTAGATGTTGTCAAAGACAGTGTATAAGGCATAACTAGCAGCAAGTGTTGCCATCACAGCAGTGAAGAACACTGTAGCACCAATACCAGCGTACTTATTTTGTTCTCCATTAGAACAAGTGTCTATTAATTTTAGATCGATACCGGAACAGAGTAAGAAGAAATTTTTAAGCACAGGGAAACAGTTTTTGGGTTGGTTGTCTAATTATAACGCTCTAGCTATCAATTTGTTTCTTAAGAGAAAGTTAAAAGCCATTTCCTAAGAAATGGCTTAGTGTTTATTGTATGTTATAAATGACTATTGGTCTTTCTTAATTAGTTTTAAACGTTTAGCCCATTCATCATAAGCTTTTCTTGCTTTTTTAATGTCCTCTTTGCTTGTTCCTGGTTTTAGTATAGTAGGAGGTGGAGGTGGAATATTCCCTTGATCTTCATCTGTCAGTTCAGCTCTTTTTTTATAATAAACAGTCCCATCTTTTTTTACCAACTTTAAGTAAGGTTTTCTTGGGTTATTAGGATAAGGAACTGCATTCTTTTGTTTTCTAGACATTCTAAAATACATGCCTCCTAAATCAGAAAACTCTTGATCAATTTTTCTTTTATCTTTTTTAGATTTAAAAACATAATGTTTCCCATTCTTTTTCAACTTCTCAAAGATCTTGTGTTTCTTTTTGTATTCTTTTATGATGTCTAAATTGACAAACTTTCCATTCTTATAGTATCGAGCGATTCTCTCCTTTCTATCAAATGTGTAGTAATAACGCTGACCATCTATTGTGATATACCATCCTTTATGAAATTTTGGATCTTCTTGAACTTCTTCAAGCTCATCAATCACTTCTCTTTCTTCAAGTTCATCGATTACCTCTCTTTCTTCGAGTACATCGACCACTTCTCTTTCTTCTATTACTTCAGAAACTTCTTTCAAATCTTTAACAAGAATCTCTTTTTCTTCGATCTCTTCAATTTCTGGTCGCTCTTCAATTTCCTCGACTTCCTCAATTTCTTCTATCTCTTCTTCCTCATATCCGTTTTTTCTTGGAGGTGGAGGTGGAAGTTTCTTTTGAACTTCAATTACTTCAATTCTCTCAGGTTTTGGAGGCGGAGGGAGAAAATCACTATAATGTTTTACAGATTTCTTTTGAGAACTCGACATTGATTTATAAATATGTTGAACTCTTTTAAAATCCGTTACTTTAATAACTTTATTTTTTACATTACTAGAGAAAAATGTTTCAAATTTTTTGTACTCTTTCATTTGAGACTCACTAGCTGAAGTAGCTACTTCTACAACCTCTATTTTTACAGGCTTAGGTGGCGGAGGAATATTCGCATACTTCTTTTTGTATTTTTGATAGTATGCCTCGGTCATAAGAGAGTAAATTACCTTAGGTTTAGGGTATTTAGAATTAGGCATCGGTCTAAGGATTGTATGATTCACAAAATCTTTAGCAGTATATTTCTTTAGTACAGAATTACGGACTTTTTTTCCATCAATTTTGACAGTAAATAACTTAGAGTTTTTAATTTTCTCATAGGTTTTAGCGCTTATAGGATAGGGACCTCCATTTACATGTTCTTTTAAAACCATTTTTGATTTTGGGTCTTTTGGCTTTAATAGGATGTTGTTCTTAAAATAGTCTTCTGTGTAAAGGCTTACTTGATAATCTTGTGGGTGCGATTTAGATCTTGCATTTTCGTGTACAAAACTTTTAAAATAAGAATAGAAATCTTTAGAACTGTATTTTTCTAGTTCTTTATTATTAATAGATTTTCCATCTATCCAAACCGCAAACTTTTTAGCGTTTTTAATTTTTTCAAAATTCTTTGCACTTATTCTTGTTGGAATTTGAGGATGTGGTAATAGATCGTCAACGTTTTTTACAGATTTTTTTTGATCATCAGACATTTGAGCTCTAATGTATCTCATCTTTCCTATGTCTTCCATTTCATACAGTTTTGTTGTTTCTGTAATTTTAAGAAGATATTTATAAGTATCCATCTGTTCAGGAGTCGCTTCCGAAGATGCTACTGGCACTTCTACAACTTCTACAACTTCTTTCGATTGTGCTTCAACTCGATCCGCAAATAAAAATACGAGACCAGTCAACAAAGGCACAATTGCCAACTTCTTTAAAAGAATGGTGGACTTTGAATTGTGTTTTTTCATCATTAATAATCTTTTTTTTGTGAGTGAATAATTCAAATTACTGGCCAAGTAATATTTGTTTTTCCAAGCAGCTTTGTCTAACAATAGATGTTGATACTTGGGAATATTTTTATGAGAAGCAATGACTTTGTCATCGGCTAAAAATTCATGATTCAATTGAATGGCTTTCTTTAAAAGAAAAAAGAAAGGGTTGATCCAAAAGACTACCTGTAGTGCTTCTATTAGTAACACATCTATAGTATGTCTTTGTGTAACATGGGTGAGTTCGTGTGTGAAAAGTTCTGTCTCCACCTTTTTAGCCTCATATTCTTCTTTATTGATAAAAATATAATTCCAAAAAGAATGCGGTAGAATATTATCGTTTACTAGAACGATTTTTGCTTTTTCATGCTTTACAATATCATTGACAAATGTTTTACGTACAATATCAAACAAACTTTTTCCGAATCGAATTAATAGGATTCCACAAACTGTTATGTATGCATAAAGCAAATATGTTGTGAAATCGATTGATTGATCTATAGGTGTTACTATTGTTACTGATTCATTAACAGGAAATGCAGTAGCATTTGTATTAGGAATCATTTGAATAAGCTCAGGTTGTGCTTCTATGTAAATAATAAATAATGGAGCTAGAAAAGAGAATAAAACACTTCCTAATAAATAAAAACGATTGAAACGGTGCATTTTTTCTCGCTCTAAAACCAGATGGTAAAAGACAAGTAATAGTGCTAAGCACAAACCAGATTTAGCTATATATAAAATCATTTTTTGTTCTCTTTGATTTGTTGATCTATAATTTTACGTAACTCTTCTAACTCATCATTTGTTAAATCAGTTTCTTTAGTGAAAAAGGAAGCAAACTGACTTGCAGAGTTGTTAAAGAAATTTTTAATTAATCCATTTACATGATTCGAAAAATAATCTGATTTCTTTACCAAAGGAAAATATTCTCGAGATTTTCCTTGTACTTTATAACTAATGAAGCCTCTATCTGCCAACCTCTTTAATAAAGTGGCAACTGTTGTTGTTGCAGGCTTTGGATTTGGAAAATCCCCTAATAGATCTTTCATAAAAGCCTTATTGCGCTTCCATAAATATTGCATTAATTGTTCTTCTGTTTTTGGTAATTGAATCATGGTTGATATTTTATGCTCTACAAATATAGAATAAAAATCTATACTCTACAAATGTAGAGTGTTATTTTTTATGCTGATCTATAAAGTTTTTAATTTGCCTTCTAGCTCCTTCTCCTGGTCTTTTAGCATTCCCGTTAACAATCTTGCCTTCTGGATTATAAATAATATAATGAGGAATTGTTTTAATAAATAAATCTTCAATGACTATTGATGTATTTCCATTTTCTATAAAATAGTGTTGAGCATCTTGTATGGAATCTTTAATGATGGCCTTTTTCCAGTTTTCTTTTTTATCATTTAATGCTAAATAGATAAAAGTTAGATTATCATTTTCTAATTCTTTCTTTAATTTACGTGATGCAGGCATAGTTTTTCGACAAGGAGCGCACCAGCTAGCCCAAAAATCTACATACAACCATTTTCCTTTATTGTTTTTCAATAGATTAGATAATGTAATTGTATCATTCTTTATGCTTGTTAAAACTAATTTATCTGATTTGCTAAAGTCTAGCTTATATCCCTTTTGTAGTTCTTTTAGTTTTTCAACATTTGTAGTATTCTCTTGTAGTTTTTTAAAATACTTTTCCTTGTCATTAACTCTAAAATTTTGCCCAATTCCATGATAGGTATTAAATAGTAGAAAATTTTTTGCAGTTTGATTGAATCGTTTATCTTTTAGGATAGAGTCAAAACGAATTCTTGAATCAATATAATAGCTGCCAGAATTTCCATTGTTTTCATTAATGAAGTTTAAATCATATTTTGAAATATGATTTAAATAAAACCTGAAGGATGAAAATTTCATTAAAGAATCTGTTTTAGATAAATTAAATCTATAACTCTGCTCTATTGCTTCCTCTTTTTTTAAAGTTCTATTTTGCTTTGTCCATTTTTTTATGGACTTAAGATTTTTATGCTTTTCCATTAACATGTTTAAAGCATCCTTTCTATACTGATAATTTGTTTTAGAAATAGTGTTTGAATTATGCAAAGAGTCTAGAAGTTTAATCTCTTTGAGATAATCATTTTTTGCTTGCATATAGTAGTGAATCATTCTTTGATCAAATCCTTTAACGTCTTCACTAAGAAAGAGATTTCCAATAACCAAATAGTGACTTGTGTACTTATTATCAAATAAATTTCTAAGTCTATAGCTATTATAATTTAATTCAATATCATTTACTTTTCTGTTTTTAACTTCTGCTTTTGGAATTTTATGTTTGTACCTAAAAACAACTGTATCTCCATTTTTCACCAAAAAGGATTCATTTATAGAGGTAAAAAAATTATTGGTAGATAATTCGAGATATTCAGAGTAGCATTCAATTGTTAACGTGTCTTGAATATTTGGTTTTGGTTGCCAAGTTTTAACATTGTTCATATAATCTAGATACGTGAACCCATTTTTTTTTGAATATGCTCTTGGCCCCAAACTGTCTTTTAGTATTTTACCTAAACTATCTTGTTTTATTATATGTATATACTTTTCTGGCGCATTTATAGAAATTAAAACAATTCTATTTGATTTAGTTTTCTTCTCTATTTGATTTTTTTGTTTTCCTTCTTTGCAAGAAGATAGAAATAGTATGAATACTAAGAAAATTGTGTTTAGATTGAATTTCATTGATTTAATAATGATTTTACATTCTACAAATGTAGAATTTATTTTCTTCTTTAGGATTTTAATATCTTTGGTACCTACAAAAATTAGACCTTAATTATTATGAAAAAAATTGTACTCCTTTTGATGATTGTTGTGATCTCATCATGTAGTAAAAAAGTATTCAAAGAGAAATGGACAAAAGAGCTAGCTCCTGAAACGTTTACGGCACGTTTTGAAACTACACAAGGGAACTTTGACATTATAGCAAAGAGAGAATGGTCGCCAGCAGGTGTAGATCGTTTGTACCAATTGATTAAGCATGAGTTTTATAACGACGTGCCAATTTTTAGGGTCGTTCCAGGTTTTGTTGCACAATTTGGAATTACCAATGATAGTATTGTTAATAAAGCTTGGAAAGATGTTGGAGTTGATGATGAACCCGTTCTTCAATCGAATGATTATATGACGATTTCTTTTGCAAGGGGAGGTGTGAGATCTAGAACGACACAGATTTTTATTAATTTAAAGGATAACAAACGACTAGATGAGTTAGATTATTCTGGTGTAAAAGGTTTTCCAGTCATCGCAAAAGTTACTTCAGGGAAAGAAAACATTGAAAAGTTCTATGGAAAGTATGGAGACAAGCTTGGGTACAAACAAGATTCTATTAATAAATATGGGAATAAGTTCATTCGAACAAAATATCCCGAAATAGACTTTGTTAAAAAAGCATATATACTGAAATAAAAAATAGTCTAATAAATTTGAAATATATAGAATGTCCCCTCGAGCGCAGTCGAGAGGTCATACATATCTATACTGTTGATAAAAATAAGGTCTCGACTGCGCTCGACCGGACATGATTCTAGACTGTTTTTATTTAGATAATTCTGTAAAATATTGATAGAAATACGGAATAGTCTCAATCCCTTTAAGGTAGTTGAAAATTCCAAAATGTTCATTCGGTGAGTGAATTGCATCACTATCCAATCCAAATCCCATTAAAATAGTTTTACTTTTTAATTCGTCTTCAAACAAAGAAACAATAGGGATACTACCTCCACTTCTTTGCGGAATAGGAGTCTTTCCAAAAGTTTGTTCGTACGCTTTGCTTGCAGCTGTGTAGCCAATATTGTCAATAGGAGTTACATATCCTTGTCCCCCATGGTGAGGAGTTACTTTTACTGTTACCGATTTTGGAGCAATGCTTTCGAAATGTTTGGAAAACAGTTCTGTAATTTCATGCCAATCTTGATTCGGAACCAATCGCATCGAAATTTTAGCATAGGCTTTAGAAGCGATGACAGTTTTAGCTCCTTCACCAATATATCCTCCCCAAATACCATTCACATCGAGGGTAGGGCGAATAGAATTTCTTTCATTGGTAGTGTATCCCGTTTCTCCGTATACATCTTCAATATCCAACGCTTTCTTATAATCTTCCAAAGAGAAAGGAGCTTTGGCCATTTCATCTCTTTCATTTCTTGACAGTTCTTCAACTTTATCATAAAAACCAGGAATGGTAATATGGTTATTTTCATCATGCAAAGAAGCAATCATTTTTGTAAGTACATTGATTGGATTTGCAACAGCACCTCCATACAATCCTGAGTGTAAATCTCTGTTTGGCCCAGTTACTTCTACTTCCACATAACTCAATCCGCGTAATCCAGTTGTGATTGAAGGTTGTGTGTTACTAATCATTCCGGTATCAGAAATTAAGATAACATCATTGGCTAATTTCTCTTGGTTTTGCTTTACAAACCATCCTAAACTTTCTGATCCCACTTCTTCTTCCCCTTCAATCATAAACTTCACATTACAAGGAAGGTTTTCTGTTGAGGTCATGTATTCCATAGCTTTTACATGCATGTACATTTGTCCTTTATCATCACAAGAACCACGAGCAAAAATGGCTCCTTCAGGATGAATATCTGTTTTTTTAATGACAGGCTCAAAAGCTGGAGAATCCCATAATTCTAATGGATCTGCTGGTTGTACATCATAATGGCCGTATACTAAAACTGTAGGCAGACTTTCATCAATGATTTTTTCTCCATACACAATAGGGTATCCAGGAGTCTCACAAATTTCAACATGATCACATCCTGCTTTTTCTAAGCTTTCTTTTACCGCTACGGAGGTGTTTAGAACATCTTGATTGTAGGCAGGATCTGCACTTACAGAAGGAATTTTTAATAATTCGATCAACTCATCAATAAAACGTTGTTTGTGAGTTTCTATATAGTTTTTTATGTCTGACATGGTATGTTTTTAAGGAATTTCAAAAATAAGAAAATTCCGATGAAAGAGCTTTGCATTTTCAGTTGAATGCTTATATTTGCAATCCGAATACTGAAACGGGTTCAGCACAGGTGCTGAAAATTATTTCAGCGAAGTTGCAGGCGTGGTGGAATTGGTAGACACGCTAGACTTAGGATCTAGTGCCGCGAGGTGTGAGAGTTCGAGTCTCTCCGCCTGTACAATAAGAGAAAACCGAGATTTTAAAATCTCGGTTTTTTTATTGGGTACAGAATAGGTACATGTTTTAGTGTTGTATGAAGTTGATTTTTAGATATAGTTGAAAATCACTTAATAAATGTAACCATTATTGATTACATTTATTAAAAAACGATAAAGATGAAGGTACTATTTACAGAAGGATTCCTTTCACATCACTTATATGACTTTAAACTGTCGAATGTTCCAAACATAAAATATATAAAAGGAATTCTTAAAGGTTTAAATGATGAATTAACTTCAGGAAAATTAGAATTACTTAAAGAGGAGGAAATTAAATCAAGATTTGTAAACGAGTTTTTTGGTGACGTTTTAGGGGTTAACTTATTATTGTTATACCCCCTCTATATCTTACTTAAAAAA
The DNA here is from genome assembly GCA_049115595.1 of Flavobacteriaceae bacterium. Taxonomy (GTDB): domain Bacteria; phylum Bacteroidota; class Bacteroidia; order Flavobacteriales; family Flavobacteriaceae; genus Polaribacter. The sequence continues at coordinate 558,014 of JAGDZS010000005.1, forward strand.
TCACTTCTTAGATAATTTTAAATCATGATTATTCTAAAGATTATCAATCATTTCAACCTTCCAGAAAATAAAACCTATATCCTTGTTTTTGGGGAGTTGAAAATTCCCCCATTAATGGGTATTGCTATTTTTTTTATGATGTAGTATATTGTCAATTAAACTTTTAACATCGTTAGAGTTTAATCTAAAAATTTAGATTACTATAAACTCTACATACTTATTGCTTATGTAGTATAGATAAACTAAGAGCAGTATTGTTAAGTTTTTTTTAACGAGATAAACGTGTGGAAAACCGCATTTTAAAATGCGGTTTTCCACATATTTATGAATTGAAAATGTTATATTTTTAATGTAAAATAATTACCAGAAAATGTCAGAGAAAAAGGTGTCAGATGATATAAAGAATGAATTTATACGTCACGAAGCAAAATTATTAGAGCAAGAGCATAGACCTCTTAAAATCTTTTTAAATTTTAGGTCTAGGAAGAAGAAATGGAAAAATAAGAGTGACCCTAGACGTAAAGCCTCTGGAAGAGCAGTTTTATGGTTTTTTCTAAGCCCTCCAGTTCTAGTTGTAGGTTCGGTTGGAGTAATGTCATTGTATTTTATGTACAAGCAAACAGATTTGTTAGACAATCAAAACAAGCTTTTTGAGGTTCAAAATGAGAGAATAATACAGCAAACTCATTTAGCTGAGGCATCAAGGCGTTCTTCTCAAATGTTTATCATGGGAGAAGTGTTAAGTGATATCAATACAGAATTAGAAGATAAAGGGAATACTAAGCGAATTTTATCCAATACTTTGGTAGGGCGTATTATTAGCCTTTCAAAAGCTATGAAACCTTATAGATATTTAGAAAATGATAGTCTTATTGAAAACCCTCTAAGCCCAGAGAGAGGGCAATTGTTACTTTCTTTATACGAAAGTGAGATGGATAGCACTTTTTTTATAGATCGAATTGTAAAGAAAAGCGACTTTAGTTATGCTGAACTTTCAACTTCAATTTTAGGAAAAATAAGTTTAGATTCTATTAATCTAAGTCATGTAAATTTAGAAAAAGCAATACTAATAAGAGCAAATATGAATAACGCTAATTTGAGCGGGGCTAATTTGACTAGAGCTTATATGGTAAAAGCTAGTTTAATAGGTGCTAATTTAAGCAATACTAATTTGCAGAATGCTAATTTTAAAGATGCGGACTTAAAGGGAGTTAATTTAAGAGGGGCACAATTAACCGATACTTATTTTTATAATGCAAATCTTAATTTAAAATTAAGTGGGGTAAATATGAAAGGAGCAGATTTGAGTGGCGCAAAAATAGATAACCTTAATCTAAGCGGTGTACTATCCCTAGATAGTACATTAATAGATCGTTCTGATTGGTTGTCGTATATTAAAGATGAGCTTAATTTAAGTGGCTCAAAAGTAATTTATAATCAATATAGAATAGATTCTTTAAGCCACCCAGTATATGGCACTTCTTATATGCTTGTAAAAAAAAATAGATAATTCTTAAAGTGTGTATATTAAATCTTAATATACACCACTACCACCACCTGAAGGACATTCAGCTTCTTCAGCCACAAAATCATCTCCATCTTTGTAAGTTAAAAGACAAAGCCCTGCTTCCCATGCATTGTTTAAGCATCTTGCATAAGATAGTCCTTGTCCTCTACAAATTTCATCGCCTATAGCTTTATTGGTGAATCCATACTCAAAACCGTCTTTAATGACATACTCTATTTCGTCATCAGTAATTTTGGTTATAATAAGTACATTGCGATCTAAAGATGAATTTTCAAGAAGTTCTAAAATTCGATTTTCGATTGATTCTGGTTTAATTGATTCATTAGAGCATGAAACAAGAAACAGAACCATAAGCGAACATAGCAATCCGCGAGTGATTTTTTTCATTGGTACTTTTTCTTTTCTAGGTTGTTTGTTTAGTTGATTTACAGTTTAAAACTGATGGTGCAATATATAAGTTTTTTAATAAACCCTGAATGAGGTAAACCGTAAGGTTTAAGAAACAGGTATTTATACCTAGTCAATTATAGGGATGTGTGGTACTTGTTTTGTTTTCAGTAAGTTATAAATATTGTAATTAGGTGTTTTTTTCGATTTAACCTTAAATTTCAAGATAAAACACTGCTTACCTAAAAGTATTTTTATTAATGTATATCTTTTCTAATCTTATTTTTTCAATTCATCGATACTTTCTTACCATTCATATAAAGAAACTGAATTCCAGTCTTTTTCCCCTTGTCTGATTATAATTGAGAGATTACTTTTATCGTATCAAATTAAATGATCATGAATTACCAAAAATTTACTTCGAAACAAGAATCAGTTTTATCAATATTGAATAACGAGCATTTAACAAGTGAAGAAATATTAAATCAAGCTAAAAATATTCCTCATATCTTAAAATTATATTCTGTTTTAGATGAATTACGAAAGATAGGTGTTGTTCATAGTTACATGAAAAAAGATGTAAGATATCATCATGTTGCTTGATTTAAATTGATAATCCAATTAGGATTCTCTACATTTGATTGTTAGCTAAACTAACCTAATGATAGATCAAGAATCTTTTTTGGACGGTTTTGGAACTGCAATGGTTCTGATGTCAAGCATGCATGGCTTGTTATTAGCATTGATCTTATTTTTTAATAATAGATTGAGATCCAAAGCAAACAGGTATTTAGCATTAGCCATTTTTGCAGCGTCTATTGTACTTTCGATGGATATTGTTTATTACTTTGATATTGAATATCAATTAGGTTTTCTTCAATATTTCCCCGTGTATTTACGAACAATAGTTCCCGTAGGAATCTTTTATTTTGTGCTTTTTTTAATCGATCCTAAGCATCAATTTTCTGTTTTAGAAAAATCAGGCTTTGGATTTATAGCCCTAGAAATTCTTGTTGAGTTAATTTACATCCCTGTAAATATATTTGCGAGTGATGAAAATAGCATCGAATATTGGGAAGATGTTTTAGTAATGATTGAACAATTTGTAGGATTAGTTGCTTGTTTTCTTTTCTTCTGGTTAGCTATGAGAAAAGTAATGAACTACCAAAAATATCTATTCAACCATTATTCTACTACTACTCATAAAAGTCTTGGTTGGTTGCATACTTTTTTAATAATGAATTTAACAATTACAGTTTTATGGTTGTTAAGTTACACACAACAATTATTTGGGTTTTATGAAGCAGCAGAAGAAACTTTTATTCTTGTGACTATTGGTTTAGGGTTGTTTTTATTCTTTATTGGGTATTATTTAATTTTAAAATACAATTGGTTTCATGTAGTCCCTATCGATAAGGAAATATTAGAAGAAGAATCTCAAAAAAGTAAACTTTCTTCTAAGGCAGACTCGTATTATCAAAACTTAATAGAACTAATGAAAGAAGAAAAGCTGTATACTGATGTAGAATTAACACTTCAAAACCTTTCCGAACGTTTAGGTATTAGCTCCAGTTATTTATCTCGTATTATCAATGAAAAAGAGCAGAAGAATTTTTTTGAATTTGTAAATGGATATAGAATTTATGAGGTTAAAGAAAAATTAATTGATGAAGAATATCATCATTATAGCATTTTAGGAATTGCCTTTGAATCGGGATTTAAAAGTAAAACAACCTTTAATACAGTCTTTAAAAAGTTTACAGGACAAACACCTTCATCCTATCAAAAACAATTTCAGTAAAACCTAAAAATAGTTTAAATTCTCTTATCAAATAGGTACGAATACTTGCATTTTATTGAATCTCGAACTTCCGTTTTAATCAAACTATCCATATTTGTCCTGAACAACAATAAAATTATCACCTCTTAGAATTTAATAATATGAATAGAAAAGATTTTATAAAAGTTTGCGGTTTGTTTGGGTTGTCTATTCCTTTGCATGGAGTCCTTGCATCTTGCAGTTCGGAGAATAGCGATGGAGTAGTTGCAGGAGACTTTTCAGGAAAAGTAATTATCATTGGAGCTGGAGCAGCAGGAATGTCTGCTGGATATTTATTAGCACAAAATGGAATTGATTTTCAAATATTAGAAGCGTCCTCTGTTCATGGAGGGAGAATGAAACGAACTACAACATTTGCTGACTTCCCAATTCCACTAGGAGCAGAATGGTTGCATAGTACTCCTGCAGAATTTACCAGTATTGTTAATGATTCAAGTATTCAAGTGACAACTCAAACAGTGCCTTACAATAGTCAGGATGTAGTTGGTTATTTCGACAATGGTGTTTATACAACAGCACCTCATGGAGACCCAGGTGTTGATAGAAAGTTTGTGAATTCAACTTGGTTCGATTTTTTTGACACCTATATCGCTCCAAGTGTTTTATCCAATACACGATTTAATACTGTAATAAATGATATCAACTACTCTGGAGATAAAGTAATCGTTACAGATACTAATAGTCAAACATATGAGGCTGATAAAATTATCTTTACGGCTCCTTTAAAAATTTTACAAGGAGGAAGTATCAATTTTACACCGGCTCTATCTTCTACCAAACAAAATGCAATACAGAGTGCACCAGTTTGGGGAGGATTTAAAGCATTCATTGAATTCACGAATAAGTTCTATCCAGTGTACTTAGCTTTTGCTGATAGCGAAACATCAGCAGGGCAAAGAATTTATTACGATGCTTCTTATGGACAGAATTCGAACAGAAATGTACTTGGACTCTTTTCTGTTGGTCAACAAGCCGAACAATATCAAAATTTATCTGGTGATGCTCAGAGAGATTATATTTTGAATGAGTTGGATCAGGTATTTAATGGAGCAGCTTCAGGAAATTACATCAAACACATGGTGCAAAATTGGAATGATGAACCCCATATTAAAGCAGCTTACTTAGCTGATAATGCTTCTTCGAGTATTTCTACAATTCTCTCTACATCAATAAATAATAAAGTTTATTTTGCCGGAGATGCATATACTCAGTTTGATGATTGGAGTTCTGTACATATTGCAGCAAGATCAGCAAGAGATGCTGTAAGAGAGCTATTGGTTTAAAATTTCTAATAAATATGCAAAACCGAAGAGAAATCTTCGGTTTTTTTGTTTTACTACGTAGGGTTTTCTTTCTTCTTCTTGTTTTAGAATTATTAGAAACGAATAATAACTCAAAAACCAAAGATTATGAAGGTAAGGATTTTAAACAGATGGACAATTTTACTACTAATTATTTCAATCTCATTTGTAGGGTGTAGTAAAGACGACGACATGTCAATCTTAACAGATCCTGTTGGGGATACTGATGGGAATGATGGTGATGGAAACAATGGAGGCGGTTCACAAGCAGGTACGCAGGGAGAAATTACATTGTATCGAGTTAATGGTAGCGATCTTCAGAAAATTAGAGATTATCAAGTGACTGGACAAGATGTAGCTTATCAAAATGACGTAACGAAACATCAAGAGTTATGGGGTTTAACCAAAAACGTTGTTCCTCTAGCTAATAGAAATAAAATGAGTGAGTTTATGATTTATAATGGATCTGTAACAGGTTCTGCTGGATATGTTGTTGAAACCAAACAAGATCTTTCTGAATGGCAAATGGGATTAGCTATTAACTATGCGGATGATCAGAATGAATTGGTATATACAATTATCCATGAGTTCGGACATATTTTAACGTTGAACGATACTCAAGTAGACGCAAGTATTTCATCTGGAGCTTGCAGTAGTTACTTTACTGGAGAAGGTTGTTCGAAAAACGCATCTTACATCAATAAAATATTTGAATTGGGTTGGAAAGATGTTTGGAGCGAATTTCAACAAGCACAGAATAATCAAGCTGATCATCAAGCGTTTTATGAAAAGTATAGAGATCGATTTGTAACCAACTATGCGTCAACAAATCCAGGTGAAGACATTGCGGAAGTGTTTGCAACTTTTGTTACTAGAAATGACAAGCCAACGGGAACAACAATTGCAGAGAAGAAAATCTTATTGATGTACGATCATAGTGAGCTAGTGGAATTGAGAAATTACATAAGAACCAACTTAAATGTTGGAGGTAGAAGTCGTAGTATGTTACCAGCTCCAGGTAGTTGGAAAAAAGCAAATACGTTGGGGGACTCTAAACATTCACATTGTAAATTACATTAAGATATGAGAAAATTATTTTCATTAATACTATTGTCATTGATGTTAAACACATCTTGTAATTCAGCGAAAATTAATTCTGAAGAACCTTATATTCAGTTAACAAAGAAACGTTGCTTTGGAAAATGTCCTGTTTATGATCTGTTTATTTATAAAAATGGAGCAGCACAATACAATGGAATAGACAATGTGGCTAAAAAAGGAAAAATAGAGTTTGATATCAATTCCGAAGAGCTAACAAGTTTGAAGAGATTATTCAAAGAAGCAAATTTTACATCCTTAGAGAATAAACCCAATAAAAGGATACGAGATTTACCTATTACCGAATTAAAGTTTGGAGATAAAACAGTTTCCTTTCAAGGTCAAGATATTCCAAAAGAAATAAAAAAAATTATTAAAGAATTAGAATTCATTGTATTTGGTTAGTAGTTTTTAAAACCACTTCATTGTAAGGGAAATGAAGTGGTTTTCTATTGAACTCTATTCTATTAATCTAAAAATATGTTAATATCTGTTTTTAAAGAGCATCTAAAATCGCTGAAGGATCTGCTCTTAATTTATAATCTTCTTTTAAAAAGTGATAGGAAATTGTTCCATTACTTTCTACAACATAAGTTGCCGCTATAGGAAGCTCTTGGTTTGTGTTTCCTTGATTAGAATCTAAATCGATACCAAATTTTTGATACAGAACCTGTAACTTTTCAGGTAATTGAAATACAAGATTCATTTGCTTGGCCACTACATTATTTGTGTCAGATAACACTTCAAAATTCAATGCATTTTTCTCAACGGTCGTTAATGAATTGTCGTGAGATTCCGGACTGATAGCAATTAGTTTAGCTCCTTTTGCTTCTAGTTGAGGAATTATATTCTGTAAAGCCTTTAATTCTAAATTACAATAAGGACACCATCCACCTCTATAAAAAGTAACGACCACTTTTTTTCCGTTCGATAAAATATCATTGACATTTACCAATTCACCAAAAGCATTTTGAAGAACAATCTCTGGTAAAATATTTCCGGTTTTGTATGCCTTTTGAATCATCTTACTGGCAATGAGTTCATCAATAGCTTCTTTCATGATGTCTTGTGCAATGCCGGGATGTCTTTTTACACTTCCATCAGCTAATTCTTTGAGTTGTTCTGTAAGGGTCATTCTATCTATTAATTGATTGAAGTTTTAGACGTCCTTGTCATATAAAAATTACAAGGACAAATAAATATAAAAAGGTCGTCTGTAGTTTTTGTATTTTTAGAAAATCAAAACTGATTTTATGAAGGCTATTGTTTGTAATAACTACGGATTACCATCCACATTAGATTATCAAGAAGTAGAAGATCCATCCCCTAAAAAAGGGGAATTGCTTATTGCAGTAAAAGCATGTAGTGTAAATTTTCCAGATACTTTAATCATTCAAGGATTGTATCAATACAAGCCAGCGCCTCCATTTTCTCCTGGTAGCGATATTGCAGGAATTGTAGAAGAGGTAGGAGAGGGAGTAAAAGGATTTCAAGTAGGAGATGAGATTGTAGGATTTAATCCCTATGGCGGATTTGCGCAAAAAGTTACAGCTCCAGCTAGGGATTGTTTTCCTAAGCCGAAAGGAATGTCCATGGTGAATGCTTCTGCATTTTTAATGGCGTATGGAACTTCATATCATGCTTTAAAAGATAGAGGTGAAGTTAAAGAGGGTGATACGGTTTTGGTATTAGGAGCATCAGGAGGTGTTGGAATTACTGCAGTTGAATTGTCAAAATTGATGGGGGCTAAAGTAATTGCTGCAGCTTCAACAGATGAAAAGTTAGCATTATGCAAAGAGTTTGGAGCAGATGAGGTAATCAACTATACTAAAGAAAATTTAAAAGAACGTCTAAAAGAACTGACAAACGGAAAAGGAGTCGATGTAATTTATGACCCTGTTGGAGGTCATTATTCTGAACAAGCATTCAGAGCCATCGCATGGAAAGGGAAACATTTGGTTGTTGGGTTTGCTAATGGACAAATACCTAAAATTCCTTTGAATTTACCATTGCTAAAAGGTGCTGATATAACAGGTGTTTTTTGGGGTGCGTTTACTCAAAGAGAACCTAAAAAAAGTATGGAAAATGTACAACAACTGGTGACTTGGTATTTGACTAAGAAACTCAATCCACATATAGATGCAATCTATTCTTTAAAAGATGCTCCACAGGCATTGGAAGCGATTATGAATCGAAAAGTAAAAGGTAAGATTGTTATTGATGTAGAGAAATAAGAACTCTTAATATATACAATTTATAAAGCCCTTCAAAGAAGGGCTTTATAAATTTATGGTTAGATTTTTATGACGTTATTCTGTTGCTATAAATGATTGAATAGTTTTGTCAATATTAGCATTGGTGAAATGATATTCTTTAGAAAATAAGTAACTGTATAGAGGTTTTCCGTTGACTTGAGATAATAACCTTAAATCTTGTTTTTTATTAAAAACCCCATCCCATTTTGTTCGTACTAAACTCCACTTGTCATAATTTTTTTTCCACCAATCTTGAGCAGCTTTACATCTACTGTCTGGAACTCTTACATAAGTGTTATAACCTTTCTCTTTAGCTAGAAGAACATCTTCTTTTCCTGCAGAACGAATTACTTTGTCGTTATTTTGATCATGCACCCAACCAAAATCAGTAATCTCTTGTCTATTTCCTCTTACTGTAATATTGTAATCACTTCTTTTTGTGTATTCTCTTCTTGGTAGTGGCGCATCAGTTTTGTTTTCCCAATAACTTTTCCCATCTACATGTACCCAGCTTCCAGAACCTTCATATCTTGGACTATCGTCTACTTGATATACTTTCTGAGTCCATTGTTTTTTAACATCTGACTTTGATTTTTTCTCATAGTTCCAAACATTATCTCCATTGAACATGTAAAAATCACGGTTTTGATATAACCAATCTTGTCTCCAGTGCTTAACGATATAAGGTTGAGAAGGCTTGCCAACGATTAAAAGATGTTGAATAGAAATTTTGTTTTTTTCGTCTGCGACTAGCTGCCCCCACTCTAATCCTTTAGATACTTTTGTTTTTGAAGGTTTGTAATCTGCATCATCACTATAATTAAAAGTTTCTGCAAAATTGAAAGTAACTTCAAAACAACCACACATGTTTTTAATGGCTTTTTGATCCTTTTTCTTCTTACTCTGTGCGTTAATGTTCATTGATAAAATGAGAACAAACATTGATAATAATACTCTTTTCATGATTTCTTTTATTAGTATAAAAATTTATTAATTTTATTTAGATTGAATAAAAATAAGATATATATTTGCGACAAATATAAAATAGAATGATTCTAAATAAAAATAAAATCTGCTTTTTTTTGACCTTAATTTTTTCTTTTAATTCGTTTTCTCAAACTACAGAAAGCAAGAAAGATTCATTAAAAACAGAAAAATTAGAAGAGGTGGTAATTACTGCAACAAGAACAATTCGTCAGTTGTCATCATTGCCAATGCCTGTGACAATTGTTTCTAAAGAGGCAATAAAAAAATCAAGTTCAGTTCGCTTAGGAGACATTTTAAATGAGCAATCAGGCTTAATTACGATTGCAGATTTTGGAGGAGGAGAAGGGATTCAACTTCAAGGATTAGATTCACAATACACATTAATACTAATTGATGGTGTTCCTTTAATAGGAAGATCGGCTGGGACTCTAGACTTAAATAGAGTTACTATTGGAAATATCAAACAAATTGAAGTAGTAAAAGGGGCTTCTTCAAGTCTATATGGTAGTGAAGCTCTAGGAGGAGTTGTTAATATCATTACAGATACACCTAAATATGGATTTAAAGGAGATGTAAATTATAGATCTGGTTCTTTTGCTACCAATGACCTTAGTACATCTACTTCCTACAGAAAGGAAAAGTTCGGATTTACTGCTTTTATCAATAGATATAGCAGTGATGGTTATGACTTGGATACTAGTAATGATTTAAATACTGTAGATCCTTTTTCAAATTACACGTTTGAAACGAAACTTACCTATGAGCTTTCTGATAAGACAGCATTATTGCTTTCAGGAAGATACTATATACAAAATCAAGAAGCAATTCCTACAGAGCTATTACGCGGAGAAAGCACTATTAATGAATGGAATGTGCGTTTTAAAGTAGCCACAAAACATAATTCAAATTGGAATAGTCTATTTGAGTTTTATGCTACTCGTTATAAAGCAGATGAGTTTTTAAACAACACCAATGGGACTTTATTTAGTGAAAGTTTCTTCAATCAACTTTTTGTTCGCCCAGAATTAAGGTCTACTTACAGAATTAAAAAGAATGAACTAACCGTTGGTTTAGGAACTACACATGAATCATTAGAGAGAACTTATTTTACAACCAAACCAGTTTTTAATTCTCCCTATGTATTTGCTCAATACGATATGAATCCATCGGAAAAATGGAATATTATTCTTGGAGCACGTTACGATAATCACAATAAATACCAATCACAGTTTAGCCCAAAATTCGCTGCAAATTATAAAATCAATTATAAAATTTCAGTAAAAGGATCAGTTGGATATGGATTCAAAGCTCCAGATTTTCGCCAATTGTATTTCAATTTCACCAATGCTACAGTAGGATATACAGTTTTAGGTTATAATGCAGTAGCTACAGAGTTGCCATTATTGGAGTCGCAAGGACAAATAGCAAATATTTTAGTTCCAGTCTCAGAGTTTGGCAATGACTTAAAACCTGAAAGTTCTGTTGGAATTAATCTAGGTGGAAATTATAAAATCACTCCAAAACTTCAATTCTCTTTCAATGCTTTTAGAAATAATATTGACAACCTTATTGATACACGAATTATTGCCAATAAGACGAATGGTCAGAATGTGTTCAGTTATTACAATGTAAATAAAGTCTATACAGAAGGAATAGAAGTAAATGCAACATGGAGAGTCACTAATCGTCTAAAAGTCATTTCAGGATATCAATTATTGTACGCTAAAGATAAGGATGCAATCAAAGAATTTGACAACGGAAATGTAAATGCTACTAGCACTATCATACTTACCAAAGATCAATATTTCGGATTGTTCAATAGATCAAGGCACATGGCAAACCTAAAAGTTTTTTATTCGATTCCTGCTTGGAAATTAGATGCCAATATTAGAGCAACCTACCGAAGTAAATATGGGTTGTCTGATACTAATTCTAATAACTACTTGGATACGTTTGATGACTTTGTAGATGGATATGCAATTGTTGACATCGCTTTTAATAAAGACTTGTTTAAAAACTATCAATTAGGCATTGGATTAGACAATGCATTCAATTTCACAGACACCCAAAATATTAGCAATATTCCAGGAAGAATATTGTATGGAAAACTAAATATTCAATTTTAATACTTAAATATAATCAAGATGAAAACTACTAAATTTTTAATGTTATTTGTACTGACTGCATTCTTTGCATCATGTGATACTGAAGACCCGATTGTTTTGGAGCCAGTAGCTTCTAAAACAATCTCTAATTTACATGCTCCTCAAAGTGGTGGGCAAGGACAACCAGTTTCTGGTACTTTTACAAAATTCGATTTTGAAACAGGAGAAACTACTACCAGTGAAACAGATTGGGATATTGCGTTTAGAGGAACTTCTATTATCGTTAATGGAGGCGTTTCTTTAGGAACAACCGATGAGCCTAATAGAACAGGTAGTGCTGCAGTATATATTGCAAATGGAGGATTGGCTTCAGTGACTCAAGTTGGTGAAAATTTGCTTGCACAAGATTCAACAACTGGATACGCTGTTCCTACAGGGAGCGGTAACGGATGGTATACATATGCTGGACCACCAACGCATTTAATTACTCCTATAGCAGGAAAAGTATTAGTCATTAGAACTAGTGAGGGTAGATTTGCTAAGCTAGAAATTACGAGTTACTATGAAAATGCACCTACGAACCCTAATGCATTTACAGATGCTAGCAAGTATTACACATTTAATTATGTATATCAACCTAATCAAGGCTTAATAACATTTGAATAATGAAAAAGTACATCAATATTTTATTTATCATTCTTCGATTGTTTTTAGGTGGAATGATGATCTATGGCGGGATTCAAAAGTTTGAAAAAACTATCCCTTCAGCAATTGAAGTAGTGAATAAAGCAAATAAGTTTAGTTCTCCAGAAAAAGAGAATACCCTGCAAAAGGTATTGTATATTAATGGAGCAAAGCAAACAGGATATTTCTGGGAGGTTTTAGGAATCTGTGAATTGTTATTTGGATTTTTAATAATCCTACAAGGAACTGGTTTTATTGGAGCGATCCTATTATTGCCAATTACATTACATATTTTCTTATTTCATTTATTCCTAGAACCCGATGAGGTTGGAGAGTTAATACAAACGGCATTTCTATTAACAATTAACATTGCATTGGTATTAAAAGAAAAAGAAAAGTGGGAACATCTACTCTGGATAAAACCCATATAGTTTCTTAAATTTAAAAGCCCTTCAAAAGAAGGGCTTTTTTCGTCTATTGACATAACATAAACATGGGGACGAGAATCTATGCGCAATAAACGATTAGATGTTTATTTCAATTATTTAAGAGCTTTTCTTAGTTACAACTCCACCTTTTTCACTATCAACGGTCACAGTAAACTTCGAATTTCCTTTTACAATCCAACGAACTTTTAAAACACTGTTTCCTCCAATGTTTCTAATTTTTAATTTTTCAGGATTTACTTTTTGCTCGTAGTTTTCGTTGAAATCTTCATCGTAGATAATCATTCCAGCTATAACTTTAACACCAGAAATGCTTGCAAAATCTGGTCTCGTAATTTTATATTTTAAATCTTGACTAGCATGTGTTGGCATCAGTCGATCGTTCTTAATATAAACAGTAATCTCTTTTAGTCCACCTTTTAATTTCTTTACTTTGATGTTATCTATCGATAAGTTTGGCATATGATATGCATGATAGAAAGTAAAAGCCATATTTCTATGTGCTTCTTCTTCTAATAAGAACCCAGGAGTCGCTCTTCCGAAGTTCTTCTTGAATCCGCCAATTTCAATTTCTCCATAGGTTGGGTGATTGTAGCTTTTCCAAGGGGTAAACGAATCATGAAATTGTAAATCTTTGTCAAAATCGTACTGTTGATTTCTATTTCCATTCTTGTCTTTGTAATAAGCAAATTGAGAGAAAATCTCATTGGTAAATGTGTAAACTCCTCTACTTCCATAAAACCAGTCTAACTCTCCTCCAAAAACAGAGTATAGATCTTTATAAACAGTTAGATAACGGTATCCAGGAATCATTTTTTCTCCTTTTCTACCAATTGCATCATAGATTCGAATATCTTGTCTGTTGTAAGTTGAAAGATCTTCCTGAGCACCAGGACCTCTTAAAATCATTCCTCCAGAGTTGTGGAAACTTTGAGCTCCTGCAATGTTTGGGTGCTTTAAAACGAAGTCTGCAACTGCTCTTGTTTCTGGAGCAGAGAAAGGATATTTGTAAGCTCCTCTTTGAATATAATCTGGTTGCCATTTCCAACCCCAATCTCTATTTGGGTCATAGTATCCGTGAGTATCTTCATTGATTCGACCATCATTATCATTATCAATTCCTTCACTTCCTAAGAATTCATATCGTTGAGTGGTTACAACATCATCTGGACCCACTTGAATCATTTTTCTCGGGTCTTTCGGGTCAACAATCATGTTTCCATAAGGACTCTTACGGCGCATTCTTGTAATAGAACCATCACCATCTAAATCTTCGTAGCCATCTTCATCAAACAAACCATCACGATCATCATCTAAAGCAATCATACCTGCTCTAGGACTATGTGGTGTATTGGCTTCTTTCATATAATCGTTACGAGCATCTGGATTGATGGTAGGAACGATGTAGAAAATACGATCATTCATCATTTGGGTAATGTAGTCGTTCTTACCAAAATTTTCAGTTAAATACCAAGCTGTATATGTACAAATTTCTCCACCTTGAATTTCATTCGAGTGAATATTTCCGTCTACATAAAAACCAGGCTTTCTATCTGCATCTCCTTTTTTGTAATTCGTAACAGCTAACATCCAAATATCTCTACCTTCAGTAGATTTTCCGATGGATTGCATCTTAACTAAGTTCGGATATGCTTTTTCCATTTTTCTTCCTAGAGCAGCTAAGCCTTCAGAAGTATAGTATCTGTTAAAAGAGATTTGCACTTTAGGATTCGCTGGCGACCCTGAAGCTTTAAAAATTTCATCACTTTTTTGTGCGTTGATTGCTAATGGGAAAATAAACAAAAGCAATAATGACTGAGTTATATATCTATAGATTTTCATCGTTGTAGCGTTTATTTTAATTTAAAGGTTTTCGTATCTGATCCTGTATGAGAAGTTCCTGCGTTTATACTTACAGAGCCTTTCCCTTTTACTAACCATGAGAACTGTCTCGAACTATCTCCATCGATACTATTTACTAAAGTTATTTTTCTTCCCGAAATCAATTCTTGATTTTTATTCAAGTCAATAGCAACTTTAATTTTTCGTAACCATCGAGAGCGTTTTCCCATATCTGTATGTGTAGGAAGAACTCCTTGGTTATGAACATCTACCGTAATTCTTGTCATTCCATTACCAACTGATTCTACTTTTAAGTTTTGGAATACAATAGAAGCTTGCATTTTGGTCAACTCCACAATAAACTTTGTGTGTTTTTTACTAATATCTTCCACCATTTTAAATGGAGGATTGTACATAATGTAAGGTGAAATTCCACCTACTTCTACTTTGTTGTTAGGGAAATCTGGATGATTTACCCCAGTCCATGGAACAAAAGCATTGTCTATTCCTTCTTGTTTTGCCCACTGTAAGAAATTAGCATATTTGTTTTTAGCTGCTTTCACAACAGTATCTCCTTTGAATTTTGGAGCCCACCAACCTGGTGTTCCCAAAGCTAATTTTCCAAAATGGAAATAAGACCACTCAAAGAAACTTCCTCCTTTACCTGTAGAGGTTGGAGCACCTTTTGCTTTAATAATCTTATTGTATTTTCCTGAGATGAGTTTATTCAAACTAGCATCGTTCTTTAAGATACTTGTCACCACTCTTTTTCTCGCCCCTCCTGGATTGAATTTTAAAGGTTTTGATAAGTTATTTTCTGGCCCTAAAGTAATGATAGAATAAATATTCCATTGTTGGTATAAGAAATCTAGCAGTGCTCTGTTTTCTTTTTCAGAAACAGCATGCTCACCAGCTCCAGGTTTGAAGTATGGATAATTAAAACTAAAGTTTTTATTAAACTGAATTCCTCCTTTACCATCTTCATTAAATTCACCGTCTTTGTCATTGTCTATTCCTTCAGAAAGTATTTTGTAGGCTCCTAACTGACCTTTGCTTTTGTCGGCAGGAACTACAATTCTTTCGTCTTCTTTTAGTTTGACATAATCTCCTGTTGGATCTTCAATTCTTAATAAGGTGATTTTTCCATCCTTATTTAAATCTTCAAAAGGGTCTTCGTTTAGAGAACCATCTCTATCATCATCTGTGTTGCGAGCATTTCCATTTTCGTAATGCTGTAGTGATGAGAAATAATTTTCCGTAGCATTCGGGCTCATATTTGGAAAGATGTAAAAAGTAGTCGTTTCCAAGATGTCTGAATGATTCTTTACAATATTCTCTGCAATAGAAACAGCTAGTTCTGGTCCAAGAATATGTTTTCCATCGACACCACTAACAATAGCAATGGCAGGTTTGTTTTTTGCATCTCCTTTTGAGAGTGTTAAAGTCCATATCGTATGGCCTCCAACAGTTTTTGTGAGTGCTTCTAGATTACAGACAGCAGCATTAGAGCGCTGTAGGTCTTTCAATCTTTGAGATAATTTACTGTAATTACTATAATCGGACTGTGCCGATAATTGCAATGAAGTAAAACAAATGAGCATCCCAGCTAGGAGGGATATTTGTTTCTTTTTGAACATAATAACGAATGAATTAAGTTGGTTTGTACCCTAATTTTTATTGGGGACTTGAAGGTAAGGAAACCTGCTTATTATTTGAATATGTTCTAGGAAATTAAGATTTTTTTAACAAAAAAGGAGTACTTGGTTTAGTCTAGAAAAATTGCTTCTATTACACCGTTTCTCTTTATAGCGTTATTAGCATCTCTTAAGGAATGAAATCTTTTAATTTCTGTAGTTGTAGCTTCACCAAAAATTTTATGCCTAATTTTCACTTTAATTAATCTTTTCTTCTTTCGTGGGAAATTTACTCTTCCATGTGGGTCAATCTCTGAAACAATAAGTTTGCCTGTTTTTCTGAATCTCTTATTTCCAAGCCTCTTCTGGTAAGGTCTTAGGTGCTTACCCCATTCCCCATTTCGATACCTTCCTTTGTGATATATTGAGTTAAGATTTACACTCATAATTTCTGCCTCTTACTGATCACTTCAAAATCATCTGTCTTCTCAAGACCATTTAATAAAGAATCATATTTTTCGGGAAGGATTGCTAGTTTTCTTTTTTCTAAATCAATCCAAGCTCCATACACATCAATTATAGCAGCTACTTTACCTGTTTCATTAATGACTTCATGTCTAATTTTCCATTTTCTTTTGTCATCAGATAATCCTGAAAGTTTTGCATTCACTATAATGTTTTCTCCAGAGTGAATCTCTTTTCGAAATGAAGTATGTTCAGTAAATAGAATGGGGCCAAACTTGTCTTTTGCAATTTCATCTACTGGAAACCCCGCATGTGTAAAATAACGGATACGTACTTCCGCTGCATAATCATTATATGCTGTATGGCGCATGTGTCTATTTGGGTCAAAATCTGACCATTTGGTAGCAAATTCTACTTGGTAACTCATAAAATTTTATGTTTTTACATCTAAGGCATCTCTTAGCGTATTTCCGATTAGCATAAAAGCCATCACTAGACTCATAATAGCCAACCCTGGAATGACTGCTAAAAACGATTTTCCAAGAATAATATAATTGTAATGATTTTTAATCATAGCACCCCAAGATGGAGTAGGAGGTTGTGCTCCAATACCTAAAAAACTAAGCCCGCTTTCTATGAGGATTGCGCCTGCAAAATTGGCTGCAGAAATCACGATCACTGGAGCTAAAATGTTAGGTAATATATGCTTGAAAATGATTCTGAAGTTTGAAAAACCTAACACTTTGGCGGCTTCAACGTACTGTTGTTGTTTTACACTTAATACTTGTCCTCTAACAACTCTGGCAACTTCAACCCACATGGTGAGTCCAACTGCAATAAACACTTGCCAATATCCTTTCCCTAAGGCTAATGTAATTGCAATGACCAGCAGTAATGTAGGAATAGACCATGTGATGTTAATAATCCACATGATAAAAGCATCTACTTTTCCTCCATAATAACCTGCTGTCGCTCCAATTGAAATTCCGATAACCAAGGAAATAAATACTGCAATGAATCCGATAAAAAAAGAAATTCTGGTTCCAAGAATTAAGCGACTGAGGAGATCACGCCCATATTTATCTGTTCCAAAATAAAAAGTTCTTTTAACAACTAATTCAGAAGCTGGTTTGTTGATCGATTTTACATCAATCATTTTTGTTAGTCCGTCTGTATATCCAACATATTCAATTCTACCTTCTTTAACAGTGTATGATCGGATAGGGATTTCTGTATTAGTATCTTTTGCTCCAAAAAATAGTCGATTAAAAAACGATTGATCTACCTTATCTTGTGATGGAATGGTAAGCATGTCAACAGAAAATCCAGGTTTCATGGAGTGAATCTCTAAATGCATCTGATTGGCATTTGCACTATTATCTGGAGCAACTAGGTATCCAAAAACAGCGATGAATCCGCAGAATACCACAAACCAAAAGCTCACCAATCCAATTTTATTTCGTTTGAATTTCTGAACGGCTAGCTGAGAAAGAGATCTTGATTTGTCTGACATCTATACAAATGTAAAAAACCTGATAGCATCTACAAGCATATCAGGTTTTTTCATGATTATTTTATTTAAGCTTTAGTATAAATGAAACTTCACTCTTACAGAAGCTGTGATTTTTATTTTACGGAATTCAGCTTCAATGCGTGCTGCTCCTTGGGCTGCAAATCTACGAAGCTTCATTTCATTATTATCATAGTTAATAGATGCAAAAGAATTAGCGTCTGAGATGAAAATAGCACTTCCTAATTTTTGATTTAAAGGTTTTACTAAATTCTTTGCTTGAACTTGAGCTTTTACAACTGCTTTTTGTTTCATCAAAAGCATCAATTCATCTTTCTTAGAATATTCCGCTTTGTAAAAAGAAACATTAGAAATTTTTACTTTTTCTAAATTGAGAAGTACATCAGCTACTTCTTGAGCACTATACACTAATAGTTTGTATGTTTTTGTTTTTGAAACATCCTTCTTTCTTAGAAAATACTTAGAAAAATCACTCCCAAAATTAAATAAACTCACTTGTTTTTTAATGTCAACTCTAGAAGCTTTCAATGCTTTTTGCATCTTCCCTTCTAAAGTTTCGATAGAAACACGTCCTTTTGAATCCTTTTCATCTAAACGAATGGTAAGGTAAATTTTATCAGGAACGACTAAGGTATCAACAGTGGCACTTGTTTCTACATGAGGTCGGAAACTGTTATTCTGTTGAGAATACCCTACAACACTGTAGAGCATTAAAAATGCAATTAAAAAAAACCTTTTCATAGCTCTCATATTTTAATTTTTTACAATTTCATTTGCACTTCTTAACTTTAATCGACTTAATACATTTAAAGCTTCAGCAACGTACATGTCTTTGGATAAGTTTTTATGCCAGATATCTCTCTTCTCTTTTAAATCTTTGTTTTTTTCGAACAAAGGAAGTTCATATTTTGGAGATGTAAAGGCTAATTTAGAGTCGTATTTAAAAACGGAATTGAATCTCTTTGAATACTCTTCTCTATCCTCTAAGTATTTTGTGTATTCATTATAGTTTAAAGAGAATGTTGTGTCGTCTTGTTCTTTCTTTAACCACTTAGCATACTCATTCACCAATTGGAATTTAGAATCACCCGCAATTCGTTCTTTACTATCGTTTACAACATCTGAAAAATTGCTATAAGAGTTTACTTGTTTGTATTTAGCCTGAGATACTTTATCCCATTTTAAAGCACCTTCTAAATCGCGCTCGCCAAATTTCATATAGCTATATCTGCTCGGAATAGCAATATCTGAATACACTCCTTCCATTTGAGTAGATCCACCGTTCACTCTATAGAATTTTTGAATGGTCATTTTTAAGAAACCTAAATCTTTCTTGTAATTAGGATAGAATTGGTTGATGGGCATTACTTGTTGTACTGTACCTTTACCGTAGGTTTGATTTCCTCCAATGATTACTGCTCTATTATAATCTTGCATAGCAGCTGCAAAAATTTCGGAAGCAGAAGCAGACAATTCATTGACTAAAATAACCAAAGAGCCATCCCATTGAATTTCACTATCAATGTCGCTTTTCACAACAGGTTTCTCACCTCTATACTTTACTTGTACTATAGGTCCTTCATCAATAAATAAACCTGCAATTTCTATAGCTGTTTTTAATGAACCCCCACCGTTATTTCTCAGGTCTACTAAAATCCCTTCTACATTTTCTTCTTTTAATCTAGCAATTTCTTTCTCCATGTCTTTCGCAGAGTCTCTGCTGTTTACATCTTGAAAATCGATATAAAAACGTGGTAAGTCGATAAGCCCATATTTCTTCCCATCTTTTTCAACAATGGAAGACTTTACAAAAGTTTCTTCTAATTCAACAAGATCTCTAATGATTGAAATTACTCGAGTAGAACCATCAAGTTTCTTCTTAACCGTTAATCGAACCTCAGTCCCTTTAGGACCTTTGATGAATTTGATAGCATCATCCAATCGCACTCCAACGATATCTGTAGGTTTTTCATCACCTTGTGCTACTTTTAAAATAATATCTCCTGCTTCTAATTCTCCTTGCTTCCATGCTGGACCTCCTGAAACTAATTCAACAATATGTGTATAAATTCCTTTTTTCTGTAAACGAGCACCAATTCCTTCTAACTTCCCAGACATTTCTTGGTCAAATCTATCTTTCGCTCTAGGAGCTAAATAGGTTGTATGTGGATCAAAAGCTCCAACAACGCTATTTAAAAAAGTAGAAAACCAATCTTCATGCTCTAATTCTTCAATTCGGATGTAAAGCTCTTCCATGCTTTTCATCACTTTTGCTCTAGAAATTAATTCTAATTCACTGAAAGATTTCTTTTCGTAATTTTTATCTTTTTTATATTCTAATTCTTGTAGTTCTTCTTGCTCTTGAATTCTATCAATTGTTTGTAATTTTAATTGCTTGCGCCAGTAATCAATTAATTGATTATCATTAGCAGCAAAAGGAGCTTTACTGAAATCAACATCGATAATTTCCTTTTTCTTGTAATTGAAAGGCTCTTTAAGAATAGCTCCATAATATTTTTTTGCTGATTTTATTTTCTTTAAAAATTTTCCATAAACCAATTTATAGAAATCAATATTCGACTCTTTCAATTGATTATCTATTTGATATTTGTATTTAGAAAATTCTTTAATATCTGCTTGAGTGAAATAACGTTTAGAAGGATCTAGTCCATCAATAAAATCTTTAAAAACAAATAGAGAAAAATCATCATTTAATTTTTTCTCTACAAAATGCCCACGAGTAAGCATGTAATTTAATACAGAAATTAAGACTTTGTCTTTTTCTGGATCGTTGTCGTTATAATTTGTGTTTGCTATTGTAACACTGCTAAACAATAAGGCTAGTGCTAAGAAAGGGATTAAAAGTTTCGTCTTCATGAATCTTCTGTCGTTATTAAATTGATTTTATTTCAAAATGATGTTAGCTAATGTACTAAAATGATGCCAAACATCTGTTTACTATTTGTTTACTTTTTCTTTTTATAAATTCCTCGAAATGCTTCAGTCAAAATTTTTCCGTTTTTGTCTAAATATTCCCATAATTGAGTTACACTTCCATCTTCATTAGGTGTCCAAGTAATTCTATTATAGTAGGTGTTCTTTTGGCCTTTAATTAAATCGCTTTTTAAAACCATTTTTCCATTTTCTAGATTTCCTTTCAATACCAAAGAGAATCCAGAATTATCTACCCATACCTGATTCCAAGTATCATCTGTTTTATTGTAATAGTTGTAACTAGTCCCTCTACTAGGGCCATTTTCAGAATCCCAATTCTCTTGCATAACGCAATTGTCTTGCATCTTTACAATTTTATTAGTTCCTACTAATTTATTTTTCGTGTTATATACGTTCCAATCGCCCACCCAAAAATTAAACTCTTGATACTTTTCTGAGCTACAAGGTGCCTTTTTACTTTGTGCATTTGTATTGGAAGTAAATGCAAGTGAAAGAAACAATAAAGTAAGCGTAAGAATTCGAGACATATTCCGTTACATTAATATTACAATGTTAATCAAAAAACAATGGAATTAATCTTTACGAAATGTTAAAATAGTTTCGTTTAAATTGACTTACATTTGTGTAAAATTCTATATAAAATGACCAAAGAAAGACCTCTGATTCTAGTAACAAATGATGATGGTATCACTGCACCTGGTGTAAGATCATTAATACAAATTATGAATAAAATAGGTGATGTAGTTGTTGTGGCTCCCGATAGACCGCAAAGTGGGATGGGACATGCAATTACAGTTGACAATGTTTTGCATTGTAATCCTATTACCATCGATGAAGGACCTCAAATCGAATATAGTTGTTCTGGAACTCCAGCAGACTGTGTGAAAATGGCAATCAATGAGATTTTAAATCGCAAACCAGATTTGTGTGTTTCAGGAATTAATCATGGTTCAAATTCATCCATTAACGTAATCTATTCAGGTACCATGAGTGCTGCAGTTGAAGCAGGAATTGAAGGAGTTCCTGCCATTGGTTTTTCATTGTTGGATTTTAACTATCATGCAGATTTTAAACAAAGCGCTGAGTTCATTAAAAGAATTACGTTGAGTGCACTAGAAAATGGAATTCCAGAAGCAACAGTTTTAAATGTGAACATTCCGAAGTTGAAAGAGAATGAAATTAGAGGAGTGAAAATCTGTAGACAAGCAAATGGATATTGGCGAGAAGATTTTGATAAACGTAAAAGTCCGTTTGGGAAAGAATATTACTGGTTGTCTGGAGAGTTTGTTAATAAAGACAAAGGAGAGGATACTGATATTTGGGCTTTAGAGAACGGATATATTTCTGTTGTACCAGTTCAGTTTGATTTAACTGCGCATCATATGATTCAGAAATTAAATTCTTGGGAGATATGAGAAAAGACATTCTTATAGGATTTTTACTTTCTATTTTTGCCACAGCTTGTGGTGTTTTCTTGTATTTAGAGTATTTTTCTAGGTATGGGTTTGAAGAGACTTTACAAATGATTCACGAAGGTGGTTTGTATGGAAAGCTGATTTCAATGGCTGCTTTACCTAACCTATTTATCTTTTTTGTTTTTATCAAAAAGAAACAAGACGCAAGAGCGAGAGGAGTATTAATAGGCGTTATTTTAACGGCTTTGGTTACCTTTGCATTGAAGTTTTTATAAAGAGTTTCACTATACAGTATTCATGAAGTATTATATCATTGCAGGAGAAGCTTCGGGAGATTTACACGGTTCCAATTTAATGAAGGCCTTGTTGAAAGAAGACAAGAATGCCGACATCCGATTTTGGGGTGGGGATTTGATGAATGAAGTTGGAGGTACTCTAGTAATGCACTACAAAGAAAGAGCGTTCATGGGGTTTGTTGAGGTTCTAATGAATCTTAGAAAAATTCTGGGAATGATTTCTTTTTGTAAAAAAGATATTGAAACGTTTCAACCAGATGTACTGGTTTTTATAGACAATTCAGGATTTAACCTTCGAATCGCAAAATGGGCTAAACCTTTAGGATACAAAACGAACTATTACATTTCTCCACAGGTTTGGGCTTCTAGAGCCAATAGAGTAGAGAAAATTAAAAGGGACGTAGATCAGATGTACGTGATTCTCCCTTTTGAAAAAGAATTCTACCAAAAATATAATTACGATGTAAATTTTGTTGGTCACCCCTTAATTGATGCAATAGCAGACCGAACACAAGTAGATGAACTAGAGTTTAGAAAACAATATGGTCTAGGAGACAAACCAATTATTGCATTATTACCAGGAAGCAGGAAGCAGGAAATTACAAAAATGCTATCTGTGATGCTTTCGTTAATCAATGATTTTTCTGAATATCAATTTGTTATTGCTGGTGCTCCGAGCCAGAATTTTGAATTTTATAAAGAAATTATAGGAATCAAAGAAGTTGCTTTTGTAGCGAATAAAACCTATGATTTGTTAAGTGTTGCAACTGCTGCCTTGGTTACTTCAGGAACGGCTACTTTAGAAACTGGATTGTTTAAAGTACCTCAAGTAGTGTGTTATAAAGGAAGTGCTATTTCCTATCAAATAGCGAAGCGTATTATTACATTGAAATACATTTCATTAGTCAATTTAATTATGGATAGAGAAGTGGTGAAAGAATTGATTCAGAATGATTTTACAAAGAAGAATCTTTCAAACGAACTCCATAAAATTTTAGAGGAAAACCATCGAACTCAATTGTTTGAAGATTACTACGAACTAGAACAAAAACTCGGAGGCAAAGGAGCTTCGGAAGCGACCGCAAAATCTATTGTTGCATCTTTAAAGAGATAATTTTTGAATTTTAGGGTAACTTATTCCACATAGCGAGAACAACTTATTGCTATGAAAAAGTTGCTGGAATACCTCCCGCTACATTTTTTGTTATTTCTTATTCTAGGAATCTGTGTTCAATTTTACACGGATTTATGGTCTTATGGAATAGAGAAAATGTTATTAGTTCTATTGTTGTCAATAGGATTGTTATTTCTTTTTAAAAAGAAAATAATCTTCATTTTTATTGTTTGGGGATTGTTTTTTTGTGTAGGAATGTTTCGTGTTTTTATGGATGATACTAGACAAAGAAAATCGTATTTCGAAAATGTTATTTCTCAAAATAACACATCAATACTAAGAGTAAAAGAAGTTTTAAAATCAAATGATTATTATGCGAAATATATCGTTGAAGTACTTCAAGTAAACGAAGAACAAACAAAAGGCCTTGTGCTATTGAACATTAAAAAGGATAGCCTTTTAAAACAATTGAGAATAGATAATAAATTGCTGATTCAGCAAGAATTTACGAAACTTAATTCTCTATTAAACCCCCATCAATTTGATTATAGAAAGTATCTAGCAAAGCAAGGAGTTCACAGACAGGTATTCCTAGAAACAAATCAATTTTTAATGCTAGAATCAAATTCTAAATCGTTAATGAGTTTTATTTCTAGTATTCGAGGAAAGATTCAAAAGTCATTACAAAAACATTTCTCAAAAGATAAATATGGAGTGATTAATGCGTTGTTATTAGGTCAAAGACAAGAGGTTTCTAAAGGCCTTATAGATGACTACGCAAAAGCTGGAGCAATTCATATTTTGGCTGTTTCAGGCTTGCACGTAGGAATTATTCTTTTGATTCTTTCGTTCCTTCTCAAACCGTTAGAGCTAATACTGTATGGAAAGAGTATGAAGCTGATTCTAATTGTTTTGTTTCTTTGGTTCTTTGCATTGCTTGCAGGAATGTCTGCATCCGTAGTAAGAGCAGTAACCATGTTTTCTGCAGTGGCATTAGGTCGATTTTTAGAGAAGAAAAATGCCATTGAATATTCTTTGATTTTTTCGATGTTTATTCTGTTGTTATGTAAACCAATGTTCTTGTTTGATGTCGGATTTCAGTTGAGTTACGTGGCTGTTTTTGGGATTGTTTGGGTGCAACCTAAACTCTATAGTTTATGGAACTCAAAGAATATGATTACAGATAAGATTTGGCAATTGACAAGTGTTTCTATAGCGGCTCAATTAGGAGTGTTGCCATTGAGTTTGTATTATTTTCATCAGTTTCCAAGCTTATTTTTAGTATCTAATTTGATCATTATCCCTTTCTTAGGAATCCTATTGGTTGGAGGTATTGTCATTATCATTCTTTCAATATCTTCATTGCTTCCAGCATTTTTGGCTGATTCATATGGAGCTACCATTAGATGGTTAAATCATTTTGTAGAATTCATAGCAAATCAAGAATCTTTTCTCATAAAAGACATTTCATTTTCAGCGGGAATGCTCATTGCATCTTATCTATTAATCATTTTTGGAGTACGTTTTTTTATAGAGAAAAAAGCAAAGAGGTTACTCTTGTTTTTAAGCGCTGTTCTAGTGTTTCAAAGCATACTCCTCTATGAAAAATATGAAACAGAACAGCATGACGAATTTATTATATTTCATAAAAGTAGAAACACGTTGTTAGGGCATAGAGAAGGTCCATTTCTAAACGTTTTTAATGATTTAGATGCTTTGAAGGTTCGAAAATTACAGTTGCTAACTGACTATAAAGTAGGGAAACGTGTAGAACTAAAATTTAAAAAACAACTATCCAATATTTTCTCCCATAAGAATCAACAATTTCTAATTGTAGATAGTAATGGGATCTATGAATTAGATGGATTGCAAAAACCAATAATTATTTTGAAACAATCACCTAAGATTAATTTAAGACGATTAATTATGATGTTAGAACCAACGTTAGTTATTGCTGATGGTTCTAACTATAAAAATTTTATGCTTCAATGGAAGCAGGTATGCTTAGAAGCAAAAGTTCCCTTTTGGAATACCTATGAAATGGGGAGTTTCCAATGGTAATAAAAATAGCCTTCCTTAAAAGGTTCTTAAATTTACTTTAACGTATTCATATATTTTACCTTAATTTAAACGCGTATACTATATCATCATCGCAAATGTTTAATTAACGTAATGAGTTGTATGTCAAAGAAAAACCTCCTTTTAATTGCTTTCTGTTTAATTAACCATTTTAATTATTCACAGAATTCTAAAATTGATAGCATCAATAACTCTATCAGAAATCACTCATTAAAAGACACTACAAGAGTGAATTTGCTGATTGAAAAAGCCAGTTTGTATAAACATGTTGACATCGATTCAACTTATGTCTATGCAACCAAAGGTTTGCAATTAGCTACTCAACTTAACTTTAGTAAAGGAAAAGGAAAAAACCTATTACTTATTAGTGATTATTTCATTAAACAACATCAATTTAAAAAGGCCGAAGACTATACAGAGAAAGCACTAGTTATTTTCAAGCACAAATTGAACATAGATGGAATTGTAAATAGTTATAGAAATTTGGGAGATACTGCTTATGGTCAATTTGAATACGACAAAGCTCTTGTGTATTATGAAAAAGTTGCCTCTATGCATTCAGACGAGAATAATAAAGAATACCTTATAAATACATTAGGAATTATTGCTGAAGTGCATCAAAAGCAAGAAAACTTTATCAAGGCTAAAGAATCGTTTACCAAAATTTTAAAACTAGCCAGAGAAATTAATTACCAAAGAGGAGTCATTATGGCTTTATACAGTTTGGGGAGAGTAAATTATAAAATAAGTAATTATCCTGAAGCTCTTGCTAATTTTAATCAATCATTAGTTATAGCAGAGCAAGCAGAGAATTTGAAAATAATTTCTGTATTGATACATAATATAGGAACAGTATATCTTGAACAAAATAATCATGAAAAATCATTAGAGTATTTCAATCAAGCTCTATTGCAGTATAGAGAGAATAACGATTTTAGAAATATTTTAAATATTTTAAACGACTTTGGAAATTTATATAAGTCTAAAAAAGAATATCGAAATGCTTTACAATCTTACACAGATGCTTTGGAGATTGCATATCAGCTAAAAGCAGATGATATTAAGTCAACGATACTTAATAACATAGGGCATTTACATATTGTTTTAGGGAATTATCCAGAAAGTATTGCCTCTCTAAAAAAAGGACTAACATGGTCAGTTAAAACTAAATCAAAAGAAAGAATGTGTTATTCGTATTTAGGTTTAGGGAAGGTGTATTATAAAACCCGAAAATATAATGCAGCGCTTAAGAATGCATTAAAAGGCCTGCAAATAATTGAAGAGCTTAACCAAGTGAAACATAGAAATGAGATTCATCAATTGCTTGCGGAAGTCTATGCAAAAATGGGTAAGTATGAAAAAGCTTATGAAAATCAAGTTCTTTTTAAAAATTTCACTGACAGTGTATTTAATTTAGAAGCAACAAAAAAAATAACACAGCTAGAGGCTGAATATAAATATCGTGAAGAGAAACTTTCTGCTAAATTGAAAGAAGAAAAGTTAATTGGAGAAAATAAGATAACAAACGAGCGTCTAGTATTAGTGAAAAATCAAAAGCTATGGATGGTTATTGGGATTCTTGTGTTGATGATGATATTGGTCTTTATAGTCATGAGGCATAACCTAAAGAATTTACAATTAAAAACTAAAAATGTTTTAACAGAGCAAAAATTGTTACGTTCTCAGATGACACCGCATTTTATGTTTAACTCGCTTTCAGTTTTACAAGGAATTATTTTAAATAAAGAATATACGAAATCAATAAAATATATTTCTAAGTTTTCCAGCTTACTTCGATTGTCATTAGAAAATTCAAGAACAACATTAGTTCCGTTAGAAAAAGAGATCAAAGCTATTGAAAACTACTTAACTGTTCAAAATATCGCTAGAAGTATCCCTTTTCGCTACGAAGTTTCATTAGAAAATATGAATCATCTAAATAACGTGTTAATTCCACCGATGTTGATTCAGCCTTTTGTAGAAAATGCTATTGAACACGGTTTTAGAGAACTAAAAAATCATCAAGAGATCAAGGTTGTTTTCGCATATGCTCAAGAAAATTTAACGTGTGAAATTGTAGATAATGGTATTGGCGTTGATGCAAATGAAAAAGTATTCTCTAATGCAGATGCATCAATATCTACCGACCTCATTGAAGAGCGATTGGAAATGCTTGGAAAGAAGTTCGGCACAAACTCATGGATTACAATAAAAGATAGAAGAATAATAAATGAATCTGGAACTATTGTCACTATAAATTTACCTTATAAAACCTCTAAAGACAAATGAAAGTATTAATCGTAGAAGACAAATTCTATACCCGAAAAGGCTTAATTACCATCATTGATAACTTACAAAAGGATATTGAGATAACGGGAGAATGTGAAACGGTAAAAGAGGCGGTTAAAATGGCTAAAGAACAACTGCCAGATTTAGTCCTCTTAGATATTAATCTTCCTGACGGAAATGCTTTTGATTTTTTAGAAGAAACAACCGAGTTAGATTATCGTATTATTTTTATAACTGCCTATGATAATTTTGCTATCAGAGCGATTAAAAAAGATGCAATTGATTATATTTTGAAGCCTGTGGTTCCGGAAGAGTTAGAGAAAGCCATCGATAAAGTATTTATGTATAATAAGGTGAATCCAAATCAATTCTTTAAAGAACAAAAAAAAACAAGCAAGAAGAAAGATAAACTATTGCTTGGGTTTAATGATAGTATGCAAGTAATTCCTTTTCAAGAATTAATGTTTTGCCAATCAAACAAAGGATGTACAACTTTTGTCTTAGCAAATGGAAAATCTTTTCTTTCCACAAAACCCTTGAAAGAATTTGAGCACCAATTCCCTACATCTAATTTTATAAGAACACATCAATCTTTTATTGTAAACCTAGATTATGTAGACAAATATTTAAAAGAGGGATACTGTATTTTAAATAACAATCAAAAAGTACCTGTCTCTGTGCGAAGAAAAAAACAGTTCATGTCGAAGTTTGTGCAATAGCCTTTCTGCTTAAAAACACTTTTTCACCATTCTTACACGAATTTACGTTCATCTTGAACGAATAAAAGTTCTTTGTTTTATTTCATTTTATTGTTCTATAACTTCATTTCTCTAATAATTAAAGGCGATATCCGAAAAGCCAAATTATAAATAGAGTAGGAGCAATTAAAATTTTCAAAATGAAAGAAAAATTTGTACTAACCAAAGGTAGCTTTAATACTTTTTTAGGGCTTACAAAAGACCAAATGAATTTAGTAAAAGGAGGAGATCAGAAAAGTGATGATCCTTATCATCCAACGTGCGGAGGCTGTGGCGGTGGAGAAGGTGAAACTGAACATAACTTTTCTTGTGGAGAAGGATACAGATGGGATCCTGTTCTAAATATGTGTGTGCCAAATTAATTATGTGGAGGTGGTTTATAATGAACTACCTCCTTTTAAAACAGTAAATCATGATAAATTTTAATGGGCTAGTAATCAAAATTGCAAGTAGATGTAACTTGAATTGTTCTTATTGTTTTATGTATAATTTAGGAGATGAGACCTATAAACTTCAGCCTAAATTTATGAAAGAAGAAACGGTGGATGATATTCTTTTGAAGGCAAAAAATTACTTGAAAAAGTATAATAAAAAACAATTCAAATTTTTATTTCACGGAGGAGAACCATTACTTATGAAGCAATCTTTTTTTGCTACTTTTTGTGAAAAAGCAAAAGTTATACAAGAGGAGCTTCCAGATATGAAACTTGATTTTGTAGTGCAAACAAACGGAGTTTTAATTGATAAGTCATGGTGCGATTTATTTAATAAATATAAAATTAATGTAAGTATTAGTATCGATGGAGCAAAAGAAGCTCATGATATGTATCGTAAGGATCATGCAGGGAAAGGAAGCTATGATGAAGTAATGAAAGGGGCCATGATGGCAAAAAAAGAACTAGGCTATTTAAATTTGGTTTCAGTAATCAATATAAATGAATCGCCAAAAGAGAACTATGAAGCTTTTCGAAAAATAGAAAGCACAGCAATTAATTATTTATTAACAGATTATACCTACGATAACTATCCATATGAGAGTAATCAGACCCCCACAGCAGATTGGTTGATTGAACTTTTTGATCTTTGGGTTAATGATACAAGAAAACGATTTGTCCCTTTTTTTGTAGGAATGATGAAAAAACTACTAGGAATCTCTAACTCTGAACACAATGAAGTTACATTGCTTGTTATAGAAACCAATGGAGAAATAGAAGTTATCGATTCCATGAAAGCTTGTGGAAATGCATTTACTAAAAGTAATTTAACAATTCGAGAGAATGAAATTTCTGATATAGAGGAAACTTCTTTGGGGAAGTTGTATTTTAATGAGAGTACGAACAAACTTTGTAAAAAGTGCGAAGAATGTCCAATAAAAAATGTTTGTAAAGGCGGAAGATTAGTACATAGGTATAGTAGCAAAAATGGATTTAATAATCCATCTGTTTACTGTAGAGATCTAGTGAAAATCATTTCTCATATCCAAGGGTATTTAATAGATCAACATTCAAAAATATACAAACAAGAAGAGGTGTCGAGAATGAATTTTCAAGAAATTATAGATTATTTAGACCATTTGAATATTAATGAAGCTAAACAAGAAATTCAATATAGAGAATTGGAAGAGTTTAAATATTAGGTGGGTTGGTAAGAGTATTTTTACAAATTACTCTTAAAGCTTTTTATGAAATCCTCCCACTTATCAGTCTTGTATTTTTCAGTAGCAAAGTAAGTAACAATTTGCTCCATGATTTTTGAATCTAAATATCCAGGAACTCGGTCTAAAATTTTTATTTCTTCGTTCATGAAAACTGTCGTTGGATAACTCAATTTTCCATTTAATAAAGCTGCTGAGAATTCATTGTATCCTCTTCTTCCTTGTTTTTTGAATTTAAATGTATAGTCATTAAAAACAATGTCTTCTTTTTGTTCGCCATCTAGTTTAACGGCATAGAAGTTTTTATTAATATAGTTAACGATGGTTTTATTTTTATAAGTAGTCTGATCCATTTTTTTACACCAACCACACCAATCGGTATAGACATCAATGAGTATTGGTTTAGGATTTTTCTTTGTTAATTCAACCGCTT
The DNA here is from genome assembly GCA_049115595.1 of Flavobacteriaceae bacterium. Lineage (GTDB taxonomy): Bacteria > Bacteroidota > Bacteroidia > Flavobacteriales > Flavobacteriaceae > Polaribacter. The sequence goes on from JAGDZS010000005.1 coordinate 589,110, forward strand.
TTTCAAAAGAGATCCAATTAACTTCTTGTGCATTTATTTGAATTGCAACAAAAAGTAAGACGGTAAAGAGAATTTTTTTAATCATAATCGTTCTGTCGTAAGAATCATGCCAAATTTACAAAAAAAGAAAGGCGCCAACGTGAACTGAATTTATTTCAGTTTCTGGCGCCTTTAAATTTTATGAATGATTTAATAATTATCGAATTCCATGCATGAGTTTTTTCATCAATGGATTTAGAAGAACCAAAATAAGTCCAGCGGCAATAGGAATCAATGTAAAGATTAAAAAGAATGTCGACATTGAATATTTGTTTACAATCACATCGATGTACCCACCAACTTTTTGCGCTAAATAGTTTCCGGCTGCAATTGCTAAATACCAAACTCCAAACATCATTCCTATTTTTTTAGCAGGTACTAATTTAGATACGTAGGATAAACCTACTGGCGATAGTGATAGTTCTCCCATGGTATGCAATAAATACGCTAATACTAGCCATATTAAGCTTACAGAAGCAGTCTTAGCTCCTTGAGGAATCGTTGATGCTCCATAAGCCAAGGCTGCAAATCCTAGCCCTAGTAAGATGAGCCCCATGGCAAATTTAATAGCAGCAGAAGGATTGTATTTGCTCTCCCAAACTTTTGAAAATAAAGGAGCTAATCCGATAATGAAAAGTGAGTTTAGAATCAAAAACCATGAAGCTTCAATTTCCGCAGTATCTTTTGGAAGGATTACTGATAATTTCCAAATAACAAATCCCCAAATACTAAGAAAACTAGCCCCAAGAATAATATTGGATAACGAAATTTTTTTAAATGTCTGTTTAAATAATTTCAGTAAAACCCATGTAATTATACCAAGTGGGACGACAGAAATAAGTGTGTCTACAATTTTAAAAATCAAAGCTGAATTTCCTGTTAAAGTACGCTGTGTATAATCTCTTGCAAAGATGGTCATAGAACCACTGGCTTGTTCAAAAGCTGCCCAAAAGAACACAACAAAGAATGCTAAAATTCCTACGACGATATAACGATCTCTCTGTACGTTAGCAGGAACTTCATTAGCAGGCTCAGCTGATTCTATAGCGTCTGATAAGTCTACGCTCTTAGAAGGAGATTTTCCAATATTCTCAAAAATCTTTCTACCAAACCAAAACTGTAGCATTCCTAAAAGCATAAATACTCCTGCCAATCCGAATCCCCAAGAATAACTTAAATTACTTGCTAAGAACCCGCAAAGTAATACTCCTAAAAATCCACCTGAGTTAACACCCATATAGAAAATAGTAAATGCACCATCTTTTCTTTCAGGAAATTTATCATACAATCCACTAATTATCGAAGTAATATTCGGCTTGAATAATCCATTACCAATGATTAGAAATCCTACTCCAACATAGAACATAATTTCAGATTCGAATGCTAAGGAAGCGTGACCTAAGGTCATTGCCAAAGCCCCAAGGGCAACAGCTATTTGATATCCAGTGAATCTATCGGCGATCCAACCTCCTACAATAGGAGTTAAGTATACAGAACTTGTATAGATTCCTAGCAAACCAAGGGCTTTTTCATTTGACCATTCCCAACCTCCTTCTATAAAAGGAGCTGTCAGAAATAAAACAAAAATGGCACGCATTCCATAGTAGGAAAAACGTTCCCACATTTCTGTAAAGAATAATACAAATAGTGCAGGTTTATGGTTTAAGAGACTAAACTCATTGGGTTTTGCTGTTGTACTCATAAAGAAGTGTTTTGTAATTAGTAGTAAAAGAAAAACCTCATAGAAAAGAATCTATGAGGCTTGTAATATTTTAATGTTTTATTCTGTTGTAGAAGCATTCATGTCTACCTCATTGTCTTCAGCTCCATGCGTTAACGCTTTTAGCTTTTTGATGAATAGGAAAACTAAAAAAGCAAATGCTACACAAAAAATGGCAATTCCTGTAAAAACTTTAAACTCTCCAAATATTGAAGAAGATTCTCCAAGTAATCCAGCAGCTTTATTTCCTAAACCTGTTGTAGCAAAATAAATCCCCATCATGATAGAAGCATATTTAGCAGGAGCTAATTTTGTCACAAATGAAAGCGAAACAGGTGATAAACATAATTCACCAACTGTATGAAATAAATATGCTAAAACTAACCAATACATAGCAGAAGTTCCAGCGCTGTCATATTCTGATGCAGCTGCAGACATAAATAGAAAACCAAGACCGACTAAGCCTAAACCTATAATCATTTTATATAAAGAAGAAGCTTCAGTTCCTTTTAATTTCCTTTTTGCCCAAAAAGCTGCTACAGCAACACCAAGAGTAATTATGAAAAACGAATTTAAAGATTGAAACCAAGTAGCTGGTACTTCCCATCCCATTAACATTCTATTTGTTTTTTCTTTAGCATAGATATTCATTAATCCTCCAGCTTGTTCAAATGCAGCAAAAAATGCAATTATTAGTAAGAAAGAGATTAATAGAACAATAATCCTATCTTTTTCAATTTTATTAAGAGGTCTTTTATAAGCTTCTCTATCTTCAGCGTTCTCAGACTTGCCTAAATAATTTCCAACATGAACAAGGTATTTTTGACCTACTAAAAATTGAATTAATCCTAAGACCATTAATATTCCTGCTAATCCAAAACCATAATGCCATCCATGAACTTCTCCAACATAGCCAACTACTAATCCAGATAAAAAAGCGCCAATATTAATACCAATGTAAAAAATAGTAAATCCTTTATCTCGACGTAGATCTCCTTTTTTATATAGTCCACCAACCATAGTAGAGATATTAGGTTTTAAACATCCAACACCAAGAATTATGAAGACAAGACCAGTGTAAAAAGCCCACATTGCTTCAATTGCTAAAACTGAATGCCCAATAACTAAAAGTATTGCTCCAAGAATTACAGCTTTTTTCTGACCAAGAAACTTGTCAGCTAAAATACCTCCAGGAATTGACATTATATAAACTAATGCAGTATACCACCCATAAAGCGCTAATGCATCACCTTGAGCCCAACCAACACCAGGGTTTAAATCTGTAGTTTTAGAAGTTAAATATAAAACCAAAAGTGCTCGCATCCCATAATATGAGAAGCGTTCCCACATTTCTGTGAAGAATAGAACATAGAGTCCTGCTGGATGACCAAATAACTCTCTTTCATGTGGTTGTTTAATAGCTGCATTCATAATTTATCCTTTAATTTTTAATTTGTTGTCTTTGTTGTTATTCAAGTTTTCTTGAATGAATGTTGTCATTTTTTTATATAAGTGTAATCGTGTATTATTTCCTTTTCTAATTCCATGTGCCCTGTCTGGATACATTGCCAAATCAAAAGGCTTGTTAGCCTCTACCAGAGCATTAATCATTCGCATAGAGTTTTGTGGATGCACATTATCATCACCTGTTCCATGAACCAATAAGTAATTTCCTTTTAATTTATCTGCATAATTAATAGGAGAGTTATCATCATAGCCACTTGCATTTTCTTGCGGTGTTTGCATGTATCTTTCTGTATACACTGTATCATAAAACCTCCATGAAGTTACTGGAGCAACGGCAATGGCAGTAGAGAAAATATCATTCCCTTTTAAAATACAATTGGTACTCATAAAACCACCATAACTCCAACCCCAAATTCCAATGTTTTTTTCGTCAATATAGTTACGCTTTGCTAATTTTTTTGCAGCAGCGATTTGGTCTTCTACTTCAAATTTCCCTAACTCTTTTTGAGTCATTTTTTTAAAATCTCTTCCTTTTAATCCAGTTCCTCTTCCATCAATACAGACTACAATCATTCCTTGTTGCGCTAACATCTGATGCCAATAATCATTAGTTCCGTTCCAACGGTTGGATACTTGTTGAGATCCAGGTCCAGAGTATTGAAACATTAATAAAGGATACTTTTTATTCTCATCAAAATCTGCGGGTTTAATAATCCACATGTTCAAATCATTCCCATTAATGTCAATGGTTGTGAATTCTTTCGGGCTCATCTTATACTCAGCCAACTCTTCTTTCAATTTCGCATTGTCTTTGATAACCTTCAACATTTCACCTTCTCCACTATATAAAGAATAAATCGGAGGTACTTCAGCAGTAGAATGCGTATTGATAAAGTAATTAAGATTGTCGCTAAAAGAAGCTGTATTGTTCCCGTCTTGATTACTCAATATTTTTTTGTTTTTACCATCCAATCCAATACTGTATACACCTCTATTAATAGAACCGTTTTCTACAGATTGATAGTAAATTGTCTTTTTTTCGTTGTTATAACCGTAGTAATTGGTTACTTCCCAATCTCCTTTGGTAATTTGATTGATTAACTTACCATTAAAATCATAATGGTAGATATGATTGTATCCGTCTTTTTCACTTGTCCAAATAAAGCTGTTGTCATTTAAGAAAGTCAAATTATCATGAACGTCTACATAAGCCGCATCTTTTTCGTTTAGAAGCAGTACTGAGCTTGTTCTTAAAGCATTAACCTTGTGTAGTTTTAAATCATTTTGGTGACGATTTAATGTTGTTGCTATTAGCACAGCATCTTCACTAGACCATTTGATTCTTGCAATGTATTCGTAATTTCCTAATCCAACTTTTTTGGTAGCGCCAGATTGCATGTTGTACATGTGCAACGTTACTTTTGCATTGCCTTCTCCAGCTTTGGGATATTTAAAAACTTGTTGACTAGGATACAGTTCATTTCCTGTTACATTCATAGAGAATTCGCGTACATTGGATTCGTCAAAACGCAAAAAAGCAATGAATTTACTATCATTGCTCCACTCAAAAGCTCTTACAAAAGCGAACTCTTCTTCGTATACCCAGTCTGTAGTTCCATTAATAATACTATTGGTTTTTCCATCTTTGGTCACTTTGGTTATGCGATTGTTGGAAAGGTTTTTAATATATAGATTGTTATCTTTTGCGTAGGCTACTTTTTTGCTGTCAGGAGAAAATGTAGGTTCCTGAATATCTTTTCCTATTAGAGTTAGCTTCTTGGAAGCTCTATCATAAGCGTAGTATGTTCCTTTTTTTGAACGACGATAGATCTTCTTGAAATTGGTTCCTAGAAGTAATTTAGTTTCATCATTGTTAAAGCTATAAGAACTAAAACTACTTAGTCCATTAATGTTTTTACTATCTACAATAGTTGAAACTCTTTCTAGTGTTTGATAACTGTACTGATCTACAGTAGTGTTCCCCTCGGAATCACTATTCAAAAGAGAATAATAATCACCATTCATAGAGTTCAAGGCATTCATACGGTTCGTTGCAAATGTTCCGTCCCAGATTTCTTCCAGTGTAATTTCCTTGGTTCCTGTATTAACATTAGTAGCAGTTTTTGTTTTACTTTGATCACAACTGATAAGAAGAGTAATTGTTGCTATAATGAACAGTTTTTTCATCCTGATGTTAGATTTTTAATAACAGATTGCCAAGTTTACGGAAAAATCAGCAAAAATCAATCCAAAAAATTATAAATCTTGAATTCATCATTTAGTTTTCATTGATTCATTTATCTTTGTTATACAATCCAAAATGACATCAATGTCTAAAATTATTTCAGGATTTTCCAAACTATCCAAAGAGGAAAAAATCAATTGGCTAGCAACCAATTATTTTACAGACCAACCAGAAATCATCAATACCATTAAACAGTATTGGAATGTAGATGAAAGACTTCAACAACTTCATGACGATTTTATAGAAAATACCATTTCAAATTTCTATATGCCTTATGGAGTAGCGCCTAACTTTATCATTAACAATAAGGAGTATGTAATTCCTATGGTTGTTGAAGAGAGTTCTGTAGTAGCCGCCGCTTCTTTAGTTGCCAAATTCTGGAGCTCTAGAGGAGGGTTTAAAGCAGAAGTAATTTCGACCACAAAGATTGGACAAGTGCATTTTATGTACGAAGGAGATTCTAAGGCATTGCTTGATTATTTTGTAAAATCAAAAGCCAGTTTGCTTGAAGCTACTCAACCCATTACTAAGAATATGGAAAAACGTGGTGGCGGAATTTTAGATATCGAACTAGTTGATAAAACTGAGAAACTAGCTCATTACTATCAGTTACATGTCACTTTTGAAACAAAGGACTCGATGGGAGCTAACTTTATCAATTCTTGTTTGGAGGCTATTGCAAAGGAATTTAGAAATGATGAGATTGAAATTGTGATGAGTATTCTTTCTAACTATGTTCCTGAATGCTTGGTAAGAGCAGAGGTGAGTTGTAAAGTTGAAGATTTAGGAGGAGAAGACCCACAGAAATTTGCAAATAAATTTAGTCAGGCTGTTCAAATAGCAGAAGTAGAACCTTATAGAGCGGTGACACATAATAAAGGAATTATGAACGGTGTTGATGCTGTTGTGTTGGCTACCGGAAATGATTTTAGAGCAGTAGAAGCTGGAGTGCATGCGTATGCTTCACGTTCAGGACAATATAAAAGTTTAACGCATTGTGAAATTGCAGATGGTGTTTTTAAATTTTGGATTGAAATTCCATTAGCATTAGGAACCGTAGGAGGATTGACATCTTTACATCCAATGGCAAAACTATCATTGGATATGCTACAAAAACCTTCAGCTAGAGATTTAATGATGGTAATGGCAGTAGCTGGACTGGCACAGAACTTTGCCGCTTTACGAGCGCTCACAACAAAAGGGATTCAGCATGGACATATGAAAATGCATTTGATGAATATCTTAAATCAGTTAGGCGCCAATGAGGCTGAGAAAAAAACAATCGCTGATTATTTTGAAGGAAAGACAGTTACACATAGTGCAGTAGTTGAAAAGTATAATGAGTTAAAAGGCAAATGATTTACACCTCCCTAGCCCTCCTCTAAGAGGGAATGATTAATTTGTCCCCTTGAAAGGACCATAGGGGTGTTAAAATAAATTTATAATATAATTTGAAATCATATTATTCCAACGGAAAGTTATTGTTAACAGGAGAATATGTTGTTTTAGATGGAGCAACAGCATTAGCCGTGCCCACAAAATTTGGACAAGACTTAGTTGTTGAAGAGATTCAAGAACCTCAATTAATTTGGGGAAGCCTTACACATACAGGAGAATGTTGGTTTGAAACAATTTTTGAGCTACCAAAACTTCGATTGGTGAATGCTACATTCAATTCAGGAAAAGAAGGAAGTGCCGAGTTTATTGCTGAAACATTACAGTCTATTTTACAGGAAGCAAGAAAATTGAATCCTGAGTTCTTACAATCGGAAACTGGTTTTGTTGTGAAAACCAATTTAACCTTTCCAAGAGACTGGGGTTTAGGAAGTTCTTCTACATTGATTAACAATGTTGCTCAATGGGCAAAAGTAGATGCCTATACGTTACTATGGAATGCTTTTTCAGGAAGCGGCTATGACATTGCCAATGCGCAAAATGATTCACCCATTAGGTATCGATTAGAAGATAGTAAACCAGTAGTAGAATCAGTCCATTTTAATCCGAGTTTTAAAGACCAACTCTATTTCATCCATTTAAATAAAAAACAAAATAGTAGAGAGGGAATTAGAAGGTATAAGGAGAAAAGGGGAAAGGTAAAAGGTGAGTTAAATCGAATTTCAGAAATCTCTAAGGAAATAGTTAAGGTGAAAAAGCTTGCAGATTTTGAAAAGCTGATTGAAGAACATGAGCAAATTATTAGCAAGATTGTAAAACTAAAACCGATCAAAGAAGAACTATTCCTTGATTACTTTGGAGCTATCAAAAGTTTAGGTGCTTGGGGAGGCGATTTTATTTTGGCTACCGGAAATGAAAATACTCCCTCTTATTTTAAAGAAAAAGGATATACTACGATTCTTTCTTATTCTGAAATGGTGTTATGAAAAAAGTAATCATCATTGGAGGAGGAGCTGCAGGATTCTTCACGGCGATTAATGCTAAAGAGATGAATGCTGAATTGGATATTATCATTCTTGAAAAAGGAAAGGAAGTTCTACAAAAAGTGAAAATTTCTGGGGGTGGACGATGCAACGTGACTCATGCGTGTTTTGAGCCAAAAGAGTTAGTGAAGTTTTACCCTAGAGGAGAGAAAGAATTACTAGGTCCTTTTCATCAATTCATGACTGGTGATACTTTTGAATGGTTTGATAACAATGGAATTCCATTGAAAATAGAAAAAGACAACCGTGTGTTTCCAGAATCAAACTCTTCACAAACAATTATCGATTGCTTCGTAGGGAAGGTAAAAGAATTGAGCATCCCAGTCTTAAAAAATCATGGCGTTACCTCTGTTGCAAAGGAAGACTCAACTTGGATTGTTAATACAAAAAAACAACAATTCAAATGTGACTATCTAGTCATTGCAGCCGGAAGTAGTAAAAAAGTTTGGGATTTATCGGCATCGCTAGAGCATTCTATTGTGCCACCTGTTCCGTCCTTATTTACATTTAATATCAAAGATTTTAGAATTAAAGACTTACTTGGAATTTCGGTTCCGAATGCTAGTGTAAAACTTGTAGATACCGATTTAGAAGCATTTGGACCTTTGTTAATTACCCACTGGGGTATGAGTGGACCAGCTATTCTGAAGTTATCAGCTTTTGGTGCGAGAATTTTAGCAGAAAGAAACTACGAATACAAAGTTGAGGTAAACTGGCTGTCAAGACCTACCAACAAGATTGAAAATGTATTACTGAACCTGAAAAAGAAGCAGCCTAGGAAACAAGTCATTTTACGATCACCTTTTGATGAAATTCCAAAACGATTGTGGGAACGTTTTGTGCTTGCTGCTCAAATTAGACAAACGCAAAATTGGGCTGATTTAAGTCATCTTCAAATACAGAGTTTAGCAAATCAACTTACAAGAAGTGTTTTTGAAGCTAAAGGAAAAAGTACTTTCAAAGAAGAATTTGTTACTGCGGGCGGAGTTGATTTAAAAGAAATCAATTTTAAAAAATTTGAAAGCAAAGTTCATCAAAACCTATTCTTCGTAGGAGAAGTGTTAAATATTGATGCCGTAACGGGTGGTTTCAATTTTCAAAATGCTTGGACAGGAGGGTGGATGTGTGCTAAAGCGATTAGTGAAGCATAAAAAAGCCCAAAATTGAATTGGGCTTTATCATTTTATTTGGATTTTTTATGAGGCTTCTCTTTGTAATACGTAAGTCTACTTTGCATTAAGTTGTTTCTTACCAATGCTACCAAATATGTGAATGCCATATGGTTTGGATCCGTTACAGGGATATTGTAACCTGCGTCTTTTAACATTTTAGCCACGGGTCTTGCAATGTCAATAAAACCAGTACAACCTAAGATAATGGACTGGGCTCCTAATGCAATGGCCTCTAAAGCTTTGTCATACACAGTTTGAATTGCAAGATCTCTCTTTGTTAGTTCCTGTACTCCTAGACCTGTAGGAATAATGCATGCTAGGTTCGGAAGAATTCCAAAATTTCTAAAGTGTTCTTCTTGCATGGCAGTAATAGTATCCGTAAGAGTAATCAAACCCATTTTTTCAGAAAGTGCTATGGCTGCCATTGCTTGAGGTCTAAACCCTCCAATCACTGGGACATCTACATTTTCTCGAGTAGCTTCTACTCCACAGAAGTCGAAATCTGTGACAAAGATCCCATCATATTTTCCTTTTTTTTGCAATTTAATGGCAGTATTCATAATAAGAGGTGAATTGACGTAATAGTCAGTTCTATTCTGAATATGATTTCGTGCTCCTTCTCCTTCAACATGTTCAATATCGAATGTAACATCAGGAGGGCAAATTTCATTTATGCATTTGTACAAACTGTTATTAAAAATATTGGTATCTACTGGGATAATAATTAAGATTTTAATTTTGTCTTTCTTACTCATGATTGTTTCTTTTAAAAGGTTTTTAAGTGAATTTTAAACGTAAAAAGGATTACGTTTTCAAGTAAGTTAGTAGAAAACTTCTTTTCGTTTAAACATTTGAAGTCGTTTCTTATAAAATCGGGTATTTATGCCCAAGTATTAAAACGGTTGGAAATCATTTTTGAATGAAATTAATACATTTTTTAACTAAATTTTCATTTTTAAGAGGTAAGAAAAAAGAGAAGAAATCAAATCAAAATCATTTTCTTCGTAAATGGAGTTTTAAATATTGATACAGTTACAAGGAGGCTTCAATTTTAGAATGCTTGGACAGGATGTTGGGTATACGCAAAAACAATTTATTATTAAAGCTCCCAGGTAACATTCTCCTTTTTTAATTGAATAGGATTTCCTACAAATAATCCTGAATTTTGAGAAATGTCTTTACTGACCATAGAGTTGGCTCCTATAATCGAATTGTTGGATATTTTTGATCCTTTTAAGATTAGGTTTCTGCACCCAATCCAAACTTTATCTCCAATAATTATAGGTTCAGGATTGTTTATTATCTTTTTGTCTTCATCTAAAATTTTATGAAAATCAGTATCCATTATTAAGCATTCCCAAGAAACGAGGCAATTGTTTCCAAATTCAATATGCTTTTGGCATACGATAGAGGATTCTGCAGTCATATTAAAATTATCTCCAATTTCTAAAGTAGCATTTTGACCAACGGAGATTTTTGAACCATGTCCAATATTGGCACTGCCTTTAAAAATTACTTTACCAGATACTTGCCAAATACTTCTTGATTTTTTTTTATCGAAAATACCAACTTCCCCATATCCTATTTTAATCATCCCAGTTTTTATAGGTGATTCAATAGAAATCTCTCCTTTAGTTTTCATTAAATAAACCTTTCTGGAAATTAAAAAAGGAAGTTTAATCGCTTGTTTAAAAGGGAGGTATTTTAGATTGAAAATAAGAGATTTAAAATTTACTCTTAATAAGAATTTTGTGTATTTACTCATATCATGAAATACAAAGTTACTATAAAAAGTATTTTAATTTCTATTAAATAAATAAGTTAATTTGAAATATGTATCTACAAAAGCAATTGCAGAATAATTATTTGACTTTTAAATATTTGTCAAACCACTTTACAAACTCTTTTCTATCTTCATTCATGTTTTCCCAGCCATGATCTGCACCAGGTTTTATAATAAGCGTTAACGGTACTCCAACCTTATCAAAATTTTTCTTAAGAATTTGAGATTGTTGTAATGGAACAGTACGGTCTTTGTCTCCGTGAACAATATAGGTAGGAGCATCATCTATGGTTACTAACTGTGCTGGAGAAACCGAAATGGTCTTTTTTCTAAGTGCGATTGAGTCTTTGATTGAGGTGTAAGCGAATTTTTCCTGATCAAAAATTTGAAAATCTAAAGCTCCCAAAATCTTAAATTGAGAAAGTAGTGGGGCATACTCTAAATGATTCATATATCTATTTGGCCCTGCCCAGTTTAGGAAATCGGTTGGAGGGTAAAATACAGCAACTGCCTGTACTTTTGAAGAAACTCTTCTTTCAGGGTTCCTAGCTTTTGGATTCTTAATATCATCAGAGGTGCTAACAGTTAAAGATAAATGACCACCAGAAGAGCCTCCTGTGATTCCAATATGGTCAGGGTCAATCTGATACTTTTTTGCATTGTATCGTATGTGCTGTACTGCATGTTTAACATCTGTAGCCGCTTCAGCAATGTCATATTTAGGATTAGAACCATGCATCACCTTAAAAACAGTATAACCACTATCTAAAAAAAGATTAGACTTTTTATTGCTTCTGGTTAACATTGAATAATTAGAAAACCAGTTTCCACTCACTACACTAATAATTGCTTTTCCATTTGGTTTTTCAGGTTTTAAAACAACCATTGTTAAAGCCATTCCGTGTTTTCGAGCATAAATAACTTCCTCTAGTTCAGTGACAGTTTTTTCTTGAGCTGTACTATTAAATGAGCAAAATGAAAGTAAGAAGATAAGTGCAAATAATTTTTTCATGGTTCTTGTATTTGATTTTTGTGTGGGGACAAAAAAGTGAAATACCATAAATGAAAGTAAATCAATTTGTTGACAAGTTAACTTTTTAATTTTAAATGCTTGAAGTGCTGGATTTGTAACTATAAATACAATAGTAGGTAAAAGTAATTTTGTTATTGTGTATTTAGTTTAATGTAAAGTACTTATATGTTAAAGATCAATGTTTTTTTAACTAAATATCAATGCTTTTTAAAGAAATGTTATTGATTTTTACAAGTGTTGAATCTACACATTCCATTAGCTTTTCATCAAAAATAACTAAATTTTTCCCTAGTGGATGTAATGAACTTTGGAATCGAATTCCTTTTGCTCCCGTGAAGACCTTGATGAATTCACAAATAAACTGTGTGGGAATGTATTCAATTTCACTATCATAACGACGCATGGGCTTGGATAAATCACTACTGATTTTTTCTCTTAATAATTTACCTTTTATTGTTTCATTTATTCTGTCAGGTTGGAATATAGAAGTATCCTCTGTGAAATCTACTATTTTTATAGATTGGTCATTTTTTAATTTAAAAGTTCCAATAGTAATCTCGTCTAGGAAAGAACCTCTTACTTCATAGAGAACAGTGTCTTTATTGTCGCTTAAATAAAGAGAGGGGATTCCTAATGCATTTGCTCTACCACCTCCAACTTTTTCCTTTTCTGGGCACCCCATTTCTTTGAGTCCATAAACTTCTTTGCCGCTAGAATGATGAACTCTGGCTCTAAATAAAGAGACGTCTTTTGAAAGTTGATACTGAGTATTAAAAAAACCATCCCAACCTAAATCTTCTGTCAAATAAATAATATCCGTTAAAAATCGTCTTTCCCATTTTAATTCCTCTTTTAGAGTTTCCCAATGAGAAATATTTTCATCGATATCACTTATATATTGAACTTTATATTCAGCGTTTAGAATTTCAGTTTTAAGTTTAGGTAAGATAAAATTTAAAATAGTTAGCGCAGATTTATGATTTGCAAAAAGACTCCAATTGCCTTGAATTTTATTTTTAAATGGTAAACCCTCATCGTAAGGTTCAAAATTATCAACTAATTCTTGAAAGAAATCCTGAAGTTCGTCAAGTAGTATTACATTTTCTTTTGTTCGTTCGCATACATTACAAATGCCTGTGTTTTGTAAAGATTTAATATATCCAATTAATTCTTCGTCAGAAAAACATTTTGAACAAACTTTCATTAAACTAAACCTCTTAAGTAATTTCCAACAACAATTAAATGATTCTTTATAGAAATCTTTTTTACCATTCCAAGTCCAGGATAATGAGCTTCTTCATAGAAGTTAGTTAGTTCTTGAATAGCAGAATTATTGAGATTATGAGTTTGACAGTATTCTAAAGTTTTTTGGGCAGCTTCACCAAATTTCCCTTGTACATTCGCAATTGAATCGTTTGAGTTTGATGTGAAATGTCTAATCCAAATTTGATCGTTAGCTGTCATGTATGTAAAATGAATCACTACAGCACGAGGAGTACTTCCTCCTTCAATGAAAGTACTAGAAAGTACAGTGTAATCAGAAAAACCATCATAATTGTCATTTAAATAGTATCTATGTTCTTCAGAAAACCTATGTGATTCGATAGTTAAAAAATTGCTATTTCGGGGTTCAGGTTCAAATAGATCATCAAGTCTAATAAAATTAATATCACTTTCCTGAAGATAACGTTTCAGGTCTCTATTTCTATCAGGATCATTTATAGAAACATAATTAACGGATTGAGATTCTATTATGTTCCTGAAATTTTGATCATTAGACTGAATTTCATTATTTCCTAGTATTAAACATTCGGTCAATTGATACTGTTCTATTTTTTCTAATATATACTGATGATTATTTCTATAATGAAAAGCGGGTTTAAATGAAGAACCATTAAGTTCATTTATGAAGTCTAAATAATAATTTGAATCTCCTTTTACTTCACCAACTTCTGGGTTTAAAATTAAATAGCTTGTTTGATTTCCTTCATGGAAAATCTTGTTAGCGAGTTTTAGGCTATTAAAGCTTTTTTTAACTGGTTCAATTATAGGGGTAATAAATCCTTGAAGTAAATTTTCAGCACTTAATTCTCTTAAGGCAATTAATTCAAATTGACGTCCTCTGAAAAATGGATAATACATATTAGAACTGAATTGGTTTTTTTAAATTCTCAATCAAACTTCTCTTTTCTTTTTTCTTCAGTTTGAGTGATAAACAAATTTGATTTAACTCTTTATGCGAATGTTCAGAAAGGACATTTTCTAATTTCCTCATTTTTATTTGCTCTAAGCATAGCTGATTAAAATCACCGATAGGAATTTTTTTAATAAGTTCAAAGCAAGTTTTATACTGATTAAAGCTATTCATTTTAGGTAATTCACCATAATAACTTTTCACAATCTCTCTGTATTCGTTTGTATTTAATATTTGCATTAAAAATAGAGGATTCAAATCTTCTTTAATTACGGCTTTCCGTAGAAACTCAAATTTATTATTCTTATCATCATCGAATAGAATTATTCCAATTGAAGGATCATTTTTTTTATATAAATCGACTTTTGATTTTGGAATGATAAGGTATGTCTCATTAAATACTTGTTTATAATTCTCAATTTGTCTAGATAATCTTTGATCAGAATCATATTCAGTTTTGATTTCAAATGCTTTAGAGAGTCCATTAAACATTGCCAGGTCTGCAACAGAGTTACCAGCTCTAAATTCGTTGAAAACCACAGAATCAGACTTTCCTAATTCATTTATTAACCAATAAGTTATGAATGAGTTTTTAAAAACGTATTCATTTCTATAAGAATTTTCAAGAACTTGATACGCATGCTTTAAGAATTTTGAATAAGAAGAAACGGCTGTATTAGGAATATTTTTCGAATGTCTATGGATTTTTTTATTTATAGAAGAGAAATTCCCATTAATCATAGATATAGCCTCGCTTCTAGTGAATAATGAAGAGTAGTCGCGTAATAAGTTTAGATCTTTTTCCCTCTTAGGATTCATAACGCAAAGTTAGTTCGATTAAATTAATTAATTATTATCAATAGATTAATTTTCCATGGAATGCCGCTCAGCTATATTTATAAGATGAATTTTAATTCGTTTTATCAGATGTTTACGAAGTTAGAAGAAAACTAGGTAAGAATCAAGTTTAATTACCCCAATTCACCACGATGTGGTTTTAATGCATCACGATACACTTTCATATCAGATTCATTGACAGTGATAAAAGCTGCGCATAGCATCGGATTGAGCTCTTTGATGTCAATCTCATGAAAAGGTAGATTTTCTATAGCAGCAAACTCTTTCAAATGAATGGTGTGATGTTTAGCAGTTTCTAAAGCATCAGGACCTCTAAAATCCCACAATAGTTTTATTTTTCTCATAATTATGAATGATTTATAAAGACAATTAAACTTCCAGATTCAAATTTAATTTCAACAGAGTTTTCAATGGCTTTGTTTCTTGTTCCTATTCTAGAACCAAACGCTAAGTCTTCATTATGTAAAGGGTATTGAAGTCCTTTTGTTGTGACTTTTTTAGCTTCTGGAAATGGGAATAAAGAGACTGTTTTTTCATGTATGTTAGGTATGTATATGGATTTAGGAGCAAAAAAGTAGTGACCAAAATCATCAAAGAAAGTCAAATCTATTTTGTACTTCCATACCAAAGCTGTGTGCAGATTTCCTAAAAAGTGATCATGCTCTTTTCCTCCAGCACCATAAACATCGATACGATGATAGCCTCTTTCAAATAAAATTTTCAAAGCCTTATCAAAATCGGTGTAATTTTGATCTGGTGTGTGAATAATCTCACTATCTTCAGGAAGGTCTTCTGAAGAATCAAAATCACCAATCACCAAATCGGGTGTGATGTCCATTTCTTGTAGGGTTTCATGTGCGCCATCTGTAGCACAGATGAGGCCATATTCAGAAATGTTGTTTGGAAACTTTTTGGGAGCTTCTCCATTCAATAATAGAAAAACTGTCTTAGGTTTTCTCATAAGGTAAAAATACCCTTTTCAAATGAATGAAAAAGGTATTTTATCTACCAACTAAATTGAATTTGAACTATTTTTCTTTTTGAGGTGTCTTCCAGTCGTAATTGATTTTTCTTTTGAGATATTGTTGTAAAGACACTAAACCAATAGCAGCTCTTCTTTGATCTACATATTCTGGATCTTTTACAGGAAAGGGAACCAACTCTCTTTTTTCATTGTATTGAAATTGCATTCCGTATAGTTGAGGTTTTCCTGTATTCACCAAGATTCGATCTTGAATTTTAGCATACTCCATACAGCTTCCTTGCTGCTGTAAGCAAGCTTCTTTTATTTTCGATAGATATTTGATTCTGATTTCCTCTTTTGGATGGTGGTTAATCACCAGTAATGGTCCATCCGCTGCTAGTTTTCCAACTGTTGAATAGGTTGGCCATCCATTGTTAGCAATTAGTTGCTCCATTTTAATGAAATTTCCATGCCCAATTTCTTTTTTCATTTTGCCAATTGGATAGTACCAATGAGGAGCTTTTCCGTTTTTCATGAAATACTGTTTCGCCATGTCTAGTTGATAGTCAAGTGCCTGGTCTTTCATAATCAAACGCAACAGTTGTCTCGCATATTCAGGTTTCTGTAAAGTGATCTTTGCTAATTGCTGATTCTCTATTAGTTTCCATCGATCATCGCTTGTAAGCGAGAGTAAGTCATTGTCAGCCAGAGCCCATAAAGAATTATTGTTTTGTAATGCAACATTCAAATAATGAAAAGCACTATCTTTTTGATACATTAAGGCATAAGCACATGCGAGATTGTAGGTGTTGCTATACTCATTCTGATCCGCTTTAAAATCTATTTTATAAGCGTTAATAGCTTTTTCTAAATCGCCTTCATTTCTATAGGTGTCTCCTTTGCTTTGTCCCAAGCAGCTGAAGGTGAAAAGGGTGAGTAGTAATACACTAATTAGCTTCATTATTCTGTTTTTTAAATTGATGAGTGTTTCCTTGAAAAAAGATTGAAAGTGTTCCTTTTTTAGATCCAAATGTGAATGTAATTCCCATAGCATCGTATTTGAAAACATTTTTCTTTTCAGCAGTTAACTTGAACAATGGTTGACCTGTCGCTTGTGCAAACAGGGTGTTCTTCTTTTTTGTAAAAGTGACTTTCGCAGGAAAAGTTGAGCTGCTATAAATGCCTAAATACTGATCAAGTTCGCTAGATGTCAATTCAAAAGACGATTTGCTTTGAAGGCTTGGGTCATTTTCAAAGTAGATTTCAAGAATGGAAACGACAAGAGGAAGCATGGAGCTGCCAAAGCCATTTAAAGTAATGGAAATAGAAAGATTCTTCTTAGGGATATGCAGAGCAAAAGAGCTAAAACCATCAATTCCTCCATCATGTCCATACACTTTTAATCCTTTGAAATCTAAAGAAGACATACCTAACCCCATTCCAGTTGAGGAGTTTGTCATTTTTTCTAAAGAAGTAGAAGAAACTAATTTTCCGTCGAAGAGACTTGTGTAAAAAAGAGCCACATCGTTTGCACTAGCAACAATTCCACCAGCCCCCATTGGAGCGCTTAAATGTGTTTTCATTGTGACTGAATTCCAATTGTCATCTTCAAAGTAATAGGGCAAAGCTTCATTTTTTCTCTCGTTGATAGATTTACCAAAATGAGTCCTCTTTAACTGTAAAGGTTTAATAATTCGCTTTTTTAAAATAGAAGAAAAAGAAGCATTGTCAATTTCCTCAGCGATATAAGAAAGTAAAATATAGTTGGTGTTAGAGTACGATGTTTTCTCTTTAGGTTCAAAATCCACGGAGTGTTTTGCAAAACGAGCTAGCATCTTTTTCCTAGATTGTTTTTTAGTAATCCAAGTTCTTAAATCTTCTTGATTGGTAATATTGTACAATCCGCTTCGATGCCTCAACAAATCGTCAATAGTAATTTTATCTGCATTTGGTATTTGTGGGAAATAAGAACTCAAATATGTGTTTAGTGTAAGTTTATTTTCATCAACCATTTGCATAATGATGGTTGCCGTATAGGTTTTAGAAATAGAGCCTATTCTATATTTGGTATTCTTATCGGCAGTTTTACCTTTTTCTATGTTTGAGTAACCCATGGATTTGAAGTACACAGATTGATCTTTTTTAAGAATTGTAACAATACCCATTCCTTGATTTTTTGACTCAAAAGTATTGAGCAAACTGTCTAATTTTTTAGTATTATCTGTTTGAGAATTGATGCTGAAAGAGCATAGTAATCCTATAAAGAAAAGTATATTTTTTCTCATAGTATAATTTTTATGATGTAAGTGAATTTGGGTTAAGAGTTATTTTTTCTTAATAGTTAAAGCAATAATTCCAAGTCGGGCAATTAAAAAAATTAGAATCCCAAAAGAAGGAGATAGTAAACCTATTTTTAATCCTCCTGCAAAAACAGGTGTTGCGATGTCGCTGTCCATAGAGCTTATTGTATCAAAGGCAGATATTAATCCCATAAACAATCCAAAGAACCCCCAAGCAAGCGAAAACAGGCTAATGTGTTTAATCAGGGCGGTAGTTTTTCCTGTGACATCACCTTTTACAAAAGCAATTGCGATAAGAATAATGCAAATAATAAGTATTATTAAATTGGGATACATAAAAGTAGAACCTCCTTCGTTAAGAAGATTAAAGAACAATGGTTTCATGCTTTGAGCAATCATAATTATTTAGTTTTAAATGAATATAACTCAAATGTATATTTAAGATCTGGTGAGAAAATTAAATAGCGATAATATACAATATTTGAATGTCAAATAACTGTTTTAAAATGTGGTATTGCAAAGTAACCAAAAATGGTGATTCATCTATGAATATTGGAATTTTATCGCAAAAAGAGGCAGTTTTCTGTAAAATATGAGATATTGCAGATTAATGAAGAAATTAACTGTAATATTTAGCTATTCCTCTTTTTTCCTAGTCAATGTCTTTTTTTGGGTAGGAGTTTATTTTTTTTACACTTATTTTTTAGGTTATGGTAGTTCAAATACAATTTATGTAAATCGTTTTTCAGGATACTTGATGCCAGTAACAATCTGTTTGAGTTATTTTGTAATCTTATTTTTAATCCCTAAATATTTACGAAAAAGAAAATACAAACTTTTCATCTTATATGGAATTTATACAATTATTATTTCTTTTGCTGCCGTTACACTTTCTGTTTTTTACGGACTTGTATTCTCTTCTTATTTAAAAGGTGTAGGAACAGAAGGACTGACCAAATCATTGCCATTGATTGTGCTTAGTATCTATTTTGTAGTTATTATAGCTGTCTCAATTAGTTTGTTGTTTTATGGGTATCAGTCAAGCCTTAATAATGAAGATTTAAAGAATAAGGTTTTACAAACTCAATTGCAATTAAAAGAACAAGAATTAAAGTTTTTAAAGATGCAGATTCATCCGCACTTTCTATTTAATTCATTGAATACGATCTACGGTTTTGCATTGAAAAAAGGAGATGAGGCACCGGATATGATTTTAAAACTATCCAATTTGTTGGACTATATTTTGTACCAGATAGAAAAACCAACGGTTGCTTTAGAAGACGAACTGAATCATTTAGAAGATTATATTGCTTTAGAAAAAATGCGATTTCATGATACATTAAATGTAGTCTTTGAAAGAGGAACGGTTAAAAATGATACTTTAATAGCGCCAATGCTTTTGATTCCGTTTGTTGAAAATAGTTTTAAACATGGTTCCATTATTGATGGATGTTTAGCGATTACTATTTCAGTGAGTGAATCAGAAGGAGCTCTTATATTTCAAGTGAAGAACTCTGTTTTAGAGAATAAAACGAATCCATCTGGAATAGGTTTAGAGAATATTAAAAAAAGATTGGAAATGTTGTATCCAGATGCTCATAGGTTAGAAATTATACAAGAAGATCAAGAGTTTAAAGTAAAATTAGAAATTGATCCTAGTCAGTTAAAAATCAATAAGAATGTCGGAGAAAGTTAAATGCATTGTCGTAGATGATGAGCCAGTAGCTCGTGAGATTATAAGGTCTTTTATAGCCAAAGTTGGAAATATAGAATTAGTAGCTACTTGTAAGAATGCATCCGAAGCTCTTGATGTTTTAAATAAACAACAGATCGATTTGTTATTCCTAGATATTAATATGCCGGAAATTTCAGGTTTATCATTAGCAAAATCAATTCATCATAAGATCAAAGTAATTTTCACAACTGCGTATAGAGAATATGCTGTTGAAGGGTTTGATTTACAAGTGGTAGATTATCTTTTAAAACCTATTTCTTTTGATCGCTTCTTAAAAGCTGTGCAGAAGTATTTTGATTTACATGCTTCAAAGGAAACTTCTATTAAGCATCTAGAGGTAGAAGAAAAGAATGATTTTATTTTTGTTCGTTCTGATCGAAAAATGGTCAAAGTTCGTTTTGATGACATTTTGTATGTAGAGAGCTTAAGTGATTATGTGAAAATATACTCAAAAGAAGGACCCGTTGTTACTAGAGAGACCATTAGTAATGTAGAGTCTAAGTTGCCTAATCGAAAGTTTTTGAGAACCCATCGATCTTATATTGTTTCTATTCAGAGAATTAGTTCTTATACGAATGAGTACGTAGAATTAGACAAGAAAGCAATTCCAATTAGTAGATCGTATAAAGAAAATGTATTGAAAAAGTTGACTGGTGAATAAGTCAAAAAACTGCTATCTTTACCACAAAATAAACCGCTTGGATACACAGCAATTTATTCCGAATTCTTTAGATAAAAATATAGACAACGCTTCATTTACTTGGAAGACGCCAAGTAATATTGCTTTGGTAAAATACTGGGGAAAAACCAATCCACAGATTCCTAAAAATGCATCGATAAGTTTTACTTTAAACGAATGTCATACAATTACAACAATTGATTTTACGCGTAAACGTCATTCCGAACTTGTTTCGGAATCTCTTCAAGTAAATTTCGATTTATTTTTTGAAGGAAAAAAGAAAGATGATTTTAAGCCAAAAATTGCTCAATTCTTTGAGAGAATAAAAGAGTATTGTCCGTATGTTTTAGATTACGATATGGTCATTCGCTCCGAAAATTCTTTTCCACATAGTAGTGGAATTGCATCTTCAGCGAGCGGAATGAGTGCAATTGCGATGTGTTTGATGAGTTTAGAACGTTCATTAAGTGAAGTAGAGATGAGCGATGAATTTGTAAGCCAAAAGGCTTCTTTCTTAGCTCGTTTAGGGTCGGGAAGTGCTAGTAGAAGTATTGAAGGCCCGTTAGTTGTATGGGGAACACATCCAGAAATTGAAGGAAGTTCTGATTTATATGGAATACAATACCCTTATGAAGTTCATTCGGTTTTTAAAAACTATCACGATGCTATTTTGTTGGTAGACAAAGGTGAAAAGCAGGTAAGTAGTACTGTTGGTCACGATTTAATGCACAATCATCCTTTCGCTATTCAGCGATTTGAACAAGCAAATGATAATTTAACGAAGATTTCTAAGATCCTTCAGAATGGAGATATCGATGCTTTTATTCGCCTAGTAGAGAGTGAAGCATTGAGTCTGCACGCAATGATGTTAACGAGCGATCCGTATTTTATTTTGATGAAACCAAATACGTTGGAAATTATTAATGAGATTTGGCGTTATAGAAATGAAACTGGAAGCAAAATTTGTTTTACACTAGATGCTGGAGCTAATGTTCATGTGCTTTATCCTGAAAATGAATCAAAGGAAGTAGCTGTGTTTATTGAAAATCAGCTGGCTAAGTTCTGTCAAAAAAATCAGTATATTTGTGATGCAGTCGGTTTTGGAGCCGCTAATATGTAGTATAAAGTAATGAATAGATCATTTCATAAGGTATCGCTTTTCATCACATTTGTTATAAGCTTTTTACTGTTTTCCTTTACACAAGGAACAGTATGGATGGATAAAAGTCATCATAAAACTTCAGAAAAAAAAGGAGTCTACTATAGACCTGTTCCACAAAAGAAAAAAAGTAATTACTACATCATAGATTATTACAGAAACGGTAATAAATATAGGGAAGGGCTGTCTGAATCTTCAGCTGTAAGCCAGGAAAAATTTAAAGGTGTTGTACTATATTATCATAGAAACGGATTGGTTTCTAAAAAAGAAAAGTACAAAAAAGGAACCATAAATGGGGTCTATCGAGAATACTTTTTTACAGGAGAATTGAAGGTAGATGGATCTTACAATAATGGAAAGAAAGATGGTGTTTGGAAAATTTATTACAAGACTGGAAAAATAAAAAGCAAAGGAAAATACAGAGATGGAGATAAAGTAGGTGTTTGGAAGACTTACTATAAAAATGTCTATTATCCAGACGATGAATAATATTATTGTATCTTTGTACTATATAATAACCCTATGAAAGGACCTTTATTTTACGCTAAGATTTTACTTTTTGGAGAGTACGGTATTATCAAAGACTCCAAAGGCTTAGCCATCCCTTATAATTCTTATAAAGGCGCTCTAAAATCTGTTTCAAACCTTACTGGAGAAGCAAAAAAATCAAATGAAAATTTAGCCAAGTATTACGAGTATCTTAAAAACTTGGATACTGATTTGGTTTCTTTTGATTTAGAAAAATTTAGCGCTGATATAGAAGGAGGAATGTATTTCGATTCATCAATCCCTCAAGGGTATGGTGTTGGTAGTTCTGGAGCATTGGTTGCTTCTGTGTACGATCAATATGCGAAAGATAAAATAACCATCCTTGAAAATTTAACCCGAGATAAACTGTTAAAACTAAAAGGGGTTTTCTCTTTAATGGAATCTTTTTTTCACGGGAAAAGCTCAGGGTTAGATCCTTTAAATAGCTATTTAAGTTTACCTATTTTAATCAACTCAAAAACGAATATAGAGCCAGCAGGAATCCCTTCACAAAAGCAAGGAAAAGGTGCTGTGTTCTTATTGGATTCTGAACAAGTAGGGGAAACAGGACCAATGGTAAGCATCTTTATGAATAAGATGAAAAATGAAGGATTCCGAAAAATGCTAAATGAAGAATTTGCTACCTATACAGATGCTTGTATTGATGATTTCTTACATGGAAATGTGAAATCACTTTTTGGGAACGTTAAAAATCTTTCAAAAATTGTTTTGGCAAACTTTAAGCCAATGATTCCTTCTGCATTCCACAAAATATGGGAGCAAGGAATTCAAACAAATGATTACTACCTTAAATTGTGTGGTTCTGGTGGCGGTGGATATATCTTAGGTTTTGCCGAAGATTATGAAAAAGCAAAAGTATCCTTGAAAAAATATAAACTAGAAGTGGTTTATAGGTTTTAGAAACACAAGAAATGGGGGCGAAGAAAGTTTCTTTGTTTTATAAGATTTTTAGTCTCTTATCTGTTGTAAGAGGATACAATATTTTAGTTCTTATCATAGCTCAGTATTTAGCGTCAATTTTTATTTTTTCTCCTCAGAAGTCTATCCGACATGTTGTTTTAGACGTGCATTTGTTTTTTGTAGTACTTGCTACAATATGTGTCGTTGCAGGGGGATATATTATTAATAATTTTTATGATGCGAAAGCTGATAAAATAAACAGACCTTATAAAGCTGGTTTAGATAGTTATGTTCATCAAGATACGAAGCTAACATTGTATTTCATTTTGAATTTTATTGGAGTAATTATAGGGTTGTTAGTTTCTTGGAAAGCAGCACTGTTTTTTTCAGTATACATTTTCGGAATCTGGTTTTATTCACATAAACTTAAACGATATCCTTTAACGGGATTGATCTCAGCAACAGTACTAACAATACTGCCGTTCTTTGTTGTTTTTGTCTATTTTGGAAATTTTTCTAAAATCATTTTAGTACATGCAGGATTTTTGTTCTTGGTTATTATGGTAAGAGAATTAATTAAAGATTTAGAAAATATAAAAGGAGCATTGGTGAGTAATTATAAGACATTTCCGGTGGCTTATGGAGAGAAAAACACCAAATTATTCTCTGTATTTCTATTAGCGTTAACCTTGGTTCCTGTTGTGTTTCTATTGAATTATCCAGCAATTACATACATGCGTTATTACTTTTATATAGCGATGTTTGTTTTAGTGCTGACTGGATTCTTCTTATTGAATTCAACAAAGACAAGGCATTATACAATTCTTCATACTATTTTAAAACTGCTGCTTCTTTTAGGTGTTTTTAGTTTGGTGTTTATAGATACAGGATTATTAATCGAAAGAGTGATTGATAAACTGAACTAAAAATCAAATATTTAGCAGTACATTTGCCGAAATTTTCACAATGAATTCACATAAAAAATCGTCGGGAGGACGACAAGCAAGCAAAGGCAACTCTCCTCAACGTAAAAAAGGGTACCAAAAAGACTTTAAAAAATCAAAACCTGTTCAAAAATCAAATGATTCTTCTGGAATTCGATTGAACAAGTATATTGCCAATTCTGGTGTTTGTTCTCGTAGAGAAGCAGATACTTATATAGAGCATGGAAGTGTTACTGTAAACGGAAAGTTAGTAACGGAGATGGGATATAAGGTTCAGTCTACAGATGTTGTTCGTTTTGATGGAAGTACGATTTCACCAGAGCAGAAACGTTATGTATTGCTAAACAAACCAAAGAACTATATTACTACCATGGAAGATGATCGTGGTAGAAAAACAGTAATGGATTTAGTAGCAAATGCAACTAATGAACGTATTTATCCTGTAGGAAGATTAGATAGAAATACCACAGGATTGTTATTGTTTACGAATGATGGAGATTTAGCAAAAAAGTTGACACATCCTAAACATAATGTAAAGAAATTATATCATGCATCTTTAGATCAAAAACTGAGTTTAAAAGATTTAGAAAAGCTTCGTGGGGATGTTATTATTGAAGGAAGAAAAGTATTTATTGATGCTGTTTCTTATGTACAAGGAGAAAGTAAAACAGAAATAGGAATCGAAATACATTCAGGAAGAAATAGAATTGTACGTAAGATTTTTGAACATGTTGGGTATAAGGTTGTGAAGTTGGATCGTGTTTTATTTGCAGGATTAACAAAGAAAAACTTGCCTAGAGGAAGATGGAGAGAGTTAACGAGTCAAGAAATAATAAACTTACAGAATAGTTAATAGCTTAGCTATATAAATATAAAAGCCCAATCGTACGATTGGGCTTTTTTGTTTTTGAGCTTATCTTATTTATTTTTCTCTAGCCAAATGACTTTTTCATTATCATTATCTACAGGAGTTAATTTACCTTTTTTAAGCTTCCAGCCATCATTGTCACTTACCGAGAAATGTTTGCTTTTGAGAGAACTTGTGACTATGTGACCTTCTTTATTAATCTCCCAATGATATTTTTCTGTTGATTTTTCTTGATGATCAAAGTCAGAATCATGAGTTACAATTAAGAGATTGTTCTTTCGAAAGTCGAACGTAATGTCTATTTCTTCAACAAGGTCATCAACCATATTTACAATTCCTCGGGCGAAAGCTATTCCTATACCATCTTCATCTTCAGTTTCTTCATCTAATGCATTACTGATGTCTAAGTGAAGTTTCCATTTTCCAATAATATCTTTTTCTTTTGTGTTTGAAGTAACCAAAGCTGCTGAGCATAAAAATAAAATGGCTGCGGCAGATACAAGGTAAATACGTCTCATAATGTGGTTGATTTAAAAGTTTATATAGGAAAGACGAGTGAAGTGAGCTTGTGTTGCAAAAAGCATCAATAAAGATCAAAAAAGACTTAATTACTTAACTAAATAAATTTAGAAAGCCCAATCGTAAGATTGGGCTTTTTTGGTGGTGCCTCCAGGAATCGAACCAGGGACACAAGGATTTTCAGTCCTTTGCTCTACCAACTGAGCTAAGGCACCATTGCGTTAGCGGTGGCAAATATAAAGCGAGTTTTTTATATCTACCAAATAAAATTACAAAAATCTATTGTATTTTTGACATTCACTTTTTAAGCATTAATGAATCTTATTATAGATATAGGGAATACTCAAGTTAAAGCAGCTGTCTTTGAATCAAATAGGGTTTTAGAGCACTGTGCTTTTGATGAAGATTCTTTTTTGAAAAATATAGAAAGTATTTTAAGAAAGTACCAAATAGAGGCCTGTATTCTGTCTTCTGTAAAAGAAATGAGTGAAGATTATGGGAAAGTACTTCAAGAAATCCCTTATTATTTAGAATTAAAAGCAATCACAGATGTGCCTTTTACAAATCTATACGACACACCTAATACTTTAGGTTTGGATAGAATTGCATTGGTAGCCGCAGCATCTGTAGAATACCCTTCGAAAAATGTTTTGGTGATTGATGCAGGTACTTGCATTACATTCGATTTTATAAATAGTAATAATGAATATTTGGGAGGAGCTATTTCTCCTGGAATAGGAATTCGTTACAAATCGTTGAATTATTACACATCTAAACTCCCTGAATTAGAAAAAATAGACGCATATGAATTGGTTGGGAAATCAACTTCTTCATCAATTCATTCTGGTGTGATTAATGGTGTTGTGAATGAAATAAATGGCGTAATAAGTCAATATGAAGAGAAATTTCACGATTTAACAATAGTTTTAACAGGAGGAGACACAAATTTCTTGTCCAAACAATTAAAAAATAGCATATTTGCCAATCAAAATTTTCTCCTCTACGGATTAAATAAAATATTGACGTTTAATAATCAAGAATGATTAAAAGAATTGTATTCTTTCTAGCAGTAATAGTATCAGCTCAGGCATTTTCTCAAAGATCTAGCTCCTCTCCATATTCATTTTTCGGAGTAGGTGAAGAATTTAGAGCAAGAACCGTTGAACAGATAAGTATGGGAGGTATTGGTGTTGCACGAAGTAGTATTAACCAATTAAACTTCGCAAACCCTGCGGCTTTATCTAAACTGTTTTATACTACGTATGCTTTTGGAGCTTTTAATAATGATTTAAGAGTGAAAAGTGCAACGAGTAACCAATCATCTAGTTCTACTAGTATAAGTTATTTCA
The DNA here is from genome assembly GCA_049115595.1 of Flavobacteriaceae bacterium. GTDB lineage: Bacteria > Bacteroidota > Bacteroidia > Flavobacteriales > Flavobacteriaceae > Polaribacter. The sequence goes on from JAGDZS010000005.1 coordinate 616,025, forward strand.
GTTTTGCCGTTCCTCTGAGTAAGAGTACAGGGGTTATTTTTGGAATGCAACCAACTTCATCAGTGGGATATTCATTAATAAACAATACCGAAGATGTAGATGGGAACCTTGTAGACATTACTGAATTTTCAGGAAATGGTTCAGTAAATAGAATATATGGAGGTATTGGAGTAAGTCTTTTTGAAGGTTTCTCTTTAGGTTTTGAAGCGGATTTCTTATTTGGAAACATTGAGAATAATGTAATTAACCTAAGAGCTGGAGTTGATTTAGGAACTAGGAACATGGAAATTGCTAATATTAGAGGAGGTTCAATAAAGCTAGGAGCGCAATACGAAACAGAAATAAAAGAGGATTTAACAATAAGCGCTGGAGCATCAGTTAAACTTTCAAACACACTTAAGGCAACTGGAGATGAATATTTATATTCTTTTAGATTAGGAGCTTTTGGAGGTCAAGTCCCAAGAGATACTATATTTGCAGGAAATTTATCAGGAACGTTAGAGAGACCTTTGGAAACAGTGATAGGTATTGGTTTAAGTAAGAAAAATAAATGGTATGCTGGAATAAACTATGAATTCCAAAATGCATTAATCGCCGAAGGACATTTAGATAATTCATCTCAGAGTTTACGATATGGAGGGTCTAATAGAATATCTCTTGGAGGATATTATATTCCAAAATACAATTCAATTTCAAGTTACTGGGATAGAGTGGTTTATAGAGCAGGGTTTAAATATGAGCAGACAGGATTGTTGGCAAAAGGAATCCCTAGCTCTACCTCTTTTACAGCTATAAACGACTTTGGCATATCTTTTGGTTTAGGATTACCGATAAGTAATAGATCGGCAACAAATCTTAACTTTGCTTTAGAGTACGGAAAGAAAGGAACATTGGATAATGGTCTATTAGAAGAAAAATATTTAAATTTCAGGGTAAGTTTATCACTTAATGACCTGTGGTTTATAAAACGAAAAATTGATTAACAAACACTATTAAAATGAGAAAACGTATAATTTTACTTGCTAGCTTATTTCTGTTTTTAGGATTGAATGTTATAAATGCTCAGTCTGCAAAAGAAGAGTGTACTATAAAGTACAACCTATTTAAAGGGGATTATCAATCAAAAAAGTATGATGATGCTTATCCTAATTGGACATGGTTAATGGACAATTGTAAAAAATTGTCAATTAACATCTACAAGTACGGAGACAAATTAGCTAAAGAAAGGTTTAAGACTGCTTCTGATAAGAATACAGCTGCTGCCTTAGTGAAAAGAGTATATGATCAAAGGTTAGAAAATTACCCAACAAATGATGTTGCTAAAGTACATAGTGATTATGCAACGTTTTTAGTAAAAAACGAATTGGCTTCTGATGCAGATGTATTTGTTCTTTTAGAGAAGGCCTACAACATAGATCCTACAAGAATGGGGGTTAAAAACCTTTACAGATATTTTGAAGGTATTACTGGAAAGTATAAAGATAGTAATCCTCAAAAAGTTTTTGATACGTATGATGACGTGTTAGAATCGGTAGGAAAAAAGTTAGCAGATTATGCTAAAAAGTTAATTCCTTTAAAGAAGAAAGAAGAAGCTGGAGAGGATTTAGATAAAAAAGAGAAAAGAAACTTAAGAGCATATACAATTAACTCAACTGCATTAGGTCAGGTTGAATCTGGATTGGATAAGATTATCATTAAGTTGTCTACTTGTGATCGTTTAATCCCTTTGTATTCAAGAGATTTTGAAGCAAACAAAGCTGATGATAAATGGCTAAAAAGAGCGGTGTCTAGAATGTTTAATAAAGGATGTACAGATGATCCTTTATATGAGAAATTAGCTAGAGCTTATGCAGAGGCTTCTCCTTCACCAGAAGCGTATACTTTCGTTGCGATTGTATTAGAGAAGAATGGAGACAAAGCTGGAGCTGATCAAATGAGATTAAAAGCTTTCGAATTGGAAACAGATCCATTAAAGAAAGCGAAATTCAAAATGAAGTTTGCACAAGCAGCAAAGAAGAAAGGACAAAAATCAAGAGCAAGATCTTTGGCTAATGAGGCGATTGCTTTAAATCCTAATATGGGTAGAGCATACTTGTTTATTGCAAGTTTATATGCTTCTTCTTTAAATGATTGTGGAACGAATGAATTTCAAAAGAGAATGACGTTTGTTGCGGCTTATAAAAAAGCAAGTAGAGCTTCTAAGGTAGATCCTAGTATTAGTTCAGTAGCAAGAAAGTTCCTTAGAAATTACAAGGCTAACTTCCCATCGAAGAAAGTAATATTTACAGAAGGAGTTAACATTGGTGACCCTTATACAGTAAAATGTTGGATAAATGAATCAGTAAAAGTTGCATCTAGCGGCAAATAATGAGTCAAATACCACAAATAATAATAAAAAGCATTGTTGTCGTTTTTCTGACAACAATGCTTTTTTCTTGTACGAATGATTCTAAAGAAGTACGTGATTTTTTAGCAGAAAAAAACCTTCCCATTGGTGTAGCTAAAGACGCTTATCATGTTTACAAAGATTCTGGAAAAATTACGTCTAAATTAATTACACCTTTATTGAATGATTTCAGTAACAGGAAAAATCACCCATATAATGAATTCCCTAAAGGAGTGAAAATTATCAACTTTGATAATAATGGTAAAGATTCTACAACAATAACAGGAGATTATGCTCTTTCATATAGCAAAACATCGATATCAGAATTAAAGGGAAATGTGGTTGTGTTTAATCATACTCAAAAATCAAAATTAGAAACTACTCAGTTGTTTTGGGATCAAAAAAACAAATACTTCTTCTCTGAGAAAAAATTTGTATTTACTGATCCAGATAACACAATAAGAGGAGTTGGTTTCGAATCAAGAGAAGATTTAACTAAAAGAGTTATAAAAAAAGTGACTGGTGAAATAATCACAAACGAAAATGAATTATGAATAAAATTTGGAAATTTTTTCAGTACGGATACCTAGTTGTAGGTGTTATCTTTTTGGTTGAAGGTTTTCTTCAATGGGGTGAGGATAAACAAAAAGCAATATTTATGTTTGCTTTTTCTATCTTTATAACATTAATATTCTTCTTTAAAAGAAATTTCAGAAAGAAAGTAGAGAAGAGAAATCAACAGTAAATGGAGATTGATTTAACCATCATTCTTGTATCAATCATCTTATCGGCGTTTTTCTCTGGAATGGAGATCGCTTTTGTTTCAGCCAATAAACTTCATATTGAGTTAGAAAAAAAACGTTCCGGGTTTATTGCAAATATCCTTAGAAAATTAACACGAAACTCATCAAAGTTTATTACTACAATGCTAGTAGGGAATAATATTTCTCTAGTTATTTACAGTTACTTTATGGGGGCGCTTATCGTCGATGTTTTTGACATTAATAGTCTTCTCTTACAAACATTAATTTCTACAATTATTATCCTAGTTACTGCTGAGTTTTTACCCAAGGCAATTTTTAGAATTTATGCGAATGAGACACTGAAGATTTTCGTAGTTCCTGCATATTTTTTCTATTTGTTGCTCTATGTGTTTTCATTTATTACGAATGGTATTTCCAACTTTTTTTTAAAGATATTCTTTAGAACAAATGCAGATTTAGAACAAGTAGAATTTAGTAAAGAAGAATTAGGGAACTATATTTCTGAGCAACTGGAAACAGGGAACAATAGTGATGAAGATATAGATTCTGAAATACAGATCTTCCAAAATGCTTTAGAATTTCAAAAAGCAAAAGCAAGAGAAGTCATGGTGCCTAGAACCGAAATTTTGGCAATCGAGATTCATGAAAGTGTTACGAGATTAAAAGAATTATTTATAAGTTCAGGATATTCAAAAATATTAGTATTTAAAACTTCTTTAGACGACATCATAGGATATGTAAATGCTTTTGAGCTATTTAAAAATCCGAAGACAATAAAATCAATTTTGCTTCCAGTAGAGATTGTTCCTGAATCTATGATGATTAATGATGTACTGAATAGTTTGATGAAAAAACGCAGAAGCGTTGCTGTTGTTGTAGATGAGTATGGTGGAACTTCTGGAATTATTACCGTAGAAGATGTTGTGGAAGAATTGTTTGGTGAGATTGAAGATGAACACGATACTCAAGAATTCCTTGAAGTAAAAATTAGTAACAAAGAATTTAAGTTTTCTGCTCGATTGGAGATCGACTATTTAAACGAAGAATACGAGCTAGATTTCCCTAAAGAAGAAGCTTATGAAACCTTAGGGGGCTTCATTATAAATACCACAGAGAATATCCCAGAACAGAACGAAGAATTAGAAATTCTTAATTATAAAATAAAGATATTAAAAGTCAGTTCTTCCAAAATAGATGAAATATATCTTAAGGTTTTAGAAAATGAAGATATCTAAAGACTTTTTTTAGACCATTTCTCTTGTAAAATTTCATTAAATACTAGTATTCTAGGTTGTTTATTTAATTGGCAAATTGTATCTTCGCCCATTCAAAATTAAATAATTTATTTATGGCAATTTTATCTAAAATAAGAGATCGTTCATTGGCTCTAATAGCTGTTATTGGTTTAGCATTATTTGCTTTCGTATTAGATCCGTCAACATTAGGTGATTTCTTTGATTCAGTAAAAGTAAATGAAGTTGGAGAGGTAGATGGAGAAGCCATTTCAAGACAGGAATTTGCTGAAGCTGTAAAATCTTACAGAGAACGTTCTAGAAATACTGCTTCAGAAATGCAAGCGGCTAATGTAGTTTGGGATAACATCTTAAGAGAAAAGATGTATACACAACAATTAGAAAAAGCAGGAATTACAATAGGAGAGTCTGATGTTTTTAATAAAGTAATTAGTTTACCTTCTGTTGCTAGAATTCCTCAATTTTTAAACGAAGCAGGTTTGTTTGATGTAAACAAATTCAAGCAGTTTTTGAAAGAAGCTAAAGAAAGTGAAGACCAATCATTATGGAATGGGTGGAAAGGTTACATGGACCAAATCGGAGCTGATTTAAAAAGAGACACATATACAAATTTGGTGAATGCAGGTATCAGTGCATCTCTAAGAGAAGGAGAGAGTAAGTATAATGAAGACAACTCATTATTGAGTGCAGATTTCGTATACATCCCTTATACAAGTATTGCAGATAGCTTGGTATCTGTTACTCAGAAAGACATAGAAGGTTATATTAAGCGTAACCCTGAAAGATTCAAAGTAGAAACTTCTAGAGACATTTCTTTTGTGAAATTCGAAATAACAGCTACAGCTAAAGATAAAGAAGATATTAAAAGCGAAGTTGCTAAATTTTTAGAAGACAGAGAAGAGTTTAATAATGTAACTAAAACTAAAGGGATTATTTTAGGACTTAAAAATACAACTGATTACAAAGGATTCTTTAATGAGAATAAATCGGATGTTGCTTTAACAGAAGCTTTTGTAATGAAAAGTGAATTACCTAAGACGATTTCTGAAGATATTATTAAAGGGAAAGTAAACGAGACGTATGGCCCTTATGAAGATGCAGGGTTCTTTAAGATTTCTAAAATATTAGAAGTTGTACAAAGACCAGATTCAGTACTTTCTAGTCATATCTTAATTCCGTTTGTAGGATCTAGAGCTGCTAGCCCTGAAACTACTAAAACTGAAGAACAAGCAAGGATTTCTGCGGATAGCATCTATAAATTAGTAAGAAGAAACAAGAAGAAATTTGGAGAAGTTGCTAAAGAAATCAATAAAGATGGAAGTAAAGATAAAGAAGGAGAAATAGGATGGTTTACTCATCAAGTAGCTTTTTCAAGTAACTTTGATGTAGATTATGCTAACTTCATTTTTGATAACAAGGTAGGGAAAGTAGGAGTTGTAAAATCTAAATTTGGATTTCATATCATCAGAATAGATGAGCAGAAAAATAAACAAGCTGCTGTTAAGTTAGTAACTTTCGGTAGAGAGATTGTTGCTTCTGAAGAAACAGAGAATAACGTTTTTCGAGAAGCAGAAACATTTGCTTTATCTATTATGGATGGAAAAACAAATAAATTTTACAGTGCTGCAAAAGAGAAAAATTATGTAACAAAACCCGCTGTTGGTTTAAAAGTACTAGATGAAAGAGTTCCTGGATTACCTGGATTGCAAAGAGAAATTATTTCTTGGTCTTTTTCAAAAGATACTGATAGAGGTGATTTTAAAAGGTTTGACATTGAGAATGGTCATGTAGTAGCTACTTTGGTGAATAAGACAGAGGAAGGTTTAGCGCCAGCTTCAAAAGAATCTGCATCAATAAGACCTGTAATAATTAAGGAGAAAAAAGCTAAATTAATAGAGGAGAAGATGGTAGGAGCTACATTGAACGATTTAGCAACTGCAAACAAACAAACTGTTCGTAAAATGAGCAATGTTGCATTAAAATCTCCTTCTATCGTTGGTGTAGGGTTTGAGCCTAAGGTTGTAGGAGCTATGTTCTATGCGAAAGAGAATCAATTGTATAATAAAGTAGTGGGTGAAAGAGGTGTGTTTGCATTTGTTTTGACGAAGAAAGAAAAACCAACGAGCTTACCTAACTATGAGCCTTATAGACAACGTTTGTCTGAAGAAAGAAAAAATGCAACTACAAAACTTTTTGAAGCACTAAAGAAAGTATCTAATATAAAAGATAATAGAGCGCTATACTTCGGTGTTCAGCAGTAGAGTTGACTATATATAATATAAAGCATAAAAAATCCGCTACAATATTGTAGCGGATTTTTTATGCTTTAATTTGAATGAATGTTACCCGTTCATAGAGATTAGGAATTCTTCATTATTTCTAGAGAATTTAATCTTCTCATTAATGAATTCCATTGCTTCAATAGGATTCATATCAGCTAAGTACTTTCTTAAGATCCACATACGCTGCACATTTTTAGCATCTAGTAATAGATCATCTCTTCTGGTACTCGATTTAATAAGATCGATAGCTGGATAAATTCTACGGTTTGAAATATTTCTATCCAATTGTAATTCCATGTTACCTGTTCCTTTGAATTCCTCAAAGATTACTTCGTCCATTTTAGAACCAGTTTCTGTAAGTGCAGTAGCAATAATGGTTAAAGAACCACCATTTTCGATGTTTCTAGCCGCTCCAAAGAAACGTTTTGGTTTGTGCAATGCATTTGCGTCAATACCACCTGATAGTATTTTACCAGAAGCAGGAGCAACAGTATTGTATGCTCTTGCCAAACGAGTAATAGAGTCTAATAGAATAACAACATCGTGTCCACATTCTACCAAACGTTTTGCTTTCTCTAAGACAATGTTAGCAACTCTTACGTGTTTGTCTGCCGGCTCATCAAAAGTAGAAGCAACAACTTCACCACGCACACTACGTTGCATATCGGTAACCTCTTCAGGTCTTTCGTCAATTAATAAGACAATTTGATATACTTCAGGATGATTTGCAGCAATTGCATTCGCTACGTCCTTTAGAAGCATTGTTTTACCTGTTTTAGGTTGTGCGACAATCATTCCTCTCTGACCTTTTCCAATTGGAGAGAATAAATCAATAATTCTCGTAGATAAAGAACTTCCTCTTTCTGCCAAGTTGAATTTCTCTTCTGGGAAAAGTGGAGTTAAGTGTTCAAAAGAAACACGATCACGAACAATGTTCGGATTTAAACCGTTAATTTTTGAAACGCGAATTAAAGGGAAATATTTTTCTCCTTCTTTTGGAGGTCTTACATTTCCTCTTACAGTATCACCAGTTTTCAATCCAAATAATTTTATTTGAGATTGAGAAACATAAATATCATCAGGAGACGATAAATAATTGTAATCTGAAGAACGTAAGAACCCATATCCGTCAGGCATCATTTCTAAAACACCCTCACTTTCTATAATACCATCAAACTCAAAATCAGGATCTTTATAGCGGTTCCCGTTTTTTTGATTTTTCTGATTGTGATTTTTAGGTTCTCTATTTTGGTTGTTTCTATTTCTATTTTGATTGTTCTGCTGATTCTTAGGTCTGTTTTTAGAATTTGTATTCTTTTCTTCAGAAGGTTTTGACTCTTTTACAGTTTCCTTTTCAGTTGAAGCAGCAGGTGATTTTTCTTGATGAGGTTTTGCTTTAGGAGCTTCTTTCTTCACCGGAGCCTTAGCATCTCTTGCTTGAGGTTTCTCTTTTTTAGGTTCAGTTCTTGCTTCTTTAGCATGAGTTCTTTCCTCTTTTACTGGAGGTTTTTCACTCTTTGTTTCACGAGGAGGATTCGAGTTTTTAGAAACTCGTTTCCTTTTTGGCCTTTCAGCTCTTGGTTTTTCTTCCTTGGTAGGATTTGCAGCTTGTAAGTCTAATATTTGATATACAAGGTCTAATTTTTTTAATTGACTTGTTTTGGTGAGACCAATAGACTTAGCAATTTGCTGCAACTCAGCAATTGTTTTTGCTTTTAGTTCAGAAATTTCAAACATGTATGTTGAATTAAATTATGGTTCTTAAGTATTATTAAGAGGTTGTTATAAGTGTATTTTGATTTTTGAGTATTGTATATAGCAACTATACAATATATTTTATGAGCGGTTGACTGATGGCAAATATATATAATTATTTTAATTTTTTATGTTTCTTTTTAAAAAAGAAAATGATAATTTTGTCATCAGTTTTTTAAAGAATGATACAAAGAATACAATCTGTCTATTTATTACTAGTCGCAATTTTGTCGATGGGCATCATTTTCGCGTTCGAATTATGGACAACCTCAGGAGTTAAAGTATTTGCTTCAGATTTACTTTCTAGCGATTCAATACTGAATAAGTTAGTTCCTGTATTATTTGTGTTATCCGGCTTAGTTGCCCTGTATGCTATTTTTCAATTTAAAAATAGAAAGTTACAGTTCGTCTTAGGTCGTCTTGTTATTTTGATCAATCTCTTTTTATTAGGAATATTGATTTATTTATCTCTAAACTTACCTGGAGAAGGAACGGAAGTTACTTCAGAGAAAGGTATTGGGATGTTCATACCTACTGTTGTTATTTTAGTCTCAGTTTTGGCTACTAAAGCGATTAAGAAGGATGAAGATCTTGTGAAATCTGTAGATAGATTGCGATAAACCTAACATCTTAGTATATTTAGTGCGATTAACCAGAGCTAACGCTCTGGTTTTTTTATATTTACGTCCAAAATAAAGAGGTTTTTGTCCATCCCCTAAAATGGGGAGATCATTCACCATTTTAGGGGATGGTTAAATTTCACTAAATCGAGGTATTGTACAGTATGTAATACTCACCTAAATTTGTAACGTAGAATGAAAGAAAAGATATACGTTCATGTCGCTGATGATCACAAAATACTAATAGAAGGTATTATTGCAGTCATAAACACCGACGAAGAGATAGAAGTAGAGGGATACTCTCTAACTGGAAAAGAAGTCATTGATTGGGCTCAGAATAATACAGCAGATATTCTAATATTAGATATCAATATGCCACATTATGATGGGATTGAAGTTTTAAAGTTTTTTAAGCTGAAAGAAATCAAACTCAAAGTAATTATTCTTTCCAGTTATGATGATGTAAAACTCGTAGAAGAAATGCTATCATTAGGGGCTAGCGGTTTCTTGTCTAAAGACAGTGCAGGAGAGCATATTATTAATGCAATAAAATCTGTACATAGTGGCGAACAATATTTTAGTGATGCCATTAAAAACAACCTTTTAAAACTGTATACAGGACAAAAGGTAAAAGCAGGACAAAGACCAGAAAGCACCATTGCACATAGTTTAACAGACAGAGAAGTTGAAGTGTTAAAGTTAATTGCGCAAGAGTATAGTTCTCCCGAAATAGCAGATTTATTAAATATCAGTCAAAGTACAGTAGATACGTACAGAAAAAGTTTATTAAAGAAAACAAATGTCAAAAATGCAGTAGGCTTAGCAATGTATGCGGTAAAAAACAAGATTATATAGACGTACCCCCTAAAGTAAAAGGTTCTCAAAATTCCATTAAACTACCCCCTAAAATTATGAGAATCACCCCCAACCTCTTCTATATAGTTTATCGTATACATTATAAGCCTGCTTTTTTTATATATCAATAAATACATAACAAAAACCAAATTTTCCTTTTTAAAATTTCTTAACATGAAAAAATTTAGCTTAACAACGTTATTAATTATTATTACTTTAGGGTTTTCATCTTGTTCACAAGATGATGCATTAGCATTAGACGAACCAACAGGAGCATTGTTCCAAAAAATGACTTTCGGAAGAACAACTGATGGATCTTTTACTTTAGATTATAAATTAAACGATGGAGTCGGTTCTGATATCGTAGACAACCAAAATGGTAATGGTAAAGATATTTACCTATATTCGTCTGATAATGAAGTAAGAAAAAATGTAAATGAAGACATTTCCTTAAATGGGAATGACCGATTTAGTATTGGGGTAAATAACACTATCAATGATTCTAGATCTACATTAACCGTTTTTGACAATGATATTCGTTTCAATAAATCTGAATCTGAAGATGATCACTTGGCTGAGTATCAAATGGTTAACAATGGTGATGGAACCTATGATTTGAATTTTACAGTTGATAATAACATCAAAACTTCATTTATTCAAAATGAAGATACAGGTGTGTATGAAATTCACTTAGAAGAAGGTCAAAGCTCTGAGTCTAGTTTTTCTCTTACATTTACTAAAGAAGTTGGGAATGATTTAAAAATATCATTTATTAATTATTTTAATCAGGAGTCTGGTAATAAAAGCTCAGAAACAACTTCTAAAAAACCACAAGTAGTAATTGGAGGGGATTAATTAGAAAGTTGTCAAAAATGAATTCTCAATTATCTGTATATTAAAATTTAGTTAATGAAATTAAAAGGATTAATTTTTTATTCATTATTAGTTTTAGGAATGTTTTATTCTTTCCATGAGATGGAGGCTATTTCTAAATCAGTAAAAAAGGTTTTATTAAATAAAACCTTTTTTACTGATTTACAGCAAGATAAAGATTCTGTATTGGATGTAGAATATGAAAGAGTAAAAGAATTATTTTTAAAAAAGAAATACGTCATAGGATTGAAAGAAACGCTTCAATTATATGACAACAGTAGAAAAGAAGGTAATGAGAGAATAGAGTTTTTAAGTGCTTTTCTTATAGGTGAAATTCACCGATTAAATAGAAATCATGAAAAGTCAATACCTTATTACTTAAAATCGTTACAAATACTTGATTTAAATAGAGGAGAGTTAGGAGATTTTAAAAATTTCTCGGATATAGATTTTGCTAAAAATTTATTAAGATTGGGAAGTGAATATCAATATAGAGGGTTAAACGATAGTGCAATCATATATTATGAAAAGCTAGATCAACTTAATTCTTTAAATGAATCTATACTTGGAGTAGTTGCTACTTCTTATTCTAACTTATCGGGGATTTATCAACAGGATACTACTTATGTTGATCGTTTCGAAAAAGCAATTGATTATGCTGAAAGAGCAATAAAAATCCATAAAAGAAAGAATGATAAAATTAGAGAAGCAAGAGCAATAAATAATTTAGCCAATGTTTATTTGTTGCAAGAAGACTACGAAAAGTCTAAAACTTTCTATAATCAAGGTTTGAAATTAATAGAAAAAGATAGTAGCACAAGAGCTATAAGGTTGAAGGCTAGTTTATATCTTAATTTAGCTTGGGCAATGCGTAATCTTAAAGACTATGAAGCTTATGATAAGCTGGAGACATCATACCTTTATCAAGATGGGTTAAGAGATGTAGAAACTCAAGAAATGTTGGAACGTGTTACAGGTGAATACAATGTCAATACAGTGCGTCAAGAAGAGGAAATTAAGAGGAAATTAGCACAAAGAAACACATGGATACTAGGGATTTCTAGCTTTTTTATCATTGTATTGTTAGCTTTCTATTTAAATCAATACAAACTACGTCAAAAGAATTTAAGTTTAGAGTTGTCTAAACAAGAGTTAATGCAACAGCAGAAAATTGAGAAAATACGTTCTGAATCTCAAGTTAGAATCTTAAACGCTACCATAGATGGGAAAGAAAAGGAGCGTAAGCAAATTGCAGAAACTTTGCATGATAGTGTAAGCGCACTATTGTCTTCTGCCAACTTACATCTACAAGCATGTAAGAAACAGTTTAATGGTTCTACACCTATTGAAGTAGATAAGTCACAGAGTATCATCAATGAAGCTTCTCAGAAAATTAGAGATTTATCACATACGCTAGTTTCATCAATTCTTTTAAAATTTGGATTAAGCTACGCCATCAAAGACATTGCAGAGAAATACTCAAACTCTCAATTGCACATAGATTATGAAACCAAGTATATTCAACGATATGATCAACGTTTTGAAATCAAATTGTACAATATCATTCAAGAGTTTGTCAATAATATCCTAAAACATAGTAATGCTACGCATGCGAGTATTGTTTTGGTAGAAAAGAATAAAAAACTAAAACTGACCATCCGAGATAATGGTGATGGTTTTGATAAAGAGGTTATTCCTGAAAAAGATGGCTTAGGAATCAATCAAATTGATGCAAGAATCCAAATGATGCAAGGGAAATTTCACATCGAAAGTGGAAAAGGAAAGGGTACATTGATTAATATTGAACTTCCTGTTTTTGAAAAAGAACCTGTTAAGTTCGTTTAGCCAGTTCTATAATTTCCATATTCTTTATTTCACTTTTGTCTATATGAAAACGTATCATGGTTCTTATCTTATGAAATCCATGTTTCCCAGCTGCACCAGGATTTAAGTGAAGCAATCCTAATTTTTTATCATATTGAACTTTTAAAATATGAGAATGTCCACTAATAAAAATGGTGGGCTTTATTTTTGCGAGCTCTTCTTTAATCCTCTTATTATACCTGTTTGGATATCCGCCAATATGAGTCATCCATACAGTAATGTCTTCCACTCGAAATTTATTGTCTAAAGGAAATTGCGCCCGAGCATCTTTGCCATCAATATTGCCATATACACCTCTTAATGGTTTGAGTTTGTTAATTGTATCAGTAACTTCTAATTTTCCAATATCTCCTGCATGCCATACTTCATCAGCTAGTTTTACAAACTTTAAAATTTGATCATCAATGTAGCCATGAGTGTCTGAGAGTAGTAAGATTTTCTTCACAAAACGAAAGTACAAATAACAAAATAAAATGCGTAATTTTAAGGGCTTCTAAAACACCATTTTTTTGAGATATTTTATAGAGTTATCGTACAAAGGAACGAAGTATCACGGTTGGCAGATACAACCCGATGCTAACTCTGTGCAAGAAGAAATTAACAAGGCAATAAGTACTATTTTGCAAGAAGAAATTAATGTTGTAGGTGCAGGTAGAACAGATGCAGGAGTACATGCAAGTCAGATGTTTGCTCATTTTGATTCTAAGAAAGAACTTACAGATGTCTTTGTTTATAAATTCAATGCTATTTTGCCCAATGATATTGTAATATACAAGTTAAGCGCAGTAGCCGATGAAAAGCATGTGCGATTTGATGCGAATAGTAGAAGCTATGAATATAAAATTTGGCTGGGAAGAAATCCTTTTTTGTTAGAAACTGCATGGCAATTACATCAGCAAGAATTGAATATTGAGAAGATGAATGAAGCTGCAGCTATATTATTGGAGTACGAAGATTTTGAAAGTTTCTCTAAAGTAAAAACAGATGTAAAAACATTCAACTGTACAGTAACAGAAGCCCTTTGGAAACAAGATGGAAAAGAATTAACCTTTTACATTACAGCAAACCGATTTTTACGAAATATGGTACGAGCAATTGTAGGTACTTTGGTAGAGGTTGGATTGGGTAAAAAATCTGTGGATGATTTTAGAAAGGTAATAGAAAGTAAAAAAAGAAGCGAAGCAGGTTTGTCAGTTCCTGCACATGGACTATTTTTAACAGAAGTAAAATATTAGGTCAAAAGGCAAAAGTCAAAAGGCAAAAGAAGAAAAGACTAAGGAGAAAGGAGTAAGGAGAACGAGTAAGTAATTTGTAATTCATAATTCATAATTGAATATAGATGTCAGAAAAAGTATCGGGTAAAGCATTTGATATAAAAATTTTTAGAAGATTGATGAGCTTTGCAAAAAACTACAAGCTCAAATTTACTGTTGCGGCGCTTTCTACCATCCTTTTGGCTTTGGTTTCTGCAATTAATCCACTTGTTGTTGGAGAGACGGTAAATGATTTTGTAGACACGAAAAGTATTGTAAATCTCAACTATTACATCAGAATTTTATTAGCACTAAGCTTTGGCGAGGTACTTTTACAATTCTTATTTGTATACTATGCAAATTGGGTAGGGCAACATATTATTAAAGATATTAGAACGAAGACATTTAGACATATCCAAGGATTTAAAATGTCTTATTTCGATAATAATTCCGTTGGAAAATTAGTTACTAGAGTTGTTTCAGATATAGAAACTATCGCTAACTTTTTTACACAAGGAGTTTTTATGATTGTGAGCGATATTTTAAAGATGCTTGTGGTAATTGTGATCATGTTTGCGATGAATTGGAGACTAGCATTAATTGCTTTAGTGGTACTACCAATTCTTTTGTATGCTACGAAAGTTTTTCAAGTTGCAATTAAAGCAACCTTTCAAGATGTACGAAATCAAGTTGCCAATCTTAATGGATTTGTACAAGAACGAGTTACAGGAATGAAGATTGTACAACTGTTTAATCGTGAAAAAATAGAGTATCAAAATTTTAAAGAGATTAATAACAAGCATAAAAAAGCACATGTAAAAACAGTTTGGTATTACTCTATCTTTTTTCCAATTGCAGAAATTTTATCTTCCATCGCAATAGGATTGATTGTATGGTATGGAGGGAAACAAATTCTAGAAGGGGTTACCACTGTTGGGGCAGTAATTGCCTTTATTAAAATGTCGCAAATGCTGTTTAGACCCTTACGCCAGATTGCCGATAAGTTCAATCAGTTGCAAATGGGAATTGTTGCTGGAGAACGTGTTTTTGCCATATTGGATACCGAAAGCGTAATCAGCAAAACAGGAACAGTTAAAGCCCAAAATATTCAAGGAGACATTGCTTTTGAGGATGTAAGATTTAGTTATATAGAAGGCGAAGAGGTTTTAAAAGGGGTTTCTTTCAATGTAGAAAAGGGGCAAACAGTTGCTATTGTTGGAGCAACAGGAGCAGGGAAATCAACCATTATAAATTTGATTAATCGTTTTTATGAAATAGACAGTGGCGCTATTTCTGTAGATAATACTCCTGTAGATCAATATGAATTAAACTCATTAAGAAATCAAATAGCAGTGGTGTTACAAGATGTATTCTTGTTTTCTGATACAATCTATAACAACATAACTTTAAAGAATGATGACATTTCTTTAGACGAGGTAAAAGAGGCAGCTAAGAAAATAGGAATCCACGATTTTATTATGACCCTTCCAGAAGGGTATAACTACAATGTAAAAGAGAGAGGGGCCATGCTTTCTTCAGGGCAAAGGCAGTTAATTGCATTCTTACGCGCTTATGTTAGTAAGCCAAGTATATTAATTTTAGACGAAGCAACTTCATCAGTAGATTCACATGCCGAGCAGATGATTCAATATGCTACAGATACCATTACAAAAGGAAGAACCTCTATTGTTATCGCTCACAGATTAGCTACAATTAAGAAAGCAGATAAAATCATTGTGATGGATAAAGGATTGATCGTTGAAGAAGGAACTCATAAAGAATTGCTAAAAAAGAAAGACGGTTACTATAAAAACCTCTACGATAAGCAGTTCAGCCTAGAACTAGCTTCGTAAAATGAGATTGCTTTCGGATCCTTTTTAATAGAATCATTTTTTTTCTGTATTGTATTAAGGCTATCTATTGGTTGTATTTTTTGGATAGTATCATTCTTTTTTGGAGGAGCAAATTTCTTAAAGTATTCTGCTCCAAACATTAGATACATGGCAAAAGCAGTGATAATACTTGTTATAACATACAGAACAATTAAAATAAGAAGAAAATAGAAGAACTTAATAATAAACTGTAAAGGCTTTAACTTGAAAATTTTTATTAAAACATAAGAGTTATAGACAAAAGAGAGACCAAAAATAATGAGAGTTACAGAGCCACTAAGTTTAGGTTCAAAAAAGTAAACTGAAATTGCAAAAAAGAAATTGACAATTGAATATTGAGCTGATGTGTATATATATATTATACAATGCTCAAAGAAATTATACATTTTTTTATTGTAGAATACAAGCCAAGACATGATACCATAAAAAGGTATGGCTAAAGCTGTAAGTATGGCTTGGTAGTCAAAAATAAAATTCATGTAATTTTCAGCAAACTCAGGATCGCTAAACGGATTGTTAGGCGTTGAATTGATATTGGTCATAGACTCAATAGCGGTATCCTTTAAGAAATAAAGAGAAATTCCTGAAAGAGTAATCGATATTAATAAATAACTAAAAGGGTTAAAATAACGCTTTCTAACACCATGTATATAGCCATTAATAACTTTATCTGGTTTGGTGAATAAGTGAAAAAGGGTTTTTAAAAACCGATTGTCTACATTAATAACCTTGTCTAATATTTCCTTTAAAAGAAATTTAAAAGAAATCCTTTCTCCAATAACTCGAGATCCGCAGTAAGAACAAAATCCATCTTGATCTCTTAAGGTACTAGAACAGTTTTTACATTCCATAACAAAACTTATTGAAGATCTTTTTTTAATTTCTCAAGTAATTCATCATAGTCAGCATAAAGCTCAAAGTTTCCGTCTTTAATATAGGAAATCTCTCCTGTTTCTTCAGAAACTAAGAGACATGTAGCATCTGTTTTTTCAGAAACACCAATGGCAGCTCTATGTCGTAATCCAAATCTTGCAGGAATTTTAGTATTGTCTGATACAGGTAAAATAACTCGAGTTGCAACAACAAAATTATCTCTTAGAATAGTAGCTCCATCATGTAGAGGACTATTTTTATAAAAGATGCTTTCTAGTAAAACCTCATTTAACTCGGCATTCATACGATCACCAGTATTAATTAAAAAATCTAAACTATTTGTTTTTTCTAACACAATTAAAGCACCTGTTTTTGTCTTAGAAAGTTTTTTACAAGCATTTAATAAGATTTCAACATCTGTTTCAGATCCTATTTCCGATTTTAAGAATTTCAGCTGATTTAAAAAGTTGCGCCTAGAAGAAAAATTAGTAGTTCCAATCATTAACAAGAACTTTCTAATCTCTTGCTGAAATACAATAATTAAGGCAATAACTCCACCACTCAACAAGTATCCTAAGATATTACTAAGCATTTCCATTTTTAAGATTTGAGTCATTTTCCAAATAAGAAAAATGAATGCAATTCCTATGAAAATATTAATAGCAACAGTACCTTTTAGTAATTTGTAGATATAGTAAAGAAGGATAGCTACCAGTAGAATATCTAGTACATCTAAAAAGGAGAAATTGATAAAATCTAACATAGATACTGATAGGTTTCGGGTAAATGTACTAATAAAGTAGCAAAGTCATAAAGTCAAAAGTTGAAAAGTTTGAAAGTCAAAAGTATTTTTTAAATTTCATCATTCATTATCACCTATTCAGTATCCGTTATTCATTAGCATATCAATTTTGTATTTCTGCATCTGAAATCAAGAGAGGGTATTTCTTCCGAATCTCTAGTACTTTTTCTTTTGCAGTAGTATTGTTTTTTTTGTCGTCTGTAGCTTTCTTTAGTAAATCAGAATAAGATTCTCTGTAGGTCTGTTTCGCATATCGATTTCTTAACTGTGCGTATGCTACATTTAGATTGTCTAAAACAGCAATATAAGTTCCGTAATGAGCACTTCTATTACTTTCAATGGCAATTAAGGCTTTTGAAGGGTGATCTGAAGATACAGGATCTTTTTTTCCTTGACACCAAGTACAATACTCGCCATTGGCATCTTTCCCAGCTCCATTGTCTATAAAGTTGATTGCTAACTGTGTCAGTTCTGAAATATCAATTTCCTTTTCTTCAACCATTAATTGATTGTTCCCATTAATGCTAACTTCTAAAATATTTTTATCGTTAATTACAATCGGAGGTGTGTCAGTTTTTCGGGGAAGTTTTGTTTGTATTCCTTCATCAACTTTCATGGTTGTTGTTACCAAGAAAAAAATTAAAAGTAAAAATGCAATGTCGGCCATGGAACCAGCATTGATTGCTGGAGCTTCTTTTCGTCTCATAGTAGTAATTTTTTAGTTTACTGATAATCAAACAAAAAGAATGCCGAAAATGTATTTTAGGGTAATAGAGTTACAATTTTAACAGCTTCAACGGCTTCCTTAACATCATGAACACGTAAAATATTAGCGCCGTTTAATAAGGCAATTGTATTGGCAGAAGTGGTTGCGTTTAACGCTTCTTTAGCAGAACTATTCAAAGGTTTGTAGAGCATGGATTTTCTTGAAACCCCTGCAAGAACGGGAGCATTTAAGTTTTGAAAATACTTAAGCTCTTTTAGCAATTGGTAATTGTGTTCAATTGTTTTTCCGAAGCCAAAACCAACATCAACAATCACATCCTTTACTTGCAATTGATTGAGTTTATATAGCTGCTCTGCAAAGAATGAAATCAACTCAGTAGTTACATTTTTATAACTTGGGTTTTGCTGCATGTTTTGAGGAGTTCCTTGCATGTGCATTAAAATATAAGGCACTTTGAGTTGTGCTATTGTATCAAACATTTTAGCATCCATTATCCCTCCGGAAATATCATTAACAATAGAAGCGCCTGCTTGAATTGTTTCTTTTGCAACTTTGCTTCGAAACGTATCAACAGAAATAAAAATATCTGGGAAATTATTTACCAATAAATGTATCACTGGAACAATTCTTTTTAGCTCTTCTTCTTCAGAGATATGTTGTGCGCCAGGTCTAGATGAATATGCGCCAACATCAATAAAAGTGGCACTTTCATTTAGCATTTTTTCCGCCTGATTTAAAAAGTCTCGGTCGTCTTTATATTTTCCTCCATCATAAAAAGAATCTGGAGTAATATTTAAAACCCCCATCACTTTTGGAGAACTCAAATCAACCAAAGTTCCTTTGCAGTTAATTGTCATTTTTGACTACTTTATTGATTATATGATTTTTTTCTGGTGCGACATATCCATCCATTTTTCGCATCAATTCACTTACCGTAGTCCCTATTAAAAGCATATCTCTATTGTCTTGCTTTAAATAGCCTTCTGCAACCATCACATCTAATTGTTTGAGTGTGCAATCGAAAAAATTATTTACGTTTAAGAGTCCATTAGGTTTCTGTTCTATGTGCAACTGCCCTAAGGTTAATCCTTCAAAGAGTTCATCTAATGTTCCAAAACCTCCAGGTAAAGAGATGTATCCATCAACCAACTTGCTCATGATTACTTTTCGCTCACTCATCGTCTTAGTCACGATGAGTTCAGTAACATTAGGATTTACAACTTCTTCTTTTTTTAAGAGTTCAGGAATAATTCCAATGACTGTTCCTCCTTGCTTTAGAATTGTATCAGATAAAACACCCATCATTCCAATCTTACCGCCACCGTAGACTAAGGCAATGTCATTGGCAACAAAATAGTTCCCTAACTCTATAGCAGCTTCTTTATAAACAGGATTGAAACCTAGGCTAGAACCACAAAAAACAACAATTTTTTTCATTAAGTTTGGATAGATTTTTTAGTTCGTTAAATTTGAACGAAATTTACGCAAATTAATATAGTTTATGCCAAATACTTCTCAAGAATACGATGCTGTAGTGGAACAATGCAGAAGCCTGTTTGTTAAGAAAATGAGTGATTACGGTTCTGCATGGAGAATCTTACGATTGCCTTCACTAACCGATCAGATTTTTATCAAAGCACAACGAATTCGACAGTTGCAAGAAAACGAAGTTCGTAAGGTAGACGAAGGAGAGAAATCTGAATTTATTGGGATCATTAACTATTCTATTATGGCGCTAATTCAACTAGAATTAGGAGTTGTAGACAATACTGATTTATCTACAGAAGAGGCAACCGAATTGTATGATAAGCATATTGGAATTACCAAAGAATTGATGGAGAACAAGAATCACGATTATGGTGAGGCTTGGCGAGATATGAGGGTAAGTTCTTTAACAGATTTAATCATTCAAAAACTGTTACGTGTCAAGCAAATTGAAGATAACAAAGGGAAAACGTTAGTTTCTGAAGGAATTGATGCGAACTATCAAGACATGATTAACTATGCTGTCTTTGCAATGATTCATATGGGTAAAGGGTAGAAAGGTGAAAGTAGAAAGGTGCAAAGTTGCGAAGAAGTAACTTGTCACTCGAGTATTTTCTGATTGAAAGGAAGAAAAAATGTATCGAGAAGTTTAGTAAACTAAAAGTAAGATTAAAAAAAATAATTAATGAAAATTCTAGTACACTTATCAAGACTTTTTGTAGGAGCCATGTTTATTTTTTCGGGCTTTGTAAAATTGGTAGACCCAATAGGGTCTCAATACAAATTTGAAGAATACTTTGGAGAGAGTGTTTTAAATCTAGAGTTTTTAATTCCTTATGCACTGCCATTTTCAATTGTATTAATCATTCTTGAAATTATGCTAGGAGTGATGTTGCTGCTAGGATACAAGTCAAAAGCTACGGTTTGGAGCTTACTTGGATTAACATCAATCTTTTTATTCCTTACTTGGTATTCAGCATACTACAACAAGGTAACAGATTGTGGATGCTTTGGAGATGCAATTAAACTTACTCCATGGGAAACCTTTTGGAAGAACGTACTCCTTATTGGTTTAATTATTTTATTGCTGTTCAAAGTAAAAGACATCAAAGAGATTCTTTCTAAAAAAGTAACGGTAGTAATAACAATTATTTCTTTAATTAGTTTTTCATACATCACGTACCATGTATTAGAACATTTACCAATTATTGATTTTAGAGCTTATGCGATTGGGAAAAATATTCCTGAAGGTATGGAGTATAAAGACGATGGAGAGATTCCTCCTGTACATGATTTTATGCTAGAAGATACTCAAAATGATTTAGCGCCTGAGATTTTAGCCATGGACAAAGTGATGCTGTTCATTGTTTATAATATGGATAAGTCTGATATAGAGGGATTTCCTGCAATTAAAATAGCGGCAGACAAAGCTATTAAAAACGGATACAAAGTATATGGTGTTTCAGCTTCTTTTGAAGATGATTTAATTTTAGCTCAGAACAAATATAACTTACCTTTCGATTTCTTATTCTGTGACGAAACTACTTTAAAAACAATGATCAGATCCAACCCAGGAATCATGACTCTAAGCAAAGGAACTGTGACTGGAAAA
This sequence comes from Flavobacteriaceae bacterium, assembly GCA_049115595.1. Lineage (GTDB taxonomy): Bacteria > Bacteroidota > Bacteroidia > Flavobacteriales > Flavobacteriaceae > Polaribacter. The sequence continues at coordinate 637,341 of JAGDZS010000005.1, forward strand.
TGGAACTGGAATGATGCCAATGAGATTGAATTTTAGCATATTAGCTAAAAAATGTTAATTTAGTGGTGTCAACTAATTAAAACACTCATTATGAAAATCTTAAAGTATTTTTTACTGCTGTTAGTGGTAGTAATAGCCGGTGGACTTATTTACACAGCAACAATTCCTAGTGATTACGATGTATCAAGATCGAAAGTAATAAAAGCTCCAATTGGAACCGCTTTCAATACTGTAAACGATTTAAAAACATGGGAAGAATGGGGGCCATGGCATGACGATGACCCAACAATAGCAATTACCTATGGTGATAAAACTGTTGGTGTTGGAGCAAGTAGCAGTTGGACTAGCAAAGATGGACCTGGTTCATTAAAAATGGTAGCAGCTGTTCCTAATAAATCGATACAAATTGAAATGCAGTTTGGAGATTACGATCCAACTAAAATAGAATGGACCTTTGAAGAAGTAGAAGAGGGAACCAAAATTACTTGGTCTATGAGTTCTACGAACAATCCATTTATGTTTAAGATGTTTGCAGCAATGTCTGGAGGATGGGATGGAATGTTTGGACCAATGGAAGCAAAAGGTTTGGAAAATTTAGATGGTGTTCTTGCAAAAGAAGTGGAAAAAGCAACTAGTTTTAGAATAGGAGAGGTTACATCAGTAGACTTAGTTGGAGGCAGCTTTATTGGATACCTACATAAAACGAGTACGGATTTAGATCATGAAGGAATGACAAAAATCTTTATGGAGAGTCTACCAAAAGCAGGAATGTATGCAGTTCAAAAAGGATTAAAGCTAGGAGACTATGTGCCAGGTTCTGTATTTACAAAGTGGGATGAAGAAACGAAAGAGGCAGAGTTTTATGTTGGATTACTTTTAAACAAAAAACTAAAACCAGCTGAAGGAATGGAAGTTATTTCTATGCCTAAAGGAAAAGGAGTGATGATTGCAAAGTTTGGGAATTATGGAATAGGAGATATGGAAGCTCATGGTAAAATAGCCCAATATTTAGAAACAAATAAATTAACTCCTACAGGTCTTGTTTGGGAATTGTATATGAATGACCCAATGAGCGTAAAACCTCAGGACATTCAAACAGATATCTATTATTCTTTAAAGTAATCAGGAAATTCAAGTAAAAATTTATTGAAAGCCTCATAAGTAATTCAACTTATGAGGTTTTATTATCTTCGCAAAGATGAAGCAATTAGTATTGGTTTTTATTGGAGGAGGTTTTGGGAGTGTGTTCCGTTACCTATTAGGGAAATATCTGAATAGTCCTGAGAGTGGAATTCCTTACGGAACCTTTGTCGCAAATATTATCGGAAGTTTATTGATCGGAATTATTTTAGGTCTTGCCGCTAAGAATGAAGCCTTAAATCAAAATCAAACATTACTATTGGCAACAGGTTTTTGTGGCGGATTCACAACCTTTTCTACCTTTGCTTATGAGAATCATGTGTTCTTAAAAAATGGAGATTTTGCAACCTTCGCATTTTATACAATTGCAAGTTTTGTTATTGCTTTTTTAGCTGTCTTCGCAGGAATGTATTTGGTGAAAGCTTAATGCTCACCTCTGATAAGTTTCGAAACGGAAAATGTTAAACGTATTTCGATATTCAGTATTCGGTATTCAGTATTTGTGACATTACTTCTTGAAGCATACCAATCTTGATTCTAATCATCTACTACTTAAACTTCTTAACTCCCGCTTTGATAGCGATATCTAAATGATTTTTTCGAGGTGTAATGGGGCAAGAATATGCTTCATTATAGGCGCAATAAGGATTGTAGGTATTGTTAAAATTTAACACCATGGTATCATCAGCACTTATTTTACTAAGGAATGCATCCATATAACGACCCCCTCCATAAGATTCCTCGCCGCTAGTATCATCTGTAAAAGGTAAAAACAAATAGTCTTTATATTCAGGGTCATCTAAATTACTTTGACTTTGATAAATTGTGAGTGTATGTTCTTTCCCTTGCAATGTGAAAGTAAGAAGACCATACTCACGATATAAAGGTTTCCTAGATGTAGTCGTAGCCATTTCAAAAATAGGAGAATCCGGAGTTCTAGTTAGTTTTGCAGTTACAATAAATGCAGAATCAATAGGAAAGAAATCGAGTCCCTTAAAATTTTTTAAATCTTTCTTTTTTAAAGGAGATTTGCTGGCATCTTTATATTGAGCATTCAATTCTCGTTGATATTCTGTTTCTCCGACAATGGGTCTTTTGCCTTGTGAATTACACGACATGAAAACCAGCAAGGATAGAATGGCAAAAATATTCTTCATAATGTATTAAATCTTTAGAGCTTAGACGAATCTTTATTGGACTCCTTTATTTTATTATTCTTTGGATTCGATGGATCATATAAAATGGAGATAGAATCATTTACATGCAATGCTTTTTTGAAAAAACTAGTAAAGGTTTTCTTTTCTATGGTTCTAATACTTTTGACAGTCTTTCCATCTACAGAAAAGTTAAATGTTAGGATGTAATTCTCTACAGTAGTTCCATCCATCTCATTCATTCGATAATTATTCACATCTATTTTGGTGACTTGCGCCATGGTTTCTACACCATTTTCATTTAAAGAAGCATCATTGCTGTTATTCAAATAGTTGGAAGCAAATAAGAGTCCTACTAGAAGTAGAAAGGCACCAACGATAAGATATCCGGTTTTTATTTTTTTCATAATCTAAGTTTTCCTCTAAAATACAAGAAAGAAAGCTATTTTCTGTTTTTTGTATGAATATTTTATGTAGTTTTACCCCATCAATTAAAAAAGAAATCATGAGGAATGTCATTACATATACCTGTAAGCAGTTGCTTTTATTAGCGCACAGCCGAGTATACTATATGTTTTGATCATACATCAATAAAATAAATCAATTCAAAAAGTCCGGCTATTTAGCCGGACTTTTTATTTTTAGTGAAGCCATCAATTCAAATTAAAAAGGATTGATAAAGCTGAACTAATTCTGACGAAAGTCAGAATCTAAAGTCAGTAATAAAAGATCCTGATTATTATCAGGATAGTAAAGTAACCAAAGCCATGAAAAAATTATATTTTAATTATCTAGACACATTCAAAGGACTCTCTAAAGAAGTTTGGTGGTTATCACTAATCACATTAATTAATAGAGCAGGAACCATGGTGATTCCTTTTTTGTCTTTGTATCTAACCAAGGATCTCGATTTTACTTTAAAAGACGTAGGTTGGATTATGTCTTGCTTTGGCGCAGGTTCTGTTTTAGGGTCTTGGCTAGGAGGGAAACTCACAGATAAAGTAGGGTATTATAAAGTAATGGCAGTTAGTTTATTCTTAACAGGGATACTGTTTGTAGCATTACAATATGTAACTACATTTTATGGGTTTTGTATTGGGATATTCCTAGTGATGCTTGTTGCAGATACGTTTAGACCCGCAATGTTTGTGGCACTAAGTGCTTATAGTAAACCTGAAAACAAAACACGTTCTGTGACTTTAATTCGTTTAGCTATTAATTTAGGCTTTACTGCTGGACCAGCAGTAGGAGGGATTATTATTGCATCTATAGGCTATCAAGGACTCTTTTGGGTAGATGGAATTACTTGTTTGTTGGCAACAGTACTTTTAATCAAAGTATTAAATCCTAAGAAAGCAAAGATTTTGGATGAGGTAAAAGTTGAGAACCCTGTTTCGATTTATAAAGACAAGGCTTTTTGGATTTTCTTTGTGTCTATGTTCATTTTTGGATTTGTGTTTTTGCAATATTTTTCGACTATGCCTTTGTACTATAGAGATGCATTTCATTTATCAGAGCTAGAGATAGGACTGCTTTTAGGAATGAATGGGCTGGTTATTTTCTTATTAGAAATGCCTTTGATTAAATGGTTAGAAAACTCTAAAAAGAGCAAAACATATTTAATACTCATTGGATTATTGTTGACAGGAATCAGCTTTGGAGTATTACTCATCAGTACTTGGGTAGGGATTTTAGTGATAGGAATGTTATTTATGACTATAGGTGAAATGATTGCATTTCCTTTTTCTAATGCTTTTGTTATCGAAAGAGCGAAGAAGGGAAACCAAGGAGAGTATATGGCTTTCTATAGTATTGCTTTCTCGATAGCTCATATTTTTGGGCACAATTCAGGAATGCAGTTAGTAGATGAAATTGGTTTTGATAATACTTGGGCAATTATTACTGTATTGTCTTTTGTTGGAGTACTATGCTTATGGTGGTTAATGCGATTTTTAAAAAGAGAAGCCCTTACAGAGGGATTAATTAAAACTAAAAAAACATGATTTTAAACCAAATTACCATCCCATCGTTGGATGTAGAAAAAGGAACTGAATTTTATAAAAAACTAGGCTTGCATCTTATTGTAGATGCAAGACCTAGATATGTTCGTTTTGAATTACCTGATGGTGATGCTACATTTTCACTCCATTTGGTTGAAGAGCTACCAAAAGGAGATGGAATTGCAGTCTATTTTCAAAATGAAAATTTAGATGAAGTTGTTAAAGAACTTCAGCAAAAAGGTTTTCAGTTTGATTTGTTACCCACAGACCAACCTTGGATGTGGCGTGAAGCACGACTGAAAGATCCTGATGGAAATCAATTGATTCTTTACAAAGCAGGAGAGAATAGAAAAAATCCACCTTGGCGAATTTAGAGTACTATTTTTTATAAGTGATTAGTTTCTAAAACTATGGTTTAAAGTTAGTTTTATATAGCCTCCAGAGAGTTGTTACTTTAGTTTAAATATTTCCTTTTCGATTTCTTTTTCAATTAATTCCGTGGCCAAGTAAATTATCTTAAAATCAGGTGTTTCGATTGAGAATTTTAAATAAGGTCTTTTTGCAAATTTATAATATTCGTTCAAGTAAAAATCTTTATGATCAGAATATAATTTAGGATCTATTGAAGGAGTCTTTGAACTAAAACAATAATTCAAAGTTACATTTTGACCATATACACTTACAGCTTTAATCTTATAGCATTCACAGTCTAAGCCAATTATTTTCTGATTGTTGATTTTTCGTGTACTTGTCGATTTAAGTGAATTTTCTTTTACGTCTACCGAGTCTATTTGTGAACTATTTTTCTTTGTTAAATAGATTTTTGCTTTTTTTGAAATAAAGAGTTGAGAGTCAACTCCAAATTTAGAACTATTAAGATGTACTCTTCTAAAATCACCTGTTTTCGAATAATACATGATTAGACTGTCACCATATTTGTCGCTCAATTTTTTTTGAAATCCTTTTGGCGCTATATGGGTTGTTGTAATTTTAGTTGAGAATTTTATTAATCCTTCGAAACTGTTTTGTCCATTGGAATTAAGGCTTAGTGAAATCAAAATGATTAATGTAATGAGCTTTTTCATTCTCTAATTGTGTATGGTATGGGGAGTTTTCATTTTTTTAATTTTTTTGTTCTATTCTCAAATTCCGTCAAACATTCATCTAAAGAGTTCCCCTTCTTATGAATACATTCGCAAAACTCAAACCCAACTGCTTCATTTTCAGTATTTACAAATTGCTTTTTGCAATCTGATAACGAATTTCTAGGCATCACATCATGACCAAAAATAAATACTGCAAGTGTAATTCCAATAGTTGCAATGACACCAGTGAAAAATAGAAACGGAAACTTGTTACTATATTTTTTAGGTTTTTCTAGTATTCCATAGTTAGAGAACTGCTTAAAAGGCAATATGTATTTTAATCGATCATAATTCCAAACAAGGAGGTATAAATTGGCTAATACCATTAACGGCGAGGTTACAAAAGAACCTTCAAATCGAACTGCCATTGAAAGCAACCAAATGTTTATAATAATAGGAAAGTATAATACAGCACCTAAAGCCACAGTTCTAGGGATGATTAATAAAATAGCAGCAACAACCTGAGCAACTCCAATAAATGTATAATAATAACCTGTATGATGTAGTGCCTCTAAATAAGCACCCATAGGGTGAATAATTGACAATCCGCTGGCAAATCTTTCCCCTATAATTTTCACCATTCCAGCTACGATAAAAGCGTAAGCCAAGGAGACACGGCAAAAGATAGAAAATAACCAATACCATCTATTGCCTTTAATTTTTATGTAGTGTTGTTCGAATTTGGTTAAAGAGTCCAATTGTTTAATGGTATTTATAAATGGTATACAACGTGTTTTTAGAGTTCATTGCGTTGTAAGGAACTAATTTAACAAAGAAATAGTAGATATAAAACTTACAAGGATTATTCGAAGTTAACTTTATTTATTGACAGCAGTTTATTTAACAATCGATTCTTTTTTTTTCTTCGAAAAAGTAATCAAGAAATAAATGATAAGGACGTTACCAATAACAGAGGGTAAATATTGACTATGCGGTTGGTATTCCTCAAAAACAGTTCCAGCAAAAGCAGAGAATAAAGCACTAAAAGCACCAATCATCTTTACGATATGTTCTTTTAACCAAAAGGCACCATACTTCTTTTTAGGGATAAAATATTTCAGTAAATCGTATAGTATTAATATCGATAACCAACCTACTGTACTATAGATAATAATTGAAGACCAGATCATTCCAATTGACTGAAAATAGTACAAGAAGTAAATACAAGAGAGAACGGTGAGAATGGCTGCTCCAAAATCAATCCAATAGAACTTGTTGGACTTGGTTTGTAAAACTCGGTATCCAGAAAACCCTTGATACGCACTTAATAATGTAATCACAATTAAAAAGCTATTACGTTCAAAGACAAAAATACCGATAACTCCAGTGATACAAACGGCGGTTAAAAGTCTTAAGAACCAAGTCCCTGATTTGGTATGCAACTTACCACCTTTTCTAGATGATAAAGCCACAAGCCCTAGGAGTAATCCCAATGTACCTGTGGCTACATGTGTAATGATATTAATTGAATGTATCGTTTCTGAAGTCACATTATTGTTTTTCTACAAAAATTTTAAAGTTCATCAACCATTTTTGAACCTGCTTTTTAAAAAAAGAAGGAAATAGAAAAGCCATGACCTTTACAATAGCTCCTTTAAACTTGGTATAATGAATTTCTGCATCATAACGAGTTTCATTATCGTTGATAGCAGTAAATGTACTTCTCATTGTATTCTCAGTATGTGTGTGGAAATATTCAGCGAGAAACTCATTAGGTAAATCATTTTTTACAATGGTTTCCTCCAATTCCATTTTTCGTTTTCCATTCTGATAATACAATTTAGAAACTGCACCAACTTCTCCAACATTACCAGAGAGGAGTTCTTTTCTTTGAAAACCTTCCTGATATTCCTTTAGATACGTAGGGTCCGCAAAGAAATCAGCTACAATTTGTTGCGGTTTGTTAATCGTTACGGTGCAGGTAAATTGCATAATGAATATTATTTAATTGCATTATAATAAGCCTTGTAGCCATTAACAATTGGAATATTAATAGTAGTTCCGCTTAAATCAACAGTTAATTCAGTTCCTGGTTTAGGTAACAATGTAAATTCACTATCACTAGAAAAAATCATCAATCCAATTTGCTGCCCTTTTTTGATAATTTGATCATCAGGTTGTAAGTCAAACGTCATTTTATAAAACTTACCAACCTTTAAAGGCTTACTTTTTGTCAATGATTTGTAATTCTGTAAATCTGCCCATCCACGAGTGATAATGTTGTCTGTTATTATTGCTCCTTTCTCTCCATTCCAAGGTAGCGAAACCATCCAAACAGATAAGTTAGCAGCAGGTTTACTACTTGCAATTTTCACAGTAACAGTTGTTACTCCAGAAATATGAAGGTCTTCTTTTAGTACAGGAGTTACATAGAGTAATCTGTTCTTTGATGATGATGCTTTTGCTAAATCACTTCCAGAAATATTAGAATCATCAACCAATGTTTCTTTTACTTTTTTGGAATTAGCGTGCATCATTAATTCTCCAGCATTATTACCATTTCCACCTAAATACAATTTTACTTCGCTTGCTGCTGGATTTGGGTAGTCTTTGTATGCAGTAGGCTCAGTCATTTTGTCGCCTTCACGAACAACCCAAGCACGTGCATCATTTTCAACACCATTCTTAACACCATGTAAGTAGCGAGTAAACCAGCGATTTCTCATTTTCATAGGTGGAGGTCCACCATGCCCAAATTGATGGTAATAAATCTGAGTTGGGATTCCCATTTCTTTTGCTCTTTTTGCAATTCGATAACTATGTTCTGGCATTACATTCCAGTCATTAAATCCATGTGACATTAACAAAGCTGCCTTCATTGGTTTCATCTGATTTAAGTAATCTCTTCCTGCCCAAAAATCATTATAATCACCAGTTTCTCTGTCCATACCATTTCTCATTTCGGTATCGCGAATCTTGGCATTGTTATAGTCTCTCTTTCTGATAAACTTTTTAGAATCTTTGTTGTCTTTGATGTAATCTTTATTCGGAATTAAATCTTCTCCACCACTTTGGATAAAGTCATACAGTACATCAATATCTTCACCTAGATAACCACCAGGAGAACGTACCAATCCGTTAGATCTATAGTAATGATAGTACGAAGTGTTTGGAGCAATTGGAATAATCGCTTCCAATCCTTTAACTCCAGTAGTAGCTGCTGCTAATGGAAGCGTTCCATTATAGGAAGTTCCAGTCATTCCTACTTTTCCTGTCGACCAAAACGCAGCGACCGTTTCATTTCCATCTATAGAGGTGTAACCTTTTACTCTTCCACATAACCAATCGATCACGGCTTTAGGGGCTAAAGATTCATTCTTTCCTCCAACAGTTGGAGCGCCTTGTGATAATCCTGTTCCAGGTGAAGAAGAGTGTACTACAATATATCCTCTAGGAACCCAAGTTCTGATATGAGAATTTGAAATAATAGGCCTTTTTCCTCTACGAGTTACTTCAGGATGAACTGGGCCTTTCACTTTTTCGCCCAATTCGTGTTTTACATTCCAGAATAATTCTCTTCCTCCTTGCGCAACACCAGCAAAATAAGGGCTTGTAACATAGATAACAGGTAATTTTAATCCTTCGGTTTTTGTTTGCATTGGCCTTGTAACCGAAACGTGCATTCGATCTAATTTTCCATCACCATCGGTATCAAAGGTTGTTTCTACCCAAAGATCATGTCTGATCCAGTTATCAGGAGAACTGAAAGCTTCTACAATTTGTGCTTCTCCATCTTTAAAAATGGGAGTAGCTTTCTTTTGAGCATTAGCAATAGTAGTTATGAATACAAATGCGAGTATAAGTTGGAATATTTTTTTCATATCAAATAGTTAGTTTTTTAATACAGAGAATTCAATGTTTGAATCTGTAAATACAGTATGCGTTTGAGTTTTAAAATCTTTCTTTTCAGCCTTAAAGATATTATCCACATAGGTTTGTGGATTCAAATCGATTAAAGGGAACCAAGTACTTTGAACTTGAATTTGCAATTTATGCCCTTTCTTAAACGTATGGAAAACATCTTGTAGTTTGATATTCACATCTGTCTTTTTATTAGATTTAAAAGGCTCTGGTTTTGCAAAATCATTTCTAAATCTACCTCTTAGCACTTCACTACGCACCATCAAATGATAGTTGCTCATTTTTAAGTGTCCTTGCAAAGATTTATTCTTCTTATCATTGGTTGCATCAGAAGGATGTACGTCGATCACTTTTACAATCCAATCGGCAGCTGTTCCAGTTGTAGCAACTTTTAATTTTGCTAAGATGTCTCCGGCTAAGGTCATATCTTCCGTTAATACATCCGTTTCAAACACCAAGACATCTGGTCTTCTTGCGGCAAAACGCTGATCGTCTGTCATATATTTTCTAGGTGTGAAAACTGTTTTAATATCTTCTGAATAAGGAACAGGTCTTTTGATGTCACTAATGAACTTGATTCCTTTTGTTGATTTCTTACTAGAAGTCAATTCTTGATTATCTGATAGGTACATCGTTTGTTTAGAAGTATTATTTGGTGGCCAAGAATCATACTCTTTCCATTCTTTTTTACCAGAATCAAATACATAGGCTTCTGGCAATCCAGAATTTTTATCGCCAGATCCTTTTAAGAAATGGTTGAAGAACTTTGTTTCTATCTTATCTTGAAAATGAATGGAAATAGAGTCTCCAAAATAGTAATTCCCAACAATGTTCTCAGAGCGTCTTCTTGCCCAAGCTCCATGATCCCAAGGACCAAAAACCATGGTGTTGTAATTGTCCTTTCCATGTTTTTCAATTCCTTTATACGTTTCTAAAGGACCGTATAAATCTTCAGCATCAAACCATCCTCCAACAATCATTGTAGCCACACTAGAAGGTACCTTGTTCATATGCTGAATAATTCCTTTGCTCTGCCAAACTGAATCGTAATTTGGATGTTCTACGATTTCCTTCCAAAAATAATCGTCTATTCGATCTGGGTTCTTAGGAGAAGTATCATCTAATTTGTCATATTGGAAATAGGTATTTAAGTTTTTCAAAGGACCTTTGTCTAAGAAAAATTGGTATTGATCTTGACTATCCATTTTAGGAAACGAATACCATGCAGTATCTGTTGGAGTGTCTTTAAAAGTTCCGAATAACGAAATGGCTCTAAAGTAACTTAGTAAGAAAGCTCCATTATGATGAAAGTCATCAAAGAAAAAATCACCAATACAAGCTTGAGGAGAAGCTGCTTTTAATGCTGGATGTGCATCAATGGCAGAAACAGTTGCATAATGACCAGGGTAAGAGATTCCCCAAGTACCAACATTTCCATTGTTGTTTTCTACATTATTCACCAACCAATCAATCGTATCATAGGTATCAGAAACTTCATCCGATTCATTTTCTTTTTTATTCGGGATATAGGCACGCATATTATCATATACTCCTTCACTCATCCATCGACCACGAACATCTTGATATACAACAATGTTTCCTTCTTTCATTAAGTTGACATTCGGCCCGATGCTTGTACGCATTTTTTCTTCACCATACGGACGAGAACTATAAGGCGTTCTTTGCATTAAAATAGGATATGTTTTGCTCTGATCTTTTGGAGAGTAAATGGTGGTGTGTAATTTCACTCCGTCTCGCATAACAATATCAACTTCTTGTTTAGTGTAATTGTCTGCAACAAAAGTATCTTTTGGTTTTTTGTTTGCTCCCTCTTTTGTTTGATCACACGATGTTAGAATCAAGAAGAAAAGAATTGAAAGTGTCAGTATTTTTTTCATAAGAAATATTGATGAATAATTAGTTCATTTTAAATTATATGCACGTAAAAATAAGCATTGTTTCATTGGTTGTTCTTTCTTAGGGAAAAGAATTTGTAAAATGAAGCCTAAAAATAAAGGATTAATGAAGAATAGATAAATATTTTAGGTTTGAATTTCTGAAATAGAGATTATTTTTATGCTTTTTAACAATTACATAATTTTTTAACATTTATATTTGTAAGAAAGAACCACCAAATTAAACTTTCAAATCATGAAAAAAATAGCATTATTTCTGTTTTTATTGAGTGCATTTACTGTCTCAATGACTGCACAAAACTCCAGTTCTAATGTTGAAGTTGGAGATACATTTATTATTGGCGAAGTAGCCAATGATCAATACAAGCATATCAACTTTCCGAAAGCGAATATCGTGATCAAAAAAGGAGGAATTGTGAATTATGACCTTTTAAAAGGTAAAAAAGTAGAGGTGACTTCTATCAAAGAGAATAAGAAAGGAGCTACAATTGCAACTGTTAAGTTAGCTTCTGGAAAGCGATTCTTTAATAGTCATCGCTACATTACAGTAGATATCGATAGTGCCATTGCAGGCAAAGAGTTACATTCAAAATAAGCAAACAACAAATTCAATAAGAAGGGTTGTCTGAAAAGACGACCTTTTTTTTGTTCAATGATTTCAATTACTTTTAAACCTTCATACCTAATTAGCTCAAATGAAAAATTACTGTATTCTATTACTGTTAGTCTTGATGATTTCTTGTCAGTCAAAAGAGAACAAACAAGAAGAGATGTTGAAGCAAGTTCAGCATGAGAAGGTGTTTCCTGAAATTAAACCAGATCGATACAATGTCGCTTTTTTAATTATGGATGGAACGTTTAATACCGAGTTAACAGCTCCGTATGATATCTTTCAACACACCATTTTTAGAAAAGGAATCAAGCCCATGAATGTCTTTACGGTTGCCAATACAGATGACGAAATTACTTCGTTTGAGGGAATGCGAATCATGCCTGACTTCAATTACCTGAAAGATTCATTACCAAAGATTGACATCTTAGTAGTTCCAAGTGCAGAACATCATTTAGATTCTGATTTAGAGGATACTGCGATGATTGATTTTGTAAAAAGAGTCGATAAAGAAGCGCAATACATTACGTCTCATTGCGATGGTGCTTTTGTGTTGGCGAAGGCAGGATTGTTAGATGGAAAAGTATCGACAACATTTCCAAGTGATATTGACAAGATGAGAACGATGTTTCCAAATTTAGACATTAGAAAAGACGTATTGTTTGTGCATGACGGAAAGTATATTACATCGGCTGGTGGAGCGAAGTCCTTTGAAGCAGCATTGTATCTGTGTGAATATTTATATGGACCAGAAATCGCTCGAAGCCTTGCAGGAGGTTTGGTCATCGATTGGAAATTAGAAGATGTACCTAATATCATCCTAAATGATTAGTAACAGGCAAACATAAAAAAAGCGGATTCGTATGAATCCGCTTTTTTTATGTGATGAGCTAATTGATTATCCTTTTAACCAAGCAGTTCTTAATTTTGTTTTTGCAGCATCAGAGCTATCAATCTGTAAAGAAGATTGTTCAGCTTGTGGCTTAATTACTTTTCCTTCTAACTTGATAGTTTCACCATCTCTGATTACTTCTAAAGTTAAAGCATCTCCTACTTTCCACTGGAATGATTTACCAATGATCTGACGAGCGCTTTGTAAGGTTGCAGCCTCTCCATTTACAGACTTCATGACATCACCTGGTTTAACACCTAAAGTAGCTAGTCCTGTATTTGTTCTTTTCGTATATACAATTTCTTGCTTTTCGTTTACTCTTAAGAAAGGCTGATTCTTAGCATCTAAGAAGTAACTAACATCTACCGTTTTCGTTTGCTTAGAAACACCTACTTTTTTAAACATTGCATTGTAATCAATTGGTGTGTTTCCAACAACATGTTTGTTAAAGAATTCTCCAACTGCTGGATATGTCATTTTGATGATTTCATCAATAATTCCATCGTCTTTAAAAGGCTTCTTAGCTCCGTATTTTACAGAAAGATCTTTCATTAAATCACGAACACCATACGTTCCCTTACTTTCTTCTCTTAAGATAATATCTAAGGTCATACTAATCAATGCACCTTTTTGATATACATTTCCGTAGTTCTTCTCGTATTTTGGCTCTAAGATGTTTTTACTCATTTCAGTAAAAGACATTGCATCATCATAACGTAATGAAGATTGGATTTTTCCTTCCATTTCATTGATGAATTCTTGTTCAGTAATCAATCCTTGATTTACTTGAAATAAGTTTGCAAAGTATTCTGTAGTTCCTTCATACATCCATAAATGTTGAGACATTTTAGGCGTATTAAAATCAAACGAATGAATCTCTTCTGAATGAACCGAAAGAGGTGTTACAATATGGAAAAATTCGTGAGAAACAGTTCCGTTGATCATTCCTTCAGATAATTGCTCTTTTGTAAAGTTCTCTGGATATACCACTGTTGTTGAAGACAAGTGCTCTAAAGCTCCGAAACTTTGCCATTTGTAAACTTTAGAATCAAATAAGTATAAGAGAATGTTGTACTCATTTGTTGTTTTAAAACCTTCCAAGAAATTGGTTTGTGCTTGCACCATGGTTTTTAAAGCTTCTTCCATATCTTTTGCAGAATGCACATTGTTTGGCGAGTAAACAGCCAATGTAACGTCTACACCATTTACATTAAAACTCACATTGTTTAATGGAGCATACATAATAGGATTGTCAGAAATCTCATCGTAACGAGTCGCAGTAAAGATGTCTACTGAATTGTCTTCTTTGGTAGTAGCAAGCTTCAATAAAGAAGAAGTTTCATACAAGTCTGTTGGATGTTCTATGGTAATGGTATAAGGAGTTTCTTTTTTCCCTTTGAAGTAACCAACGAAACCAGGTAAGTTTAAAAAGAAGTTTTTCCCTTCTTCAATATTGGTTCCTGCCATTACATAGATTTTGTGCTTTTCTTTTGCATCAAAAGTGTCATCAACCCAATAAGATACCTTGTCCATTTTAGTAGCATTATCTACTTGCCAAGAATTGGTGTCTAACTTTGTAACAGTCATTTCATTTCCATCATAGTCATATGCTTTAAAGTCAGAAACAAATTGTCCATAGTCACTAATTACATAAGTTCCAGGAACTATTGCAGGGATTTGATAAACGATAGAGTTCTCTTTGATTTTTTGCGGATTTACTTCTACTTGAACCTTGTCATCAACAACATTGTTTAAGTCAATTCCGACTTCAATTAAACTCTTTTTGCTTGATCCATTTTTTGTTGTAGCACAACTAGCTAATAGCGTTAGAGACACTACAGCAATAAATATTTTTTTCATGATTGGTTTTGATTTAGTCATAAGACGATACTCGTGTATATATGTTACATATTAAGTTGCGCAAAAGTAACACAGTATTTTGATAGAAAGTGTTAAGAATTTGTGAGTATTTCATTTTTATCAGTTATCAGTTATCAGTTATCAGTTATCAGTTATCAGTTATCAGTTATCAGTTATTGAAATTGAAATTGAAATTGAAATTGAAATTGAAGTTGAAGTTGAAGTTGAAAATTGAATTCATTGATCATTGTTCATTGATCACTGTTCACTGATTATTGTTATAAGAAAATCGTATTTTTAGAAACATTTAAATACCAACCAATGCAATTTCTGAAAAAACTAACCGCATTTCTTTTATTATTTATAACGTTTAACGTTGCTTCCCAAGATTATTTCTTTAAAGACAAAGCTCCTTTTGATTCCAAAATCCCTTCACCTGAAGAGTTTTTAGGATACCCAATAGGGGATCAGCATACCAGACATGATCAAATAGTTGCTTATATGTACAAGCTTGCTGAAGTTTCTGATAGAGCAGAGATCGAAGTATATGGATACACACACGAAAGAAGAAAATTGGTCATGTTACGAGTTTCTACTCCGCAGAACCTATCAAATTTAGAAAGTATCAAAAACGAACATTTAAAATTCGTAGATCCAAATCAGAATCCTAAGAATTATAACGATGTGCCCATTTTTGTACAACTGGGTTATAATGTACACGGGAACGAACCTTCAAGCTCTGAGGCGGCATTGCTCATGGCATATACTTTAGTAGCTTCCAATAGTGCTGAGGTAGAAAATTACCGACAAAATGCAATTGTATTTATCGATCCAACAATTAATCCTGATGGAAGAGACCGACATACGCAATGGGCGAATCAATACAAAGCAAATTCATTAGTTTCAGATAATTGGGATGCAGAGCATAATGAAATGTGGCCACGAGGAAGAACCAATCATTTTTGGTTCGATCTAAATAGAGATTGGCTGTTGGCTGTTCACCCAGAGAGTCAAGGGAAACTAAAATGGTATCACAATTGGTATCCGAATGTGGTGACCGATTTTCACGAAATGGGAACGAATAGCAATTACTTTTTTGAACCTATGAAGCCTATTGGTTCTCAAGACCCAATTATGCCCAGAGAGAATTACGAAGACTTAAACAATCTGTTTGCTCCTTATTATGCAAAAGCCTTGGATAATATCGGTTCGTTCTATTACACCAAAGAATCCTTTGATGGAACCTACCCTGGATATGGTTCTTCGTACCCAGATTTACAAGGAGCTTTAGCGCTGCTATTTGAACAAGCAAGTTCAAGAGGTCATCTTCAGGATAGAGATTATGGAACGATTTCTTTTCCTTTTACAATTCGAAATCAATACCAATCGAGTGTAATGACAGTAAAGGCAGCGGTAGAAAATAAAGTCACGTTGCGAAAGTATCAGCAGAAGTTCTTTAAATCAGCAGTGACTAAAAAAGCAAAATCAGGATTGGCAGGGTATGAATTTGGAGACGCACACGATAAAACGAGAACGAAAGCATTTGTCAATTACCTACTACAACATAAAATCAAGGTATATAAAAAGGGAGCCAAGTTTGTAGTTCCTTTAAAACAGCCTCAACATAGAATGGTGCAAACCATGTTTGAAGAATACAGCAAATATAGAGACAGTGTTTTCTATGATGCTTCAGCATGGAGTGTTTCCAATTTCTATAATATGAAAGCTAAAGGATTACGATCTGTAAGACTTGGAGCAGAAGTGACGAATACAGATGGAATGATTTCAAATCCACCTGTTTCAAAAACAAACTATGCCTATATCTTAGATTGGGACGATTACAATGCACCTGCTGCATTATATTATATGCAATCGAAAGGAATAAAAGCGTCGTCGGCATTCAAGCCTTTTTCAATTAATACGAATGCAGGAAACAAGCAATTCAATTACGGATCGGTGATGATTCCTGTGAGCAAACAAAAATCAGATGCGGACAGGGTGTATCAAATTGTGAAAGAAGCACAAGAGAAATATCAAGTTCCGATGTATTCGGCAGCAACAGGATTTAGTACGAAAGGAATCGACTTAGGAAGTAATAATTTTAGATCTCTAGAAAAGCCAAAAGTAGCCATAATCATTGGTGACGGAGTCAGCTCTTACGAAGCAGGAGAGGTGTGGCACTTGTTGGATACTCGAATTCATATGCCAATTACAAAATTACAAATGCGAAGTTTTAGAGGTGTCTCTTTAGACAAGTACACCACATTGGTGATGGTTTCTGGAAACTATTTTCAGTTGGATTCCATACAACAGAAAAAGCTCAAAGATTGGGTAGGTAAAGGAAATACTTTAATTACGATTGCAAGAGCTTCACAATGGGCTGTTTCAAGAAAAATAGTGAATGAGAAACTCACTAAAAAACCGAAAGAGAAGAGTACTTCGAAAGGCTCAGCAATCAAGAAAGAAGTAAAGCGATTACCGTATGTAGATGCTGGAGAGCATATTGGAAGAGAACGTTTAGGAGGAGCTATTTTTGAAGTTGATTTAGACATTACGCATCCACTAGGGTTTGGATATCATTCGGCTTCTTTACCAGTGTATAAGAACAATACGGTATTCCTGCAACCGAGCACGAATCCCTATTCTACAGTGGCGAAGTACACAAAGAATCCGCATATAGATGGATACATTTCTCCTACCAATTTAGAAACCTATTTAAAACCATCAGCATCATTGTTGGTGAGCCGAATAGGAGGAGGAAGAGTTGTTTTGTTTGCTGACAATCCGAATTTTAGAGGTGCTTGGTACGGAACCAACCGCTTGTTTTTAAATGCCTTATTTTTAGGAGATAATATTTCAGTTCCTAGAGGAAGAAACTAAAAATGAATGAGATAGTACTATAATGTCGGGTCGAGCGCAGTCGAGACCTATTAAAGTTTCATTTATCAATAACCTCTCGATTGCACTTCGACAAGCTTAGTGTGACACAATCGAGGAGACAAATCGAAATCATATCAAAATATAACCAATGAAAAAAATCACCACAATATTCGCATTTTTATTCGTAGTAAATATATTTGCGCAAGACAACTATGTAGGAGAAGGTCCTTTTGATCAGTTAATCATTAGAGGTGTTACCTTAATCAATGGTGATGGTTCGCCTCCTCGTGGACCGATTGATATTGTTGTTGAAAATAACAAGATCGTTAAGATTCAAGTTGTTGGATATCCGGGCGTAAAAATTAACGAGAAAAGAAGACCGAAATTAAAACGAGGCGGAAAAGAATTGGATGCTTCTGGAATGTATTTATTGCCAGGGTTTATTGATATGCACGGACATATTGGTGGAGGTTCTCAAGGCGCAAGTCCAGAATATGTTTTCAAACTATGGATGGCACATGGAATTACAACCATTCGACAGCCGAGCGGAATCAATGCTTCGAAACTAAAAAAACAGAGTGCTGCTAATAAGATTGTTGCACCAAGAATTTTTGATTATGTAGGGTTTGGTTCTGGAAGTAAGAAACCAATTAGTACCGCTGATGAAGCAAGAGAATGGGTGCGAAGCAATGCGAAGAAAGGGGCGGACGGAATTAAGTTTTTCGGAGCTGAACCTCAAATTATGGCTGCAGCATTGGATGAAAATAAAAAGTTAGGATTAGGTTCTGCCTGTCACCATGCACAATTGAGTGTAGCTCGTTGGAATGTATTGCACTCAGCAAGAGCGGGGCTAACTTCGATGGAGCATTGGTACGGATTACCAGAAGCGTTGTTTGATGATAAAACGGTTCAGAACTATCCGTTGGATTATAACTACCAGAATGAGCAACATCGTTTTGAAGAAGCAGGGAAACTATGGGGACAAGCAGCAAAACCATATTCCGATCATTGGAATAGTGTAATGAATGAACTGCTGAAATTGGATTTCACTTTAGACCCAACGTTTAATATCTATGAAGCTAGTAGAGATCTGCAAAGAGCACGAAGAGCAGAATGGCATGAAACCTATACGTTGCCATCGCTTTGGAAGTTTTATGCGCCGAGTAAAATATCACATGGTTCGTATTGGCATTACTGGGGAACTGAGCAAGAAGTCGCTTGGAGAAAGAATTTCCAGTTATGGATGACCTTTATTAACGAATACAAGAATAGAGGAGGTCGTGTAACCGCTGGTTCAGATTCAGGGTTTATTTACCAATTGTATGGCTTTGCCTATGTACGAGAATTGGAATTATTACGCGAAGCCGGATTTCATCCGTTGGAAGTGATTCGCTCTGCCACCTTAAACGGAGCGGAAGCGTTGGGCTGGGACGATAAGATTGGCTCTATTCAGATCGGTAAGCTAGCTGACTTTGTAATAGTAGAAGAGAATCCATTACAGAACCTAAAAGTCTTGTACGGAACAGGAGCGATTAAACTCACCCAAGAAAACGAAGTAGTACGTGTTGGTGGCGTAAAATACACCATCAAAGACGGGATTATCTACGATGCAAAACGTTTGCTCGCTGAGGTAAAGAAAATGGTGGATACTGAAAAAGCAAAAACGGGTTGGAAGTTAACGCAGCCTGGGGTTAAGGAGTAGAGGTTTTGTTAATGTGTTTATGTGTGGTTCGTGAGGGATAACACGTAGTGTTATTCTGCAATAAGCTATACACGTTGTTGTATGTGCAGTTAATCCTGATTTGATATACTTTCTTCAACAGATTTAATGGCCTCACCTGGTTTGAGACCTCCATGAATTAATCCCATGATTAAGGGAAGGTTTTGGTCCATGGCATAGATATTTGGCAAGACTAAACTTTCAACAAAATCAGAAGTAGGATTTTTTATATTGTCAAAGTACACGCTAGTTCTGAAACGAATTTCACCATCTTCATGATCCATTTCAAAGCTGCCAAAAAAGATTTTATAATTTATATAATTTAATAGTTTTAACATACCTTTTTGTTTATTCTTAGGACAATTAGAACTACAATATGAATAAACAACTATTCTTTCATTATCTTCTTTAATATCAATTATGCATTGAAAAGTTCCATTGTTACTTCCAAGACCAAATATGAAAACATTAGAATCTTCGTTTTTTGAAAATTCCCATTCTTGTTCTTTTAGGAAAGATTTTACAGCTTCAAGCATTTTTTATGTTTAATTATGTTTTGTTGTCTAGAATCAGAGTTTATGTTATAAACTCTATAATTTTGATTATGTCTTCTTAAGGAGTTATTATCCACGATAAAATCTAAATTATATGCCTCTACATTGGGCTTTATAAATGTATAAGTTGATATCGACCCTTGAATAATATTTGACTTTATTAATTCAGGTTGATTTCTATATTTGATTTTATAAGTTTTTAAATTATCTTGTTTCATCTCATTCTGAGATTTAACTAGGGAAAGTGTTCTATTTAGCTTACCTACGATTCTTTTATATGAAATAGAATCATTCTTATCAAAGTAATTTTCTGAATTTGGTGTATACTTTGCAGGTATAGTATAAAGTTCTTTTATTTCTGAAGAAATTAGCCTTCCATTATGCGGGATATCAACTACATAGACATTTATTTTAGGTCTACTATTAAATAAATCCAAATGAGGAATTTGTCTGTTCAAAAATTTCATTAGTTTTATGGGGTCAACTCTATAGATAATCCATCGATTGTTTATTTTATCTCTATCCACCCAGTCCAAAAGAAACAAATGGCCAGTTTTAGCATTTTCGTATAGGGAAAGTAAAGGTCCTTCGAAATAAGCTAAATCACCCACTCTTATTAACAATTCTAATAAATCGTTATTCTTCTGTAATGTTGTTAATTTCTCCATTATCATCAAAGATATTTAAAATTTCTCCAATTTGACTAATTAAAGATGAATCGTCGTACATATGAAACGTAAAATGTCCCGATTCAGTATTATAATTTCCTTTTAAGCCATCACATTTATTTAAATTAATTCTGGCGATCGAACTCCCGTAATCAGTTATAAAATCGTTTCTTAAATGTTCTCTTCTTTTTTTATATAAACTTACATATCTATTATATGCATTTACTAGTGTATCAAAGAATGACAACCCATATCCAGTACACATTAAATCACTATCATCTAAAATTCGTTGAGGTGGATCTTTGATTAAATTTAAAGGTATAAAATCACTTTCAGTAGGTTTTTCATTAATCCATCTAAACGATTCTAAATCATCGTTTGAAAAATCTGAAGGAGGACATTTAGGAAAGCGATCCAGATATTCTTGATATTTTAAAATTTTATTCTCCATATAATTACACACAACTAATGTCTTAACCCCACACTGAAGTTTAATTCTTAATTTATTCGTTGAATGTAATACAAAAAGTCATTGCCAAAAAACGGAAAGCCATAATGGGGCAAAAACAGGTAAAAACACCTACTTGGTATTGGGGAGGTGTTGTTTGTAGTGTGTCTTAGCTATGAGTAGTTGCGAGGATTTCTAGAAGTAGGCGAGAACAAGCAATTAATTACAACCATTGTTGTAAAACATTTTTTTATAATTTTAAAACAAATCTGAATCATTTGATCTTATCCAAAAGCCTAAATCATTTTCAGATAAAGATCCAGAGACAAAATCAGCTAGCCTTAAACCAACATAATCTATTAATTCAGGTTTATGAGGTAATGGATATACGTCATAAGTGTTATCATAAAAATAAGTGATTTTATAATTTCCATAGGAGCAATTTAGACTAAAATATAAAACCCCTTTTGATAAATCTTTTTCTAAAAAAATTATATCATAAAAACCACTAGACAAAGCCATATAATTAAATTTATTATTTATTCGTTCAAGTTAAAACAAAAAGTAATTGCTAAAAAACGGAAAGCCATAATGTGCTAAAAACAGGTAGAAACACCTACTGGGTATTGGGGAGGTGTTGCTTTTAATGTTAATGAGTTGTCTTGCTTCTTGCCTCTATGAGTTAAACGGTCTTGTCTCTAACAGCGAAGCGGTCTTGTTTCTTGCTTCTATAAACGTTCTTGTACGTTGGCTTCTCTTTTTACGCCAACTATTACAAGCCAGATGATGAAAATTAATTCACCGATGGTCATTATTTCCAGAATTGAATTTAGTTGGGTAAAATCTGGGAATACTATTTTAATGAATGAATCAATGAAATACCCGAATCCAGCGATCAATAGCACTACTCCAATTACTTTTGGAAACAATTTAAATTTGTATGCCAACCATCCAAGAGGTAGTAACCATAATCCCCAAAAAATCACCGAAATATCCATTCGTTGATAATACAACTCAAGCATTTCTATAACGCTGTCTGGTTTGTCTAAGTGACTAAGGATCTCTAAATGAATTGTTTCATTTAACATGGTAATAGGAACACTAATCAGTGCTAATATTAGCATTAAAGTAGCTATAGCTCTATCGAGGTTTCTAAATAACTCATACAATAGAAATGGTATGATAATAAAGAGTAATTGGGTTATCAATCTACCAGCAATCCCCAGTCTAAACAGAAAAGAGTTCTCTGTAATATTTTGAGCAGTTTTTAAAGGGTTATCAAGTTCAATTAAAGTAGATGGAACATACATAATGCTAAAAATTCCAACAAGAACCCAGATAGGATAGAGGATTCTAAGATTTCTAACGATAGTTTTTTGATTTATTTCATTCATCATAGTTCTATTTTTTGTGATCTAACTTTTTACGCAATCCTTAAAAATTTAAAGGATAAAGGGTTATGACGATTCTATAAGCTATATGTTACTATAAATGATACACTATACCTCTGTATAAGATTCGTTGCGTGTTTCAGCAACTAATTTAGCAAATAGAAACCGAAGCTCTAACTGGCAATGTGTTTTATGTATTGTTATGTGCTGAATTCTATTTTAATTTTAGGACCTTTTATTAATTCTTCAAGAATATTTTTAGGCGTTTTTAGTAATTCTGATTTTTTTGCTAAAAGAATAAATTTATTGACTGTTAGTGTTTTAACCATGACATTTATTAACTTGGGATATTAATATTGAATCTAGTTTTGTATTTTTAAAAAATTTTAGAAATGAAAAAAATACTTTTATTATTTGTATTCTTTGCTTTGTTTTCTTGTTTGAAAGACGAGTCAGAACCATGGGGTTCAGAGTCTGGAGGTAACCTTGTTGTAACTAGTGCAAGTGGAGTAGAATATCCTGATTTAGATCCGTCAATTATATACTGTGGTCCGGGTTGGGGAAGAAAGATGTGTCATTTTTTAACTAAATATGATGGGACAACCTGGACAGATCCGGATAATTATTATAGTGACTTTTCTGATATAAAATTTTCAAATTTTACGGGCAATGAATATTTTATATCCTTCTTTACTCTTGATAGTATTACTTCATCTTGTAAAGGATGGAAATTAAATGAAACAATTGAAAATGGAGTAAAATGGAATATAAAACTCAAAAAAGATCGAGCGGATGTTTTGTGGTTTGATTATGAATATTATGGAGATAGTCAAGATATTGAATATACGATCACTTATAAATATGAAGTAATTGATGGTTTGCTTCATTTTTCAAGTACTGATGGTCAGGCATTTATTTTCAGCCCTTCTGACAGAGATTATTCAGGAAATTCTCTTGTCACAGACGAAATAATTAGATTAGAAGGATGTTTGTTTTAATGACTAAACACAATCAATAAAACGAGACTATTCATAGTAGTATCGAATAAAATCATTAGCAGCGAAAGTACCACCCGTTGTGTTCATTTCTATTAAACGATTATTCTCGTCAAAAATGTAATTGAACTGCCTTACTTCACCATTTCTATCTGGAGTTGGATATATATAAAGAATCTGACTCGTATATTTTTTAGCAGTTTCAAGCCAATAATATTTGGTTGATTGGCGGAGTAGAAACAAGTTTAAATCATTTCCATACATGTTGTTAATTAAGGGCTCTCTATTGCTTTCATAACTGTATTGTTGGTTGTAATATGTATCGCAATCATTACCAACACAGTTTATTTTATCTAAATGATTCTGATTGTCAAATATATACATCCACTTATTATCTGCTTGTATAGAATCTAAATTACCATA
This sequence comes from Flavobacteriaceae bacterium, assembly GCA_049115595.1. Lineage (GTDB taxonomy): Bacteria > Bacteroidota > Bacteroidia > Flavobacteriales > Flavobacteriaceae > Polaribacter. The sequence continues at coordinate 660,998 of JAGDZS010000005.1, forward strand.
AACAACATACTGTTTTAGGTTTGTACTCATGTCATTGTTCAAATGATTTATTGAGTAGGTTTTAATAGTATCTGAAATATATTCGAAACGAGTAGAGTTATTGATTAATGTGTTAGAAAAATTAGAGGGACTAAACCTATTAAAAACCACCTGGGCAATTTTATTACTTTCATTATATAAATAATCAGATGTAGCGTAGTGGTCACTTAAACCAATGTCGTTGTAGTTTTTTATTTTAACTAGATAGTTATTTGCGTTGTACTCGTAGGTTGAAAATGTACTTATGTATGGAGCGTTTATATTTAATTTTAAGTAAGATTCTTTTCTTAAAATCATTTTGTTCTGATAATATTCAATAATACTATCAGAAACATAACTAGTGACATAAGGATCGTATCCTTCAATAATAATCACTCTTTTTTGTAAATCATTAGAAACAGCAAATTGAAGATCACTTTTATGACAAGAAATAAGTGAAATAAGACTCAGGAATAGGATTATTTTTTTCATAGAGGGTGATTGTAATGACGAGTAAACCTATCAAATATAGTTAAAATGATAAATGTAGGAAAATCAAAAACCTTTTAAAGTTAATGGAACCAGATGTTTAGAGTTGATTCATCTTTATTCCTGTCTCTAACAGCGTCTTGTACTGAGCCTGTCGAAGTAAGCGATCTAATCTCTTGTTTCTCTTTTTTCATCCACAAACTTTGCAATCGTCTTTTTCTTGGATTTAGATTTCTAGCAATTGATTAGAAACGTTGTTATTTCTAGTTATTTAGTCTATTCGTAAATTTTCCCCATATAGATTATTTCAGCAAAGGTTTTCCAATTTGGTTCTTCTGAAAAATCATTGTCTTTTGTGCCTGCGTGCATTGCATCTAGAAAAGAAGCAATATCGTTATGTTCCCAACCATTATGTCCAGAACTATAAGGTGACGAAGCATTAACATTTTCTTTCTCATCTTCGTCTCTTTTATCAAGCATCAGTGCTTTTAAAAACTCAAGAAACGTTTCTAAAGAATCTACTTTTTCAATTAATTTAAATGGTTCCAATTTAGTTCGGTTTTTAAATATTTTATATCAAGAATTAGTGAAGCTATTAAAAAAGAATTTAGAACCAAGTAGCATTAGTCACGTCTTGTTTCTTGTCTCTAACAGAGAAGCGGTCTCACTTCTTCATTTATACGCAAACTTTACAGTCTTCTTTTTCTTGTATCTCACCTACTAAGTGACCTTGTTCGTTGAGTACAAAACCACAGCAATCCATAAACCCTTGCGCAATGAGTTTGCGTGCCCGTTGAATCTGAGATTTGGTAGTCGGTAAGTTTTGTTTGAGTTGTTGGGCAACTTCGGTTTGTTTTAACCCTTTGATGTCTGATAAGAACAAAGGATCACGGTATTTTTTTGGTAAGCCTTGTAAGATACCTCGCAAGCAATCTTTCTCGGTATGAACGTTTTCTAAAATAGTTGTTTCCGATTCGAAACCAGCAATTTCAAAAGTCGTTTTAGAAGCCTTGAAATGATCCATCATCGAATTCCGAGCAATAGAAAAGATCCACGACTTTAGTTTCGTAATGTCTTTTAGTTTATGAAGATTCGTGTGGATTTTAAGGAAGGTGTCTTGTAGAATATCATCAGCAATAGCAGGCTCTTTTACCTTGCTTAGGATGAATCTTTTTACATCATCAGAATACTGAGTCCAAACGTCTTTTGTGGTCATCATAATCATACTACCATTTGTCATTTCGAGCGGAGTCGAGAAATCTCAAAACCGCTCGATTGACTAGTTAACAGTTACAGTTATTGCAAGAACAGGTCTCGCAAGTACAATTTTTACAATCTCCATTGATACATTCTACACATGTACAAGAGCATTGGTTTTTATATTCTTTCATATTGATTTGTTTTTTTAATGTTCACTTAATAGACTAAAAAGGTACGGAAAAGATGCAAATGAATTAAATTTATTTTTCTTTCAATAATTATTGAAAGTTTAAAAAGAAGTTGTATATTTGACCTATGAAATTAGATGAAGCTAAAATAAAATACATTCATACTTGGGGTAGTTTGGCCACAAGTTGGGGAATTAATAAGACGATGGCGCAAGTGCATGCCTTGTTATTAGTTTCTACGAAACCTCTTTCTGCTGAAGACATTATGGAGTCTTTACAGATATCTAGAGGAAACGTAAACATGAATGTAAGAGCTTTGATTGATTGGGGAATTGTAAGCAAAGAATTTGTGGTAGGGGAGCGAAAGGAGTTCTTTGTTGCTGATAAAGATATTTGGGAACTGTTTAAGCAGATTACCAAAGAACGCAAAAAAAGAGAGATTGAACCTGTATTAAAAGTGCTGGATGAATTGCAACAAGTGGATGATACATCAGAAGAAGCTGAACAATTTAAAAAGGTGTTAAGCGATTTGTCTTCTGTAACAACAAAAGTTAATGGACTATTAGATAAAGCTATTAAAGCCGATGAACATTGGTTGCTCTCTAACTTTACCAAAATAATTAAAAAGTAAAAAAATTTGAACACAAACTTTCAATAATTTCTGAAAGTTTTAAAAAATAACATAATGAAATTCTTATATTATTTAAACTTACTTAGTTTCGCTTCTGTTGTTTGTTGTTACATCTTTGAGTCAGTATATGGACCATTGGGTCAGATTCCTTTAGCACTTATTCAAATTACGTCTGCTCTAATATTACATCAAGATTATTCAATAGCAAAAAAGAAGCGTAAACTAATTGATATTTATTTCTATTCAGTAATTAGTTGGATCATTCTATTTATAATTATAGGTAACCTATTTAGCTATGCGTACATTTTTACAGCTTTTCTGTTCTATATACCGATGTCTATAGCATTGTATTTCGTCATCATTACGTATCAAATTAAAAAATCAACATCATGAAAATAGACATCCATACAAATTGGAATAAAATCAAAACTCATTTTAGGAAATGTATTGGAGCAAACATGCATGTAGCCATTGCTTCTGTTGATGCGAATAATATTCCGACAGTTACCCCCATAGGTTCTTTGTTTCTAAACGATGATCAAACAGGGTTCTATTTCGAGAAGTTTGCAACAAAACTCAACAAGAACTCACAAACGAATAGCAACATCTGCATACTGGCAGTAAACAACAAGAAATGGTTTTGGTTGAAGTCGCTTTTTAAAGGAAGTTTCTCTGAATATCCAGCAGTAAAATTGTACGGCAAATTGGGAGAGAAAAGAGATGCTTCAGCCAAAGAGTTTAGAGCTTTTCAGCGAAGAGTACGAAGCACTAGAAGGTTAAAAGGACATCAATATTTATGGAAAGATATGTCTCAAGTAAGAGAAATAACATTTACTAAAGGTGAGAAAATTAACCTAGGTGAAATGACAAAACAATTGTAAAAACAGGAATCATGAAAATAGTCATCGCAGGAGGAACAGGATATCTCGGACAGTTATTAACGAATTATTTTAAAAAAGATAAAAAGAACAGAATTTTCATTTTGTCTAGACATCAACAAATTAATTCAAATAATATTCACTATTTACAGTGGAATGGTAAAGAAGAGGGATATTGGACTTCATTTCTAGAGAACACAGATGTATTGATCAATCTTACAGGGAAATCTGTAAACTGTAGATATACCAAAGAAAATAAAGAAGAGATTTATAAAAGTAGAATTGATAGCACGAATATTTTATGTCAGGTAATTCAAAAACTTGAAAACCCTCCAAAAGTTTTTATTCAATCTTCATCAGCTACTATTTATCGTCATTCAGAAGATAAAATAATGACTGAGAAGAGAGGTGAAATTGGAATTGATTTTTCAATGGACGTTTGTAAGAAGTGGGAAATGGTTTTTAATTCATTCGATTTACCGAAGACTAAAAAGATTATTACTCGAACGTCCATTGTTTTAGGAAACAAGGGAGGTGCCTTCCCAATTATTAAAAGATTAACCCGATTTGGTTTTGGAGGAAAGCAAGGTTCAGGAAAACAATTCATTAGCTGGATTTCCGAAGAAGATTACGTTCGTTCTATTTTGCATTTAATAAATCAAGATAAAGGAGTGTATAATGTGTGTGTGCCTAATCCTTTAATGAATGAGACCTTTCAAAGAAAATTACGCAAAAAATTGGGTGTGTTGATTGGATTTCAAACACCAAAATGGTGTTTAAAATTTGGAGCAATATTTATTGGAACTGAACCTGAGTTAATTTTGAAGAGTAGGAGAGTATATCCTGAAAAGCTATTAAATACAGGATTTGTTTTTAAGACGAGTCATTTTGAAGCATTTAATATTTAAATAAGATGAGTTTTTTAAAAGCAGAATGGCGAAAGTTAGTCATGGTAAACTATGAAGTGAATCCAGATGTATTAATGCCTCATTTACCGTTTGGAACTGAACTAGATTATTATGATGATAAATGCTACGTGAGTTTGGTTGGTTTCATGTTTATGAATACGAAATTGTTAGGAGTTAAAGTGCCATTTCATATCAACTTTGAGGAAGTGAACTTACGGTTCTATGTAAAAAGGAAAACAAAAAGAGGGGTTGTGTTTATTAAAGAGATTGTACCCAAACCTGCTTTGACTTTTATAGCCAATACGGTTTATAAAGAAAATTATGTTACACTACCGATGTCTCATAGATGGGAAGAAAATAGCAATGAAATTAAAGTAGCGTATTCTTGGAAAGAAAATAAGAAAAAGAATTTCATGCAAGTCGATGCTGTGACAAAGCCAATTGATATTGAAGAAGGAAGTGTTACTGAATTTATAGCAGAGCATTATTGGGGGTATTCAAAAGTGAATGAACAGAAAACCACAGAGTATGAAGTGATACATCCTAAATGGAAACATTATCCAATCAATAGTTATCATGTAGATGTCGATTTTGGATCGAATTACGGAACAGCATTTGATTTCTTAAATAACAACACCCCAAGTTCAATCATGCTCTTAGAAGGCTCTGAAGTTTCAGTTGAAAATAAAAGAATAATTAAATAGCTAGAAAGAGAAGTAGGGAGAATTGCCAGAAAAAGGAAAAAGCAGCATCAATTTGATGCTGCTTTTTTAAATTTTATAAAATCCTTCGACATCACTACGACAAGCTCAGTGTGACAGCTCAGGATAAGCGATTCACACAATTTCCTTTATTGGAAATTGGTTCTCTGGATACTAAAATCAAGTTTCAGTATAAGCGACCTCTAAGGTTTTATTGAATAAAACCAAGAGTCTGCTTACATATTTCTTCGATACTGTCCACCTACTTCAAACAATGCTGAAGTAATCTGACCTAAAGAACAAACCTTCGTTGCTTCCATCAACTTGTCAAACAAGTTTTCATTTTGAATGGCAGCTTCCTGTAAAATTGCTAATTGATCCACAACCTTAGTTGGGTTTGCTTTATTCAATAACTCTTTGGTTTGAATCTGGAATTGTTTCTCTTCTTCAGTTGCACGAATCACTTCTGCAGGCTGAACCGTTGGAGAACCTTTAGAACTTAAGAACGTATTCACGCCAATAATTGGGAACTCACCTGTATGCTTTAAGGTTTCGTAATACAAACTCTCTTCTTGAATTTTAGAACGTTGGTACATTGTCTCCATCGCTCCTAATACACCACCACGTTCTGTAATTCTATCGAATTCAGTTAAGACAGCTTCTTCAACCAAGTCTGTTAATTCTTCAATGATAAATGAACCTTGAATCGGATTTTCGTTTTTAGTAAGTCCTAATTCTTTGTTGATAATCAACTGAATCGCCATTGCTCTACGAACAGACTCTTCTGTTGGAGTAGTAATAGCTTCATCATATGCATTGGTATGTAACGAATTACAGTTGTCATTAATCGCATACAATGCTTGCAATGTAGTTCTGATGTCGTTGAAATCAATTTCCTGAGCATGTAAAGATCGTCCCGAAGTTTGAATATGATATTTCAACATTTGCGCTCTAGGATTTGCTCCATACTTGTACTTCATCGCTTTTGCCCAAATTTTACGAGCAACACGACCAATGACAGAATATTCTGGATCAATTCCGTTAGAGAAGAAGAAGGATAAGTTTGGTCCAAACTTATTGATATCCATTCCTCTTGATAAGTAATATTCTACATAGGTAAATCCGTTCGATAAGGTCAATGCCAATTGTGTAATTGGATTAGCTCCTGCTTCAGCAATATGATATCCAGAAATAGAGACTGAATAGAAATTACGTACTTGCTTTTCAATAAAGTATTCTTGTACATCACCCATCAAACGCAATGCAAATTCAGTAGAGAAAATACATGTATTCTGTGCTTGATCTTCTTTTAAGATATCTGCTTGTACAGTTCCTCTAACTTGCGCTAAGGTTTCTGTTTTAATTTTTGCATAGACATCGGCAGGCAATACCAAATCACCTGTTAATCCTAGCAGCATCAACCCTAAACCATCATTCCCTTCAGGTAAACCTCCTTGATAAGTAGGTCTTTCTAATCCTTTAGAATCGTATACTTCTTTGAACTTGGTTTCTACAGCTTTTTCAAGCTTATGTTCTTTAATGTATTTCTCACAGTTCTGATCAATGGCAGCATTCATGAAGAATCCTAACAACATTGGAGCAGGACCATTAATAGTCATGGAAACTGAAGTCATATGATGACTTAAATCGAAACCAGAATATAATTTCTTAGCATCATCTAAACAGCAGATAGAAACTCCTGCATTTCCAATCTTTCCATAGATATCTGGTCGTAATCCAGGATCATTTCCATAGAGAGTTACTGAATCAAAAGCTGTTGATAAACGCTTCGCATCCATTCCTAAACTTACATAATGAAAACGTCTATTGGTACGTTCTGGTCCACCTTCACCAGCAAACATCCTTGTTGGATCTTCACCAGTTCTCTTAAAAGGATACAATCCAGAAGCATATGGGAACTCACCAGGAACATTCTCTTGTAGGTTCCATTTTAGTAAATCACCCCAAGCTTCATACTTAGGCAGAGCTACTTTCGGAATTTGAGAATGTGATAATGACTCACTGTGTGTTTCAATTTTAATTTCCTTGTCTCTTACTTTAAAAGAATAGATAGGATCTTTATATCGTTGTGCCTTTTCTTTCCAGTTTAAAATGATTTCCCAATTGTATGGGTCAAGGTTCATTTTGACTTTGTCAAACTGAGCAATTAAAAGTTTTATGAATTCTTTGTCATCCTGAACTTGTCTCAGAATATCATCTTGTTCTAATCCTGCTTTGGTTAAGTATGAAGACATCTCGACTGCGATCGATGTGACATCTAGAATGGATTCTATCGTTTTGTAGATCCCAAACAGTTTTTGAGCAACTTCAACTTGATCAATGGCTTTCTTATCGTATGCTCTATTACTCTCAGCAATTTCTGACAAATAACGAACTCTAGCTGGAGGAATGACAAAGATTTTCTCTGACATCTCTTTTGTAATTTCCATATCAGACTTTAGATCAACCCCAGTTTTTTCCACCAATTTATCCATAATCGCTTTGTAGAGCGAGTTCATTCCTGGGTCGTTAAATTGAGAGGCAATCGTTCCAAAAACTGGCATGTCATCCATATGTGTATCCCACAAGTTGTTGTTACGCATATATTGCTTCTTCACATCACGAATGGCATCTAAAGCTCCACGTTTATCGAACTTATTAATAGCTACCAAATCAGCAAAATCTAACATGTCGATTTTCTCTAACTGAGTAGCAGCTCCAAACTCTGGAGTCATTACATACAATGAAGTATCAGAGTGTTCTATAATTTCAGTATCAGATTGACCAATACCAGAAGTTTCTAAAATAATTAAATCAAATTCAGCAGCTTTTAAAACTTGCACTGCTTCATTTACATATTTCGATAAGGCTAAGTTCGATTGACGAGTTGCCAATGAACGCATGTAAACACGCTCGTTATTAATGGCATTCATACGAATACGATCACCTAATAAAGCTCCACCAGTTTTACGTTTTGAAGGATCAACAGAGATCAATCCGATTGTTTTCTCAGGAAAGTCAATTAAGAATCGACGAACTAGTTCATCAACCAAACTCGATTTTCCAGCTCCACCTGTTCCAGTAATTCCTAAGACAGGTGTTGTTGATTTTTCATTTTTCTTGTGGATAGTATCTAAAGTTTCTTTTGCAACTTCAGGAAAGTTCTCGGCAGAAGAAATTACTCGTGCAATACTTCCAATCTCTTTTTGATCTAAGCGATCCACTTCACCATTCAACACGTCACCAATGGCAAAATCCGAAGTTTTTACCAAATCGTTGATCATTCCTTGCAAACCTAATTCACGTCCATCATCTGGAGAATAGATACGCGTAATTCCATAATCCATCAGTTCTTTGATTTCTTCAGGAAGAATTACTCCACCACCTCCACCAAAAATCTTGATGTGACCTGCTCCTTTTTCTTTCAATAGGTCATACATGTACTTAAAGTACTCATTATGTCCACCTTGATACGATGTCATTGCAATAGCATTTGCATCTTCTTGAATCGCACAATTCACTACTTCCTCAACACTTCTGTCGTGTCCTAGATGAATAACTTCAACTCCGGTAGATTGAATAATACGGCGCATAATATTAATGGCAGCATCGTGACCATCAAATAAAGATGCAGCAGTTACTATTCGGACTTTGTATTTTGGTTTATAAGGAGCTATTTGTTCCATTTTTTTCTCAATAAGATTAAAGAATTAGAATCACTCACCTTTGTACGAAAACGCTATCATTTATCAATCTAATCTCTCAGTGAGAGTTACATTCGTAAAAAATGTGTGATTTTGGGAGTGCAATTTACGGAATTTTCAAAAAATAGACGATTTTTTTGTGATGATTAAAATCGCCAAGTTCAAAAAATAGATATCTTTGTAAGATACTTAAGAAATGGATTTTTTTATTTTAAAATATAAGAAAAGGATTGAAGCTCAATATCACAGAGCTGATATCCGCTATCCATAGTTTTTGTTGTTTTTTATCAAAGTTTAAAAACCTATTTTTAAATCTGATTTTCAAATACACTAGAAAATCAAAAAAGCGTAAAAAATGACATTCAAAGAACATATACAACAAGGAATCCCAACTATTTTACCTCCAAAAAAGGAATATGATGCGACTATGAATCATGCTCCTAAGAGAAAAGAAATACTATCACCAGAAGAGAAAAAACTAGCATTACAAAACGCTCTGCGTTATTTTGAAGCAAAGCATCATGCAGAATTATTGCCTGAATTTGCTGAAGAATTAGAAAAGTATGGGCGTATTTATATGTATCGTTTCCGCCCGGATTATAAAATGTATGCTAGATCAATAGAAGAGTATCCAGGGAAATGTGAACAAGCAAAATCTGTGATGCTCATGATTCAAAACAATTTGGATTATGCTGTGGCGCAACATCCCCATGAATTAATTACGTATGGAGGGAACGGAGCTGTTTTTCAGAATTGGGCACAGTATCTCTTAACCATGAAGTATTTATCTGAAATGACAGATAAGCAAACTTTAGCGATGTATTCTGGACATCCGATGGGATTATTTCCATCCAATAAAAATGCACCTAGAGTTGTAGTAACAAACGGAATGATGATTCCGAATTACTCGCAACCAGACGATTGGGAAAAGTTCAATGCGTTAGGTGTTACTCAGTACGGACAAATGACAGCTGGAAGTTATATGTACATCGGACCACAAGGAATTGTGCATGGAACAACGATTACTGTTTTAAACGGATTCCGTAAGATTGGAAAATTGCCTCAAGGTAATTTATTTGTCACAGCTGGATTAGGAGGAATGAGTGGAGCACAACCGAAAGCAGGAAATATTGCAGGATGTATTACCGTTTGTGCAGAGGTAAATCCGAAGATTACACAAGTGCGATTAGATCAAGGTTGGATAGATGAAAAAATTACTGATTTAGATGAATTGGTAGCAAGAGTAAACCTTGCAAAAGAAAATAAAGAAACCGTTTCTCTAGCCTACTTAGGAAATATTGTTGAGGTATGGGAGAAGTTCGATACGGCCAATGTTCATATTGATTTAGGTTCCGATCAAACATCCTTACACAATCCTTGGGCAGGAGGATATTACCCAGTTGATATCTCTTTTGAAGATGCCAATACAATGATGGCTGAAAATCCAACATTATTTAAAGAGAAAGTACAAGAGACCTTGCGTAGACATGCAAAGGCGATTAACAATCATACCGCAAAGGGAACGTATTTCTTTGATTATGGAAACGCATTCTTATTGGAGGCTAGTAGAGCAGGAGCAGATATCATGGCAGAAAACGGGATTGATTTTAGATATCCGAGTTACGTTCAGGATATTATGGGGCCGATGTGTTTCGATTATGGGTTTGGACCTTTCCGTTGGGTGTGTGCATCTGGAAATCCAGAAGATTTAGCTAAGACAGATCAAATTGCTTGTGAAGTTTTAGAAGAAATTAAGCAGAATTCACCTGAAGAGATTCAGCAACAAATGGCGGATAATATTCAATGGATTAAAGGTGCTCAAGAAAACAAATTAGTGGTTGGTTCACAGGCAAGAATTTTATATGCAGATGCAGAAGGTAGAATTAAGATTGCAAAAGCATTTAACAAATCGATTAAGAAAGGAGAGATTGGACCTGTTGTTTTAGGACGTGATCATCATGATGTTTCTGGAACAGATTCTCCATATAGAGAAACCTCAAATATCTATGATGGTTCTCGCTTTACAGCAGACATGGCAATCCAAAATGTGATCGGAGATAGCTTCCGTGGAGCGACATGGGTATCCATCCATAATGGAGGAGGAGTCGGTTGGGGAGAAGTGATTAACGGGGGATTTGGCATGCTTCTTGATGGTAGTAAGGCAGCATCAAAAAGATTAAAATCGATGCTTTTTTGGGATGTCAACAACGGAATAGCAAGAAGAAGTTGGGCAAGAAATGACGAAGCAATTTTTGCCATTCAGCGTGCTATGAAAAATGAAAAAGAATTAAAAGTTACCCTTCCTAATAAAGTAGATGCATCACTATTTAGTAACCTTTAATAAAACCCAACCATTATGAAGTCATTAAAATTACTCTCTTTAGTACTTATTGCAACCCTTACCTCTTGTGCTACCGTAAAGGTAGTTTCTGATTATGATACCAAAGCAGATTTTGGAAAGTATAAAACATTTGCTTTTTATAAAAAAGGAATTGATAAGGCAGCTATTTCTGATTTAGATAAGAAAAGAATCATGCGAGCTATTGAGTCAGAATTATTAGCGAAAGGATTTACCAAATCTGATAATCCAGATGTATTGGTAAGTATTTTTACCAAATCTAGAGAACGTGTAAATGTGAATGCAAATAACAACTTTGGCTGGGGCTGGGGTTGGGGATATAATCCTTGGTTCTTTGGAAGAGGTAATAATGTGAATGTAAATCAATATACTGAAGGAACTCTATTTGTAGACTTTATCGATAAAGATAAGAATGAATTGGTTTGGCAAGGGATTGGATCTGGAGCTATGCGAATGAAGAATGCAGAAAAGAAAGAGGCAAGAATTAAAGAGTTTGTAAAAGAGATACTTTCGAAATACCCTCCCGAATTAGGAAAATAAAAATAGAAGCGCTCAATTTGAGCGCTTTTTTTATGATTAGATATTATTGAACACTCTATTTGAGTAGAAGCTGATAACTTCTAAAGCTTCGTCATATTTTTTGCACTTAACAGACTTAGGTTGAAATATCATTGTCATATACATGATGCCTCCATATGAAGAACAACAAGGAATACAAGTCCAAATAGTTTCGCATGTTCTGTCTGCTTCCGCCTGCCTTCTTTCTCTATATTTTTGCATTTCATCACTTCCACAAGTAAAAACATAAAACCCTTTACAATTCTGAGGTTCGTATACGTACTGTTGATTAATTAGGTTTGTTTGAAGGAATATAGCCTTACCATCATTGCTATTGATTGTAATTGTGTTGAAATATTTTTCATCATTGATTTGAAAAGAAATTACTGTTGATTGATTATCCTTTACAGATAAAACCACTCCCTTTTCCGATTCTCCAGCAATTATAAAAGTTTCATTTTTACTTTTTTTAAGGTAGTAAGATGAAGATTCTTTACCAGCTGCTTTTACCAACTTTTTATAATTGTCATGGCCAATGGTTTTTATAACTATTTCTTTATCTAACTTTTCAAGACTGTTCTCGCTATTGTCATAGGCTTTCAATGAAATAGGTTGTCCATTTTTTAACCATTCATCATGGTTGTCAAAAGCGATCTTTGGAATAGCAAAATGAAGTTTTACTAAGTTGGTTTTAATGTCTTTAAATGTAATACGTTCATTGTAGAGTTGATTGTACTCTTTGATCAATTGGTTTTTGAAGCGAACTCCACCCAAATCTATATTTTCAAGAGAAGTCAAGTCCATAATTAAATCATCTCTGATAGTATGATAAGCACTGGGCAAAACATCATCTTTAATCGTATTGTCTTTCATCATTATATTGTCTTCGAAGATGTTTTTTAGTTGACTCCAATTTTTTTTATCTTGGATGACTTTACTAAAAGCACCAGATACTTTGGTGATAAATAAAGTTTCTTGGCTGTCTAACTTTTCTGATTGATTGATTTTTTGTTTGTCTTTTTTAGGAGTATGTTTTTCTGTGTTTTCAACGCAACTAGCAATTAAAAGAGACGACACAGTAAGTAATAAAATTATTTTTTTCATTTGAATATGGTTTTTAATGTTGTGTAAAATTAGAGATGTACTTCACTTATTTGTTGAGTAATTACACGTAAATGAAATAGGTTTTTTAACCTTAATTATTTGTAGGAAAAAAGAAATATTTAATTATGCTTTTCATTAGAAGTAGTATTTTTGCTCTCATGTACAACAAAAGAATTGAATTGACTGAAGAAGATTACTACCTAAATGAACAAGGGTATAAAGTCTTTACCGAGAAATTTCATTTAAAAAGGGGGTATTGTTGTAAGAGCGGTTGTAAACATTGTCCTTACGGCTACGATAAAAAAACAGATACTTTTAGATAGAATGTGACTTTTTATAAAAAGTTGTTTCTAACTATATATAAACACAAATACAAAATGAAGAGAAGAATTTTAGTTTCCGTAGTAGCATTTATCACTTTTGGATTTATTGGAACACAAGATGTAATAGGTCAATCATTAAAAGATTTTTTGTCTCAAGACCAAATAGGTAAAGGTTTAAAAGAAGCTTTAGATCACGGGATTAAAAATCAAGTATCTAAGTTAACTGCTAAAGATGGATTCTATAAAAATGAATTGGTAAAAATATTATTACCAAAAGACTTGAGAAAAGTAGATAAAAAACTACGAAGAATAGGATTAGGTTCATTAGCAGACAAAGGATTGGTTGCTTTAAATAGAGCTGCTGAAGATGCAGTGAAAACAGCTACTCCAATTTTTGTGAATGCTGTAAAAGGAATTACATTCAAAGATGCTAAGAACATTCTATTAGGAGAAAAAGATGCAGCTACTGCATACTTAAAAGTAGGAACATCTGAAGATTTATACAAGGAGTTTACTCCAGTTATCAAAAAATCGTTCTCTAAAGTAGGAGCCGATAAAATTTGGGCACAATTGATTAAGAAGCATAATAAACTTCCTTTTGTAAAAAAAGTGAATCCAGACTTGGTAGATTATGTAACCTTAGAAACTTTAAAAGGAGTCTTTACAATGATTGCTGTTGAAGAAGAAGGGATACGTAAAAAAATAGGTTTACGAGATACAAGTTTATTGCGCAAAGTTTTTGCATTGCAAGATCGTAAATAGATTACTCGATTAGTTCTCTTAGCGATTTAAAATACTCGAAAGAGTGCAGCAATCGACTACCATACCAACTAAACAATTCTCCATCGACAAGCAATATTTTTGCATTGGGCGCATATTCTTTTATTTCATCAATATGTTTTTCTTTAAAAGGATAAGGTTCTGATGAAAGGAAAATAAGATCTGGATTTCCGCTTTCATGAATCTTATTTAGAGTTACCTCAGGATATCGTGTTAGATGTTGATAGGTGTTTTCATACTTATTTAATGCTAACATATGGTTGATGAATGTATTGTTTGCAGCAACCATCCATGGATCTTTCCAAATAAAATAAGCTGCTGTTAGAATGGGTTTATCAGCAATATAGGATTGAAAACTATTGTATTCAGAGTCTAGTTTTTGAAGTATATTATTTGCGCTTTCTTCTTTACTGAAGAGCGCTCCATATTCTTCAATTAAATTTCTAGCATCATCAAGAGTATAAAGGTCAGAAACATGGGTAGGAGCAATTTCTTGACAGAGCTCTACAATTTCTTTTGTGTTTTCCTCTTTGTTACATAGAATAATGTCTGGTTGTAGCGCTTTAATCTTATCGATCTTTATCATTTTTGTCCCGCCAACTATTTTTTTTTCTTTCCTGGCTTCAACAGGATGAATGCAAAATTTAGTAATTCCAATAACTTCTTTCTCCAAACCTAAATCAAAAAGCAACTCCGTTTGACTTGGAACCAAAGAAATGATTCTTTTTGGGGTGTATTTGACTGAAAAAATATTTTTTTCTAAATGCTTCAAAAGGACAATTTTATAAGAAAATCAAAGGTAAGTTATTATCGGGAGTTACTAATTAACATCCCTTTAACGAAATAAATATGTATATTTAAATGTAAAATGGATTGCTAAGTCATTAGTGGTATTATTGTATGAAGTCAAAAAAAGCCATACTGCTTTTATTCATTTTGGTGTGCTCAAAAGTTTTTAGTTTTGAATTAACTGAAATGATTCATTCCCAATCACCTACGCTGGTTGGAATGGATACTACGTATACAGATATCAAATTAAAGACAGATTTTTTATTTATCCAAAATATTATTGATGAACTCTCTACTATTCAAAATAAAAGTGGTGAGTTTTCTGATCTAGAACTAAGGAAATTAGCGATAGGATATGCGTATCTAAAGGACCCTGAAAAATCAGCGGGTTATACAAAAGAATACATCAAACGTGTTTTAGATGTGTCAATTTTGAGAGACAATGCTTTCCTTGAAATAAAAGAGTCGAAAGAATACAAAGCTTTAGTTGACAGGTATTTACCTAAATCTAACTTTTTTGTTTTAGCTCTTTTCTCTATTGGATTGATGGGTATTTTTCTTGCGATTGTCTTAAACTTAAGAAGAAAAGGAGATGAAATCTCAAATTTAATCATTGGTGTTTTTTTATTCGCTTGTTCTTTATTTAGCATAAGCGGGGCTGTATTAATGTCGCGAAATCATTATAATTCACCAACAATATTCTATGTAACTGCACCATTTTTGTTTCTATTTGGACCTTTATTGTATTTTTATTTCAAAAGGATTACAAAGCAATATAAATTTAAATGGTTAGACTTTTTACATATAACTCCATTTCTATTAATTTTAATTATGATGTTGCCAATTTATTTATTGCCGCAAGATCAAAAATTAAATATGATATTTAATGGGGGAAGTGGTTCATCTCTTAAAATGTTAATTATAAACTTTGCTAGATTGACTTCAATATTTGTTTATGCATTTTTAACCTATAAAATTTATAAAAACAATAAGAAGGAAAAAGGACAAACGTATATTATTAAGTGGCAAAGAAATATAGTGTATCTAAATTTTGCATTTGGTGTTTCATACTTCTCTTTTGTGTTTTTTCGAAAAATGAAAATACTAAGTACAGATACTGTAATGTATCCACAAGTACTTTTAATGGCGCTGTTAATTTTATATATAGGATATGTTGCTTATGTAAATCCAAGAGTATTTAGCAAGAAGTATCTTTTTGATGAGAAACCTTTATTGAAATATGAAAAATCTGGATTAACCAATAGCTTTTCTGAAGAATTAAAAGCTCAGCTATTGCTTTTATTAAATGAAGAGAAAGTATACAAACAAAATAATATTAACCTAGGAGATCTAGCTACAATGTTAGGTACTACTAGGCATAATCTTTCTCAAGTAATTAACGAACACTTTGGAATGAATTTCTTTCATTTAATAAATAAGTATAGGGTTGCTGAAGCTATCGAAATCTTAAAAAACGATTACAATAGAAACTTAAACATCATTGACGTTGCATATGATGTTGGTTTTAACAATAAAGTAACTTTCAACAAAGCCTTCAAAGAAGAAGCAAACATGACACCAAGCCAGTTCTTGCAAGAACAAGTGGTGTTAAGTGGTTTCTCTAAGTAAAAAACAAGTAAATCTTTATCGGATAAGGTAAACATTATAGGGCTTACCTTTTAAAAAGCGCAAATGCAGTTATTTCGAACTGTATTTGAATTTATAAGCTGGTACTTATTTATAGTTACCTCTTAAAATATCCATTAAACTTTGACTTCATTAAAAGGTGTTATCCTTAATGCCAGCTTTCTTTCAATTACACAATCTTAATTCACAATGTTTAACTAAAAACGTAATTTTATGAAAGTAAAACTATTTATGATTTTGATGCTCTTTATGGGAGTATCAACGTTTGCTCAGCAAAAAACAGTTACGGGGGTCGTAAAAGATGGCTCAGAAACTTTACCCGGAGTTAGTATTATTATTAAAGGTACTACTACCGGAACCGAAACTGATTTAGACGGTAACTACTCAATAAAAGTATCTTCAGGACAAATCTTAGTATTTAGCTACTTAGGATTTAAACCTGTTGAGAGAGTAGTAGGAAATTCAACAACAATAAACGTAACCCTTATTGAGGATAGCGTTGCTTTGAATGAAGTTGTTGTTGCCTTTAGAAGACAAAAGAAAGAAGCAGTAACTGGATCGACTACAAAAATTGACAAGTCGATTTTAGAAAAGACACCAGTTGCCTCTTTTGATCAATTATTTCAAGGAAACGCACTAGGATTAAATGCCACTTCAACAAATGGTAATCCTGGGGCTAGATCTGAAATTTATATTCGTGGTATTAATAGCCCAACAGGAGGTTCGGAACCAATCTATATTTTAGACGGAGTACGAATAACTGCAGGAGATTTTAGAGCGTTAAATCCTTCTGATTTCGAAAGCGTAGATATCTTAAAAGACCCTTCATCTGCTGCATTATATGGAGCAAGAGGTGCAAATGGAGTCATCTTAATTTCCTCTAAGAAAGGAAAAAAAGGAGAAGGAGTTATTGAGTATGAGTTCTCTACGGGGATTTCTACATTAACAGATCCTAACATTGAACTGATGAATGCTCAACAGTACAGAACTTATAGAAATATCTTAAGTCCAGGTACATTTACACAAGCTCAAATCGATGAGGTAGCAAACAGATCTACCAATTGGAGAGATGTGTTTTTTAGAACTTCTTCAACACAAAGACACTTGTTAAGTTTTTCTGGAGCATCAGAAAATATGAACTATTACTTGTCGGCTTCTTATTTTAAGCAACAAGGAACTTTAGAAAGATCTGATTTAGAAAGATCGAACATTCGATTAAATGTGTCAGGAGATGTAAAACCATGGTTGAATGTTGGTTCAAACATTTCATTAGGTTTTACACAAGAAGATGTAGCCGACGATTTTGGAGTGAATACAAATAGTCCCATTACACAAGCATTCTTAAACAGACCAGATGTAGATGCATTTAATGAAGATGGAACCATTAACAACAATCAATCTTTTGGTTTTAACGCTTTAGAACAAACACGTATCAATAGTGATGTTAGAGAGCAAACAAAATTGGTTGGAAATGTTTTTGCAACTGCAAAATTCACGGATAACTTTTCATACAAAACAAATGTAGGAATCGATTTTAGAGAATTTGATAGAAACCGTTTCTTCAGACCAGGAACTAACTTAGGTGATCAACAAGATAATGGACAATTGTTGTTTACAAATACAAGAGCATATACAATTAGTATCAACAATCAGTTGGATTACAATTTAAAGCTTGATGATGATAATAAGCTTGACTTTATCTTAGGAATGTCTTTTGAAAGATTTAGAAGTAGAACATTAGGAGTCGATGTACAAAACTTTTTATTCCCTGATTTAGATGTAGTTGATGGAAATGCAAATGTAGTTGATGCTACAGGGCTAGAAGACAATGCTACATTTATCAACTATTTCTTTAATACAGATTACAACTTAATGAACAAGTATTTTTTTACAGGTTCTGTATCGTATTCTGCGGATAGTGATTTCAATGTAAATAATAGATTCGATTGGTTTTATAGTGCAGGATTTTCATGGGCATTAACCAATGAAGATTTTATGGATGATGTAGAATGGTTAAACTATGCAAAAGTGAGAGCTTCTTACGGTTTAACAGGGAACAACCAAAGTTCTGGATTGTATGCAGGGTTGAATACATTAGCAACAACTCAGTACAATGGAAATACAGGATTAATTAGTCCTTTTACATTCAACGATCCAAGTGTAAGCTGGGAAAAAGTTGCAGGATATAACATTGGAGTAGACTTTGAAATGTTTGATAAAAGAATCAAAGGTACTATTGAAGGATACTACAAAGCAACTACAGAATTGGCATTTCAAGAACCTATCGCACCAAGTACAACAATTACTGGAGGAGGAGGTGGTTTCTTAAATACCAACACAACAGACTATGAAGTAACAAACACGGGAATTGAAATTCAATTGACAGCTGATATTGTTAGAACTCCAGAAGTTTTATTTCAACTAGGAGGAAACTTCTCGTACAATAAAAACAAAGTAAATAATAAAAACGGGGTAAGTGGTATTACTGATCCAAACTTAGCCAATGGTTGGTTTGGAGACGGAGAAGCTTTTGGGACTTGGTACTTAGTTCGATTTGCTGGAGTAAACCCTGCAAACGGAGATGCATTGTATTATGATGCAAATGGAAATGTAACCAATGTGTATGATGAAGATAATAATTCAGTCATCTTAAGCGGCAAGAGTCAGTATGCCCCAATAAACGGAGGGTTCTTTGCCTTTGCATCTTATAAAGGATTCGAATTAGATGCTCGTTTCTCTTATCAATTTGATAAGTATATATCGAACAACTCAAGGTTCTTTATTGAGAACACGAATTTTGGAACATTCAACCAGAGTGTAGAACAGTTAACGATATGGCAACAACCTGGAGATATTACAAATATCCCAAGAAATGGTCAAGGATCACAGTTTGATACTAGATTATTAGAGAATGCTTCTTTTGTAAGATTAAAGACGTTAACGCTTTCTTATAACATGCCAAAAACTTTTACAGATCAAATTGGTTTGTCAGGTTTTAGAGTTTATGTACAAGGTCAAAATTTATTGACTTTTACAAAGTATAGAGGTTTAGATCCTGAATTAAATCAAAGGTTTGATGGATTTAGTTACCCTTTAGCAAAGACATTTTTATTGGGAATGAATATTAAACTTTAAAATGAAGAAAATGAAAAACAAGATATTACATATTTCAAAAATTATAGTTGCCGTATTGTTACTTACGTTTCAATCGTGTAGCGAAGATGTTTTAGAAACTGCGCCTTCAGATCAAGTAGATTTAGAATTAGCAGTTTCAAGTGTGGCGAATGCAGAAGCAACTCTTTTAGGAGCTTACAGCAGGTTTAGAAGTGGATTGTATTATACCGGAACACTTACAGCTCTAGGAGATATAATGACAGGGAATGCATCTATTACAGCGATTAATAATGGGCAGTACGCTTTTATGTATAGATACGATTTTAACTCAGCAACTCAAGTTGTAGATGATATCTGGAATAGAGCATATTCAATTATCGGAAATGTAAATCCAATTATTGTTGCTATGCCTGCTTATAATAATATAAATGATCCTAACATTGATAGAAAAGATCAAATAACAGGAGAAGCGCATGCGTTAAGAGCTTTGGCTTATTTCGATTTGCTAAGAGTATATGGTTCAAGAATGAACAATCCAACATCTGAGTTTGGAGTGCCAATTCCAACAGCGCAAATTGTTCCTAGCACAGACCCTCAACCAAGAAGTTCTGTACAAGAAGTTCTTGATTTAATCATCAATGATTTAAATACGGCTTTAGGTCTTTTAGATGGAGATGAAAGTGATGTAACACGCGTAAACAGAAACATGGTATATGCATTGTTATCTCGTGTGTATCTCTATACAGAGAATTATACAGAGGCTATTAATGCAGCAAACAATGTTGCTGGTGTGTCATTGATCAACAATCAAGGTACATTTAATAATTTCTGGACAAATTCAGCAGGAAGCGAATTAATCTGGAAAATTGCAGTGACCCCAGTAGATGGAGCAAATCAATTCTCTTGGACGTACTTATTTCCAGTAAATACAGTGAGACAAGATTATATTGTTACACAAGGTCTTTTAGATTCTTATGAGCCAACTGATTTTAGAAGAAATGTTTATTACAGTCAGATTCAGTCTAGTTCAGACAATCAAGTGAGAAATACAATAACAAAATTTAGAGACAACCCTGCAATTAATCAGTCTGGAGTCGTGGAAATTATGCCATTTAGATATGCGGAAGTACTCTTGAATAGAATGGAAGCACATTTCGAAAGTGGAAATGAAGGAAGTGCCTTAAGTGATTTAAACAGCTTACGTGTAGCAAGAGGATTAGGTTCTGTGACATTGTCTGGAAATACATTAAGACAAGCAATTAGAGATGAAAGAAGAAAAGAATTGGCTTTCGAAGGTCACTATTGGCACGATCTTAAGCGTTGGAATTTAGATATGGTAAGAGTACAAGAAGAAAATTGTACTAGCTGTACTTTTACAGTTCCTTCTAGTTCAAATTTTTGGTTACTACCAGTTCCTGTTGGAGAAACTGATGTAAATCCAAATATCACTCAAGCACCAGGTTATTCAAACTAAAACGATTAGAAATGAAAAATAATATAATTTACATTATGTTGCTGAGCTTGTTTGCATTTGCATCTTGTGAGAGCGATACGGAAATAGATACTCCATCGTATGGAAATTCAAATTGGATTCAATTTGAAAGCGAAACGGCTTCTGTTACGGAAGCAAATACAATAAATGTGCCTGTACTATTAGCATCTGCTAATAATGCTTCTGGTGTAACGGTAACCTTTACTGTTACTTCTGATGCAACAGACAGGTTTAATGTAACACAAACTGGAACCCTAGAGATTCCTGCTGGAGAATTTGCAGGAAACATAGAAATTATTCCTGTAGATGATAACCTAGTCAACGGAGATGCAACATTAACAATTGCATTGTCTAATACAGATGTTGGTGTTGGTTTAGGTGGAGAAGGAGTCCGATTCCATGAAACTGTAGTAACGGTTGTAGATGACGATTGTATTCCTGCTCCAAGTACTTCATATAGTGCTGCTGTTAGAGCCTTTAATGATAATGCACCAGCATATGATGCAACATTAACATTAGTACCTGGAACAACAAATGAATATGCTATTGATTCTGCTTGGGGACCAGATTTTGTTGGTTGGGCTACAGGAGACCCATCTTTTAACGGTTCTTTTCCTTATCCAGCAAGAATTATCATAAATAATGACCTTACCATTACCATTGTAGGTAGTGCTGGTTATGCAAGTGGGGGAACAGGAACCTATGATTCTTGTGGAGATGTGTTTAGCTATACATTAACACAAGGGTTATTCTCAAATCCTTTTACAGTAGATGTTGTGTTAACTGCTAATTAAATATTCCATTTTTAATGGGATCAAACTAGAATATTAACTTTGGTTATTATTATAGATTGAGATTGTGGGAAGGGCGTTATTTATAACGTCCTTCTTTCTTTTTAGGCTAAGATTTCAGCCATTTGCTGTTGTAAATCTGATGCTTTTTTTGCAGCTGCTTCAGCAAAATCAGCTTCGTTAGAAGCGTAAATAATTCCACGAGAAGAATTAATTAGCAAACCTACTTGATCATTCATTCCATATTTACAAACCTCCTGTAAATTTCCACCTTGAGCACCAACTCCAGGGACTAATAAAAATGAATCTGGAATAATATTTCGAATTTCGCCTAAGTATTCAGCTTTGGTAGCACCCACAACATACATTAAGTTCTCGGAATTTTTCCAGCCTTTAGAGGTTTCTAAAACGTACTTGTAAACTTCTTTACCATCAATTTCTTTTGTTTGAAAATCAAAAGCTCCTTGATTAGAAGTCAATGCCAAAAGGATGGTGTGTTTGTTTTCAAATGCTAAAAAAGGCTCAACAGAATCTTTCCCCATATAAGGAGCTACCGTCACACTATCAAAAGACAGATCTTCAAAGAATGCTTTGGCGTACATGGTAGATGTATTCCCAATGTCACCACGTTTAGCATCGGCAATTGTAAAAATTTCAGGATGCTTTTCATTGATGTAGTTAATTGTTTTCTCTAAAGATTGCCACCCTTTAATTCCATACGCTTCATAAAAAGCAGTGTTCGGTTTATAGGCAACACATAAGTGGTGAGTCGCATCAATAATTGCTTTGTTGAACTCGAAAATAGGATCTTCTTTGTCTAATAAAAAAGCAGGAACCTTGTTTAAATCAACGTCCAAGCCAATACATAAAAACGATTTCTTTTTCTTAATTTGAGTTACAATTTCTGCTGTAGTCATGCTTGTTTTTAAAAGTTGGACAAAGGTACATATTTTTGGGAGTTTCTTTTATCTTTGTTGTACATCGATTCTTCATGATAAAGTTTATACTCAGTAAAATTTTCTATGGATTCCTAACACTTTTTGGTGTGGTCACAGTTATTTTTCTGTTGTTTAATATCTTACCAGGAGATCCTGCAAGGATGATGTTAGATCAACGAGAAGATTCTGAACAGTTAGAAAACATCAGAAAGAAGTATGGGTTTGACAAACCAGTCACTACGCAGTATTTCTATTATCTGAACGACGTTTCTCCGATTTCATTCCATTCTAAAGATGCCGATGATTATACTTATTTAAGAGAAGGGAAATATTCCTATCAATCACTGTTTTCAATTGGAGGAGCAGAAATTGTTTTAAAGTATCCATATTTGCGTGAATCATTTCAAAAAAATGGAAAGAAAGTATCTGAAGTAATTGCAGAGACACTTCCGAATACAGCTGTGTTAGCGATTTTTGCCATTTTTATAGCCATCGTTTTAGGAATCTTTTTCGGGATACTTTCCGCAGTATACAAAGACACCTTCTTTGATCGGATTATCGCAGTGATTAGCACGTTCGGAATGAGTTTGCCTTCATTCTTTTCCTCTATTTTGTTTGCTTGGTTTTTTGGGTATGTCTTGCACGAATTTACTGGGTTAGAAATGACAGGGAGTCTGTATGTCGTTGATGATTTTGGAGAAGGAATGCACATCCAATGGAAGAATTTAATATTGCCAGCCATTGTTTTGGGAATTCGACCCTTAGCTGTAGTTATTCAATTGATGCGTAATTCACTGTTAGAAATTTTAAGTTTAGATTATGTAAGAACAGCCAAGGCAAAAGGACTAAGCAACTATCAGGTGATAAAAAGACATGCACTTAAGAATGCTTTAAACCCTGTTGTAACAGCAATTTCAGGATGGTTTGCATCCATGTTGGCGGGAGCGGTTTTTGTGGAGTATATATTTAATTGGAATGGGTTAGGAAAGGAAATTGTGAATGCTTTAAACACTTTAGACTTGCCTATTATTATGGGAAGTGTTTTAGTCATTGCAACATTGTTCATCATTATTAATATTCTGGTAGATATTATTTACAGTTGGCTAGATCCGAGAATTCGATTGCAGTAGAGACTTAGAATCTGAACCTAAATCTGAAAATGAAGTCGAAGCTGAATTTGAACCTGATTTTTTCAATTTCAATTTCGATTTCAATTTCGATTTCGTAAACCTAAATTTAAACCAGTGAAAAAACTAATTCTGTTTGGTGTGATCTTATTAATGATAAGTTGTGGGGAGGACCCCACTCAATTTTCTACCGAAGCTTTTCAAGAAAAAGTCATCAATTTAAAGCGGCAAGAAGTTACTTTTCAATCAGTATTAGATACTCATAAGGGAAGAAAAATACTCATAGACGTTTGGGCTTCTTGGTGTGGAGACTGCATTGAAGGATTGCCTAATTTGAAAAAACTTCAAAAAGAAAACCCAGAAGTAGCCTACGTATTTTTATCTCTAGACAAAACTATAAATAGCTGGAGAAAAGGAATCGATCGCTTTCAGATTGAAGGAGATCATTACTTTATGATGTCAGGAAAAAAAGGAGGTTTAGGAAGTTTCTTAGGACTATGGTGGATTCCTAGATATGTTGTTGTCAATGAGAAAGGAGAGATAACCTTATTCAAAGCAACAAAAATTACTGACAAAAAGATTCTCGAAGCCCTTAAAAAATAAGTATTTTAGCCTCTTATATAAAACCAGACTTATGAGGAAAAATATAGTAGCGGGAAATTGGAAAATGAATAACAATGCTACAGAAACTAAGCAGTTGATTAATGAGTTAAAGGAGTCAGTAGGTGCTTTAGATACAAATGCTAGAGTAATTGTTGCTCCAACATCGATTAACTTACAAGAGGCAAATAAAGCATCAGAAGGTTCTATTATAGAAGTGTCAGCTCAAAACATGCATCAAGCTAAAAACGGTGCATTTACAGGTGAAATATCTGCAGATATGCTATTGAATATTGGTGTGAATACTGTGATTTTAGGGCATTCAGAAAGAAGAACGTATTTTGGAGAAGACAATGCTATTTTAACTGAAAAAGTTGGAGCAGCCTTAGAAAACAACCTAGAAACAATATTTTGTTTTGGAGAATTGCTTGAAGATCGTAAGTCTGAGAATCATTTTGCAGTAGTAGAAAATCAACTGAAAGTAGTATTGAGTTTGACTGCAGATAATTGGAAAAATATTGTTTTAGCATATGAGCCTGTTTGGGCTATTGGAACAGGAGAAACTGCAAGTCCAGAACAAGCCCAAGAAATGCACGCTTTCATTAGAAGTTTAGTTGCTGGGACTTATGGAGAGGAAGTTGCAGCCAATGTTTCCATTTTATATGGAGGAAGTGTAAAGCCAGGGAATGCTCAAGAAATCTTTTCTAAGCAAGATGTAGATGGAGGATTGATAGGTGGAGCATCTTTAAAAGCAGATGATTTTACAGCGATTATAAAAGCAATCTAATGGCAAAAACTTGGCAAGAGAAATTTGATTCAGATAAACCTCATTTGGTGAAGACGATCGATAAGAAATTTGCCGATATGCCTGCGGGAACATTAATGTTTATTGGAACACCAAAAATTATCGATGCTTATGTGAATCATATTCCAGCTGGAGTGGAGGTTGACTTGTTAACGATGCGTAAAGATTTAGCTGCTGAGCATGATGCTGAAATGACTTGCCCAGTAACCACAAGTATATTTTTACGAATAGCTTCCGAAGTTGCTTATGAGCAATATCAAAACGGTAAAAAAATAAATGAAATTACTCCTTTTTGGAGAGTTATGAATTCAAAAATGCCAATCGCTAAAAAGTTAAGTTGCGGAGTGAATTTTATAACTGAACAAAGAACAAAAGAGAATTTAGAATAATGGATGCCATTTATATAGAATATAATTTTGAAGTTTCACCCAAAGAACCTGCTACTGAAATTTTAATAGCTCAGTTAGGTTTTGCTGGATTTGAAAGTTTTGTTGAGAATGAGAATGGTGTAACTGCCTATATTCAAAAGCAAGAGTGGAATGCAGAAATTTTGGAAGATGTTTTTATCTTAAATTCAGAAGAATTTACAATTACTCATGAACAAAAAGAAGTGGCTCAAACGAATTGGAATGCCGAATGGGAGAAAAATTTTGAACCTATTCAAGTAGACAATAAAGTAAGTGTAAGAGCGCCATTTCATGAGAATCCAAATCTTGAATATGATATCGTTATTGAGCCAAAAATGAGCTTTGGAACTGGACACCATGAGACAACTCATATGATGATTCAACATTTGTTGAAAATCGACTTAAAAGACAAGAGTGTATTAGATATGGGATGTGGTACTGGAATCTTAGCAATCTTTGCAGAGATGAAAGGAGCAAAACCCTTGGATGCAATTGACATTGATAATTGGTGCTATCAAAATTCAGTAGAAAATGCTTCACGTAATAATTGTCATCATATTTCCGTTTATGAAGGAGATGTTTCTTTGTTGCAAGGAAAACGATATGATGTAATTATTGCCAATATTAATAGAAACATCCTCTTGGCAGACATGAAGGTTTATACAGAATGTTTGAATGAAAACGGGACACTGTTGTTAAGTGGTTTTTATCAAGAAGATATTCCAATCATAGAAGCTGAAGTAGTCAAATACGGTTTGGTATTTGATCAAAAAATTGAACGTAATAACTGGGTGGCATTAAAATATCAGAAAAATATAGTAAATTAGTCAACATGAGTACAAAAGAAAAGATACAGGAAGATGTTGATGTGTTGGAGAAAGAAGTAAATCAACATGAAATCGTTTTGCATAACGATGAAGTCAATACTTTTGATTTTGTCATAGATTCTTTAATTGATGTTTGCAATCATACCACAGAACAAGCCGAGCAATGTACTTGGTTGGTTCATTTTAAAGGAAAATGTACCGTGAAAACAGGAGAGTATAAAGACTTAAAACCTCGTTGTTCTAAATTGCAAAGTTTAGGGTTGTCAGCAGAACTAGTATAAGATGGAAAACGTATTTAAGTACTTTGATTTTTCTTCATTTATAAAAGACACCTCAAACTCATTTAGCGGAAACGAAATTTCTTACACAGAATTAAATTCTGAACACTTCCTCATTTTTGAAAAAGAAAACGAACAGTATAACTTGTATGTTTCTAAATATAAAAACAAAGGGGAAATAGGGAATAAAGCTCCAGAAATTTTAGAACTTGTAGTTAAGAATTACGACAAAAGTAAACCAGCGCATCGAGTCGCAATTAGAAGATATATAGAATAGAAAAAACGCATCGAACTCGATGCGTTTTTTTTATTTAATTGCTTACTTTTTTACTTCAGCAGTTTGTTTAAGTCGTAGAAGTAAAAATTCTTTTCATCATTCATAGCAACAAACAAACCGCTAGGGAACGTTGCATTTAGAGGTACTGTTACCGCTTCACAACCATCCGTTTCTTTTGTCGTTAGATTTACAGCTTTTACAAAGGCATTTGTTTTTCTATCGAATAAATTGAACTGTCCTTTTTGTTGGTCTGAAACAATTAGATAACCACTTTGGTTTTTCATTTTAGCAATGGCAATTCCTTCAATATCTTTGAGGAAGTGATCACTTCCAAAACAGCTGATTTCTTCATTTCCTTTTGAAGGTTCAGCATAATACTTTCGGATACAATGCCCTTCATCAGAATAATAAACAAATCCCATTTCTGAATCAACGGCAATTGCTTCAATTTCTTTCTTCCCACTAAATTGCCCAAACTTTCGAACTAAAGTAGCTTTTAATTGAGCGCTGTCTAAAACTAGTTTATACTGATACAAATAACCGTTTTTGGGACCAGTTTTTCTGCCAACAATTGCATAAAAAGTACTGTCTATAGGCGACTTGTACAACGCAATTCCCATAGGAAGTTTACTTTCAATATCTTGTTCATCTTCGAAAACAGGAAATCCTCCTTCATCTAAAGGTTTCATGTCTGGAATAGAGAAAACTCGAATTTGTTGTTTCTCACGTTCCGTAAATACTAAAATGTCAACTTTTGTAGAATCGTTAAGTTGGAAACCATATTCAAGATCTACATTATTTGGTCTTTGAATATTCCGAATGGTTTTGTCTTCAATAATTTTGCCGTCTAAATCGAACGCATAAATAGCTCCATTGGTTTCTTTATCTGTTCCAAAGACAATACTTTTGGTTGGATCAGTTGGATGAATCCAAATAGCAGGATCATCAGTGTCGTTTAATGTATTCTCTGTAATAACGTTTGGCGCAATGGGGGGTAGACTGCTGCCATTGTTATTACAAGAGAAGACAAAAAAAGCACCCATCAAGTAGATGCTTTTTATAAGATTAGATGTGTTGAATATCTTCATGTTACTTCTTAAATAAATCATACTTTAGCCCGATAGAAATTCTTCTCCCGTAATACTCAATTTGTTGCGTTCTTTGACTAACTCCTTGAAAATAACGTAAAGGCTGATCTGTAATGTTGTTTACATCTGCATAGACTCTTAAGTTTTTATTAATCGTAAAAGAAGCATTAAAGTCTAAGAAAAATTGTTGGTCATAATAGCGATCAGTAAAAGCATTTCCTCCAATTTCATCGATATAAGAATCAGAAAAGTTTGCAGACAATCGTGCGCTGAACTTTTTATCAGCATACGCTAAAGATCCATTAAACATGTTTGGAGTGGTATTAGGTAAGTCTAAGTCTGTTCTTTCATCACCATCAGAGTTCCGAATTCCGTTTGCATCAGAACTAATATGCGTGTAGTTTAAATACACACTAAGGTTTTTTAGGAAACCAGGTAAAAAATCTAATTGCCTTTGCAAGGCAAGTTCAATACCGAAAATGGAAGCATCGTCTCCATTTAAGGGTTGAAATAAATTGAATCCTGTAGTTCCAGCTCCAAAAGAATCATCTGTAGTTAATGCTTGGAAAGTATAGGTGAAATCATTGATTTTTTTGTAAAATAAACCACCAGATAAAATTCCGACATTGCTGTAATATTTTTCAAAGTTCAAATCAAAATTCATAGAAGTTGTTGGATTTAGATCTGGGTTACCAATAACGATTTCTGAATCTCCAGTAATTACATCCTGAAAAGGAGTGATGTCTACATAATTTGGTCTCGCAATTGTATTGGTCCATGCAAAACGAATTACAGTGTTTTTAGAAGCATTATATTTGAAGTGGATTCCTGGTAAAAAGTTAGAATAGTTCGTTTCTCTTGTTACAGTTTGAACAAAAGTATCTTCATCTAAAATTTGATTCCCAGTGGCAGTTAGTTTTGTGTTCTCAAACCTAGCACCAAACAAAACAGTCACTTTGTCTGATAACTTTTGATTGAACATCGCATAAGCGGCCCAAATATTTTCTTCTACATCAAAGTTCGCTCTTAAAAATTCGTCTGAAACAGATTCAGTATCAAACAATGTAGCATTTGAAAGATTTAATTGCCCTAAGAATGTAGGATCTACAAATTGTCCTGCAGCATATTGACTTCCTGCTAAAAAGTTAGCATCTGTTTGATTGGTTAATGGTAATAAAGCAAAATTATCAAATGTGCTATTTAACGGACTGTACTCAAAGAAATTATTCTTTCTTGTCTTTTCTTTAGCTTTAATTCTTGCTCCAAATTTTAGAAAACCACTTTCCCCTTCAAAAAGGTTTAGAGGTATTCTAAAGTTAGCAAAGAGATTGAAATCTTTTTCTTCAGTAAATTGATTTTCATCAGTGATTTCTTTTAAACTATAGTTGCTCAATGCAACATTATTTGCATTCATGGCTGTAATTACAGGGAATTTTGGATCTGATAAGTCAACATTAAAAGGGATAGGGACTCCTGCAGAATTCTCTTCTAATTCATACTCAATATAACGTTCGTTCAAACGCTCTTCAGAAGCACTAGCATAAGAAACCAACCAATCAAATTCTAAATTACCCATCAAGTGTTCTCCACCTAAGCTATAATTTTGCATACGTTGATCTTCTAAACGACGGTTCTTATTTCTTTTGTTATCAATACCTCCTTTTGTTTGTCTTCTGATCTCACCTTGATATCCAGTGATATTTTCAGAACCTGCTGCAAAAATTGGTTCAATTGAACGATAGCGTACTCTAAATCTATTTTCACGATCGTCTCTCCAGTTATACATCGTTTTTAAGTAGATGTTATTATTATCATTGATTTGATAATCGAAGTTTGCAGAGAAACTTCTACGAACACGTTGTACTAAATAAGTTCTAATATCTGACTCTACTACGAATGGATTTACAGAAATATCATTTCCACTTAAAGGGCTCTCAGTTTCATTTGCCCATTCAGCTTCTACATTGTCAGAACCGAAGTCGTTATCATTAATTGAAGTTGCAAACATCCATCCAAACTTCCCACTTTCAGAACGATCTCCAACTAAGAACGATCCGTTTAAAAGACGTTTGTCTGTAATGGTGTTTAAACCAGAACCTAAAGTAGCAGATAATCTAAAACCTTGTGGAGCTGTTCTTGTTACTAAATTTACCGATCCCCCTAAAGCGTCTGCATCCATATCTGGAGTTACGGCTTTGTTAACTTGAATGGTTTGAATCATATCTGAAGGAATTAAATCCATTTGAACATTTCTATTATCACCTTCAGCAGATGGAATTCTACTTCCATTTAAAGTAACAGAGTTTAATTGTGGAGAAAGACCTCTAATGATAATGTTTCTAGCTTCTCCTTGGTCAACTTGCATTGTAATACCTGGGATTCTTTTTACAGCATCTCCAATATTTGCATCTGGAAATTTCCCAATTTGATCTGTAGAAACAACATTGGTGATGTTTAAATTGTTTTTTTGCGTGCTCAAAGCTTTTGATTGACCACTTAGTCGAGAGCTTAAAGTAATGATATCTAGCTCGATACTTCCCGATTTTAATTCGAAAGTGACTTTCGTTGTTTCATTTTCTTTTACAACAACTTCTTTAGTAATGTCTTTGTATCCAAGGTTAGAAACCTTTAAAGTGTAAGTTCCTACAGGAACAGATACAATTGTAAATCTACCATTAAAGTCTGTAATATCTCCTTTTTTTAGAGACTCGATAGTTACGTTAGCCCCGGAACGTAAATACCATTTGAATCAGTGATCAAACCTTTAATGGTTCCGGTTTGAGCTGATGTTTTCAACGCATTTAATGAGATAAATGCAGTAACAAATAAAAGTTTTAAAAGATTAAATTTCATCTTGATTAGTTTTTGATCGCACTAAATTAGAAATGGAAGGCCTCAAAAACTGTTACGTAAATGAAAAGAAAAAGCAATTTTTTTGCTCAATTATAGCTCTTTTGAGAAGTGGTTAAGTATTTTTTTACAAATACTTTAATTACGATTTACATAAGCAGTTTTGTGTCTTCTAATTTTATTATTTGATGAGGAAAAATGAAGCAAAACCTGTGATAAGATTCATGCTACAGTAGTTAAGTGTTTGGAATAAATAGATGTAAAGCTGTATCTTTTAATTTAACATTTCATTAATGAGTAGAGTCAATAATTATTCTTTAATTCATTGAAAATTATAATATTATGACTAAATATCGTTCAGTTCAACTATTGCTATTAGTGTTTTTAATGATTCAATTTACTGGGTATGCTCAGTATAAAAAGGTATATTGGAAGGAAAGAAACGAATGGCAAAAAACTCCTGAGCTTATTCGGCTAATGGGAATCAATAAAGACATGAAAGTTGCAGATATTGGATGTCATGAAGGATATATGACGATTCATTTATCAGATTTCCTCAGTGAAAAAGGAAGTGTGTATGCTGTGGATGTTGTAGAAAGCAGAATAAACAAGTTGAAAGCTTTTTTGAAGGAGGAGAAAAGAACTAATGTGATTCCTATTGTTGGGAAATACGATGATCCTCTTCTTCCTAAAAATACATTGGATGCTGTTATTATTATGGATACCTATCATGAAATTGATGATTATAAAAAAGTATTAAAGAAAGTGTATCAATCTTTAAAAGAAGGGGGAAAGCTTTTAATTCTTGAGGAAATAAAAACGTATCGAGTAAAAGATTCTAGAAAAGATCAAACTAGACGACACGATATTGCTCTACGATATGTAAAGAAAGATCTTAAAAGAGCAGGCTTTACCATAGAAAAAGAGATTCCTGATTTTGGGAGATGGGAGAACAAAGAGGAAGAGCTAATGTGGATATTAGTAGCAAAAAAATAACAGTTACTTTATATAATGATTCTTAACGGAGCCTACTTTTTTAGTAGGCTTTATTATTTTTTGAACTTTTTTGTGACTTATTAAAAAAAGATGTGTCTAAAAAAGTAGAAGTCAAAAGTTAAGGATGGTTTTAAAGAGAAGTTTAGTTGTTTGCTGTTTGTTGTTGCTACTCCCTAAAGTATTGATGGCACAAGCGGTTCCGCCGCCTATACCGCCACCGCCACCGCCAGGGTTACCAATTGATCAAGGAGTATACATTCTTCTTGGAATGGCATTGATTTATGGGGTAATACAAATAAAAAAAGCAGAGTTTTAATAAAGATCCTTCTAAAATAGATAAGAAACTATTTTTCTGATAGTTCCCTAAATTCAAAAAAGCAAGCTTTATAATTAAAGCTTGCTTTTATTTATTCGTGACCATGACAGGATTAAATATCCTTTTAGCTCCGTAGTCTAAATGAAAAGCTACAAATCATAGATTTGTTCCCTTTTTATTTCTACTTCGATTCTTGACGAGTCAAATCTTGTACAAATAAAAAAGCCCACCTATTGGTGAGCTTTTCATTCTTAAGTGACCATGACAGAACTGACTTCGTCTTTCCAGACAAAGCTCCGCTTTGAAAATAAAATCAGTCTTAAATTAAAAAAGCAAGCTTTATAATTAAAGCTTGCTTTTATTTATTTGTGACCATGACAGGATTCAAACCTGTAACCTCTTGAGCCGTAATCAAGTGCGCTATTCAGTTGCGCCACATGGCCTTTTTGCGGGTGCAAATATAATAGCTTTCTTTAAATTAAGGAAAAGAAAACTGTTTTTTTATCCATCAATTTCTTGTTTGAAATTTTCAATAACTGGTTGTGCTTTTTCTAAATCTGTATTCAGTATAAAAAGTTCTATTGAATTTCCCATCGCTCCAAAGCCAGCTAATTGACTTGAATTGACATGATCCTTCACAACTGCATGAATATTATTGTCGCCTAATAAATTTCTTAACCTGTTTACAAATATTGATGTACCTGTATATATTTTTATGTGTTCTTGTTTCATATCTATAAGTTTTTAATCTAATGAATTCAATGTAACATAGGCTCTCCATCCAATAATTATTAACTGGATTTTTGTAGCCTTCGCAATATCCAATCTTTTTTTTGTAAAAGATGGTAAAAGGACCTTATTAAGTTTGGCGATTATTTTAAAAATCGATTTTTTCATTTTGGTAGGTTGTTACTCAAATATAATGAAAAAATCATTGGTAAAAAGAACGGAGCTTATTGCTCCGTTCATTAATATTGGTTGGCTAGCAATTTTTTTATTTCTCTTTTTTAATCATATTCTTAGCTAATTCAGCGCCAATCAATGATTCTAGCAAATTCCCATTATTACTTCCTCCTTTACCACCTTCAATATATGTTTGTGGTAATCTCAGTTCTTTTAATTGTTGAGCGACGCCAACTGCAGTTTTGTATTCCCATTCTGCTTTTTCTTGAGGTGTTAAACCAGCGCTCACCAATTTTGCATTTTCATAGTATTGAGCATCGGCAGCTACTTTTTTACTTTTAGCCTTGTACAGCTCAACTTCATATTGTTTTTTCTCTTTGATTAGATTAAAGCCTGCAACTTTTGCTTCTGTTTCTGCTTCAATGGTTTGTTGAATCTGAATCTTTTCCAGTCTAGCTCTTTCTTTTGCTTTTTCAGATTCCCCCTTTGCAACCTCTTTTTTAGCTCTATAGTACTCACGCTCTGCTTGTTGTTTTTCAAGTTGCGTTTGTGCTACTTCATTTTTTTGTAAATCCAATCTTTCATCAAACGATTCTTCCCAATCGATACCAGTTACTTGTGCTTGGTAAATTTTTAATCCATATTGTTTTAAAGAGTTGGAGTTGTCTCTAACAATGTTTCCATTTGCGTCTCTTTTAATTCTAAACTTCTTTTGCTTGCTAGATTTCCCTACTTTAATCTGTCTGATTGTTGTAGTGTCTCCAACAACTTCATTTACATTTTCAGCTTCATAGTATTGTTCCACTTGATACATTCCATTTTCCAATTGATCTCTAAAGTACCTATCAAAGTCAGAAGCCTGACCAGAAATGTAATCTTGTGCATCCATCAGTTTACAAGTGTTCTTTATAGCTGCATCTATATTTGGTAATACTCTTCCAAAAATTAGTTTTCCTTCGCTTTTATTTCTGTCAGCCATATTTAGAAAAACATCTTCGTCGTTAATATTCACTCCAACAATTACAGAAGTACTTATCTCAGCTTTAATTGCATCACTGAATTCCCATTTCTGTGCTTTTCTGTTGTATATTCCTTGTGCTTCCTTAGGTAAATCATCTTTATCATCAACAATAATATCTTTGATTGATATTTCGTAAGATAGAGGTATGACTCTTCCCCAGTATTTAAGTTTTATTCCTTGAGTGGTAATCATTTTATCTCCACCACTTATATATTGCACAGCGTAAGCTGTACCTGCATCTGCGTAAAAAAACATTCCTGTTATTACGCTCATTACAATTCCTAAGATTGTTAATTGAATACTTCGTGCTCTTGTGATTGATTTCAAGAACTTATTCGTTGTGAAAATTGCTTTTAAAAGGATTGATGATAACCCAATAATAATTAATAAAATTCCAATAGTTGTTAGCATAGCGTTTTGTTTTTAGTAGTTAATAATTTTAGAGTAAGATGTATGAAATTACTGCCATAGTAAATTCAAAAATTTTGATTGCAAGTGTGATCATTTTATTTGTTGTTATTGATTAAATTATGTGTAATTCTAGAATTGTTTTCTCAATATATATTATTGAATTATTATCTACCTAATAAAAACAATGAAAATGATTGAATTAATTTTACATTTAAAACATAATTCGTCAATATGATTACGATGTGAAATATTGTTTCCTACGATTAAGTTACATTATGTAATTAAAAAAGCTTAAAAATGTTTTAATATGTAATAAAACAAAGGGTTTTTGTGCTCTTTTTTAATAATAAAGATGACTAAAAGCCTCTTTTTTAGCAAATCCATCTTTTAGGGTTTTCAAAAGGTGATTATAATGTATCTTCGCAAAAAATCTAGAGAATGAATTTTTTGCTCATTATTGGAGGATTGTTGTTGCTGATTTTCGGTGGGAATTGGTTGTTGAAATCAGCCGTTGCGATTTCTTTACGATTACAAATTCCGAAGATCGTTATTGGAATGACGATTGTGTCATTTGCAACATCTGCACCAGAATTAATTGTGAGTATTCAATCGGCGCTTGAAGGTTATCCAGATTTAGCTTTAGGGAATGTTATAGGGTCTAATATTGCAAACTTAGGATTGGTATTAGGAATTACATTACTAATTGCTAAAATAGATGTACAGAAAAGTTTTTATACAACAGATTGGCCAATAATGATCTTGGCTTCATTACTATTGTTCTTTTTCCTATATAATGATGCAATGATTTCTATGACAGAAGGAGTCATCTTATTTTCTCTATTAGCTGTTTTCTTGATCTACTTATTACGTTTTCAAAAACAGGCAGTGGTAGATGAAATGCCTGAAGACGATGAAGAGTTGCCAAATTATAAAACAGCATTGTTTTTAATTCTTGGTGGTGTAGGGTTATGGGGAGGATCAGAGTTGTTGATTCAAGGAGCGACAGAAATGGCAAAAGATTTTGGAGTAAGCGAACGATTAATTGGGATTACGGTAGTTTCAGTAGGAACAAGTATTCCTGAGTTAGCAGCTTCAATTATTGCTGTGGTTAAAAAAGAAAAAGCTATTTCTTTAGGAAACTTGATTGGGTCTAATGTGTTCAATATATTAGCTGTACTTGGTGTTACTTCAATTATAACACCTATTAAATTAGAAGATACAGCTTTACTTACTAGTGATATTTATTGGATGCTAGCAATTTCCTTTTCAATAGTATTATTGGTATTCATGCCTAAAAGAATGAGGCTAGAGAGAAAGAGTGGAGTAATACTGCTCTTAGCATATACCGCATTCCTATACACAACATTATCATAAAAAAAAGCCGCAAATTAATTTGCGGCTTTTTTGATATGTTTAAAACCTGATTAACTGATGTCAGCAGACTTCACAGTTTTAATGATTCTTCCAGCAATCTTATAAGGATCACCATTTGAAGCTGGTCTTCTGTCTTCTAGCCAACCTTTCCAACCTTTCTCTACGGTAATAATAGGAATTCTAATAGAAGCTCCTCTGTCAGAAATACCATAACTAAAATCGTTGATTGATGCAGTCTCGTGATCACCCGTTAAACGTTGATCGTTAAATTCACCATAAACAGCAATATGTTCTTTTGTTACTGGTCTAAACGCTTCACAAATTTTCTCATACGTTTCTTGACTTCCACAAGTTCTTAATGTAGTATTAGAGAAGTTTGCGTGCATACCAGAACCATTCCAGTCACCTTTTACAGGTTTTGGGTGGTATTCAATGTAGTATCCATATTTCTCAGTCAATCTATCTAACAAGTAACGAGAAACCCAGATTTCATCTCCAGCAAGTTTCGCACCTTTTGCAAACAATTGGTATTCCCATTGTCCAGAAGCAACCTCTTGGTTGATTCCTTCAAAATTCAATCCAGCTGCGATACATAAATCAGCATGCTCCTCTACGAAATCTCTACCATGAGTGTTTCTTCCTCCTACAGAACAGTAATACATTCCTTGAGGACCAGGATATCCACCAATTGGGAACCCTAATGGTAATTGAGTTTCAGTATCCATGATAAAGTACTCTTGTTCAAAACCAAACCAAAAATCATTGTCATCATCTTCAATTCTTGCTCTTGCATTTGTAGAGTGTGGAGTTCCGTCAGCATTTAAAACTTCTGTCATTACTAAATACCCATCTTGTCTTGCAGGATCTGGGAAAATAGCTACAGGTTTTAACAAACAATCAGAAGCGCCTCCTGAAGCTTGTTTTGTAGATGAACCATCAAAAGACCATACTGGACAGTCTTCTAGTTTACCACTAAAGTCATTTTCAACCTTAGTCTTACTTCGCATGTTTTGAGTAGGATAGTAGCCATCTAACCATATGTACTCTAATTTTGATTTCTTCATTTTTTTTGTTTGATATTGTTAATGAGCTATTTGCAATGCAAAAATGACTATTTTTTACAGAACCTCAAAACTTTACAGGGGTAAAGTTGTCAACATTGTGTTAAAAACAAATTTGACCCCCAATTTTTAGGGGGTGTGTAAAAAATAAGTTAGTTTTTTGTATTTTCGCAAATGAATTCATACTCTATTATATATGTCTACCTTAAGATTTAATGCTCTACAAGAAACGTTGAATAGAAAACCTGTTTTGATTGAGGAACAAGGACGCCGTTCAGAATTGTTTGGTAAAAATGTTTTTAATGAGCAGGCAATGCGTCAATACATGACCAAAGAAGCGTATAAAAGTGTGATGAATGCCATTGAGTTCGGAACAAAAATCGATCGAAAAATTGCAGATCAAATCGCAGTGAGTATGAAAGATTGGGCCTTGTCTAAAGGAGCTACACATTATACACACTGGTTTCAACCATTAACAGGAGCTACCGCTGAAAAGCACGATGCTTTTTTTGAAACCATCGATGGAGGAGGAGCTATGGAACGTTTTGATGGCGGGCAATTGGTTCAACAAGAACCAGATGCATCGAGTTTTCCGAATGGTGGAATTAGAAATACATTTGAAGCACGAGGATATACAGCATGGGATCCGACATCCCCAGCATTTATCTATGGTACTACTTTATGTATTCCAACAGTTTTTGTTGCGTATACAGGTGAAGCGTTAGATAATAAAGCACCATTGCTAAGAGCATTGCAAGCAGTAGATACTTCAGCAACAGCGGTATGTAAATATTTTGATAAGAATGTAAGCAAGGTAAATGCAACCTTAGGATGGGAGCAAGAATACTTTTTAATCGATACAGCATTGGCAGCAGCTCGTCCAGATTTAATGATGACAGGAAGAACATTATTAGGACATTCTTCTGCAAAAGGACAACAGTTAGATGATCATTACTTCGGATCAATTCCAGCAAGAGTAATGAGTTTTATGCGAGATCTTGAACAGGAATGTATGTTGTTAGGAGTACCGGTAAAAACAAGACATAACGAAGTTGCTCCAAATCAATTTGAATTAGCACCTATTTTTGAAGAAGCAAATTTAGCAGTAGATCATAACTCTTTATTAATGGATGTGATGGAGAAAGTATCGCAACGTCATCAGTTCAAAGTACTATTCCATGAAAAACCTTTCGCAGGAATTAATGGTTCGGGAAAACATAACAACTGGAGTTTGTCTACGAATACTGGGGTGAATTTATTGAGTCCAGGAAAAACTCCGATGAAGAACTTACAATTCTTAACTTTCTTTGTCAATACCATTAAAGCAGTACATGAATATGAAGAATTGATACGAGCTTCTATTGCAAGTGCAAGTAACGATCATCGTTTGGGAGCTAATGAAGCACCACCTGCAATTATCTCTGTATTTATAGGAACGCAATTGTCATCGGTGTTGGATGAGTTGGAGAATGTAACCAAAGGAAAATTATCACCACAAGAAAAAACAGATTTAAAATTAAATATTGTTGGGAAGATTCCAGAAATCTTATTAGATAATACTGATAGAAATAGAACATCTCCATTTGCTTTTACAGGAAATAAGTTCGAATTACGAGCAGTAGGCTCTTGGTCAAACTGTGCTGGGCCGATGACAGTTTTAAATACAATTATCGCAAAGCAGTTAAAAGACTTTAAAGTTGAGGTGGATGCTTTAATTGCAACGAAAAGCTTAAAGAAAGACGAAGCTGTTTTTAATGTCTTAAGAGAATATATAAAAGCATCTAAAGAAATTCGTTTCGAAGGTGACGGTTATGGAGTTGAATGGGAAAAAGAAGCGAAGAAACGTGGGTTGAGTAATAACAAAACAACCCCTGAAGCTTTGAAAGCTAAGATTTCTGCAAAAACAATAGCTCTTTTTGAAGAGATGCAAGTAATGAATAAAGTAGAGGTAGAAGCTCGTCATGAAATTGAATTAGAAGAATATTCTAAACGCATCCAGATAGAAGGAAGGGTTTTAGCGGATATTTCTAGAAACCATGTGATCCCAACTGCCATTCAATATCAAAATACATTGATAGAAAATGTAAAAGGACTAAAGGAAATTTTTGGAAAGGATTTTGAGAAATATTCACATGAACAAATCGACCTGATCAAAAAGATATCGCAAAATATTGCTGAAATCAATTTGAAGACTGAAGAAATGACGCTTGAACGTAAAAAAGCAAATAAGCTAACAGGTCAGAAAAATGCAGATGCTTATTGTCAAAAAGTGAAACCTTATTTCGATGAGATTCGTTACCACGTAGATAAATTAGAATTGTTGATCGACGATAATCTATGGCCACTCACAAAATATAGAGAGCTACTTTTTACAAGATAAATTAATATCCATTTTTTTGTTTAAATTTTTTATAGCCATCGGCTAAACCTTTAGCTCTTTTTCTCAAATCAGTTTTTATTTCTTGGGGCAATGATTCGTAATCTATGATCTCTAACCCCATTTTAAAAAGTGTATCATACGCTAATTTAGGGCTCATTGTATATAGACTTCGAAAGTAATCTGTTGTTGTTTTTATTGACTTTTTCTTAGACGAATTTTTACGTTCTTCACTGTATAAAGAGTTCATATAATCTGACACACATTCTGAGCTGTTCTTACATGCTAGAATTTTGTTTTTTTGTGATTCAGAAAAACTATTAAAACCTGCGGCATTCTTATTTATAGTATAAGCAGTGTTCGTGGTATTTTTAGATGTATTTGTTTTGTTGGTTGAATTCGTTTTTCCAGTGAGCTTCCCATTTTCCCAATTACCTGCTTCAAATGTTTCTTTGTTGTAGTACATCACGCCTTTTCCGTGGTATTTTCCATCTCTGTACTGACCCATATAATACTTATACTCTGACCACACATAAGTTCCTAATCCATGATAGCTACCATTTTGAAATTCACCGATATATAAATTTCCTCCTTTAAAATCTAGTTTCCCAAAACCATGTCTCTTCCCATTTTGAAAAGTACCAAAATAAAACGCTCCATTATTATATTTATAAACCCCGCTACCATTGGTGCAATTTCCTGCAATACAACCGTCATTTCCATTATTGGTCATTAATGTTTTAGTAGCAACCGTACCGTTTTTAAAATTGAGGACATACGTTTTTCTCTCTGTAGCATCATTTGTCACTCCATATTGTTTTCTATAATCAACAATGTCAGTATATCGGTTTTTATAATAACTGTATAGCATTCCTATTTGAGCGTCGTAACTTCCGTTGTAGGTGGTGAATCGGCTTTCATTTTTGGCTTCATTGTTTAAATGCATTGGTCCCATAGGTTTTCCGTTTTCAAAGAAACCTTCAGCTTTAAGACCATTCTCATATTGAAATTCACCATATCCATTTTCGCAATCTCCTTTTAAGCATTTCCCTGAAGGTTTTTTCTTTTTTGTATTGTTGTTTACTACCGCATTTTGATTGTATGAGTTATAAGGCAAAACTGAATAAACTTTGTTTACTACCGCATTTTTATAGTTCATTAAAACCACTTTATTAGGTTGGTTTTCTCCTTGATAAAAAACATCAATTTGATTTGGAGCATAGGAGTAAAGCTTACTTTTTTTGATGTATTCACCAGCATTAGTATGAACTACAACACCACCATTTTGTTTTTTAAACCAATATCCATTTTTAGTATCTACTTCTATTTTCTTTGCTCTGAGTAATTTGTTAAGGGTAGCTGAGTTAAAATTCTCTAAAAGATACAATTGACGATCTTCTATGTCAAAAAGTAATAGATGATTACCTAGAAAGACATTTGTCGCCTTTCCTAATTCTTTGTTGCTGAGATAAAATCGGAAATTATCTTTGCTTGTTTTTTTCCAAGTAGCAACTTGACTCCCTGTATTCGTATTCAAACTCTTTACTTTCTTGCGTAAAGAAATCAACTCATTTTTAACCTTAGTAATATCAGTAGTTCCCGTAGTTTCTCCATTGCTATACGTAATTTCTCGTAAGGTAGGATTTGGGTAACTAGGAATTCCCTGTGCGTAACTTACATCTGTATCTCTCATGGAGATTATCCAGTTTCCATATTTGTCATAAGCATATGCAAACTTTCTAGTGGTTACAGATGATGTGTTCTTACTGGATTCTTTTTGAATGATAATATCTCCATTTGTATTATAAGTATAGGTAGTTACATAAAAAGAGCCCTCATCTTTAATTATTTTTCCTTTATCATTATAGGTTTTGAAACGTTCTGAAGGCTCTTTGCTATTGTAATTAGCAACCGTCTTTTCTAATAAATTGTTTTTTAGATAAAACTTTTGATGCGTTAGACCGCTAGAAATAAAGCCGTAGTCAGTTTTCTTTAGACTTTGCTCGGTTCCTTCAACTTCTGCATTAAAAGAAGTTCTATAGCTTAAATCTCCATCACTTTCATAACTGAAGGTTTTTTTTGTGTCAGTATATCCGCCTTTGCTTGTGTACGTTTTTAATTTTCCTGCAGAGTTGTATGTGAAATTATCATAGGTAGTCTTGCCATTTCTAACAGCATTAAAGGCTTTTATTTTTTTGATTTTTGGATCAAAGGTTTTGTAAGCTTCTCGTACAATTTTTGAAGTAATCTCTTCACTCCCTCTTTTTGGCCTCTGATCGTATTGTTTTTCATTAACTTGTTTCGGAACAATGTTTTTTCCACCAATCTTAAG
Source organism: Flavobacteriaceae bacterium (assembly GCA_049115595.1). Lineage (GTDB taxonomy): Bacteria > Bacteroidota > Bacteroidia > Flavobacteriales > Flavobacteriaceae > Polaribacter. The sequence goes on from JAGDZS010000005.1 coordinate 702,660, forward strand.
TCCAAAATCTTCAACCAGTTCTGTATTTGGAAAACCTAAACTGCTGTACTTAAATTTTGCTACATAAGCCTTTTTACCATGAATCAATTCATCATACAATTCACTTCGAATTTTTAATAAAGAACTTTTAATATTGCTATGCTCTGGAGTTTTTCCACCAGTAACTTCTCCATTACTGTATTTAATTTCTCTAACATAAAATGAAAAACTTGTACCATAAAGCTGAGGTTTGGTCTTCTCTCCACTATAATTTTTTTCTGTAACGGCTAATTGATAAGCTACAATCCAGTTTCCATATTTGTCATAAACATAGCGGTAATGTTGTGTGTATGATTTCTGAACCTCTTTTTCAATTAAGTTTTTATTATTTAAGATATAGGAATAGTTGCTTGTTCCTCTATCTTCAAAAGCTAGGTTTCCTTTTGTATCATATGTATAGGTGTTGATATAATTTTTGTTCGCACTTTTATTGAAAGTAGTAATTTTAGTGACCAATCCATTTTTGATTTCTAAGGTTTTTGTGCCATTTTCAAAAGTGTAAAAAAGCGAGTTTCCTTTTTTAATAAAGTTTTTACTTTTATTGTATGTTTTCCCATTCCCTAAAACCCCAGTTTCATTAATTTTTTTAATGACTCCGTTAGAGTTAAATGTATAAGTCGCGATATCAAATGAACCTTTATCATCTTTGTTACTTTCTCTTTTGGATAGTATTCCTTTAGAGTTGTATGAATAATTAAAACCAAACTTCTGAGGTTTTATAAATTTATTCCCATAGTTAAATACATTGTCTTTTCGTACTAACTTTCGATCTTTAAAAGAAAGTGTTTCTAAACTGTAATCTCCTTTTGCATATTGAAATTGTTTATTTACCATTGCATACCCCATATCTTTGTAGGCTCCTTTTGATACCTTAACAGGAACAATATTGTTGTTCCCAGTTCTTAAATTATAATCTGAAAGTGTTGTGTTGGGTATTACTAAAATATCGTTCTGAGTCTTTACTTCTTGAGCTTGAGAAACTGCTGTTACAAGGATAAATAAAATAAGAAAACGTTTCATGAATAGAGTCTTTTTTAATCGTAGTACAAACATTAGAAATAAACAAAAGCGAAGAAATACGTCATATGACCTATATTTACAAGTAGAATTTTATGCCTTATTATGATTATTGAACAACTAACACAAAACCATTGGGCAGAAGTTGCACAGATATACAAAGATGGAATCACAACAAAGAATGCTACATTTAGAACGGAAGTTCCTGCTTGGGGAAATTGGAATGAATCACATCATCAGCATTCTCGGTTTGTTGCCATTGAAAATGGTATTGTGATTGGTTGGTGTGCTATAGCACCTTTTTCTACACGTCCTGCATATGTTGGAGTTGCTGAAGTAAGTGTGTATGTTTCTTTAAATCAATTAGGGAAAGGAATTGGAGATGCCTTAATGCAACTATTGATAAACTCTTCCGAAGAAAATGGTATTTGGACTTTATATTCAAGTTTATTCCCAGAAAATAAAGGGAGTGTGCACTTACATTTGAAAAACGATTTTCGGTATATAGGGAGAAGAGAAAGAATTGCACAGCAAGATGGAATCTGGAGAGATACTGTTTTGTATGAAAGAAGAAGTAAAAAACAGGAATTACTTTAAATATTTGCTGTTTTTAAAGTAATTTCGCCATAACAAAATCAACAACACTACAACATGAGTCAAGAAGTCTCAAAACGCTATGCCCAACGTGGAGTTTCTGCATCAAAAGAAGATGTGCACAACGCGATTAAAAACATTGATAAAGGGTTGTTCCCAAAAGCATTTTGCAAAATTGTTCCCGATTATTTAACCAATGACGATAATTATTGTTTGATTATGCATGCTGATGGAGCAGGAACAAAATCTTCTTTGGCATATATGTATTGGAAAGAGACAGGAGATGTTTCTGTATGGAAAGGGATTGCGCAAGATGCATTGATTATGAATATAGATGATTTGTTATGTGTTGGTGCTACGGATAATATCATGTTGTCTTCTACTATTGGTAGAAATAAAAACCTTATTACAGGAGAAGTGCTTTCAGCAATTATCAATGGAACAGAGGAGTTGATTGAAGATTTAAAAAGTTTTGGTGTAACGATTCATTCTACTGGAGGAGAAACAGCTGATGTAGGTGACTTGGTAAGAACTATTATTGTAGACTCTACTGTTACTGCAAGAATGAAACGATCGGATGTGATTGACAATGCAAATATCAAACCAGGAGACGTGATTGTTGGATTGGAATCTTTTGGTCAAGCTAATTACGAAAAAGAGTACAACGGAGGAATGGGAAGTAACGGATTGACATCGGCAAGACACGATGTTTTTCATAAATACTTAGCAGAGAAATTCCCAGAGAGTTTTGATGCTTCTGTTCCTGAGGATTTAGTGTATTCAGGTCAAGTTAAGTTGACAGATATTGTAGAAAATTCACCAATAGATGCTGGAAAATTAGTGTTGTCGCCAACAAGAACCTACGCACCAATCATTAAAGAAATCTTATCAAAGTACAATTCAGATACAGTACACGGAATGGTGCATTGTTCTGGAGGAGCACAAACAAAAATATTACACTTTGTAGACAATGTTCACGTGGTAAAAGACAATATGTTTCCAATTCCGCCATTGTTTAAATTGATTCAAGAACAATCGAAAACTGATTGGAAAGAAATGTATCAAGTTTTTAACTGTGGACACAGAATGGAAATCTATGTATCTCCTGAAATTGCAGAAGACTTGATTGCTATTTCAAAGTCATACAATGTCAATGCTCAAATTATTGGTAGAGTAGAGGAATCAACAACCAAAAAACTTACGATCAATAGTGAGTATGGAACTTTTGAATACTAGATGAAAAAACTTGTCTAAAAAGTGTTCTGAAGATGTCATTTTGAGCGTAGTCGAAAAATCTATTCTTTGATTTTTAGAAATTTAGATTTCTCCATTTCAGTCGAAATGACAACTAAATTGATTTTTTAGACAAGTTTTTTTATTGCTAATCACATAGGTGAGAATACAGTTCTATTTCATTCAATGTATTCCAAACGTTATGTGTAAATTCTTTGGGAGAGAATTTAAATAGAAGTAATGTTTTCTTCTTCTTTTTACAATAATGACTCTTGATTCTAACATTTAGCGTGAGCCTTTTGTTTGTTGCGAAACGATCATGTATGTTAACTTCTCCTTTAAAAAAAGTGGTTGTTTTTTCTTTTTTAATTTTAATGACTTTTGCAGACGTGTACCTGCTATCTGTTAAAGCGTTCATGTCGACTTTATTTAGACTATTAAAATATTTTACTAAATCCATCTCCAATTCTTTTTCTGGGATTTTTCGATTTACATTAATGCTCCAAGCATAAGTATATGACCAAAAAAAGTCATGTTTTGGTTTTATCCACCCTTTAGGCGGGAATCTTACTTCACCAACGCCTATATAGTCCATGCTTCTAGCTGGAAAGCGAAGTACTTCTTGTCCCCATGTGGAGTCTAATTTTATTAAATTAAATTCGTTTTTCTGCCCGATAGCGCTTATAGAGCAAAGTAGTACTAGTAAAATAAGTGTTGTTTTTTTCATGATGATTGATTTTCCTTACTTGTTAGTAATTAAGCCTAGTGTATACTCCTTTACAGTATCTATATTGTTTAGATAATCATCGATAGGTTGAGTAACAAAAATATCAGGTAAAATTCCTGTTTCATCGGCAACTACTTTTGTGAAAGTATGTGAGGTGGTATTAGCTACATTATAGATGAGCTTCGTATTCTTAAGTCTCAGAATAGATTGCCCAGCGGTACAAAAATGGTTAGAGCCCAATTCTTCACCGATAATTGTGCCTAGTTTTAATTCTTTTACTTTGGACATAAAGTGTCCTGTAGTTGATTCGCCATGACCATCAATAATAAAATACATTTTCCCTTTAAATTGATGTTTAATTGTAGGATCAATTATATGTTTTGATTTTGAAAAGTATGTGAAAGGTTTGTCTGCCAAATATTTTAGTAAATAAATGCTCGCTTCTGGTGATCCGCCTCCATTAAAACGTAGGTCTAAAACAATATTTTCTATTCCCTTTTTATTGATCTCTTTAAAACTGTTTTGAATGAATTCTTCAAAAACATCGAAGTTGTTCCATGGGTAGTAGTTAAAAGAAGAAATGGTTAAAACTGCCGTCTTAGTATCTTCCAAAAAATCTATGCACAAATCATTTTTGCATTTTTTAATAGAGCGATCCTCATATGGGGCCATGAATTTTGTGGCTTTTTTTAGAGTAATTGGCAATGCTTTTCCTTTAATCTTAATTGTATATGATTTAGGAAAACCCAATTCGTATGGAATCATTTCTGTTGACCAAGAGTTGAAGAAGATTTTTTTAGCAGTCTTTACATAACCTTGAGATTGAATGTGATTATAGATATTGTTAACTATCGTAGAAACTGGTACATTATTAATGCTGGTAATTTCATCTTTAATTTTTATATCATTCGTATTATTCATGGCGTCAATAACAAACAACTTATTATTTACCCAACGCGTTTGTAAAGGGAGAATCAAAGATTTCCCTAACATGATACTTTCTTGTCTGAAGCTACCTAGTGAAGTATGAGAACAATTGATGCTTGCTATAATTTCATTACAATGCCAAATGAAATTTCCATAAGTAGTTTCATTTGTGATGAGCGCTTTTTTACGATTGATTAACTCCCAGAATTTTTCTTTGGAAATAAATTTCAATGCATTTGGATGTACTTGAATAAGTTTTTTACCTAGCTCATCCAAATCGTCCCTGTACTGTTTTATACTGTATATTTTTGCAAATTTTTCAGAAGGAGAGAGCATTTTCTTATTTGGGTTCTTGATACGTTCTATTTGATCTTCTGCATTAAAATTATCAGGATTCATTCTTAATGACTTTCCATAATTAAACAATGACTTTTCTTTATCGCCTAATTCTAAATAAACCTCACCTAAGCTGTCGTATGCATTTGAAGAATTTGGGAATTGTTCAGCAATTAAAAGAAATACTTCCAAAGCTTCTTTTGGTTGTTTATTCCATAAATAAGAATAGCCGTACATGGTTAGCTCATCTTCATTTTCAAAATTATATATAGGAAACTCTTCTTTTTTAAGCTTCTTATACAAAGCAATTTGCTCTTTTATATTTAAGTGATTGTTTCTTTTCAGTTCTTGTGAAATAGATTTCTTTTTTTTGATAATTTCACTTGAAGTATTAGTTGTGTTTTGACTAAAGTTTTTACAACAAATTAGTGTACTAGCTAGCAATAGAATAATTGTTTTTTTCATTGTAGAATAAGTTTTTTGTAAAACTATTCTAGCGCTAAAAAAAGTATGTCAAAAAAGTGCAAAAAAACTGTAAAAAGTTGTGAAAGTTTAATTAATCCGGCTTCTCTTGGGTAACCATGGGACCTAAAGTTTTACCACCTAACAAATGCATGTGTAAATGAAATACAGACTGACCTGCATCTTCATTAATGTTCATGGAGAGTCGATAACCAGTTTCAGAAATGCCTTTTTCTTTGGCTAATTTTTTTGCGACTAAAAATAGTTTGCCAAGTAATAACGTGTCTTCTTCGGAAACTTCATTAATTGTGTGAATTTCCTTTTTAGGAACAATTAGTAAATGAACAGGCGCTTGAAGTCGCAAAGGAACAAAGGCAATAATGTCTTTATCCTCATACACAATAGTGGCTTTTAATTCTCTATTAATTATCTTAGTAAATACAGAGCCATTCTTAATTTTTTCAGCTTTCTTTTTTTGATATTCTGGACTCTGACCCCAACAAGTTGAAGCGGTTAAAAAAGAGAACATAATTAAAAGGAGTGTGTTTCTAATGATAATTTTAAAAAGATTTCACAAACGAAAACTCGACAGAGAAATCATCATTAGAAACAGAAGCTTTTAATGTGTCTGATTCTTTGTAGTAATTGATTTTTTTAGGGAATTCATTCTCAGGGTTTTCACAAATAAAGGAAGTTGCTGTTTGAGAAGTAAACTTGAATAATGTTGGTTTTTCATTTACACCTTCTACCTGCAAATACAAAGCATCATTCTTTTTTATTATAGATATTATTTCTTTAAAAATAGTGTCATTTTGTTGTGTGGTGAAACCAATACCTGTAAAATCTGGGTTCCAAATTTCAATGGTTCTTTGATTTGGTTTGTCGTTTGTGCGAACCCAATAACCTAATAAGAAATCAGGCTTCTTTAGTTTTTCTTTTCCGCAAGAAATTAAAAAGAGAAAGCTAAAAACAAGGAGTGCTTTTTTCATTTAAAATATTTAATACTATAAATGTATAACAAATCTTTTGAATGGATTAATGTCATAAAAAATTGTAAATTCGCTGTTGAAGAAAAGACACCGAATGTTAGATAAAATAAGAATTGTTAAGCAACGATATGATGAGGTTTCTGATTTGATTATTCAGCCAGAAATTATCATGGATCAAAAGCGTTATGCACAATTAAGTAAAGAATATAAAGACCTAGGAGATGTTGTAAAGAGGGGAGAAGAATACCAAACTTTATTAAACAATATAGAAGAAGCTAAAGAGATTATATCTGACGGTTCAGATGCCGAAATGGTAGAAATGGCCAAGATGGAGATGGATGAAGCCAATGCTAGAATTCCACAGTTAGAAGATGAAATTAAGTTTCTATTAATTCCTAAAGATCCAGAAGATAGTAAAAATGCAGTGGTAGAATTACGTGCAGGAACCGGTGGAGATGAAGCAAGTATTTTTGCAGGGGATTTGTTTAGAATGTATACTAAATATTGTGAAGGTAGAGGTTGGAAAGTATCAACAGTAGATTTTAGTGAAGGAACCAATGGCGGATTTAAAGAAATTCAGTTTGAGGTCACAGGAAACGATGTCTATGGAACTTTAAAGTTTGAAGCAGGAGTACACCGTGTACAACGAGTACCTCAGACAGAAACACAAGGTCGTGTGCATACATCAGCTGCAACATGCATGGTGTTTCCAGAAGCTGAAGAGTTTGATGTAGAGATCAACCCGAAAGATGTACGTATCGATTTTTTCTGTTCATCAGGGCCTGGAGGTCAGTCGGTAAATACAACCTATTCAGCAGTGCGTTTAACGCATATTCCAACAGGGTTGGTAGCACAATGTCAAGATCAAAAATCGCAACATAAGAACAAAGAGAAAGCATTTAAAGTATTGCGTTCTCGTTTGTATGATATGGAGTTGGCAAAGAAACAAGAAGCAGATGCTGCGAAACGTGGAACCATGGTTACTTCTGGAGACCGTTCAGCTAAGATTAGAACTTATAACTATCCGCAAGGACGTGTAACCGATCATAGAATCGGATTAACATTGTATGATTTGTCAAACATTGTCAATGGAGACATTCAAAAAATAATTGATGAGTTGATGCTGGCAGAGAATACTAGCAAACTAAAAGAATTAGGAGATTCTATTTAAAACAAAAAACCGAGCAATTAGCTCGGTTTTTTTATTTTCACAATTAATTATTAAACCATCTTATGAAAAAGAATTTATTCATAATGTTATTTTTTGTTGTAACGGTTTCTTTTGCGCAAAAAGAAGAAGACCTTGTAAAGGAAGCATTTAAAAAATATAAATCATTAATATTGAATGATAAAGGAAGTGAAGCTGTTAACTATTTGAGTTCAAAAACTCTTGATTATTATCAGTCTATGCTTGAGAAAACAAAAGTAGCGGATTCTTTAGAAGTAAACGAATTAAGTGTAATAGATAAAATTTTTGTTTTATCAATTAAGTACAATACACCAAAAGAAAAAATAGAATCTTTCAATTCAAATTCACTTATCGTTTATGCTATTGATGAAGGTATGATTGGAAAGAATAGTGTAACAGGAGCAGATATTGGTGAGGTTGAGATTGATAATGATTTTGCACGTGGACAATTTGTTGTTAATGGTCAGCCAACGCCTGTTTACTTTCATTTTTATAAAGAAGAAGGCAAATGGAGAATTGATCTAACATCAATATTTCCTCTTGCATCTGTAGGACTTGACAAAATTATAAAAGAAAGCGGTGAAGAAGAAAATAGATTTATAGTAAAGCTATTGAATGTGGTAGATTCAGAAGTTCCAAAGAATAATTTATGGAAACCAGTATCAAAAATGACCCCCTTACGTTATAAAAAACTTACCTGTATAGACTTTAAAAAAGGCACTTTTTTTAACCCTGTTGATTCTATTGTAAAGAAAAAAATTACGATAGTTAGAAAAGATTCAACACAGATAGAGTCTGTTGAAGGTGAAGAAAGAGTTGTTTATGAAACAATTGAATGGATTGATGATTGTACTTATCGTTTAAAATTCGATTCATCAAAAATGGAATTAAATGATTTTCAAGTATGGGCAAATAAAAATAATGGTTTAGTAGTTAGAAAGCTTAAAATTGAAGGGAAGTGCATGATTTATTCAGCAACAATGACAACTGAAGAAGGGAAGAAATTAACCCAAAAAGCTAAACTCTGTAAAAATTAAAGTTCTAGCAATTTTCTTAAAACTAACAGAAACGATAAAATTACACCCCTCTCTGCTTATTAATTTCGTCTTGTAACTGACGACGTAATTTTTGTTCCCTTTCTAGAGATTTCTTTTTATAGGTAGCCAATTCATCTTCCGCATCTTTAAGGTTTGATTTCGCTTCAGAAGTCACCACATGGCTATTTTTAAATTTAAAAACAAAATAACTTAGTGCCAATATCAAGATGACGATAATGCTCCAAAGAACAATATTATAAGTCGATTTTGAAATCAAAATTCCAAAGAGTGAGATGCTGTCTTTTTCAGTATTGGTTTGTTTTAAATTAGTGTCTAGTGTTGTAACTTTCTTTTGAAGGTTTTCAATACTATCACTTTTAGAGGCGATGATTTGTTTTTTAGAGACTAAGTCACTTCGCAATGCTTTCAGAGAATCTAATACACCTTTTTGTAATGATCTATATCTAGTTTTACCAACAACTTTATATTCTTGATAAGAGCTAGAAGTGCGGTAAATTTTATCGAATTGTTGCTCTAATGTTAATGTGTCTTTCTTTTGCTGGGAAAATGCAGCTGAAGAAATTAAAAGAACAATGAGTACTGAATATATCGATTTCATGGTTGGTATTATTAGGGTACGTAATTTAATAAAAAAACCCAAACGCTAGCGTTTGGGTTTTTATTATAAGCAAGAATTATTAATTTATTTTACTTTCTCTACAATTGCCTTAAAAGCTTCTGGGTTGTTCATCGCTAAATCAGCTAAAACCTTACGGTTTAATTCGATATTGTTAGCTTTTACTTTCCCCATAAACTGAGAGTAAGACATTCCGTGTAAACGAGCTCCAGCGTTAATACGTTGAATCCATAATGAACGGAAGTTTCTCTTATTGTTTTTACGATCTCTATAAGCATATGTCATTGCTTTTTCCACCGCATTTTTTGCTACTGTATAAACGTTTTTTCTACGTCCGAAGTAACCCTTTGCTGCCTTCAAGATTTTTTTTCTTCTTTTTCTTGAGGCTACTGAATTTACTGATCTTGGCATAATTCAAATTGTTTTTTGTAGTAGGCGTCCTGAACTTGCTTCAGGATCTTTTACTGGCCCAACTCCATGGTTAATAATTAAATTCCCTTGAAACGATTATTTTAAAGCTAATTGTTGCTTAATATTCGCTTCATCCGACTTATGTACTAATGTATCATGAGTCAATTTAAGCTTACGTTTTTTAGACTTCTTTGTTAAGATGTGACTTTTAAACGCGTGCTTTCTTTTGATTTTTCCAGAACCTGTTAACTTGAAACGTTTCTTGGCACTAGATTTTGTTTTCATTTTAGGCATCTCTCCTTCGTTTTAATCTCGCTTATTATTGTTTCATACTGTTACACATTTAATATATGTAACAATACTTTTTATTTCGTTTTCTTTGGGCTGATAAACATAATCATACGTTTACCTTCTAATTTTGGTAATTGCTCCACTTTACCGTACTCTTCTAATTCTTGCGCTAACTTTAATAAAAGTATTTGACCTTGTTCTTTAAAGATGATTGATCTTCCTTTAAAAAATACAAACGCTTTTAATTTAGCACCGTCCTGTAAGAATTTAATAGCATGTTTCTTTTTAAACTCATAATCATGCTCATCAGTTTGTGGTCCAAAACGGATTTCTTTTACGGTCACCTTAGTAGCTTTTGACTTTAAGGCTTTATCTCGTTTTTTCTGTTCGTACAAGAATTTTTTATAATCGATAATCTTACAAACTGGTGGTACAGCTTTTGGAGAAATCTCAACTAAGTCAAGACCCTGCTCTCTAGCCATGCTCTTTGCATCCGATAAAGAGTATACATCTACTGTAACGTTTTCACCTACCAATCTAACTTCATCAACATATCTTATTTTCTCGTTGATTCTGTGTTGATCTTCTTTTATAATTCTTGCTGGTCCTCTAGACCTTTTTCTTCTAATTGCTATGACTTATCTATTTAATCCTGATTACAGGGGTTAATTACTAATTTATTTAAATGCTACTACTGTTTTATTGATTTCCTCTTTTATTAAAGAAACAAACTCTTCAATAGTGAAGGTTCCTAAATCACCTTCTCCATGTTTCCGAACAGAAACAGTTCCTTCGCTTTCTTCCTTCTCTCCAACGATTACCATAAATGGAATCTTACTCACTTCTGCATCACGAATCTTTCGACCTGTCTTCTCATTCCTGTTGTCAACAAGGGCGCGAATTTCGGAATTTTCCAACAAATGTAAAACTTTTTCGGTATATTTTTGATATTTCTCACTGATAGGCAGAACAATAACCTGCTCTGGAGTCAGCCATAGAGGGAAATTTCCTCCTGTATGCTCTAATAAAACAGCTATAAATCGTTCCATTGAGCCAAAAGGAGCTCGGTGAATCATAACTGGTCTATGTGACTGATTGTCAGATCCTTTATAGGTAAGGTCAAAACGTTCAGGTAGATTGTAGTCTACTTGAATAGTTCCTAATTGCCAACTTCTACCTAAAGCGTCCTTCACCATAAAGTCTAACTTAGGTCCATAAAAAGCTGCTTCACCTTCTTCAATGACAAAATCCAATCCTTTGTCTGTAGCAGCACTAATAATTGCATTTTCAGCAATTTCCCAAGTTTTAACATCACCGATATACTTGTCAAGATTATCCATATCTCTAATAGAAACCTGAGCAGTAAAGTCTTCAAATCCTAAAGACCCAAACACATATAAAACAAGATCGATTACTTCTTTAAATTCTTGATCTAGCTGTTCTGGTGTACAGAAAATATGCGCATCATCCTGTGTAAAACCTCTAACACGTGTCAATCCATGTAATTCACCACTTTGTTCATACCTATATACAGTACCAAATTCAGCAAATCGTTTTGGTAAATCTTTATAAGAATAGGGTTTAAAATTGTACACTTCACAATGATGTGGGCAATTCATTGGTTTTAATAAAAACTCTTCATTATCCTTAGGAGTAGTAATAGGTTGAAAACTATCTTCTCCATATTTCGCATAATGACCAGAAGTAACATAAAGTTCTTTCTGCCCAATGTGAGGAGTCATCACCATTTCATATCCAGCTCTCTTTTGAGCGTTCTTTAAGAAGTCTTCTAATCTACCTCTTAAAGCTGCTCCTTTTGGTAACCATAAAGGCAGCCCAGCACCTACTTTTTGAGAAAAGGTAAATAACTCTAATTCTTTACCAAGTTTACGGTGATCTCTCTTTTTAGCTTCCTCTAGCAACTCAAGATATTCTTTTAACATCTTTTGCTTAGGAAAAGAGATTCCGTAAATTCTAGTTAACTGATTATTCTTCTCGTCACCGCGCCAATAAGCACCAGCAACATTCATGATTTTCACAGCTTTAATAATTCCTGTATTTGGAATGTGTCCACCACGACATAAATCTGTAAAGTTATCATGGTCACAGAAAGTAATATCTCCATCAGTTAAGTTCTCAATTAACTCAACTTTATAAGGGTTGTTTTCTTTAGTATATAAGGATAGAGCATCTGCTTTAGAAACAGAGCGCATTGTAAACTCATGTTTACCACGAGCTAATTCTAAAAATTTCTTCTCAATCTGAGGGAAGTCTTTTTCAGAAATCATCTCTTCTCCTAAATCGATGTCATAATAAAAACCGTTGTCTATCGCTGGTCCAATTGTTAACTTAGCATTTGGGTGAAATTCTAATACAGCTTGCGCTAATACGTGAGCAGATGAATGCCAAAACGTTTTCTTTCCTTCTTTATCATTAAAAGTATATAATGTAAGAGATCCGTTAGTGGTTAAAGGGGTGGTTGTTTCAACAGTTGTTCCATTGAAGTTTGCAGAAATAACATTTCTAGCCAACCCTTCGCTAATACTTTTGGCAACATCAATAGGAGTGATGTTTGCTTCAAACTCTTTAATACTTCCGTCTGGTAAAGTAATTTTGATCATTTACAATCTATCTTAATATAATGAAGGTGCAAAGATATTAGAAAAGTCAAACGAACACAATTAAATAAAAGTAAAGTTTCTATTTGTATATATGAGGGTAGTTTATGTGTTCGGAATTGGGTAACGGAAATGTAAATAGGTGATGATGAAACAGTTGTGAATTTCTTCAATTTTTTTGGAAAAAAG